>NZ_JAUOQM010000052.1 GCF_030547685.1 Gilvimarinus sp. 2_MG-2023 | reverse complement strand
GTGGTTGGTTTGGCGCTTACCATCAGGCGTTCTTTTCCTTTGACAAACCCGGGATAGCTTTTCTCGGCTTGTCCCATTCGAGTTTCTGCGTTAATTCCGCCATGCCCCCGCGTTTCGCCTGTATACGCTTGGCGTATTGAGTGAGCATCGCCATGGATTTCCAGCGCCCGGATAACATGATCTTCGCGGAATCCACATTGCCCTCAACCATCTCTTGCGCCGCACCCACTCGGTTGGAGTGTCCGGAAAACACCGACGGCTCTAACCCTAGCCGACCGGCCGTGCGCTTAAAACAACGCGACACACCGCGCTCTGACAGTCGATCGCCCATTTTGCCGCTGGAGTAAATCCCGCGAAAAATTGCCCCCGAGCTTTGGCCGCTGCGTCGCTGCCAACCCAGAAGCAAATCGGTGGTGTTACGAGAGAGGTACAGATACGTGCCGTCGCCGTCTTGGTCGGTTTTATGCCAATCCAGTTCCAGCAAGCTGGAGCCATCCGAGTCGAGGCGCAAGTCTTCCCAATCGAAGCGGACTAATTCGGACTGTCGGCAAAGCGTCTCAAAACCCACAAAGAGTAGGGCGATGTCTTGGCAATCTCGGGCGATAGCCGGGTCGAACAACGAGAGCGCCTGCTCCAGGTGAGCCACCCGCAGTCCCTCGGCTTGGCGCCGTTTATTCTTCACCATCTTGCGAATCCGGCCCAGCCGGTTCTTCACCTTAAAGGAGGCGCGCGGGTCGTCCAATTCTAGGGCGTTGGCCCAAGCCACCAAACTGGATACCCGTCGGTCGATGGCCGAGCGTTTGCGGCCTTCGGCCATCATGTAAGACAGATACGCATCCACCACATAATCCTCAAAGGGTAGCGGCGGGTAATCCATGCGCACGCAGTACTCCACGTACTGACACAGATCGCTGTAGCGGGCAATTTCGGTGTTGTCGGGCACGGTGTCCAGCATGTCCATTGAACGGCGATCGAAGCGTTCAAATAACTCCCACGGCAGGACTTGCTGCAAGCTTTTAAGCAAACGGTCGCGGTAGCCAGCAATTTTTAATTGATGCGGGGTTTTACGCGGAATAATGGCTTGAGCGTCCAGCGTGCCATTCACCCGGTGGTCGGAACGCTGCTTCACGTTCTTTTTACCCGCGGCAACCCGAGCGGCGTTTTTGTCGCGACCACCGGAGGGGAATTCGCTCATTCAACGGCTTCTCATATGTGGTTAATTATTGACCGCATGGTGGCATTTTTATCTATATATGTCAAATAAGTACAATTATAGGACACATGTAATTACTCAAAATTTAACCGAATTAATGTTGGTATCATTCTGATTAAATTGTAAGTAGAGAGCCAATTATCGAGCAGTCTTGGGGCAGTATATTCTCACACTCGATGAGTGCTGATCAGAAGCCACGCAATGCCCTTCAAGTTCAGTAATAAACATTACCTCAGTTGGAAAAGGCCCCTGCCTCTGCATTACCAAAGCCCCCTTCCCACTCACTTTCCTTGACGCCAAGTATTTGTAGGATGTTGCGCTGGGCGGCGTCGAGGATGTTCTGGCGCTCCTGGCCTCCGGGCAAGCTCTTGGCTATGGCTACGGCGCCTACCAATAAAGCGAGTATAGAGCGAGACTTATTGGCGACAATATCACGGTCGGATTCAAAGGGGAGCTTCTTGAGGCGGCTTAGGGCGATCAAACGTGTTTCCAGCATCTTCTTAGTACGCCAGTATGAGGCTTCGAACAATGTGCGAATCTCAACGCTATCGTTACCAATCTCATTGAATAACACCGATTCTGGCCCAGGCTTGTGCCGCCGTTCCAGTTCCTGAAGATTCCAACAGTTGGCGACCAACGCTGTCAGATGCTTCACTGACAGCGGCCCCTTGACCAACCTAGCTGCACGACTATTCTCCAAGGTCTCTCGTACCGAGGCGCGATAAAGCGCTTCCTTCGAAGCGAAATGAGCATAGAAAGCACCATGGGTCATCTTCGCCAATTTCATGATCTGGCCGAGGGAAACCTTCTCGAAACCATGGCGGCTGAACAGCTCAATAGCCGACCGGAGGATCCGCTCCCGCGATTTTTCCTTACGGTTCGTTGAGTAGGGCACGGTGTACTCATCTTCTCAAGCTAAATATTATCTTGATCATATCAAGGCCGGTGCTAGTGTAGCAGGACACTCATTAATCAGGAACACCCGCCATGCAATCACCACTCGTTATCACCGGTATGGGTATGATCAGCCCCCTCGGTAACAGCGTCAAAGCGAGCTGGGAGCGTCTACTTGTCGGCCACTCTGGTCTCTCGCCAATTACGCGCTTCGATACCAGCAACCTACCGATCAAAGTCGCAGGCTCGGTCCCCGACATCGCCAACGACCCCGAAAACGGCTTCGACCCGAGCCAGGTGATCGACACCAAGGAGCGGCGTAAAATGGAGCTGTTTAGTCTTTACGCCATGGCCGCCGCCGAAGAGGCGCTCACTCAGGCCAATTGGTTCCCGTCAAGCGACTCGGACCGACTGGCCACCGCCACCATCGTGGGCTCGGGCATCGGTGGCTTCCCCACCATCACACAGGCTCAGAACACCTTGATGACCCGTGGCCATCGACGACTTTCCCCATTTACCGTACCGGCCTTTCTGGCCAATCTGGCGGCGGGAAATGTATCAATTCGACATGGCCTCCGAGGACCGCTGGGGTGTCCTGTAACCGCGTGTGCAGCTGGCATACAGGCCATCGGTGACGGTATGCGCCTGATCCGCAGCGGTGAAGCCGAGGCTTGTATCGATCCATTGTCGCTGGCCAGTTTCCACGCTATGAAGGCCCTCTCTACTGAGCAGGACCACCCCGCTAAAGCATCGCGCCCCTTCGACCAGTCACGCAACGGCTTCGTCATGGGAGAAGGCGGGGGACTGCTGGTAATCGAAACGCTAGCCCACGCCGAGGCTCGTGGAGCCACGCCTTTGGCCACTCTTAGCGGCTATGGCACCAGCGCCGATGCCCACCACATCACTGCCGGTCCGGAAGACGGAGCTGGAGCCGCAGCAGCCGTTCGCACGGCGCTAAAAATGGCGAACCTCTCTCCTGAGGCGATAGACCACATCAACGCCCATGCCACCTCGACGCCGGTCGGTGACCGAGCCGAGATCGCCGCACTACGTAACGCTTTCGGCGACAGTTTAGCCAAGATCCCCATTTCCGCGACCAAGTCGTCCACTGGTCATCTGTTAGGTGCCGCCGGAGGCGTGGAGAGCATTTTCTCCGCTTTGGCTGTTATGCATGATCGTCTCCCCCCGACACTGAATTTAGAGAATATTGACGAAGAGCTGCAAGATTTAGATATCGTCTCGGGCTCGGCACGCGAACACACTACTCAACACGCGCTGTGTAACGGCTTCGGTTTCGGCGGAGTAAATGCTGCTCTGATTATTAGTAAAATATAGAGCCAGAGCTCTGCAACCAAATACTGCCCATCAAACCTTTCTGTCAAAAGAAAAATTCTACATATTCGAGGGCTCCGTCGCCCAGGGTGAGCTTAGACGGAACGAAAGATAATGGTAAATAGCGGATATGGTAGCAACAGATAAGCCTAGAATTGTTGCAATGGTTGCAGAATATATGCCGGCCTGTTGACTTGATATAACACCAAAATTGTAGCTTTGTATGATTGGCAATAAACCAAAAAATACACCAGAGGTTAAACCTAATGCTCCACAGGTAATGCCTATATTTTTACCATGCTTCATATGAATACCATTCCATGTAAATTTGTAATCCCCCCGCTTATAAAAGCCTTGGATTATTGGGGGGATTACACGTCAATTATAATCACTAATACATAACTTTGCGGCCGCCCTACAACTGGAGCATAGCGTCCAGATAGAGATAAACTATCAAGACCCGAGCGACTTGGACGAACCTACTACTGGTCAATCGGCAGGCACCTATCAACAGAGGTTCACTGAATATTAATTAACGCCATCGCCTACCTTATGAAACAAAAACCTAAGGGCTCATCAACTCTACTAAGCATCTTTTTCCCGCTTAACAAGTAAAACCCAATCCCGGCCATCGTTCGTCGGTGGCAGGCCTATTTCGACCCAATCAGAACCCTGCACAGATTCCACCGATCCGGGCTTTAGCCCTCCGCCGCGCTGTGGATCAAACCACAATAGCGCATAGCGGTGCTGCTCTGGCAACTTCATCACCCCAGTACGACCTTCAGGCAAGTAAAGCGTGTAAAGCTCGCCCTCTTTAGCAAAACAATAGCTGTCGGCGCGATCAATAACACCGCTGGCACAAGGGGTCATATCCCAATAAGGTAAATAAGCAGTAAAAAAATCCAGCGCGTGGCGTGTTTGTTCCCATAAATTGTGGCGTGTGCGAAAATCCTCTACCGACAAATCATTGGAAGGAAAGCGCGCGCCAAAATACCATTCGACACCTGCACCGCCACCCAACAAATGTCCCCACAGTGCGTGACGTCGCAAGCTGGTGTGCGTACCCGCGTGAGAGTCGGGCATAGCGCCTGTGTGCCACTCGCCAATTTCATCCATGGTAATAACCCAAGGCGCACCGGTACTGTCAGATAACTCGCGCCACTTACGCGTCTCACTGTTTACTGTCGCACGGTTAGAAACTTGAAGCGACAACCCGCGCAGCGGCTGAAACCCTAACAGCGGCCCAACAATCTCGTCTTTCTCAACCGCAAGCGAGTGGGTGTGTAAAAACACTGGATGGTGGTAGGGGTCATTCGCACTAAAATAAGCGGCCATAGCACGCCGTTGGGCATCGTTTTGCCCTTCAGGGCTCCAGTGAACAGGCCCGTTTTCTTCGCCTAAGTTCCACACTACCCCTGGATTATGTGCGAAACGAGCGATTAACTCACTGTAATATAAAGACCGCAGCGGACCGGTATCGCCATTATCCAACAACAATTCGTTTTCGGTTTCTTGCGTCACTATGTGCAGCAAAATACCTTTAGCTTGCATATGCTCAAAAAGGATATTCCATTGCTCTAATTTACTCACATCAAAGCGTGTAAATTCGTCGGGCTGAGTGTAAGGCCAAACATCTTTTCCATCACCCGTCAGGTTTAACGTTAAGAAGTAAGCCGCATTTACGCCCTCCGAGGCTAAATAGTTCATCGCCCCGACAATTGCTTTGCCCTTACCGTCGCCCCACTTCGGATCACCCGGAAGCCAGTCTTTCTTGTGAGGAGCATAGCGGTGAATGGCTTTGTCAGGCGCCGCTTCACCACTGCGAGCCTCATTATTTAATCGACGGGTATTATCAAAGTCGACATAGGCCAGAAGATTTTCAGGGCTGTTGGTGCCACCTTTAAGCCAATGGTTTCCCGATTGTTTAAAGGTAAAGTAGCCATCCTGAGTCTGCAGTAAGCCGGCATCGGGCGCGCGAAAGTCTGGTGACTTTTTGTTTGATTCAAGCACTTCAAAACTACCGTTTGCCGAACTAATTGCAATGCTTTTACCCAATGTCGGATCACGCTCAAGCGCAATATTATCGCCATGCTTGAGACTCGCATGGTACTCCCACGTACCAGCAACCTCTGGGCTAAAGCGCACTTGCCACACATTACCTGCACTCGCGCCAGTATTTGCTGCATCTCCATCGGCTGCATAAAAGCCTCGCACTAAAAAGCGTTTATCGCCGGAGCGAAACTCAACCAAAAGTCGATAATCGGTAAACGGGTTTACATCGGCGTTCTCTTCCGTGGCGGGGCCCTCAAAGCTCAACGTCATACTGTGATGCTGCATGGGCTGCACCTTGTGATTTTTCTCTAACTTAGAGTCTGATGCGGGCTCAATATCAACACCAATACTTATCGCCGCAGCATCTGATGACGGTAGTTTAAAACGTTCAATACTGCTTAATTCTGGCTCACCACCTCGCTTGCCACAACCTGATGCCAAATAAGCGTAGTCACCGATAATCACAAAGGCAGACCCGTGACGCCCCTTCACGAGCGAAGGCCACGCGCTCCAAGAATTGGTTTTGGTATCAAACGCCTCTACTTCATCGTGGGCTGGAACCTGAGTATCACTTTCGCCGCCGCCCACGATTAATCTGTCGCGCCAAGTCATCACCATCGAGCCAGAGCGCCCAGTGGGTAGTGCCATGCTGGCATCGGTAGCCTGCCACTTACCCGTCGCGAAATTAAAAATATCACCATACAACTGCGACGGACCAAAATCATTACCAACCGCATGATTCGACTGTCGCCCGCCGAAGGCATAAAGCTTTTCGCCAATAACCGCCGCCGAAAAATGGTCACGTTTGTGCGGGGCGTCAGGCAATACACGCCATTCGCCAGTGCTAGGATCGTACTCGTCAAACCAGTTTACATAACCATTTATATGGCCGTTGGTGATACCACCCACCATATAAATTTTATTGTTATGCACCACCACTCCCGCACCGCCACGCTGACGTTCGGTCGGGATATCGTGCAACATCTCAAACCGATCTTCAGCAGGCACATAAGCCATCACCTTGGTTAAAGGTTTTTCATTGGGCCAACCACCCGACATGGCGCCCAGTAAATAAATTTTCTCCCCCAGCGTCACCGCCTGAAAATGATGGATCTCTATGGGTGGTTTAGCCTTAGCCTCCCAACTGTTCGTCGCCGGGTCATAAACGTCTGTTGGGTTAATGCGTCGTCCGCCCAGCAAGTAAAGCTTGCCCTCAAACGCCACTGCCGACGCCTCATGTCGTGGCGTAGGCGCGCCCTCAGCACTTAGCATTTTCCATCCTCCATCTAAGGTTCCGCCACCATTGGAGGCAAGAGCACAAAGGGGCAACGACAGAACCAATATAGCGAACGAAAAACACAGATAGTTACGGATACAATTCATGAGCATTCATCTTTTTTTAAATTTATTTGAGTTATCACAAAGAAAAGAAAATATTTTTTCAGCCTGCCATAGGTCAAATGCTAATTACAGTCAATATTAGTAAAGAGCAACCACCGGATATGCAGTAAGTGATGAGTATTACACATGGCCTTGTGTCTGGCACTGGGATTGGAAAATTTCTCGTATGGTTCGATTGAATATTCCGTACACTCTTTAATTAAGGGGCCCTTGCAATACTTGTCGTATTAAAAACTTAAAGCGTTTTAACAAATGCCCGAATGGCCTATTGCTCAGGTTCAATATAGGTAGTGTAGTTCCCCGCCGCCACGTGGCGATTTGGCACCCATTACTGCCAAATAGTAAGGGCCGTCACTGCTTTGATATAACGAAGTAAGGGGAAAGTTAATAGCACAGGCCTGAATTTCGCCCTGGAATCTAGCGTAAGAAAAAGTACTGCGTTTTGTGACTTTACTCCTATATTGCATACAATATAACGTATACAATGACAAGGTGAAACGCTTAATCATTCACTTAAACTTACAACAATAACTTAATCAGAGGCACACTATGAGATACAAAACCTCCTCCTTACTCGCCTTAGTGCTGTGCAGCTCTTCATTCGCAGCCGACTGGGACGGCTTACCCGTTCCCGCCGACGCCGGCAGCGGCAACACCTGGCAACTGCAAAGCAATGTATCCGACGACTTTAACTACTCAGCCCCGGCCAACGGGAAAAGCGCAGCTTTTTACGATCGTTGGTCCGAAGGCTTTATTAACGCCTGGCAAGGCCCGGGCCTAACCGACTACCACAACCCCAATTCACGGGTTGAAAATGGCGAGCTGGTGATTCAAGCCACCCGCAAACCCGGCACCAACGAGGTGTACACCGGCGCCGTGCACACTAACGACAGCATTCAATACCCGGTGTATATCGAAACCAGCAGCAAAATAATGGATCAGGTGTTGGCTAACGCTGTATGGATGCTTAGCAGCGACTCCACCGAAGAGATCGATATTGTCGAGGCTTATGGCAGCAGCCGCCCCGACCAAACCTGGTTTGCCGAACGCATGCACTTAGCTCACCACGTGTTTATTCGCGATCCGTTTCAGGATTACCAACCAAAAGACGCCGGCGCCTGGTATACCGATGGCCGTTTATGGCGCGACCAATACAGCCGTGTTGGGGTTTACTGGCGCGACCCGTGGCACCTGGAGTACTACATCGATGGGCAATTGGTACGCACTGTTACTGGCGTAGATATGATTGACCCCTACGGTTTCACCAACGGCAACGGCTTAAGTAAGCCCATGCAAATTATCGTTGATGCCGAGGACCAGGACTGGCGCTCAGATAACGGTATTGTCGCGACTGACGCCGACTTGGCGGACAGCAGCAAAAACCAATTCTACATCGACTGGATTCGCGTTTATAAGCCGGTACCAGACGCCAACGGTGGCGGCGATAACGGCGGCGACAATGGTGGAGATAACGGTGGTGGTAATGGCGGCAGCAACGATATTACCAGCAGCGTCGACTTTGATAACTTTTTTGCCACCGGCAAAGTAGGCAGCGCTGTTGCCGGCGACAGCTTTACTGGCTTTAACCCATCGAGTAACGGCAACATCAACTACAACACCGTAGGCGATTGGGCCGAGTACAGCATCAATGTACCTGAGGCCGGAGAGTATCGCTTGGAGCTGGACACTGCTTCCACCGTAAGCTCAGGCCTCGGTGCCGACATCAGTATTGATGATGTGTTTGTCGGTACAATTGCTATCTCGCAAACCGGCGGCTGGGAGAGCTACCAAACGTTTAGCCTCGCCAACACCATCAACATCGGTGCCGGCACCCACACTCTGCGTGTGCAAAGCGCAGGCAGCTCGCAGTGGCAGTGGAACGGTGACGCGATCCGCATGGTTAAAGTCGGCGAGGGTTCAACCGACGACCAAACACCACCCTCTACACCCACCGAGGCGATCACTCTGGAAGCCGAAAGCTTTAACAGTACCGGCGGGCCATACGATGGGTTTCAAACGTATACCCAAAGCGGTATTACGGCCACCAACTACAACCAACGTGGCGACTACGCGGAGTATAGCCTGTCGGTACCTGCCGCAGGCAACTACAACGTGAGCGCTTTTGTCGCCACCCCCGAGAGCGGTTCAGCCATGACGCTAACGCTAAACGGCAGTGCGCTGGTTAGCTTAGACGTACCCTCAACCGGCGGCTGGAACACCTTTACTGAGGTAAGTGCGAGCGGCGCGGTGGCCTTACCCACGGGTACTCACACCCTACGGGTAACCAGCTCCGGCAACACTGCCAACACCTGGGAGTGGAACGCCGACCGATTTGTCTTTACACCGCAATAAGATCTTTAAACCCAGTGCGACTTATCAAGTCGCGCTGGGTCCCTTCATAGCCCGCCGCAAACGTTTCAGAAAAGACCTATAAGAGAATTTTCTACCGGGAAATTGCCACATTTTACATCTCGCCAAGAGCAACTTTAGTGTGTAACCCAACGGCCTTTTGCAGTTGCAAACGCTGGCAATCCGTCTCTAACATCAATACACCCACAATGGCTATCAGGCACCTTTTCGCCATACCGCCGTGCTTCCTTGCGCAAAACAGCCTGCAAAATATCCGCATACAAGCTGTTAAATATTGTTAATTTGTGTTTGACTACCACCAATAACACATTGTATACAATTTACATTATTTGATATTTTATCTAGTATAACGGCAAGCAATTATCAACTTATCGCCCAGAAAGGAAATAAAAATGACCTTAAAGCCTTTAGTTCTGGCTATTGCCATAAGTGCGGCTCTCGGCAGCGCCTGTAGCAATCACAATGGCAGCACATCCGACCCCAAACAGCAGGCAAACGAGCAGCTCGCGCCGCGACAACTGCCAGCAACCCTAGTGGATATCAGCCGCGCCCAACAGCAGGGCTGGCTCACAACAAAGCAAGCAGAGCTCAAGCCTACCTCTGGTACAACGCTTAATGTACGCTTTCCCGCCTCGGTACACACTCCGGCACTTACCATAGAACCAGCTACGCCCTGGGACTTATCACACCTCGATGACTACAATCTAGCCTTCGAGGTAAACAATCTGTCACCGGTATCGACGCATTTTTACGTCAAGCTGTCCGACGCCAACGGTAGCAGCCAGACACGCGAGCTGAGCATCCCCAAAGGGTATCAAGGCAAGGTGTTTTTCCCTCTTGCGGGTGAGAAAGCCGCCACTGATAAAGGCATGTGGGGCAATCCCATGCCCTGGCCCACCGACGAGATGAAAATGGTGTGGCGCTCTTGGCATCAAACTTTGGACATGAGCCAGATCAGCAAAATCTCGGTTTATACTATTGGCGTATTACAAGATCGTACACTCGAGATCGGGGATATTGTCCTGCGTCCTAACCCAGACGCGGGTGCCGACTGGGCCGCCAACCTGGTGGATCGCTTCGGTCAGGCGGCCAAAAAAGACTCGCCCCTTAAAGTTGAATCCGAGGCCGAGCTTAAAGCCATTGCCGAGCGCGAGCTCAAACAGCTAGCCGAGCAGCCAGGGCCCACAGACCGATCGCGCTTTGGCGGCTACAAAGATGGCCCCAAGCTTGAGGCAACCGGCTACTTCCGCACCGAAAAAATCGATGGCAAGTGGTGGATGGTAGACCCAGAGGGAAATTTGTTTTTCTCCCATGGCCCCGCCAATGTGCGCATGTCCAACCTCACCACCCTGACCGGCGTGGACTTTAAAGATCCTTCGGTGCGCGTGGTACACGCCGATGAAGTCACCCCAGAAGATTCCATGGGTATTATTAACGTCTCGGACGAGGTTCGCGAAAGTCGCTATGTGATTAACGAGACCCGCCACGATATGTTTGAATGGCTACCCGGCTACGACGACCCGCTGGCCGATCACTACAGTTACCGCCGCTCGACTCATAAAGGGCCAGTGCCCCACGGTGAAACCTACAGCTTTTACCGTGCCAACCTAGAGCGCCGCTACGGCGAAACCGCGCCCGAGTCCTATGTGAAAAAATGGGAAGAGGTGACCCTCGATCGCATGAACAGCTGGGGCTTTACCTCGTTTGGCAACTGGGTGGATCCGGCGTTTTACCCTAACCAACAAGTACCCTACTTTGCCAACGGCTGGATTATTGGCGACTATCAAACGCTATCGGGCCACACCAACCACTGGGGCTTAATGCCCGACTTTTTTGACCCGGTATTTGCCGATCGCGCCCGCGCCACCATCGAAGTCATTGCCAAAGATGTGCAGGCATCGCCCTGGTGTGTGGGTATTTTTATCGACAACGAAAAAAGCTGGGGGGAGCGCGAAGGCAGTATCGAAGAACGCTATGGTGTGATTCTCGACGCCCTAAGCAAAGACGCCGCCCAAAGCCCGGCCAAGCAAGCGTTTACCGAACGCTTACAAGCGCAATATTCAAGCATTAAGGCATTAAACCACGCCTGGAATACCGACTTTAGCAATTGGAGCGAATTTGCCCAAAATGCCAACACCGAGCAGCACTCGGACGCGCAAGTGGCCGATTTATCGACGCTGTTAGAAGCGCTGGGCGAGCAGTACTTTAAAGTAGTACACGGCACTCTTAAAGCGTACTTGCCCCATCACCTATACATGGGCGCACGTATGGCCAACTGGGGTATGCCCGATGAAATTATTAAAGCCTCGGTGAAATACACCGACGTACTCAGCTTTAATATTTATGAAGAGGGTATGCAAACCCATCAGTGGGACTTTTTAGAAGACATCGACTTGCCCGTTGTCATTGGCGAGTTCCACATCGGCGCCACAACCGACTCCGACAACTTCCACCCGGGGATTGTTAGCGCCGCCAGCCAAAAAGACCGTGCACGTATGTATAAAGCCTATATGGAAAGCGTACTCGAAAAAGACTATATGGTAGGCGCACACTGGTTTCAGTATGTGGATGAGCCAGTCACCGGCCGAGCTTTTGATGGTGAAAACGCCAATATTGGTTTTGTCACGGTAACCGACATCCCCTACCCGGAGATGATCAAAGCTGCCAAAGACATCAACTACAACATCTACCCAAAACGCTACGGCAAATAATGCATGGACTCTTTACCCCGCCTACGGGCGGGGTCTTTTTAATAGCATTACCCCTTCACGGGTGTGAAGTTTATCAAGGTCGGCACCAGCACATGGATATTCCCACCGACAATAAAAGTTCTTACCTAAGCCACCAGACCATATAAGCGATAAACTATTTACACGACCCACGGATTGGCATAGTGATACTGCTTCGGGTTTTATGTCCTTTGCCAAATACAATGAAAGGTAACAATTTGCGCATTATTTATCGTCGTTTTTTGTTAGTTACAGGTCACCTGCTCGGGCGGAAACGCCGCCAGCCGAGCGCCGGATATTTCCAGCTCTAGGTTACCGTCAGTATGCAACAACATCATAGAGGTGAGCTTGGTGAAGTCAATATCCCCGCCTTTAAAACACTGCAAAGGCAGAGGTAGACTCACCCACTCTTTTTTCGGCAACTTGCGCAATACGTTTTTTAATGGGATGGATGCCCGGCTCTTCCAGTCCCAGTTACTCTCCAGCGAAATAGTCACATGATCATTGGGCCGCTCTAGCACCTTTAAATCTATCACCAGTGCCGCCTGATCTCTAATTTCAGCCAAGTCAATGAAACCTTCCTTGTTGATTAAGCTCAGGGTAGAGACCGCTTCGTTTTGGTCACCCCACTCGTTTAGCACCTTCTTTTTGTTCCAGGTTAAACGCACGGCATCACCGTCTTTATCGCGTTTAGCGGGCTTTGCCACTAAACTATTTTTTACCGTGGCACCGGTTTTATTCTCCAATAACACCTGACCGAACTGCAGGCTTAGCTCCCATGGAACAACACCATGTCCCTGATCAAGGTAAAAGATATTAGGATTAAGCTCTTCGTCACTTTGCGCAAACGACGCCGATGCTGCCCAAACCATACAAAAAATCAAAGCCCGGGTATGACAAAAAGCTGATTTTTTCACACTCATCACTCCACCTCTACAGCGGTACGCTGATCTATAGGAACTTTTATGATTAGCCTCTACAAACTATCTCCGTCTTTGCCCTCAAGGCATCTTTACTCACCCTAATGTTAATAATTCAACAGGTCCTCACCTGAACTATAGATCAGACTCTTGCTCTTCGTACCATCGAGCGAGTTTTTCAATATGCACGCTAGAGCTAAGCATCAGGTGCACCGCATATAAGTCACCATTTTTATGGCACTCAATTAATGCCTCACTGGGTAGTGCGCTAAGCTTGTCTTCGTTGATACCATAAAGCCCATCAATGGCCGCATTTGGAAGATTTTTTAGCGTTAAGTTAATACTCACCGGCTCAATAAGGCCCAACTGATGTAGCCGCTGTAAAAACTCAGCACTCTGTTGTTGGCCATTCACCAGTGCCGAGAAAATTTGGTTGATGCGTTGCAACCGCGCACTGGCAGAACCATCGGCTTGAAACAGCGGCTCACCTTCGTTCTCACTTATGAGCGCACTGCCCGGATCAATGGCAATCGCACCTGTTTCCATATTATCCGACTCAGGCATAAATAGGCGAAACGGACGACTTAAAATATCCAGAGGAAAACAATGTGCTCGCCACTGACCATCTTTAACATAAAGGTTCACCCCCCCCTTTAAGCCAAGCAATGCACGCAATTGAAACTGGCCGGTATTGGGATTTTTGGCAATAAATATGGGGTAATCATGAACCAAGTTCTGCAACTCACTCATAACGACGTTAACGTTGTCAGCTTGATAACAGGCGTCAGACCACCGGTTATTTATAATATGCAGATGTTGATGCTTCTTACTGTCTAGAATTTCTGTTGCGTGACGCATACCAAGTTCCTAACGACTAAATAGTTGATAACCCATAGCGGTGTATTTTGTTAATCAGCTCCCGATTGCCCGGCAGCTGGTGAATGAGTTGGTTTGTAACTTGCTGGTTATGAGCAATAGCATGTTGCGCGCGTTCAATTAAGTCAGGCGTTGGCTCGCGGCCAAGATCTGGCTTATAACCAAGCCCCGACAGTACGTATTGATAGCTAAGCGACTGAAAAACTTCTCGCGCCATGGGAAAGTCGCTACTGCGCGGCGCTTGATAACGCCACAACGTCAGCAACTCTTGTAAAGACTCGGGCAGACTAGTTGTCTTACGGTGATCGCGCCAGTACTGAGAATCGTCGCGCTCTGACAGCGCATAGTGCAGCTTCAAAAAATCAATCACACGATCCCAGCGATACAAAAAAGCCGCATTAAATCGCTTAGCAATGATCGGTAGCTGTGAAGTATGCCGCGGCAGCCCTTCAGCCAGCGCCATAGCCGACAACTCGATCATCACCAACGCCGAAGCCTCCAAGGGTTCAACAAAGCCAGCAGACAAACCAATAGCAACGCAGTTGGCCTGCCAAATCCGATCGCGACGCCCCGGGGCAAAGGATATTTTCCTAAAATCCAGGCCTGCCTCATCGGTGCCCAAATGATTGGCCAACGTAGTGGCAACTTGCTCTACATCGGCGTAGCCGCTCGAGAACACATGCCCAACTCCTCGTCTGTGAGGCAGGCCAATATCCCAAATCCAGCCGTGGCAAGTTGCCCTGGCGTGTGTGCAAGAATCTATTTCTGAGTCAGGTGCGGGATAATTTACATGAGTGGTTAAGGCGGTGTCGTTAAACAAGTAATGCGCCTCAGAACGAAATGGGACCCTAAGCGCATCACCTAGCAATAGCGATTTAAATCCCGTGCAATCAACAAATAAATCGCCTTTTAGCTCTTGGTTATCAGGTAGACGAAGCGCAGTTATGGCGCCACATTCATCTTGCAGCACCTCTTGCACGTCGGCCACAATATGCTCAACCCCAAGAACACTCTGACAGTGCTCACTCAGCAGCACTCCAAATGCCGTTACATCGAGGTGGTAACCATAGTTTAACGCCCCATCAAACTCGGCGTGAGTTATATTTTTAGGCGCGAGCTGTGCCTCACAAACACTCTGTTGAGCCCCAAATAGTGTCGAAAAACCCTGCCACTGGTTGGTTAGGGCGCAGTATGACGCTAATGAGCCGTCTTCAGCACCAGGTGCAAAAGCAAAAGGATGGTAATAACAATGCTCAGAGGAGTTATTGTGGCGCCAGCCAGAGAATTTTGACCCCTGTTTAAAAGTGGCATTACAGCGAACCATGAATTGGGTTTCAGAAATACCAAGCCTAGCCAAAGTCGAACGCATTGTGGGCCATGTGCCCTCACCTACGCCAACCGTGGGAATATTTGGAGATTCGCATAAAACAATACGTAAATCTCCTTGCGCCACCCGCTCCCGGTGCTCCGCCGCCAGATAGCCCGCCGTTAGCCAACCGGCAGTACCCCCACCAACAATCACGATTACAGCAATTGTGTGCCCCATAGACTACACTCCATGATAATCACGCTACCCCTGCTATTAAGGAGCCTACCCGAAGGATTAGATAGCTCGTGATTTTATTATTTATTGTTCTACGTTCAACGCTACTGGTTGCAAGCACGAAAAATGCGGTCTATAGCAAAAAGCTTACATACATATTCAGAATTGTCAACATTATATCGATTACAAAACGAACTTGTTAAGACAGCGCTAAAGCTCATTGGCCCAAAACCCATATTGTTGACAATTATCTATTGACAATCCGGCGACTCTGAATAAGTATAAGGGTATGGAAATTTCGAATCTCTGGGGCCTCCCCCACATTCGGTTTCTTTATCTGCTCTTACCGCTGGCCTTATAAGGTCCGGTAGACATAAAAATAATACACACAAGTGGAGAAGTTCACGATGTCGACTAATAACCGCTTTAAGTTAACGGCGCTCACAGCCGCCGTGCTCGCAGCGCACAGTATTCACACATTTGCGCAAGATTCATCCAACCCAGCCGAGACCGACATTCTGGAAGAGGTTGTCGTAACCGGTATCCGTGGTGCATTGCAGCAGTCGATAGACGACAAGCGCGACGCCCAACAAATAATGGATACCATTAACGCCGAAGATATGGGTAAAAACACCGACCAGAACATCGCCGATGCGCTGGGCCGGGTCACCGGTGTGTCGATTGTTACCCGCAACGGTGAAGGCGCCCAAGTGACTGTGCGCGGTGCATCTGCAAACCAAAACAACATCTCGCTCAACGGTCAACAATTGACCTCGACCGATTTCAGCCAAGCGGTAGATTTAAGTTCTTACTCATCCGACATACTCTCCAAGCTTGAGGTTTTCAAAACCCCTAGTGCGGACCACGATGAAGGCTCATTGGGCGCTTCCATCAATTTGGTAACCGTCCGCCCCTTAGACCAAGCCGAAGATGTTCGCTCGCTAACATTACAAGGGCGGTATAACGACTACAGCGAAGAAGATAACTACAAAATCCAGTTTTCTGCCTCTGATACATTTCTAGACGATACTCTAGGTGTAGCGGTAACGCTGTTTGATGAAACCAATACTTGGCGTCGTGACCAATATCGCGTTGAGGACTTTGAAGCCTCACGAACCATTGATGTAGCCCGCGACCAGCACGGTGAGATTATCTCTGGCGCACGCGGCATTCAACACACGAGCACCTTTTTTGAGCAAAACACGAACACTAACGATCGTACCGGCGGCACACTCGGTATTCAGTGGGCACCCACTGACCGTACCGAAGTGATGTTTAACGGTACTTACACCGCTCAAGAAGAAACAAGACAGCTCGATGCCTTTAAGACTCGCCGCGCCAACAACAACAACTTCGTCGAAGGCCTAGAGTCCATCTCTTCAAATTACCGTCCGGCGGCACCATTTACCGATCCGCAACAAGATTGGTACACCATCGACACCGACACCAATACCTTTACTAAAAACATCAACCGTTTTGGAATAGGCGATGTTCTCTCATCAGTTGGTGGCGATGACAAAGAAAACGCCAGCGCAACACTAGATTTTTCGCACGAATTTACCGACACCTTCCGCGCCGCAGCCAAAATTGGTTACTCTAAAAGTACCGCCGACAGCTTGCCCAACGCTTACGCAGTTATGCAAAACTTTGTCGAGGTTCCCGTACAAGTACTGTGGGATGCGGGGGAAAACATACAACCGACCGGTTACGATTGCACCTCTGGCAAATGTAATCTCGTTTACGGTGATAGCTTTATCGACTTAGGCGATCAAATAGAAAGTACTGCAGAAGTCCCGGGCTACGAAGACAATATTGGCTACACTGGTTACAACCCCGCCGACATTACATCGCAAAACGTAGGATATTTGTCTGAAGATGAAGTTCACGTGACCGATGAGTTAAAAAATGCTCAAATCGATTTTGATTGGGACATCGACACACTAGGGGTAACAACCCTAGAGTTTGGCGCCAAAGTGACCGAGCGTGAAAAGTTTGTAGACAACCAAGACTTTAACTTTTCCAGTGTTACCAAAACAGAGGCTGTATTTGATGAAGACGGCATTCCTGTTGTAATTCCTGGTGGCGCCCTACGCGATGTTCGCGCCGAAAGCGTTGCCCGAGACGGCCTTGACTACGACGATTTTATGGGCTCACTGGGCTACTATACCGGCGGCGCGAATGATTGGATTCCAGTCGATGGACTGGCCGCTAAGAATTTAGTGCTGGATGATGAAAACACGGTTCGAACTCCCGATCGTACCGAGACTCGCACCACCAACATTGATACCTCTGCCCTGTACCTTAAAGCTAACTTCTCGTATTTTGACGACCGCTTAACCGGTGATATCGGTGTCCGTTACGTCGAAACTGAGATTGAAGCCACAGGCTTTGGTGGTATCGATTTTTGGCAGCATGACGAAACCTTACAGCGCGAATTTGACTTAGTACACCTACGCGATTTACGTGATACCTCGTTACCCGAGTGTCGTGCTCCAATATTCTCCGACCCAACTGGCGACGGTCTAGGTTACGAGAACAAGTTCCAGCGCGTCGACGGTACTGGCTGGGACACCTCTAGCGGCCCCGATCCATCAGGTTGGACCGCCATTCCAGATCAGGGTCCTTGTCACGATCCTCGTTACGCCGCTTGGGCAGATTATCAACAAAATGGCGGCACAGACCCTGAGCAAGAGCTTGGCTGGTACACCATGTGGCGTTACGCCGATGTCTCGACCCTACGCGATGGTGGTTTTGTTCAAAACGGCGCTAATCCAGGTGTCACTTACGATCCGAGCGTCGCAATCGACGGGCCGGATGCCAATGCGCACGAGTTTGTAAACACAACCAACAATGAACTGAAGTCTTTCGCCTCAGAAAACTCACACTCGTACGACAACATTCTGCCGAGCTTAAACTTAAACTACGCTATTACCGATGATTTGGTCGGCCGATTTGCTATATCTAAAACCATGACCCGCCCTGCCATCGACAACTTGCGTTCAGGCTTTAGCATCAATGAATCAGGTTACTGGGCAGCCGGTCAAAATGTGGGTACATTCCGACAGTTCAACACCAAACTTGAACCGCTTGAATCAAAGAACATCGATGTTTCATTAGAGTGGTATTTCAACGATACAGGCATGATCAGTGCTGCCATTTTCAACAAAGATATGAGCAACTTTACTGATACCGAATCTGCATTGGTGTATATGACCGACTTGCGTGAGCTGGAAGGCACTGTAAACCCAGAAGACTTGGTCGTTGATACTTGGGGTACCGGTGATGATTCTGCACTCGGCAGCTGTATGCCACTACGCGCTACAGCGGATTACGGCTGGCAACAAGGCGATCCAAACCGCTTTAGCGATGACTTACGTGATTTGTGTGGTGTTTACAGTGCCAGCAAATTGTACAACGGCAAGGGTGCCTCAATTACCGGTGTAGAACTTGGCTATACCCAAACCTACGATTTTTTACCCGGCTACTTCTTAAGCGGCTTAGGTGTACAGGCTAACTATACCTACCAAGACAGTGAGTACGATCAACAGTATTCGACTTTTAACCCGGATGAACTCTTGCCGGCCTACCCTGTGGCCGACACTCCTGAGCACACTTACAACCTAACCGCTTTCTGGGAGCAGGATGGTCATCAGTTCCGCGTTAGTTACCGAGGCTCTAGCGACTCACTCATGGGTACTGACACGAATACTGGGCTCCAAGGGCGCACCTGGAACCAAGGCAGCTTATGGAACGAAGGCCGCGATCAAGTCGACCTGTCGGCGACTTACTCCATTAGTGAGAACATTGACCTGACCTTCCAGGCGATTAACTTGACGGATGCCGCT
This sequence comes from Gilvimarinus sp. 2_MG-2023, assembly GCF_030547685.1. Lineage (GTDB taxonomy): Bacteria > Pseudomonadota > Gammaproteobacteria > Pseudomonadales > Cellvibrionaceae > Gilvimarinus. Next base: position 106,046 of record NZ_JAUOQM010000052.1, on the reverse strand, counting down.
TTCCGCTCTTACTTCACCAACCGCGAACTGGAAGTTACACGCGTTAACGATCCAGACTCCGCGACCGGTTACAGCTTTGTGGCCGTCGATGAAGGTAATCCTCTGGACGGTAATGCTACTAAGTCTCGCACTTATGCAGAGTACAAAACTGGTATCACTTATCGTTTAGGTCTGCGCGCACGTTTCTAAGACTCACAATGCTCAGGGCGGGTATATCCCGCCCTCGCAACAAGAATAATGGTGAACAACATGAAAAACATTACAACAAAAAAATTGCTCCTGTCGAGCGCTATCGCCCTGGCTCTAGTCGGCTGTGGTGGTGATAACGACAACGATGACAACTCCAACTCTGGCCCCAACAGCGCGCCCACTCACAGCGGTGACATCAGCCTCACCTTGAGCGAGAAAGACGCATTTCGTATGGTGAACTTACTGCAAGATGCCGTTGATACAGATGGCGACATTTTGCGTGTACGTGATCTCAAGGCCAGCTTGGATGACACCACAGGTTTTGATAGTAGCCAAGTAGTCCGTGTAGGAGTATCACCCGATGAAATAGCACCACATATCGACACGGGCGAAACTCGTGAAATTGTATACACTTACAACATTAGCGATGGCAAAGATAGCGTTGCCCGTACGGCGACAATTACCGTTACCGGTGAAGACGCCGCCCCCGAGTTTGATGACCTATTTATCTTAGTCGATGATCCAACCAATACCGAGCTTGATTTACTCACAGGAGTTGTAGATCAAGACGAAGAGCCGTTATCGATTGCGAACTTCACAGCGGCCGATAACTTACAAAGTGGGCTCTACACTATCGATGCAGAAACTGGTATTTTGACCATTGATACCACTACCGTGCTCAATGGCCTACAGCCAGGCGAAGCTGAAATCTTCCGTGATAACACTTACCATGTGGAAGATCACAACCATAGCTTAGAGCGTACGGCCACTTTCGTTATCGTAAAAGCCACCGACGAGCCCGCCGCGCCAATTGTACTAAACCCTGTTGAAGTTACAGTCGACACTGACTCTGCCTTAAAGCGAGTCAGCCTCGCCAGCCCCGCCTATGTGCTAGAGCCTAATGGCGATGCACTTACAATAGACTGGGATTCTTTCACTCCCACCAACGGCGCTCCGGCTCTTAAGTTCAGCCGTTCTGAAGGCGTTAACCTCGGTGTTGATGGCATTGACTTTGCCGCCTATGTAGCTGAAGGTGAAACCAAAACCTTTAGTTACAGCTACGAGTTTAATGATGGTAACGATGAACATACCGTTAGCAACACATTAAACGTAACGGTGACTGGTGCAGCCACGGCAAACCTACTGAATAATGGTGGCTTTGAAAGTGATTTCGATAGCTGGTCTAGCGAAGGCACTCCCACAATAACCACCACCTCAGCATTTGGACTGGATTTTAGCGGTGCGCAGTTTGCGAGCATGATTACCGGCGACAAACTCTCTCCCAATCTCACAGGAAACGCGTTAGAAAATGGCGCAGGTTATATCCTGGAAGCACGCGCCGCACTAGGCGATGCTTGGGGTGGGTACCCCATGAGTATTTCCGGTGACACTAGTGACGAAGTCGGCGCTGTACTCGCGTACAATAGTTGGTTTGCACACGGCTACAACCCGCGCACTCACGCCATTCGTTTTACCGGTGCACAAAATGTCAAAATCAATATAGAAGCCAGCATCAATGCCATTGAAATGGACGAATTAACCCTCTACAAATACTCCATTGATCCAGGCAATAATCTCATTAGTGAAGAAAACGCGACCTTCTCTAATGGTGCAGGAGACTGGACGCTCGTTGATGGTGCAATGGTGGCAAATGGCGAATTGGTAACAGGCCCCAGTGGCGACAAACGCCAGATACTTCCTCTGCCGGCCGGCACCATCAAAAATGGTCACCGATATGTGTTAAGTATGGATGTTGCAATTGACGATTTTACCGGCCCCGTTAACTTCCGCGCCTCTATCCTTGATCCATCCGATGCGAGCAATGAAACTACTACCGCAGGCGGTGCCTTCTCGGGTATATTCCAAAACAACTCGGCCAACAATAACCTTGTTACCGTTATTGACCCCGATCGCAACACGAGTATTACCGACTGGGAAACTCGGGCATTGGAGCTACATGTAGGTGTTAACGTCTGGGGGGAAGGTAAAAATCACCGTATCGATAACGTACGCTTAATTGAACTACCTTAATGAATTAATTCTCCATTCGTATGATTTAAGCCCGCCTTAGTGCGGGCTTTTTTTTGGTAGTCCAATCGTCACCACCTAAACTATTGCATCATCCTCTATCTAAAAAATACTTCTACAGAAACCCAAAACAGGTGGTATTAACTAGCTGCTGTAGAATACGGGTAAAACGACACCTATTCTCAGTCAATGCTATATTGGAAGATAACGAATGCAATCAAGTTACACTTCTGATACTTCTAACTCTCTATTTTATCCCGGTCTATTTTACCGATGGATTTTGATAGTGATTTAAACCGAAATTTTTAATCTCTCTCAGACTAGTCGGCTTAAACCGTAGTCTCAATTAATGTGAATTCACCTGCCGATTTGTTTGATATTGTGTCAAATATTTTACGTGCTCTATTAATTGTGAACAATTAGACAGTTACCACACTTCGTTAAAACTACTATGGTCGCGCATGGCACTCTCGCCATGCATCCTCTATAAACAATACCCGAAACATTTTAATGTTTTAACGGAGCCACCTATGACTATGACACGTTACCTAACGCGTGCAGCCGCCATCATCACCCTGTGCAGCGGCTTTAGCACCCATGCCCTTGCCCAAGACCAGTGCAATTACACCGCTCAATGTAAGAATGAATTTGGCCCGCAGGCGACCGACTGCGCCAACAGCCAGTCGCTGTTTAGTGTGTGCATGTGCGGCAGCCAACCCTGCGGCGAGCAAGATCCCACCGACCCAGTGCCCGATAACAGCCACCCAGTACCTGGGTTTATTCAGGCGCAAGACTATCACCGTTACTCGGATACCACCGCGCAAAACTTAGGCGGCCAGTACCGCCAAGACGGTGTGGATATTCAAAACACCGCCGATAACGGCGGTGAATATAACGTTGGTTGGACGGCCGCCAACGAATGGCTAGAGTTTGATATTAATGTACAGCAAGCGGGTAATTACTCAGCCAACGTCCGAGTTGCGTCGCAGCCCGGCGGTGGTTTGTACACGCTTGAGATAGACGGCCAGGCCCGCGGCAATGCCGCCAGCGTTGGCGCCACCGGAGGCTGGCAGAGCTGGCAAACCCAAGAGATTGCGCTGGGTGACTTAAGTGCCGGTGCACACACATTGCGGGTGCAAATTCAGGCGGGTAATTTCAACATTAATTGGATTGAATTGGCGCAGGACTCTGACACTACACCGAAACCCATGATCGGCCGTTTTGACCCGGCGCAGGATCTGCTGCTGGTTAACTTTGACAGCCGCCCCGACCCGGATGATATCCACACGGTAGCCGCTGTGGGCACCATTTTAAGCGACTCGCGCTTTAGCGCGGTTAACTACCACGCAGTAGCCGGCGCGTACGGTACACAGGGCGGCACCTTTATTGAGGCCGACCACCTGTTTAACATTGCCTTTGGTGCCAACCGCTGGTCCGATGCCCACAGCAATTACGCGGGCGCGCTAAACGCCGTGTACCAAAAAGTCGCGGATGTACTCAATAACGGCGGCGACATTTGGATTCAGGAGGCCGGACAATCGGATTTCAGCGCCGACTTAGTGCGTCGAGTAAAACAAAACCTGGGCGGCATCAACACCAATAGCCGCATTCATATTATCCAGCATAGTGAGTGGAACCAGGATAAAACCACTCCAGCCGATTTGACCTATGTGCGCAACCATACTGATTACCAAAAAATTAGCGATGGTAACTCACGCGGCAATGGCAGCCCCGGCTTTAACAGCTCGGACACCAGCCAGTGGAGCCGTGTGTTAAACCACTCCCGTGTAGGCGCTATTTGGGCCGAAGCCAAGCGCGTGGCCGATTACAGCATCGACCATCACCCGGGCTGGAAAAACCCCAACATCCAAAACGGTGGCATGGACTTCTCAGATACCGTTGAAAACACCTGGATTTTTGGCTTTAACCACTTAAACAACCACGTCGATTTTTTTGACGAATTTTTATAAAACTCCGGCTCCGCGGTACTACCGCGGAGCTTTTTCTGCCCGACAGTGACGCTCTTCATAGTAAAACTATCACCACATAAACTTCATCTTATTCCCGTTATTTCTTTTTAATTTGTTCTCTTATTTGCTTCCAGTAACGCTTTGTACACTACTAAATTCACCTAACTGACCTTGTTCGTTAAGGGTGGCAATACGTAAATCGTTGACGTTTTTCCACTGAGCTCCATCAACCGTAATATAAGGCGAATAAGCTAAGCTGCTATCCATTGTTAATGTTTCCCCATCTTGGCTGGTTGCTTCAATACGGTAACCGGTTGCGCTGCGCACAGGCGTTAGTTGAATAAGCAAACCTGTTTCGGTTGTCAGTGCCAAAGTATTTTCTGGCGGCAACAAACCGTCTAAACCTTGCAAGACCACTTTATGGCTTGGGCTCCAGTCGCTGTCGATGGTGCCCGTGATCAGACGTCTTAATTGAAAGTAATGCGTAGCACCGGCTTTGATGGCTGGTACACGAGTAGCTCCGCGGGTTTGAATGATGTGTTTGTGGCTGTATTCACCCGGCTCTAAACCGTATTGAATTTCAAAACCAAAATCCTGCTTATCCACAGAAAAACCAATATGAAAGGCGTCGCGCTTGCCTTCAGTGGCCCAGATAATCGGCGGTAATTCGTTGGGTGCGGTACTTACTTTAACGGGTGTGTCGCTGAATTGGCTCTTTCCCGCGTCATTAATGGCGATTAGTTGTAGATCATATTCTGCTTGTGGTTCCAGGCCGCTGACTTCTGCAAAACTGTTAATAGTGGCCTTACCTTCAATCACTTTACCATCTGCTGCTGTGGCAATAAGTTGATACTCACGTGCAAGGGGCGAGCGTTCAAAGTGCACGCGAATAGTGTCGATTGACACATGAGTACTGCTAATTCTTGCCGCTGGTGCAATGCGTTTGTCGTGACGTATCTCGTGAGCAACATAACCTTTAGGTGCTAATAATGAGACTTTCAGGGTGGCGTAATCGCCAGAGTACGGCAAGGTGTAAGACGGTGCGGTATCGCCGGGTTTTAAGCTTGGCAGCGAAAACTGGCCGATCGCCTGGCTTTCACCCTGATCATTAAACGCTTGCCAAACTACGCGGTAACCTTGCATTGTGTAGGCAGGGAAGCTATCTAAGCTGCGCGAACGAATGTGAATCAATGTTTGCCCTGAGCGGCTATCAAGGTCGAACACTTCCAACGGCGAATAGAATTTTTGCAATTTGGTGAACGACCGTTTTTTATTGCGGTAAGAGGTCAGTACACCCCAGGCACGGTTCTGAGAAAAGTCCGTTGTCCAGCTTGGCTTTTCATCATACCAGGTGCTGCGGTAATCATTGAAGGCAAAGTGTGAGGTGCCAATTAAATAAGGGTAGTTACGCAGCGGTCCCATTAACGCTTCTACGTCTAATACGGATTCGTTCGGGTCGACACCGTCCAAGCGGGTGCCGATTTCTGAAAAGAAAATAGGTTTTTCAGGGTAATAGGAATCCACTACTTTTAAGCGCTCTTCATGATCGTTATATTTATTGAACATGACGATATCAGAGAATCGAGATGGATCATCTTTTTGATAATCGGCTGAATACGAAATATAAACAGCAAGGCGACTAGGGTCGAGTTCTTTGGCGTGCTTAATGGCACCTTCTACGTACTCCATTACTTTCGGGTTTTTAGTCAGATCCCCAATTTCGTTACCGACACTGCGAGCAACCACAGAAGGGTGGTTGTAGTTATCGGATACTAAGCGTTCTAGCCATTCCTTAGGCAGAGGGTGATCAGGGTCAACGAGGGAGTCTTTACCCCATAGAGCTACTTCTTCAACCACAAGGAAGCCGACTTCGTCCAGGTAATCTAAGTATTCTTTCGGCAGTGCCGGGCCCGATAAACGCGCAAAGTTAGCGTTGAGGGTTTTAAGTAGATCCACATCTTCTTTTATACGTGATAAAGGCAGGGCGTTACCGTCAAAGCGATCTTCCGGCACCATATTCAAGCCAACTAAACGCACTTGCTCGCCGTTTAAATAGAACTTGCGATCTTTAACTTCCACCTTACGAATACCAAAACGGTCTTTGTGCTGGTGTACCGCTTCGCCATCAATACGCAGCGTTGTTTTAATGTGATACAAGTTAGGATGGTTAAAATGCCACAAAGCGACTTTCTCTGCGGCGAGCACTTGCTGTTTCTCAAGCTCGGCACTCTCACCTGCGGCGATCGTTAGCGCTTTCTCGCCTGGGTAGTGGGCAACGAGTTCGCCGTCGCGCATTACGCTAAAGTCAGCCGTCACACTCACGGGCTTTTCGCTAAGGTTAGCCAAAAAGGCTTTTAGATTAATCTTGGCGCTACCTGTGGCAAGATTCGGCTGCGCATTCACATACACCTTACTGATATGAGTTTGGGGGCGTATGTCGAGGTAAACTGGTCTACGTATACCGCCCCAATTCCATACCGCACCGCGTCTAAAGCGGTTATTAGCTTTGACGATTAAGGTATTGTTAGAACCGAGTCTAAGGTGATTGGATACGTCGAAATCAAAGGCCATAAAACCCAGTTTATTTTCACCTAGATACTGACCGTTGAGCCAGACTTCAGCGTCGTGGTAAACACTGTCGAAAACCAATCTTACTTGTTGGGCGTGCCAGCTTTTATCCGCGATAAATTCAGTGCGGTACCAGGCGTCGCCCATGTAATCGCTGTAGCGATCATAAGTATCCCAAACGCCCGGCACGGCAATTTTGTCCCAGTTGCTAGTGTCTGTTTGCTCTTGCCACCACTGTTCGTCACTGGCGCGTTTATACGGATCAATCTGAAATTGCCATTGTCCTGCTAGCGATACTCGAGCGTCGCTAGCCGTGCTCGCAACTTCTGTATCTGGCTGATTAGCGCAGGCTTGCAACAAGCCAATGCATAAAATTGAGACAAAAAACACGCGGAGGCGAGGCGGCACAAACATAATCATATCCTGTGAAATTTAAGGCACTAAACCTTAGTGTGCTGAAACACAAAAAATGACACCACTGTCGATTGAGTTTTGCATTATGTGTAAACTCAGTTTATCCCTTATTCTTCAGGCCTGATCGCGGGTTGTTCAACGCTTGGCTCTGCAAGCTTATGAGCAAGGCGGCTCAGCGTTACGACATTCGCTCTGGCTATCTAACACTGCACTATGACCGTGGGTCGTGCGTAAAGTTAGGTGACAAAGGAACACAGCCAAAATGACCAGATCAAGAGGGAAAACGCAGTAATAGTGGGCCTATTTCAAGTTTTCCACCGCAGAGCTGGGCGTTTTGGCGCAGCGAACTGTTACCTAACTTTGCGCATGGCCTACCAGGGCGATACTTAACACCCTGCTAGTCGTAGCGACGTTTATAGAGCGATTGATTCACTTCGCGGGCGGCATCAACCAAAGGCTTGTAAGGGATATCCGTGACACTGACAAAGCCCACGTTATAATTTTCACCATCGTAGGCACGGCCGGTTAAAGGCGAGTCGATATACTGAAACCAATGCACGCCCACAAAGTAGGGATTGTCGATCACGCTGTTAACATACTCTTGGTATTTAACGCCGCGATCGTGCTGGGATTCGGCGTGGATTAAACCGGGGTTAAGTAGGCCTGAATCCAGCGCGCCATTATGAAACTCGCCAATAATACTGGGCATATCCAGCTCGGCTAAAAAGTCCCAAAACACATCGCTTACGGCCTCGCGGTAATAGTTATAGCTCATTACATCAACGTAGGGCGCGGCCGCTTGACGCACCTCGGGGGTCATGGCCCAATCGGCAAAGCGCGCCCCCAGATACAAATGATTGGGCATCAACTCGTCCATGGCCGCATCGACAATACGGAAGTATTCGGCGGTATAGAGCTCGAGCATTGCCGCCATGTCCGCAAGCGCCGCATCGGTATAGCGGTTAAGTTCAATGCCCTCTTCCAGGGTTTGCCAACTCGCCGCTTGAGTACCCCAGGCGTTGTTAAGTGCATCAATACTGCCATAGTGCTGTTTAAGGTAAGCCACAAACGCCGCTTTAGTGGGGCTGTCACTTGCCTTGCGCGTCAGCGTATTTAACACAACGCCATACTGAGACTCGACCGAACCCATAATGCCCCAGCTTTTTTCGTTATCGATAAACACACCCACACACCAGGGGCTGTTGGCGACCTCCTCGCTGATTTTTTGCACCGTGGCGTAGGCTCGCTCCGCGAAGACCGGGTCAAACGGGTCCGGCAATTCACCCCAATAATCATTACCACTCGAAACGGTTTTAAAATCGCCGATAATCCAACCGTTGGCAAAATAAGGGTAGTCTTGCATCTCGTAAAACCCGGGGTCTACCCAGTTACCAAACGAGGTAAAGCCCCAGTTTTCCATACGTTTAACGGTCGTATCGCGCCATTGCTGCATTAGTGTGGCGGTATCGTGGGTGCGGTATTTTCGGGCCAGATTGGCACGGTAAAAACTGTAGATTTCACCGCGCTCCATTGCCCCCGAGTGCACCTCCCGGCGGTAGCCAAAGTGCTTTCCGAGCGGCTCCTGGTAATCGGGTAGCCAGGTAAACATATCGGCACGCAGCGCCGAGCTAACGTAGCGGCTTGACAATGCCTGATCGGGAACCCGGTTTAACCCTAAAGAGTCTTCCGGGGTAAAGTCATTGCTACTGCGCCCGGGTATAAGCTCGTGGTCAAAATCGTAACCCGTCATGGTCGAGGTATTGGCCATGCGCACATTGGCGATACCATTTGAGAAAAACAAATAGCCCTCTGGGTCCACCAGGCTCCACTTCCCTTGATACTTTTCGGTGTGATAAAAGCCAGTGGCCTCTAACTTAGGCCCATCGCGCCAGCCATGATAACGCGAGCGATCGGCCAGCGGGCCGCTTTGTAGCTGTTGCTGTTCGACGTCCGAGACGAGACGCAGCTGCTCCACTGAATCGATTTTTTGCGCAAAGTCCATTTTGGCATTTTGGCCAAAGGAGTCTACCAGGCCTTTTAGGTAATCATCTTTAAATTCGCGGGGCTCTATTGCTGTTACGTTATCGACGATAAGTGTTTTATCGCGCAGTGCGCCGCGCACATCAAACCGAATGCCGGTAATCGCCGAGGTATCTAATTGTTTTTTCCCGCCGCGCCAAATAAGCGCTTGATAGGGGTTATCCCAACTCTCGGGGTTGGAGCGAATGCCCGTCTCAGTGGTAAGCTCGGGCACGTCGACATCAATAACATAGCGCTGGCTCGATTGCGCTGGCACCACAAAGCTGCGCATTTGAAAATCGCCATTTTTGTCACTGGTGCTCACATACATACTGACCGATTCATCCGTTGGGTTGGCGATATCCAGCGTTAACGCAAGTGCTTTAAAATCGCTAAAATCCCAAGGTTTATCGGGTTGAATGGTAAAACCGGCGATATGATTTGATATAGAGTGCAGATCGATTTGAGCGGCGCCCCCATCGAGCTCGGCGTAGCTTACCGAGGCGGCTAGAGGTGCTATATGATTGATATCAGCCTTCTCAGAAAAATCCATAAGCCGTTGCTGTTTGGGCGAATCCTCGTTGACATGGCTACAGGCGGTGATTAGCAACGCGGTTAAAAACATGTTCGTCTGTGCGATTAAACTCGCTCTTTTTTTTAGTTTCATAACGTTATTGTGTAATACCTTTTATAGATTGGTAGTGATCATTCAATGCGTCAGGGCATTGGTGCGCATCAGTTTATTAATATCCTGCTGGGTTAAGGCTGTATCAAAAAGGTATACCTCATCGACTCCGCCGCGAAAAAAACGATTGGTTCTTTGGCGGTTGTTTGGGTCGCTAAAAGCGATGTTGCGCCCCATCATCAAAGGTTTGGATTGCGGGTGGTTGAGCTCGGTAGAAACGCGCGCGATGGATTTGCTATAGCTGCGCTCTAGTTCACCATCGATATAAACCAATACGTGGGTGGATAAATCGGCTTTATCGCCCCCAAACAACACAATCGCCACATGGTGCCATTGATTGTCGCGCAAATCGGTGGTGCCGACGATTTCCGCCTCGTTGGTACCCACCCGGATACGCCCCAGCGGCCCACTGACATCCAACGGATTTATAGAAATTTGCCAGGCAGATAGCTTATCGGACAAGCCCCAACTGAGAATGCCAAACCCCTGATGGGGTGCAAAGTCTTGGGGCACTTTCACCCAAAAGGTTACCGTGCGCGGTTTATTGCCCCCAATGCCCGGGAACTCGGTAGCCAACCATTGATCGGCCCCGTTAAACCATACCGCCTCACCAAAGGCGCCTTCAATTAACGCAGGTGGTGCGTTGTCGCCTTGCAGGGTACGAGCTTGAGCGGTAAAGCACTGCTGACCAATGCCTGGGCCGGCGCAGTTAAACGTCCCGCTATGATCAGGGCCTGCATCGTCAAAAGACCAGTGCAAATACTGTGGTTGCTGATAGCGCCGCCCCGGTAACGTGCGCATAAAACGATTGGGCTGACTTTGGATAACCGCCATTTGCTGATTTAAATCAAAGCTTCGGGCATCGTCCTGATAGAGGTTTTCATACTCTTGCGAGCCCGGCGTTTTTACTTTGACTTCGCCTTCAAGCACATGCACCTGAGAGGCGCCTGTGTCGTCCACCGCGACACCAAATTCGGTACCTAGATCGATAATGTTGGCGCTCGGAGTGTTCACCGCAAAGCCGGTCGCCTCGGGCGGTACTTTAGCAACCAGGGCGCCCTCACTCAGCACTAAGCGATCGGCGTTTTCAAACATCAGTCGCGCCGGCGACTCCAACAGCAGTACCACGCCGTTAGTCAGTGTGATTTCGGCGTAGCCTGCGTCCAGATAAAACTCGCCCGCAGAAATACTTTGGCCCGGTGTGTATTCCACCCCGGTGCCCGCCAATTTGCTGATACTGCCCACACTGACGGGCGCGGTTAAGGTATAAAAAACCGCTACCACACAGGCCAGCAAGCAAGCGCAAGCGGTTGCCCACCAACCGTAACGGCGGCTAGAGGCCTCAGCGGGCCCGGCCTGCACTCTTTGTAATACCGCCGCGGTAAAAGCATCGCCAGAGCTTGCCTGATGCGCGTAAGCCAGTAAGCGGTGCATATCCCTCTGTTGCGCGAGTTGCGCTTTAAACTCTGCATCGTTTTGCATCCGCTCAATAAGCGCTTGCCGGGCGCTTTTATCGCCGGCCAGATAGCGCTCAATCAGCTGTGAATCGGTCGGGCTTATCATGGTGTCAGTGGCCTCGGTTAATACAGTCGCGCAGTTTTTTGCGGTAGCGGTTTAATCGCATGGTGAGCGTCGAGTGCGCCACGTCCATAGCCTCGCGCAACTCCTGCAAGCTATAACCTTCGCGGTAATAAAGCCTGAGTGTTTTTTGCGCTGGGTGATCCAGTTTAAGCAGACATTGTCGCAGCAGGCTTAACTCGGCCTCTTGCTCGTCCGGGTGCTGTTGCTGTTGTTCATCCAGCAGTTGCGCCAGTAAATCTGGCTCGGTGGGTGCCAGCCTGGCATGTTTTCGGTGGTGATTGCGCAAAAGATTTTGCGCAATAGACAACACCCAACCACTAAACGCGGCGTCGTCGTGCAAGGTGGCCAGCTTTTGCCAAGCCAGTACAAAGCTTTCCTGGGCTAAATCATCCACGTCGGCTCTGTAATCTGTGCGCTTAGCCAAATAACTGCGTACCAGGCTTTGCTGCTGGCTAACCAAATATTCAAACGCCTTGATGTCACCGCCACGGGCACGCGCCACCCAGCGGGAAAGCCGCTGGGCATCATTGGCAGTGTGGTCCGTGGCAAGCTTCATTATTTAGCCTGGGTTGCCTGGTCACTGTGAATATAGACTTCAAACAGCCCCGCCGGCACCTCGTTTGAGGGGTGTTCAAGCTCCAGCGTCAAGGTTCGGGTAGTCACCGGTTGATCAAAACGCACAAGGTTAACGCTTTGGTGATTATCCGAGCACTGATAAAGCACCCGGCCTTGATCGTCCAACAACCGATATTGACGCACGCAGAATGGCATGTGGTTTTCGGGGTGCTCCATCAAGACCGTTTCTAGCGCGTGGTCGTAATCGCAATCAAAAAACAGTCGTACGGCTTGAATACTTACCGAATCATGCCAGCGCCAATGCACCTGAGGTTTAACATCATCAGGCGAGGCCACCCAGGCATTGGTGCCCAGCCAAGGCCGGGTAAAACCGTTGTTGAGATTCTCAGGATGGTATAAATCCAGCAGCTGGGCAAAGTGCAACGCCAGATTTTTACCGCCAGGACGACGCTCGGGCGTCCAGATTTCAAATTCGTCGATACCGCTACCGGCGGGTGCCTCTTGCTTGCCGGTGTTCGAAACCGCTTTATGCTCTTTATGCATCACCGTGGCCACGGCACTTAAGCGTTGCTCTGTGGTGGCCAACTGGATATTGTCATTCGCCATAAAGCAGATAAAACCATACTGTTTAGTCGGGGCCGCAGCGTTAAACTCCAGCGTGATCTCCTGCTCGCCCGGCCCCAACGACAAGGTTTGGCTTGCTAACGTGGTTTCCGGTGTATAGTTTTGCGCTTTTTCACTAACGCGCAGTTGCACGGTAAGCTCGGTGGCGGCTTCGGCTTTAACCCGTAGTCGCGCTACCGGAAATTCGCGCCCACTCAGTGGCAGCATCTGTGCCAGCGACTGGCTAAGCGGCGTCCAGCCGGTCGCCGCCCCCAGGGTTAACCCTTCATAGGTACTGCTGGCACTGACCTCCGCCCGGTGACTTAGGCAGTGCTCTTTACTAAGCGCCATACCGGGCAGGCCGTGACCGGTAAGATTCAAACGTTGTTGCAATTGCGCCATGGGGAGCGGTGCCAGCAACGCTTTAGGGTCACACTGGTTTTCCACACACATGGCGGCGGCCTGCCCCATGGCCTGGCCACCGTGGGCACAGGTAATCATCACCCGAGTGGAACCAAAAGCAATATGACTGGCGCTGATGATACGCCCGGCGAGCAAAAGGTTGTCGATATCGCGGCTTAAAAAGCAGCGATAGGGAATTTGATAAACACCTTTGGCATGGTATTGCGAACAGGGCGGCTTATCACTGTAAACACCCTCGGCCGGATGCAAATCAATGGCCCAGCCACCAAACGATATGGCGTCGTCAAACTCGCGCTGCTCGACAATATCCTGTTGCGTCAACATATACTCGCCTTCAAAGCGACGGCTTTCTCGTTTACCGGGAATGGTACCCACCCACTCGAGGGTTAAGTTTTCTACATCCTCATAACGGCCACTGTTTTTAATATAGTCCCAAATACCATAGACGATTTTCCAAAGCTCCCACTTAATGTCTTCTGTCTCGTAATTGGTGTCTTTGATGCCGCCGTACTCGAGCCACCAGAATTTGCAGCCCGAGTCGCCGCTTTGAATATTTTTACTGCGCGGTAAAGCGCCTATTTCTTCGTGGCTATAGGCAAAGTCCGGCGCCTGATAGTGAACCGGATGGTTCATCCGTTTGCTGTAAAAAAACAGCGAGTGCCCCAAGAGCTCGCGGTTGGCCTCGCAAGGTGCCATACCCTCACCAAACTCGTCACGCCCCTCGGCGCCGATACGAAAGCTTGCCCCGGCGTTAAACGCCAGTAGACCGTCGCCGGTGGCGTCGATAAACACCGGCGCCGTTAAGCGATAGTGGAGACTGTTTTGACTGCAAAAACCATCGCAGGACGCAATGCGTCGCGACTCACTTTTGTTGACCTGGTACACCGCGGTATTGAGTAGCAAGGTAATGTTGCGCTCGGCCACGACTTTGTCTAGAAGTACGGCGTCAAAAATCAGCGGATTACCCATAGGGTTGCGGTAGGTATTTTCCAGCATGATTTCATCGATCACCCCGCCCTCGCGGGAGTAGCGATTGTTGTTGCCCATATGGGAGGTTGCGCCCAGGGCCCACAGCCGCACCTCACTGGAGGCGTTGCCACCCAGTACGGGGCGATCTTGCACTAAAATCACGCGGGCACCGGCGCGCGCGGCGCTGATGGCAGCGCACACGCCGGCCAAGCCGCCACCGGCAACGACTACATCGGCGCTCAAATCGGTGCGTTTATTGGCTCGCGGTTTCTCACTAAATTGTTCACGAATCATTGTTTAGCTCTTGTGTGGTTAGCAAGTGCATGCTGTCTTGCTTGTTTAGCTCGTGCCTCTTTTACCTCGGCCGGCAAGCTTTGCGAAAAACATACCTCGGGATACCATTTAATTTCAGTATTGTTGGCAATATTCGAGCGCGGAATCTGGTTGCGTAAATCACAGTCAAACCGCCCTAAAAAACTGAATTTAGTGTCGGGTTTATCGTGATCGCAAAAATGCGATAACCCCCAGGTAAAACCCTGCCCTTCACCTTCGCTGTGAAACACATCGGGAATATAAGGGCCTGCGCCCACCGGCATAAGTGCGGTGACCGCCGCAATATCGAAATTAATACCGTCGGGTGAGTACTGAATGGTGTTGCTCTCGATACCATTGCGTATCGCAAAAGCGGCAACGCCTTTGCCAAAACGAAACACCGTGGTTTCGTGACAGGAATTTAACACCGGGTTAAGAGGGTGTTTCACAAAAGGGCCCAGAGGGTCGTCGGCAATAGCCACACCATTGCCCACCAAGTAGTCCGGCCGATCGCCAAACGCGGCCTTGTAATAAATATAAATTTTGTTATCGATGACAATAGGATACGGACCGTGAATGGAAAATTGATCCCACTCACCCGGCGCACCATTGGGAATGACCGCATCGCCACAGGGTGTCCAGGGGCCATCGGGCAAGTCGGCTACCGATACGCTTACCGGGCAGTGGTCTCCCTTTAAACCACTGGGTTCTTCAAACGCCTGGTAGTACAGATAATACCTGCCCTTCCAAACCAGAATATCGGGCGTAGACACCGAGCGCCATCCCAATTTAGGTCTGTCGGGTCGGCCAACCGCCAGACCTTGTTCCTGCCAGTGAAAACCGTCTTCCGAGGTGGCGTACCAAATATCACTTAAATCCCAGT
This sequence comes from Gilvimarinus sp. 2_MG-2023, assembly GCF_030547685.1. Classification (GTDB taxonomy): domain Bacteria; phylum Pseudomonadota; class Gammaproteobacteria; order Pseudomonadales; family Cellvibrionaceae; genus Gilvimarinus. The sequence continues at coordinate 90,826 of NZ_JAUOQM010000052.1, read as the reverse complement.
CCATGGACGGGATGGTCTCGGTGCAAGCTTGTGCCCCGCGCGGCGCAGAGACAGTATCACGCTTGGTGTACCAGATATAATATTTGCCGTTCGCGCAGATTATTTTAGATGGATCGCGCCGCGAGATCCGGCCATCTTCTGCACCATAATCAAACCCGCTGATACGCGTGTACTTAAAGCTGGTGAACAAGGGGTTGTCTTCCGGGCGCGGCGTTATATAGTTGCGGTACAACCGCTCCATAGCCTTACTTAAGGGCCGATCGGGCCTGGTTGCCGGAATATCCCAGGGGAAGGCCCCATGCTCAGTATCTTGATGGGTATCGCTCATCATTTACTCCAAACGTCTTTGTTTTGTCGCTGGCGAAAATACATAGCCACGCCCAGCGCTATAATTAAGCCTGCTATTGCAGCCACTAAAATTGCGCTAGCCTCGGCTATCACCGACAGCGCCAGCATAATCAGGCCAATGGCAAAGACACCGGCGGCGATCACCCGCAAGCCGTGCCGATTGTCAGCCTGATGCTGGGACTGAGATACACTGGCAGCGGCCTCATGTTTGGCCTGCTCCAGCACCTTGTACTTTTGGTATTGAGGCGCCTCAAGGCCGCGGTGCCGGGCCATTAACTCGCTAACCGCAAGCAGCAATACCGGTAACCCAATACCCAACAGGGTTTCTTGTTCACGGTTAAGGCTCATCCCCCAGAGCGCGGGAACTACAAATTTAAAAACGGCATTCACCGCCAAGGTAAACAGCGAAACACTCAACAACATGGCCCCGGTTTGATACTTTGAAAACAATGCCCACACCGGTGGTAAAAACAGTGCGCCACCGGTCATGGCGGCGATTGTGAATACAAAAGAAACAATGCCTCCCATCTTGGGAATAAACAGTGCCACCGCGATGGTAATTAAACCCAGAGCAACAGTAGCCAGACGGCCCACTCTCACCAGCGCCCGGTCACTGGCCGAGGGCCGGATATTTTTATAAATATCGTTGGCAATCACCCCAGAGAACAAATTGATAGCGGTATTAACCGAGCTGGATGTGGCAAAAATCATCGCCCCGAGCATTAGGCCCAACATACCCACCGGCAGTATCTCTTTGCAGATAAGCAGGTAGGCCCCTTCATCGGCCAAACCGGTTAAATCCGGGTTTAATACCCGATAGACCATGGGTGGTAACATCCATATTAGGGGGCTAATAAAATACAAACCGCCAAACAAAAGCCCCACCTTTTTGGCATCCTCCGGTGTCGCAACCGAGGTATAGCGCTGTACATAAGGCCAGTTGCCGGCGATAAAAAACAGGTTGTAGAGCCCAAAAACCACGATAAAGGTCCAGGTATAATCACCGCTTACCGGCGCGAACAACTCCGGCGGAGCCTGAGCGAGAAAACCACTAACACCCCCGACCCGGTCGAGCGCCAGCGGCACAACAATAATCACCGCCGCGGTTAACACCACAAACTGCAAAATGTCGGTCACAATCACCGCCCACAACCCGCCCACGGCGGTGTAAGCCAAGATAACCAGCCCCAAAATGGCAATACTCAGCGACAAAGGAATGCCGGTACTCACTTCGACAATCTTGGCGACGGGGTATAAAAACGCACCAGTAGAAAAACTACCGATTAGCAGCAAAATATAGGTGTAAGTCTTTTGTACCCGTACGCCCAAACGGTCGCGAATATACTCGGAGGCCGTTAGCGCTTTGGTACGATTCCAACGAGGTGCGATATACAAACCCACCAGGATGCCTGCAATCGCCATGGTCCACTGAATGGTAATGGCGACAAAACCCTGGCTATAGGCAATAGAGCCCCAGGTCACAAACGTGCCCGACGAAAAAAAGCTCATAAACAGCGATAATCCGCTCATCCACCAGGGTAGCGCGCCGCCCGCGGCGTAAAAGCTGTTCATGCTTTTCCCCGAGCGAGAAAAGCTCAGCCCGCACCCCAGCACCAGTATGGTGAACACCAGGATAACGCCACTATCGATTAGATTCATACACGTTGCTTTCTCTTGTTATGTTTGGTTAGGGTGCGATACTGCCCTATCACTTTTGATATTTACGGCTTGGTGTAATAGCGCACCCAATCCACTTTCATACTGGTGCCGTCAATGGCATCGGTGACAGGGCCTGCGATATCGGCCTTTAGAATGGCCAGACTAAATAAGATGGTGGTATCGCTAAAGCAAACGTCGTTGCGCATCTGGTGATACAACTCGCCATCTAGGTAGAAGCGAAAATAGTCTTCATCCCATTCAAGCCCGTAGGTATGCCACTGTGCGGAATAGTCGGCCACATGGGACGCATCGTATTGCGCGACCTGCACCCAATCATCGCCATCATAATACTCAATGACATAGTCACTAATCAGGTTGCGGTACTTGCCCTCTGAGGCGCCAAACTCTTGCAGCCAACCGTTGCTAAACTCAATGGCCGATACCTGCTGCGGTGTATCCCAGTGCAGCTCGAGCCACTTTTCGCCGTGCTTTTGTGAGACCCAACGGGTATCTGCTTTACCATCGATGGCAAAGCTTTCTTTTGAGGGAAGCTTCGAGAATACGCCATTGGTGGTGATGCTCGCCGCTGTCGCCGCGTTCTCGCCGCTGTCGCTCATAACCCGAAATTCGGCAATATGAATTGAAGCCGGGTTATTGGATCGCAAGCGGATTTTCTGCGTAGACACCGCTTCTTCAAGTGTGACATGGTGCTCTGGGTCGCCATGTAGGGTGTGGTGCAATTGGTTATCTGAGTGAGCCACACGCCCGTTGGGCAAGGTGTACTTGTCGGTCCAGTTATGGACATTGGTGTTGATAATATTGGGGTAATGTCCTTCGTTGATATCAATTTCGCAGGCTTTTTCGCCTTCAGGCGTGCCTTGCTTGGGCCACAACCAAAATGAGTTGTTGATGCCGTAGGCCCCGGCGTACTTCATTCGGGCCTCGTAGTAACCGTAACCAAAGGTGCGTTTGCTCCAAACATTACCGGTGGTCCAATCTTGTCCTCCGCGGGACTCTTTTTTAGCCTTAAGCAACAACACGCCATCATCAACCACCGCGTTATCACGCCAGCGGCTGCTTAGCACCCATTCATTTTCAGTGGGGCCGTTCTGGCTAATCCATTTATGCTCTAAACCTTCGTTTTCGTAATCAAATTCGTCACTCCAAGCCAGTGTCCACTGGCTAAAATCTACATCACTATTTGCATTTGAGTAATTACATACCCCTAAAGCTGCGATGATACAACTAAAACTCTTAACAGCTCGAAAAATACTATTCATGCATTCAGCCATTTAACATTTCAATTTAAAAAAGGCCTTCCCGCATACAAATCAAAACGGGAAGGCCAAAGCTTTCACCCCGTCAAAAATTATAGAGAGTAACGGAACGATACCCCGTATGCCGGGCCATAGTGCACAATACTTCTCGTCGCTTCAGGAATGGTGTTATACAGTCTCTGATAAGTATCAAGAAGATTAGTGGCCTCAAAATTCAGACTCATTCGATCATTAAAATCCCAGCTAGCGGTTAGCGACAGGTCCTCATAGGTATCTTGATAAATGCCAGATCCACTAAAACCTAACCTGTCTAAAAACTCATCACGCCAATTGTAGGCAAGGCGAACGCCCGCCGGGCCTTTTTCCCAAAACGCCACAAAATTTATATTGTTCTCAGACAACCCAGGCTGAGGCAGCTTATTACCAGATGGGTCTTCAAAAGGTGTCGTACTTTCGATATACGAATAGGTGGCCATAACACCGAGACCATCAAAGGGAGAAGGAAGCATTGAGTAGGACTGCTGGTATAAAAGCTCTATCCCGTCAATCGATCCGCCATCACCATTAATAGCCCTAGAGATGAGACCCTGGTTAGACCCATCATCGGGGTTTACAAAGTTCGGAATTGTTTCTTTAGTCGTTTGTTGAACCACAAACGATTTAATATCCTTTGCGAAGTAGCCCAGAGAAATCATTCCTTCGTCTCCAAAATAATACTCCATAGAAACGTCTAACTGATCCGCTTCAAAGGGCTTTAATTCTGGGGATCCTCCAGTACCGTTCCCACTACCATAAATAGTCAGATCATTTTTTAAGTCATTGGTGTTTGGGTAGGCGAGTACACGCGCCGCTCCAGCTCGGACCACGACACTATCTGAAAGACCGGCTCTTATCACAGCAGAGGGAAGAAGATCATCATCATTGATCTCTGTCACTATCGGAGCGGGCTGCTCGCCCTCCACTCGTAGGGTTCCTGTCGAAGTCAGGTCTCTGGAAAGGTTTCGCACCCCGATATTCCCCGATACAGGGACGTCACCCAACTCTGAGTGAAAATTCAACTTACCGTAAAACGCAACAAAGTCTTCTTCTACAGTGTTGATTCGCGCGGAGTGGGTGTCACACCCTAAACCTGGGTTATTGCCCTTTGAGTACGCCTCAGTCTGAGCTGGATCGGGATGATTTCGGTAGAACGACTCCAACACAGTGCAGCCACCTGCTTTAAGTACTGTCGAGGCAGACAAGTAGGACCGAGGCAGGTCAGGCGCTTGCCCAGAAAGAAAGTCAGGACTGGACCAAACGGTAGTAAACTCACCCAACTGATCAACTGGAGTCAGGGGTCGTAAATCGACAGAATCACTGCTGAACTCTGTTTTGAGCGACGACCAGCGAGCCCCGTACTCTAAGCTCAAAGCGCTTGACAGCTCGTGATCGAAATCTAAACGAAATGCTGATTGATCCGTTTGGTCCTTAGAGACACTATCATAGAGAATAGCTAAATGCAGATCTTGTGGACTGTCGAGCGTTGTACTGTCAAAACTGTAGGAGGGGATCTTAGGCTGATAATCATAAGATGTTGGGGTGGCGTTATTAGCCTGATACCGGATAAAACTCTGATGCGACTTACTTTCGGAGTTATTGAATGACAGCTCGGAGCTTACTTCAATAGCATCATTCATCGCCCAATCAAAGTTCAAGGCGTGAGTGACAACATCGTTTGAAAAATTGCCATACTCCACGTTAGTTTGAATGGGCCGGTGAACCACACCTTGATACACGACTTCTTGCTCTGACAAGGCCACATCAGTATGTGCCCCAAACCCAGAGAATACACCCAACCAGTACCGATCACGCTCGGAATCAATGCGTGAACCGAGTACATCATATGTCAGCTCCATGCTGTCAGTTGGCTGCCACTGAGCAATAAAGTTGTAGCCAGTCCGATCACGATCATCGTCAACTTGCCAGAATCTTGGGTCTTGGTGATATATGCCCAGCACACCGTCGCCGTTTGGATCTGGATCGATCAACTCTCCATTAGTATCCGTAACGGCATTGTACGCCGACTCATCTTCAAAACTCAGACCATTAGACAAACGAGTATAACCGGAAAATGTATTAAAGCCGTCTTCACGTATGGCATTCTCGCCATAGGAACCACTAAACTGGAGGCCAAGGGTGTTATCCAAAAACGTATTCGAAACTAAAAATGAGCCTTTACCTGTTGTCTCCCCTGCTAACTCCCGATGCTGTGCAGAAATGGTACCCGAGGCAACCAAACCATCACTATCCAAAGGTTTGGCAGTAACAATATTAACGATGCCACCAACTGCCCCTTCAATATCATCAGCTGCTGCAAGCTTTGTGACCGTCAAGCAAGATACTAATTCTGAAGGAACAAGGGACAACAAGCCGTAAGAAGACGTCTCAAGAGTATCGGGGCCCTGGCCACCGCGACCACCGGCATCATAGACTTCTCTGCCATTTATCAATACAACATTATTCCGCAACCCTCTAATAGAGATGGATGTTCCCTCACCGATACCGCGGTCAACCTGAACACCGGAGACTCGCTGAAGTGATTCGGCAATATTAGAGTCAGGTAATTTACCTATATCTTCGGCGACAATGGCATCAATCACCTGCGCCGATTCTCGTTTGATATCCTTAGCTTTCTCGAGACTCTGTCGAACCCCTGTTATTACAACCTCTTCTACCGCAAGACTACTATCGGGCGAGTTTGCTTGTCCTATAGCCGGCATAGCCATCAAGCCAGCCAATAATATTGTCTGGGTTTCTAGCACAGCCATCATTTTAGTGCTGATCAGATTTCTCTTTAATCGCATTCGCAACCTCCTAAACGTTTTTATTTTTATCTCACTCGTAGCAGGCTTCTGCCCACCCTCATATAGAGTGTTTAGACTGTGCTCTTTTGACACATTTTTTTAGCAGGCTGTTCAAAATAGTGTAAGTTGAGCTACCCATGGTATCCATGGCCCCCTGTTACCAAGGCGGCTTTCCGGGGAGTTTTTTGCTCTTGCAAAATCTGTATACCCGCCCCTTGCGACAGGGCGTAGATGAACACTATAAGCAGGGTGCGGTAAGCGTTGCTAAACGAATGTAGGAGCGCCTTTATAAATTATTGATATATTCATAGAATAGCTTAATAATTGTTTATTGTTTACTATATACTATCGGCAGGCTACATTAATTACCTAGCTGAACACACTCGCAACACCGACTGTGCGTAGACGACACTCTCGTTTTTGTTGATTTGAAAATTTTTTTATAGTCGAGAGAGAATAATTAAACCTCTTGAGGGCAATATCATGCTAAGAAGACTGCTATTTGTAACAATCATATTTGCAACTCAGTTAACAGTATCCACAACTCATGCCTTTGAGGTTTATCGCGAACTTGACCGCCAATTACCACCAGCCAACATCGCGGTAAGCAACAGCGGCCGAGTTTTTATGAGTACTCATCTGGCATACAATCCAAAACCAAAAATGGTAGAGCTGTTACCGGATGGATCCTACCAGCGCTATCCAGACACAACCTTCACCCCTGCCCTCAACGGCGTATTGGGAGCGATCGTCGATAATCAAGATATTTTATGGTTTCTCGATACTATCTGGGGAGAGGAGGCTCGAGGTCGGGTCATTGGATGGGATATTAATAAAAATGAATTACACCGAATTTATTATGTTTCCCGCCCCGTGGTTCATGACGCTTACATATTAAATGACATGGCGGTTGATCGTAAAAACAATGCTATGTATATAACCGATACTGCGGGCAGTACCACCTCAGCGTTACTGGTTCTGGATCTTACCACCGGGTCAATCAGACGTGTTCTTGAGGGCTCTTTCGCCACCGTTCCCGAAGATATCGACCTCGTGATAGACGAAACCGTTATTACCATGCAAGGAAAACCCGCTAGAGTGGGTGTCAACCCGATTACTATTGATGTAAATAATCAATGGGTATATTTTGCACCCATGAGCAGCAAAACACTTTATAGGGTAAAGACTGAGGATTTGAACAACTCCAATTTAACAAGCTCAGAGCTAGAGTCTCGGGTAGAACGATACGCCAACAAACCCAAAAGCGACGGCATCACCATCGACGCTGAAAACAATGTGTATGTATCAGACTTAGAAAACAAAGCCATTGGTGTCATTACCAATGACCGTCAGTACAAAATACTGCATCAAGATGATCAGAAGCTCAGCTGGGTTGAAGGTTTTGCTAATGCGGGCGGCAATGACATTCTGGCAACATCAAACAAGCTTCATTTATCGCCTGCATTTACCAATGCATCACCTACACCCAATAACTTTTATATTCTTAAAATTAAGTCATTAGCTCCAGCAACACCTGGCCGCTAATAATCCACAGCTTTTCAAGCAGAGCGTACAAGCCCAGCCATACCGGCTGTCCTAATGCCAAATAGACAGCCGGTTGAATTAAAGTCATCACAGCTGGCAACGAAAACTACTTTATTAAATGATTATCAACCGTTAAAAAACTATAGCTGCAATTAATTACCGACCTAATTAAATGCCCTTGGCCAAAAAACGTATAAACAGAACGGCTAATGGAACTCTGAAATGAGAATAATAGATAACTCGTACTCGCTACTATTAATTCAGCCCAACGACAAAAAAGATTATCTGTCGAATGAAAACAGTCACTTTAAGCCAACTTGGCAAGTACCACCTCAAAAGGGCCTCCATCTGTTTGCCAGGCGTGAGGCGTACTGGCATCGAAGGTAATAAAATTACCGGCGGTACAATCCATACCATCGGTAATATCATCGGGCTCGTCACCTGCCATTAAGGTCGCACACCCATGTACGACATAAGCTAGCCAAGCGTCATCTGAGGTATGCATGGCAAAAAAATCGGCCCCGGACTCGGCTCGTAATACGAGTAAACTAACACCACTATCATCAAGAGCTTGTACAGTCCAACCTGGAACGCCAATATCGGCGGTGTCAATTTCTCCCATACGGGTAAGAATGCTACCGCTTTGTATCTTAGACATCAGTATGTGAAAAGACATCGGACACCTTTAGTTTTTTGAATGGGTGGCCTGCCACCCATGTGGCAGGCCGATGGATTTATTCCATTTCCCACATTTCAGGCCAGTAGCGATACACGCTGTGGCCACACTTTTCTAAACGCTCAGTAGCTTCGGCCAAAAATTTAAGGCTTTGCGCCTTGGCCGCCGCCTGATCACCCACCAGCAAGGTGTAGTGGTTATCGGCAAGGGTTTCACCCGAGGCATCGCTAATGGATATCTCTACCTCAAAGGTGCCCTCGGCATTGGCCGGCAACTGCCAGGCGATATCCACATAGTGAGCGGCACTATCGGTGGCAACGTTTACAGCTTGGCTACCAGCAACACCGGTTTCTTTACCCTGATAGAGCACCCGCCAATTGAGTGTTACCTCGTCAAAGCTGTGCTGGTAATCGTTCACTACCCACAAGCCCGCATTAAACTCGCTACCCGCATTCCAGCGGCGCTTATCAAACTGCAAGCTGGGCAACAGCGGCTGATAGGTGCGTTTTAGCCATTCGAATGAACGTTTTTTCTCACCGTAGTAATCGATAATGCCCCACTTAATATCGGGCACGTGAGTCATAAAGTGGCACAGGGCAACACCGCTCATTTTGGGCTTGCGACGGCGATAGGTTTCCAGTGCAAACTGAATGACCGTGCCCTGCGCAATTTGTGTCGCCTCGACAAACTCTTCCAACGAATCCATTTTGTAGTCATCAAAGACTTCAAAATTGAGATTTTTAAGAATATCGATATCCGCCCAGTGATAGGCCCAGCTGGGGCCCATAGGCCAAAGCTCATCGGTGGGGATAAACTTTTTCAAGCTTTTAATATTAGGCGCCGAGGCAGCCGTTAGCTCGGGAATAATGGCGCAATCGAGTGAGGGATAGTACTCCTCCATAAACTCGGCGCCGCCCTGGTAGTAGTGCTCGTTAGCATGCATGCTCTCGTGGGGTTTAAAGCCCATGTTCTGCGCAGAGGCGGAGCTTAACGGCGAGGCCAAACCATAGGGAATGTTGGTGTGCTCAGCCACCGCATCGCCAATGACCTCCATCAATTGCTTATTGCCACTCTCCTCGTGCGCACCGGAGAAGAACACTTCTTCGCCGCCCATCCAAAAGATATTGGAGGCGTGGTTGCGGCGCTGTTTAACCGTCTCAATACACTCGTGCAACACACCATCGACAAATTCTTTATCGCTTGGGTAGGCTTGTGTGGCCAGGGTAAAGTTCGTCCATACGGTAATACCCAGTTCATCGCACAGGCGATAAAAATCGGGAATTTCCGGCGGGTGCCAGCCAAAAATACGCAGGTTGTTAATATTAGCTTCACGCACCATTGCCACACGGTCTTGGTACTTTTTAAGCGTGTTGCGACCGTACAAAAACGACGGCTGACCGCCCCAGCAGGCCGAGCGCAAAAAGTGCCGCTTGCCATTAATAAAAAAGGTCCAGGGGTACTCGTTGTCATCGCGGGTGTAGCCTGGGTTAAAGTCCATGGTGACTTGACGCAAGCCGATCACCTCAGAGGTGGCATCCAGCTCTTTGTCGTTTTGCTGCAGCGCAACATCCAGCTGATACAAATTCTGCTCGCCCATATCCCAGGGCCACCAGAGCTTGGCGTCATCGACCTTAAGGGTTGTGCTAACGCTGTTTTCACCGGGCGCTACGGTAACGCTTTGAGTAAAGTTTTGCGCCGCGCCGTCGCAGTTTTTACCCGCTAAAGTACCCACAAGCTCCACGGTTTGATCGGTATTTGTGTGGTTAATAATCTGCGCGCTCAGCTCTACTTGCGCTTGATTGTCACCCTGCACCGTGACATCGGTGCGCAGGTTATCGATGCGCACTTGCTCGGTGGCCTCGACCCGTACCGGGCGCCAAATACCAAACGGCACCAGACCCGAGAAGTAATCGCCCGAAAAGTTAACCTTTTTACCGCCGCAGTTGCGGTAGTTTTTCGGCGGCGGATCCAGCTTAATCATCAGCATGTTGGAGCCGTCGCGCCAATCGGCAAAACTAACGGCGTCGGTAATATCAAACTCAAACTCCGAGAACATACCTTCGTGGCGACCTAAAAAGTGGCCGTTTAACCACACGCTGCAGCTGTAATCTACACCGTCGAAAATCAGGCGAATTTTTTTGCCTTGCATGTCGTCGGGTACGGCAAAGCGACGGCTATACCACCACTCATACTCAGCTACCCATTTGGCGCGATGCATATTGCGGCCAAAGTAAGGATCGGCAATTTCGTTGGCACGGTGCAAGTCGGTATAGACATCGCCCGGCACATTGGCAAAGTTCCAGCTAAAGTGAGTACCCTGATACTCGGCGGGCAATAAGTGCAGCCCTTCTATTTCGCCCTGGCCCGGGCGCATGCGCTCCATCTGCCAGCGAAAGCCGCTTAAATCCAGGTTAATGCGTGACATAGTGACCTCAGTTAATCGTAGTTAAAATAAACGGCGCGTTTTTGCAGGTAGTTTTCGATGCCGTAAACGCCGTCTTCACCGCCGGTGCCGCTGCGCTTATGGCCCGAGTGGTAACCCTGGATGTAACCGACAATTTGACGGTTCACAAACACGGTGCCTACTTCCATGTGGTTGATAGCGTGCATGACGGTGGGGATGTCTTTACTGAAAATATACGCCGAGAGCCCTTCTTCTCGGGTATTGCTGATCTGCAGTGCCTCTTGGTAATCTTTGACGGAGATGATCGGCAGTACCGGACCAAAAATCTCGTCCTCTGCCAGTGGCATATCGGCGCTGACATTGCTCAGCACCGTAGGCTCAAACCAAAAACCTTTTTCAAAGGCTTTGCCCGCGGGGCGCTTGCCGCCGGTTTCAATTTTTGCCCCCATGGCGACACTGTCGTTTACCATCGCCTCTACCCGATTAATACTCTCACCTGTCACACTGGGGCCCATATTGACGTCTGTCGCCGGATCGCCGTAAGTGAGCTCTTTAACACGCTCGACCACGCGGCGGGTAAACTCTTCGGCAATACTCTCTTGCACCAGCACCAGCTCGGCACAGATACACACCTGCCCACAATTGGCGTAGCGCGAGATAACAGCGGCCTCAACGGCGCGATCTAAATCGGCATCTTCCAGCACAATAAAGGTAGCCTTGCCGCCCAGCTCCAACACTAAGCCAGATACATTATCGGCTGAGGATTTATAAATGGCCTGCCCGGCACGGGTGCTGCCGGTGAGCGACACCAAGCGGGTTATTGGGTTGGACACCAAGTACGAGCTAACACCGATACCGGCGCCGCTCACCAGGTTAATTACCCCGGGCGGAAAACCTACCTCATCCACCACTTTGCAAAACTCCGAGGCGGTAACCGGGGTTGCCTCGTGGGCCTTAAGAACCATAGTGTTGCCGGTTACCAGCGCCGGGCCGACTTTGCGCCCAATCAGTGCCAGGGGAAAGTTATAGGCGCACAGCCCGAGGGTGACACCGTAGGGAACCTTTTGAATCCACAGTTGCTCGTTGGGATTATCCGAGGGGAATATATTGCCTTCGATACGGCGCGCCGCTTCGGCGGCATAGGTAATATAGTTAAGGGTATCGTCAAACTCGCCATAGGCCTCGGGCAAGGTTTTGCCCTGCTCGATCACCAACAGCCTGGCAAAATGATCGCGCTTTTCTTTTAGCGCATCCACCAGCTTAAACAAATATTGCGCCCGCTGAATAGGCGGCAACGCTTGCCACGCGGGCTGCGCTTCGCGCGCGCTTTGCAGGGCTTTTTCGGCATCGGCATCGGTGCAATCGGGCACGGTGGCCCACGGCTGCTCGTTAGCGGGGTTGACCACCTCAAACGTTGCACCATTACTGGCATCTGCCCATTGGCCGTGAATATAACAGGGGTAATGTGTCAGCGTTGTTGCCATTATTATGTCCTCACATCGGTTAGGCGCTGATTAGCGGCCGGTGAATATTGCGTCGCGTTTTTCAATAAAAGCATTAAACCCTTCGGCGGCATCCTCGGTGTCGTACAAGGTATCGCACAGCTTTTTCTCTAGGGCCAGGCCGTCTTCTAAACTCATTTGTACGCCGCCGCGCACCGCGTGTTTGGTGGCCGCCAGCGCCAGCGCCGGGCCTTTTGCCACGCGCTGCGCGTACTCGCGCGCTTGCGGCAGCAGCTCGTCGGTATCCATTAAGCGGCTCACCAAGCCAAACTCGAACGCTTCTTGAGTTGAAAAGGTATCGCCAGTGGCCAACAGCTCTAGTGCTTTGCTCATGCCTACCAAGCGCGCCAGGCGCTGGCTGCCGCCATTGCCGGGAATAAGCCCCAGCTTGATTTCGGGCAGCCCCCACAGGTAGCCGCCGTGGGCAGCAAAGCGCAAGTCGCAGGCCATCGCCAGCTCCAGCCCGCCACCCAATACGTGGCCACCAATACAGGCGATAAACAGTTTATCGCTGGCCTCCATTTGCGCGGTGTTGGCGCGCGCCTGAGCCACCAGCTGATGGTTTTGCTCGGTGGTGTTTTGCGCAAACGCTTTAATGTCGGCGCCGGCGCAAAAAAACTTATCGCTGGCGCTTGTGAGCAGCACCACGCTCGCCTCTTGCTCGGCGTCTATCTCGTCCAACTTTTGCGCCAGGGCTTGCATAAACTCCAGCGTGTAAGCATTGGCCGGTGGTCGGTTAAAAGTTAGCTCTAACACACGGCCATTTTTATTAAGCGTAATCATGGTGTATCCGTTATGGTTTGGCGCCGGTAAATTCAGTCCGCAGGGCGCTATTGTGTTGCCCAAGTGTCGGGCCGCCTTCCGGCTGGGTCAGTAACTGATCGTCAAGGCGAATAGGACAGCGGGTGGTCAAGTAGCGCCCGCCGGGAGAGTTCACCTCTTGCACCATATCCAGCACAGTAAAACCTTCGTGGGCCACGAGTTGCTGCCAGTTAAACACTTCGGCGCACCAAATATCGGCCGGCTCTAAGATACTTAACCAGTGGGCGGTACTCTGGTTTTGCAGGTGCTCGGCCAGAATCGCCTTAATGGCGTCGCGCTCGGCATACCAGCGCCCGGCATCGGTAAACGCCAGCAGCGGTTGGCAATTTAATAACTCCCCTAAAAACGGTATCGAGCCCATGGCCAGCGCCAGGTAGCCGTCTTGGGTTTTATACAAACCGTAGGGTGCACCGACTAACGCGTGAGCGGCATTCTCGCGGCCGCGATCGACCGGCTCGCCATCGTGGTAATAAAGCGTGAGCGGTTCAAACTGAAAATCCAGCGCCGCCTCTAACATACTGATTTGCACCAGCGCGCCTTCGCCGGCGTAGAGCGCTGCTAACACGCCTTGCACCAATTGCGCACCGGCTAGGTTATCGACAATAGCGAGCCCCATGGGCACCGGGCCCGAGCTTTCATCGCCGCTTAACCCGGCCAGCCCCGACAGCGCTTGCAGCAGTAAGTCCTGCCCGGGGCGATCGCGCCAAGGGCCGTCGTGACCATAGCCGGTAATCTCGCCGTAAATAGCATTCGGGTTGATGGCTTTGACATCAGCCACGCCCAGACCTAAGCGCTCCATAACGCCTGGGCGAAAATTGTGCAATACGATATCAGCGTGGGGCAGTATGGCTTTTACCTGGGCAAAATCGCCCGAGTCTTTTAGGTCGAGCGCCAGGCTTTCTTTGGCGCGGTTAATGCCCTGGTAAAAACCCGATTGGCCAGCAATGTTTAAATGCGAAGCGTAAATGTTCCGGCACAGGTCGCCCTTATCTTTGTGTTCAACTTTTATCACCCGTGCGCCCAAATCGCTCAAACGCAAGCTGGCCGAGGGGCCCGACAAAAACTGGGTAAAATCCAGTACGGTAATATCCTGCAGGGGTTTAATCACAATGCAAACTCCTGTTGTATCCGCTCGTTATCGGCGCCCACTTTGGGCGCAGCTTTATCACTGTAAATGCGCTCGCCGTTGTAGCGAATGGGGCACCGCGTGGTTGTTAGGCTGGCACCATTGCGCTGTAAGGTTTGCTCCATTCCCAGCAGTTGGTAGGCCTCGTGCTGCGTTAGGGCCTCGTAATCGAGCACCTCAGAGCACCAATACCTGCCTTGCTCCAGCATTTGCAACCACTCGCCGCTGGTGCGGTTTTTTAAGTGTTTTTGCAAAGTGGCTTTAATATTATCGCGCTCAAAAAATTGTCCATCGACACCGTAAAAATCTTCTAACCCTGAAAGCCCAATCGCATCACAAAGGGTTTTTAAATCCCCCATGGAAATAGCAATGTGGCCATTGGCGGTAGCGTAGATACCATAGGGCGCGCCCACATAGGGATGGCCGTTGGCAATTTGGCTGCGCTCGGGTAATTCGTTATCGGAGTTTAAATAGGCGGTTAAGCCTTCAAACTGAAAATCCAAAATAGATTCCAGCAAGCTGACATTGACTTTAGCCCCTACCCCAAAGCGTTTTTTGCGCACCAGCGCCGCCAGTAAACCCTGAGCCAAATGAGTACCACAGAGCATGTCGGCCACGGCGATACCAAACGGCGTGGGCGGCTGATCACCATTACCGGTAACCCAGGCGAGACCCGATACCGATTGTGCCAGCAAATCCTGGCCGGGTTTGTCTTTCCAGGGGCCGGTATCGCCATAGCCACTCACCTCGCCGTAAATAAGCTCGGGGTTTACGGCTTTTACCGACTCATAGTCCAGCCCTAAACGCTGCATAATACCGGGGCGAAAGTTATGAGTAATCACGTCCGCCTGAGCGATCAGCTTTTTTACCGTAGCGACATCGGCCGGATCTTTAAGGTTGGCCGCAAAGCTCTCTTTATTGCGGTTAATGGTATGAAACAACACACTGTCGCCATCGGCCCACAAATTTTTAGTGGCCAGCTGACGGCAAGCATCGCCCTTACCGGGGCGCTCGATTTTAATAACTCGCGCCCCTAGGTCAGCCAAGCGCAGGCCCGCATAGGGGCCTGCTAAGTACTGGCTGAACTCAAGCACGGTTAAACCGGCTAAAGGTAAACTCATGGATTCTGGCTCTTAGATTGCACATATAGTTGGTTGAGTTTAGTCAACAATTGCTTTTCGTCGCCGCCATTCATCAAGTACTCGCGAATCGGTGCCCCCGAGTTATCCTGAAAAAACATATGACCGTGATAACGCGGACGCAAGAAGGCGCGATCCAACGCCGGCAAGGTGTCTTTAAAATAGTTGTCGGTGGTGCTATTGGGGTAGTCCGCAAGCCAGGCTTTGCGGTGACCAGGCTGACCGCCAAACTCCACAAACTGGCCCGACTGCATAGTCTCATTGGCAACAAATTGGGCATAGCGCGCAGCGATTTCTTTATTGGGCGAGCTGCCCGAAATAGCCAGACCAGTACCACCTAGGGTGGTGCGGCAGCGGTCGGTACCCGGCAAGGTCACCATATCGCCAAACTTAAGCAAGCCCTTGGCGTAACCGGCTTTGGCATAATTCGAGTAGCCATACGCAAAGGGGCAGTAGGCGTAATCATCGGTGCTGCTCATAGCCTCATAGGTTTGAATGGGGTTCCAGTCAAAACAGTCGCGGGGTAACAACACCGATAATTCACGCAGCATTTTCAGCGCTTTAATCCCCATCTCTTCACTAACAACCTCATCTTCGCGCACGCAGGGGTCTTCGCCCATGGTCGAGCACAACATGTAAAAGTTCATTAGGGTGTCTTGCGGAATCGACGGCACCAACACTTTACCTCGCTTGGCCAGCGCCAAGAGCTCATCCCAAGTCTCGGGCACTTTCTCCCCTAAATCGGCGAGCAGATCCATACGGGCCGACGCAACAGGTGTAGCGGCATCGATCGCCAGCGCCCACTGCTTACCGTCAAAGCTGTAGCTCTCGTGAGAGTGCCCCACACTGTTGGCCTTTTGATCGGCCATAAAATCAGCTGGCAGCCAATCATCCAGCGCCACAGTCACCCCAGTGCGCGCGGCAAAGCCAGACCAGGGGTGATCAATCACCAGTAAGTCGTAACGTTTAGCCAGCTGATCGATAGGTTCGTCGGCAAACGCCTGCAACGAGCGTTTATCCCAGCTGATACGCACACCCGGATTTAGCTCCTCAAAACGCTGGGCAGTGGCCGCCATAGGCACAAAGCCACGTGTGTGGTTCCAGGTAATACCCCTTAACTCAATGACATCTTTACTCATAAGAACACCATACTGAAACATTCATATATAAATCACATGTTCCAATATAAATCATTAGTAGATTGTTTACAATAATGTTTATACAATAAAGTAAAGGGCGAATATGGCAAGGGTGCCGCACTGACTATACCGGCGATAAAATGCATAATAGGGAGCCAGCCGCACTGCGGCATTCCGTTCATAATGAATAAAGCACTCATGGATAAAACAAAGAAGTACTCGGCACCCGCGCTAGACAAGGGGCTGGACATTATTGAGTATTTGTCCTCGGAGTCTGCCGCCCGCTCCCAGGCCGAGATTGCAGCGGGGCTCGAGCGCAGCCCCAACGAGATATACCGAATCCTGGTCAACTTGCAGGCGCGCGGCTATCTAAGCCGCGATGAAAGCTCGGGCAAGTACCGCCTATCGCTTAAGCTCTACGCCCTGTCTCACACACACTCGCCCATTGAGCAGCTGGCCAATGCCGCGCGGCTACCGCTGCAAGAGCTGGCCGAAACCATCGGCCAGGCATGCCATTTAAGCGTGCCCTACAACGGCCGGCTTATGGTGGTCAGCCAGGTTAAAAGCCCCGACCCTGTGTCTTTGTCGATTTCTGAGGGCACTTTATTCCCGCTGTTTACCACCACCTCGGGCCGGGTGCTATTAGCTAACTTCGATAAAGAAGAACAAGAGCGACTGCTACTGGCCGACAGCCGCTTTAGCGGTTTAAGCATCAAAGAGCAGCAACAGGCCAGGCAGAAACTGCAGCAGATACGGGACGAAGGCCATCACAGCGCCGCCAGTGAAATCACCAACGGCGTTACCGATTGCGCGGCCTTTGTGGGCACGGCGGTCTCGGGGTTAATGGCCGCTGTCGCCGTGTCATCGCTGACCACCAGCCTGGGGCAACACCACGATCAGGAAACCATTACCCAAGCGCTCATAAACACAGCGGCGCATATCAACCAGCGTATGGGCTTATAAATATGAACAAGTTCCGCACTTTAGCGGCACTTACGGGAGCTATTGTCATGTCTGCCAGCGCGGCCTTCGGCCAAACATTTGATAGCGACCTCAAGCTCATGGGCAAGCATTTCTCACCGCTGGTGTTAAAGCGCCAAGAGCAACGAGTTGCGGTTATGGGAGAATTACAGGGCCGGGTTATGGTCACCAGCCTCTCGGGTGAGGCAGGCCAAAGCATAGGCTGGATTAATCGCGATTATTTGCGCGAGGGCCAACTAACGCCCAATCGCCCTATGGGCGGCGCCGACCGCTTGAGCTTTGGGCCCGAGACTGGCGAGTACTCACTGCTGTTTAAGCCAGGCGTCGAGAGAGTCAGCGATAACATCAGCTACCCGTCTGCGATGACCACACAAGCCTACCCTCTGGTATCACACAACGATACCCAAGCGGTCTTTAAACGCTCATTCAGTTTAACCAACTACAGCAACACCACATTTGATATTGAGGTAACCCGCACAATCGAGTTGCTTGATAACAGCCACATCAACGGTTTGTTTCAGGTAGAGCTGCCCAACAAGGTGCAATCGGTGGGCTTTAGCGTTCGCTCGGAGCTTACCAATAGCGCTGACACTCCCTGGCAAAAAGCCACGGGACTGCTTAGCTTATGGCATTTAACGGCGCTGGAGCCCGGCGACAACAACACTGTGGTTATGCCCCTAAAAGGCCAGCTGGATGAAATGGTGGAGTACTTCTCGCCCAACCTATCCAGCCACAGTCAAATTATCGGCCAGCACGGGTTTTATAACGCCGACGGCAAATATATGAACAAAATTGGTATTCCGCCGCAAAACACCCAGCCGATTATGGGTGCCTGGGATGCCGAGCGCGAACTGCTCACCTTAGTGCACTTTAGCTTTACCCCCGTGCAAGGCGTGTACGTTAACTCGGTATGGACCTCCAAGCCCGATCCTTATGATGGCGATGTCATCAATGTATTTAACGATGGCATAGTGGACGGTTTTGGCCCCTTTGGCCCTTTTTATGAGCTGGAATCCTCATCACACACACGCGAGCTCGCCCCCGGCGAATCACTGCAACACACACAAACCACGGTACACCTGCAAGGCCCACGCGAATCACTGGATACCATTGCCCGGCAAGTACTTGGGGTAAGCCTGGACAACATCGAGCAAGTGTTTAACAACACCGGAGCCACGCCATGAGCCATGTCGTTATTACGGGCGCCAGCCGCGGGATTGGGCTCGGTTTAACGCGCCAGTACTTACAAACGGGCCACACTGTGATTGCCAGCCACCGGCCGGGCTCGATCAGTGACGAGCTTGCCCGTTTAAATAACGAGTACTCAACACTAAAGCTGATACCGCTCGACCTTGCCTGCGATCAATCTATTAACGAGTTTGCGGATACGCTTAATGGCAAAGCCATTAGTCTCCTGATTAACAATGCTGGCACCACCAACCATGTGGATTACGGGCACTGGAGCCGGCGGGACTTTCTCGATAGCTACACCATCAATGCTGCGGGGCCTGCTCTGCTGATTCAAGCGCTCAACGATCAGCTCGCCACCGGCGCTAAAATCATACAGTTAAGCTCGGGGCTGGCCTCTTTAACAGAAAACATTAACCCCACAGGCCCGTTTGAAGAGTACGCCATGAGCAAAGCGGCGCTGAACATGCTCACCCGGCGCTTAGCGGTAAAACTTGCCGAGCGCGAAATTATTGTGGCAGCCATAAGTCCCGGCTGGGTGCAAACCGATATGGGGGGCGACCAAGCCCCTACGAGTGTCTATCAGGCGACAAAGATAATAACTCAAAGTATCAATCAGCTAGGACGCCAACACAGTGGCTGTTTTTTTGAAGCCGACCTAACACCGCTTTTCTGGTAAGGCATATCTCTACCAGCCCCTACAAGCCAAACGACTGAGTCACAGATACACAAAACTCGCATAATATAACAACACTGCTTTGCCCCTTTCGGTATACCGCACTATCAAGCGACCACCATTATTGTCTATTGTTGACACTACATTAAAGAGTAATAGATACTCTATAAATAGAGTAACCATCACAACAACGAGCCGAAGGTGAAATAATGATAAATTTAACACCTAATTTGATACTTATGGGGGCTATCGTCGCCTGTTTATTGTCAGGGCCAACGGCCGCTGATCAAACTAAAGAAAACAACGCGGTTGCAGACAGTGTGATGCTCTTCGATTTTGAGAAAGGGTTTGATATCGAATCGCTTCAAGTAGACGACGCTAAGGTTAGCTTGATAGAAAATCAAGGCTCTAGGCTACTGCAACTCGAAACGGGTATCCGCTCAGGCGCTCCCGGAGTAACAATTAAAAAGCCAGACGGCGGTTGGGATTTAAACAATTACTACCACGTAAAAATGGATATTACCAACGCTGGGAACTACCCCGCGCGCATTATATTTAAAGTGGGCGACCCGGAAGATAGTATGCAGGCGTGGCAAATGGAGATTCGCTTTGAGCTCGCTCCGGGCGAAACTAAAACCGTCTCAGACGATATTATTACGACACCTTGGCGTTTTACTGAACCGCTCAATTTACTGGCGATGCGCGCCGCGCCAGGTGAAGCCAAAACTGATTTAAGCGCTATTGATCAGGTTAAAATCACCATCAACTACCCATCTAACGAACACAAACTGCTGATCGATAATATCCGCGCAACCAACCCCGTGCGCTGGGTGGAATCTAACGGGTTCCTACCTTTTATCGACAGATTCGGTCAATATAAGCATGCGCACTGGCCGGGTAAGACCCTGTCTGTAGATGATTTACACCAGCAAGCAAAAGACGAACGGCGGGAATTGTCTGCCAACCCCGGGCCTAAAGAATTTAATAAATACGGCGGCTGGGAAAACGGCCCTAAACTAGAGTCAAGCGGTTACTTTCGAGTTCAAAAGCATGATGGTGCTTGGTGGTTTGTCGATCCGACCGGCCGGCTGTTTTGGTCCCATGGCGTGGGCGTCGTTCATGCATCTACCGCCACCACCGGGATTACCGACAGGGAGTCTTACTTCGAGTGGCTGCCGCCCAAAGACTCCCCTTTTGCTGAGTTTTACTCAACCGCTGCACGCGCATCTCACGGATACTACAGCACCATCGAAGAGCGTGAAACCTATAACTTTACGGCATCGAACCTTTACCAAAAGTACGGCGATGATTGGCGAGATGATTTTTCCCGCGTCACCCATGCTCGGCTCAGAAGCTGGGGCATGAACACCTTAGGCGTGGCGTCTGATCGGAGACTAACCACCGATGGCATCACTCCTTATACCGAAACAGTATGGGTACCAGGCACCAGAAAGATAGCCGCGTCAAAAGGTTATTGGGGGAAATTCCATGATGTTTTTGACCCTAGTTTTAAACGCCAACTCAAAAAAGCGCTATCTGATCGTCAGCACACTGTAGATGACCCTTGGTTATTAGGATTTTTTATTGAAAACGAACTCTCTTGGGGCGCAGAAGGCTCTCTCGCCATCGCCACCCTGAAAAGCCCGGCGGATCAACCCGCAAAAATTGAGTTTGTTAAAGATTTAAAAAACAAATATAAAAGTATCGATAACCTTAATAGGGCTTGGGGAACCAGCCACGGGGCATGGAACGCATTATTAAGTTCCACCTCTGCGCCCGATCAGAAAAAAGCCTGGGATGATTTGAGTAAATTCTATGCCAAAATAGTGAAAACATACTTTTCTACGGTACATGCAGAGCTAAAATCGGTTGCCCCGAATGCACTTTACTTAGGTTGTCGACTCGCATGGGCCAACAGTGACACGGTAATACGCACAGCGGCACAATATGCTGATGTCATCAGCATGAACAAATATCAATATGATGTCACTAATGTTGGTCTTCCCGATGGGATCGATAAGCCAATTCTAATTGGTGAGTTTCACTTTGGCTCTTTAGATAGGGGCGCGTTGCATCTGGGCGTCGTTGAAGCAAAAAGCCAATCACATCGGGCCGAGCTGTACACCACCTATGTCAACAGTGCCCTGCTCAATCCCTATATTGTTGGCACTCATTGGTTTCAATACGCCGAACAACCCCCCACCGGTCGTGGTGATGGCGAGAATTATAATGTAGGCATTGTCGATCTAGCCGATAAACCATTCCCTGAACTGGTAAAAAGCATTCGCGAAGTTGGCAGTCGTTTTTATGAGTTTCGCAGTAACGCCGCAGAACAACAGGCGCTAGTGCAACCTAAAAAACCGAAAACGAGTGACCATATCCAGATAGACGAAGAAGCACATACCCGCTCAAACTAATTAACATAAAGCTGTACTGATGCCCCTTGCTCATAAAACAGGGGGCATCAATACAGCCCTGCCTATTATGATTACACACTAACTCATTCCATATTACACACAATAATAGCAGCAAGAAATTAATATGATGAATGTTAGAACCCAAGTTTGCCACTTCCTCCAATCGTAAGTTCTAAGCTCAACCAAAAATATTCCTTATAGGTATAAGCATAAAGAGGCTAGCCACTTATAGCAAAATAACGTAAATTGTATACAATAATTACAGGGGCTGATCACATTAACATGCTGATGAACTGACCCCCAAAGTTCTTAGACGGGCATGGAATGCACATCGTTACAACACGCGTCATACAGATAATTATATAGGTTGTATCATGAACTTATTTAGACATTTAAAAATTCATACCCGTATCTTATTATTACTCGCTGTACCCCTTGTGCTAGTAGGCCTGCTCGTATTCGATAAAGTCCACAGATCCATTCAAGCTTTAGAAAAAGCAGAAGATGTTGATGTTGTAATAGAGTATGCCGATGCCGTTTATCCCTTTATTGTATCTACCTTGCAAGAGGCCTATTACACACGCATCTATATAGATAGCAGCGAAGCCGACGCAAATAAAGCAAAACAAGAAATGCTCAACAAACGGCGTATAACAAAAACCAAACAAAACATTCTCACAGAATTTTTGCAATTACAGAAAGAACAACTAGAAAATTTCCCTAACCTATCGCAACAGATAAGCACATATAAACCGCTATTAAACGATCTGCGATATTATAGAGAAGCTGCCGATGCAAAAAAACATATATCTGCTGAGTATAAAGATCATGTTGGCCGAGAAATTCATACCCTATACGAATTTAATTTTTTAATTAAGAGTGTTGTTAATTCACTTCACGAAATCGTAATCATATCATCCCAAAACCCCAAACTCTCAAAAATCGCTAATGCTTATTACAATTTGATCATAATGAACATGGAAGCCTCGCTGCACAACAGCATGGTCAACCTAGCAGCACACAATGCGTTAGATATCTATGTGTTTGGAGAGCTTTACAGTGCCTACCATAAGTTTGAAAGCGCCCAGCACTCTGGGTATTCATTCTCTGAAGGGCCGTCGCGCGATATCTATACCGAAGTCATGGAGAGCGATACCTATAAGAAATGGTTAGATATAGCCTTACTTGCTCGTACAGACGTTTATAACACACAAAATACGCAACTAAATTTTCCTGAACTCACTCAGTGGGAAAGTGTCAACCAAAATTTATTCGATCTCTTCGATAATGCTATTCAAGAAACATCGGTACAACTAATAACACAGAAGAATAATTGGATTAAACGCGAAAAAACTAGTGTTATTACTACTATAATTTTGGTGTCCTCCGCCATGATTATTCTTACAACAATTAGCTTTTTATTGCTGCGCAGTATATCTACACCACTCAACGCTATGGTTCAACGCTACCAGGTCATTGCACAGAGTAAAGATCTAAGCCAGACATTAGACACATCGGGCAATGATGAATTAAGTGAACTTGCAAAAGTATTTATAGAACTTCTTAACAGCTTTAAAAACGCGATTCATAAAGTCCAGCAAGAAGCCAGGACAGTTCGTGAAGGATCTGACTTTATGAAATCCTTGCTGCAAGATTCTACCGAGCTATCCAATAGTCAATCCACCGCAGTAGAAAGCATTTCGGTAGCAATCAATGAAATGTCAGCTTCGGTTACAGAAGTAGCAAACATGGCAGTTATCGCCTCTGATTCCTTACAAGCAGCCTTTGAAGCATCTGGCCATGGCTCAACAAACGCAAAACAATGCATAGAAATAATGGATCTTCTCGATCAAGAGTTTTCTAACACACAAGCGGTTATGGCCCAGCTTAATAAAGAAAGCGAGGCCATTAGTGATGTATTACTCATCATTCAATCGGTGGCGGAGCAAACTAACCTACTAGCATTAAATGCGGCCATTGAAGCCGCGCGGGCTGGTGAGCAGGGCCGAGGATTTGCCGTAGTGGCCGATGAGGTTCGCAATCTTGCCCGCCGAGCCCAAGACTCTACAGAGAAAATCAGTACACAAATATCCACTCTACAGAATCAATCTCAAGCAGTAACTAGCAATATGGATCGTTTACGCTCACAATCTTCCGAGGTCAGTACACTAGTAAAAACAAACTCGGAAGCTTTTCTCTCAATGCAGAGCGAGCTGGACAATATTCGTCATATTTCATTACAGATCGCCACTGCGACTGAGGAACAAGCCTCAGTCGCGGAAGAAATTAATCAACGGATTGTCACCATTTCAGACGGCAGTACAAATATCGACAAAAAAACCCAACAAGCTACTGTCTCGGCCAGCAATATGAAAGAAACCTCAGATTCACTAGCTAAGCACATTGCCGAATTCCAACTTTAAAGCATTGATTATGCATAAACATCGATGTCATTTTACAACACAAAAAATATAACATAAGCGAAATAGGAGAGTATCAGTGGGACTGGAACAACTTGATTACGGTGTTTTTATCGTGTACGTGCTTGGTTTATTGGGCTTGGCTATCTGGGTTTCTAAGGCCGATCATCCCGGTGAGCGAAACACAGAAGATTATTTTTTAGCAGGAAAGGCCCTGCCCTGGTGGGCAATTGGCGCGTCATTAATTGCCGCCAATATATCAGCAGAACAGATTATAGGTATGTCTGGATCTGGCTACGCACTAGGGCTAGCGATAGCATCTTACGAATGGATGGCCGCCATTACTTTAATTTTAGTGGGTAAATATCTATTGCCTATCTTTCTGCGTAACAATATTTACACAATGCCACAGTATTTACAGCAGCGATTTGATCACAGGGTAAAGACAACGCTGGCTCTATTTTGGTTAGCAGTTTTTATTTTTGTCAACTTAACTTCTGTGCTGTGGCTAGGTGGGCTAGCAATTCAAACCGTGACTGGTATTAACTGGCTATCAGGAATGATCTTCCTAGTTGTATTTTCGCTTGCCTACTCCTTATATGGCGGACTTAAAGCCGTTGCTTACACTGACATTATTCAAGTCGTTTTATTAGTGTTCGGCGGTTTATTATTAAGTTACTTATCTTTAGATAAAATTGCCGACGGTGACGGCATTATAGAAGGGTTCACTCGCTTAACCAGTGAATTACCCGGCCACTTTGACATGATTTTATCTAGCGACAATGAACACTATATGAGCTTACCTGGCCTAAGCGTGCTGATTGGCGGTTTATGGGTAATGAATATCGGATATTGGGGTTTTAACCAATATATCATTCAACGCGCACTGGCTGCTAAAGACATTAAAGATGCACAAAAAGGCATCGCTTTTGCTGCTTATTTGAAATTATTAATGCCTCTGATTGTTGTCTTACCAGGCATTGCGGCTGTTATTTTATACCCGGACCTAAGCAAGCCGGACCAAGCGTATCCATCATTAATGGGTCTAATGCCGACAGGTATAAAAGGGCTTGTTTTTGCTGCGTTAATTGCAGCCATCGTATCTTCATTGGCATCTATGACTAACAGCATTTCGACTATTTTCACCATGGACATTTACAAAGGGTTAGTTAAAGAAAAATCACAAAGCCACTATGTTCGCATAGGTCGATTAACCACATTAATATCACTAATTATCGCCCTATTTATGGCCAAGCCATTACTGGGAAATTTCGATCAAGCATTTCAATACATTCAAGAATTTACGGGTTTATTTTCCCCTGGAATCACCGCGATTTTCCTAATGGGTATGTTTTATAAAGGCACCACTTCACGGGGGGCTTTAGCAGCTGCTATAGGCTCCGCAATGTTTTCATTCGCCTTTATGAAATTATGGCCGTCGTTACCGTTTATGGACCGTATTGGCCTGGTGTTCTTAATATGCTTATGCTTAGCGTATTTATTTTCAAATAAGAGTAGCACTCAAGATAACGACACATCAATTCATGTTAGTGATATTGATTTTTCAACAGAGAGAAGCTTTAATATTGCCGCCTTAGGCTGTACGGTAATCCTTATCGTACTGTATCTAACATGGTGGTAAATCAAATATGATTTTGATCAAATTGCCCTGCCAAGTTGAAATTACCACCAAAATAATGGAGCGTGGTTTCGGTTAATAAGTGCAATTAGTAAAAGGAACGCCAGCATATTGGCCATTGGTCCCCATCGGCCAATATGCTGGCTATATCAGCTTGTTTGCACCACTATTTTCGTCTTGATGAATGGTCACAGGCCAGCCCGGAAATTGATTGTTTGGATTGTTATCAGTAGCGTCAACCAAAAAACGAAACGCTTGTATGGTGTAGGTTTTACGCTCGGTGTCAAAAATAACAAAACCAAACCCAGAGCCCTTTTCATGAGCGTGGATGTAGCGATTGCCCGATTGGCCAACCTCAGGGTTACCCACAGCGTAAACGTATATTTTATTACCAAAACTATCCAAATACTCGCCGGTTTGCGACAACCCATGTGAAGGGCGGTTTTGATGTGGGAGCGGTAAATCGTCTGGGCGCCACCACCTTGGCCAACCTGCGGCAATCGCAGGAGTGCAAAAGGCCCAGTTACTGTCCCGTTGCTCATTCACACCATACTGGGACAAGGTACCTAAATGAGTATCACCACAAATATGAAGCGCTTTAGATTGACGCATTATGTCTATTGCTCGGTTACGTGCCGTGGCCGGCCAACCGCTGCTGTCAAAATCGTACTTTAAGTAGCGATCAGGCGATGGCTGGTGAGTGGAAATACCGGCAAACACGGTTTGGCTAATAACCGCTTTTAAAGTGTGGTTGCGCCAATCTTGTCCCCATTGCTTTAAAAAGTTTTCTTGCCGCTCACCTAATAACTGTAAATCCTCTCGGTCATATTCCGGATTAATATACAGTGGGTCCTCTCCCTCACCTGTTTTACCAACCTCTATACCTAACCGATCTGGCCCACTTTTCCACTGTCTGTCGGCCAAAATCGCGAAGCTTACATCCCCATAAACCATTTCAGTATAGTAAACACTAAGTCCTCGGCTGGACGGTGTCGGATCAACCGGATCGGGGAGGTGAGCCGTGTTTGTTTTGTGTACGGCATTAAGCATTCGTATGGGTTCAATGTAACCGCCCCACGCATCAGTGCGGCCGACTATCTTCGCCTGATCGGACATTCTATCGCCGCCCTCGCCCCACAGGTTACCCTGCAAGACATCGTGATCATCTGGTAGACAAATAGAGGGAGCATTGCGCATTGAATCTCTAAAGGCCCAACCAAACTGATAAAATTTACGCAAATAATTTAGTATAGCCGCTTGTGCAGGGAATCGGACAACACCAAATCCACCGTGGTTTTCGTAAATTTGATCGCCTGAGAATAGAATCAATTCGGGTTGAGATGCCTTAACATTATTTGCGACAGGTTCATACGGGAAGGCGTAATCGTTTTGACACGTCAACGCCGCCATACGCAATTGTCGATTTACCGGCTGTGCCTGAATAGTACCAGTATATACATCTGGCTTATTGCTGCCATCACGGCGTTTCTCATAGTATACAACCCTATACGGTGTCGCGACTTTTTCATTCCAGTTAGCAATACGGAAAGTGGCCGTCCAGGCATCTGGGTCCAGCTTGCTGGTACCCAAAGAAACCCACTTACCAGACTTTTGAACTTGTAACTCAACCTCTTGGTTGTCTTTCTCCCCCAGCGGACCGGTAAGTGCGCTGAGCTTCATAACATAGCCTTCATCCGAACGAGTATTACTCAAGGTATACATAGTCCAGAGTATGGGGCCAAAATTTTGCTCTTGAGCGTCATTAAACGCTTTACCCTCTAGCGTCCATTGTGAAAACCTGTATCGCGTACCGTTTTGTGCGTCTGCCGCCGTATCGGCGGCAACTGTGAAATCATCCGGTTCCATTAATGTAATGCTAAAGTTACTAACTACGCAGACATTACCTAAAACCTCATTGGCGGGAGCTAAATATGTTAGCTTGCCGATATGTTGGTCGCTCTCTAGTAAATAAGCATCCAAGGTTAAAACGAAAAGATTACCCAAAGGCTCACCTTTCAACACCAGCTTAATCTCATGAGCGTTAACTTCTTGATTTAAGTCGGCCTTTTTATTACCTAACGACAGCTGGTTGTTAATAATTCCGGCGTCCAGCCCATTTTGCACAAAACAATTACTACGATATTCATTAATTTCGCTCTTAACCCCTATCCGCAAACCTGCACCACCGTCTTGCGAATCTATGTTCAATCTTTTTACATGGACACTCAGACGAAAAGGCTGGTGACTCACTAATTGGTGAGTTAAGGAGTGAATGCTTCTGTTACCACCTGCACTGAGACACTCAACGCCACCATTGACCACTTGCCAATCTTCCATGGGATTGGCCCAATAACTACCGCCAATCCATACCCGGTCATAACTTTGAGCCCAGCTATCCTTCACTATGTGAGAAAGAGAATGAATGGCTTTACCAGAATTTCTACTGGCCGGAGCAGAGCAACCAATGATTTGAGTAGCCATACCGGCAATGGATAGCTTTAACGCAGCTCGACGCGAAATAGAGAAATTCATAACCTACCTACTGACTTGAATGTTATTGACAAGAAAAGATATCACCAATGAATATTGTGAAATATATAGTCTCGCCTAAATGTACGTCTGTGCTCATCATAATTTTGCAAGAACGAATAAAGGTAACGTTTTACCGATATAAGAGTGTTGGTAGCCACATTGAAAGTTGTGGAAGAAAAGTGACCAGTATGAGTACGATGACAAGGGGGACCAGGAACGGCAAAGTCGCTTTTGCACACTGCTCAAAAGGCACATCAGAGACGCGGGACAACACATAGAGGACCATACCCACGGGTGGCGTCAGCAAACCAATCATTAGATTTAGCACCATAATGACTCCAAAATGCACTGGATCAACACCTAAACCAATTGCTACGGGTAATAATACCGGCGTGAGAATCGTAATTGCGGCAATGGTTTCCATAAAACAACCTACCACAAAAAATATTAGGGTCATCAGCAACAGTATATAAATTTTATTGTCTGTCGCTGCGAGCATCCAAATCGTGAAATCTTCGGTTATTCGTTGGCTGGTCAACACCCATGAAAATGAGGCTGCGGCGGCAACAATTAATAATATTATGCTAGTAGTTTCAATGGTTTCCATACTAATACGCGCTAATGATCGCCAACTCAGTGTGCGATACACCACTGCCCCCAGAAACAACGCATAAATGGTCGCAGCAATAGCTGCTTCTGTTGCCGTGAAAATTCCGAAGAGTATCCCCGCGATTATAATAATTGGCGTAAGCAGAGAGAGGAATGCACCTTTGGTAGCAGTTCCTAAACGCGATATAGAAAATTTTGCATCTTTTGGATAGTTTCTTTTCTTAGCATACCACGCGACCATAACCATTAGAGCAATCGCCATTAGTAGGCCTGGAATGAAGCCGGCGGCAAAGAGTTGTCCAATCGAAGTAGATGCCATTACGCCATAAATAATAATAGGCAAGCTCGGGGGAATAATAGGACCAATCGTTGAAGATGCCGCCGTTAAGCCTACCGCAAAATCTGCATCGTAGCCCCGTTCACGCATGGCTTTAATCTCAATTGCACCAAGCCCACCTGCATCAGCAACAGCTGCGCCAGACATACCTGCAAAAATAATAGATGCGCTGACATTCACATGCCCCAGCCCACCCCGAGTCCAGCCCACCATAGCGTGTGCAAATTCAAAGATACGGTGCGTAATGCCGGCAGAATTCATAATTGCACCAGCAAAGATAAAAAAAGGTATAGATAACAACGGAAAGCTATCCATACCGCCCACCATTTGATGCAGGACAACCAGTTCTGGAACTTGACCATCAACTACAATCGCAAGCAGTGCAGAAATAGCAAGCGCAAAAGCAATTGGAACACCCAGTATCAGCAGTATCACTAATGCAATAAACAAAACAGCAATGGTCATTTATTATTTCCTAACTTGTTTACACAGCTGCAATGTTTCTTGTACATTCCGCACGAACATTACTAGCAAACCAATCAATACAATTATATATAACACGCTCATCGGAACAGGCATTGATGCCATTACGTAAATATGAATCCGCGGAATTATCTGCAATGCAAATACGACTAAAACACAAAAAAACAGGCTTGTGATTACATGGCAGACAATAGAAATTTTGGCCGCCATCGCTTCTGGCAATAAGCGTACAAATAAACTCACAAAAATATGAGTGTTTTTGCGTACCCCCATCCCGGCACCAAGAAAACCAACCGCAATCATTAAGTATCGAGACACCTCTTCAGTCCAACCCAGTGATGATCCCAATACATATCGACTGAAAAACTGCGCAAAGACCGTTAAGGCCAATACAGAAAATGCTGTAAGTGCGACCCAATCCTCAGCTTTATAGTCTCTCAAACAGCTTTCAGGCTCTGGTTCAAATTCAGAAAAGGCGTTTTGTTCCATGATTAAATATCTTGTAATCGTTGATAATAGTCAGCACCCATTCGCACTTTATGTTCGGCATGAAACGGCAGGGTCTGCTCTCTGAAAGCATTTCGATTAACTGTGTTTACCGTTACTCCCTGAGATTTAAACCAGCCAATCAATTCATCTTCTATAATGCGGGTATCTTCGGTTACCCCTCTGGCAGCCTGCGCCAGGACATCACTGAATATTTCTTGGTCTTCATTACTTAACTCTTTCCATAGTCGATCACTGGCCAAGGTAAGAATCGAACCAAAAATATGCCCGGTTAAATTAATATGCTTATTGACCTCATAAAACTTTTTGGCGCGAATTGTTGGCAATGGATTTTCTTGCGCATCGACAACTCCCTGCTGCAATGCAAGGTAAACTTCGGAGAAAGCAATTGGGCTTGCGTTCGCACTCATCGCTTTAGGGAAGACTTTATATACAGAAGCATTTGGCACTCGAACTTTTAAATTTTTCATCTGTTCGGGCTCAATCACTGGGAAATTACTCGTTAAGTGACGCTGACCGTAGTAGCTGCAACCTAATATGTGATTACCGTTTGAACGCTCGCGATATTCGTCAGCCATATCAAAAAATAATTGACTTTGGCTAAAGTCTTGCCAATGTTCAAAATCGCGAAACGCATACGGCAGCTCTGGAATTGACAATGCTGGAAAGTTTTGCGCGGCGAAACTTGTACCGGTATAAATAATATCCACTATTCCCAAGCTTAAACTTTGATTAAGCTGAGCCTCTTTACCAAGCGTGGACATTGGGAAAACATCGATTTTGTAGCGCCCTTGAGTTCGTTTTTCAATTTCTCCTGCGGCCCAGAGTGCACGCTGATGCAAGGGTTCGGAAAGTTCATATACATGCGCCCAAAGAATACGACGCTGTTCGGCCGCACCAGAAGGAAGTACCACGAAAAAACAAGCAGAGATAAATAGTAGAGATTTTGCAATCGAAAGCAGCATAACTTAATGCTCAAATACACGTATTATTAGAGTTTTTGCAAAGCCAACGCGAAGATCTTTTCATTCACAATCAGAGCACAAACGCACTGCGCATACGGTGGAAGTTGCAATGTTCAATCAGCTTCGCTAGACCATCAGAGATCAAAGAATCAGGGAATCTCATATAACTTAAGGGGAATATATTGTCCCCAAAGAAGTCGACTTCTTCCTTAATAATCTTTTGTTTATTTTTCTTAAAGACCTTTACGCGCCAGTGAGACTACGAATACTCTGCGGAATAGGCACTTCATTATCTGTCAATTGCTGACGATTGTCAACAATTGACAGATTGGCCGGAAGTGGCATTTTATTAAATAGACAGGCGCAGAATATGGCCTTTACCATCAATCGTTACAACTAACATGATAGCGCCGTCAGGAGCCACACTTACATCACGAATTCGACCACGATCAGAAAGAATCACGTCAACTTTATCAATCATCTCTTCGTTGGTAGATAACAGCTGAAGCTCCTGCACACCCATTCCTCCCGCTAACATTTTACCTTTCCATTTGGTAAACATATTACCGTCATAAAACGTAATCCCTGCTACAGCAATAGACGGCACCCAATAATGTTTTGGTTGTTGCATACCATCTTTTTCGGTTAAGTGCGTAATAGGAGTGCCGTCATAGTTCATACCATAAGTGATGACCGGCCAACCATAATTCGCACCGCGCTTTATTATGTTGATCTCATCTCCACCTCGAGGGCCATGTTCCGCCTCCCAAATACGATTTGTATTAGGTTCCACTACCATACCTTGTGGATTTCGATGGCCTAAGCTCCATATTCCCGGAAGCGCATTTTCATAATTAACGAAAGGATTATCTTTTGGAACACGACCATCATCATGCAAGCGGAATATTTTTCCATTTGATGTTGTCATGTTTTGGGCTGTTTCACGGTCGCCGCGCTCTCCGAACCCAAAATAGACATAACCTTCCGAAAATACAATACGCGAACCAAAATGCCGGCCAGAACCTGAATAGGCAGAATCAGGCGCTTCGAAAATGTCTTGATGTTCAACCCATCTGCCATCCTTGAGCTTTCCTCGTGCTATTTTAGTAGCACCTTTTTTGCCATCCTTGGTCGCTGCATAAGCAACATAAATCCAACCATTATTAGCATAGTCTGGATGAAGTGTTATATCTAAAAGGCCACCTTGAACATGGTGCCATACTTCCGGAAAGTCTTTTATTTTAACGCTAGATTTTCCGTCCGCAGAAATATTCAATAATTCGCCGTCGCGTTGAGTTACTAGCATTGATCCATCTGGCAAGTACTCAACCGCCCAAAGTATACTTTCTGCAGTATGTATAGTTCCAATGTTAAAGGTGTGCCCTAAGGAAGTGATTGTTTTGGATTTGTTGTCAGGTTTTTTTGCTTCGCGCAGTAATGTATAACGCTGCTCTTTAATATAGATA
Source organism: Gilvimarinus sp. 2_MG-2023 (assembly GCF_030547685.1). Taxonomy (GTDB): domain Bacteria; phylum Pseudomonadota; class Gammaproteobacteria; order Pseudomonadales; family Cellvibrionaceae; genus Gilvimarinus. The sequence goes on along the minus strand of NZ_JAUOQM010000052.1, from coordinate 58,126 downwards.
ACTAAAGAACGTATTTGATCCTCCGTTAAAGTACCTTCCCAACTAGGCATACCACGAGTACTCGCCCCTTTCTTTATGTAATACGCAAGAGAGTCAGCTGTTCCATCTTTTAACCATTCATCGTTTAAAAAAGAATCTGCCATCCCCCCGCTCAAATTTTCCCCATGGCAAGTCGCGCAATTTTTCTGATATATCGTCTCTACATTTTCTTCAGCATGCCCACTACTTGAATGGACAACAGCAAACATGGTTATAAAAGTTAAAATACCAATAATTGGCTTCGTTTTTTTGTGTAGTAATAACGACATTCCCATATTTATATTCCTATTAAGGTAAATATTTTATCTTTGGCATTTAAAAAGCACTTACACCCAAATAAACACTATTTAATACCAATTCGCTTTTCCCTTCTTATGAAACAATCTACCTGAAGTCTAAGTTTTCTTTAACTTTTCAGCTGTTCCACTACCGTCTTATAAGCTGGGAGTGATGTAAAATAGCCATATAGATTCCTATCACGCTGGCAATTCTGAGCAAGTCAAAAAGCCGGGATGAAGCAATAACTCTCGCATTTTTCAAATCATCTTTAAGCTAATGATTGCTACACTGTTCGTTAATCCACTGATTTTTATTATTAAACTTATCCTATTCACTAAGCTATCAATCATAGATTAGCCACCCAGGGGAAACCTGGCAGCATTGAACCGCCAGATTTAGTTGAAAGTAATAAGTAAACAGGGGTATGAATATATGCTATTTATTTTTTCTAAACTATCACAAACTATTTAGATACAATATTTGAGGTTCAAAGCCCTTTATTGTAGCCACAACTCTTATCTTACCTTTTTCCTTGGTTGATTGAATAATCGCTAAAGCCCGACCTTTGGCTGTATCCACCTGGTTCGATTGAAAGTGATTTATATTGTCTGGCGCACCATTATCTACACCCAATAATTTAGCAGGCCCTTGAACATCAAATTTTACATTCGCATTTTCAATTTTTACAGATCTGCCTTTCTTATCATGCAACTGCACAACTAAATGAGTCACATCATAAGCATCCGCAATCAGATCAGACTTGTCAGAGGTCAAAGTAAACTCACTCGCCTTACCGGCTGTCATTAGGTTAGCTTCAATTTCTTGACCTTTGAATCCAGCCCGCGCCGTTAACTCGCCCGCTTTATAAGGCACAACCCAGCGAAATAAGCGATCAGGGCTCTCCGACATACTCCGGGCACCCAGAGATTCACCATTTAAAAATAACTCCACAATAGAATAATTCGAAGCCACTTCTACCAATATCAGCTCGTCCTCTTTATAGTTCCAGTGCATGTTTGAATCACGCCAATGATAACTGGATTGATCTTTTTCGACGGCCAACCCTGTCATATCATCAACGTTAAACCCGGACTCTTCTAACGGTAATGTACCCAAAGAAATATGAGGTTCATTAACGAATATACTTTTAAAATAATTCCATCCCTGATTCTTAAACCCAGCTAAATCAAGAATATCACCCCATCCACTTTTTTCAGGCCATTTATTATGACGTTCCCCGATATAGTCAATACCAGTCCACATAAACTGACTAAATACGCCGGGATAATTTAACACCACTCTCCAATCATCCCACCTACCTGGGTTTTCATTAATGGTTACCTGCTTCTCTGGGAAATGTTTATGTGCCCAAGGAATCACACTATTGCGGTAACTATAACCAACAATATCAACCGCATCTGCATAACCACTGACATGACTTACCTGAGGCAAAATAAGGTTGGCCGTAGTAGGACGGGTAGTATCCAACTCTTTTACCCACGCATTAATACGTTTGGCAGTTTCTGCCAGAATATATTCTTGTTTCGGTGAGTTGTTATAACGTTCTTTTAACTCTTGCGGGGTGAACTTAGGTGCCGCTCCCCAGAAGCTTTCATCTACCTTTGTAGCATCATCAGGATCAGGCCAAAACCCCGTAACATACCGATAATGGACATAGGCCCATTCTATTTCATTGCCAATACTCCATTGAACGATACTTGGATGATTACGGTCTCGCAGAAGTGTGCGCTCCAGATCATTTTTCGCCCACTCATGAAACTCTTTATCATATCCTCGACTAATATTATCATCATGCCGATCATGATAATTTAATCGTTTATCTTTAGGGTAATCAAATTCATCAAATATCTCATGCTGAACTAGAAAACCCATTTCATCGCAAAGATCCAAAAACTCTTCAGAAAAAGGATTATGGGCTGTACGAATTGCATTTACTCCCGCCTCTTTCAGGCTTTCTAAACGCCTTTTCCATACACCTTTAGGTACTGCTGAACCAACTAATCCCCCATCATGATGCAAGGATACTCCCTTCATTAGGACTGGCTTGCCGTTTAACCAGAAACCTTTTTTTGCTTCAAACTTTATAGTACGGAAACCAAATGGCGTTTCATATTCATCAACAAGCTTGCCATCCACACTCAAGCTTGTTACTGCCTTATACATATTCGGGTGGTCTATATCCCAAAATTTAGGCTTAAAAACCGTCAACTCTTGTTCAAATTTCTCTAGACTTGCTCGACCAACTTTATACTTTTGCTCCGTAGAAGAAACCACCGCGCCGCTCGCATCAACAATTTTTGTTGATAAACTGAACTTTTTAGTGGCTTCCGCATTATTTCTTACATCTATCTCAATGGCGACCTTGGCACTTTTTTCAGTAATTTCTGGAGTTGTTACATAAGTACCCCAAACAGGTATATGTAATTTATCAACCACCACTAAATTAACATTTCGATATATGCCACTCCCCGTATACCAACGACTGTCGACATAACGTGAATGATCAACATGAACCGTCAAAACATTTTGACTGCCGTCTTTTTTTAAATAAGCAGACAAATCAAAATATACAGGTGAATAACCATAAGGGTTTTCACCTAATAGCTTACCGTTAAGCCAATAAGTAGAGTTGTTATATACCCCATCAAATACAATATATGTGGTTTTGTCTTCGACATTGCTTGGTGTAGGAAAATGTTTCTGATAAACCCCCACACCACCCGGCAAATACCCTGTAGCACCCTCAAGCGATGGGTCAAAATCTAGCTCAACACTCCAATCATGAGGGAGCCGAATATTGCGCCATGAATCGTCGTTTAACGGTACCTGAGAGGGTAAATCTGTACTTTCAACCAATGTGAATTTCCAATCGAAATTGAAATCAATTGCACGGCTCCCTTCACTAGCAAAAGCAATGGAGGATAAAAGTAACAACAGCATTATCAGGCTTGATTTTGTAAACATACAGACAGTTCTCATCCGCTTTTTTATTAATTGTCTACAATATACTATTGGGGAGATAGCTACAACCACAGATGAATGAATCTAATCAGTATTAACTTAGGCCTGGCAGTTAACCAAAACAACGTGTCATTAACTCTTTCTGGTTAAGATTCGCTATCTGGGACCACTGAATGATTTTTGGGGGGTTGTTATGGATATGCTCTTAGAGATAGGTATCGGAGTTATGATCTGGATGTACTTGTCCTGAGGAAATTAAGATTTTCACATGTGAGATAAATTTGAAATCCAAACTCTGTTCAAGGGTCCAATTTCTTTCCAGAGCTATTTCTTTAAACGTTTCAATACATTTTTCAAAATCAACCACTCTCACACCCATGTTTAATACTTTTAACACGGTCTGTCTTGATGGTATCCATGTATTTAAACTACCTGGTTTTAAGTTTTTTTGACGATGTGTTGTTTGAATAAAATTAATCAGTTGATTAATTTGACTGGCTGTTACTGACGGTAGTTCATTTTTGATAGATTCAATCAATTTGTCGCTCATAATTTATATACTCGGTATTTACCGTTATTTATCATTCAGTAATTAATCTATTTGTATCTATCTGAATCTATAGGTATTTACAGGTCTCTATAGGGGCCACCTGAAAACATAAGGTAACACATTGATTCATAAAGAAATAATTAATTCTTAAAAAAGTTTATCTTGTCTGTGTATTCCGTTTTACTTCCAATATTCCTTTTATCCTACTTCAATATTTGTCAGTTATTCTGCGGGAATTGACGGTTCACCTGTTCTTTAGTCAGTTTTCCTTCTATTTGCGTCAGCTTACCTTCTTAGGTGTCAGTTTTCCTTCTCTGTCTGTGTTAAATCGCTTTAAAACCCAGCTCTTTCCCCTATTCTGGTTGAAATTAAAATTCAATATTTTCACCTTTTTAGGTAAAAATTATAGAAGTTGTGAACACTGATTTTAATGGGGCAAAAACCTGAAAACTCAGTAAGAAGAAACTCTGACAGTAAAACCCTATTAATAAGTGCTGAGCTCTACAAGGAAGGAAACCTGACAAGTCTGCTGAGAGCTAGGGTTCTAAGTTCAGCTCATTTTGGCTAGGTGTTGTTTGTGGAGCAATATGTGGCGGTGAGCTGATTAATATCAGGCATTGCTCCGTATCTGTATTAAAGTTGGCTTGAGGGTATACCTCTTTTACCATGCCCAGGGCCTTAATAGCCTCCACCTTAAACTGCCGAACAGTCTTAATGCCGGTACCTAGCTGCTCGTGGAGTTGTTTCCAGGAAATGCGGACAACGGGTTGTCTACCCTGCTCCATTTTCCAGTATCTGAAAGTTAGCCAACAATATAAATCAAATGCTAGCGGTGAGCGTAGTCCGCAAAGAGTGCGTAATGCACGGATATCCAGTGGTGTTGCATGATTAAGTAGTGCCTCGGCAAAGGCTTCAGAGACATGGATTTCTGCGCCTTGCAGTTCACCTTCGTCCCTGTTGTCCCACCACATGTTTGACTCATCAGCGATGGACACATTTTTGAGCAAAATACCTTCTTGCTCATCATTTTTGTATTTCATCGAAATGGTGAAGCTTGTGGCCAGTAATGAAACCAGAGACATGCGCCACTTCCGCTCGGTTCCTTTTTGACCTGTGGACCAAGGGCGGCCCATGGTATCCACCACAAATGATTTTAATGAAGGCCCCAAATCGATGACTTTTTTCTTCTTTTTTACAATCTCTGAACAGATATGTACAAAGATGAGGCGAGGGTAAATACCCGAAGGAAGGCCAATGTCATTCGGGGCAGACATTGTTACGGTAAGGTCGCCATTATGACGCTCGTAATGTTGCTGACCTTTAATTGCTCGGTATGGAAAGCCTGTTTGAACAATTGCCGAAAGAGAGTAGCGAATAGGATCGCTGTCTTGCATATTCCCGATTAATGCCTGTGTGACGATTTCCACCTGTTCTTCGGGCAGTAAAGACATTTGCTGAGGCGTAATAGTCGAGGCTTGCTGATAGGTTAATTTGTGATTCGAGATATATTCAACTAAGTCATAGCTATCGAGCTCGCCTAAATCTTCAACCGCGCCGCTTGAAACTCGCAGTTCATTCTTAGGGTCGAGTAGCGAAAAGGTTTTCTCTGTAATCAGGCCGTAGTCTTTAAAACAGTACAACTGAAAGCTTGCGCAATTAAATAGCTGACGCTGAGAATTCACCTCGTTTTCCGAAGCCCCCTGCCCTCTCATCACATCTTCGATCTGTTTCCACGTGATTTTCAAAAATATGGCCTTTGCAATAGCAATTTATGAAGATAGAATCAAATTATTCTTCATTTATTAAAAAACGTCAAATAGACAACGGAGCGTGAAAATGTCCAGTGTTTCAGAACAGCTCACTTATGTAGAAAGTAATTTGCGTAAGCTTAATGAATCTATCTCCGTCGGCCAAGGCATGATGCGGCAAATTGCCCAGCTGGTCAAAGAGAGTCAGGGTGATAAACATGATATTGCCACCCTCAAAGAGCACCTAGTGGATGACCGAGTACAAAAGCGGCGTTATGGTTCCACCGTAGCGGCAGAAATGGCGAGTATTTCACATCCGCGCTTGTACGCTGCTGAAAAAGATGGCCGTCTCCCTCCACCCGATTATCGCCAGGATACAAAAACCAAAGTGAGGGCAGGCTACACCATCAATCAAATTAACTATATGCGCGATGTGTTTAACACCGCTCCACGTAAACCTGAGGGTGCCGCGGCCGCTGTTATCGGCATCTTAAACCTTAAGGGGGGGAGCCAAAAAACAACCAGCTGCCACTTGTTCTCCCAGTATTTGGCGATTCAAGGGTACAAAGTGTTGCTAGTGGATAGTGATCCACAGGGCAGTTTGAGTTTTTTCTACGGCAAGCGCCCTGACGATAATGTGCAATATGAACACACCATTGCACCCTTCATGCTGGAGGATGACGAAGCGTTAGTAGAGGCGGGTTGGGCACCTGGCGCCTCTCAAACACTGGACTACGCCATCCAAAAAACTTACTGGAGTAACATCGATATCATACCTGCGTGTCTACAAAACTTAGGTATCGATCAGTTAATGCCTGAAGTGCTGGCTCGCTCCAACATCGGATATACCGATCGATTTATGAAGCTGCGCCACGGCTTAATAGAGGCTAGCCAAGATTACGATTTTATTATTATCGACGGCACACCCTCATTGAACTTATCAACCCTGAACGTTATATCAGCCTGCGATATGGTATTTGTACCAGCCCCAGCCAGCATGCCGGATTTTGCATCGACTTTGCAATTTACGGACTTAGTGGCACAAACACTAGAAGGGCACTTAGAGCGGGGTGAGGCTCCCAACATCCCCGATATCCGTTATTTTATTACCAAATACTCGGGCAGCTCTTATGCTCAGTTTATGAGTGACATTATCCGCAAAGTTTTTAATGTTGAACGCGGCGATGTACTGATCAACGAGGTGCACTCGTCCGACGAAGTTGGCAAAGCGACCAACCGCACCTATTCAGTGTATGAACAAAACTCTAAAGACTCTGACAATCCCAAGCGCCTTAAAAAGACAGTTGAAATGTTTGACTCCATATTCCGCGAAATGCATGACGCGATTTGGGACACCGTTTGGGGAATGCAGCCCAGATCAGATCACATGGCTCAGCTGGATGAGTTATTCCAGAAAAATGCAAAAATAAAGAAAAACCTTGAGCAAGTAACCGAAAGCTCAAGAGAGGAGGGTGGTAATGAGTAAAAAATCCAAATACGGCGATACTGATGAGCTACTTAATGCGGCTCGAAGTGATCAAAAACCCCTGCCCGAGGCCAAAGCCCGCACCCGACGCCCACTGCCCGCTGTGCAGGCAATGAGTGGCGAGCGCAAAGGCCCAGCCCGCTTTACCGATGAACTAAAAGAACAGATTGTGAGTTTAAAACAACAATTATCGGATGCTGAAGCGAAAGGAGGGGCCGCTGTTGTTCTTACTATGCCGGTATCGGGGCAAAAGGTAGAGTTCTATCAGCAAGAAGTTAATCCGGAACTTGTGGATGTATCAGCAGAAAACGAACGTTTACAGGAATTCTTAGACCCGATATCACTGGGCGATATCCTGCCATCCATCGAAGCTGATGGGCAGCAAAAGCCCGGGACTTTACGACCTAAGGCCGATGGACGCTTTGAACTTATTGAAGGCTCCCGACGCCTTGCCAGTGTTAAATTGGTGAAAAAGCCATTCTTGGCCTTAGTAGGTGAGGTTCCTGATGTTGATGTGCGTGCACTGTCGGTTATTGAAAACAAGCACAAAGATGTATCTGCTTACGAAAAGGCCCAGGCTTATCAACGACAATTGGATGCCGGCGAATTTAAAAACTGGTCTCAATTAGGTATTGCCAAAGGAATAAGTACTTCCCATATCAGCCGATATAAAGCGTGCGTAGAGCTTGATGAAATATTTGTGCGCATCTTACGTTCGCCGTCTGACATGCCTTTGTCCTATGGCGAGACTGTGCAAAAGCTTATGCGCCGCGATGCCGGAAGTGTTCTGATAGAGGCCAAATCGCTGTTAAAAGAACGCCGTTCAGCCAATGATGTTGAATCCGTATTAGATGCAGAAGAAATCCTTAAACGGTTAAAAAGCTCGGTGCGGGGCAAGCAATTTAAGCCCACAAAAAAGCAACCCGTTCGTTACGAGTCTCAGTCAGGCAAAGTCGCTGTTAAGCACAGCATTACCTCTTCAGGCACTACTAAGCTCGAGTTGATAGGCGTGAAAGACGAACAAGTAGAGGATCTTGTGAGTCATATCGTAAAAAGTTTAAAAGTCGAAAAGAAGTAATTCTTCGCCTACCTGCATTGCAGGTAGGCATCCTCCCCCATGGCAAAAATTCCCGCCCCGGGAATTTCCTCTCAGAACCAAATAAGCCCTTGAAAACACAGTCTTTTTGGCAGAAAAAGCAGGGAAAAATATTCCCCGTTCTGCTTCGGAGACCATCCCGTCATTTAACAACTCCGCTAAATTCCCGCGACGGGAATTTAGCGGAGTTTTGTTATAAGTTATTGATATTTAAGGGTAAGTTTATAATTGGGGAGGGAAAAAGTTTCCCTTTTTAAGCTAAATCTCTAGTGTCACGCCTAACCGTTCTAAGACACCGTCAAATACGTCCAGGCCATGACATGTAATATTGAGTTGGGCAATCCCATCTGCCCAATGAACAGTTACCGGAGTACCCAGCTGGTTCGATATCTGTTCGGCTATATGCGACATATCCGTACTTTCTGAAGCCTTGTCAGATTGGTTAGTCTCCAGGGTAGGGGGGCCGATTTCTCCGCTCACCAGTTTTTCGACATCTCTCACGGTTAAGCTGTTGCGGCGAGCTTGATTGAGTAAATTCACTTGCTCCTGTGAGGGAAGGCGAGCCAATACCTTGGCTTTGCCCAGGCTAATTTGGTTAGACTCAAGCAGTGCGACCAGCTCAGGGGCACAATCCAATAAGCGTATGAGATGGGAAAGGGCGCTGTAGCTCATACCAACTTGTCTAGCATAGGCTCTATAAGTCGTGCCGTGGTTTTTCTTAGCTTCTACAGCGGCCCGGGCAGTGTTCAACACCGAACCGGTGTGCCTGGGGTCCAATAGCCTGACCTCGGTCTGAACAAGCTCTAATGCTGCTTCATCGTCCAACTCCCGGACTTCAGCCGTCAATGCCTCTATCTGGGCCAGCGGGGCGGCCAACCAATACTTTTCGCCTGACAGGAGTTCCCAGCGGTCCTCGCCCATTGATCGTACTACCAAAGGTGGAGCCGCCGAAGGTCCGTATTGTCGCAGCAAGTCGATAATGGCGCTGTCGGGAGGTTCAATGGCGCCCAGTGACGCGCGCAGGGGGTGAAGGCGAATGGTTTCGATGAATATCTGCATAATGGGCGCTAACCTAGTGTCTAACCGGGTATATGTTGCTATATGGCAACTTTATAGGTGAGTTATCTTTGTGTCTATGGGTAATAGTTGCCACATGGCAATATTTTGGGGCGAAGACAGTCGACCCATCCAATAAGTTGCTATGTGGCAACTTATTGCAGTGGTTTACCCTAGGCTAATGCTCGTTTATCGTTATTTTGAATAAATAAACGCCAAATCGACCGCTATATCATCATTTCTGGGGCTGAGATCACCTCAACAATTCTACTTCGTAGAGTTCGATTGCGTGGAATATGAATGCATAACGCTCAGTAGAGTTTGCCTTTATCGTTTCAGGAAAGGCCAATAATGGTTACAGCTGTTCTTAAAATAGCTGCTTTATAGAGTTTCTTGCTCTAGTAATGGTCGTGGTATGGTTCACTGTGAGCTGGTTTAGGCGGTAGTTAAGCAGTATGCCAGGCAAAATAGAGGAAACGGAGCTTCTAATAAATGACATCTTCAAGCCAAGTCAGTAATTTTAATTTTCTGGCAGAGCATGATTCTCTATTCGTCGAGCTGGCCTTTGCTGCCGAGCGCGTTTTTATTAGTGACCCTACATCACCCTAATTAAAGTGCACCAGTTGGGTCCCAAACTGGCCGCTGCGTTTATCAGTCAGCTAGCCGTGGTGAGCAGCTTATTGGCCGTGAGTGTCAGCCAGTGATTTCCAAGCACCACAATGCAACCGCAACCGCAACCGCAACCGCAACCGCACCCAAAGCTATGGCGAGCACAAAAAATCACAAGTCTATCTGGACAGCTTCAATCAGTTTATTCGCGAGCAAATCAACCAAAGCGCGGCACTGGCGGTGGTGGTCAATAAACCCCGCAACCTCACCCGCGAGCAATTAAAAGAAACCCGGCTGCTGCTCGATGGCGCCGGATACTCCGAGGCCAAACTGCAAAGCGCCGTGCGCAACCAAGCCAATCAAGACATCGCAGCCAGCATTGCCGGCCATATCCGCCGCGCGGCTTTGGGTGAGCCCCTGGTGCCCTTCGAGCAGCGGGTAGCCCAGGCCATGCAGCGCATTTACCAAAGCCGCAGCTGGACGCCCAACCAACGCAACTGGTTGGAGCGGCTCTCTAAACAACTGGTGCACGAGGTAATTATTGACCGCGACTTTATCAACAACCGCTTTGGCGAAAAAGGCGGTGCTAAACAGTTCGATAAAGTGCTGAATAATCAACTGGATACAGTGCTAGAGGCGCTAAGTGACGCCCTTTGGGAGCAGGATAGGGCCTAGAGGGCTCTTCTTCGGATGTGTATAGAAAATAGGGTTTTCTATACACATCTCAAAAACATGTTTAAATTTTCGGATTTTTTAGACATGTTCGATAAATATGTCGATACCATCGACAATTTGAATTAAAGTCACCCCTTATTTTATCTTTAGGTTTAAGTTAAATTAACGCCCAGACTTATTTTAACTTTGGGAGTCATGATGGAACGCGGTTTAACCGGTCGGTATCTCGCCAGTATTGCGGGTGGCGTACCTTGCCAGGCCTTTGCGCTGACGAGCTGGTTGCTCAGGTAGAAAGGACCAACTCCGTACTTCTTATACCCACCCCAGTTTTATTCGGGTTCCTGATTGGCGCCGAGCCCGAAAGGTTCCAGCAGTATTTGGATGGTATCAATGGCAGCGCCTGCCTAGAGTTGGTTGATTTTGACGCTGCGGCCGCCGTGGAGTGCGCACTGCTTCCCTCCCGCCAAGAATTGGCTCAACTATCTCCTGATGAGGCTGCCAGCAAGCTTAAGTACGGCCGCCAAATTGTCAGTATTGCCCTGGCCAGCGTGGCCGATGAGGTTTGGTCACACGACAAACCCTTGCGTAAATTGGCTGAAAGTAGAGGGCTGGCAGTGAAATCCTTGGCTGACATCGAGCCTTCGGCCACTCAGTCACCACTTCACGACGACTAGACGTTTCGCCCCTCTAGTATCTCCAGGCAAAGCACTGTCAAGCGGTGAACGAGCGATTCCCAGTGACTTCTGAGCAAATAAACCCAAAAAGATAGCCTCGCTACTGTAAAAATATTGTTGACGAGCGCCAAAGTGACGAGTAAGCTCTGTTATAACTTCACTACAGTAGCTTCGCTATAAAAACCGTTGAGTTTTGCTGGCGGGTGACGGTAGGGGAGGAGAGTGCGGCAGGTTGCAGCCTGCCGCGAGTACTTTAAAACCACTAATGCGAAGAGGAAATAAAGCTATGAAAGTATACCAGATCGATTACGACCTGCGTAAAAAACGGGATTACCAAGCGCTGTACGAGCGCATTCAGAGCTACTCCAACTGGTGTCGGCCGCTGGAATCCACCTGGATTATCAGCACCACTCAGTCGGCGGCTCAGGTGCGTGACTACTTGGCGGCGGTAATGGATGGTGATGACGGCCTGCTGGTCACAAGGCTTGAGGGCGAGGCCGCTTGGCAGAATCTCGATCCAAAAGTCTCCGCCCATCTAAAGCGGCAGCTTGAAACCGAGGCGGCCTAATAATCCCAGCGCCAGGGAGGGCGCAAACCCTAATTATGATGAAAACACAAAAACTACAAAACATAGCCAAAATTCGTACCGGCTACACCTTTCGCAAGGTTGAGTCGGCCCATGAGTCAGATGGTTTACTAGGGCTGCACATTAGCGATACGCGCGATACCACGGTGGTAGACCCTGATAAGCTGTCGCCTGTAGCGTGGCAAGGTAAAGGTAAACCGCCAGTGCTTGAGCCCGGCGATGTAGTGCTCGCCGCAAAGGGCAGCCACAACCGTGCGGTGCTTTTTACCAGTGAAGGCTACGCCGTTTTACCCTCTAACCAGTTTATGGTGCTGTCTGTTATTAATGCGCAGCAACTTCTGCCCGAGTTTCTATGTTGGGTGCTCAATTACCCGGCCACGCAAACTCGCTTGGCTGAGTTTCAGGCGGGTTCTGGTATTCCTTCCATCAGCAAAAAAGCCTTAGCTACATTGGCGGTGCCCGTACCTGAGTTAGACGTTCAGCAGCGCATATTGCAATTAAACAGCCTTTGGCAGGATGAGGTAGAGCTTACTCATAAGTTGCTAGCCAATCGCCAGACACAAGTGAAAGGATTGTTTCAAAAATTATTATCAGGCGCTACGCCGCAGGATGTCGGAGATAAAAAACAATGAATAACCCGGTCAATCAAGATCAAATCAACAAAGCCGTTTGGAATGCTTGCGATACCTTCCGTGGCACGGTAGACCCCAGCATTTATAAAGATTATGTGCTTACCATGCTGTTCGTAAAGTACCTATCAGACGTTTGGCAAGATCACTACGACACCTATGTAGCCGAGCATGGCGATACCCCCGCGTTGATTGAAGAGCTAATGAAAAACGAGCGCTTTGTTTTGCCCAAGCACGCTGGTTTTAACGCTTTGTATGAGCAACGACATGAGCCCGGCAACGGCGAGCGTATCGACAAAGCCCTGCACGCCATTGAAGAGGCTAACATCGTTAAGCTGGCGGATGTGTTCCAAGACATTAGCTTTAACTCTAATAAACTGGGCGATGAAAAACAAAAGAACGATATTCTCCGCCACCTGTTGGAGGACTTCGCCAAGCCCGAGCTTAACCTGCGCCCCAGCCGCATCGGCAAACTGGATGTGATCGGCAACGCCTACGAGTATTTAATCAAACACTTTGCCGCCACCTCGGGCAAAAAAGCCGGCGAGTTTTACACCCCGCCCGAGGTGTCTGAACTGATGGCCGAGATTGTCGACCCCAAAGAGGGCGACGAAATCTGCGACCCGGCCTGTGGCTCCGCCTCGCTGTTGCTGAAATGCGCCAATCAAATTCGCAAGGGGAAAAGCGGCTCAAAAAACTTTGCTTTGTTCGGGCAAGAAGCCATCGGCAGCACCTGGGCACTGGCCAAAATGAACATGTTTTTGCACGGTATCGACAATCATAAACTGGAGTGGGGCGATACCATCCGCAACCCCAAGCTGCTGGACAAAAACGGCGGCCTTAAGCACTTTGATATTGTGGTGGCCAACCCGCCTTTCTCGTTGGACAAATGGGGCCATGAAAGTGCGGACGCCGACCCCTACGCCCGCTTTCGGCGCGGCATACCGCCCAAAACCAAAGGCGATTACGCCTTTATTCTGCACATGATCGAAACCATGAAGCCCGCTGCCGGCAATAAAAAAGGCGGGCGCATGGCGGTGGTGGTGCCCCACGGTGTTCTGTTTCGCGGCTCCAGCGAGGGCAAAATTCGCCAAAAATTAATTGAAGAAAACCTGCTAGACGCTGTGATCGGCCTGCCGGAAAAACTCTTTTACGGCACCGGCATACCCGCCGCTATTTTGGTATTCCGCAAAAGCAAAACCGATAACAAAGTGCTGTTTATCGACGCCAGCCGAGATTTTAAAGCCGGCAAAAACCAGAACCAGCTATCCGACGACAATATCGCCAAGGTAATAGACACCTACAAACAGCGCGACACACGGGACAAGTATTCCTACCTCGCCACCCTGGAAGACATTCAGGAAAACGACTTTAACCTCAATATCCCCCGCTATGTGGATACCTTTGAGGAAGAGGAAGAAATCGACCTGATGGCCGTGCAAGCTGAGCGCAAGGAGATAGAGGCGGAGCTTGCCAAGCTGAATAAGCAGATGGACGGCTATCTGAAGGAGTTGGGCTACGACGCACAGGGAAGTGCCAGTGCCGCGGGAGGCAGGATGCCGGGAGCGGCGGGTGCTGGAGGTGATAAGTGATGGTGCCTGAGGGGTGGACGTCTAAAGCTGTTGGTGATGTTTGTAATTTTATAAATGGTAATGGTTTCAAGTCTTCGGAGTGGGCTGATAGAGGTCTTCCCATTATCAGGATTCAAAATCTTAATGGTGCATCTCAATATAATTATTTTGATGGTGAACCAAAAGAGAAGTGGATAGTTAACCCCGGCGATATTTTGTTTGCTTGGGCTGGAACTAAGGGAGTTTCTTTTGGCGCGAAAAAGTGGTTAGGGCCAAGAGGTGTATTAAATCAACACATTTTCAAGGTTGAGCCCCAAATCGATCTTTACAAGGAGTGGTTTTATTTGGCGCTGCTCAGGATAACCCAGCGTGTCGAGAATAAGGCGCATGGCTTTAAGTCAACACTGGTGCATGTGCAAAAAAGTGATATAACCGAACAAGTTTTACATGTCCCCCCACTCCCCGAACAAAAAAAGATCGCCCAAATCCTATCCACCTGGGATCAGGCCATCACCGCCACCGAGCGCCTGCTTGAAAACAGCCAACAGCGGAAAAAAGCGTTAATGCAGCAGTTGCTGACTGGCAAGAAGCGGTTGCCGGGCTTTGAGGGGGAGTGGAGTAAAACAAATCTCGGGTCAGCGGGCAAAATTAGCTCCGCTGGTGTGGATAAGAAGATTGTTGACGGGGAGCAAAAAATAAGGCTGCTTAATTTCCTTGATGTGTTCCGAAGAGAGTTCATTTTCGATCGTGAGCTTAATCACGCGGTTACAGCGCCAGACCGAAAAATCGCGAACTGTAATGTGCAAAAAGGAGACGTTTTCTTTACCCCGTCATCAGAAACAAGAGACGAAATAGGCCTCTCTGCGGTTGCCGTAGAGGATATGCCGGGCGTTGTTTATAGTTATCATATAGTTCGGTTTCGCCCAAACCAACCTATGGATTTGAACTTCTCAGCATACGTTTTCCAGACTGATGAATTCCGAAGTCAAACATATCGATTATGTGATGGTAGCGGGCAAAGGTACGTATTATCACAAGATGGCTTTCGGGGTGTTCAATTCTCTATTCCGACACTTGACGAACAAAGGGCAATTGGGCGAGTGCTTAAAGCAGCATCGGATGAAGTTTCGGCTTTGAGTGACCGAGTAAAGTACTTAAAGCAAGAAAAAAAAGCCCTAATGCAACAACTTCTAACTGGCAAGCGGCGGGTTAAAGTGGACACGGAGGTGGCTTGAGCGAAGCAGTAGATAAAGAGTATTTGTATGTTTTCCTAGACGAGGGCGGCAATTTTGATTTTTCGCCGACCGGGACTCAGTATTTTATGCTCACCAGTCTGGCCATGCGCCGGCCTTTTCGCATCCGCGAGCCTTGGGATGACTATCGCCACGAGCTGTTGGAGTTTGGGCGCAATGTGGAGTACTTTCACTGCGCGGAAGACAACCAGTACCTAAGGGACCGGTTGTTCAGAATATTAAATCAACACCAGCAGGACTTACGCATTGATAGCTTGATTGTTGAGAAGGCCAAAACCGGGCTAGCCCTGCGCGCCGATGAGCGGTTTTACCCGGAGATGTTGGGTTACTTGCTACGCCATGTGTTTGACAAGTTGAATGGCTACGATGAGATTATCGTCATTACTGACACAGTCCCCCACCAAAAGAAACGCAAAGCCATTGAGAAGGGTATTAAGCATGCCTTGAAAACCATGCTGCCCACGGGCATGAAATACCGGGTATTGCATCAGGCTTCGCGTTCGCACTACGGTTTGCAGGCGGCGGACTACTGCAATTGGGCAATTTATCGAAAATGGACCACCGGCGAAACGGCATATTACGACCTGATAAAACCGGCCATACACAGCGAGTTTGATATATTCAAGGCGGGCACTAAGTGGTACTACTGAATGGAAAATGGCAAGCAGAAGAAGGGAGGGATAAAAGTGACCACCCCAACTACACCTTGCGGTGAGAGCCTATGGGGCTCTTATCATCGGGGTGGAACATTTGAGTGTAGTATGGTCCTATACGGCAATATTGTCAATCTAGGCCGCAGAGGCGTTGGCGAAAGAATCGCCAAGCGGCAGCGACATACCGGCCCATTAGCCTTGCAGCACCGTTGGTTTGTGGGAGCGAATGGCTGCGCAAGACTTTTGGGCGGCGTCCAGCTTGACACGCCTTTGAGTGCCAATCACACTAAGCTTACAACTCACCCCTTGCGGGCGCATTCGGTTGCGTATCGCTTGGGGCGGAAAAACCGCCTTCACGGCGGTTTTTTCATTTCTGGCCTAGGTTCAGCGCTAAGAATAACGAACATACCGCCTGAGGAAGGGAAAACCTAATGGACACAACCCCCCAAAGCACAGAGCAACACGCCAGCCATATTCCGGCCCTGGCCACGTTAATAAACTTGGGCTGGCGGTTTTTACCCGCCGCCGAGTGTTCAAGCTTGCGCGGCAGCCCGCGTGAGGTGGTGATGAAGCCGGTGCTGGAGCGGGTGTTGCGCCAGCGCCGGTTTGAATTTAAAGGCCAGCGGTATCCGCTGTCGGATCAGGCGGTGGACCAGGTCATCCGCGAGGTTACGTCCCCCTCTATGGCTCAGGGCCTGATGGACGCCAACCAGTCGGTGTACGACAAGCTTACCCTTGGGGTGACGGTTACCGAGTTTATTGACGGCAAAAAGGCCACGCCGACTATTCACTTGATTGACTGGAACGAGTTGGACAAAAACGAGTTTCACGTCACCGAAGAGATGGAGGTGTTGTCCACCCAGGCCACCCACACCCGCCGGCCAGATGTGGTGGCCTTTGTAAATGGCATACCCCTGGCGGTGATTGAGGCCAAGCGAGCCGCCTCGGGCAACCCCAACAAGAATATGGTGGACGAGGGCATTAGCCAGAACCTGCGCAACCAAAAAAACGACGAAATACCCGCGCTATTCGCCTTTGCCCAACTGCTGTTTTCCATCAGCCTGACCGATGGCCGCTACGGCACTACCCATACACCGGCCAAGTTCTGGTCGAAATGGGTGGATGAAGAGTTTGATGATCAGACCATTCAGGCCATTAAAAACACCCCTTTGACGGCAACGGCCAAAAACGCGCTGTTTGCCGGCAAGCCCGAGAAAATTCGGGCCTATTTTGAACAGCTTTGGTCCAAACCCCTGCAGCCCACCGAGCAGGACCGCTTGCTGGTGGGACTGCTGGACCGACACCGGTTTATCGAATTTTTGCAGTTGTTTATTTTGTTTGACCGCAAGCTTGGCAAAATCGCCGCGCGCTACCCGCAGGCGTTTGGCATTAAAGCGCTGCTTGCGCGTATTGCCGGCATTAAACCCACCGGCGAGCGCCAAGGTGGGGTGTTGTGGCATACTACAGGCTCCGGCAAGTCTTTTACCATGGTGTATTTGTGCCGGGCATTGTTGCTGAGTGACGCCTTAAAAAACTGCCGCATTTTGGTGGTGACCGACCGGGTGGACTTGGAAAAGCAGCTGTCTAAAACGTTTTTAACCGGTGGCGCTTTTGGCAGCGATATTGCCGGCAAAAAAAGCGGCGACGAACTGGCGAAAACCCGCTCTGGCAAACAGCTTGCCCAACGCATAGGTAAGGGCAACGAGCGCATTATTTTTACCATTATCAATAAGTTTGCCTCGGCCGCCAAACAGCCGGAGTGCTACAACCCCTCTGAGAATATGATTGTCATTGTCGACGAGGGGCACCGCAGCCAGGGCGGCGAGAATCATCAACGTATGCGCCAGGCGCTGCCCAATGCGGCCTTTATTGCCTTTACCGGCACACCGCTTTTGGAAAAAGACAAAAGCGAAACCGAACAAAGGTTCGGCAAAATTATTCACGCCTACACCATGAAGCGCGCCGTGGATGATGGCACCATTACCCCGTTGCTTTACGAAGATCGTAAGCCCCTGCTGGATGTCAACCAAAAAGCGGTGGATGCCTGGTTTGATAAGGTAACCGCATCGCTGTCGGACGAGCAGAAAGACGACCTTAAACGCAAATACACCAATCAGGGGCAGGTGTACTCGGCCAATGACCGTATTAAGCTCATCGCCTTCGACATTGGTGTGCATTTTAGTGAGTATTACAAAAAAGCGGGCTTGCAACTGAAAGGCCAGTTGGCCACCGACAGTAAGCTCAGCGCCATTCGCTATAAACAGGCACTGGATAGTCTGGATATGGTTACCAGCGCCATTGTGATCTCCGCGCCGGACACCCGGGAAGGGCACACGGATGTGGACGAATCCAACCTACCACTGGTACAAGACTGGTGGAAAAAACACGTGACTGGCGACCCAGCTGCCTACGAAAAAACCATTATTGAAGATTTTGGCACCGACGGACCGCCGGATATTTTGATCGTGGTGGACAAACTGCTGACCGGTTTTGACGAACCGCGCAACGCCGTGCTGTACATAGATAAACAGATAAAAGGGCACAACCTGATTCAGGCCATCGCCCGCGTTAACCGCTTACACCCGCAAAAGCGCTTTGGCTATTTAATTGATTATCGGGGTATTCTTAAAGATTTGGATACCGCTATTAAGGATTACCAAAACTTTGAAGACCAGACCCAGGGCGGCTATGCCATTGAGGATATTGAAGGGCTTTATTCAAATGTAAACACGGAATATAAAAAGCTACCCGCACTGCACGACAGGCTTTGGGAGTTTTTTAAACACATTGATAACAAGCTGGATCAGGAAGCCTACCGCCAGGTGTTAATGCCCAAGTATGAACCCGGCCCGGACGACGAAGAGCTGGACATACGGCAAGCCGTACGCGAAGACTTTTACGAGGCGGTTACCGAGTTTGGTATGTGTTTGAAAACCGCGCTCTCTAGCCAGAGCTTTTTTGCCGACAAAGCTTTTTCTGAAGAGGATATTCGGCTCTATAAAAAAGACTTAAAATGGTTCAGCGATTTGCGCAAAACCGCCCGCATGGACGCGCAGGAAACCATTGATTACTCCGCCTACGAAGGGCAGATACGTGACTTGATTGACCGCTACGTGACCGGCGTCGATATTGCCAAAGGTGAAGAGCCGGTGGTGATTGAGTCCATCGCGGAAAATCGCCCGGATTACTGGTCCGAGGATAAGGCGCGCAACGAAACCGATAAAATTAAAACCCGCACCAAAAAAACCATTGAAGAAAAGCTGGGCGATGATCCCTACGCCCAGAAAGTATTCTCGGCACTGTTGCAGGAGGCCATCGAAAAAGCCGAAGCTATGTTTGACTACAAAGCGCAGTTCCGGCTGTTCAGTGACCTGGAAAAACAAGTTGAAGAACGCGATGTGCCAGGTTTGCCCGTCAGTGCGTTTGATGGGAATAAACACGCTCAGGCTTATTACGGCGCTTTTAAATTAGTGCTCAATGACGGCTTTAGCGAGCTTGAAAAAGAGCAGGGCGAACATTTAATTACCGAGGCTTTTGCAATCGACAAAGTGGTGAACCGGGCCGTGGCCGAAAACTCGTTAAACCCCGCCGGCATTGAGCAGGAGGTACGCAAAAACCTGTTGCCGCGATTGTTTAATCTGGTTGGGTTGGATAAAGCCAAAGAAGTACTGGATGAAGTGGTGCAGATTCTGCGCAACAAGGGCGCCAAATGAATACCTCGATAGCGGCCACTGATGATGAAAAGCCTATTGAGTACACAGTCCGGTACGGCGACCGTGAGTTTCGCTATCACCTTTGCTACCTCTCTAGTCACAAAAAGCGCAGTGTTCGGGTTCATGTTCACCCCAATGGTCGGGTTCAGGTCGATGCCCCAAACGCCGAGCCGTTGGCCAATATTAAAGCCGCCGTACAGCGCCGAGCGCGTTGGGTGTTAAAGCACTTGGACGAGATAGAGCAGCGCAACCGCTACGTGCGCCCCAATCAGTGGGTTAGCGGTGAGAGTATGCGCTACTTGGGCCGGCGCTATGTGCTGAAGGTAATGACTGAGCCGGCGGCGCGGCGAACTACCTGCAAGCTGATAGGCGGCCAGCTGCGTGTGCAGGGGCAAGACCTGAACCCCGCACAAGTACAAAAAGCTGTGCAGCGCTGGTACCGCGAGCGGGCAGAGACGGTTTTTGCGCGGCGATTGACGCTTATGGTTGACCGGTTGCCGTGGGCTAGCGATATCCCAAACTGGCGAATGGTGGAAATGCAAACTCAGTGGGGAAGTTGCTCCCCCGAGGGTTCGCTACTGCTAAACCCTCATTTAGTAAAAGCACCGACACTCGCGATTGACTATGTACTGCTACACGAACTCTGCCATTTGGAGGAGCACAACCACAGCGCTAGATTTTACAGCTTGCTTGATCGTTATTTGCCCGAGTGGCGATCTATTAAAGAAAAGCTGGACGGAGAGGCAGAGTTGATCTTGAGGTGAGGCCGACGTGCTCTGGGGGTTTAGAAGATAACTCTGGGGGGTTGGGCGGAAGCTCTGGCGTGGTTTAGCCTAGAGCCTTGTTCGTTAGCGCAACGTACAAGGCTGCTTAATCGCTCCGAAAGCGTTATCCGCAAGGATTACATCAAACCCATGTTACGCGACAAGCAGTTGCAGTATTTGTACCCCACTATGCCGCAACACCCCCGGCAAGCCTATAAAACCTGCCGCGATGGCAAGGGTTTATAGTGCTCGCCCCTTTTCTCGATGTTAAAAAATATTTGGGACTGTATTCAACTCGCCTGCTAACGGGTTATTTAGTCTGGCGCGACCAGGTTAATCTCATCAATGGTGGCGTTGTAGTTTTTGCCGTCACTGGCGGTAAACGAAGCGCGCAGTTGATAAAAGTGTCCGTCGGGCAGATTGGCGGTTGGGGTTAGGCCCTGGGTGTTAAAGCGCTCGGCCGATTCGCCCGATTGTTGATGCAGGGCATCGGCGTCTACTTTGACCACGTCTTTTACCGGTATCCAGCGCGATTTAAAGTGGCGCAGCCAAAAGCGCAGGCCGCCTTCGTCGGAGGCAATCACCTGATTACCCGAGCCGGCATCATAGCTTACCTGTAGTTCAATCGGTTGCCCGATGACAATGGGCTGACTGGCCCAGCGGTCACGGTTACTAATGGTAATGTGGCCTTCGCGGTAGTCTTCTACCTGTAGGGTAAAGTGGTCGTCCACATGGCCGTATTGCTTGCTCTTGGCGGTGATTTCTGTGTGGCCTGGTTGGTGAGCTTGTAAAACACCTTCTTGGTTAATGCTCGCGACCTGCGGGTTACTGCTCGCCCACTGAAGGCTCTGATTATCCGCGTGAAGCGGGGTCACCTTGGCCTGTAAAGGGCGTTTTTGCCCGGTGTACATTGGCGTGGTTTTATCGGCTATAGTGACGGATTCTACGGCCACTGGGTACCAATCGACTAGGGTAATATCCACCGAATCGCTCTGATCGCTTGCCATGCTTTGGGCGGTGATGGTGGCTCGCTCGCCCGTTTTGCCCACGGCTTTGATCACACCTTGCGAGTTGACGCTTACCTGGGTCGGATTATCGGACTGCCACTGTAGGCGAGTATCGGCATGCTCGGGTGAAAAGGTCGGCGTTAAGGGATAAGTGGTTTGGGTTCGAACCTGTAGTGATTCGGGCCCTATATTGATAGCGGTGGGTGGAAGCTGATCGGAAGAAAGGCGCGTGTTGACTTTGGGGCGGGTAAACTCGGCGGTTTCGCCGTTGCGCCAGGTGATGGTTACTTTCTCTATGGTGCTCTGTGAGCCCAGGCCAAAATGCACAATATTGAGCAAGCTTTGCGAGAAGATTTCACCCGCAGAGCCTACCCGCTGTCGATAGCTGTGGTTGGTTGTGTGCAAGGTAACGTAGGCACCCATCGGGTCGATATTTTGTTTGGGGGAGTAGCCTACCTCTACCAAACTGTAGTTGCCGGCTTTTGTTTGGCTGTTGTTATACAGATACCATTGGCCCCCTTCATTGCCGAGCAAAAGGTCAAGCGAGCCGTCCAGGTTAAAGTCAAAGGCTTGCCCCATGTCACCATTGCCCGGTCCGCCAATGTCATTTGCGCCGTGCATGGTCACTGTGTCGAAGCTTCCGTTGCCGGTGTTTAACAATAGGTAGTCAGACGTTTTGCCATAGACCTTGCCCCAGCGGCTAACAAAAATATCTTGATGGCTATCGTTGTTGAAATCGCCTCGGGTTACGCCCAGAGAGTTGCTGCCCGGGGGGATGTTCCACTGCGACGAGACATCGACAAAGCGATCGCCATCGTTGCGCAGTAATATATCGGCTTCATTGCGGTTTTGCGCTTCAAAGTCGGTCACTACATCGGTTACGCCGGTGAGGGTAAATTTAAAACCCCAAAAATCATCCCTATTGCGGACTAGTGCGGCTTTCCATTGGCCATTGCCCAGGTAGCCAAAGTACATGCCGTTTTCTGAAATATCATCGGGCCAGCCTTCGGCCTGATTTGGGTTTAGTGTCCAATCTTGACCTTTTTGCAGTACGGTGGATTGTTTGTCGCGCCCCAGGAACATGGGGTAGTCTTTTCCACGCTGTAGGCCCTGTGCTAAAAAGTAATAATCGGAAAGCTCTACGGGCCCTTGTGCGGTGAATGAAAAAGTATCTACACCTCTATAGCCACGCGGTTTTATGGCAAATATTTTTTGCAAAGGGTCAAAGTCTACCGAAGGTGATTCGCCTTTACCGCCTTCGAATGCCTTGCCGCGTGCCAGATATAGATCCAGGTCACCGTCGTTATCGATGTCGACATCGGTAACCGCCATAATGTTGGTTAAGGATTTTACCTGGGAGGGGACTTTTGCGGTGACATCGCTAAAGGTGAAGTCGCCATTGCCTTGCCATAAACTTAATGGCCCATACATTACAAAATCGTCAATACCATCGCCGTTGAAATCGGTTAACAGTACTCGTGATGGGTGCATCGCTTGAATACCGGGAACAGATTTTCGCTCAAAACGACCATCGCCCAGGTTTTCGTAAAAAAAGTGCTGAGGTTTATCGCCGTATAGGCTGGTTTCGTTAAACAGCAGTAAATCCAAATCGCCATCAATGTCCATATCTGACCAGCGGGCACCGCGTCCGCGCCCGCCTTTGTCTATGCCTACATCTCCGGTGTATAGCACCAGTGTCCCGTTGTTATTGCGATAAAAGTTCGCCTTAGATGGGTTAGTACCATTGCCTCCACCTTGGGTAACGACTAAGTCTAAATCGCCATCATTGTCGTAATCGCCGGGCGAGGTGCCGTGCAAATCGTGCATAAACCAACGCGCTAAATTAGCATCGTGCTTGCTGACAGTGCCGTCGCCGTTGTTCCAGTACAGTTTACTGCTGGCATCGTTGTGGTTGTTCACTATAAAGTCGTAGTCGCCATCATTGTCCATATCGGCAATGGTTGGGCCGCCATACTTTAGAGAGTTGACCTGGTCCATACCGGCTTGGGCGGTAATATCATTAAAGTGTGGAATAACAGCTTGCGAAACGGGTTCGAGCGACAAACGGCTAATGTTTAAAGGCGCGTTGTTGGCTGTCAGGGTCATTGCTACGGGCCCCAGGGCATCAAATTGAACCAAGGCACTTAATGTTTGCAGGCCTGTGGTGGGTATATCCAGGCTTTCTACCACCAACTTGTTGTTGGCCTCGATGCTGATGCTGGCGTAATTGGCGGGGTTATCCAGCTGTAGGGTAAGGCGTTGGGTGACGCTGCCGCTTACTTCGCGCTTGAGTGTGTAAGGTGTGGATGGCAATAATTCAAAAGTCTGAGAAGCTGCCAATACATGGTGGCAGTGACCTAAGAACCAGAAGAAAAGAATGCGAGTCAGCGCTTTTTGCCAGGACGTGCGGGGAGAGTAAGCCGTCTTCATAGTATTATCACTACTTGATTTCTGGAGGTTGATTGTTATATGTCTATTGTTAACAACTATAATCAACATCCTTTGGGGCTTCAAGGTCTTTACGTTGGTTAACTTGGCAGTGTTCTTTGCACCGATGAGAAGAATAGGCCGGTAGGGCGGCGTTGGGGGTAGTTTAGTTTAACGGGGGTTTGGTATTGCCTGGGCGGGGGCCTGAGTAAAATAGGAGTAGTGCTTATCCCACACAAAAGTGTGGGATATCGCGGGCGTTTTTATGCAGATTTTTTACAGCCTGCGCGGTACCGACGCCCAGAGCGGTGTTTGCTGGGGCGTTGGCACCGAATATTAGCAGCGCTCTAACTGTTTTCTAGCAGCGCGAGTATTTCATCGGTTTTGGCTTGCAATAACGTTTGGTCTGCACGACTTTCCAGGTTTAAGCGCACCACCGGCTCGGTATTTGACATGCGCAAATTAAAACGCCAGTTGGCAAAAATCATGCTGACGCCATCGGTCTCATCCACCTCAAGCGCCTCTGCCTGAAAGTGTGCCCGGACTTTAGCGATAGCCGTTTTGGCGTCGGCCACCTGAAGGTTGATTTCGCCCGGCGAGGGATAGCGCGCAATGCACTCTTTCATCATGGAGCTTAAGGTTGCATTTTTACGGCACATTAACTCGGTTACCAGTAACCAGGGGATCATGCCGCTATCGCAATAAAAGAAGTCCCGAAAATAGTGGTGGGCGCTCATCTCGCCGCCATAAATGGCGTTTTCTTTTCGCATCAACTCTTTAATAAAAGCGTGTCCGGTTCTTGATTGCACTGCCTTGCCACCACACTCCTCGGCGATAGCAATGGTGTTCCAGGTTAAGCGCGGGTCGTGCACCACTTTAGCGCCGGGCTCTTTGGTTAAAAAAGCCTCGGCCAATAAACCCACTAAGTAGTAGCCTTCAATAAACTCGCCAGTTTCATCAAAAAAGAAGCAGCGGTCAAAGTCACCATCCCAGGCAATACCTAGGTTAGCACCATGCGCTAAAACGGCATCGCGGGTCGGGCCCCGGTTTTCGATTAACATTGGGTTAGGAATGCCATTGGGGAAAGTGGGGTCTGGCTCGTGGTGAATTTTAATAAATTCAAAGGGCAGGTGAGGTTCTAGCGCGTCTATTACATGGCCAGCTGCGCCATTGCCGGCATTAACGACAATTTTGAATGGTTTTAATTGTTGTGTATCAACGTAGCCGAGCAAATGCTCAACATAGGCATCGAGCGTGCTCTGTTTGATTAATTTTCCGCGCGCGGTCGAGTCAGCTGGGGCAAAGCTGCCTTCTTCGGCCAGTCGTTTAATATCTAATAAGCCAGTATCGCCACTGATCGGTTTGGAGTTTTCGCGGATAGGCTTCATGCCGTTGTAGTCGATGGGGTTATGGCTGGCTGTTACTTCGATGCCGCCACTGGCTTTAAGGTGGCTTGTGGCAAAGTACACCTCTTCGGTGCCGACCATGCCAATATCAATTACGTCAACGCCTTCATCGCGCAGGCCATTGCCTACCGCTGTTTTTAACACTTCACTGGTTTCGCGTACATCGCCCCCAACCACAACACTTTGCGGCTGTAGGAATTGACCATAGGCGCGACCAATACGGTAGGCGATGTCTTCGTTAAGCTCTTCACCGAGCTTGCCTCGAATGTCATAGGCTTTGAAGCAGGTTAGATTTTTTGAATTCAATTTTTTCTCCAAATGCGATGTGTCGATATTGTTAAGAATCTATTCATCGTTTAATTATGAATGATTACTTGTGTAAAACCATTAAATTTATCAGAGTTTTTGTCACGATTGACTGTTGCTGAGCAACTTTGTGACTGCTAAACATAGAGGATGGTAATGCCAGTGTACAGCGTAAGGTTTTATAAAAGGGGGAGGATAAGGGCTGGTCGTGCTTTAGTCCAATTTAATGTCAACGGACTATTGGTGCTTGGCTATTGAATATTGGCCGCTGGATAAATACAAAAAGGCGGCCAAGTGATCAAGGCCGCCTTTTTGAATCGGTTGTATTAAACCGATAAATTACTACTGATTAGTTTGCACAATAAATTTATCCAGGTTCCACTCCCAGTCTTGACTGCCGGCTCCGGTCACCCGAAAGGTGTGTTCACCTTGTGTCAACATCACAGGGGCTGCAGTTAATGCCTGAAACTGATCCCAGTTGCCGGTATTTGGAACACTGTCGATACCGAGGACAATATCGTCAACACTTAGCTCGATGGCACTGCCAGTAACGGCTGTACCTAGGTAGTAAGTTACAGTGTATAGACCATCGCTTGGTACTTGCACGGTGTATTCGGCCCAGTCGCCGGTTTGGTTCCAGTTTGTGGCTGTTACATCGCCCACGGTATAGACTTCAAAGCCATTATGGGTACCGCCGGTACGGCTAAATGATTCACCTTCAACGGTAATGGTTGCCAGTTCGCCTTCGGTCGGCTCGTCTGGGGTTTCAGGTTCTGGTTCAGGTTCTGGTAAATTGTCGCTATCGCCAATACGTACTAACTCAAAGCGGTCGGCGTTCCATTCCCAGCCAGTGCTACCGACACCCTTCACGGTGATTTGATATTCACCGGCTGCCAGGTCGATAGGTTCGATAAAGCTTTGCAGGCTGAACGAATCCCAGTCTCCGGTACTGGCTACATCTTTGTACAATTGGTAATAAGAGCCGATGGATACTTCAATCGCACTGGCAGATTCGGGGGTCGCCAAATAGGCATTCAATTGATACTTACCATCTTGTGCAACAGTGACAGTATAGCTCGCCCAATCGCCGGTTTGATTCCAGTTGGTGGCCTCGATGCTGCCGGTGGTATAAACCTCAAAACCGTCATGCTCGCCACCGGTTGCGGTAAAGGATTCAGCCTCTATCACCACGGTATAATCTGGAGTCGGATCAGTTGGATCAGTTGGATCGGTTGGATCAGTTGGATCGGTCGGATCGGTCGGATCGGTCGGATCGGTCGGATCGGTCGGATCGGTCGGATCGGTTGGATCAGTCGGATCAGTTGGATCGGTTGGATCAGTCGGATCGGTTGGATCGGTCACTTGCCCGTCCAAAATGTTGGTAAAGTGAACCACCGCGCCGTTCCACTGCCAACCTGATTCACCGGCACTGCGAACTTTTACGGTGTGCTCGCCAGGCGAGACCATAAATGGTTCTACCAGATCGGTGCGAATATTGGCGTTCCAGTCGCCAGAGCTTAATAGGTCACCCGAGGCCACGAGCTCTCCATCAATGAAAATCTCTACCCCAAGGCCAGAGGCAATATCACTGCCTGCGGAGACGCCTGCATAAAACAAACCGCCATTACCAAAGTCGGCGCTGTATTCGCCCCAGTCACCACGGGTATTGAAGGTCACGACGCCATTGCCGACACCAAAACCGTAAACATTGTCGCCCTCTACGGCTTCGCCATCTTTACCGGTGGCATTGTAGTTGGTTAAGGCGATATCAAAGCGTGAGCCTACCGTGACTACATCGGCGATGATATTGATGGATTTCCCGGGCAAGTCGCTGTGAGTACCGGTAAAGGTGACGGTGCCAGCATTGTGCGCTGTGACGACGCCTGAGCTATTGGCCGTAGCAATACTGGGGTCGCTTGAGCTCCAGTTCATGGTTTTGTTACTGGCATTAGCGGGGCTAAATACTGTATGCAAGACATAGCCGGTATCGCTATAAATGGTTACTCGCGGCTCTTTAGCACTGATGTCGGTGATTGCTACAGGGCCGGCAGAACCGATAACTGGGTTACCGTATAGTTCTCTATACTCAGCCTCGCTCCCGTATTGTAATGCCACACGGTTTTCACCGGCTTTGCCGTTTAAGCCATCGCCAGTTCGTACTGGAGGGTCCATAAAGTAGCGGCCGCGCCAATCTTGTACAGTATCGGGGTTGGTCCACACTCTTACGTATTCAATCTCGTGGGCATAACCGGTTTCGGCTTCGGTTGGCAAACCAAACCAGTCGGGCATAGTTTCTGTATCTAACAGAAGGTATAGCGGGGTGTGAAAGTAGCGGTTTTCCATACGGCGGATGGGCTGGCCATCAAAATACCACACGATTTCTTCGGGCCCCCAGTAAAAACCGTACACGTGAAAGTCAGCGGCAAAGTCGATGTCTGCATCCCAGTGCCCACCATTTTGCATGGCCGGCCACTGCTCTCCAGTATTAGGGTCGGTATAGGTTTGCTCTTCACCTTGGTGAGTAAAAACCCATGAGTTCATATTGTAGTAGGGCGCCCACTCGGGACGACGGCCTGATTGCTCGTAAACATCGAGCTCGAGTTTATTTTGTACGTGGCCGGCGCTGTTGCCGAACTGAGCTAAGTATTCGGTTTCTTCAAGGGTTTCGGCGTACAGCCAAAAGCCGCTTGAGCCAATACCTACTTTCGATTTAACTTCAAAGTAACCATAGCGAATAGGGTTGACGTTTTGCACGCTGGCCGAGCTCCAGCCGGCGTACCAATTATCCCAGTAACCGTGAGCTTCAACATCGCCGTCACGTTTCATGGATAAATGTAATTTGCCGTTTTCTAATTTTACATTACCGGGTTTAAATAATGCCGGTTGACGACCGCCCCAAATATGGTTGTTAGGCAGCCACTTACCGTCCTCTTTACCCATGTGATTAAATTCATCAAACTCGGTGCCTTCAAACTCATCGCTCAGTTCGGGTACCAACTGCCAACTGCCCAAGTTATCCAAATCGGACAAGGGCAATAACTCATGTTCAGGGGTGGTGCGTTTAATGGCTGTTGACGGGTCCCAGGGGGACTGTCCATTACCGGGAACCTGAATTGGCTCAGGGTATTCTTCATTGACTAGGTTACCGTCTACGTCGTAGTAGGTGTCGGTATAGTGATGGAATGATCCTTCCCAGGGAGCGTATTGCGCATGTGCACTACCCGCGACCATGAGGCCCGCGGTCAGTATGCTTAGAGGTATTCTCGATATCGTCATGTTGATTTCCAATTCATTATTATTTGATTTACCGGATACCAATTGATTAACGCTTTACGGGTTGCATCAGCACCAGTAACCGGCGGGTTGCTTGCAGTAGCGAACGGTGTATTGTTGGTTTGCCACTAAAGTCAATTGTATTATGTGTGTTGTCTACAATATGTGATTTGTGTTCAGGAATTTAACATTACTGCACTGTATTTGCCTGCTATTGTTTCTTTTTATAATTTATGTGAATTAAAGTGGGTGCAAACTTAAAGGAAAATCTCAGAGGACGCATCTAAGCAGCGTAAGTTATGGAAATAATGAGAGGTATGATTATTTCTGATGTGCGAGGAGGCGAAGTGGCTGCGTATCCCGTTGATTGATTCTGGCGGGGTAACAACCAACAAGGAGCACACTGTATGACCGATTCTATTGTTTCTACACTACACAGCCAGAGACGATTGATTTTTTACAGCAAGCTTTGAAGCAAGGTGCGCAACAGTTGTTAACACAAACGATTGAGGGTGAGATGCAGCTGCTGGAAGCTTACCGATCAACAATAACCGATGAGGCACGGCGGAGTCGTACGCAGTGGTTAACTGTCGGGGCGCCCCATTTAAAAGGGTCTTGGGGATATTAATGTGAGTAGTCCCAAAATTAGTGATCGCGCAGACCAGGCTATAAAGTTTAATAACCCGCTCGTACCGCCGTATTTTAAGCCTAGCCAAACCACTGAATAGTCCTTCCCTTGGCTGTATTTTCGAGACATATCAACAGGTGATGTCAGTGAGTCGCTAAAGCACTAGTTGGGCGATCAAGCTAAAGGGCTTTCTGTTTGTACGATCAGCCAACTGAAGGCCGCTAAGAAAAAGAGAGATCTAAGCCGCATTTTTATGCGAAATATAAAGCATCTTCTGGTTTTGTTGACTGTGATAGCAAAATCGAAATAAATTATTATTATCTGTTGATTTGGTTTTTTTTCGTAAGTAATTTGTGGCGAGAACATCGGGTAACAGAAGTCGAAATGGGCGATTTTGATCCATGGGAATTTTTATATATTACCCAATGTTCTTTTAAAATCTAAGTTGTATTTACTTTTAGCATCTTAGTTCTTTATGTAAAAAATATGGCATTCCATTGTAGCGCGATGTTGTCTATATATTTATCAGCTACAACCTTACCTTTATCAGGGAAATGGAATTAGAGATAGCGGTTAAAAAATCAAATTGGAGTTTCTATGAAATTGAAAACAAAAAAAGCACTGCTTAGCACCAGCATTGCACTGTCAACGGCCTCGTTAGTGGCATTTGGCAATCCTGCATTTAGCGAGACTATAAAAGTCGAAGCTGAGTCTTTTGTGAATGTCGGAGGTAGCTATGCCGACGGTAACCCTAGCCAACCCGATGCCGTTAATGTTTATAGTGTTAATGGAGAGAGCGGTATTAATTGGGTTAATGCTGGTGATTTCGTTGATTATTATGTAGTTGCTGATGGTGGTGTTTACAGCGTTGAATATTTAGTCGGTACCAACATAGCCTCAAATGCAAATATTGAATTGTTTGTAAATCAAAATGGATCATGGATTAGCCAAGGAACCGTAGGTGTTCCTTTAGGTGCATGGGATGATTTCCAGCCACTGGTACACAGCCAGCAAGTAACGTTGCCTGCGGGCGTCTCTCAGCTGCGCGTACAAGGTGTAGGTGCAGATTGGCAGTGGAACATGGAATCATTTTCATTGTCTTCAGTTGCAGAGCCAACACCAACACCAACGCCAACACCAACGCCTGGCGATGGTTATCCGTTTGATCATAATGGGGATGGCTTGATTTGGGGGTATGTTAGCGGAGCTAAAAACTGGAACGATGCTAACCCAAATTACGAAGTCAGCGAAAACTTACTTCGAACAGAAGACGCTATTGGTGGAAACACTACTGAAGTATTCACCGGTACTATTTATGATGCTGATGGTGATATTTCTTTCTTCGAACACATAGATGACAGTGTGCGTTTGTATATCGATGGGAATTTAGTACTTTCAGACGATAGCTGGGAAAACTCATCACAAACCGCAAACTTGAACCTTACACCTGGTACGCATAGTTTTGAACTTCGTATCGGGAATGCCGACGGCGGCAGTGGTCCAGTTGGCGACAGCATCGGTTTTGGTATTGATGTAAATGGCGGTACTAACTTCGTACACCCAAGCACTCTTGCAACAAATATTTTTAACGCAACTGGGACAATTAACGGGGATCCGAACCGTGTTCCTCCTGGTGGTATTGTAATTGAATTAGAGGACTTTGATGCGACAGGCACGACTGGTCGTGTTGGCGGTGACCCTAATGATGGGTTTGTTGCTGATCAAGGTGCGGTCAATGTGAGCTTTGTGACTAACGGTGATTGGGGGGATTATTACAATGTCTACCTAGAGGCGGGTACTTACAGGTCATTCTTATATGCGTCAACAGGGCAAGCGGGTAGCTATGGCGCGAGGATTGATCTTGACGGCTGGCCTGTTTCTTGGGGGTATTTCGACCATACCGGCGGTTACGATATTGTGGAAGAGGTTGAACTTTACGGCGGTGACTTCGTTGTTGAAGAGAGCCGTAACTACACCGTACGCGTAAAAGCTGTTGGTGGTAATGATTGGCAGTGGAGTGGTGACAAAGTACGTTTTGCTAAAGTCAGTGAAGATTCTGTTCGTCCCTCGGCACTTTACAACCCAAATGAGCATACGGTTTCTCCTATTCAAGGGCCTTCAACGGGTCTGCAATATCTAAAAGAGCCTGTTACTATTCCGCAGGCGAATAAAGTATTAAAGTCTGATGTTTGGTATACCTATGCTCAAAACAATGAGCTAGAAGGCTACAGTGTTGAAGAAACGGGTGCGACAGGTTCATTCTGGGGACATCCACCAGAGGATAACTTCTATGATGAAAGTGAAATTATTGAATGGGCTGGCGACGTTCAAGATTGGCAAGATCTTGGTATAGAGTTCATCGCGCGTGGCGAGTTCGACTGGGGTTTCCGTTGGGCGACTGAGTACCTAACCAACCCAGAGCCGCATTATGTGAAGACCCTAGATGATCGCAATGTAAGAATGACCTTTATGGGTTACCTTTCTTATAACGGTTATAACAACAACTGGTTGAGTAATCATAGTCCTGCATTTGTTCCGTTTATGAAGTCACAGGTTGATCAACTTCTTAAAGCCAACCCTGACAAGCTGATGTTTGATACACAAACTAACTCAACGCGTACGACGGATATGCGCACCTTCGGGGGGGATTTCTCAGAATATGCGATGCAGAACTTCCGTGTGTGGTTAGGCGAGAAGTACACGAATGCTGAGCTTTCAGCTTTGGGTATTAGCGATATTAATACCTTTGATTATGCTGAGTTTTTGATAGCGCAAGGTGTTACTCATACAAGTTGGTCGAACGCTGGTAATACCATCTCTGGTAATATTCCGTTGCTTGAGGACTTTATCTACTTTAACCGAGATGTGTGGAACCAGAAGTTTTCTGAAGTGCTAGATTACGTCCGTGAGCAACGCCCTGATATTTCCATCGGTGCGAGCACACAGTTATTTGAGTCACGTGGTTATCTCTTTAACGAGAATATTACGTTCTTAAGTAACGAGCTGTTTATGGATATGCAGCTACCGCTTACAGAATTACCGACCAATATTGTTGCCCAGTACAAAGCAGCACAGGCGGTTGATAAACCACTGGCTTTATTCCCGTATCCTTCTGAGTTTAATGCACTTCGATTGAACGATTCGACTCGCTATGCTCGTGGCTGGATCGCACAAGCCTACGCTTATGGTGGTCTGTTCTCGATCCCAGCGGCCGTATGGGTAGGTGATGATGCACTGCCGCTCCAAACGTGGAATATTCCAGCAGAGAATTACCGCGATATTTATCGATTCGTTAGGGATAATGATTTCCTGTTTGATGATTACACTTCATACTCGAAAGTGGGGCTGGTTCACGCCATGTACTCATCTATGAAAGCTAATTTATTGAATGGTGGTAATCAAATTCTATCGAGTACTCGAATCTTAACGTTAGACAACATTAACTTTGACTTGCTGGTGTTTGGTGACGAGGGTTATCCGGTTGTTCCTCGCTCAGAAGATTTCGATCAGTTTGATTATATCTTTACGGATGGTGATCTGAGCTTACTCACCGCTGAGCAGAAATCTGTGCTTGATAATCAAGGAAGTAAAGTTCGTCACATCGGGCAGCGTGGTACGATCGACGGTCTTGCTATCAATGTAAGCGTTAATGGTTCGGTGTCGAATGAAACGGTGTCTGCTGTATCGCGTGTTCACGAAACAAATGCAAGTGCACCGTATGTTGTTCACTTGATTAACCGACCGTTTGCAGGTGGTGTCACACCAACACTTAACGGTGTTGAAGTGGCGATTCCACAAAGCTACTTCCCTGAGAGTGTAACGACAGCAACCTTGCATTTACCTGGTGGTGCTAGTACCAATCTTCCGGTTTCTACTAATGGAGACGGTGATGCGGTGGTTACTGTTAATGATCTGGAAGTTTGGGGTATTTTAGAGTTAGGTCACTAATTCTTTAAATCTCATAACTTACTTATTAGCCTCGGCCTCTTGGTCGAGGCTTTTTTGGGTAAACGTCTAACTAACCACATTCTTGATATGTCACCTCGACGGCTTTGGTTAGAAATAACTCTGTGAACACGTGCTTGGGATAAGCGTACGGTTCAAGGTCTCTGGCTTTAGCGGTCTCGATTACGTTGTATAGGCTGGCCGAGGCGCGAGTGCCGGTCTGGCTGTTGGCAAACAGCTAGTTTTTACGACCGATAACGAACGGCCGCACAACATTTTCCGCCCTGTTGCTGTCAATTGGGTAGGCCCCATCGTTTAGGTAGCCAATTACACGCGGCCACTGTTTATCGAAGTAGTCAAGTGCTCGACCGTGAGCGATTTTTTGCGGTGTGTTAGCTGCGTGGTGTTTCATCCATATGCAGATTGGATTGCTCACGCGTGCTCTCGAGCAGTAGATTGATCAGCGGTTGCACCAGATCGCCCACTTTGACCATCCAATTGGCCAAAGTGGTTCGAGTCAGCTTAACGCCTATGCGGTTAAAAGGTTGACCTGCCGGTACAGAGGTAACGCATCAAGGTATTTGCTGACGCTGACATAGGCCAGTAAGCTCAACGAGACGATGGACTTCTCAAAGGGTAAGGCTGACTTCTTTGCAACGGTAATGTATGGCTCGCAGCAAGGGCATGCGTATTCTTTACGAATATGGCGCAGCACCTTGATTTTAGCCGGTTCTATATCCAACTGACGCTATCTTCGGCCTCAGCTTCATTAAACTGCTACATTGTGATTTGTGTGCAGGGATTTAACATTACTGCATTGTATTTTCCTGCTGTTGTTTCTTTTTATAATTTATGTAAATTAAAAGCGGATACTAAATGGAGGGGTAAGCTCTGAGGGCGCATCTAAGTAGCGTACGTTAGGGAGATACTGTTAAGAGTGTAAAGTGGGCGTATAGCAAGGCTCTAGTAGAGCCTTAAATATGTTTGTTTTGGGTAAGGTGTAGAGTTTACATGGAAGTATTCACGGTGTGGCGCGGCAACAAGTACTGAGCCCATGTCCCACGCTCACACTATAATATCAAATTCCCCCATTAGCATGACCCGTAGAAGCTTGTGTTTATGCTTAACGGGACGGCAATGAGATGACGTCAATAATGATATTGTCGCGGCCGTTTATGATCGGAGGTTAAAAGTGTTTGCCCTGAGTTAATGTAGCAGTGCTTACAATAAAGCTTTTAAGTCTTGCTCTGGATCGGAAAGTACCTGCTTGTTGACGGGTTTTTTTGCGCCTATCAGTTTTGTGCCCACAACGTATGCCTTGGCGTTATTAACGGCATCGACGGCCAATAGTTGCTCGCCTTTGAAGTACCACGTCGAAAATTTATGTTGATCGTCTGTGCTTTCATCGCGCTTGAGGATTTCATCGTAGCCATCTGAAAGTCCGACCATTAGCAGCTTAACGTCGTACTGATCAGACCAGAACCATGGCAGTGCGTCGTACTTGGGATTTTTCTCGGTTAGTGCCTGGGCGGCGATTTTGGCTTGGTCCACGGCGTTTTGGACGGACTCTAAACGCAGCCAACGGTCGTAGTGATTGTTGTAGTGGTAGGTGCAGTCGCCAATGGCGTAAATATTATTGTCGCTGGTTTTACACTGTTCGTTAACGTTGATGCCGTTATCGATTTTTAATCCGGCCTCTTCAGCTAACTCTTGATTAACGCGGATACCCACGCCCATTACAATGACATCGGCCGGGTAGACGGTTCCATCTGAGCACACGACTTCCTGGCGGTTGGTGTTTTGACGCAGCTCTACCACGTTTTTACCGGTGTGAATATCTACCCCGTTATCTGTGTGCAGTTTATGGAAAAACTCGGACATAACCGGCGCCGTGACGCGGGCAAGAATACGCTCTTCGCGCTCTAGCACGGTTACTTCACCGCCCAGTTTTTTAAGCGATGCCGCCGTTTCCAGGCCAATATAGCCTCCGCCGATTATCACCACTCGCTTTTCGGTGCTTTGCTTAAAAGCGCTGCGGATTTTGTTTACGTCGTCGGCGGTGCGCATGGGGTATAAATGTTGAACGTCATCGATACCTTTAATGGGCGGAATAATGGGGCGCGCGCCCACGGCTAAAACAAGTTTGTCGTACTTTTTGCTACTGCCGTCTTCGAGGTTAATTTGTTGGTGTACGTGGTCGATAGCCGTAACGGTATGCCCTAAATGAAGCTGAATGTTGTTGTCTTCATAGGCTTTAGGGGCTTTAAGCAGAATCTTCTCCAGCCCATCGTCGGTGGTTAAATGCGCTTTGGAAAGCGGCGGGCGATGGTAGGGCGGGTTGGGGTCTTGGTCTATTAAGTGAATTTCGCCCTCCCAGCCTTCTTTGCGCAGGGCAAAGGCTAAGTTAACGCCGCCGTGGCTGGCGCCGATAATGATGCAAACATCGTTGCCGGTAGATTGCTCTGTCATGGTGGCGTCCTTTTACCTAGTGGGCGACGTGCAGGACAATGCCGTCCAGCTCGTCAGATACCTCGAGTTGGCAGCACAGGCGGCTGCGCTCGTTGGCCTCGTCGTCCAGTTCAAGCATGTCTTTTTCAATTTCACCGGCTTCGCCAACGCGTTCGACAGAGTCGGGGGCAACGTGAACGTGGCAGGTGGCGCACGAGCATACGCCACCGCAGTCACCGTCGATGCCTTTTACGCCGTTTTGTACTGCCAATTCCATAACCGAACCCGAGTCTGCTTCGCAGACGATGGTGTTGTCGTCTTTGGTGATAAATGTAATTTTAGCCATTAGGGTGTACCTCAAATGTCACGGTTGGTTGTGTTTTTTGATGTTTAGACGGGATGAAACGCCAGGTTCAGTTTGTGATAACCCACTTTGCGCTCAAACTTACCCCACTGTTCGATGTTTTCATCGGCACTTACAAAGTCGATATGGTCGACCTGCTGGCACAATTCATCGATTAACACCTGCATAATGGTACGGGCATGGGTGGCCCCCAGACAGTTATGGGTGGCAAAACCGAAGGCGACGTGGGGGTTTATTTTGCGATCAAGCACCACCTCGTTGGGGTTTTCAAACACGGTTTCGTCGCGGTTGGCCGACGCCCAACACAGTGAAATACGGCTGTTGGCCTTGATGGCATGCTCGCATACTTGAGCATCTTCTGTCGCTACCCGACCCATATGGGTTAAGGGAGAAAAGTAGCGAATTAACTCTTCTATAGCGCGGGTGCGAATTTCTGGTTCTTCGCGCAGACGCTTGAGTGACTCTGGGTGATCAGCGAGGTAGGCGAGGGTGTTGGTGACCATGTTAATGACGGTATCGCGGCCGCCGGCAAAGGTCAGGATAATAATGCCTTTAATTTGTTCGCGGGTGAGCTTTTGGCCCTCAACCTCAGCGGCCAATAGGGTCGAGAATAAGTCTTCGCTGGGGTTGGCTTCGGCCTCATCAATTTTTTGGTCAATGTAGTCGTACAGTTGCTGCGCTTTACCGGCATCCAGTGGGTCGTCTTCGCTGCGAAATACATGGGTGCCCCAGCTGATAAAGGTATCGGCCTCGGATTCGGGGGTGTTCATTAATAAGGTTAGGGCACGAGACTGCAACAGCAGGGAAAAACCATGAATAGCTTCAATGCTTTGTTGTTGTATTACCTCATGAATTAATGCGGATATTTGTGTGCGCAGTTTATCGCGGTAGTCGTCTTGCAATGGGCGTTTAAACCAGGGGTCCAGCAATTGGCGAAATGCGCCATGTTTGGGTGGGTCTACTTCGAACGGAATTTGCCGGGTATCGCGTATGTTCACCTCCGAGGGTACGACGATGCGCCCCGGGGTGGCTTCAGAGGAGTATGTTTTCCAGTTGTGGGCGCATTTGCGCACATCTTTTAAGCGCAAAACCATATTAACCGGATCGTTTTGGTCGTCGATTTCACTCACGCCCTGTTCGATACGCGCCTGCTTAAATGGATCTGGGTGATCTGATGGCTTCACGGTCTGCCCTCCGCTCATTATGAGTACCCATTATTGGGTAAGTATCATATTGGTGACATGGTATGGCAGGAAACAGGCGACAAATAGGCGGGTCACGACAAAATATATCAAATATATGCTGTGTTAACCATGTTGTCGGTAGTCGATAATCATTCGTACAAATTCCGGTTCGATACCTAAATGTAGGGCGGCAAAAATGTACATATCCAACGCCAGTGTGGGGTCGTTGTTGGCGAGACGATGGATGTCTGAGCAGGTGCAGCCCAGTTGTGTTGCTAAACGTTGAGCGCCTAGTTCCGGTTGTTCGGCGAGGCGGTATTTCACTGTGGATGAGATGGTTTGCAGTAGATCGTATTCCATGGCTCTGTCTTTTTATTATTAGAGAAAAAGACGGCAGCCTGAAGGCTGCCAATAGGTTTAGAACATAGTTAATGGCTGTTCAGATTCATACAGCTCCAGAACAGCGGAGCTTACATATCCGCCCGAGTCGGAAAAGTTAAGCGTCAGCTGATTGTTGGTTTCTAGCAAGTCAGTTGCAACGGGGATTTCGAGGGTGCCAAAGAATGTTTGGCGTCCCTTACCGTTTAGGTATTGATCATCACCGCGCACATCACTGGGGACGGCTAAGTTTTGACCATTAAAACTAACGGTAGGGGTCAGGGATAAACCGTGGTCACGTCCCATGCTTAATCGTAACGTTAGTTTGCCATTTTCAGGTGGGTTTACATTATTGAATTCGAAAACAATGTTTTCCCCGCTGTTTATAGCTTGTTTATAGCGGTCTGCGTAAACGAAGTGTTTTTCTATGGTGTAGCTGGTTTCATTCTCGGCTAGGTTATAGCTGATTACCATGCTGGCTTCGGGTGCTAGTGTGATGTTGGAGTCAAGGTTGGCCAGAGAAGTAGTTTCAACCACCGGTTGGCGTTGGTTCTGGGTGTCGGAGTTGTCATCTAAGTACAGGTGTTTAACGGTGATATTGCTAGCCGTTGAGTTTTCAGGCAGAGACAGGTTAAAGGCGTGTTCGTCAAAGTCGAGGTTGGTGAGCACAACGTGGTGAGTGTCGCCATCGACATAGGCATCGACCAGCAGGTCGGAGTCTGAGCTGGCAGAGTACAGTCGCTCGCCTTTAACGTCTTTCCAAAGCTCAAAAAACTCTATTAATCCAGTGTAAACCCACTCGTCACCGGTTTCTCCTTCGGCTTCTTTCTTTTGCCGCATCAAGCGCCATGTGTAGGGCACCGAACCCTCGCGGCCCCATTCGGCTTTAACGGTATAAAATGGAATGGCCATTTCGATTTGGTCGGCACGCTGCATAAATTGCATCATCATGGCGTTGGTGGACTTTAGAATCAGCCAGTCGCGATAAGGTACCCAGGGGCCGTTGGTCAGGGCGTGGGTTTGTGCGCTGTACTCCGAGATCATCAGCGGTTTTACTTCGCCCTCGGTCATCGCGCTGTACTGGTTAAGCATATCGAAGGTGGCTTCGAGGTTGGAGCCTTTGCGGTAGCGTTGTACTAATGCTCCATTGGCGCCACCGGGAAAGATCGGAAAGTCGTAAAAGTGTAGCGATATAAAATCCATATTCTCGCCGGTGATATCCATAAATAGCTTGTCGCGCTCTTCCCAGCGCTGGAAATTGTCTTTCTCAAAATCCGGGAAGGCAGCGGTGTAGCCGCCGAGCAGTACATCGGGGTTGAGTTCACGAACGGCGTCGGCCACGGCGTTGTGGAACTCAAAGATCTTGGCGGGATCTTCGGGGGTGTCGGCGGCCGTTACCAGGTCGTACAGCGGCTCGTTCATTACCTCGACGTACTTAGGCTTAGGTTGCCCCGGCTCGCCTTCACTTTGGCGGAAGTAGTGTGTCAAAAACAGACCCATGTAGTCCCCGGTGGCGGTGCCAAAGGGGGCATCGGCGGTATCGGTTTGCGAGAATGTCCAGCCCTGCCCGGTTAAGGTGCCGTCAGGCCAGAAAGGGTGTTGCTGCGCCGCTACCACCATTTGGCTGTTGCGGTGCTCTTGGGCGCGCATTTGCTGGCCGCGCTCATCGGTGCGAAAGTCGTACCAGCCGGTCGCTTCGCCGCCGATTTGTGCTGCATCGGCGGGGTTAGCGTAACCCGGGCGGGCCGGGTCTTCGGCAATTTGCGACAGTTGCCAGGCCATACCGCCGGTATCGCGGCCAAAGTACACGTCGTAGGTTTCGACAAATTCAGGCATCAGGGCGCTGCCGCCCACGCTCTCGTCGTTAATGCCCAGCCACCAGTCGTTTTCGGTGTGTGAGGCGTGCAAGGTAATAAACTTTTCCCGCTCAAACGTGGTCGAGTCGCCAATATGCAGGCGGCTCGCCGGGTCGACAAACACCTGGGTGTGGCTAACACTTGAAGAGCTAGAGCTAGAGCTAGAGCTAGAGCTAGAGCTAGAGCTAGAGCTAGAGCTAGAGCTAGAGCTAGAGCTAGAGGAGCTTCCATCACCGCTGTCGCCGTCGGATGAGCTTCCGCAGGCGGCTAAAGCTAAGCTGCCGATAATAATTGTTGTCAGGCATAAACTTTTTGGCGTATTAATTTTCATAGTTACCTCTGTATGATGGTCGGCGCCAGACACCTACGCATGTGTTTTCTAGCTTGGTTCTTATAGCTGTTCAGGGGGGTGGCGCGAAGATTACTCCTTGTTTTTATTCTAAAAAAATTGAATCCCTCCAAACGATTACTTTGCTATCGTAGTGAGTGTATAGTATATTGTATACAATCTCCAATAGGTGAGTTTTCATTTTGAATGTGTAGGCAGCGCCTGATGCCTACACGTCACCCATAATAATCAGGCTTTGGTGATATCTATGACCTCCTATCAGTTTGCCGCTATTCGTTTTGCCGCTATCGTGGCTTTCGGTGGATTTATTTTCGGCTTGGACGCTGCACTCATATCGGGGGTGGTGCGAGATATCACGGAAGTATTTGATCTGTCTGCCTTTCAGGTGGGCTTGGTGGTGGGGTCTCCCGGTTACGGTGTGTTGTTGGCATTGCTGTTGGCAGGTTACTTGGCCGATAAGCTGGGGCGGAAAAAGACTCTGCAGATTATTGCTTCATTATATGTGGTCTCGGCGGTTACATCCGCTATTGCGCCTACATACGAAGCTTTGGTGGCAGCGCGCTTTTTGGGTGGGCTGGCCTTTACGTCATTATCACTAGCATCTATGTACATTGGTGAAATAGCGCCGCCTAAGGTGCGCGGCAAATTAGTGGCTATGAATCAAATGGCCATTGTGGTTGGTCTGTCGGCGGCGTACTTATCTGTGTTTGCGGTGCATTGGATGTCAGAGCTGGAGGTTTCGTGGGTAAGCACATTAATGCTTGATACCCAAACCTGGCGTTGGATGCTTGGTGTTGAAATTGTGCCAGCGCTATTTTGGGTGTTGATACTCTTCTGTATTCCAGAGAGTCCGCGCTGGCTGGTATTGCGTGGTCGTGTGGATGAAGCCGAATTGGTAATGGCAAAGCTGGTGCCGCCGGCTGAGCTGGCCGTTGAGATGCAGGGGATTCGCGATAGCTCTACCTACGGCCATAGAGACCACAGTGTTTGGCATCAGCTGAAAGACCTATTTTCCCCCGCGGTGCGCAAAGCGTTAGTGATTGCATTGGTGATTGCGTTTTTTCAACAAACTGTGGGTATTAATGCGGTGATGTTTTATGCCCCTATTATTTTTGAGCAGGTGGGGCTGGGTACCAATGCAGCTTTGTTTAACGGTGTTTATATCGGTCTGATTAGTGTGTTGGCAACAGCGCTTGCGCTTGCATTAATTGATCGGCTGGGGCGCAGAGTGTTAATTATAGTTGGCTTGGTGGTGGCAGGTGTTAGCTTGCTTTCATGCGCCTGGGCCTTTAGTAATGCCACCTATACGCTAACGGTTGATGCATTGGCAAGTTTGGCGGAGCACATAGATGTTTCGGGGTTGCAAGTTTTGTCTGGTGTGACTTATGACAGTGATTTAAGTTTTAAAGCGGCTCTGATAGAGCAGTTGGGGCCGAAAATGGCTCGGGATAATGAGGCGGTGTTGTTTCAATACGCAGCCAACATGAACGCTACCGTCATTCTGTTTGGTGTTTTAGCTTTTATTGCTGCTTTCCAATTTTCTATCGGCCCTGTGATGTGGGTACTGTTTTCAGAATTGTTCCCCATTCATGTGCGCAGTGTCGCGATTCCCGCTATGGCGTTGGTGGCTAGTGTTGTCAGTGCAATGGTGCAGCAGTTATTTCCGATACAGCTTGAGGTGATGGGGTCGTCTGGTGTTTTCTTGACCTACGGAGTGAGTGCGGTGCTTGCCTTAATACTGTTGGCGTGGTTGATGCCGGAGACAAAAGGTAAGTCAATTGAAGAAATTGAAGGGATGCTTGCGCCAAACGTCCATCGATAAATTGTTGACAATTTACAATCTAGGGATTAGGCTGCATCTATATTAGAGGTTCTGGGTGAAACGATGAATGAAGATTTAGTTGCTGCGAAGCAGCAGAGCGCCGAAGCGCCTGAGTCGATTGCTGAGGTGAAGGTGGAGTACTACCGGGTGCCCCTTAAGGAAGTGTTGGCAGACGCCAAGCATGGCACCCATACACATTTTGAATTGATTTTGTGCCGCATTGTCTGTAACGACGGTACTGAAGGGGTAGGGTATACCTATACCGGAGGTAGTGGTGGTCGCGCTATTTACTCACTGTTGAAAGATGAGTTGGCTCCCATGCTTAAGGGGACGGATGCAGGACAGATTCAGGCGGTTTGGGAAAAGGTTCAATGGCACCTTCATTATGTCGGGCGCGGCGGGCTAGTGAGCTTTGCTCAGTCCGCTGTTGATATTGCGTTGTGGGATATTCGTTGCAAACGCTTGGGGCAACCCTTGTGGAAAGTCGCCGGTGGATTGAGTAATAAAACTCGCTGTTACGCGGGCGGCATTGACCTTAATTTCGATCAAGAAAAACTACTTGCCAATATTCAGTCGTATTTGGATCGCGGTTTTAAATCCGTCAAAATCAAAGTGGGTAAAGAAGATTACCGCGAAGATGTTGAGCGGGTGCGCGCCGTACGCAAGTTGATTGGTCCGGACGTCACCTTTATGGTGGATGCAAACTACTCGATGACCGTTGAAGGCGCTATTCGCTTTTCTAACGCAATTGCTGACCAAGATATTACTTGGTTTGAAGAGCCCACGATTCCCGATGATTATAAAGGCTATGGGCGCATTGCGGATGCTACTTCGATTGCGCTGGCTATGGGTGAGAATCTGCACACGATTCATGAGTTCACCTACGCAATTGATCAGGCCAAGCTTGGGTTTGTTCAGCCTGATGCATCAAACATTGGCGGTATAACTGGCTGGTTGGCGGTGGCAAATTTAGCCTATGCTCATAATCTGCCGGTATGCAGCCACGGTATGCACGAATTACATGTATCTTTAATGGCCTCACAGCCCCATGCTGGGCAGTTAGAGGTTCATTCTTTTCCGATTGATGAGTACACCAAATACCCTCTTAAAATCGATTCCAATGGCTTGGCGATTGCGCCCGATGTACCGGGCACTGGGGTGGTATTTGATGATGCACTACTGAAAAACTATTTAATTCATTCTGCTAATTGAGGTTTCGTATGCACGCGGCACGATACACAGGTAATAAAACCTTCGACGTTGTTGAAGGCACAAAAGTGGCGCCCAAAGCGGGTGAGGTCTGCATCAAAGTGGGCTTTGCTGGCATCTGCGGCACCGACATGCACATTTATCACGGCGTTATGGACAAGCGCGTTTCTATACCGCAAACCATTGGCCACGAAATGTCAGGTACTGTTGACGAAGTTGGCGAAGGCGTAACCGACTATAAGCCT
This sequence comes from Gilvimarinus sp. 2_MG-2023, assembly GCF_030547685.1. Classification (GTDB taxonomy): domain Bacteria; phylum Pseudomonadota; class Gammaproteobacteria; order Pseudomonadales; family Cellvibrionaceae; genus Gilvimarinus. Next base: position 14,916 of record NZ_JAUOQM010000052.1, on the reverse strand, counting down.
GGTGATCGCGTTGTGGTTCGCCCGTTGGATTATTGCGGTGAGTGTCCCGCCTGTAAAGCTGGGCATTCCCATGTATGCCATAACTTAAATTTTATGGGCGTTGATACCACCGGTGCTTTCCAAAGTTACTGGACAGTTAAATCTCGCACACTGCACAAGTTGCCCGAGAACGTAAGCTTAAAGCAGGGCGCATTGGTCGAGCCGTTGTCAGTGGCTTGTCACGATGTGTCCCGCGCCGGCCTTAAAGCAGGTGAAAAAGCCGTGGTTCTGGGCGGTGGCCCCATCGGTCAGCTAATTGCCGCGGTGGCCAAAGGTATTGGTGCCGAGGTGATGGTGTCTGAGGTTAACGCCGATCGCTTAGCTTTTTCTGAAAAACTCGGTTTTGAAACCGTTGACCCAACTAAACAAGATATTGGTGAAGTGGTTAAAGAGTGGACCAATGGCAAAGGCGCCGACGTGGTGTTTGAGGTAACAGGTGTGCAACCTGCCGTGGACACAATGACTGAAATTGCTGCCGTTCGCGGTCGTATTTGTATGGTTGCTATTCACTCTGAGAAGCCCCAGGTTAACTTGTTCCACTTCTTCTGGAAGGAGTTAGAGTTGGTAGGTGCACGTGTGTACGAGGCCAAAGATTTCGATCAGGCGATTGATCTGATCTCCAGCGGCAAAATTACCATCGATAATTTTATTAGCTCTGTCTCACCGTTGGATAAAATTGGCGATGCCTTTGCCGGTATTGATTTAAACCCAGCGGGCATGAAAACTCTGATTGATTGTGGAGCGGAATAATGAACGACTATTTTGATTTAAGCGGTAAAGTCGCTCTGGTAACAGGCTGTAAGCGCGGTATTGGTCGAGCCATGGCCGTGGCTTTGGCCGAAGCGGGCGCCGACGTGATCGGCGTATCGGCCTCGCTGGAGCTGCAAGGCTCTGAGGTGTCTAAAGACGTAGAAAAAACTGGCCGTAAATTTTCGGCCTACCAGTGTGATTTTTCTAATCGTGACAACCTGAAAAGCTTTATTGATCAGGTAAAAAACGATCACCCAAAAATCGATATTTTGGTTAACAACGCCGGCACGATTAAACGTGCCCCGGCGGCCGAGCACGGCGACGATATCTGGGATGAGGTCATTGAAGTTAACCTTAATTCACAGTTTATCCTGAGCCGTGAAATTGGCAAAACCATGGCCGAGCGCGGCAGCGGTAAAATTATCTTTACCGCCTCGTTGCTGACCTTTCAAGGCGGTATCACAGTGCCCGGTTATGCTGCCAGCAAAGGCGCCATCGGCCAATTGGCTAAAGCCCTGTCAAATGAGTGGGCGCCTAAAGGCGTTAATGTAAACGCCATTGCACCCGGCTACATTGCCACTGATAACACTCAGGCGCTGCGCGAAGATAAAGATCGCTCTAAAGCTATTTTGGAGCGTATTCCGCAAGGCCGCTGGGGTACCCCGGATGATTTTAAAGGCCCTACTGTGTTCTTGGCCTCAAAAGCGTCTGATTACATGAACGGTAGCGTCGTGCTTGTAGACGGCGGTTGGATGGGACGATAAGCGTTATGATTAAAAACAATCTTAACTTTATTGACGGCCAGTATGTGCCGTCCAGCTCTGATGAAACCCTGCAAGTTCTTAACCCTACAACGGGTGAGTTAGTGGGTACCATCCCAGCGGGTACTACAGAGGATGCTAAAGTCGCTCTCGATAGTGCAAGCGCTGCGCAAAAATTGTGGGCCAAACGCACTGCTCGAGATCGTGCCTCTGTAATGCGTAAATTTGCACAGGCTATTCGTGATAAAAAACCTCAGCTTGCCGAACTTCTGGTTAATGAGCAGGGTAAATTGTTGGCCGTAGCCGAGGCTGAGGTTGAAGCAACCGCAACATTTATTGAATTCGCCTGTGACAACGCTTTAACAATCGAGGGTGATATTTTACCTTCCGATAATCCTGGTGAGAAAATATATATTCATAAGGTACCTCGCGGTGTCGTGGTCGCTATTACTGCCTGGAATTTTCCGCTGGCACTCGCAGGACGTAAAATTGGTCCAGCGCTGGTTACCGGCAACGCGATTGTGGTTAAACCAACACAAGAAACACCTTTGGCTACCTTGGCATTGGGTGAAATTGCCAACGAAGTGGGTCTACCTGCCGGTATTTTAAATATCGTCAATGGTGTAGGGCGTGTGGTGGGACAACACCTGTGTGAAAGCCCCATTACCCGTCTGATTACCATGACAGGGAGTACGCCCGCGGGACAGGCCATCTATCGCACCAGTGCTGATCATTTAACTCCGGTGATGCTCGAGTTGGGCGGTAAAGCGCCGTTCATTGTTATGGAAGATGCCAATCTCGATTCTGCTGTAGATGCAGCTTTTACCACACGGTTTTCAAATTGTGGTCAGGTATGTACTTGTGCCGAGCGTTTGTATGTGCACGAAGCTATCTACGATGAGTTTGTCGGTAAATTGCTGCCACTCGTAGAAGGAATTAAGGTGGGGAATCCGATGGACCCGGAAACCACAATGGGGCCCAAGGTTAATGCCCGTGAAATTGAAAATATTGATGCTCTGGTTAAAAAGGGGATCGAGCAGGGCGCGAAGCTACTGATAGGCGGCGGTGTGGCAGATGTGCCTGAATATCCTAATGGTCACTGGTATCAGCCTACCGTGTTGGGGGACGTTGCACAGGACAATATTTTAGTGCACGAAGAGACTTTTGGTCCTATTTTGCCTATTGTTAAAATTAAATCCATTGACGAAGCTATCAGTTATTCTAACGACAGTGAGTATGGCCTTTCTACTTACCTGTTTACCGAGAATATGCGCTATATCCACCAGTATATTGATGAGGTGGAAAGTGGTGAGGTGTATGTTAACCGGGGCATCGGTGAGCAACACCAAGGCTTTCATAACGGTTGGAAGCTCAGCGGCGCCGGCGGTGAGGATGGTAAGTATGGGTTGGAGCAGTACCTAGAAAAGAAAACTGTTTACCTTCAGGAATAACGAGGTTTGGTAAAGGAGTCGTATTATACGGCTCCTTTATTTTATGCGCCGGAGAAAGATCTTAACGCGTCTTGCTCATTCTTTTTTAATATTATCTAGCCATCTCCATTAGCATAGATAAGTAATATTTATTCAAACCTATTAAAATAAAGTGGCAGCTATGAATGTTTATCAAACTCTAACCCCCGCGGTTTTATTGTCCTCGATACTTATTACGGCGTGTAGTTCTGATGAGACGCCAACCACCGATGCAACGCCCACTTCTACAGAGCTAGTTGCACAGAGTCCGGCAGCAACCGATAAGCCGCTTCAGATATTGTATGATTTTGATGGCAAATTAGATGCAACCGTAAAATCGGCCTGGGCGGAGATAACCCAGATTTCTGAAGCTGATGGTCAATCGTTAAAAGTTGATTTTCTTTCTCAGGAGCATGGTTATTCGGGCATAACTTTCTCACCCAGCCAGCCGTGGGATTGGAGCGACTATGAGAGTTTTAGCCTGAGTATGGACTTGGCAAACGACGGCGAGCAGTCCACCCAAGTTTACTTAAATATTAAAGATGGCAAAGGTAATGTTGCGACGCGTAGCGTTGTGGTTCCTCGTGGAGGCTTTAGCACCTATTATGCTAAGTTGGCCGGACACGACATCGAAACCGCCGGTGACGATGATGCCACCGAGCTTAATTTCTCATCCGGCTTGCGCTCAAACCCGCCCACCTGGAGCGGTGAGGATACCCACTTTATCTGGATGTGGGGCGTTAAGAGTTTGGATGTGTCCCAGATTACCGAGATCTCGTTAAGTGTGCAGGGCGCGGTTAGCAACAAGACCATTAGTATCGACAATGTTCGGCTCACACCTAACCCTGAACTGGACGAAGAGTTTTTGGTGGGTATCGTCGACGAGTTTGGCCAAAACGCCAAGTACGACTACGCCGATAAAATTGATAGCCTGGAAGAACTGCACCAGGTGCGCGACGCCGAGTTGGCCGAATTAGATGGCAAAGCCATGGCCGATCGATCTAAATTTAGCGGCTGGAAGAGCGGCCCAAAGCTTGAGGCTACCGGCTACTTTCGCACCGAAAAGGTCGATGGTAAATGGGCATTGGTAGACCCAGAGGGTTACCTCTACTTTGCCACCGGCTTGGATATTATTCGCCTGTCCAACTCCACGACCATGACCGGTTATGATTACGATCAGGATAAAATCAATCAGCGCGATGAAAATGATCTGACTCCAGAAGACTCCATCGGTATGCTTAAGGTCAGCGATGAAGCCAAGAAAACCCGCTTTGTGGCCTCCAAAACCCGCGCCGATATGTTCAGCTGGCTGCCCGAAATGGACGGTGAGCTGGCAAACCATTACAGCTACCGTCGCGCGGCTCACTCCGGGCCACTTGAGCACGGTGAAACTTTCAGTTTTTATCAGGCCAACCTCGAGCGCAAATACGGTGAAGAGAGCCCCAATAGCTTTTTAGATAAATGGGAGGATGTGACTAAAAAGCGCATGCTCAACTGGGGCTTTACCTCTTTAGGTAACTGGACCGATCCGCGCTTTTACAGCAACGAACAGATTCCATTCTTCGCCAACGGTTGGATCATTGGTGATTTTAAAAAGGTCTCTAGCGGTAACGATTTTTGGGGCCCGCTGCCCGACGTGTTCGACCCTATGTTTGCCGAGCGTGCTAATGTAACCGCTATGCAAGTGGCCGCCGAGGTGCAAAATACTCCCTGGTGTGTGGGTGTGTTTATCGACAACGAAATGAGCTTTGGCCGTTCTGAGTCCGATCAATTGCATTACGGCATTGTGATTAACACCCTGGGCCGCGACGCATCAACCGTGCCCACTAAAGCGCAATTTAGTCAGCTGATGAAGGCCAAATATGAAAGTATTAAGGCTTTTAACCAAGCGTGGAATCTAAAGCTGGCCGATTGGGCCGAGTTTGATAGTGGCTTTACGCCGGGCGAGATTACCGAAGCTCAGCGTGTGGATTACGCCGATATGCTGGAGCACTACGCCACTCAGTACTACCGCGTGGTACACGATGCGGTGCAAGAGCACTTGCCCAACCACCTTTACCTCGGCTCACGCCTGCCCGATTGGGGTATGCCCATCGAAGTGGTACGAGCTGCGGCTAAGTACGCGGATGTGGTTAGCTACAATGTTTACAAAGAAGGGCTGAACAAAAAGAAATGGGAATTTTTGGCTGAGATCGACAAGCCCAGCATTATTGGTGAGTTCCACATGGGCGCCATGGATCGCGGCTTGTATCACCCAGGCTTGATTCACGCCGAAGATCAAGATGACCGGGCGCAAATGTACTTGCGCTACATGGATACCGTCATCGAGAATCCATACTTTGTCGGGGCGCACTGGTTTCAGTATATGGATTCGCCGCTTACGGGCCGGGCTCACGATGGTGAAAACTACAACGTCGGTTTTGTCGACGTGACCGATACTCCCTATCCAGAAATGGTAGAGGCGGCGAAAGAGCTTGGCCGCGATCTTTACGACGAACGCTACGGAGACGAGTAAATGCAACGCCGCCAATTTATCAAATTGACGGCGTCAGCGGGGCTAGGTGCGAGCATCGCACCTAGCCTTGCTGCACTCGCCGCCGCCGAGCGATCCCCTGCGGTGGCTATGCCCACCGACTTTCTAACCATCGAGAACAATCATCAAACGTGGCTGGGCCGCGATTTTTGGGCTAACCGCTTGCAGGACTGGCAGGCAAATAGCGGCCGTATCGAGTGTGTGCAAAGTGATGAGAGTTACGAGGTGCGCACGGTATCGCTGTTAACCCGCGAGTTAACCGAGGCGCACAAACCGGCCCGTATTCGCTTAACGGTAGGTGCCTTACAACCGGGCAAAGCGGGCTTTTGTGGCCTGTTGCTAGGCGTGGGTGCCGGTCAGTTAGACTACCGTGCCAGTGCCTTGGCGCAGCGCTTTTCTGGCGCCGGCGGCGGCTTTATGGCCACCCTTAACAGTCAAGGCGAGCTGGGATTTCAGGATTTTTCCGAGGCTAAGAACACTCTGGCGTTTGAGTCACTCACCCGCACCGGGGCATCACCGATTGGTGAGCTAGGGGATCGGGCTGTGTTGCTCGACTGCCATATTGATCCAGTTGCAGACGGCCGTTTTGATGTGCGCCTAATGGCGTTGGATGCAAAAACCGAACGCGAAATAGGTTTTGCCGTACGCACTGACGTGGCGCCCGAGGAGTTAATGGGCGGGGTTATGCTGGTGTCATCGACACCGGTTAAGCAGCCGGGTATGGGCTGGTGGTTTAAAGACATTGCCACCGCCGGGGATAAAATTCTCGCCGAGCCTAGCCGAGCGGAAGGCCCGGTGTTGGGTTGTTTGTACAGCCTAAACCAGCGTGTTATGAAGCTAACTGCGCAGTTTTTTCCGCTCAATACTGATGCGCACCCCAACGCCCAACTGCAACTTAAAAGTGCCTCGGGCGAGTGGCAAACACGGGCTATTGCGGCGATTGAAGATGGCTTTGTGGCGCGTTTTAGGGCCGACGATTGGGATGCTTCGCAGGCGGTGGATTATCGGATTGTAATTCCGGATGCCGCACAGTACCCAGCGTTTACCGGACAGTTTAGACAAGATAGCGCCAGCCCCGACGAGCTAAAAGTGGGGCTGTACTCTTGTATTATCCCGACGGCCAAATCACTTGATGAAGGTCATTATAATAAGCTGATTCCCGAAGAGCGCGAATTGGGCCGCTATACCCCGGACAATATTTTCTTTCCTCACAATGAGCTGGTTAGCAACAGTGCGACGCACGACCCCGACCTATGCTTGTTTGTGGGCGATCAGTACTACGAGACCTACCCGACGCGCTACGGCCGCGATACGCCTCAAGCCAAGTTAGATACCTTATACCGTTGGTATCTGTGGCTGTGGGCATTTCGCGATATGACCCGCAATCGGCCCTCTATCGTGTTGGTGGACGATCACGATGTGCTGCAGGGCAACCTGTGGGGGCAGGCCGGTGTATCCGGTGGCCCCAAAGAAGAAGACGGTGGCTTTAAATGGGATTTAGATTTAGTGCGAATGGTGTACCGGGTGCAGTGCAGCCACAACCCTGACGCCTATGATCCTACCCCCATTAACGGTTGTATCCCCGTGTACTATGGCTCGTTTGTGTACGGTGGGGTTAACTTTGCGTTTGTAGAGGATCGCAAATTTAAAACCGCGCCCGATTACGAGCCCGACCCCCAAACCACCAGTGGTGTGCTTTTGGGTACGCGTCAGGAACAGTTTTTAGAGAACTGGGCTAACTCGCGCCCGGGTATGCCCAAAGCGATTATTACCGCATCTATGTGGGGCTCCCCGCAAACGGACGAAAAAGGCGAGCCATTGCTGGATTATGACGCCAATGGTTATCCACCCGACGGCCGCCGGCGCGCTATTGCTTTGGCGAAAAAAGCGCAGGCGGTCGTGCTATCGGGCGATCAGCACTTGGGCATGTTGGCCGAGCAATGCCTCGACTCGTTTGACGACGGCGTGTTGTTCTTTTCCGGGCCTGCTTCGGCGGCTTTTTGGCAGCGTTGGTTTGAGCCGGCTAAAGCCCTCGACAATCAGCGCAATGACGATCCGAATACCGGTAATTTTGTCGATACCTTTGGCAATAAAATGCGAGTGCTGGCCGTCGCCAACCCTAAAATTAGCCACGCGGACTTTCAGGACGATAACACTACCTGGGGCAAATTTTTGGCAGACCGGCACTTAAAAAGTGAAGGGTACGGCTTGGTGCGGTTCAAGCCCGCCAAAGGCGAAGTTGCTTTTGAATGTTGGCCTTGGGGTGCGAACCCGTCACGCGATTCGCAATTTTCCGGTTGGCCGTACCGATACAAGTATTTTTAGTGTTTGTGCAAGGGGCTTCGGCCCCTTTTTTTGTGCCCGCCGTTTGACGCCTTGCTCTTCTAGGCACACTTAAATTGTGAGCTGTTTTGCTTTTTTGGCTGGTTTTTACTCAGCAGTCTTTACATAATTTAATGTATACAGTAGATTGTATACAAATAAGATAAGAATAGTAAATTTCATAAGTCAGTGTAATTTCAGAATATGGGCGATAGAGTGCAAGATGCGTAGGAACGCGTTTGTGCCAGATGTCCTCTCCCTAGGCTGCCATTTCCGCGCGGCCGCTTCGCTTACAAATACCGCCATCGGACTGGGCAGGCTTGTTGGCACACCTAGATAATAAAATAATTGGAGGTTATCCCAGTGAGAGTCAAACGTTTCTCCCGATTGACACTTGCCTGCGCAGTTTCGTCTGTGATGGCTGGTGCAATGGCGTCACATGCTTTAGCGCAAACGGTGCAGGTTCAGGCCGAAAACTTTACAGCCGTAGGCGGTAGTTATGCCGATGGTCAGTCTCAGCCTGTAAATACTTATACAGTTAATGGTGTACAGGCTATTAACTACGTTAACCGTGGCGACTATGTCGAGTACGAAGTAAACATCGCAGAAGCCGGTGTTTACACCGTGCAGTATTTGATTGGTACCGCGGTGCCCAACGGCGCCGAGGTGGAGTTGTCGGTTAAAAACGGCAGCACTTGGCAAAGCCAAGGCACCACCACGGTACCTACCGGTGGCTGGGATAACTTTCAGCCTTTGGACGGAACTCACGAGATCACTCTGCCGGCAGGCAATGTCAGCATCCGTTTAACCGGCAGTGGCGCCAACGATTGGCAGTGGAACTTGGATGAGTTTTCCCTGACCTTAACCCAATCTGAAACAGAGCCTGAAGAACCTTCGGATATCAGCCAAGAGGCGGAAAATTATCACGCGGTGAGTGGGACCTTTGCCGACGGCCAGTCAACACCAGTTAGCACGTACTCGGTTAATGGCAGTACTGCGTTAAATTACATCAACCGTGGCGACGCGATCGAGTATCAAATTTCAGTGTCGCGTGCTGGTATTTATGATTTGACCTATTTTATTGGCACCGCGATTACCTCGGGTGCACAGGTTGAGTTTCAGGTTAAGCAAAATGGCAATTGGGTCTCTCAGGGGGCCAAAAGTGTCACCGCCAACGGTTGGGATAACTTCCAGGCCCAGGGTGCTGGGCATACCGTTCAGCTACCTGCCGGTGTGGTTGAGGTACGTTTGTTGGCCTCGGGTAGCAATGATTGGCAGTGGAATATTGATAAATTCGATTTGGCGTTTGTCAGCGATGCCGGTACTGGTTCTAGCAGTAGTTCTAGCAGTTCTAGTTCGTCTGTAAGTAGCTCGATTAGCTCTAGCAGTTCTAGCTCGTCGATCAGCAGCTCTGTAAGTAGCTCGAGCAGTTCCGTAAGCAGTTCCAGCTCTGTGAGTAGCACCAGTAGCTCCAGTTCATCGGTTAGCTCTGGTAGCTCTAGCTCACAAGTACCTGGCGGCGTCGTCACCGTATCGGGTGACTTTACGCTTGAGGCTGAAAGCTTTAACTCGGTGGGTGGTGAAGTAGAAATTTACAGTGTTGATGGCGGTCATGCGGTTAATTACTTTAACGCCGGTGATTATCTCGAGTTTGATATTGATAACGCTCAGGGCGGTTTGTACGAAGCGGTTTATCGCGTAGGCACAGGTAACGCGAGCGGATCGGCTGTAGGCTTGATGCTAACCGATCACCAGGGTGAATTGGTTCTTAAAAATAAAACCGATGTGGTAAGTCAGGGCGGCTGGGATGATTTCTATGACGTTACCTCTAGCACGCGCTTCAATGTCTACCCAGGTATTAGTAAAGTACGCATTACTGGCGCCGGTACCGAAGATTTCCAATTTAATATCGACAATATCGTCTTTAAATATTTAGGCCCTGTCGATGACAATTTAGATGGTGATGGCGATGGTGTTGCCGACGTCAACGATACTTGCCCCAGCACGCCTAGCAGTGAAACTGCCAACGGTGAAGGTTGCTCCCCTTCGCAGTTAGATACTGATATGGATGGCATTAACGATCGCGACGATCAGTGTCCTAGTAGCTCTTTGGACGCTTTTGTAAACTCCGTCGGGTGTGCCACCAGCGGCGGCGATGACGATGATTTTGACGGTGTGTTTAATTGGAATGATCAGTGCCCCAACACCTTCCGCTCGAATGTTGGCCCCGATGGCTGTCTTGCTTCGGGCCGCGATAGTGACGGCGATGGTGTGGTAAACAGCGTTGATGTTTGTCCTGCTACCCCGGGCAGCGAGTTTGCCAATAACCAGGGTTGTTCATCGTCGCAAGTGAGCACGGTTGAGACGGTAGATGTTCACGTGAATGCCAATATCGAACATATTGTTAACGGCGTGTCTGATTTTGGTCGCGACCGTCATATGACCGTTCATAGCACTGTATTTGAGCAGGATTGGGAAGGTCACGCTGACAAGCTGAATTATCTGTTGAACGAGCTCGATGTGTACATGGGGCGCGATAACGGCTCGGCTACCTGGAAGTTTCAGGACACCCAGGAAGATCCAAACCGCTCTAATATGGCGGATTTGGAGTGGATGGAAGGCCGTGGCGCGGAGCTGCGTCAAGCCTATGAGGACAATCCGTTCTATTCACGTTTCCCAGACTCTAAAACGCAGATGATTGCCGGTACAAACCCGCACCCGGTGTACCCGACCCTAAGCTGGTACGACAACGGTAAGACCTGGTCGGGTTGGCAGCCGATGAACATCGAGACCTCGGCCGAGTGGGTAGGCAAGTATCTTGAAAGCTACTTTGCCAATAGCCGCAATGGCAATATTGGTGAGCCTACGCCCACTTTCTGGGAAGTGATTAACGAGCCGGATATGAAGATGAAGACCGGTCAATTTATGGTCACCAACCAAGAGCAAATCTGGGAGTATCACAACCTGGTGGCGCAAGAGATTCGATCGCGTCTGGGCAGCGAAGCGCCGCTGATTGGTGGTATGACCTGGGGGCAGCACGATTTCTATCGTCGAGATGGTATCTCGCGCTTTGCCGATGATTCTTACGATCAGTGGATCGTGGCGGATGACCCGGCAGAAGAAGCGGAGTCGGAAGCGTTTTTCCAAAGCCGCATGACGACTAGCGTGGACGACACGCGCGCGATGGATTGGTATCAGTGGGATGTGATGTGGAAAGGCTTTATGGACGCCGCCGGCGACAACATGGACTTTTACGCCGTACACGTTTACGACTGGCCGTCGCTTAACGAAGGCGGCAAGGGCACCTTGCGCCGTGGCGGTCACGTGCAGGGCATGTTGGATATGATGGAGTGGTACGACGTGCACGAAAATGGCATGAACAACCGCAAACCCATCGTGTTATCTGAGTATGGCGCTGTGCAAGGTGGCTGGGATTACCTACCGCACGAACCGCGTTACGATTCTGAAGTGCTGAAATCCTTTAACGGCATGTTGATGCAATTCTTGGAGCGCCCGGACTATGTTGTTAAGTCTATGCCCTTTACACCTGCCAAGCCTATCTGGGGTTACGTAGGTTCACAGGACGGATACACCACCGTAGGCATTTGTGGCTATAAAGAAGTGCCAGATTGTCAAAACCGTTATCACTACGCCATGTTGATTGAAGAGAACCTCAACCAAGGTGATTGGACCTGGGGCGACTATATCCGTTTTTACGAGTTGTGGGACGATGTTGACGGCACTCGTGTAGATACGCGTTCATCGGATGCGGATGTACAGATCGAATCTTACGTAGATGGCGATGAAGTATTCGTTATTCTGAACAACCTGGAAGACGAATCTACCACCGTAAACCTTAACCTGCACGGTCTGTCGTTGGGCAATGTATCCAGAGTTGAAATGCGTGATATGCATTTTGATGCCAATTACAAGACTCAGCTGGATCGTCGCTTTATGGACTCGGCGCCAAGCACGGTAACGCTCGGACCGGACGGCACCATCGTGTTGCGCTACACCATGAATAACAATGTAGCGGTAAACGAACAAGTGCAAGAGAAGAAGTACTTTGGCAACAGTGTTAGCGGTGGCAGCGTACCGCACCGTGTCTCTATTAACGGCGGTGATGTTTCTTTAGCGGTTAATGGTGTGCAGGTGCCAAGTGGCCCAGCCGAGGCGATGCTGCGCTTGACCGTTGCAATGTATATGAGTGAAGACAATGTGCCTAACGGCAACCTCACCATTAATACCCTGACCATCAATGGGGTAGAGGTGGAGACGCCGATTGACTGGCGCGGGCCGGCTGATTATCAAGCCGACCGTTACTTCGCCACGCTGGAGATTCCAGTGCCGGTTGAAGTGCTGCAAAGTAACAATGACATCAAGGTGGACTTCCGCCATAACGGTGAGTTGACGGTAGCCAACCTGGTTGTCTGGGACTTTACCACTACCCCAGGTCGATAAGCGATATTTGACCAGACCTTTAGCGCGGGGCCTTGCCCCGCGCTTTTTTATGTCTACTGGGATCTTATGAACAGCTTAATAAAAACTGATAGGGTAGCTGCCGTGTCAGCGTATGTAATGGAAGGAGTATTAAGATTGAGTTATGTTACATAAAAAAGGCCAGCCCGAAATGGGCTGGCCTTTTTTATATGCAGCGATGTTGAGGGGCTATTTAATATTAGCTAAGAGACATTTTTTTGCCTTGGCTAAGCTTTTTTCCCTTAAGGCATCGGTTATAGCCTTATGCTCTTCTACACAGTCTTTAGGAGATGACAATCGCTTATAGTTCATGCGCATGCGTAGCACGATGGGATACCAAAGATTAACCAGCTCCTGTCCACCGGCTTTAAAAATTAAAAAGCGGTGGAAATCCATATCGGCTTTAGTGACTTCGGTAAAGTCTTCTTTGCTGAAAGCTTCTTGAATGCGTTCGAGAGTGCCATCAAGGTACTCAAAATCTTCTTCTGTCAGTGTGTTTTTAATGCTTGAAAGAGCATGAATTTCGATCTTGCGACGAATATCGACCATCAATTCTTGCATTTTGGAATTGAGAACACTATTGACCGATACTCCACAGTTACTCTTGGATACCAACAAGCCTTCTTTAGTTAGCTGCAATAAGACTTCGCGTATGGGGCCGCGAGAAACACCGAAACGTTCCGACAAGGCCTGTTCGCTCAAACGCTCGTTGGGCTCTAGGCTGCCAGAAATGATATCAGAGCGTAATTGATCGGCGATTTGATCTTTAACCGAGACGATTTTGTTGCCAAACATAGTAGTTGTTTTCTCTAATGCCAGAATTTCACATGTTAATCATATGGTTTTGATTGTCAATTGTAAACAGGCAAGAGGCGACGTTCGCCAACATTCAAAATAATTACCTTCTATTGTCCGTTAAAACGGAAGCTCTAGCAAGCAAAAGGTATAAAATACTATAAGGGGTGCATAAAGGTTTTTGTTTTTAAAACGGGCAGGAACGCCCGCCTCAAAGAGCTCTAGCTTGTTGTCTGGATGCACTCAAAAAAACGCAATGTCTCAGCGATTTGTCGGTGCCAATAGGACCATTCGTGGCCGCCGGGCGGTGTTTTAAAGCTGTGCTCAATCTGTGCGGTTTCCAGTTTTTTGACTAAAGTTGTGTTACTGGGGAAGAGTACGTCGTCGGTGCCGCAGTCTATTCTGATGGGGGGCAGCTTGCTGCGATTAAGCTGGCACCAGTGCAAAAGATCCGACTCTTTATCGTTGGCGCACTGGTAAATGGACAAATCTTCATTGATAAAATGCCTAAAATCTTCGAGGCAGGTAATGGCTGAGTGCGCCGAAATACCGCTGACTCTTTGAGCATGTTTGGCGCCTAGGCGCAGCGCGCCATAGCCTCCCATTGATAAGCCAGTTAAATAAATAGGTGAGTTCTTGCTGACGCAGTCGATACTATCAATCACCGCTTCTAGCGAATCTTGCATTATCCATGTGTCAAAATCACGGCCTTCGGTTAATGGTAAATAACCACTGCCCGCATAGTAGCTGCCGTCCTCAGGCATCACCAGTAGCATCTCGCCAATCTCGCCGTTGCGACGCAACTCTTCGTATACCTCGTGTACACGACCGAGGTTCATCCACACCCAGTGGTTGCCGTATACGCCGTGCAGCAAAATGACTATGGGTAAGTGTTGCTGGGTGCTTCCAGCGTTATAGCAACTGATATTGCCGCGTCCTTTTAGTGCTGACGAATGCACCGTCAGGTACTTGAGTCCGGCGGGCAAGTAGCTGGCATCGGCCGAACACTCGATTTGCTGAATACTCATGGTGGCTCCTTATAGCTCCGGGTCAATCACAATCACGCCTTTGGCCAGGCGGCCGGCCAGCATATCTTCAAAGCCTTCGGCCACGGTTTCTAGGGTGTAGGTTTTGGTGATCAGTTCATCCAGTTTGATTTTGCCCGCGCCGTATAAATCGTAAAGCCTGGGGAAGTCGCGGCTGGGGTTGCACTGGCCGTATAATGGATTGATGTAAATCTTGTCCCACTCAAACAGCTCGCAATCAAAATCGATACGCTGCTCGATACCACTGGCCTGTACCGCGGTGCCGGCGCTGCGAATCAGCTTAAGCGGGGCCGAGCCCAAGGCGGGTACCGCGGTGCACTCAAAGGCGTAATCGGCGCCGCGGCCGTTGTTGATGGCTTTTATGTCGCGCGCCACCTGGTCGAAGTCTTTATCATCTTTGCTGGCCAGTACGGTGTGGGTGGCACCAAAGGTTTTGGCTTGCTCCAGGCGCTCGCGGCTAATGTCGATGGCGATGACTTTTGCCGCCCCCGACAGTGCCGCGCCCTGAATGACATTGAGGCCCACACCGCCGCAACCGATGACACAGGCGGTGGAGCCCGCTTGCACTTTGGCGGCATTGACCGCTGAGCCCCAGCCCGTCATGACGCCACAGGCGAGAATGGCGCTCACACCAAAAGGTGATCGTCCAGCTTGGTTACTGCCTCCTGGCGCACCACGGTGTACTCGGCCATGGTGCCCAAATGAAACGAGCGCTCTACCGG
>NZ_JAUOQM010000051.1 GCF_030547685.1 Gilvimarinus sp. 2_MG-2023 | reverse complement strand
TGCCAAAATCATCGACTAATAATTAGTTGATGTCTGGGGCGGTTTTCCGCCCCTTTGATTTTTAGGCCAGTAGTTCAATTGGTAGAGCGTCGGTCTCCAAAACCGAAAGTTGGGGGTTCGAGTCCCTCCTGGCCTGCCATCTTTATTCGCATGACTAATAGGTTGTTTGCTGCATGAGTACAACAAAAAACGAGCCTAAAGAGTATCGCCTGGATGCCCTAAAGTGGCTGATGGTGATCGCTGTTGTGGCCGTCGGTGTTGTGGGTAACTCAATGTTCTCCGCTCAGCCACTGCTATATCGTGTTCTTGCACTTTTAGCGCTGGGTTTGGTGGGGCTGGCGATTGCTTCGCAAACGGCAAAAGGTAGTGGTTTAATTCAACTGCTGCGTGAGTCGGTTGTAGAAGTGCGCAAAGTTGTATGGCCTACTCGTCAGGAAACCAATCAAACTACCTTGCTGGTGGTGGTCGTTGTTATTGTGATGGCGTTGATTCTCTGGGGGCTGGATACCATTTTTGGTTTTGTAGCTTCTAAGATAATAGGATAAGCACTCATGGCGAAGCGTTGGTACGTTGTACACGCGTATTCTGGCTACGAAAAGAAAGTAGCGGCATCTCTGCAAGAGCGTATTAATCTGCATCAAATGCAGGATTCGTTCGGTGACGTATTGGTTCCCACTGAAGAAGTGGTGGAGATGCGTGGCGGGCAGAAGCGTAAAAGTGAGCGCAAATTTTTCCCCGGCTATGTGCTGGTGCAAATGGAGTTGAATGATGACTCTTGGCACTTGGTAAAAGATACGCCTCGGGTTATGGGTTTTATTGGTGGCAAGGCGGATAAGCCTGCACCTATTACCGACAAGGAAGCAGAGGCTATTTTGCAGCGAGTTGATGACTCGATTGAGAAGCCGAAGCCCAAAACAATGTTCGAACCAGGTGAAATGGTTCGTGTTACTGATGGCCCTTTCAACGACTTTAATGGTGTTGTGGAAGAGGTGAATTATGAGAAGAATCGCCTGCGAGTTGCGGTGCTGATCTTCGGTCGCTCTACTCCGGTGGAGTTGGAGTTTGGGCAGGTCGAGAAGACCTAAACGCCTAGCTACGGATTTTTACGACCTTCCTTTGCTTTGGCAGAGGGAGGTTTTTGCGTCCTCGCGGCCTGTGTAGCAAGAGTCGTGTGGTTTACGGGGAGCCTGTGATCAGAAGTTTACTTCTTTGAGGCGTTAATACCCATTTTTGGAGAAGTGATATGGCTAAGAAAGTACAAGCCTACATCAAATTACAAGTTGGTGCAGGCAAAGCAAATCCAAGTCCGCCAGTTGGTCCAGCATTGGGTCAGCACGGTGTGAATATTATGGAGTTCTGTAAAGCGTTCAACGCCCAGACACAAGGTTTGGAAGCAGGTGCTCCAGTTCCAGTTGTGATCAGTGTTTACAGCGATCGCAGCTTCACCTTCAGCATGAAGACTCCACCGGCCTCATACCTTTTGAAAAAGGCGGCTGGTATTAAGTCTGGTTCAAGCAATCCCAACACTAAGAAAGTGGGTACTGTTACCCGTGCTCAGTTGGAAGAAATCGCGACTGCTAAAGATCCCGATTTGACCGCAGCCGATATGGATGCGGCGGTACGTACCATCGCCGGCTCAGCCCGCTCGATGGGTCTTGATGTGGAGGGCGTGTAACATGGCTAAATTGTCTAAGCGTCAGCGCGTAATCGCTGAGAAAGTAGATGCTGCTAAGCAGTACACTTTGGAAGATGCAGTTGCTCTGTTAAAAGAGCTGTCTAGCGTTAAGTTCGCAGAGACCGTTGATGTGTCGATTAACTTAGGTATCGATCCTCGTAAATCTGATCAGTCTGTTCGCGGCGCAACCACTCTACCAAACGGTACGGGTAAAGATGTTCGCGTTGCCGTTTTCACCCAGGGTGCAAACGCAGATGCCGCTAAAGAAGCGGGCGCAGATCTGATCGGTATGGATGAGCTTGCGGCTGAAATTAAAGGCGGCATGATGGATTTCGATGTTGTTGTAGCCAGCCCCGATGCGATGCGTGTTGTGGGTCAGCTGGGTCAAGTGCTAGGTCCTCGCGGTCTGATGCCAAACCCTAAAACCGGCACTGTAACACCCGATGTTGCAACTGCGGTTAAGAATGCTAAAGCCGGTCAGGTGCGTTACCGCGCTGATAAAGGCGGCATCATCCACGGCGGCATTGGCAAGTTGACTTTTGATGCGAAAGCCTTGCAAGAAAATTTAGAAGCTCTGGTTGCTGACTTGAAAAAAGCCAAGCCAGCTAGCGCTAAAGGTGTATACCTGAAGAAGATCGCACTGAGCACGACCATGGGTCCTGGCTTGGTTATCGATCAGTCTTCATTGGCTGTTTAATTTACAGCTAAACGAACTTTGGGGTCTGCTTTAGGCAGGCCGTCAAAGACCGTAGGTGATAGGCGGCAGGTATTGCGTTTATCTTAATGATTGCCTACGCAGACGGTGGACCCTCTTCGACTTGCTCGAAGATATTCACCGAATCATCGCCCGCCAAGAATGTTTTGGTTGGTGCAAGAAAAACGACAGAGTTATCTGTCAAACCCAGGAGAAATCCCGTGGCATTAGGACTTGAAGGTAAAAAAGCGATTGTCGCTGAAGTCCAGGAAGCTGCGAAGGGCGCTCTGTCAGCGGTTGTTGCCGATTCACGCGGCGTAACTGTAGACAAAATGACTGCCCTGCGTAAAGAGGCTCGTGAGAACGGCGTTTGGATGAAAGTCGTTCGTAACACCTTGGCTCGTCGCGCTGTTGAAGGTACCGAATACGAATGTCTCGTTGAGAGCTTTGTCGGTCCTACTCTGATTGCTTTCTCTACCGACCACCCAGGTGCCGGTGCGCGTATCTTGAAAGAGTACGCAAAGAGTGATGACAATCTGGAGCTTAAAACAGCAGCTTTTGAAGGCGAATTGGTTGACGTTGCAATGCTGGCTACCCTGCCAACTTACGACGAAGCAATCGCCAAGCTGATGAGCGTTATGAAAGAAGCTTCCGCTGGCAAACTGGTTCGCACTATTGCAGCCATTGGCGACAGCAAAGAACAGGACGCTGCGTAATTCTATTGCAGCTTAACCTTAAAGACACATTGAGCATACGCTCAAACAGATAGGAATTGAGACATGTCTGTATCTAAAGAAGATATCATCGAAGCGATTGCTGAGATGTCAGTAAAAGACGTTGTAGAGCTGGTTTCTGCAATGGAAGAGAAGTTCGGCGTATCTGCAGCTGCTGCTGTTGCAGCTGGTCCTGCTGGCGATGCTGGCGGTGCTGCTGAAGAGCAAACCGAATTTGACGTTATCATCACCGGCGCTGGTGAGAAGAAAGTGAACGCTATTAAAGCTGTTCGCGAAATCACCGGTCTGGGCTTGAAAGAAGCCAAAGCGATCGTTGAAGAAGCACCTAAAGCTGTTAAAGAAGGTGTTTCTAAAGAAGACGCTGAAGCTGCTAAAGCTAAGCTGGAAGAAGCAGGTGCGTCTGCTGAGCTTAAGTAAGTACTTGAGTTCAAAAAGTCTGACGATTGCGTTGGGCTTGGGAGGGTAACTTCCCAAGGCTGGTGGGTTTTACCCGCCAGCCTTTTTCCGTTTTCGGTCAAATGATATGACCGTGCAGTGCTCGCTGTCTTAACGCGCAAGGCGTGACAGCGCCGCAAAGGGATAGCAAAACATACGCTTTGCGTATATGCGGCCCAAGGGCCCGTTCCGTGAACAAGCTGGGGAATACAGATGGCTTACTCATACACTGAGAAAAAACGTATCCGCAAGGACTTTGGCAAGCTGCCACACGTCATGGATGTGCCTTATCTATTGGCGATTCAACTGGATTCTTACAGAAAATTTACCCAGGCAGATGCGACTGGTGAAGAGCGTCATGATGTCGGCTTGCACGCCGCCTTCCGCTCTGTGTTCCCGATTGCCAGCTATTCTGGTAACGCCGCTCTCGAATACGTCAGTTATATGCTGGGTAAGCCAGCGTTTGATGTAAACGAATGTATTTTGCGTGGGGTGACATATTCTGCACCGCTGCGTGTAAAAGTTCGACTGATTATCTACGATAAAGATTCAGCGAACAAAGCTATTAAAGACATTAAAGAACAAGAAGTGTACATGGGCGAAATTCCGCTCATGACCGAAAATGGTACTTTTGTGATCAATGGTACCGAGCGCGTTATCGTGTCTCAGTTGCACCGCTCCCCGGGTGTCTTCTTCGACCACGATAAAGGCAAGACGCACTCGTCTGGCAAGCTACTCTACAGCGCCCGGATTATTCCTTACCGTGGCAGCTGGTTGGACTTTGAGTTCGACCCGAAAGATTTAGTTTACGTACGTATTGACCGTCGTCGTAAATTGCCCGCCTCTATTTTACTGCGTGCACTGGGTTTCAGCTCGCAGGAAGTGTTGGACATGTTCTTCGAGAGCAGTACCTTCACGTTGGGTGAAGATGGTCAATTTACATTTAAAGTGGTGCCTTCGCGCTTACGCGGTGATGTCGCCACTTTTGACATCAAAGACAAAAACGGCAAGCTGCTCGTTGAAGAAGGTCGTCGTGTAACGGCTCGCCATATCCGCCAGTTAGAGAAAGCCGGCGTTGATGAAATGGCTGTACCTGCAGAATACCTGCTGGGCCGTGCTTTGGCGCGTGACATTATCGATCCTGATACCGGTGAAGTGCTGCTGGAGTGCAACAGCGAAATTACCGCCGATGCACTGGAAACATTGACCAAAGCCAATATTCAAACCGTTGAAACGCTGTACACCAACGAACTTGATTGCGGTGCGTTTATGTCAGATACCTTGCGTATCGACCCGACCCGTACTCAGCTCGAAGCGTTGGTAGAAATCTACCGCATGATGCGCCCCGGTGAACCACCCACAAAAGAGTCAGCAGAAGCGCTGTTCAACAATTTGTTCTTTACCCAAGAGCGTTATGACTTGTCGGCCGTAGGTCGCATGAAGTTTAACCGTCGCCTGGGCCGTGAAGAGGAATTTGGAGAAGGTATTCTATCCAACGACGATATCGTTGACGTGATGAAGACTCTGATCGACATCCGTAACGGTAAAGGCGTTGTTGATGACATCGATCACCTGGGTAACCGCCGTATTCGCTCGGTTGGGGAAATGGCAGAAAACCAATTCCGTGTTGGTTTGGTGCGTGTTGAACGTGCGGTTAAAGAGCGTTTATCAATGGCTGAAAGCGAAGGCTTGATGCCACAAGACTTGATTAACGCCAAGCCTGTTGCCGCTGCCATTAAAGAGTTCTTTGGCTCGTCGCAGCTTTCTCAGTTTATGGATCAGAACAACCCGCTGTCTGAGGTAACTCACAAGCGTCGTGTGTCGGCCTTGGGGCCAGGTGGTCTGACTCGTGAGCGTGCCGGCTTTGAGGTGCGTGACGTACACCCGACTCACTACGGCCGTGTCTGCCCAATTGAGACTCCTGAAGGTCCAAACATTGGTTTGATTAACTCGCTTGCGACTTACTCACGCACCAATAGTTATGGCTTTTTGGAGACACCTTACCGTCGTGTTGTAGACGGTAAAGTAACCGACCATATTGAATTTTTGTCGGCCATTAACGAAGCCGAATTCGTTATCGCACAGGCCTCGGCCAAGCTGGACGAAGAAGGTCGATTGATCGAAGACTTGGTTTCCGTGCGCCATTACAACGACTTTACCCTGAAGAGCGCTTCTGAGGTTCAGTTGATGGACGTATCACCACGTCAGGTGGTATCGGTTGCGGCCTCGTTGATTCCGTTCCTTGAGCACGATGATGCTAACCGCGCCTTGATGGGTTCGAACATGCAGCGTCAGGCCGTGCCTACCCTGAAGGCTGAAAAGCCATTGGTCGGTACCGGTATGGAACGCAACGTGGCTGCTGACTCCGGTGTGTGTGTTGTCGCTAATCGCGGTGGTGTTATCGACCGTGTGGATGCGGGCCGTATCGTCGTTAAAGTACACAGTGATGAAGTTGAAGCCGGCGACGCTGGTGTTGATATCTACAACTTGATTAAGTACACCCGTTCTAACCAGAACACCTGTATTAACCAGCGCTCAATCGTCAATGTTGGTGATGTTATTCATCGTGGCGACATCTTGGCGGATGGCCCCTCTGTTGATATGGGTGAGCTGGCACTGGGGCAAAATATGCGCATCGCGTTTATGCCCTGGAATGGTTACAACTTCGAAGACTCCATTTTGGTGTCCGAGCGTGTTGTACAAGAAGACCGCTTTACTACTATTCACATTCAAGAGCTGACCTGTATTGCTCGTGACACTAAGTTGGGCAGTGAAGAAATTACTTCCGATATTCCTAACGTGGGCGAAAACGCACTGAACAAGCTGGACGAGTCCGGTATTGTTTACATCGGTGCGGAAGTGGGTGGCGGCGATATTCTGGTCGGTAAAGTGACGCCTAAAGGTGAAACTCAGCTGACCCCAGAAGAAAAACTGCTGCGTGCCATCTTTGGTGAAAAAGCTTCTGATGTGAAAGACACGTCTTTGCGTGTGCCTTCCAGCACCAAAGGGACAGTGATTGACGTTCAGGTATTTACCCGTGATGGCTTGGAGAAAGACCAGCGCTCACAGGAAATCGAAAAAGCTCAGTTAGACGAAATTCGCAAAGATTTGAACGAAGAGTTCCGCATTATGGAAGCGGCTACTCTGGAGCGTTTGCGCAGTGTTATTCGCGGTCAAAAAGTGGCAGCGGGTAAAGGCGTTAAAAAAGGTGATGAGCTGACCGACGAACTGTTGGATAGCCTTGAAACCGAGCAGTGGTTTAAATTGCGTGTTGCCGAAGATGAGCTGAACGAACAAATCGACCGCGCCGAAGAGCGCCTGGCCGCTTGTCGTAAAGACTTGGACGAACGTTTCGATGACAAAAAGCGCAAGCTGTCTACCGGTGACGATCTGGCTCCAGGTGTACTGAAGATCGTTAAGGTTTATTTGGCCATCAAACGTCGCATCCAGCCTGGTGACAAAATGGCCGGTCGTCACGGTAACAAAGGTGTTATCTCGGTGATTATGCCGGTTGAAGATATGCCTTATGACGAAACCGGTCAGCCCGTTGATGTGGTACTCAACCCACTGGGTGTGCCTTCGCGTATGAACGTGGGGCAGATTCTGGAGACTCACTTGGGTATGGCCGCTAAAGGCCTCGGCGTTAAAATCGACGACATGGTTCGCAAGCAAAAAGCTGTGAACGAAGTGCGTGGTTTCTTGGAAGAGATTTACAACGAAACCGGTGACGTTTACGCGAAAGAAGACCTGGCCAGTTTCGCCGATGAAGAAATTATGGACTTGGCCAATAACCTACGCGGCGGTGTGCCTATGGCCACTGCGGTATTCGATGGTGCTAAAGAGCACGAAATCAAATCCCTGCTGCGCTTGGCTGATCTGCCTGATTCCGGTCAGATGCAGTTGTACGACGGCCGTACCGGCGACAAATTCCAACGTCCGGTGACCGTCGGCTATATGTACATGCTGAAGTTGAACCACTTGGTGGACGACAAGATGCACGCTCGTTCTACCGGTTCTTACAGCTTGGTTACTCAGCAGCCGCTGGGTGGTAAGGCACAGTTTGGTGGTCAGCGCTTTGGTGAGATGGAAGTGTGGGCACTGGAAGCATACGGTGCTGCTTATACTCTGCAGGAAATGTTGACCGTTAAATCGGATGACGTGGCCGGCCGAACCAAAATGTACAAGAACATTGTCGATGGCGACCACCGTATGGAACCGGGTATGCCTGAGTCCTTTAACGTACTGGTTAAAGAGATTCGCGCCCTCGGTATCAATATGGAACTGGAAGAGGACGAGTAATCGTCCGTCCATTACTAAATCGGTTAAGGCGGGGCATTTGCTCCGCCTCGTGTGCAAACTGCACTACTGCAGCCCACTGGAGGAAGCGCCTTGAAAGACTTACTTAATTTGCTCAAGTCCCAGGGACAAACTGAAGAATTCGACGCGATTCGTATTGGCTTAGCATCGCCAGAAATGATTCGCTCTTGGTCGTTTGGTGAAGTTAAAAAGCCTGAGACCATCAACTACCGTACCTTCAAGCCCGAGCGTGAAGGTTTGTTCTGCGCCAAGATTTTTGGTCCGGTAAAAGATTACGAGTGTTTGTGCGGTAAATATAAGCGCATGAAGCACCGCGGTATCATCTGTGAAAAATGTGGTGTAGAAGTCACTTTGGCTAAAGTGCGTCGTGAGCGCATGGGTCACATTGAACTGGCGAGCCCAGTTGCCCACATTTGGTTTTTGAAGTCGCTGCCTAGCCGTATTGGTTTACTGCTGGATATGACGCTGCGTGACATTGAGCGCGTGCTCTACTTTGAATCCTACGTTGTTACCGATCCTGGCATGACCACGCTTGAGCGCGGCCAACTGTTGACCGATGAGCAATACTTCGAGTCAATGGAAGAGTTTGGTGATGAGTTCGACGCATTGATGGGTGCCGAGGCTATTAAAGCCTTGATGGCCGACATTAACCTGGAAGAAGAAATCCAGCGTCTGCGCGAAGAGATTCCAAACACCAATTCTGAAACCAAAATTAAGAAGTTCTCCAAGCGCTTGAAACTGTTGGAAGCTTTCTACTTCTCGGGCAACAACCCTGAGTGGATGGTGATGGAAGTTCTGCCGGTACTGCCGCCAGATCTTCGTCCTTTGGTACCTCTGGACGGTGGTCGTTTTGCGACTTCTGATCTGAATGACTTGTACCGTCGGGTTATCAACCGTAACAACCGTTTGAAGCGTCTGCTCGATTTGAACGCGCCAGACATCATCGTGCGCAACGAAAAGCGTATGTTGCAAGAGTCTGTTGATGCACTGCTGGATAACGGTCGTCGCGGTCGTGCGATTACCGGTTCTAACAAGCGTCCGTTAAAATCTTTGGCCGATATGATCAAAGGTAAGCAAGGTCGTTTCCGTCAGAACCTGCTGGGTAAGCGTGTGGACTACTCTGGCCGTTCGGTGATTGTGACCGGTCCTGCATTAAAACTGCACCAGTGTGGTCTGCCAAAGAAAATGGCTCTAGAGCTGTTTAAGCCGTTTATCTTTAGCAAGCTGGAATTGCGCGGCTTAGCCACTACTATTAAAGCGGCCAAGAAAATGGTCGAGCGCGAAGAACCAGTGGTTTGGGACATCCTCGACGAAGTGATTCGTGAGCACCCGGTACTGTTGAACCGCGCACCGACACTGCACCGTTTGGGTATTCAGGCCTTTGAACCGGTACTGATTGAAGGTAAGGCCATTCAGCTACATCCGCTGGTTTGTGCAGCCTACAACGCCGACTTCGATGGTGACCAGATGGCTGTTCACGTTCCGCTGACACTGGAAGCCCAGTTGGAAGCGCGTGCGTTGATGATGTCCACTAACAACATTCTGTCACCTGCGTCGGGTGAGCCGATCATCGTTCCTTCGCAGGACGTGGTGTTGGGCTTGTACTGGATGACTCGTGAGCGCATTAACGCTCAGGGTGAAGGTATGATCTTCGCTGATGTGGCAGAAGTTTCCCGCGCTTACTACGGTGGCCAGGTAGACCTGCAAGCAAGAGTTAAAGTTCGTATCGATGAGGTTATCATCGGTATCGAAGGTGAGAAGCAAGCCAACAACCGTTTGGTAGAAACCACGGTTGGTCGTGTTCTGCTGTGGGAAATCGTTCCGGAAGGTATTCCGTTTGAAATGACCGATCGCCCTATGGTGAAAAAGGCTATTTCAGGTGTGATTAACCACTGCTATCGTGCTGTTGGCTTGAAAGCGACCGTTATTTTTGCCGACCAACTTATGTACATGGGTTACGACTTCTCAACCAAGTCGGGCTCGTCTATCGGTGTTAACGACTTTGCGATTCCCGATGATAAGCACGAGATCGTAGGGCGCGCCGAAGCTGAAGTAAAAGAAATCGAAAGCCAGTTTGCTTCGGGTCTGGTAACCGCCGGTGAGAAATACAACAAAGTGATCGATATTTGGTCGCGCGCCAATGACTTGGTGGCTAAGTCCATGATGGACGGCATTAGCTTTGAGTCGGTGATTAACCGTGACGGTGAAGAGGAGCAGCAAACCTCTTTTAACTCGGTTTATATGTACGCCGATTCTGGTGCTCGTGGTAGCCCAGCACAGATTCGTCAGTTGGCTGGTATGCGTGGTCTGATGGCAAAGCCTGATGGCTCCATTATTGAAGCGCCTATTACCGCTAACTTCCGTGAAGGTCTAAACGTTGGTCAGTACTTTATTTCGACGCACGGTGCGCGTAAAGGTCTGGCCGATACCGCACTGAAAACTGCAAACTCCGGTTACCTGACCCGTCGTCTGGTGGATGTTGCCCAAGACTTGGTGGTGACCTCCAACGATTGTGGCACTGACGAAGGTTTGGAAATGGCGCCGGTGATTGAAGGCGGCGACGTTATTGAATCTCTGGGTGATCGAATCCTCGGTCGGATTGTGGCCCGCGATGTCATTCGCCCCAACTCCGATGAAATTTTGGTGCCTGCCGGTACCATGATTGATGAGGCTTGGGTTGAGCGCGTTGAAGGCATGGGTATCGATGAAGTGCTGGTGCGCTCGCCGATTACCTGTGATGCCCGTACCGGTATTTGTTCTATGTGTTACGGCCGTGACTTGGCTCGTGGTCACCGCGTTAATGTCGGTGAAGCGACCGGTGTTATTGCGGCTCAGTCGATCGGTGAGCCGGGTACCCAGCTGACCATGCGTACCTTCCACATCGGTGGTGCGGCCTCGCGAGCTTCGGCCGCGGACAACGTACAGGTTAAGCAAGACGGTACCATTCGTCTGATTAACGTTAAAGTTGTCACCAACTCTGACGGCAATCTGGTAGCCGTGTCGCGCTCTGGTGAATTGGCAGTTGCCGATGCTCAGGGTAGTGAGCGTGAGCGCTATAAGATCCCTTACGGCGCCGTTATTTCGGTGAAAGATGGCGAGAAAGTGGATGGCGGTCAAGTGATTGCTAAGTGGGATCCGCACACTCACCCCATCGTGACTGAAGTGGCCGGTAAGGTAATCTTCTCTGGAATGGAAGATAACCTGTCGGTACGTCGCACCACGGATGAGCTGACAGGCTTGTCGTCGATTGAGGTGATGGATCCGTCCGAGCGCCCATCGGCAGGTAAAGATATGCGTCCAGCGGTGACACTTACCGACGCGAATGGCAATGATCTGTGTTTGCCCAATACCACCATGCCTGCGCACTATATGCTGCCGGCCAGTGCCATCTTGAGTATTGCGGATAACGATACGGTTTCGGTCGGGGATATTGTTGCACGTATTCCTCAGGAAGGTTCGAAAACCCGGGATATTACCGGTGGTCTGCCTCGTGTTGCCGACTTATTTGAAGCACGTAAGCCTAAAGAGCCGTCTATTTTGGCGGAAATCTCAGGGACTGTGACCTTCGGTAAAGAGACCAAAGGCAAGCGTCGCCTGGTGATTACACCGAACGAAGGACACGTTTTGGAAGATGGCTCAACCCACTACGAAGTGCTGATTCCAAAACATCGTCAACTGACGGTGTTTGAAGGTGAGCAAGTTGTGAAGGGTGAGGTTGTATCGGATGGTCCAAGTAATCCGCACGACATTTTACGTCTGAAAGGTGTTGAAGCTCTGGCGAGCTACATCACCAACGAAATTCAGGACGTTTACCGTCTGCAGGGTGTAAAGATTAACGATAAGCACATCGAAACCATTGTTCGCCAAATGCTGCGCAAAGTAGAAATTACCGAAATGGGTGACTCTACCTTCGTTAAAGGTGAGCAAGTCGAATACACCGCAGTGCTGGAGCAAAATGAGCGTTTACGCTCAGAAGACAAGCAGCCTGCTAAATTCGATCGCCTGTTGCTGGGTATTACCAAGGCATCGTTGGCAACTGAGTCGTTTATCTCGGCCGCCTCGTTCCAGGAAACCACCCGTGTATTGACCGAAGCGGCGGTGACTGGCAAGAAAGACTCCCTGCGCGGCTTGAAAGAGAACGTGGTTGTAGGGCGTCTGATTCCTGCCGGTACTGGTCTGGCTTATCACGCAGAGCGCAAGCGCAAACGTGAAGAAGCTATTGAGTTTGCCGAGACTGGCGTAAGCGCCGAAGATGTCGAAGCAGCTCTGACCGAAGCCCTGAAGTCTAGCGGCGAGTAAGAAATCGGCCCCAGCAGGGGCTGTTCGGGGCCAATAGCCCCGGTGATCGCTCACCGGGGCGAGCAATTATTGTTCGATTAGCCTTGACGAGGGTGGGTGGTGTCATTACAATGCGCCACCCACTTTTTGTAGAAGTGGGA
The DNA here is from genome assembly GCF_030547685.1 of Gilvimarinus sp. 2_MG-2023. Lineage (GTDB taxonomy): Bacteria > Pseudomonadota > Gammaproteobacteria > Pseudomonadales > Cellvibrionaceae > Gilvimarinus. The sequence continues at coordinate 3,402 of NZ_JAUOQM010000051.1, read as the reverse complement.
GATAGCAGCCGCTATCTTCTTTAAATGGCCTCAATTGAGGCGTTATATAATTTTTGGAGTTTATTTTCATGGCAACGATCAACCAGTTGGTTCGTAAGCCGAGAAAACGTAAGGTTCAAAAGAGCGATGTACCTGCTCTGCAAGCCAACCCACAAAAGCGTGGCGTTTGCACCCGCGTTTACACCACCACACCTAAGAAGCCGAACTCTGCACTGCGTAAAGTATGTCGTGTTCGTCTGACTAACGGTTTTGAGGTTACCTCTTATATCGGTGGTGAAGGGCACAACTTGCAAGAGCATAGTGTTGTACTGATTCGTGGCGGTCGTGTAAAAGACTTGCCAGGTGTTCGTTACCACACTGTTCGCGGTTCACTGGATACTGCCGGTGTTAACAACCGTAAGCAAGGTCGCTCTAAGTACGGTACCAAGCGTCCTAAGTAAGGTCGCTGTTACGTTTTCGGGTAGAACCGAGTAAGGCCCAGGCATGTGTCCTGGACAACCCCTGAAGAGAGGCTATTAAAATGCCAAGAAGAAGAGTTGTCGCGAAACGCGAGATCTTGCCGGATCCTAAATTCGGTAATGTTACTCTGGCAAAGTTCATGAACCACGTGATGATCAGTGGTAAGAAGGCCGTAGCAGAACGTATTGTTTACGGTGCGCTGGATATTGTTAATGATAAGCTCAATCGCGATCCGATTGAAGTTTTCGACGAAGCGCTGGATAACATTGCTCCATTGGTGGAAGTTAAATCCCGCCGCGTGGGTGGTGCAACCTACCAAGTGCCGGTAGAAGTTCGCCCAGCCCGTCGTGTTGCACTGGCTATGCGCTGGTTGGTAGATTACTCTCGCGGTCGCGGTGAGAAGTCTATGCCTGCCCGTTTGGCTGGTGAGTTGATTGATGCTTCGCAGAACAAAGGTTCTGCAGTGAAGAAGCGTGAAGACGTGCATCGTATGGCCGAGGCCAACAAAGCGTTCTCTCACTTTCGCTTCTAAGTTTGTAAGCATTGAGAAACAAAAGGCAGCTATTATGGCTGCCTTTTACTATTTAAGCTGGCTATTTTTACCATCAGTAGTCGGTATACAGAGACCTCCCTAAGTCTTTGTGGCGAAAGCCAAGCTCCAGCATATTTGCCCATTTTTGCTGGACTCCTTCCGGGCAGCGATTACAATTAGCCCGGCTATCTAATGATTTGCTTTTGGTAACGGGAGAACACCCAAGTGGCACGTAAGACGCCCATTGCTCGCTATCGTAATATCGGTATTTGCGCTCATGTAGATGCAGGTAAAACGACCACTACAGAACGCGTACTTTTCTACACTGGTCTTTCTCACAAAATTGGTGAGGTGCACGACGGTGCTGCCACCACCGATTGGATGGAGCAGGAGCAAGAGCGCGGGATCACCATTACCTCCGCTGCGGTGACCACTTTTTGGTCCGGCATGCGCAAGCAATTCGATGAACACCGAATTAATATTATCGACACCCCTGGCCACGTTGACTTCACCATTGAAGTTGAGCGCTCATTGCGCGTACTCGATGGTGCTGTAGTCGTGCTTTGCGGCTCCTCTGGCGTACAGCCGCAAACTGAAACTGTTTGGCGTCAGGCTAATAAATACGAAGTGCCTCGTCTGGTATTCGTCAATAAGATGGATCGCACTGGAGCCGACTTTGCTCGTGTGGTCGATCAATTGCGTGAGCGATTGGGGGCGAACGCGGTTCCCCTGCAAATGACAATTGGCGCAGAGGAAGATTTTACGGGTGTTGTCGACCTGATTAAAATGCAGGCGATCATCTGGAATCAAGATGATCGTGGTGCGACCTTTGAATATCAAGATATCCCTGCACAATTGCGTGAAACCTGCGATGAAATGCGCGAGTTTCTGGTGGAAGCTGCCGCCGAGGCCGACGATGACCTTATGAACAAATACCTCGAGGGCGAAGAGCTTTCTGAGGAGGAAATTAAAGCGGCCATACGCAAGCGTACTCTAGCCAATGAGATCATTCCGGTACTGGGCGGCTCGGCCTTTAAAAACAAAGGCGTACAAGCGGTTCTGGATGCGGTAGTTGAATATTTACCTGCGCCAACCGAGGTAAAAGCCATTGAGGGCGTGCTGGAGGACGGGGAAACTCCCGCTACCCGCGAGGCTGACGACAGTGCACCTTTCTCAGCACTTGCGTTTAAAATTGCCACCGACCCCTTTGTGGGTACGTTGACATTCTTCCGTGTTTACTCGGGAACCTTGGCTACTGGCGACACGGTTTTTAACCCGGTTAAGAGTAAAAAAGAGCGGGTCGGTCGTATGGTTCAAATGCACGCCAACGATCGCCAAGAAATCAAAGAAGTACTGGCCGGTGATATCGCCGCCGGTATTGGCTTTAAAGATGTCACCACGGGTGATACCTTATGCGCGCCTAAAAGTATTATTACCCTGGAGCGCATGGAGTTTCCGGAGCCTGTGATTCATGTGGCCGTTGAACCTAGAAGCCAAGCTGACCAAGAAAAAATGGGTGTAGCCCTAGGTAAACTGGCCCAAGAAGATCCTTCATTCCGGGTGAAAACGGATGAAGAGACAGGGCAAACCATCATCGGTGGTATGGGTGAGCTGCATCTGGATATCATTGTTGATCGGATGAAGCGCGAATTCAGCGTGGAAGCCAATATCGGTAAGCCGCAAGTCGCCTACCGCGAACGCATACGTAATACCAGTGAAATTGAAGGCAAGTTTATTCGACAGTCCGGTGGTCGTGGTCAGTATGGTCATGTGTGGATTCGTTTTGAACCTGCCGAGGACGATAATGCCGAAGGTTTAGAGTTTGTTAACGAAATCGCCGGTGGTGTCGTGCCCAGAGAGTACATACCTGCGGTCAGCAAAGGCATCGAAGAGCAAATGCAAAACGGTGTTTTGGCCGGTTATCCGCTGTTAGGGTTGAAGGCCACCTTGTATGATGGCTCTTTCCACGATGTGGACTCTAACGAGATGGCGTTTAAAATAGCCGCTTCTATGGCAACTAAAAAGTTGGCACAAGAAGGCGGTGCCGTTCTTCTGGAGCCCATCATGAAAGTGGAGGTGGTGACGCCAGAGGAGAATATGGGTGACGTGGTGGGCGATCTTAACCGTCGTCGCGGCACTATTCAGGGTATGGAAGAGAGTATCAGTGGTAAGATTGTCAACGCCGAGGTGCCCCTGGCAAAGATGTTCGGTTATGCAACTGACCTGCGCTCTGCAACACAAGGTCGTGCAACCTACAGCATGGAATTTAAAGGCTATGCTGATGCACCGAAAGATGTCACTGATGAGATTATGGCAAAAAATAATATCATCAGGGAATAACACGCTTCTTATTTTATTGACGCAAATTAGAGGACACGTAAAGTGGCAAAAGAAAAGTTCGAACGTAATAA
>NZ_JAUOQM010000050.1 GCF_030547685.1 Gilvimarinus sp. 2_MG-2023 | reverse complement strand
GCAGCAAGCAGGCACAGACTATGCCGATCACGAGCAGAGCTTTGAGCAGGTTGTTTCGCAGTTCAATTAAATGCTGAACCAGCGGTAGCTCCTGATCGTTTGAGTTGCTCATGATTTTTCGCTGTCTGTGGTTGCGTGTTCTGAGTCGCGTGTTACGGGTTGCGAGTGAGCGTGGTCGGGCGCCTCAACTGGCGCCTGGTAGCCTTGCTGTATGCGGTGGGCGCGCTCAGGGTCAATGGATTGCTCAATGTCGCGTTTGGTGGCTTCGAGGTTGCGCATCACATCTTCATTGTGCAGTTGGCGGCGAATATCGTCGGCGCCAATTTGCTTTTCGATTTCACTGCGGGTTTCACGCAGGCTGCGCTTCAACCGGCCTATCCACAAACTGACAGTGCGTACCGTCTCTGGCAGGCGCTCCGGGCCAATAACCACCAGTGAGACGATGGCAATCAACAGCAACTCGAAAAAACCCATATCGAACATCGGTGTCCGGCCTACTGGTTGTTGGTTTTGTCTTTAGTTTCTGTGTCGCTGCCGGCTGGCTCTTGCTCCTTTTGCAAAGACTTGGTCTCTTGCTCTGTGGAGTCGTCATCGCTAACGGATTTTTTAAAGCCCTTAATGGCTTCGCCAAGATCGGAACCCATACCGCGCAAGCGCTTGGTGCCGAACAGCAGAAAAACGATTGCCAGAATAATCAATAATTGCCAAAGGCTGATGCCAGCCATAGATCTACCCTCAGTTAGTGTTGGGTGGGTTTAGAGGAACGAGAGGCTTTTTCGTCGTGGCCCGAGACGCCAAAGCGTCGGGCCAGCTCTTGCAGAACACTGTCGGCAGACTCGTCTAGGTGTGACAGTAAAACCAGCGAGTGAAACCATAAGTCGGCGGTTTCTGCGATCAGTTCTTTAGTGTCGCCGGTTGCCTGAGCGTCTTTCGCCGCGATAATGGTCTCAGTGGCTTCTTCGCCCACTTTTTCCAGAATTTTGTTCAGCCCTTTTTGATGCAGGCTAGCGACATAGGACTTATCGCCCGAAGCGGCATTTTTGCGTTCAACCAAAATGCGGGTTAATGCGGCGAGTATGTCTGAGTTATCGGTCATTGGTAAATCTCATCTGGGTCTTTAATGACGTTGTCTACACTGTGCCACTGTTCGCCGTCGAATTGGCGATAAAAACAGCTCTCGCGACCAGTGTGGCAGGCAATACCACCGAGCTGTTCCACCGACAGTAATACCACATCGGCGTCACAATCGAGGCGCATTTCATGCAGTTTTTGTACATGACCGGAAGATTCACCTTTGCGCCACAGTTTACCTCGTGACCGTGACCAGTAGATAGCCCGCCCCTCTTGGGCAGTTAGTGCCAAAGCGTCGCGGTTCATCCAAGCCATCATCAAAATGCGGCCACTGGCGGCATCTTGGGCAATGGCGGGTACTAGGCCTTTATCGTCCCATTTTACCTGGTCCAGCCAGCTGATCGGTGCGTTGTCGGTCATTGTGTATGCTCCGTGCTGCCCGAGCGATACTATCAGGCAAAAATTGCAATTTAACGATTTCCCCCAATGTGCCGCGCTCGGGGAGGGAGAGTATACCTTTTCCCTGCATTCATTGGGTAAAACTCGGGCGAAATTTCCAGTCGCAATATGGTTGATGCGCCAGTACATCAGGCGACTCAAGCCGTGTGAATGCGATCACAGTCAAGCATGCGAACCCCGCTGGGGTCGTTTTAAAGGGTAAGACAGACAACGTTGTCTGTGGTAGTGTTTAGCGCGAAAATTTTAGGGGATACTCTCATGCAGGGAAAGTCGCGGCTTGCCGCTGTCGTTATTATTCTAACTTTTGTCGTCATTGCGGGCCTGTATACCTGGGCTGGAGGTGAGCGTGCCCGCTTAACCGCCTATGGCTTTTTGAGCCTCGACCGCGAGCAAATGGTGGTTAACTTCGACCACCACTGGATTTGGTTCGACGTCACCGGCCGAGAGCAACGCTCGGTGGACTTATCGGCGGAAGGCCTGCGCCCGGTGGGGGATTTCGATTTTTTTGCCAATGGCGATTTACTTGTGTTGCACCGCGCTGCGCCGCGTTCGACCGGTCAAAATATCAGGGCTTTTTTGCGGTTGCAGTCGGCGCCAGAACCTGCGCATCAATCTGAAGGCGAGCGCAGTGACGGCTTTTATCGCTGTCGGTTAACCCCTCTACATTGCACTCATCTGGCCACTATAGACTCGCTGCCGGCGCGCAGTTCGCGGCTGTTGATTGATCGACAGAATGATCATATCTACCTCGCTGACACCTCCGATCACGCTCTTTATAAGTACAGCGATACGGGCCGGCTATTGGCACAAAAACGCACTGGATTTAAGTTTCCTAACCAGCTGGTGTGGCACGATAATGGCCTGTGGCTGGCCGATACCAATCACCATCGGGTCGTGCAGCTAGACACTCGGGAGGAGTATTTCGCTGAGGTGTTACAGGCTCACAGTATTGAGCTCGGCGGCAATTATCGCTGGCCTCATCAACTGGCCTCTTCCGCCAGTGGATTGTGGGTGTTGGTTGGCAACAATGCCATGGCTCGTGGCAAGCTGCGCCTGCTAGATCAACAAGGCGAGCTGAATGCACCACTTAATGCTGGGTTGCTTAATCAGGCTGGGCTAAACGACCCGCAGGCGTTGCATTATTGGCAAGATTATTTGTGGTTGACTGATTTTACTGAGCCCAAATTGGTCTTGGTGAATTCGAGCGCGGGGTTGACCGAAGAGGTGCAGTCCCCCACCTTGCGTCAGTTGGAGCAAGCATATCATGCGGCCAGTATGGGTTATAAATATTGGCAATACTTAGCAGGCGCATTGTTTATTGTGTTGTTAGTGCTGGGCTTTGTGGCAGCCTGGCGCCTGGAGAAGCCGCAAACGCAGGCCAAGTTTAAAGCGTTCAAAGGTGGCGGTAAGCTGCCCACAGATGGCGAGATAACCCCAACGGGGCAAGATGGTGTGTTGTGGGTAAGCTCGGGGCTCAAGCCTTGGCACCACTGGGCCGTCTATATTTTATGGGGCGCTACTTTTATTTGCTCCGTTTTACTTATCTGGTTGTATGTCACAAGCGATAAGTTAGGTTCGGATTTTTTTACCATAATGCTCGCAATGATAGCGTTCTTAGTGTTGGTCAGTGTTGCGGCGAGTAAATTGTTTCACAGTATTATGCGGGCAAAGCTAGGCGTAGTGGGTGAGTCTTTAGTGCTGGACGACGGCGCCGGTCGCAGCACTGTTGCCAAAGGCGAGGCCTTGGCCTATACCGCGCATTATATATTTGCCGATAATGTGGTCATTGCTTTGGGCAACCAGAATCTATCTTTTTTTGCTCAGCACGAGTTGGAGCGATGGGTGTTCCCGCGTCTCAGGAACGCGCAGAAGCTCTCGGTTGTGGAGCAAGCTAAGCGCCTGTGGCAACTGCGCCATCCGCAGTTAATTTATACGGGTTTGATTTTGGGCTTTATGCTGATATTACTGCTCTTACTTGAATGGTTTGGTTGACGGTGTCGCACAGCGAGAAAATCCTTGTTAGGTGAAAAATTGTGCAATAGGTCTTGAAATTGTGACGCCTTGCCCTCACTCTTGAATGATAGAGCCTCACAAGGGCACTTTCATACACTGCGGACTGATCATGTTAAAAGCAGCACAAGCCATTAGGGCGAAAGCCCCAAATCTCACAGGTTACGCCTCGGGCGTTGCTTTGTGTATTTGGCTTGCTTTATCTTTACTCTCTCCGGTGGCAGTGCAAGGGGCAGGTTTTGACTTACCCTGCGGTGCGGATCTCGTCGATAGTGTTCATCCTCCTGTTAGTAGTGACACCTCAGAGGGTGCCGAGGATGACACCGTTGTTGCCAAGCCCTCACTTGGCCTTGAGCTGGTACCAGCGGCTCAACCGTTGTTATTTGCCACGGTGGCGAGTTGCGGCCCCATCATTCCCGCCTTTGCCGCGCGTGCCCCTCCAGTTTGATACACATCTAACGTTTTAAATTTTGTGTGTCGATACCGCCTGTGGGCGGTTTATAAACTGTGAGGCTGTACTATGAAACCTGTACCCCGTATTCCTGTATGTCGTTTGAATCATTCGCTTAATTTATCCGCTGGGCAAAAACCCGAAATCACCTTAGCGAGCCCCGCCGAATCGGTATTTTGGGACTTTGATAGCCGCTCGCCCATGCTTATTAACCCGGCGGTAAGCGTCGATGACGCCGCGTATTTAATGCATGTCACCCATTCTAAAATTAAGTTGGTGGTTGATGCCCGCAATCGCTTGTCCGGTATTATCAGCCTGCGTGATATAGAAAGTGTAAAAGTTCTGGCGACTGCCTCTGCCATGGGGGTAGAGCGCAAAGATTTGACCGTTAAAGATATTATGACTCCGGTCGTACTGTTGCACGGCATTCAGCGTGAAACATTAGAGCGTTCCCGGGTTCGTGATTTGCTCGATGTATTGGAGTTCGAAGGCCAGCACTACCTATTAATATTGGATGGTCAAAGTGAGGTCTGCGGCTTGGTCAGCGCCGAAGAAATATCGCACCGGCTGGGACAGCCAGTGAATATTGAGCCGGTGGTGCACAACTTTAGCGATGTTTTCACCGCGCTTAATGTAAGCAATCACTAAATCGAACCTTCAGGCGGCCTTTCCCTTGGCCGCCTGTACCGCTATCCTGTCGTTTTTTGCGACGGTGATTTCCCCATGCGGCTTTTGTACTCTTTGCTTTACTCTCTGGCTATATTGCTGGTTCTGTTGCATCAGTTATGGTGCGCGCGCCGCGATCGCCGCCATATTGAACGCCTGCCAGAGCGGTTTGGTTATATTGCTCCCATTACCGGGCAGCAGACTCGTATTTGGCTGCATACTGTTTCGGTGGGCGAATTTTTAGGGGCCCTGCCGCTAATCTACCGCTTACTGGCGCGCCCGGATACTGAACTCATTGTTACCTCTACGACCCTGACCGGCTCCGACCGAATTCGCGCAAGCTTAGGTGACCGGGTGCATCATTTTTATATGCCCTACGATTTCACTCGCGCGATTCGGCGTTTTATTTATACCGCCGAACCCGACCTGTTGGTCATTATGGAAACCGAGTTATGGCCGAACACCCTGGCCGAATGTCATGCCCGAGGCGTACCCACACTGTTAATTAACGCGAGGCTCTCGCAGCGTTCCGCTCGCAGTTATAGCCGAGCGGGGGGGGTAACCCGAGCTATGTTGTCGCGTTTGGGTGGGGCAGGTATTCAACAGCAAGCTGATGCCGACCGCTTTATCGGGCTGGGTCTGGGGCCGGATAAAATACAAATAACCGGCAATATTAAATTCGATCAAACGCTGTCCCCGACACAGCGTGAACAGGCCGCCGAGCTTTCTGACGAATGGTCGCTGGACGGTAAGCGCCGGGTATGGGTGGTTGCCAGTACCCACCCGGGCGAAGATGAAATTGTGCTGGAGGCGCTTAAGCTGCTGCGCCAGCGCGGCCTTAGCGCTGAGCAATTATTGTTGGTGTTGGTTCCGCGTCACCCAGAGCGATTTGATCGGGTGCATAGCTTAATCGGGCGCAGTGGATTGAGCAGTATACGCCGCTCGGTGGAAGAGCAGCCCAGTGCCGATGTTGATGTGGTGCTGGGTGATACCATGGGTGAGCTACCACTGATGTTGGGCGCCTCTGACTATGTATTTATGGGTGGCTCGCTGACTCCAGTAGGTGGGCATAACTTTATTGAGCCTGCTCTGTGGGCTAAACCGCTGATCAGCGGGCCGCACTTATTTAATTTTTCGGGTGTGGCGAAAATGCTAACGGACGCACACGCCTTAACACTTGTGAACGATGCTGCTGAATTGTCCAGTGCCGTGTACGGCCTTTATCGTGATAATGAGCAGGCACAAGTCATGGGGCAGGCGGCACTTGAGGTGGCCGAGTCTAATCGCGGTGCGTTGGATAAAACCCAGGCGATGATAGAGGCGCTGCTATAGAGGGCAGGTATTACCCAATAACCTCGCTGATGGCCGTTAAAAGCCAATTGTCGGGCACAAAAAAGCAGCCATTTAGGCTGCTTTTTTGTGAGTGTGGTGCCTTGGGTTACACGTCGTAATCGCTGCGGCGTACCGTTTGGGCATCCAGTAAAAAGCTGTCGATACGCTCGATATCGGCCGGAGTCAGCATGCCGGCTGCCTCGCGCAAACTGATCAGCTGAATAATATAATCGTAGAGGGCGTTGGAGTAATCGCGGCGCGCCTGAAACAGCGAGCGCTGCGCCAGCAACACTTCCACCAGGTTGCGTGTGCCCACTTCAAAACCGGACTGAGTGGCTTTTACCGCACTTTCGTTCGACACAATTGCCTGCTTACGGGCTTTTACACGAGCGACTCCAGTTTCAACCGCTAAATGCAGTGAGCGTGTGGCCTGAATAACATTGCGCTGCTGATAGTTGAAGTTTTCGTCCGCTTGCATGGCCTGAGCATAGGCTTGACGACGGCTACCGGAGGTACGCAGACCGCTAAACAGAGGGACTTGCAGGCTGATGCCAAAGGAGTGGCCTTCACTGTCCGAGCGGTTGTAGGGGTTGTTGTAAATATCCGTATCCGTATCGGTTTCTGTGTAGCTGGCCGAGGCACTTAAGGTTGGTAGGTGATTGGCACGGGCGGCTTTTGCCTGCTCTTCGGCGGCATTCGCCGCGGCGCTGGTCGCTTTTAGAGTAAAGTTATTTTCCAGAGCAAATTCGACCCAGTCGTGGCGGTTGGCCGGGCTGGGGGGAACCACGGGGAACTCGTCGCTGAGCGGAGCAATGGCGTCGTGCGCCTGCCCGGTAAGCACTTCCAGAGATTCGTATTGAATACCTAGCTGACCGCGGGCTTCCAGTGATGCCGCTTGGGCGGTATCGAAGGCTGCCTGGGCATCGTGGACATCGGTAATCGGGGTTAGGCCCACTTCAAAACGCTGTTTGGTTTGCTGTAGCTGCTGCTCTAGCGCTTTCTCTTCGGCCATGGTGGCTTCGAGATTGTCGACCGCACGCAGTACATTAAAATACGCCTCGGCAACGCGCACAATCAGGCTCTGCTGGTCGGCCGAGTACTGCGCTTTGGCCTGGTCGCTCAAGGCGATGCCCTGCTGGTAGATGTGCCAGGCATTGAGGTCGATTAGCGCCTGGTCGAGGCTGACACTCCAGCTGACAACATCGGTGTCGCTGGTGGTGGAGCCATCGTCCACAATAACGCCTTCACTGACGGTGGCCCCTGAAGTTGACTCGCTAATGGTGTAGCTGGCGCTGGCATTAATTTGTGGCAACAGGCCCGCGCGGCCTATGGTTTTATTCTCAAGCCCTGCCCGGTAGGCGGCCTGATCGGCTTTTAACAGTGGATCGTTTTCCAGTGCCAGATTATAAATATCGAGAATAGAATTGGCTTGAGCACTGCCAGTGGCAGTAATCAGTGCGGCCAATAGGTAGCGTTTCATGGTTTTCATGGTGTTTCCCAGTGGTATAGCTTCCGTAAAAAGTCAGTGCTCGGGGTGATCGCCATAGGCGCACCCAGAAAAGGCGCTTCAGTCAGGACCTTGTTCAGAGCATGAGTGTAGCGATTTGTGCGGATAAAATACAGATGAATGTTCATTCATTTTTGCCCGAAAGGGGTAAAAAACCGTAAATCGGCCGCTTTACACACCTGCAAGACTTCTCTAGACTGCTTGCTTTCTTGTCGGGGTGCTTCGATTGTCGAGGCTGAGAGAGTCCCGTCGACCTGATCCGGTTAGTACCGGCGTAGGGAACGAGAGCGTAGCAATGATAACTGCCGATCTTCACAGTTCTGTACTGTCACTGTTTCTTCCGCCCGTGGCCTCTGCCCCGTGCGCGCGCCTTGCGGCTTGCTCTGGTTCCTGTTCTTTTGACTGGAGCCACCCATGTCCAATTCCCATCATGCAGTAACCGCCAATACGCCCATAGCCCTGACCATTGCCGGTAGTGACTCTGGCGCCGGCGCCGGTATTCAGGCCGATTTAAAAACCTTTGCCGCCTGCGGTGTCTACGGCACTAGCGCGCTTACGGCTATTACGGCGCAAAACACTCAGGGCGTGCAAGGCCTGTGGCAAGTCCCCATCGATAGCCTCAAAGCCCAGATAACCTCGGTGCTGAGCGACATGCCTGTCGCCGCGGTGAAAACCGGGCTGTTGGGCAGCGCTGAGGCGATCAGGCAAATCTGCCAGGTGTTGGATGGTGAGCGAGCACTGTCTCTGGTGGTGGACCCGGTGATGGTTGCCTCCAGCGGCCACCGGTTTCTCAGTCCCGATGCGCTCGGTGCTCTGCGCGAACAATTGATTCCCCGCGCCAGTGTGATTACCCCCAACACTCACGAAGCCGCTCGCTTGCTGGGTGAGCCCGAGGCGCACACCTTAACTGCCATGCAGGCACAGGCCGAGCGCTTACTGATGTTGGGCGCGCAGGCGGTACTGATAACCGGTGGCCACTTAGGTGGGGCGCAGGCTGTCGATGTTTATTGCGATACCGCCGGGTTACAGCTTTTTGCTCGCGAGCGTATTGCCACTGAAAATAATCATGGCACTGGTTGCACATTAAGTGCGGCCATTACCGCTTATCTCGCCCGGGGCGAGCCTCTGCCCGAGGCCTGCCGCCTTGCCAAGCATTATCTTCACCGTGCACTGCTTGCCGGTGCCAACCTCAAAGTAGGGGCCGGTTGCGGCCCGCTCAATCATTTTCCCGAAAAATTACAACTTTGCTCAACGCAGGAGCCTTTATGAGCCAGAATACCGTCGAACATCTAAGCGAAAGCGCCGTGGTGGATACCGCCTCGGTGCAGCCCTTCCCACGCTCTAGTAAACAGTATGTGCAGGGCAGTCGGCCCGATATCCGTGTGCCCATGCGCAGTATCGCCCTGGACACCACTCCCACTGAGTTCGGCGGCGAACACAATCCCGATGTGCGGGTTTACGATACCTCAGGGCCCTATACCGACCCCGAACAAAAAATTGATCTGCGCCAAGGGTTGGCCGATGTGCGCCGCCAGTGGATTACCGAGCGTCAGGACACCGAAGCGCTCGAGGCAGTGAACTCTGACTATACGCGGGCGCGTCTGGCCGACCCTGAGCTAGACGCTTTGCGCTTTGCTCATCAGCGTCGGCCCCTGCGCGCCAAAGCCGGTAAAAATGTCAGTCAGATGCACTACGCTCGCCAGGGGATTATTACCCCAGAGATGGAGTACATCGCCATTCGCGAAAACATGGCGCTGGCGCAAGCGCGCGAGCTAGGCATTATGGATAAGCAGCACCCGGGTAATAGTTTTGGGGCCAGCATTCCCGATGAAATTACGCCTGAGTTTGTGCGCAGTGAGGTGGCTCGCGGCCGCGCGATTATTCCCGCCAATATTAATCACCCGGAGTTGGAACCGATGGTTATCGGCCGTAACTTCCTGGTCAAAATCAACGGCAATATTGGCAACTCGGCTCTTTCGAGTTCGATTGAAGAAGAGGTGGAAAAACTCACTTGGGGCACCCGCTGGGGCGCCGACACCATTATGGATTTGTCTACCGGCAAAAATATTCACGAGACACGCGAGTGGATTATCCGCAACTCTCATGTGCCCATCGGTACGGTGCCGATTTATCAGGCGCTGGAAAAAGTCGGCGGTGTGGCCGAAGACTTAACTTGGGAGATTTTCCGCGACACGTTGATTGAGCAAGCCGAGCAGGGGGTGGATTATTTCACCATTCACGCCGGTGTCTTACTGCGCTATGTGCCGCTTACGGCAAAGCGCGTTACAGGTATTGTCAGTCGCGGCGGCTCTATTATGGCCAAGTGGTGTTTGGCGCATCATAAAGAGAGCTTTCTATATACCCACTTTGAAGATATCTGCGAAATCATGAAGGCCTATGACGTGTCCTTCTCCTTGGGCGATGGCTTGCGCCCGGGCTCCATTGCCGATGCCAACGACGAAGCGCAATTTGGCGAGCTGGAAACCTTGGGCGAGCTGACGCAAATTGCCTGGAAGCACGACGTACAGTGCATGATCGAAGGGCCGGGGCATGTGCCAATGCACATGATTAAAGAAAACATGGACAAGCAGCTAGAGTGCTGCGGCGAAGCGCCGTTTTACACTTTGGGGCCACTGACCACAGACATCGCCCCCGGCTACGATCATATTACATCGGGCATTGGCGCGGCCATGATTGGCTGGTACGGTTGTGCCATGCTCTGTTACGTTACCCCCAAAGAGCATTTGGGGCTGCCTAACAAAGACGATGTAAAAGAAGGTATCATTACTTACAAAATCGCGGCCCATGCGGCAGACTTAGCCAAGGGCCATCCCGGTGCGCAACTGCGCGACGACGCCCTGTCGAAAGCGCGGTTTGAATTTCGCTGGGAAGATCAATTTAACCTGGGGCTGGACCCGGACACCGCGCGCGAATATCACGACGAAACCTTGCCCAAAGATTCGGCCAAGGTGGCGCACTTTTGCTCCATGTGCGGGCCAAAGTTTTGCTCCATGAAAATTAGCCAGGAAGTGCGCGAGTACGCCGCCGACAATGGCTTTGGTGTCAGCGATAGCGGTGAGGATGTGATTCGCATGATCGATGTCGAAGCTGAAATGCAAGCCAAGGCGCAGGAGTTTCGCGACACCGGCGCCGAGTTGTATCACAAAGTTTAGCGGCGTTTATAGCTGTGTTTATAGGTAGCTTATGAGTGAAAACCCCGAGTTAGTTCCGACCCAGTTCGGCCTCAGTGATGTTGATGTTATCGAGCGCAAAACACTGTATCGGGGTTTTTACTACGCCGAAAAAGTCACCCTGCGTCACCGGTTGTTTCGCGATAATCAGTGGTGCGAACCCCTGACCCGCGAGCTTATCCATCACAAGCAAGCGGTGGGGGTGCTGTTGTACGACCCAGCGCTCGATCAGGTGGCGCTGGTGGAACAATTTCGCATCGGGGCCATGGCCGAAGCCACCGGCCCCTGGCTGTTGGAAGTGGTGGCCGGCATGGTGGAGGCGGGCGAAACCCCGCAAGAGGTTGCGCGGCGCGAGCTTGTAGAAGAGGCCGGTATTGAGCAGGTGGAGTTGCACTATATCGGTAACTATCTGGCGACCCCGGGTGGCTGTGACGAAAAGCTCTACCTTTACTGCGGCTTGTGTGACTTGAGCGGTGGCGGTGGCCTGTTTGGTTTGGCCGAAGAAAACGAAGACATCAAAATGCATGTGTTGGCGGCTGACGAGGTCTTTGCCCAGCTTTACACGGGCCGATGGAATAATCCTGCTGCCCTAATCACCCTACAATGGTTACAATACAACAGAGATTCCTTAACTCAATCTTGTGAGGGTTAGCTCATCGCCGTAAAAGAACGCTACAAAGTCGACTTCCCGCAGCACATGGCGCAGTGTGAAGCTAATTATTGGTTGTTGCAAAAGCTGATGCCCGCATCTGAGGTGCGCGACAGCTGGGAGTTCGCTGTGGAGCGGGCCAAGGGGCGTTGGGAAGTTCGCATTCAAATCACCGAACGCATGCGCTATACCACCACGGTGCAGGTGTTCCGCCAGGATGCCGATGACAGCGAATGGTTGCGCGCGCCGCGTTTGACCGTGCGCCTATACCATGATGCCCATCTGGCCGAGGTGCTGGCCTGCGAAGAGCACCGCCGTTTAAACGTGAAATACAGCTACCCCAATCACAAAATGTATCAGGCCGATGAAAAGGCTCAATTTAACCGTTTTTTGGGGGAGTGGCTGCGTCACTGCCTGGCTAACGGCCACTCTCTGCACGAAATATCCCTGCCGGTTCGCTGAACAATCACCGTGTTTCCCTGTTAAATTGACGCAAATTTGAGCTAAATATCATACTTTTTGCATTTGAGCCGGCCATTTACTGGCGTCTTTTTCCGTAAGCGTTTATCGTTACCCAAAGCGTATACCGCAAACAGGATTGAAAAAAGGAAGCTCAAGCTCAATGGTGGGTAAGCTCAGCACCTCACATACCGATGATCGCCCAGTGCGTCTGGTGCAAATTACGGATACCCATCTCGGCAGCGCAGACGGGGAAACCCTTTTGGGCCTAAATACTGATCAGAGCCTGGACGATGTGCTGGATATCGTTCAGCGCGAACAGTCTCATATAGACGCAATGGTCTGTACCGGTGATATCGCCAGCGCTCCCAACCCCAGTTGTTACCAGCGCTATATTGAGCAAATCAACAGCCGTTTTTCTTGCTCGCAAGGGTGGCTGCCGGGCAATCACGATTTGGCGGATGTGATGTTTACTCTCGATCACCCGCAGCGTCCGGCCCATCGCACCATGATGTTGGGCGCTTGGTTGGTGGTATTACTCGACACCAGCGTGCCGGGTTTTGTCCACGGCGAGCTGTCCCGGGCCGAACTGGCTTTTTTAAGCCAAACCTTAAACGAGCACAGCAACACACCCACCATAGTGATGCTGCATCATCAACCCGTTGTTGTCGGCAGTGAATGGATTGATCAATACATAGTGCGCAACAGCGACGCCCTATTTGCCATTACCGATAGACACCCACAGGTTAAAGCGATCAGCTGGGGGCATGTGCACCAGTTGTTCGAGCAGCGCCGGGGCGAAACCCTGCTGTTGGCGACGCCCTCCACCTGTGTGCAATTCAAGCCGGACTGTGACGACTTTACCGTCGATACCGCTATGCCGGGTTACCGCTGGTACGACCTTTATCCGGACGGGCGTATAGAAACCGGTATCTCGCGCGTCACCGATAAAGCCTACGTCATCGATTATCGCTCAGCCGGGTATTAAGCGTATGGCTTGCGTGGTTTATCTGCACGGGTTTTTAAGTTCTCCACTGTCGCACAAGGCGCAGGTTGTTAAACAGTGGCTGGCCCAGCAGCGGCCAGAAATCCGCTTTATCTGCCCACATTTAACACCCTATCCGGCGCACACCGCCGACGAACTCAAAGCACTGATGGAGTTTTTGCAGCCCGAGCCTATTTGGCTGATGGGCAGCTCGCTGGGTGGCTATTGGGCCACTTGGCTGGCGGAGCAATACAATCGCCCGGCCGTGTTGATTAACCCCTCGGTAGCCCCCTGGCAATTTATGCCCGAGTTTTTAGGTATTGACCTGAAGAGCTATCACACCGATGATAGCTATCGCCTAACGGCCGCCCATATTGATGAGATAAAAGCGGTGGATGTTACTCCTATAACCCGCCACGACAATTTCTGGCTGATGGTACAAACCGGTGATGAAACACTGGATTATCGTCAGGCAGTCAATGCGTATCAGGGCTGCCAACAGCTGGTAGAGCCGGGTGGGGACCATAGCTTTGTCGACTTTGAGCGACACCTTCCCGACGTAATCGAATTTTTTCAGGCGTTTGAAGCAAACCCGCGCGCAGAGTAATCGCACAGCGCTTTGCCTAAGCCCTAGCAATAACAGAAGTGATAGATACCACTCATGGCCAACTATTCCGCAGAAGATATTGAAGTCCTCACCGGGCTGGACCCCGTTAAAAAACGCCCGGGCATGTACACCGAAACCACCCGCCCCAACCATTTAGCGCAAGAGGTGATCGACAATAGCGTGGACGAGGCGCTGGCCGGTCACGCTAAAACACTCACAGTAACTCTGCACAAAAATCACTCGGTTACCGTGAGTGACGACGGCCGCGGTATGCCTGTGGATATTCACCCCGAACAGGGCAAGCCCGGTGTCGAGGTTATACTTTCTACCCTGCACGCCGGCGGTAAATTCTCCAACAAAAACTACCAGTTCTCCGGCGGCTTGCACGGTGTGGGTGTGTCTGTAGTGAACGCCTTGTCGGACTTGTTAGAGGTAACCATTCGGCGCGATGGACAGGTGCACCAGATTGTCTTTTCCAACGGCGAGAAGACATCCGACCTAACCGTGATCGACACCTGCGGCAAGCGCAATACCGGCACCAGTGTGCGCTTTGTGCCCAATGCCAGCTATTTCGATTCGGCTAAATTTTCCGTCAGCCGATTGCGCCATGTGTTGCGAGCCAAAGCGGTGCTCTGCCCCGGTTTAACCGTGTTGTTTAACGATGAAACCTCCGGCGAAAAAGATACCTGGTACTATGAAGATGGTTTGCGCGATTATTTAAGTGGCAACACCCAAGGCTTTGAGGTGTTGCCCAGCGAGCCGTTTGTGGGCGAGTTTTCAGGCTCAACCGAAGCGGCCAGTTGGGCGATACAGTGGCAACCCGAAGGCGGTGAGCTGACCCAAGAGAGCTACGTTAACTTAATCCCGACCGCTCAGGGTGGCACCCACGTCAATGGTCTGCGCACCGGCCTGCTGGACGCACTGCGCGATTACTGCGAGTTTCGCAATTTATTGCCGCGCGGCGTTAAGCTGGCGCCGGAAGATATTTGGAGCAACTGCAGTTATGTGTTGTCTTCCAAACTGGCCGACCCGCAATTCTCCGGCCAAACCAAAGAGCGTTTAAGTTCGCGCGAGGCGGCGGCGTTTGTCTCCGGTGTGGCCAAAGATGCTTTTGCATTATGGCTAAACCAGCACACCGAAGAGGGCGACAAAATCGCCGACTTGTGCATTTACAATGCGCAAAAGCGCGTGCGCTCTTCGAAAAAAGTCGCCCGCAAAAAAATCACCCAAGGTCCCGCCTTGCCGGGCAAGTTGGCCGATTGCTCCAGCAGCGACCCGAGCAACAGCGAATTGTTTTTGGTGGAAGGGGACTCGGCCGGTGGCTCTGCCAAGCAGGCGCGCGATCGAGAGTGTCAAGCCATTATGCCGCTGCGTGGTAAAATTCTAAACACTTGGGAGGTGGACTCCAGCGAAATCTTCTCCAACCAGGAAGTGCACGATATTTCAGTTGCTCTCGGTATCGACCCCGCGACTGATGTGTTGGAAGGCTTGCGTTACCACAAAGTGTGTATTCTTGCCGACGCCGACTCCGATGGCCTGCACATCGCCACCCTTCTGTGCGCCCTGTTTGTGCGTCATTTTCGCCCCTTAGTAGCGGCGGGCCATGTCTATGTTGCCATGCCGCCGCTGTACCGCATCGACGTGGGCAAAGAAGTTTACTACGCGCTAGACGATAGTGAAAAAGCCGGCATTTTGGATCGCATCGAAGCGGAGAAGAAAAAAGGCAAAGTTGGCGTACAGCGCTTTAAAGGTCTGGGCGAAATGAACCCACTGCAACTGCGCGAAACTACCATGGCCAAAGACACACGCCGATTGGTACAGCTGCGCGTCGAAGACGGTGACGACACCAATCAAATCATGGACATGCTACTGGCCAAAAAACGCGCCGCCGATCGTAAAAGCTGGCTGGAAGAAAAAGGCGATTTGGCGGAAGTGGTGGTTTGATTGTATATCCTCGCATAAGTTTGAAAAAATATGCGATTGTTTAAAATAAGTCATCGACAGGACTACGAGTGCCAGCACGACGCTGGCCAATAACGTGAGTGTAGATCTCAGTTGTCCTCAAATCAGAATGGCCGAGTAATTCCTGTACTGTCCGGATATCGCTACCGTTAAGCAGTAAGTTTGTCGCGAATGAATGCCGAAAAGTATGTGCGGTGACTCGTTTATGGACTCCACTGGTTTTAACGGCTTTGCGTAAATTTTTGGCAAAGGCTGTTCCATGAAGATGATGCCGACAAATATAGCCATCATAGGGATGTTGGCAGCGAGTTGTAGAGGGAAACAAGTATTGCCAGGCAAAATCAGTTAACGACTTACCATATTTTCGGTGCAGGGCCGTGCAATCGAGGTAGATCCATACCCTTCAGCCAGATCGGTTTGATGAATTTGTTGTGCCACTGCCATTTGTTGTTGAATTGGGGAGATAAGTGCCGCTGGCAACAACGTATATCGGTCTTTGGCTCCCTTTCCTCTGAAAATGTAGATAGATTTATTCTGAAGGTCAATGTCCTTAATGCGTAATGACAAAGCTTCGTGAATACGAAAACCACAACCATAGAGTAATGCCGTAATAAGCCAATACTTTCCTCTGAGCTGATTTAATATGGCGGATATCTCCGCAGGAGCCAGTACCGTCGGGACATTTTTGGGGCGCTTGGCGAAACCGTATTGCAAGTCTTCTATTTCCCGTTCGATTATGTATCTGTATAAAAAGACAATTGCGCAGAGTGCTTGATTCTGCGTCGCAGCACTGACCTTGCGATAAACCGCGAGGTAGCTCAGAAACCCTTCAATTTCAGCGTTCCCTAACACCTCGGGGTGTCGTTTATCATTAAACAAGATGAAATGACGAATCCAGTAAAGATAGGTCTTTTCTGTGCGTAAACTATAATGGCGAGTACGAAGCTCGGACCGGACCCGCTCAATGAAAGGTGAAGGTTTCACAAACAACTCCCTAAGTGCTGTATGTATAAACAGTTATAATGGAAATATGAGTAAATTCAAGGGCAGGGTCCTATGAGTAACAAATTCATTAGTCTTTTTTTCTCTATAAACTATACGCTAACACTCTGATATATCTGTATATTTTGTGTCTTCATGGGTGCATAGAAGACCTCGTAAGGGTCTCGTTAAACACAATGGCTTTGTTTTCACAGTGACAAAACACAGAAAAAGATGCGCTAACCTGTTGAACTTGATATGATTTTTTGCAAATAAGCGGAGAAAAACGGTGGGTTTTAGTGTTGTATAAACGAAATTCTGCCTAATACACTGTTAGGCTTTTAATCAAGTATTACAACTTCAGGAATCACAAATGCAATATGTAGAATTAGTCGCAATATTAGCTGTACTTCAATTTTTCTTTTTCGGTTTTATGACTGGGCAGGCACGTAGAAAGTCTGGCCTAAAAGCGCCTGCCATTACAGGTGATGATGGTTTTGAAAGAATGTACCGTGTTCAAATAAACACATTAGAAACTCTCGTGGCATTCCTTCCTGCAATATTTTTAGCAGGAAAATACTGGCCTAGCTTATTGGTTGCGGGTATAGGTATTGTTTATATAATTGGTCGCTTTATCTATTGGCGTGCATACATAAATGACCCTGCAAAACGTGGCATTGGTTTTATGCTATCTATGATACCAACATTTGTGCTTATAGCTTTAGCATTGGTTGGCATTGTGTTGTCATTAATCACTGCCAAAGCCTAACAAGTCGTTAAACACGGAAGCGTAAACGGCTGCCATTGTTTTTGCAAAAAGACAAAGGTGCAAAAACAATATCAACCTACGCTCCGGTTAACGAGGCGTTATGCACTAATCGAGATGGAGATAAATAATGAGAGTTAGTAACCCCCTTACGATCATTTCGATTTTTGCAGGGCTTGCTGAAATAATGGCAACAACAGCACTTCTAAAGCTGCCCATTGAGCTGCAAGGAATTTTCATATATTTTGTAATGGGGTTCCCAACCTTACTGGTCATTTTGTTCTTCATTGTTTTAGTGTTTAAAAATAAAGCTCTATATGCTCCTAGTGATTTTACTAATCAAGAACATTATCTAGAGCTAAACGATTTAAAGAGATCAATCGAAACTAATGTATCTGCTGCTTTTGATTCAATCGAGGGCGTTAGTGCGGATGAAAAGATTCGACTAAGAAAACATGTCGATTCATCTCTTCAGTCGTCATTTCGTTCTACGAGGCGAGAACAGATATTAAATTATCTCGAGGAGAAATCGGGTACAACAAAAGAAATATGTGAAATCACGGGTATCCACCCGTCCTATGGCTCACTAATTCTAAAAAATCTAGAAGATGAAGATGCTGTTAAAAAGAAAAAAGAAGGTCGTTCATATATCTGGAGCCTAAATGCATAACAAGGCTATCGTAGGGACTTTTGTTGCTACGCTCCGTTTTGGGGTGGCTTCGCCACTTTACCCCAAAACTCCACTACACAACAAAAGCCCCACATAGCAGCGTTAGGTATTTCCATGATCGAGTTTAAATTGCTTCCCAGATCGGTCACATTGGAAGCTTCAATTCCTCTAAAATCAGAAGCACCCGAAGCTGTTGTTGCGGAATATGAAAGTAGGTATTCTGGAAAATTGGTAGTGTGGAAAGATATACGGTTAGGAGTGTGTGGCTGCGTGCACAATAATCGAAGCGTTGTCGCAAATATTGATGCAGCCGCCTTCGTTACTGTTTATGAAATGAAACCAGCAAAAAGTAGCGGCTGGGTGGGCATGGGACTTCGTACAAAAAATGGTGAAGAGTTGGTTACATTATTTGATTCCAGGTATTCACAATTATCTATAAATTGGCTTCAGCGTACTCAACCTAAAGTAGCTGAGTTTTTGCAATTAGATACCTCTTTTGTAGATTTGGGGTACGATACCTAACAAATTGCTCCATTTGACGTAGCGGTCTACGCTCCTTTTTGTGCCTTCGTTGCGCTCATTGTTGCACAAAAATCCACTACAACCGCTACGCAAATGAGCAAGGCGTTATGCCAACATGGAGTCACTCAAATAATATGGAAAAAACTGGCAACAAGCACATTGAAGACTTTCCTCCTGCAGCTCTTCATCTTAATGATTTAGAAGAAATCATAAGATTATTCGAGGAAAACTGTGAAGAGGTAACGTTAAAAACAAGTGAGTATGAAAACGTTAAGCCTTCAGAACTTCCTGAACTAATACAAAAACTGCATTTAAGTTCGTTTGAAGATATATACATCGTTGGAAGATCGCCTTATGTCACATTGGACTTACGCAGTTTCGGGATTAAAGCCTATGTAAGTGAAAGTAATTCGATTCAACTTGGTTTAATTGCCCAGATTAAAGATTTGGTACAAAATAGAAAAAAGAAATACTTCAATGTAATTCCTAATATATTTATAGGTATTCCCATGCTGGCAGGTTTTACCGCCATTTACCTTAATGAATGGGGGCTCATGGCTATTGCATTTGGTGTTTCATTTTTAATGATCTGGCCCGCAGTGAAGTATCAAATGTCAAAAACACTCGTAGTACACACTGTTCCCAAAAAACAAGAGTTGTCGTTTTTAAAGCGTAAGAGAGATGAAGTTATAATTGCCATTTCTTCTGCTTTTATGGGTGCTTTATTTTCTTTGTTATTAGTCAAGTATTTAGGGTAGGCATAACAAGTCATTTAAGCAGGACATGAACTTGCCCCACTTTAGTGGACACCTCTAGATAACGCATCTGGAGGTGAAAATGCCAAAGTATACAAACCCTCGTAAAACGTGGGAATATTCAAGAGAGTTCAAGGTGCGGGCGGTAAAGATGAGCTACCGTACCGACATCCAAAGTA
>NZ_JAUOQM010000006.1:33316-34855 GCF_030547685.1 Gilvimarinus sp. 2_MG-2023 | reverse complement strand
CGGTGTCAAGCATTATCGCCCTTCATCTTCATATGCAGTGACATAAAAAAGGGCGACCCCGGTAAGGAGCCGCCCTTTTTTAGCTGTTCTGCGTAATACGTTCAGCCTTCCGCGTGCTGCGTTCTGCCTTTTACACTGCTCGCCTACTCCCATACTCTAGGGCTCGCACTTAAAAACCGTTTAGCTTCTCAACTATTCTCAACTATCTCATAATCGTGGCTAATTTCCACACCGGCGCCTTCCAGCATGATTGAGGCCGAACAGTACTTAGTGGCCGAAAGTTCAACTGCACGAGCCACTTGTTTTTCTTTCAGCTCGCGACCCGACACCACAAAGTGTAAATGGATTTTGGTAAACACGGCCGGCACCGCATCGGCGCGCTCGGCGCTAATCTCTACCCGACAGTCTTCGACGTTTTGACGAGTTTTTTTAAGTATGCTGATTACGTCAAAATTGGAACAGCCGCCCAAACCCAGCAGTAGCATCTCCATCGGGCGAATACCGGTATTGCGCCCGCCGTGATCTTCCGGCCCATCCATCACTACACTGTGGCCACTGCCCGACTCCCCCAAAAACTGCGCCCCATCTACCCACTTAACTGTCGCTTGCATCTGTTCGCCTCTACACATTTGAATCAAAGGCCTTAGGGCCATCATTAAGGCGCAAAGACTACCATAAACAACGACTTGGCAGAACTTGTCGTGTAATTCATCCCAGCTTAACTCGCTATTCGCACTTTAATGGTTATACTGTACAACTGGGTCACAATCCTTTACACGCCCTTATGCAGTAATTTGGCAGTAGCGTTAATTCGCGGCATAATGAGCCAAATTTAATTCATGTAATAACTCTCAGGAGCTGCACTTTGGTCGCTGTCTCACTAACGCCCCATATAACCAATGTCGATGACTTTTTGAACAGTTGTCATCGTCGTCGATATCCAGCCAAAAGTACAATTATTTACGCCGGTGATAAAAGCGATTCGCTCTACTACATCGTAAAAGGGTCCGTCACGGTTCTGATCGAAGATGACGAAGGCCGCGAAATGATCGTCGCATATCTTAATGACGGCGACTTTTTTGGCGAAATGGGTCTATTTGATACCCAAGACTCGCGCAGCGCCTGGGTACGCGCCAAAACAGAATGTGAAGTGGCGGAGATCAGCTACAGCAAATTTCAGGAAGTTTCCGAAGATCACCCTGAGTTTCTGTTTGCCCTCAGCACACAAATGGCACGCCGCTTACGCAAAACAACCCGTAAAGTCGGCGACCTGGCCTTTTTGGATGTTACCGGTCGTGTGGCCCGCACCCTGCTCGATTTGTGTAAAGAACCGGATGCCATGACTCACCCCGACGGCATGCAGATTAAAATTACCCGTCAGGAAATTGGCCGCATTGTCGGCTGCTCTCGTGAAATGGTAGGCCGCGTTCTAAAAACCCTAGAAGAGCAAGGCTTGGTGGATGTGAAAGGTAAAACTATGGTGGTTTACGGGACACGCTAATGCTGAATGCTGAATGCTGAATGCTGAATGCTGAATGC
>NZ_JAUOQM010000006.1:9613-33160 GCF_030547685.1 Gilvimarinus sp. 2_MG-2023 | reverse complement strand
GAATGCTGAATGCTGAATGCTGAATGCTGAATGCTGAATTATTTTATTGTCGCGCCACTAACATCTGTCAAGCGTTGAGCTTTTTTTGTGTACCGCGTTCTGCATTCTGCGCCCCACCTTCCACCATTTAAAACATCCACAAAAAAGCCCAGCGCTTGAGAAAGCGCCGGGCTTTTTTAGATCAAAATTCACGCCACCAGTGATGCGTTAAATTTTCATGTCGCCGAAGAAGTTCTTCATGCCGTCAAACCAACTTTTTTGACGGGGTGAATTTTTCCCCTCTTTCATGGTGCCGGCGAATTGCTGCAATAATTCTTTTTGCTTGGATGTGAGATTAACCGGTGTTTCTATTACGACCCGGCACATCAAATCGCCCGCTGCCCCACCGCGTACGGGCGCTACACCCTTACCGCGCAAGCGAAACAACTTGCCAGTTTGCGTTTCCGCCGGTACTTTTAATTTCACCCGGCCATCCAGAGTCGGCACTTCTATTTCGCCACCCAGGGTTGCCTGTACAAAATCAATTGGCACTTCGCAATACAGATCGCGACCATCACGGGTAAATATCTCGTGCTCTTTAACATTCATTTGCACATAAAGATCACCCGACGGGCCACCCTCGGCACCGGCTTCGCCCTCGCCGGACAACCGAATCCGGTCACCGGTATCCACTCCAGGGGGGACTTTAACAGAGAGCGTTTTGGTTTCTTCTACCCGGCCCTGACCATGACAGCTACCACAGGGGTCAGAAATAACGGTTCCTCGGCCGTGACAGTTCGGGCAAGCTTGTTGTACTGAGAAAAATCCCTGCTGCATACGTACCTGACCCACACCACCACAAGTGGAACAGGTAACCGGTGAACTGCCGGGCTTGGCACCGGAGCCGTCACAGGTGTCACAGTGAGCGAGCCTAGGTACCTTGATTTGCACCTGAGAGCCGCGCACCGCGTCTTCCAAAGTCAAATCTAAGGTGTAGCGTAAGTCGGAGCCACGAGTGGGTCCACCGCGGCGGCCACGACCACCACCGGCGCCACCAAAAATATCACCAAACACATCGCCAAAAATATCGCTGAAATTACCAAACCCGCCAGCACCGGCACCGCCGCCCATACCACCTTGGCCATCGACACCAGCGTGGCCGAACTGATCGTAGGCGGCGCGCTTTTGTTCGTCAGAGAGTACTTCGTAGGCCTCGCTGGCCTCTTTGAATTTCTCTTCCGATTCTGCGTCTCCAGGATTGCGATCCGGATGATGCTTCATTGCCACACGACGGTAGGCTTTTTTTAGCTCCGGCGCCGAGGCATCTTTGGATACACCCAGAATGTCGTAATAATCGCGTTTTGCCATGTGTTCGAGTTTCCAGCTAGTTTGCAGGCGACATCTCTATAAACTGAGAAGTCGCGGTCTTGTTACACAGCAAATGCGGGCGAAGAAAACCCCGGCCCGCATTTGTGTCAGTTTGAAGTAGCACCCATCAAACCGGTGCCAAAGTCATTAACAGCTTATTTGCTGTCTTCGTCTTTCACTTCTTCAAACTCAGCGTCTACCACGCCGTCGTCCGCTTGTTGCGCCGCGTCATCCGCTGCACCTTGGGCACCGCCTTCTTGAGCTTGTTGCTCGGCATACATTTTCTGCGCCAATGAGCTAGAAGCTTCTGTCAGCTTAGTGGTGGCCGCTTCAATCGCTTCAAGATCGTCAGCTTTGACCGCTTCTTTCGCCTCAGAAATAGCCGCTTCAATCGCCGCCTTCTCTTCGTCGGTAGCTTTATCGCCCGCTTCGGTCACGGTTTTCTCGGTCGCGTGAATCAAACCTTCCAAAGTATTGCGCGAGGTAACCAGCTGTTCGAACTTTTTATCTGCTTCAGCGTTAGCTTCGGCGTCTTGCACCATCTGATCGATCTCGTCGTCCGACAGACCAGAAGAGGCTTTAATCACAATCGATTGCTCTTTGCCGGTAGCCTTGTCTTTGGCGCCTACGTTCAAAATACCGTTGGCATCAATGTCGAAAGTCACTTCAATTTGCGGCATACCGCGTGCAGCCGGTGGAATATCAGCCAAATCAAAACGACCCAGAGACTTATTCTGAGTGGCTTGCTTGCGCTCGCCCTGCACCACGTGAATGGTTACCGCAGTTTGGTTGTCTTCAGCGGTTGAGAACACCTGCGACTTTTTGGTCGGGATGGTGGTGTTTTTCTCAATCAACGGGGTAGCCACACCACCCATGGTTTCAATACCCAGAGTCAATGGGGTAACGTCCAGCAGCAGTACGTCTTTAACGTCACCGGCCAGTACCGCGCCTTGAATGGCAGCGCCCATAGCAACGGCTTCATCTGGGTTAACGTCTTTGCGTGGCTCTTTGCCAAAGAAATCGGTGACGGCTTTTTGCACCATTGGCATACGGGTTTGACCACCCACCAAGATAACATCGCCAATTTCACTAACAGAGACACCGGCGTCTTTAATGGCCATTTTTACCGGCTCCAGCGAACGGGTTACCAGATCTTCTACCAGTGACTCTAGCTTGGCGCGAGTCAGCTTAACCACCAAGTGCTTGGGGCCGGTATTATCAGCGGTAATGTACGGCAAGTTCACTTCGGTCTGCTGGCTGGAAGACAGTTCAATCTTCGCCTTTTCAGCGGCTTCTTTCAGACGCTGCAAAGCCAGTGGATCACTGTGCAGGTCTATGCCCTGCTCTTTTTTGAATTCGTCAGCCAGATAGTTAATCAGTACCAAGTCGAAATCTTCACCACCCAAGAAGGTGTCACCGTTGGTCGACAACACTTCAAACTGGTGCTCGCCGTCAACGTCGGCAATTTCGATAATGGAGATATCGAAGGTACCACCACCCAAGTCATAAACGGCAATGGTGCGGTCGCCTTTTTTCTGGTCCATACCATAAGCCAGTGCTGCCGCAGTTGGCTCGTTGATAATACGCTTAACCTCAAGGCCTGCAATTTTGCCGGCATCTTTGGTGGCTTGGCGCTGCGAGTCGTTAAAGTAAGCCGGTACCGTAATAACGGCTTCAGTCACCGCTTCGCCCAAGTAATCCTCGGCGGTTTTCTTCATTTTCTTCAACACTTCGGCAGAAATTTGCGGTGGCGCTTGCTTGTCGCCCTTCACTTCTACCCACGCATCGCCGTTATCGGCTTCAACGATTTTGTAAGGCACCATTTTGATGTCTTTTTGCACAACATCGTCTTTAAACTTACGGCCAATTAAACGCTTAACCGCGTACATCGTGTTGTCGGGGTTGGTTACCGCCTGGCGCTTGGCGCTCTGGCCCACAAGCGTTTCGCCGTCGTTGGTGAAAGCTACAATCGAGGGGGTCGTGCGATCGCCCTCTGAGTTTTCAATCACTTTGGCTTTATCGCCTTCCAGTACTGCTACACACGAGTTGGTGGTACCCAAGTCGATGCCAATAATCTTACCCATAATTCAGTCTCCTGAAGCTGTTCATTGCGCCGGCCGCTATCGCTCTTTAGAGCAACGACTTTGCCGTCGGCCAAACGCTTTGTGTATTGTGGTTACCGCTAGGCGGCTCATTTAGTCGTTAATGCCTATATGGGCGCACTTACATGCATTTCAAGACCCTGTAGGCAAAAAACCTTACAATTTGTGGTGCTTTAGCCCTTGGCCACCACGACCATGGCGGGCCGAATTAACCGGCCGTGCAGGGTATAACCTTTCTGGAACACCTCCAGCACGGTATTGGGTTCGGCATCGGGGTTATCGATCATCGACATAGCCTGATGCAACTGCGGGTCAAACGGTTCACCCACAGGATTTACCGGCTCAACCTGGTGTTTTATTAAGGTGTCGATAAACGATTTCAAGGTCAGCTCAACACCTTCGACAACGGCTTTAAAGTTTTCGTCTTCGGTATCGATGCTCGCCAACGCGCGCTCCAGGTTGTCCACTACAGGCAGCAAATCGCTTACAATTTTCTCCTGACCAAACTTGTGCGCCTTCTCTACATCGGCCTCGGCGCGACGGCGGGCGTTTTGGGTTTCCGCATGGGCTCGCAGTGTTTGCTCTTTAGCATTGGCCAGCGCCGCGGTTAAATCTTGCAACTGGCTTTGCAAACTGGAGATATCGACATCCACCGCACCATCGGCCTGTTCGGCCTCGGGCTGCTGGGTTTCTACCGCTTCTGGATCTACCTGATCGTTCTGGTCTTGATCTGTCACCGTTATGTGCCTCATTCAGGTTTATTCATTTAACAATTAAGGCGAATGTGGGGCCCTATTACAGGTTTTCAAGGGCTGGCTTGCATTTGGTGGCAGAATCGCCAAGAATACTGTATAAATAAACAGATATTCGTAGCCAACGGAGCCCACAATGCTGACTCACTTGAGCGTGCAGAACTTTACTCTGGTCGAGCAACTCGATTTAGACCTTAAAGCCGGCATGACAGTTATCACCGGCGAGACCGGTGCGGGAAAATCGGTACTGCTGGAAGCTCTGGGGCAAACACTGGGCGACCGGGCCGATGCCACCCGAGTGAGACGCGGCACCCGCAAAGCCGACATCAGCGCCACTTTTGATTTAACCCGCATCGAGCGTGCCCGTCACTGGCTGGTAGAGCACGATCTGGAGCAAGCCGAGGCCCCCAGTGAGTGCTTACTGCGGCGTACGGTCACCGCTGAGGGGCGCTCCAAGGCTTATATAAACGGCCACCCCGCCACTCTCACCCAGTTAAAAACACTGGGCAATATGCTGATGGACATCCACAGCCAGCACGAGCATCAGTCACTGCTGGTCAAAGACAACCACCGCCGTTTGTTGGATGAATACGCGGGCCACACCGGCTTGGCTGGCGAGGTAAAACAAGCGTTTAAACAGTGGCAACAGCAAGCGCAAACGCTCGACTCTTTGCGGGCCAATACTCAAGAGCTCAATGCCCGCCACCAATTAATAGCCTACCAAGTTGAAGAGTTAGACCAACTTAGCCTCAAGGAAGGTGAATTGGCACACCTGGAAAGCGAGCGCCACACCCTCGCCAATGCCGAGGAATTGCTGCAAACGGCGGGGCAAGTCAGTGATTGCTTGGGTAACGAGGAGGTTGGCCTGCAGGTGGGGCTGGGGCGAGCATTGCAGTTGATGGCCAACTTGAAAGATAAGCCGAGCGCACTGCACGAGGCCGAGCAAATGCTGCAAGACGCCCAAATACAAGTGACCGAGGCGCTGAACAGTGTGGACATGTTCTCTGGTGACTTCGCCATGGATCCGGCCCGCATCGCCGAGATTGACGACAGACTAACGGCTATTTACACCATCGCCCGCAAGCACCGAGTTCAGCCGGAGAACCTTCTTGAGCTACACATGGAGCTACAACAAGAGGTGGGCGAGCTGGACGTCAGCGATGAAAAACTACTAGGACTTGAAAGCGAGGTAAACGCGCTCGAGAGCCATTACCGCGCGCTGGCAACATCTCTTAGCCAATCGCGCCAAAAGGCCGGTAAACGGCTCGCTCAGCAAGTAAATCAACACCTCAAACAACTGGCCATGGAACACGCCAAACTCAGCCTAGCCTTTTCTGACCGTAATGATCGACCGGCGGCTCAGGGGCTGGAAGATGTGGAATTTTTGATCAGCACCAACCCGGGCCAACCTGCGGGTAGCTTAGCTAAAGTTGCCTCGGGCGGTGAATTATCGCGCATTAGTTTGGCGGTACAGGTAGTGGCAGCAGAAAATAGCACCTTGGCCAGCTTGGTATTTGATGAAGTCGATGTCGGCATCGGCGGCGCCACAGCGGATACGGTGGGTCAATTGCTGCGCACCTTATCCGAGCGCGGGCAAATTTTCTGTGTTACCCATTTAGCGCAGGTTGCCAGCAAGGGGCACCATCATTTACAGGTCACTAAAACCAGCTCGAATCAATCTGCCGCTACCACTCTGGTGGCACTCGACAGTCATGAAAAAGTAGAAGAATTAGCCAGAATGCTGGGCGGCGCCCAGCTTACCGAGGCCTCCAGAGCGCATGCAGAGCAGATGCTAGCTGCCGGAGAGCACTAACGAGTTTAGCCTCGGATAAGCGGCTTATTTCAGGACTGCTTAGGTTTGACGTACAGAACCAAGGAGTGATCTTCCAGCTCAAAGCCGTGATCTTGGGCAATTTTTTGTTGCAGCTGCTCAATTTCTTCGCTGTGGAACTCAATCACACGGCCTGTGTCCAAGCAGACCATATGATCATGGTGCTCGCCACTGGCGATTTCGAACACGGAATGACCACCATCAAAATTATGACGGATAACCAGGCCTGCGGTCTCAAACTGCGTCAATACGCGGTAAACAGTGGCTAAACCCACGTCATCGCCGGCTTCCATCAGCGCTTTATAAACATCTTCAGCGCTCATATGATGGTTTTCCGAAGACTCCAGCATTTGCAGGATCTTCACTCGGGGCAAGGTAACCTTTAGGCCTGCCTTGCGTAATTCTTGGTTTTCATCGGCCATTTTTTTGTCCAAAGTCTTCTCAGTGTTCAAGGTGATCAGGTATTATCGCCATTCATTTTATTAAGTGGAACCCCTGTAATGAAAATAGTCAAAACACCCCTTATGATTCTTTGCAGCTTAACAATGCTTGCGGGGTGTCAGTATTTTCAATTTCCCGGCGTTCACAAGATCAATGTGCAACAGGGGCATATCATCACACAAGAGATGATAGAGCAACTCGAGCCGGGCATGAGTAAGCGCCAAGTGCGATTTGTGCTGGGCACGCCGCTGATTGCCGATGTCTTTAACGACGACCGCTGGGATTATTACTACAGCCTTAAAAGAGGTGATGGTCGCTTTTATAAGCGCTCACTGACGGTGTACTTCGACGGTGAGACCTTTACTCACTACGACGGCGAAAACTTGCCCGAAGCCACCGAAGAGGCATCTAAAGCGGAAGATCCCGATACCCCGGTTCCATCCAACTAAGACAAATCTTCCAATTATTCAGGCTCACCGGCGGTAACCACACAGTTACGGCCGCTGTGCTTGGCTTGGTAAAGGGCTTTATCGGCACACTCAAGTAGGTTCTCACCGGGGCCGGCCGCAGTCGCAATACCGGCACTAAGTGTGACGTTAAAGTGCTCCCCAGCCACGCTAAACCCTAAGGCGGCAAAACTCTCACGCACCGCTTCTAATAACTTTTGAGCTGATTCAGGCCCACAATCGGGTAACACCGCCACAAACTCCTCACCGCCATAGCGCCCGATACTATCGGTTTTACGCAATCGCTGGCGCAGCAATTGCGATAGCGCTCGGATGACTTTGTCACCTACCGCATGGCCATAGGAGTCGTTGACGGTTTTAAAATGATCGAGATCAATCATCGCCACGCTGACCGGTTTGTTCTGCCGCGCTGCACGCTCTAGCTCTACATTCACTTGCTCTTTAATGCGACCGTGCTTAAGCAAACCGGTTAAACTGTCGCGATCAATGGCATCACTCAGTTGGCGCGAACGCGCCGCGCGCACAGTCACGGCGCTAACCAAACGCAATTCAGAGATGGGCTTGGTCAGAAAATCTTCGCCGCCATGGCGAACCGCATGTGCTTGCGCTTGCTCATCCTGCTCGGAGGATAAATAAGCAATCGCTACCCGTAGCCAGGCCGGGTTAAGCCGAATAATTTGCGCCAACTCATAGCCTCGACACTCGGGCAAATTCAAATCCAACAAAACAACCTCTGGATGAAAACTCTCCATAACGGTTAACACTTGTGTCGGTTGAGTCACAATTTCAACTCTCATACCCGAAGCCTCAAGAACGACTTTATAGTGTCTCGCCAACAGTTCATCATCATCGACTATCATCACACGATAGGGGGCAGCCGCCGATAAACTCAGTTGCGACTCCAGGCAATCTATCACTGTTGCAATATCCAAAGGCTTAACAAAATAGCCGATAGCCCCAGCCCGAACCGCCGATAAATAAGTGTCAAAATCATCATGGCTGGAAATGAAGACCACCGCCAACGGGTCGTCGAGCTGATTTTGCAGACGAGCAATCAGTTGCGGGCCCCGTTCATCTGCATCGGAAAACAGCACATCCGCAATCAAAAAATCAGGGCGCCGACTGAGAATAGCCTGCTCGACTTCATTGAGCTGATCAAAATACTCGACCTGATAGCCAAAACTTTCAAGTGCAAGGGTTAGCTCTTGAGCAACACTGTGGTCATCTTCAATTAGATAGACTAAATTTTTGGTCGTGCCAATATTTTGAACTGTAAATCCTTCTGCTTGTACTGCAGTGGAGCTAGGGACATTTTCTTCACAATCGAGCGCTGTAAGTTGAGCAAGCAACTGCAAACGTGTGTTTGAATCTGGCTCACTGCCATGTATCCAGCCCTGTAGCACCAGTTCTAATTCCCGTGCCTGAGCGCTAAGTTGCGGATAACCAAAACTGCCCGCTGAACCAGCTAATTTATGCAGCTTTCGATATAAACTTTGTAGCTGTTCAGCAGTCGCAGGAGTCTCTAACCTCTGCGCGTCAAGCGCGATAGCTTCCAGCACGCCAGGCAAACTCGCCCGATACTCTTCGCGTAGCTTGGCAAGTTTCTGCAATACCGCTTGTTTTTGATCTGGCCCCACTGCTTCCTCACTTGTACTTTTGACTTTTGGTACGAGACCAAATCGAATTAATCTGCTCAGCTAACATCAATGGGTCAAAGGGTTTAGCAATGACATCCACCGCGCCTATCGACAAATATTCAGCCACCTCAGAGGGTTGTACTTTTGCGGTCATAAAAATGGCCGGCACATCCGCCATATTGGGTCGCTCACGCAGCAAACGCAAGGTCTCTGGGCCATCCATTTCTGGCATCATGACATCGAGCAGTATCAAATCTGGTGTCGTATGCTGCGCATAAGCAACTGCTTCGGAGCCAGAGGCACAGCTAATCAGAGTAAAGCCCCCCACCGTCTCCAAAGCCAACTGGGCAATGGTTCGAATATCGGGCTCATCTTCTACATATAGTATAGTGTTTAACGACATACTTATCTCTCCGAAAAACTTCGACAGAGTTATTGATTATCATCAGCATCAAGATACTTCATTCGCTGAATAATAGAGGTTTGTAACCGTTCATTTAACCACAATCAAGCGGCCAATCACTGACTCACTAACCTGCCAAGCTTAAATAGGTAGAGAATAAACTCAACTTTATGTTTGAGTTTCAACTATTTTGAACTCTAAATCTACAGCGCCTGAACCTTTAAAACCCACCATTGCGGCGCATAGCCCAGCGCCATAAATTATCGGTTATTTTAATTCCCCGGGCAGTGTAAAATAAAATCGCGACCCTTGTTTGGGTGCAGACTCAAAGCCTATTTCACCCCCCATATGGGTCACCAACTCTTTACTGATGGCCAACCCCAACCCGGTGCCGCCTTTACTGCGTGTACTGGAACTATCCACCTGTGAAAACTTTTGAAATATTTGATCATGGAACTTTTCAGCGATACCAATGCCTTGGTCAATCACGCTGACCTCTACAAAGCCAGATTGCCACTGTAAGCTTACGGTTACAGTACTACCTGACGGGGAAAACTTAGCAGCATTGGATAATAGATTGACCATGACCTGCTTCAATCGATTCGCGTCAACAGTTACCAATATCTGGCCCGCATCACCTGTAGCAACTGCTAAATGATCCTCAAGCTCAAAATTCACTTGATATTCTGCGGCGTAGCTCGCGGTCTCTTCAAGTGCACTTTTGATCAATGGCACTATATCAAGTTGAGTCATTACAAACTCCACCTTCCCAGACACCAGCTTTTCCATATCTAGCAAATCATTAACCAAATCAATCAATCGAGCACTATTGGCGTAAGCAATACGAACTAATCGCTCAACCTGCCCCTCCAAACGCCCTAAAGCTCCGCCATCCAACAACCGCAAAGAACCGCTAATAGCCGTTAAAGGTGTTCGTAATTCGTGACTAACAGTTGCAATAAAATCACTCTTCATACGATCTATACGCTGACGCTCGGTAATGTCGCGTAACATAGCAATATAAAACGGCTCTCCATCCTGTTCAATTTCAGACAATGCAATTTCAAGCGGGAACTGTTCGCCATCACGCCGCAAACCAACAAGCGATCGAGATTGGCCCAACACCCGATCGACACGCCCATCTCTACCACGAGCTAAGTATTGATCATGTTCGGCTGCAATTTCTTTGGGCATTAATAAATTTATCGACTGACCAATAATTTCATCAGCTTTCCAACCAAATAGACGCTCAGCTGACTTATTAAACGTATCAATAATACCGTTTTTACGAATAACAATAATTCCATCGGCGGCATTATTAAGAATGGTCTGGGTGCGCTCGGCAAAAGCTCGAAGTCGCTCTTTTTGCTCTTGAACCTCACTGACATCACGCCCCACCCCCAAATAACCATCCACTTTTCCGTGTTCATCGAAAATAGCAGTAACAGTCAAAACAATCGGGAAATGCGACCCATCTTTGCGCACATAGGTCCAGTTGTTTTCCTCGGTTCCACCGTACTTAACTTTTTCAACAAAGACATCAAACCCTGGTTTTACGGAATAACCCAGTTCATCGGATAAAACTTGAGCGCGAGCCACAACTTCTTCACCCAGATGCAAACAGCCCGGGTCACATTTATCAATCAGCTCATCGGCGCGATAACCCAATAATGCCTCTGCCCCTTTATTAAAAGTCTTGATGATGCCATTGTAATCAGTTGCGATAAAAGAAACACTGGCAGCATCCAAGGTGGCTTGCCGCCAACGGTTGGCGTGTTTAAGATTCTCCTCAGCACGCATTTCATCAGTAACCTCCCAAATGTAACCGTGCCAGATAATACTGCCATTCGTCAGTTTTTCAGGGCTGGTCTGACTGCGCACCCAGATAATCCCTCGCTCTGGATGATTATAACGATAGCACTCTCGCCATAAGGTCATACTTCGTGCCGACTCTTCAATGGAAAAGTTCACATGCGCAATATCATCTTTATGTATTCGATTTAAAATTAGATCCGCACTGTGAGCTGCTAGCCCTGGCGTCACACCAAAAATATCGTTTATTCCGCGGCTGGCAAATGGGAAAAATAGCTTACCATCAGCATTCATCTGAAACTGACAGAGACACCCAGGCAGACTATCCGATAACTTGGTAAAGGTATCCGAAAGCTCGATGATTTCACGAGTATGCAGCCAATGCTCTAGAGTACTCCCAACCCATTTCGCTAACAGTCTTACAAAATCACGCTCAGTGTCGCTAAAAGATTTTTGGCGAGCCACAGAGCTTGAGAAATTAATCGTGCCATAGATATTTCCAGCCACCCAAACTGGAGCACCTATATAACATTCAAGCTGGCTATTAATGTAACAAGGATGGGAGCTATAAGCTGAATTTTTAATATGATGTACGGCAAAGACATCGCCTGACTTAAGTGTGTCATGACAATAGCAATCGGGCAGATGATATATCTCGCCATCCTTCAGTGTATTGGGTGGAGAATGTTGTATTTTAACGGTATAACTATTGCCTACTATATGACTAATAATGCCAAAAGGTAATTCTAAATATTCCGCCCCTAGACTCAAAGATTCTCGCAATCGCTCCCATGAATCAGAACCGGTAAGCGTGGCAATTTCATTAAGTCGCCCTAAAGCTTTTTGCTGCTTAAGTGCCAAAGCCTCAACACGCTTATGATCATCGATAAGCGTATAAACACCAAGCATATGGGTGGCAAAACCATCAGGATTTCGTTCGGTAACTTTACCTCGAGTTAAAAACCAGAGGTAATCCCCTTCATGATTTAGGACCCGCTGTTCATCCTCAAACATGCCAGTTTGACCTTTAAGATGTGTCACCAATAAGGCTTTACTCCTACTTCGGTCATCGGGATGAATACGATGCAGCCACTCATCGATTCCATTTTTAGCAATTTTTTCTTTATTGAGCCCCAGCATGCTTATCCAATGATTGGAGAAATCCACTTGACCACTGGCAATATTCCACTCCCAATACCCGCTCTGGCTACTCTCTAAGGCAATTTCTAATCGATTGGTACCACTAACATTATTCTTGCGTAGTTGATCAGTTGAAAAACCGGCTTTAATTAATCGTCGCCAAAATGCGTAGATTATAGAAATAATCAAAATACCCAATAACCATACACACCACCAAAAAATGCGCGTTTCGGTTGGCAAACGATCGACGATAAGAAAATCACTCAATGGTTGAGCTACGATGTAAACCAGACTCGATGCCGGTTCTGTAAGGCCAAACAGTTTAAACTGCATCAGAGCGTACTTTTGCCCGTCACTTGACTGATGAAAAAGCACGGATTCGGAGCTCTGGTGTATTCTATGTTTATTTTTCAGAGCCACTAATGCAGCTGTATGCCCCGCCGACAATTGCTGGCCAGTAGGACTCAGTAATAGCCACCCCGTATTAGAATCAGGTTTGAGTGGGGCTGTCACCTTGCCCAGTACAGGAAGTAAGCTGGCCGCACAACCTTGAGCGCTGCTATCACCTTGCCAAATAAGCACACGATAAAAATTTTGTCCACCTGACAACCAAGGGATTTCTTTCAACTGCGAACAGTTAATAAGTGATTGGCGCAATTCGGGGAAAATAAACCAGGCCTCAGTAGGCACCGATTGCCAGTTCATGGCGGAATCGCTATGAAGTTGAATGGCCTCAGGCCACTGTTGAGCAATAAATTGGTGCTTAGTCTCTGCACTTAGCTCCTGCCACCAAGGCGTGTTCACCAGAGACTCTAGCCATTGCCAATGTTGGGTAAACTCACCTTCAACAACATCCATCCGAGATTGCCATTCACTATATATATCGCTCAACCGAGAATCTATTTCTTGCTTTTGTTGACGACTACTATGCCGCTCTACAACGAACAAAAGCGCAGTGAAAACGAGTGTGAAAAGCAACGGATAGAACCAAGGGGCTTGTTGACGCAAGGGTCGCACCATATCCAGTCCAGCTTTATATTTATTCCATTAAAACAAGGGGCTTTTATACTGCCATACTTGAAAATTTTTCTAGTAGGGCAGAATAATCTCTGCCCCCAGAACGTTTTAACCTACAACGACCACAGCAGCTCTTTTCTCTTACAAAATCTATCTATACCCCGCGTTAAGGGTTACCGATAAGCGGGATACTCGACAAACGCAACCAACACCATAGCCTAGATGCATTGTAAGCCAGCAGTTGTGTACTAAAAATGCTCTTTAGCCGCCCTCTTTTTACTATAGCTTATTTATCGGCTTTATCCTGTGCTTTAGCCTTTTCTGCCCGGCGCCTACGCACCTCTTTTGGGTCTGCCGTTAGGGGGCGGTAAATTTCCACTCGATCGCCATTGTGCAAGATGTGCTCACGGGGTGGCTTAAGCCCTTTTATCCCTAATGCTTGACCAAAAATACCCATTTTTGCCGAATCTAGGTCAATCTCAGGAAATTCACGGCTAATGCCCGAGCGCTCTGCCGCCTGATAGGCCGTCGTGCCAGGCTCCACCAACAACTCAATAATTTTTTGTTTCTGGGGTAACGCAAAGGCCACCTCAACGGTAATTAAATCTAAGTCCGCCATACCACTCTCTCAATGTTAATTAGCTCGCAAACTGTTCGCGCGCCCGCCGACACAAGGCTTTTACCTGTGATTCAACCACTTGCTCGAACATTTTATTGGCGGCAAAGGCCAATAGGGGATTTTTCATACTAAAATCCAGCTTAAAGGTTACCTTACAAGCATCCCCCACAGGTTCAAATCGCCACTCACCATTAAATTCGCGAAACGGCCCATCGACCAGCTTAAGGGTCATTTTATGTGGAGGCTGTAAGCTGTTGCGAGTGACAAAACTCTGAGTTATGCCCCCTACCCCCAAAGACAGCTCTGCCTCTAACCAATCTTCACCACTTTTTAATATTCGGGCTTTTTGACAGCCATCCATATAGTCTGGATAGGCTTCAATATCATTCACTAACTCAAACATTTGCTGACACGAAAACTCTACATTTTGCGTGCGCTCTATACGATGCCCCACTTTTACCCCGCAAACTTATCAACTATACCCAATACAAACACCACCGCGATCAACATGGGTGACACATATTTCAACACTGTAAGCCAGCGAACAAACCAACGCGAAGAATCCAGTGCCAGCTCACGCCGCAACGGACGTTTTTTCATAAACCATCCGACATAGATTGCCGTCGCCAGCGCACCGAGCGGCAAAAGCACTTGCTCGGTGATAAAGGTGCTAAGATCAAAGGGGGTCATTCCCGCTACCAGCGATAGGTCTTGCCAGCGATTAAGAGAAAACACGGTGGTTAAACCCAGCAGCCAAGCGCAAAAAATAATCAGCAAGTTAGCCGCCACCCGATGAAACCGAAACCTCTCCGTTAAATAGGCCACGGCCGGCTCCAGAAGTGAGATGGTCGAACTCCAGGCCGCCAAGGTCACCAGTAAAAAGAAAACCGTACCGAACACCTCCCCTAAGGGCATAGCGCCAAACACAATCGGTAGGCTGACAAACATCAACCCCGGGCCGGCCCCGGGTTCAATACCCGGATTAGCAAAAACAATGGGAAAAATCACCAGTCCCGCCAATAGAGCGATGGCGGTATCCAAAACCCCAACGGTAGCTGCCGTTTTGAGTATGGATTGATTGTGCGGCATATATGAGCCGTAGGCCATAATCGCGCCCATGCTAAGACTTAACGTAAAAAACGCATGCCCCAAGGCTAACGATAGACCTTCTAAGGAGAGTTGATCAAAACGAAATTTAAACAAAAAGTTAAAGCCCGCCGCAAAGTCACCCGCATAGGCAGCATAGCCTAGCAAGACAACCAACAGACAAAACAACAATGGCATTAAGATACGCACCGCAGTTTCCAAGCCGCGAGTAACACCAAACATAATAATCAGCGCCGTCATACATAAAAACGCCGTTTGCCACTGTACCAGTGTACTGATATCACCTTGTAGAGCCGTAAACGTGTTATTCGCCGCGACCCCATCAAAGCCCTCGAACCCACCGCGGGCGGCGGTGGTCACGTACTCCAGCGTCCAGCCAGCGATCACACTGTAATAGGAGAGGATAATAAACCCGGCCAGCACACCGCTCCAGCCAATCAATGACCAAAGTTTGCTACTGTTCGACTCGCGCGCCACTCGCTGCATAGCCAAAATCGGGCTGGCCCGCCCGCGACGGCCCAACATGATCTCGGCGACCAGCACGGGCAGACCAATTAAGCATATGCACAGTAAGTACATCACGACAAACGCACCGCCGCCATTCTCGCCGGTAATATAAGGAAACTTCCAAATATTACCCAGACCTACCGCTGAGCCAGTCGCGGCTAATATAAATGTGCCCCTACGTCCCCAAATTGCGTGTTGCTGAGCTTTTCTCACGCCCTACTCCGGTTGTTAAACTCTGATTTTCATGGTTCATTGTACGCCGATAGCATGGCGTTGGTGAAATCGCTATAATGCACGCGCCCACTCATCGATCAGACATTAGACTTTACATGGCAAAAAAGCAGAAAAGCAAAAGCAGCAGCAACACCATTGCGCTGAATAAGAAATCCCGTCACGACTACCAGCTGCAAGATAAGCTGGAAACCGGGATTGCCCTGCTTGGCTGGGAAGTGAAAAGCGCCCGCGAAGGCAAGGTTCAGCTGACCGATACCTATGTCATTTTCCAAAATGGTGAAGCCTGGCTGGTAGGCGCGCAGTTTACTCCCCTTAAAACAGTCTCTACCCATTTTGTGCCCGAGAATAACCGCTCGCGCAAATTGCTGATGCACAGCCGCGAACTGGAAAAATACCAGCGCGCCGCCGAGCAAAAGGGCTTTACCGTGGTCGCTACGGCCATGTACTGGAAACAGCATTTAATTAAGGTTGAAGTGGCACTGGGTAAAGGTAAACAGCTGCACGATAAGCGCGAGACAGAAAAAGAGCGCGACTGGAGCCGCGAAAAACAGCGTTTATTTCAGCACAATCAACGCTAAGGTGCATCCATAAGACCGGGCAGTGACGCCAAGTGGCCCGAGAATGCGCTATCGACCTGCTGCTGGGCATTAAGATTGGTATAGCTAACCCGCTCACTCCAGCGGCGCAGCGACCGGGTTTGCACCAAATCGTAAAGCACCACTTCAACTTGCGCGGAATAGAGCGTGTCGTACTGGCCATAGTACTCAATGGTTTCCCCCCCCAAAGAAGAGGCCGTCACCAGTACAAGGTAGCGTCCACCACTGGCCAATATCGGCTGTTTTAAACTGTTCAAATCCGGTTGTGGCGCTTGCAGAGCTTGCTGTGCACCTGACACAAATGCCGGGTCGAGGCGCTCAATGGATTCTGCGTTAAGTATCTCATCAATACGCTGAGCCAGGGGCCCCACCAGAGCTGCGTCACCGCGGGTGGCGACCATTGCGGCCTCTGGGTTCACTACAGGTTTGGACTGGGCTTCAATAACGCTGGGGTTATTCACCTGCGGCGCCAAAGCACTCGGTTGCGCGGCACGGGCCAAGGCTAGATCACCTGAATTATCCACCGCCATTGCTCCCACTAGACTCTCGCCATCATCTACCGCACCCATTGTATTGCCGCTAGGCGGGCTCTGGTTTAAGGCAGCTGGGCTTTGATGCATGCTGGCCGCGCTATCACCCATCATTTGTGACTGCCCACCGGCGAGCTGGTTGCTTGGCTCGCCACTCGGTGTGGCGACCTCGCCCTTCTCTGAAAACTCCTCTTTTGCGGGGATAGAGTCTTCCGTGGGCATCGTTCCTTCAGCAGATAAAATGCCCTCAGCGGGCGCTGCCTTGTCTGTCGCCTCAGCGCCCTCAGTAGGGGCTACTACTGCAATCGACTCACTACCAGCTGTTACAACGCCATCGGGAGAATC
The DNA here is from genome assembly GCF_030547685.1 of Gilvimarinus sp. 2_MG-2023. GTDB lineage: Bacteria > Pseudomonadota > Gammaproteobacteria > Pseudomonadales > Cellvibrionaceae > Gilvimarinus. The sequence continues at coordinate 16,273 of NZ_JAUOQM010000006.1, read as the reverse complement.
TGTGTTTTCAACGGCAGTGTTTAGGCCCATATCGGCCACTGCTGGGGCCGTTGTTTGAGGGCCCGCAGGCTCGCTCACCGGCAAGAACTCCAATAAAGGGCCGCGCCATGTGTAAGCCGCCGCACCCGCGCCAACCAAAAATAACAGCAACAACGGCCAGGCCGAGCGGCGCGCTGGGGCCGAGGGCTCAAGCTGAGCACTCGGGGTGGGTTCACCAGCCAAAGGTTGATCGGCCAAAAACCGACTCAAGTCTTCACTCAGCTCGTGGCAAGTTTGGTAGCGGTTGGCTGGGTCTTTCTCGATCATGCGCTGGAGGATGGTTTGTAATCGCAAATCGACACTGGGATTAAGCTCACGAATATCGGGCGCAGGCTTTTCCACCACCTGCAACATCAAGCCCATGGGGCTATCGTGGTCAAAGGGTTTTACCCCGGCCAGCATTTCGAATAAAACCACCCCCAAGCTAAAAATATCGGAGCGTGAATCCACCGTGCGCCCCTGAAACACCTCTGGGCTTACATACCCGGTGGTGCCGACAAACTGGCCCGTTGTGGTCAGCTTGTCGCCAATGTCGCGCGCCAAGGCAATACCAAAATCCGTTAATTTAACGGTATCCGAGGCATCAATCATTAGATTGGAGGGTTTGACATCGCGGTGGATAATGCCCCGGTCATGGGCACAGGCTAAGCCTCTGGCTGCCTGTAATAATAGCTTGGCTGCCTCTTGGGAAGATAAGGTGCCTTTTTCTCGCACCCGGTCGGCCAGCGTCTCCCCTTCTATGCACTCCATAACAAAGTAGGGCAAACCTTCTTGCTCACCGGTGTAGTAAATATGCACGACATTGGGGTGGTTGAGTGCCGCCACGCTTTTTGCTTCGCGCGAGAAACGCCCCACCAGTGACTCATCATCGGCTAAATGCGGAGCCAGCACCTTAATGGCCACATAGCGGTTCAGCGAACTTTCGTAACCGCGATACACCGTGCCCATACCGCCGCGACCCAGCTCAGCCACTACCTCGTAATGACCAAATTTTTGCGTGGCTGGCGCCTTGGCAGGCTCAGGTTGATCACTGATAACGGTTTTGTCTTGATCGCGGTCCACACTAATTCCCTATTGCTGGCGAGCTTCTGACCTTTATACTAGCACCAAAAGGCTTAAACCATCAGACAATACGTGACAACTATGGCGCAATCTCGGGGACAATTTTCCAGCAAAATCGGCTTTCTACTAGCGGCGGCCGGCTCTGCGGTGGGGCTGGGCAATATTTGGGGCTTTCCTACTCAAGCTGCCAGCAATGGCGGGGCGGCCTTCTTAGTGGTTTATCTTATCCTGGCGTTTTTATTGGCCTACCCGGCACTCATGGCCGAGCTGACTATTGGCCGGTACAGTAAGGCGAATGTCGTGACTGCGCTGGCCAATCTGAACCCGCGCGCACCTTTCTCCCAACTCGGCTGGCTGGTGGGCTTTGCCGCTGTGGCTGTCGCGGTTATTATTTTAAGTTTTTACGCACTGGTGGCAGGCTGGATGCTCGCGGAGTTTTTCGCCCCGCTTGCGGCTAAGCTCGCCAACCAAGAAGCCAGCCTGTGGTTTAAAACCGGCCACTTTCAACGCGACGCACTGATGTGTGCAGGCATGTCGACACTGACGGTTCTGATCATTGCTCGCGGTGTTGAAAACGGCATTGAAGCGTGGTCGACGCGGTTAATGCCGCTACTGTTTTTGATTTTGATTGGCCTGATCGGCTATGTCCTTATGCAGCCGGGGGCAAGCGACGGCCTTAAGGCATACCTGATTCCCGATATCGGGCGCCTATTGGACCCAGCGCTGATACTCAGCGCCATGGGGCAAGCTTTTTTCTCGCTCTCGCTGGGCGTTGGCACCATGCTAATTTACGGCTCCTACCTGCGCGACACCGACAATTTGCCGCGCATGGGGGCATCGGTCACTTTGTTGGATACAGGCTTTGCGTTTACCGCCGGCTTGTTGATTATCCCGGCGATTTACGTCGCCCAAGCCCAAGGAGTGGCGGTATATTCAGACAGCGGTGAGCTGATTGCCGGCCCCGGTTTGATTTTTCAGGTACTACCCGCACTGTTCGCCCATATGGGCGGTGCCGGTGACTGGATGGCCATCGCGTTTTTCGCCCTAATGAGCATCGCCGCCCTCACCTCCGCTATTTCCTTGCTGGAAGTTCCGGTATCGATATGTGTTGAGCGCTGGCAGCTCAGCCGCACCAAAGCCGCCTGGTTGTCCGGTGGTGTTATTTTTAGTTTGAGCGTGCTAATTATCTGGCAGTTTGATGCCCTCTTCTCGCTGGCAATTACCGCCAGCACCGTTTACGGCCAACCGCTACTGGGTGTGACTCTTTGCCTATTTGCCGGTTGGGTACTGTCACGCAAAAAACTACTGAGCGAACTTGCCAAAGGCCACCCAGAAATAGAGTCCAGCCTGTTTTGGAAAATATGGCCGACCTACGTTCGGTTTGTGTGCCCAGCGTTGATTATTCTGACTTTTGTGCAAAGTTTGCGCTAAATAAACGGCGCCGATTTTTATCAATCGGCGCCGCCATATTGCACACTGCAAATTGAGCAAATGACATCAACGCTAGCGTTAAAACGCGTAGGTCAAACTAACATTTACCCCATCGTCTAAGCCAAGCTGATAACCGTTGTAATCCTCATCAACACGCGTCACCCACTCAGCACCCAAGCGCAAGCCTTGAAAGTTGCCGCCGGTCACCACGGTATTCACGCCTATGCCTGCGTCGATATACTCACCGCCGTAGTTAGCCTGAATGTCACTGGGGCTGCTGTGGTTGTGCGCGCCGTTGTAATGGCCGCTAATCGCATCTTGGTCAGACCACTCCAGGCGCGCCGAAACACTCATCCAGTCCAGCACACGCACTGCCCCCCAAGCTGTAGCCGCGGTTTTATCGCCAAAGGCAAAGCCGGAGTCGTTTTCATCTTCCAGGCGAATTTCCGCATTTAGCTGCGCGCCCCAGCTAACAATGCCGCTGTAACCGGTGTAAGTAATCGACGGTAAGGCATCATAGGTGCCGCTGCCCAGTTGCATGCCATAGTGCACAAAAGTGCCGTCGGCATTTTTTTCATCCACACTGCCGGTGGGTAAACTAATTCCCAGAGTGGTAATCAGCTGATGGTTAGAACCAGGTGTCCAGTTGTACAGTGCACTAACAACCGTATCACCCCAGCCGGATGTGCCGTGGCTATGGGTGTGCATATCCATATCGTGGGCCATATCATCCATTGCATCCATGGCCGACATTGAATCCATAGCGCCGTGATCATGCCCCGCGGCCCCGGTCGCGGCCATATCCATATCCATGCTCATATACATGGGCATCAGCATTAAGGTGAGGTTATCGGTAGGTGCGTACATAATGTCCAGCATCACCATATCCATAGTCATGCCGGTCGGCATCATACTGTAGCCTTCCATCGCCAGCTCGTGAGCGCCTACCTCTTGATCACCCGTAAATACGCCACTGTAACTGGAATGCAGGTAGCGGTAACCGGTCATTACCTCACCTTTTGCATGGGTGTGGTCTGCCATAACCCCTGCAGGGGCATGTGACTCGGGAACCGGTGCACCCTCATGTGCCACAACCGCCGCTGTTGGGGCCAAAAACGCCACCGCCAGACCCAACCTGCTCAATTTATGTTCCATTTTTACTCCCGTACCGTAATGACAATATTGATAGTGCCGTATTCTACCTATAACCTGTCAGGTGAAGATGTGACAGATTGTCGCATACCGCGCACCCGATTAGACTATGCATAAGGAACCTTTCAGGTAGAATCTAAGTCGAATATTAGGTTGTAAACAATAAACCCAACAGGTGTTTTCACACAGATGAACAAATTATTCAAAACAGCGGCCATCTTGGTGTTGATCGGACTGACCGGCTGCGCCGCCACAGGCCCCGATATTCGTACCGATTTCGATCAAAGTGTCGACTTTCAGCAATACCAAACCTTCGGCTTTATCGACCCTCTCGGCACCGATAAAAGCGGCTATTCGACCTTAGTTACCGCCTACTTTAAAGAAGCCGCAACGCAAGAGATGCAAGCTCTGGGCTATCGCTACTCAGAGGCGTCACCCGATTTGCTGGTTAACTTCTTTATGAATACCGAAAACCGCACCGAGGTCCGCTCTGGCCCCAAATTAAGTGCCACCTACAATTATTACTACTATCGCTCGGGCTTATATTTGGGCTTCCCGCTCTACGATCGAGAGCCCGATACACGCGACTATAAAGTCGGCACATTAAATATAGATGTCGTCGACGCTAGCGAAGAGCGTCTAATTTGGGAAGGCATCGCCGAAGGTAAAATGAGTCAAGAGGCGCTCAACAGCCCACGCGAGTCCATTCAAGGCGCGGTACAGCAAATATTCCAACACTACCCCACCGCTCCGCGTCCTGAGAATAACTAGCCCACTCAATGGCACGGCCTGCCAACCAGCAGGCCGTCATTACAAGGGGTCTCGCCGAAAGAACATCCAGAGTGCTAGCATCAACAGCACACCTACTGGCAGCAGTGATAGCCACACTTGGGTAGACCAACCATACTGCACCAACACCCAACCGGCCGATAAAGAAGCCAGAGCCTGCAGCGAGAAAACACTAAAATCATTCACCGCCTGAACCTTAAAACGCTCAGCGTTGCTATGGGATTTTGACAACAAAGTCGTACCGGCCAAAAACAGAAAATTCCAACCAATACCAAGCAAAACCAACGCCCACCAATAATGTATAAGAGCCTGCCCACTAAGAGCGACAATCAACACCCCAATATAAAGTGCGCAACCGGCCAACATTAACCTCAGCACCCCAAACTTTTGCAACAAAAAACCGGAAAATAACGACGGCAGAAACATGGCCAACAAATGGCTTTGAATCACCCATTTGGCATCCAACAAACTGTGGCCGTGATGACTATGCATACTGATCGGGGTCGAGGTCATTAAAAAACTCATCACCGCATAACCAATGGCCGCCGAAGCCAAGGCGATAATAAACACCGGCTGGCGAATCACCTGCCCTAGTGGTCGGCCACCATCTGGTTCGTCAGTCTTTTGCAACAGTGGATTATGAAACCCGTTAAAAACCAAGGCGGCCAGCCCCACAATAATAAGCAGCAAAATAAACGAGCCACTGTACTGAGCAAAGCCTGGCCAATACCGCCCCCAAGCCCCAAGTTCAGGGCCAATTAGAGCCGAAACAATGCCGCTAAGCATAATCACCGAAACCGCCGGCCCCGCATCAGCAGGATTGCTTAAACTTTCAATAGCCGCAAACCGAAATTGCTGAAAAAATGCCATGGCGCCGCCAATCAATACGGCTCCCAGCAACAAGCAAGTAAAACTATTTAGCTCCGTTGCCAATAGCCCACTCAATGCTCCGCCCCCAACACAAGCAATACCGGTAAAGCCGGCAAAACGACGACCTTTGGCACGCACCAGTAACGCCGCCGGTATAGTCACTATGGCGGTGCCGATAACAGCACACGCCAAAGGCAAAGTTGCCAGTGCCGGATTAGAGGCCAGCTCACTCCCCAATAACCCACTTATCAATACCATGAGCGGTATCGCAGTCATCACCAACGATAACGTGGTCGCTAAAACCCAAAGATTCCTTGGCAAACGCTGTAGTGTATTCATCAATTGTCCTTGCCCTTCGGTTTGCCCGCTTAGAGGGCGTCAATACGCGAGCTAACGTAACCCAATGCGAGTGTTTTTGCACTTTTTAAAACGTGTCCCTACTACCGTTTCACAACGATAAAATCATCTTTAACGGAAATCAGTAAAACCAGTACCGAGACACGGACCGGTATCGGCAATGATATGCGCAGACTTAACGGTTTCACGGGTGGAAAAAACTGCCATTTACCCGCAGACCCTGTTTATATTATGGAGCGCGGCAAGGTCGGGGCAATCGGCACTCTCGCCGATCTGAACGAAGACTTAGTGCAAAAATATCTGAGTGCATAGCTGGCAACAGATACTCCGGTAGGTTTCTGTTGCCGCTTACCCCCTTGTGCTTGTACAACAGTTTAGCCACCCGCCGACTAAAGCGAATTCCTTTACCTTATATCGAAGAGATAGGTATGATACGGCCCACACAAGGGAGACGCAGCATGGCCAAAATCCACAAGTTTTCAATCGATAGCCTCGATGGCGACACCATCGACTTTGCCAGTTTTGAGGGCAAAGTTTTGCTCTTGGTCAACACTGCCAGTAAGTGCGGCTTAACGCCTCAATACGAAGGCCTGCAAGCGCTGCATACACAGTACGCAGAACAGGGGCTGGTAATTATTGGTTTCCCGTGTAATCAGTTTGGCGAGCAAGAGCCGGGCGACGCCACGCAAATTCAAAACGGCTGCCTGCTCAACTACGGCGTTGATTTTTTAATGACCGAAAAAATCGACGTTAACGGTGCCAAGGCCCACCCCATTTTTCAGTACTTAAAAGAAGAGTGCCCAGGGTTGGGCGGCAATGATATCAAGTGGAACTTCACCAAATTTTTGATCGCCCGCGATGGTACTCCCCAACGCAGATTCGCCCCCATCACCAAACCGAAAAAATTAGAGGGGAAAATCAAACGCCTGCTAGCGAACTAGCGTTCTGCGTTCTGCGTTC
>NZ_JAUOQM010000006.1:0-9293 GCF_030547685.1 Gilvimarinus sp. 2_MG-2023 | reverse complement strand
GTTCTGCGTTCTGCGTTCAACGCATTATGCCCCCACCAACCTGGCTAAGTTCACCAAGGCTCTTTCCACGCGGGCATCCCACTTAACCGCGCAGTTTAAGCGCAGGCAGTTATTAAATTTCCCCGTACCGGAAAATAAACTGCCGGGTGCAAAGCTGATACCCTGAGCCAGCGCCGGTTCAATAAGAGCGGTGGTATTAATGTGCCCCGGCAATTCCAGCCACAACACAAAGCCCCCCGTGGGCCGGCTGACCCGAGTCTCGTCGGGAAACAGCTGTGTAACACGCTCCAACATTCGCGCCACAGATACCGCGTGCTCCGCCCGCGACTGACGCATCATGCGCTCATATCGGCTTTTTTCCAGAATATGCGCCATCGCCAGTTGCGCGGGGGTGTTCACACACACTGTATTAATAAACTGCAAATATTCGGCGCGCTCAATATTATTGCCCGGCACCAACCAGCCTACCCGCAACCCCGCCGCGAGGGTTTTCGATGACGATGAGCAGTAATAAACCAAGCCTTTGGTGTCCCAACTTTTAATCGGCCGTGGTCGCGGGCCGCAGTGAGGTAGCTCACCGTATATATCATCCTCTACCAGCGGCACCTTGTATTGATACAACAGTTTTAACAGCGCCTGTTTGCGCTCATCGGACAGACACACACCCAGCGGGTTGGAAAAATTCGGCACCATCACACAGGCGGCGACTGGCCACTTCTCCAGCGCCAGCTCCAGTGCCCCAAGCGAGACACCCTGCTCGGGGTCGGTGGGTATTTCCAAGGCTTTTAAACCTAATGCTTCTACCACCTGCAACAAGCCGTAGTAGATAGGCGACTCCAGTACCACCACATCACCGGGCCGGGTAATCTGTTTTAAAGCAATCGCAACCGACTCCTGACAGCTGTTGGTAATCAACACCTGCTCGGGGCTAACATCGCACTGCAAGCTCGCCAAATGGCGGGCAATTTGGGTGCGCAACTCCGGTGCCCCGGGCGGAAATTCGTAATTTACACAGCGCCTGCGTTGCTCGCGCCAAACTTTTCGGTAAGCCTTTTCGATGGTATGCACGGGCAAAAAATCGGGGTCGGGAATTGCCGTACCCAGATTCACAATATCGGGATTGTTGGCCGACTGAATTAATTGCAGTACTCGCCCCTGGCCCGTTACCGGCTTGGGCGATTTGCTCACGGTGCGCACTCTTGGAGGTTTGCGTTTGAGCGTCTGGGGGCGGACAAAATAGCCCGAGCGCGGCCGCGCCTCCAATAAACCCCGCCGCTCTAGCTCGCGACAAGCGTTCACCGCGGTCGACACACTCACCTGATGCTGCTGGCTCAAACGCCGCACGCCGGGCAAAGCCGTGCCCGAGGGATAAACCTCGTCACCAATCAAGCCCTGCAGGCGGTTGGCTAAATCTTGGTACAACATGGTTAAAACCTCCCTTTGTCCCGATGAACCAGGCCGCTTTTAGGTTTCAAGGCTAGCGCAAAAACGCACCGATGAGGTGTACAGACACCGATCATCCAAGCAGTACAGATTACAGAAAACGCTGCTGAAGCGTAACAGATAAAAACCTAAGGCCCTGAGCAAGCCGAAGACACTGCGGTCTTCGGCCCGCTTTATTCTGTCGCGCGGAGGGGTTAAAAACCCTCGGGGTTGTTCGATTGCCAGCGCCAAGTATCGGCCGCCATTTGTGCTACATCGCGCTCGGCGCGCCAACCTAACTCTCGCTCGGCTTTGCCGGGGTCGGCCCAGTACTCAGCGATATCGCCGTCGCGGCGAGCTTGAACTTGATAGGGAATGGTTTTACCGCAGGCTTTCTCAAACGCCTGCAGCATTTGCAACACACTGTAACCGCAACCTGTGCCCAAATTATAAACATGGGAACCGGGCTGGCGACTCAGCTGCTCCAGCGCCGCCACATGCCCCTCGGCCAAATCCATCACATGGATATAATCGCGCACGCCGGTGCCATCGCACGTGGGGTAGTCATCGCCAAATACGGCCAGGTGTTCGCGCTTACCCACCGCCACCTGAGCAATAAAGGGCATTAAGTTATTGGGAATACCCTTGGGGTCTTCGCCGATCAATCCACTGGGGTGGGCACCGGCCGGGTTAAAGTAACGCAATAACACCGCGCTTAAGGCAGTGTGGGCCGCAGCGGTATCGCGCAATATGGTTTCTACCATAGCCTTGGTGTGACCATAGGGGTTGGCCGGATAGAGGGCAAAGCTCTCATTAATGGGCACAGATTTAGGCGTGCCGTACACGGTAGCCGACGAGCTAAACACCACACAGTGCACCTGATGGGCCAGCATCACCTCGGTTAATATGCGGCTGCCGCAAACGTTAACCTCGTAGTATTTAAGCGGGTTGGCCGTTGACTCTCCCACCGCTTTAAGCCCGGCGAAATGAATCACCGCATCAAAGTTGTGGGCCGAAAAAACCTGATGCAAGGCCGAATGATCACACACATCGCCCTCTACACAGGCAATGGCAGTGCCGCTGATTTGCTCCAGTCTGCGCAACACTTCGGGCTTGCTGTTGCTGAAATTATCAAACACAACCACCTCATGGCCCTGCGCCAACAGAGCCAGGCAGGTGTGTGAACCAATATAGCCCGCGCCGCCGGTTACCAGTACTTTCACAATTATTTCCTCATTATTTTTTCGCCCACTAGGTTATACGCTTTCTTAAAAAGGGGAAAGAAGCAGGCAGCACAGTTACTACTATCACCACCGGTACAGCAGCACTCCAATCGATACTGTACCTATTCAATACCGATTTTCTGCCTCTGTACCCCCCACCCTTTTCGCCCCAATATAGCCTCTATTCAAGAGGAGACTGCATGAGTGACGCACTGTTAACTCAACTAACGATTATCGCCGTTATGACCGGCTCGCCCGGCCCCAACAACTTATTATTGATAACCACCGGCGTACACTTTGGTTTTCACCGTTCACTGCCCTTAGTGGTGGGAATTGTGCTGGGATGCGCCACTATGCTATTGGCAACCACGTTAGGGTTTCATCAGTTATTGCAACAAATACCCGCCAGCAAAATACTGCTCAGTATTTTCAGCGCAGGCTTCTTAAGTTATCTGGTGGTAAGGCTATGGCGTACGAGCTCACTCAGTGCAAGCCCAGCCTTGGCTCGACCATGGAGAATAAGCGAAGGCGCTGCTTTTCAGTGGGTGAACCCCAAAGCTTGGTTTATGTGCCTAGCGTTGGCCAGTGCCGAGGGTAGCGCAGACACACTGTTTGCAACCGGGCTTTTGATATTACTATTCTGCCTCGTAGCAACCCCATTACTATTGCTGTGGGGGCTAGCCGGCAGCTATTTGACCGCTAAGCTTAACCAGCCGGGCTGGCTGCGCCGCTTTAATCGGCTGATGGCGTTAAGCCTACTCGCCTGCGTCATCAGCTTGCTTGCCGACTTATAAGCGTACTGTTTACCGGTAAACCACTCTACTTTTTATCAACTAAGTGGATAAAGTCACAAATGCGTGAATCCGTGCCAGCTCACGGTAGGCAAATGCTATAATGTCGCTAAACTCATCGTGTTTTCCAACACACTCTCAAAAACCTGTATAGACTGCTTGTTGCCGGATCAACAATAACTCGACAAGGAAGCAGCTGTGAGTAGCCTCAAACGACAGTACCCATTCATGTTTGGCGATACCGATTTACCCACCATAGAATTGTCCAGTGCCAGAGTAAAACTCAGACAATGGCAAACCTCTGACTTACCCGTTTTTGCCGCCCTCAATCGGGACCCGGAGGTGATGGCCTATTGCCCCGACCTACTGAGCCCCACGGCCAGCGATCAGCTCGCCAGCCGATTACAGGCCGACATCGCCAAACGCGGCTGGGGGTTTTGGGCGGCGGAGCTCAAAGCCACGGGTGAGTTTATAGGGTTTGTGGGGCTAAATACGCCCAGTGCCGATTTGCCTTTTAGCCCCTGTGTGGAAATTGGCTGGCGCCTGGCGCGACCCTATTGGCGCAGCGGCTATGCCACCGAAGCGGCCAAAACCGCTCTGGAATTCGGTTTTAACGCCTTAGGGTTGCCCGAGATTGTCGCCTTTACCAGCCAGCAGAATTTTCGCTCGCGCGCGGTCATGCTGCGTTTGGGCATGCACAACACCGAGCAAAACTTTCTCCACCCACACATCGCGCCTGACAGCCCATTGGCCGAGCACGTTTTATTCTCACTACGCGCCGAGAATTACAACCCGGCCACATAGTTGTCGCCCAGCTCAACCTGCATACGTATTCAACCGCAACTGAATACGTATGCAACTGTTGCCCCGCCCCAACCAGCGTTAATGTTCCTACTGCGTTAGCGCAGAGCTTTCTTAATTAAACGCGCACAACTGTTTAATTCCCTGCCCTGTGCAACGGGGGCCTATGCTGTTTTCACCTCTTGTGTCATATCAGTCCACCCATTAGCGCCACAACATCACACTATCCACAATAAAGATAATAGGAGAGACCTGATGGTTGCTATCAAACGACCTCTACAACAATTGGGAGCCTGCGCCGCACTTGCTCTGGCGAGTCAGTGTGCCAGTGCGGGCACCAGCTTCGTCCATTTATTTGAATGGAGCTGGAACGACATCGCCAACGAGTGCGAAAATTTTCTCGGCCCTAAAGGCTTTGATGCGGTTCAAATTTCACCGGCCAGTGAACACGTTAATATTCACCAGTGGTGGGCCCGCTACCAACCGATTACCTATCAAAGCCTCACCAGCCGCAGCGGCACCGAAGCCGAACTGCAGAGCATGATTAATCGCTGTCACAACGCTGGCGTCAAGATATACGCCGATATTGTCGTCAACCAAATGGCCAACAACCTCGATGCCGGCAATACGGGTATCGGCGGCACACAGTGGGCGCCGCGTAACTACCCGGAGTTTTCCAGCCAGGACTTCCACCCCAGCTGCGACACCAACTATGCCGATGCCAACTCGGTATGGAGTTGCGAGCTGTACAGCATGCCCGATTTAGACCACAGCCTGCCCTATGTGCGCAACACCATTGGCGCTTACATCAAACGCTTAAGTGATATGGGCGTAGACGGTTTTCGCATCGATGCGGCCAAGCATATGCCGCCAGCCGACATTCAGAGCTTTTTACAGGCCGCCGGTAACCCCTGGGCCTTTTTGGAAGTGATTGGCGCGACGGGCGAGGCAAGCGAAATTCAACCGCCCAACTACACCCATATGGGCCCGGTGACCGAAATGGCCTACGGCCCTGCGGTAGCGGGTAACTTTAACGGCCAAATTAAAAACCTGCGCACCTTAGGGCCCGGTTGGGGGCTACTGCCGTCATCCGATGCGCTGGTGTTTATCGACAACCACGACCGCGAGCGCGGCCATGGCGGTGGCGGCAACCTGACTTACAAAGACGGGACGACCTATAACCTCGCCAATGTCTTTATGTTGGCCTTCCCTTACGGCTACCCCAAGATTATGTCCGGCTATTCGTTCACCGACACCGATGCAGGCCCTCCGGCCCCGGGCGGTTGTGATGCGAGCGGCTGGGTGTGCCAGCACCGCTGGGCCAATATCGCCAATATGGTTGGCTTTCGCAATGCCACCGTAGACGCCTGGAGTGTCGACAACTGGTGGGACAACGGCGATAACGCCATCGCCTTCGGCCGCGGCGACAAAGGTTTTGTTGTGATTAACAACCAGAACGGCAGTATCAATCAAACCCTGCAAACAGGCCTGGCCGCCGGTGATTACTGCAATATTTTAGCCGCAGCCGACCCGTGCAGTGGCCAAATCATCACCGTCGATAATCAGGGCTTTGCTCACTTTAGCGTGCCCGCCAAATCCGCTGCTGCGATTCATCTGGCCGCCGGCGAAGAGGGCAATCAATCCCCCACCGCCGTTATCGATAATGCGCCCATCAGCGTCGCCATCGGCCAGAGCTTCACCCTCAGTGGCAGCGCCTCGCTCGACCCGGATGGCAGTATCGTCAACTACCAATGGAGCAACGGCGCCACCACCCCAGAGGCCAGCTTCACCCTCAATAGCGCGGGTCAACACACTTTGCAGCTAACCGTGACTGACAACCAAGGTGCCCAGCACAGCGCCAGCGTCAGTGTCGAGGCACAGACGGCCAGTGGCTATACCGCTAACTTTACCAGCCTATATTTACGCGGTACCCACAACCAATGGCAAACCAGTGCCATGGCGCTGGTGGCCGACCACACTTGGCAGGTCGATGTTCTGTTTGACGGCCAGAGCAATCAGCGTTTTAAGCTCGACGTGTACGGTGACTGGAGCCAAAATTACGGCGATAACAATGCCGACGGTACTCTCGAAGCAAGCGGTGGCGATATTGCTACCGCAGTGTCCGGCCACTACCGCCTAACGGTAAACGACCAAAACTTAAGCTATCAGCTCGATGCTCTGGGGGGCTTTAGCAGTCAGTGGAGTCAAGTATACGCCCGTGGCACCTTTAACAGTTGGGGCTGTACAGCAATGACTCTAAGCGCTGACAACACCTGGACGACTCAAGTGAACCTAAACGGTGCGAGCAATCAACGCTATAAATTTGATCGGTACTGCGACTGGAGTGAAAACTACGGCGATGACAACGCCGACGGCACTGTAGACAGCGATGGTGCCGATATCTATTCGACTGCGACAGGCAGCGCTACGCTCGAGCTAAACGACAGCAGCTTGCAGCACAGCTTGTACTAAGACGTTTCGCGCTTTTATCTAGGCAAAAAAAACGCCGGCCACTGGGCCGGCGTTTTTTTGTTTACAGCTTTATTACTCAGGTTTAACAAAGCGCAGTGTCATGCGATCACTCTCACCAATGGCCTCATACTTGGCGCGGTCGGTATCACCCAAACGGTACGAGGGCGGCAGCGTCCACACACCTTTTTCATGCTGGGCGGTATCTTTCGGGTTGGCGTTAACTTCCGACTGAGCATCCAACACAAGCCCCGCCGCCTCGGCCACTTTAACCACCGTGCTGGTTTTAATATAGCCGCTGTGATCTTGCGCCTCGTCGGCGTAATCTTCCGGTAAGCGGTGATCCACCACCCCAAGCACACCACCGGGTTTTAACGCTTTATAAAAAGCATCAAAGGCCAGTGCCACTTTCTCTTCGCCACCGCCGCGCATATACCAGTTGTGTACATTGCGGAAGGTTAACACCATATCAGCGCTGCCCGCCGGGGCAATATCGAGCTTATTGGGCAATTCAAATTGAGTGACCTGTGTTTGATCATACAACTCGGGGTTGGCGGCCAATTTTGTATCAAAGCCCGCGCGCGAGCGCTGGTAGTAGGCCACGCTGGAATTGGGGTCAAAGTGAGCGGCGTAGTAGGTGCCGGTATCGCGCAAATAAGGCGCTAAAATTTCGGTGTACCAACCGCCGCCGGGGGCAATTTCAACCACCGTCATGTCGGGCTCTAAGCCAAAAAAGGACAGGGTTTCGCCGGGGTGGCGGGATTCGTCGCGGGCACTGTTTTCGGCGCGGTGCTCACCCGCCAATACGTGCTGCATTTTTTCGTCATCGGCGGCGGCCCAGCTGCTGGCCGTTACCGTTAATACCGCCAAGGCGGTTTTTATTCCAGTGAAAATGGTCATGCGCAGTCCCTCAGTTATTATTCCTACGAATACAGGCCGTAGTCATCGTAATGCTATATGGTGACGAAACGGCTCAACACAAGCTTTACGCTACCACATGAGGTTCTCACGCCGAACACTTTTTCAGTGAATAAAAGTTAATGGGAATATCATCGCGGTGTTGATCCAGTGCAAAACCGGCCTCGGCAAAGGCCGCCGGTTTATCCAACTGGTGCCAGGCCATCACAAACGGCTCGTGGACCCGGTCGGCAAGGGATTTAAAATACAAGTGGCGCCAACCGGCCGGGCGCAACAAACTCGACAACTTTACCGGCTTTAGCTGATTTTCAGAGGGTTCGGTAATCAACAGTCGCCCGCCTGGGCGCAACACGCGGTAGGCCTCGGCCAGGGCTTGGCGGGCGTATTTGGGAGGCATTTCATGCAATAAAAAGCTCACCACCACCGCATCAAATCGCTCATTATTAAACGGCAGGCTCTCCGCCGGAGACTGAATAAAATTGACCTCGGGGTAATCGGTGGCGGCATGCTTGAGTAAATAGGGCGATACATCGGCCCCCCACACATCGGCCACCCCCAAGCGTTTGACCGCCGCCGCCAGCTTGCCGCCGCCGGTACCCAAATCGAGCACAGCCTCACAATCGGCCACACGGCTGGCAATTTCACTGCGAATACGGTGCATATGGCCCAGCATGGCCCGGTCAAATCCGGTGATGTAACCGCGGGCGATTTTGCTGGAATAGTTGCCATTGGGCAGGCTGTGAAACTCCTGCAGAGCGTACTTGGGAATAGACCGAAACAAGGCGTGCTCCCGGTCAACCTCAACCCGCTGACGCTCTCCCTGCAACGCTTTAAAAAAGCGCCACAACCCGCTCGGGCGGGTCAGGTCCAGCTCATCGGCCCAGGTAGGCGCAAGCTCCAGACTGCCCCAATCGGGCACCTGTGGGTCTTGCGGTATTGTTTTACACACTGTGTTCATCTGGCTGACTGTTTATTTTACATAAACGCAGAGGATAAAAGCCTGCAGGCTAAAAATCCAGCCGTTATACTCAAAGCGTTATTAAATAGCGCTATTTTTAGCCCAACCAGAGAGGGACACTCCCATGAAAACTTTTGCTATCACCACCCTAGCCTGCGCCCTGGCGCTGCCGTGCATTGCCCAAGCCGATGAAATCACCGATGCCGTTGACGAAGCCATAACAGCCTATAAAGACGGCCAGCTGTCCGAGGCCGTTAGCCAACTGGATTACGCGGCGGGCTTAATTCGCCAACAAAAAGCCGAGGCCATTCTCGCCGTTTACCCAGACCCGCTCAGTGGCTGGAGCGCCGACCAAGCCGAAAGCCAAGTCTCTGGCGGCATGATGATGGGCGGCGGCATTACCGCTAGTCGCTCCTACAGTCGGGGCGACACTGAAGTCAGTATTGACCTGGTCACCGACTCGCCCCTAATGCAATCGATGATGGCCATGTTCAACAACCCCTCGCTGATCACCATGAGCGGCGGCAAACTGATCAAAATTCAGGGCCACAAAGCCATTTTGAACGACCAAAACGAAAACCCCGAAATTATGCTGATCGTAAACGGCAACGCCATGTTCACCCTAAAAGCCCGCGGCGCCAGCAGCGACGACCTCAAGGCCTACGGAGAAGCATTGAATTTGGATGCTCTGTGACGCTGGACGCTGGACGC
>NZ_JAUOQM010000049.1 GCF_030547685.1 Gilvimarinus sp. 2_MG-2023 | reverse complement strand
ACGCTGAACGCTGAACGCTATAGTCATAGCATTTATTTTAATGAAAACCGTGGCGGTTGATGGGTGTTTGTATGGCGAGTACGGTGGAGCTTAAATGTTTTTGTGGGCAGTTGCGCGGCTCGTTGCAGGTGGTGCCGAGTTCCAGTTTTCATGTTCACTGTCTGTGTTGCGATTGTCAGAAGTACGCCGAGGTTTTGGGTGCTAAAGAGCGCATTCTCGATGAGCACGGTGGCTCGGAATTATTCCAAACCTATCCTGCCTTTCTCAAAATTACCCAAGGCCATGAGCACATTAGTTGTGTGCAGCTTGAGCCCAAGGGTATCTATCGCTGGTATGCATCCTGTTGCAACGCGCCTTTAGCTAACACCATGGGTAAGGCGTCGGTGCCGTTTGTGGGAGTGTCGGTAAAATTAATGCAGTTTGCCGGTGAAGACGAAAAGCGCAGAGCGCTTGGCCCGGTCTGCCTGAAAGCGTTTGGTAAGTACGCGGTGGGCGAGGCAATGCCTGTCGATGTACATCCGCGGTTTCCGGTCAGTTTTATGCCTAGAATTCTTTGGTTTATGCTTAAAGGTGCGCTGTCGGGTAAAGCCAAACCCTCTCCATTTTTTGCCGATGGCCGGCCAGTGGCTAAGGTGCTGCGCGCTGGCGTGTAAGCGTCAACATTTTAGTATTAACTCTTAATACTTAAGTTCGGCTCACATCTGGGCCTAACGTGCGTTCTGCAACCATTACCTCAAACACTAATTGTTCTGGTTCATTGTCTTGACGAGGTCGCAATACTTGCACAGTGACCTTGGTGCCGGGGTCGATATCCGCCACCTCATTTAGTCCCTGACGTTCAGTGCCTATCGGTTGGCCATCAATGTGAGTGAGTACATCCCCGGGGCGAATGCCAGCTACATAAGCCGGGTCGTTGATGGGGGTCTCGGTCACCAGTACCCCGGCAGTGCTGCCGAGTTTTAGTTCGTGCACCAGTGCCGGGGTTAATCGTTCAACGGTTAACCCGAGCCAGCCGCGCACAGCACGCCCGTATTTAATAATGTCTTTCAGTGAGTCGAAAGCGTCGTCGGCGGGTACCGCAAAGCCAATGCCGACCGTGTCGAAAATAATGGCGGCGTTAATGCCCAGTAAATTGCCTTGGGTGTCGATAAGAGCGCCGCCGGAGTTGCCGGGATTAATCGCGGCATCGGTCTGAATGTAATTCTCGTAGGTGCTAAGCCCAAGCCCGTAACGACTTAAGGCACTGACAATGCCTTGGGTGACGGTTTGGCCGACACCGAAGGGGTTGCCAATGGCGAGTACCACATCACCCACGCGGGTTTTGGTTGGGTCACCAATGGAGATGGGGGTGAGGTTGTCCAGTTCAATTTTTAGCACCGCGAGGTCGCTTTCCGGGTCATTGCCGATAAAGGTAGCACCTGCCCGACGACCATCGTGTAGCAGTACTAATATTTCATCGGCACCGTCGATAACGTGATTGTTGGTGAGCAAATAACCCTCGGCACTGACGATAACGCCGGAGCCTAGTGCCGATTGCACGCGCTTTTGTTGTTTGGGGTTGCGGTACAGCTGCTCAAACAAGGGGTGGTCGGCCAATGGATGGCGGCGGGTGGCAATCACTTTGCGCGAATAGATGTTGACCACCGAGCTGGCGGCGCGATCTACTGCATCGGCGTAAGAGGTTGCTTGTGTAGGCTCAGCTTTTTGACTTGCGGGGTTGGGCAGCTGCCAGGGCATCAAACCTGGAAACGCAATAAAAATAACCAGTGCGATACACAGGCCCGCCAAAGCGGGCCAAAAAACAAATTGCAGGGCGCGAGCAGTCATAGGGAGTTGGCCTGCCCGCTATTTATGGGCATCGGTTACGCCATCCTCGGGGAGGTTGTCACCGGTTGCTGGGGCGGGTTCTTCCATGCCGTAATCTTCACTCAGTGTGCCTTTGCTACCGGCGCGTTTGGGGGCCCAGTCGCGGGGCGCTTCAACATCTGTGTGTTCTAAATCGTGGCCTTTGTGGCCGGGCAGGTGGTGCTGGGACTCGTCCAGCAATTGGCGACCGATTTCAGGAGTGCTGAGTTTGAGGGCGCTGGACGCTAAATGCTCGTGCATGTCTCGGTAGCTGGCATTGAGGCTGTTGACCAGCTCAGTGGTGCGGGCGAAGTGATCGGTTACATCGTGTTGGTAGCTGTCCAGTGCCTGCTCGGCCTCTTGTAGGCGATTTTGCAAATCGCTGGAGCGATTGCTGCCGTTGCTGTTGCGCGACAGTAGATAACCCACAAGGCAGCCCACAAAGGTGGCTATTAATGCGGTGACTATAAGGGTGATCAATGAGTACACAAAACATCTCCTGACTGAATGCCTAACGTTGTAACACGCCGCAATTTCATTCGTGCGTGTTCAACCTCCTAATGAAACGGTATTATACGGCGTTTTCACTTGTAAAGAGAGGCCAGAGTCGCAGCTGGACCAATTCTTTTACAGGGTAGTCGCTTTAAAGTGGTCTTTCATGTCTGAATTACTGACTCAATCATCAACATTAATAGCTGGCCCCGCAGGCTCGCTGGAGGTGGCCGGTTCGCTGGGGCGCGAGACGGGCCCTTACTATCAAAGTGGTGCGGTGGCTGTGGTATGCCACCCGCACCCTTTACATGGCGGCACCATGAACAACAAGGTGGTAACCACGCTGGCCAGAACCTATCGCGATTTAGGGGTGGGTGTTCTGCGTTTTAATTTTCGCGGTGTGGGGCGCAGCGGTGGTGAGCATGACCACGCCCGTGGCGAGGTGGATGACGCCGTCGCGGTGGCCAGTGCTTTGCTGCAAGAGCGCCCTAAGGCGCCTTTATTGTTGGCCGGTTTTTCTTTTGGCGCGTCGGTCGCCGCTCAGGCCAGTTACCGGTTGCCCTGTCGGCACCTGACGCTGGTTGCGCCGCCTGTGCCGCGCTATGCGTTTGAACAGGGTGGCCGATTTGCCGCGCCGGTTACGGTGTTGCAGGGGGATCGGGATGAGCGCGTCGATGAGCTGACAGTGGAGGCCTGGGCGGGGCAGTTGGCGGGCAGTGTGGTTTACCGCTGCTTTGATGAGGCCGGCCATTTTTTTCACGGGCGTTTGACCGAATTGAAGCAATCGATGGCCGAGACGCTATTAGAGCAATTGCCGAGCGAGGCGTTATTGTGAGTCACAATCAGTTAAGCCCTGTAGGGCGCTATCAGTACGACCTGAAGTCTGAGGGCTTTCAGTATGATGCTGCACAAGAGCAGGCCGTGCTTCACTTGCAGCGACTGTACGAGCGTTTACAGAGGCCGCGGGTAGGCCCTGGTTTTTGGGCGAAATTAACGGGTAAAGCCAAATTGGAGCCTGAAAAAGGGCTGTATTTTTGGGGCGGAGTCGGCCGAGGCAAAACCTACTTGATGGACAACTTTTACGAGAGCTTGCCCTTTGAGCAGAAAATGCGTGTTCATTTTCATCGGTTTATGCGTCGGATTCATCGCGAGTTAAAATCGTTGGCAGGGCAAAAAAATCCATTGGAGCGGGTGGCAGAGAATATAGCCGCCGAGGCGAAGGTGATTTGTTTTGATGAGTTTTTTGTCAGTGACATCACTGATGCCATGATGTTAGCCGGACTGCTGGATGGGCTTTTTCGTCGCGGCGTGACCTTGGTGGCAACTTCGAATATTGAGCCGGCGGGCCTCTATAAAGATGGGTTGCAGCGCGCCCGATTTTTGCCGGCCATTGCTTTGCTGGAGCGGCATACGCAAGTGGTGAATGTGGATGGCGGGGTGGACTATCGGCTCAGAGCGCTAGAGCAGGCTGAGCTTTATTACACGCCGCTGGATGCGAATGCCGAGGTCGGGCTGGATGGCGCGTTTGCGCGCCTGTGTCCGCCGGGGGCCGAAGTTCGTTATCGGCAGCGCCTAGAGGTGGAAGGGCGCCACTTGCTGGCGGAGCGGGTGGCAGACGATGTCGCCTGGTTTAACTTCGGGCAATTGTGCGATGGGCCGCGTTCGCAAAACGATTACATTGAGCTGGCTCGTGAGTTTCACGCGGTAATCGTCTCCGATGTGCCGCAGCTGGGGCGCGAGCGCGACGATCAGACGCGCCGGTTTATTAACTTGGTTGATGAATTTTACGATCGCAATGTAAAGCTGGTACTGTCAGTGGCGGTACCCTTGACCGAGCTGTACGCTGGCGGGCGTTTAACCTTCGAGATTGAGCGCACCCAGAGTCGGCTGTTGGAGATGCGCAGCCACGACTATCTGGCCCGCCCACACCGCCCGTAAGCTTAATGATGCGGCTTGGTGTGGGCTGTAAATAATTCCTAAAAAGTGCTTGAAAAGCTGCAGCTCCTTATGTAGTATTCGCGCTCTTTTGTGGGAAGCACCACCTAGTAGGCAGGTATAACATGAAGACATATAGTGCTAAAGCAGAATCAGTCGTACGCGATTGGTTCGTGATTGATGCAGAAGGTAAAACTCTTGGCCGCATGGCGTCTGAGATTGCTACTCGTCTGCGCGGAAAGCACAAACCTGAGTACACCCCGCATGTTGACACCGGTGACTACATTGTAGTTATTAACGCAGAGAAAGTAGCTGTGACCGGTAAAAAAGCGACTGACAAGATGTATTATCGTCACACCGGCTATATTGGTGGCATCAAGTCAATAAGCTTTGAAAAGCTGATCGATAAGGCCCCAGAGCGTGTTATTCAGAGTGCTGTAAAAGGCATGCTGCCGCGCGGTCCTCTTGGTCGAGCTATGTTCAACAAGCTAAAAGTGTACGCAGGTAGTGAGCATCCGCACACTGCTCAGCAGCCGCAAGAACTCAACATCTAAACGGAAAGCTGATTATGGCAGTTACTCAATATTACGGTACCGGCCGTCGTAAGACCTCGACCGCTCGAGTGTTCATTACTCCAGGTAACGGTACAATCACCATCAATGGTCGTTCGCTTGATCAGTACTTCGGTCGCGATGTTGCACGCATGGTCGTGCGTCAGCCGCTGGAGAAGGTCGAGCTGCTCGAGAAATTTGACGTTAAAGCCACCGTCGCTGGCGGCGGTAGCTTTGGTCAGGCCGGTGCGATTCGCCACGGTTTGACTCGCGCGCTAATGGAGTATGACGAGACCTTACGTCAGCCTCTGCGCGGCGCCGGTTACGTGACTCGCGATTCTCGTGAAGTTGAACGTAAGAAAATCGGTCTGCGTAAAGCACGTAAGAAGCCACAATTTTCCAAGCGTTAATTTGGCTCTTCGACAGCTGTTACAGCGTGTTCGATCAAAAAAAGCGCTCAGGGGAAACCCTGGGCGCTTTTTTGTTTTGGGTTTAACCTAAATAAATGCCTGCAGGGGTGAGATTGGGTTGATTTGAGGCTGATTGAAATGCGTGCCACGTCTTTGCAGCCCTTATGTGGCGCGGGGTGGTAGGCTTTACCTTGTAACGGCTGAGTAATTTCATTAATATTGGCAAATTTTTAAAGACAATAAAATCTATCTAAATATTTGAAAATCAGTGAATTTTAGCCGTCGATGCTGTTAGGGGAGAAGTCGTCATGAGTAATGACGTTGTCAACAAAACACGCCGTCGCGTACTTACCGGTGCCACCACAGTTGTGGGTGCTATTGGTGCAGTAGGCGCAGCGGTTCCTTTTGTCGGATCTTGGAATCCGAGCGCAAAAGCCAAAGCGGCCGGGGCACCGGTCAAAGTGAATATCAGTAAAATAGAACCCGGTGCCATGATCACTGTAGAGTGGCGTGGCAAGCCGGTGTACATCGTGCGCCGCACCCAAGAGGCCCTGACTGGCTTAGAAAAAACAGCCGATCTCGTCAGTGACCCCAGCTCTGAAGAGCCTCAGCAGCCCGAATACGCTCAGAATGAGACCCGGTCGATTAAGCCCGAGTTATTGATTCTATTGGGGCTCTGTACCCATTTGGGGTGTGCTCCGATGTTCCGCCCCGATGTTGGCGCTCAAGATTTGGGTGGCGACAAGTGGCAGGGTGGTTTCTTCTGCCCGTGTCACGGTTCTAAATTCGACTTGGCGGGTCGTGTGTTCAAAGGTGTACCTGCTCCGATTAATCTGGAAGTTCCCCCCCACGCCTACGATGGCGATGATTGGGTAACGATTGGCGTGGATCAGGAGGCCTAAACATGAATTGGATGAAAGGATTGTGGACTTGGGTTGACGCCCGTCTGCCCGTGCAGCGCGCTTGGGATACCCATATGGGTAAATACTATGCGCCGAAAAACTTTAACTTTTGGTATTTCTTTGGTGTGCTGTCGATTCTGGTGCTGGTTAATCAGCTGATCACCGGTATCTGGCTGACCATGAACTACACCCCGAGTGCCGAAGAAGCCTTTGCCTCGGTCGAGTACATTATGCGCGATGTCGATTACGGCTGGATTCTGCGCTATATGCACTCCACGGGCGCCTCTGCCTTCTTTGTTGTGGTCTACCTGCACATGTTCCGCGGTTTGATGTACGGCTCTTACAAAGCGCCACGCGAGCTCGTTTGGATTTTTGGTATGACCATCTACCTGGTGCTGATGGCCGAAGCGTTTATGGGTTACGTTCTCCCCTGGGGGCAGATGTCCTATTGGGGTGCGCAAGTAATCGTATCTCTGGTGGGGGCTATCCCGGTTGTGGGTGAGTCTCTGGTGGAGTGGATTCGCGGTGACTACCTGATCTCGGGCATTACCCTGAACCGATTCTTCGCCTTGCACGTAGTGGCCTTGCCGATTGTGCTATTGGGCTTAGTGGTACTGCACTTGCTGGCTCTGCACGAAGTGGGTTCTAACAACCCGGACGGCATCGAAATTAAGAAAAACAAAGACGAAAACGGCATTCCTAAAGACGGCGTGGCTTTCCACCCCTTCTACACTGTGCACGATCTTGTGGGCGTTTCGGTCTTCCTGTTTGTGTTCTGCTTTGTCATGTTCTTTATGCCAGAGATGGGCGGGTTCTTCCTGGAGTACGCCAACTTTGAAGAAGCGAACAACTTAAAGACTCCTGCGCATATTGCTCCGGTGTGGTACTTCACGCCTTTCTACGCAATTTTGCGGGCGATTAACTTTCCGATTGGTCCTTTGGATGCCAAGTTCCTCGGTCTGGTTGCCATGGGTGCTGCTATCGCGATCTTATTTGTGCTGCCATGGCTGGATCGCAGCCCGGTTAAGTCAATGCGCTACAAAGGCAACTTTAGCCGTATTGCGCTGATTGTGTTTGCGGCCGCTTTTGTGATTCTGGGTTACCTTGGTGTGAAATCACCGACTCCAGGCCGTACTTACTTAGCACAGGCGTGTACCTTCCTGTACTTCGCCTATTTTATCGGTATGCCATTTTGGACCCGACGGGAAAAAACCTTGCCGGAGCCTAAGCGTGTGCAGATGAAAGGTTTACCTCTGCACTTGGTGCTCGGTGGTTTTGCCCTGTTTGTCTTCCTGGTTGTTGTACCCATTAAAGCGGTTGGTGCCGAAGGCAGCTTTGCCTGCGGTGCTGTCCCGTGCGATACCATGGAGCCCGATTTGGAAAACAAGGCATCGCTACAGCGCGGTGCCAAGTATTTCGTCAACTACTGTATGGGTTGTCACTCGGCCAAGTTCTCTCGCTATCAGCGAGTGGCCGATGATCTGGATATTCCACACGACTTGATGATGGATAACATGGTGTTTGGCGCCGATGATAAGCGTGTGGGTGATTTGATGAATAATGCCATGAGCGCCGACTTGGGAAAGCAGTGGTTTGGTGCAGCCCCACCGGACTTAACCTTGGTGGCTCGCGCTCGTTCACCTGAGTGGCTGTATACCTATCTGCGCAACTTCTATAAAGATGAGGAGCGCCCACTGGGTGTTAATAACCGAGTCTTTGCTAACGTGGGTATGCCCCATGTAATGATGGAGCTGCAAGGGCTATTGGAGTGTGGCGCCGGTCCTAAATTGGATTCACACGGTCATACCGAGCGCGATGACCTAGGTAATCCTGTCATAGAAGAACACTGCGGTGCACTGGTTGAAGGTGAGACCAAAGGCAGTATGACTGGTGAAGAGTTTGATCGGGCTATGTTTGATCTGGTCAACTTTCTTGAGTATGTGGCCGAGCCATCGCAGTTAGATCGCAAACGTATTGGCGTGTTTGTACTGCTGTTTATTTGTGTATTGTTTATATTTACCTACCTGCTCAATCGTGAATACTGGAAAGGTATTCATTGATTACATGGGCGAGTTTAAGCTCGCCCTTCGTTTTACATTTAATTGTTGAGGTGACCTAATGGGTGTTGTGACTAAGCGCTCATCCATGACTTTATTTTCTGGCCCAAGTGATCATTACAGTCATCGAGTACGCATTGTACTGGCTGAAAAAGGTGTTTCAGTAGATACAGTGGAAGTGGATACCGATAGTAAGCCCCGTGAGTTGGCGGATTTAAACCCCTATAATTCACTGCCTACATTGGTGGATCGAGACTTATCGCTCTATGAGTCGAAAGTTATCATGGAATACTTGGACGAGCGCTTTCCGCACCCGCCATTGCTACCTGTTTATCCGGTTGCACGGGCGCAGAGCCGTCTTTGGATGTATCGGTTAGAGCGCGATTGGGCGCCCAAAGTCGATGCAATATTGCAAGACCCTAACGGTACTAACTCCGACAAAGTTCGTAAGGACCTGCTGGATAGCCTGTTAAGTATTGCGCCGATCTTTAGTGAAATGCCATTCTTTATGAGTGACGAATTCACTATTGTCGACTGCTGTTTGGGGCCTATCTTGTGGCGCTTGGAAATGCTCGGGGTCGCTATACCGAATACCCGCCAAAGTCAGCCTTTAACGCAGTATATGGAGCGCTTGTTCAGTCGCGACTCTTTCCAGCAGAGCCTAACCGAAGCCGAGCGAGAGATGCGCGCAGCGGCTTAAATTCGTGGCAGCTAACCCTGCCCTTTGTAAACAGAGGTATTGATATGTCCATGAGTTCCAGACGCCCGTATATGCTTCGTGCACTTTACGAGTGGATCGTGGATAACAGTTGTACACCCTATGTTTTGGTCAATGCCAAAGCCACCGGGGTGGAGGTGCCTCTGGAGCATGTGAATAAAGATGGGCAAATTGTACTCAATATATCGCCTACCTCGGTAGTG
Source organism: Gilvimarinus sp. 2_MG-2023 (assembly GCF_030547685.1). Classification (GTDB taxonomy): domain Bacteria; phylum Pseudomonadota; class Gammaproteobacteria; order Pseudomonadales; family Cellvibrionaceae; genus Gilvimarinus. The sequence goes on along the minus strand of NZ_JAUOQM010000049.1, from coordinate 210,373 downwards.
GATTTGGATTTAGGTTTGGAGAGTGTGTCGTTCTCGGCGCGCTTTGGCGGTGTGCCTCGCGATTTATTTATTCCTATTTACGCGGTTTTGGGAATTTATGCCCGAGAAAATGGCCAAGGAATAGTTTTTGAGGCCGAGCCCGAACCACCCACACCACCTGAACCTACCCAGCCGGAAGGTGATAGTGATGCGAAACGACCCAGCTTACGGGTAGTGAAGTAACAAAAGGCGCTTAGGCGCCTTTTTTGTTTGTGATATATATTTTTCTCTATTTAAAAGCGACAGTTATATAGCGATTTCTTATTTGTTGCTGTTGCACAGCCCTTGTTATCTTTGACCTACAGACAGTGTTTCGAATAATAAGAACGACCGAAGTAGGAGTAGTAATTATGGCAATGTTCCAACACACCTTGGGTATTTTCACCAACCCTGACCGCGAGTGGCAACGTATTCGCAGTGAAGAGCAGAGCTTCTTTCGTGTCTATTGGACCCACGTACCTCTGTTAGCTCTAATACCGGTTATTTGCGCCTATTTTGGTGTGACTCAACAGGGGTGGAGTATTGGCAATGGCGGTGTGGTCAAGCTGACCTCTGACAGTGCGCTGATCCTGTGTGGCTTTGCGTATCTTGCCCAATTGGCTGCCGTCTATATTCTGGGAGAGTACATCAACTGGATGAGTCAGAGCTTTGGCGTATCGGATGAGCCCAATAAGCGTCACTATGAGGGCACCGCACTGGCGGTGTATTCCGCCGCTCCGATGATGCTGGCGGGCGTGGTTCTGCTATGGCCGGAACTGTGGCTGGTAGCGGGCGTTTTCATTGCGGCAGCATGTTACTCCATTTATTTGATTTATGAGGGTATTCCTATCTTGATGAATATCCCCCAGGAGCGCGGCTTTATCTACGCCAGCTCTGTTATTACCGTTGGCTTGGTGCTGGCTATCGTGGTGATGGTAGCCACCGTTATTGTCTGGGCTTCAGGCATGGGACCAATCTATGTAAGTTGATGCATTTTTAGAACGACAAATTCTATATACGACTTAAAAGCGGCTCCGGCCGCTTTTTTGTTGGCCCTGCAATAGTAACTGCTGGTTAGGGTTACCGGAATGTGACAGTTTCTTTACCGGCTGTCACATAACTGTCATAAACCCTCGATAGAGTGCGCCCAATGACCAAGTGGACTCAACCGAGGAATCATCCATGAACGTAAAAACATTCATCAAGAGCTTGACGGTAGCCGCTTCGCTGACCTGTGCGCCAGTGTTTGCCGATGTAGACCCCAACTTAGAAGATTACCAAACCACCTCCGGTATCTCGGGCAACATCAGCAGTATCGGTTCCGATACCCTGAATAACCTGATGACCCTGTGGGCGGAAGAGTTCGCCAAATTTTACCCTAACGTCAATATTCAAATTCAAGGTGCTGGTTCATCGACCGCTCCCCCCGCACTGACCGAAGGCACTGCCAACTTTGGCCCGATGAGCCGTGAAATGAAAAGCTCAGAGATTCAGTCCTTTGAAGCGCACTTCGGTTACAAGCCCACCGCTGTGCCCGTTGCAATCGATGTGGTTGCGGTTTACGTAAACAAAGACAACCCGATTGAAGGTTTGACCATGGCTCAGGTGGATGCCATTTTTTCTGCGACGCGCAGCTGTGGTCACAATGAGGATATTACCCGCTGGGGGCAGGTTGGCCTGGAAGGCAATTGGGAGAACCGCGATTTTACAATGTACAGCCGCAACGCGGTGTCAGGTACTTACGGCTACTTTAAAGATATCGCCCTGTGTGGTGGAGACTTTAAGGCCAGCATCAACGAGCAACCGGGCTCGGCCTCTGTGGTTCAGGGCGTGAGTGAATCGATTAACGGCATTGGTTACTCGGGTATTGGTTATGTGACTTCTAGTGTACGTGCCTTGCCTCTGGCCGCCGAAGAAGGCATGCCTTATGCGCCAGCGGACGCCGAGCACTCAGCTGACGGCAGCTACCCAATGGCGCGTTTCCTCTACGTTTACATTAACAAGCACCCCAACCGCGATCTCGACCCTATGCAAGCGGAGTTCCTGAAAATGGTGACTTCTAAGCAAGGGCAAGAGGTTGTTGTACGCGACGGCTATATCCCATTACCAGCCGCCGTTGCAGAGCGTGTTCACAAAGAGTTAGGCCTGTAATTTACAGTTTGCCAGACGTCTAATAATGCGCCTACGGGCGCATTATTACTTTGTAACAAAAATGTCATAAATCGTTGCTACGATCGCCGCCGATGGCAAAGTAAACGCGGCGTACCACGTCTAAACATCCGGTCAACATAATCAGGAACCAGACTATGAGCGAGACATCTCCCGCTGTGAACGGGACAGAGAGTCTGATGCCAAGTGCCAGTGAAAGGGCTAGGCTGCGAAACGTGAGGCGCCTTAAGGATAGTATATCCAAATGGGGCATCACGACAGCGGGCTTGGCGGTTGTAGGTGCTCTCGGCCTAATCTTTTTCTACTTATTTTCCGAAGTCTTTCCCCTGATGAAAGACGCCGATGTGAACGTGATTGAGAGTTACCCGGTCAGTCAGGTGAGCAGCGCCGACAATCGCCATATGGTGTTGGAGCGCTACGAGCAGATTGGCGCCTCTCTAACCAGCGCTGGCAGCGTCGAGTTTTTTGCCGCCGACCAAGGTAAGACCATGTCCCGCACGCAGTTACCTCTGCCGGCGGGTGCGAAGGTTACCAGTGTGGGTACCAGTACACCCAATGAACGCCTGGCGGCTTACGGCTTATCCAGCGGTGAAATGCTCGTAACGCGCATTGACTACTCACTGTCCTATCCCAACGATCAGCGCAAAATTACCCCAGAAGTGGTGTTCCCTCTAGGAGAGGCGCCTATCGCACTGGACCCGCAAGGGCAGAGTTTGCGCGCTGTGGCCGTGCAAGCCACCGGACGCGGACATGTGCTGGCCGGTATTACGGCAGATAATCGTATTCAGCTGGGGGTCTACACCAGCCGAACGAATATGATCACAGGCAAAGTAAGTACTAGCGGTAAAGTCTATACGCTGCCCAGACTCCCCGATGGTGCTCAAGCCCAAATAATTCAGGTCGATAAGACCGCGCGCCATCTGTTGGTGGCCGATGACAGCGCGCAAGTACATTTGTTTTCTGTGGAAAAGCCTGCTGTTGCGACGCTTACCGGGTCGGTGGCAACCGAGCGTGGTCAGATAACGGCAATGGAGTTTTTGGTGGGCACAGGTTCGGTCGTGATTGGCACCGAAGAGGGCAGTGTCAGTCAGTGGCTTTTGGTGCGCAACCCGAACAATATTTATCACTTACTACCTACTCGCGACTTTGACAGCTTGCCCGGCGCGATCACTACCATAGCGCCGGAATATACACGCCGCGGGTTTTTGGTGGGTGACAGTGAGGGCTACCTGGGTATTTACCACGGCACGGCTGCACGCACCCTGTTAGTTGAACAGGTGGCCGATGCGCCGATTGAGCAGTTAGCGATTTCGCCTATTAACGGCAAAATGCTGATTCTCGATCAAGCGGGGTTGGTACAAGTGACCGAGCTGTGGAACGAGCACCCAGAAATATCTTTCAGTTCGCTCTGGCAAAAAGTGTGGTACGAGGGTCGGTCCGAGCCCGAGTATGTTTGGCAGGCATCGTCGGGTGGCGATGAGTTCGAACCCAAAATGAGTTTGGTGCCCTTGTCCATTGGCACATTAAAAGCCGCACTGTTTGCCATGCTGTTCGCTATTCCGCTAGGCATTATGGGTGCACTATACACCGCATATTTTATGACGCCGAAAATGCGCGGCTTGGTTAAACCGACCATTGAAATTATGGAAGCCCTGCCTACGGTTATTTTGGGTTTCTTGGCCGGTCTGTGGTTGGCGCCATTTTTGGAAAATCATTTACCGGCTGTGTTCAGTGTGCTGATCCTAATGCCGCTGATGATGGTGATGGTTGGCTACGGTTGGTCGCATTTGCCCCAATCGATTCGTCACCGCGTCTCCGACGGTTGGGAAGCAGCCATCTTGATTGTTCCCATTTTGCTTACCGGTTGGTTCTGCGTGGCCATATCGCCGCACATCGAGGTGTGGTTCTTCGACGGCAGTATGCGCCAGTGGTTTACCAACAACGGCATCAACTACGATCAGCGCAACGCTCTGGTGGTGGGGATTGCCATGGGCTTTGCCGTTATTCCAACGATTTTCTCAATCGCTGAGGATGCCGTTTTTAACGTGCCGCGTCACCTCACTCAAGGTTCACTGGCGCTGGGCGCGACCCGTTGGCAAACCGTTATTGGGGTTGTTTTACCGACCGCGAGCCCGGGTATTTTTTCCGCCGTTATGATGGGTTTTGGTCGCGCCGTGGGTGAAACCATGATTGTACTGATGGCGACGGGTAACAGCCCGGTGGTTAACTTCAATATCTTTGAAGGGATGCGCACTCTGTCGGCCAATGTCGCCGTAGAGCTGCCAGAAACTGCCGTTGACAGTACACACTTTAGGGTGCTGTTTTTGGCCTCGCTGGTGCTCTTGGCGTTGACCTTTGTTGTTAACACCTGTGCCGAAATTATTCGCCAGCGCTTACGCAAGCGCTATAGCAACCTGTAAGTAGAGGCGATCACGAAATGAAAAATTGGATGAAAAGTGGTGCCCCCTGGATTTGGCTTAATGGCGGTGCGGTGGCTTTGTGTATTGTGATGGTGGTCGGCCTGCTCGGGTTGATTGCCATTCGAGGTTTCGGTCATTTTTGGCCGGCCGATATTGTGCAAACCACCATTATTAATAAAGCGGGTCAAGAGAAAGCCATCCTGGGTGAGCGGGTGCGCTCGGAGGTCATTCCGGCGGCTGTTGCGCGCGATGGCGGTTATGAAGTCGCGAGCGATGTTGAATTGATTACTCGCTTTTTGATTAAAGAGGGTAATCGCGATGTCAGCCCGCGCGATTTTAATTGGTACCTTGAAACAGGTATGGGCGAGCTGAATTACCCCGAGAACGCAGTATCAATTGAACGTCGGGAGTGGGGCAACTTTTACGGTTTTCCTCAGGCATTGACAGAAAACGGTAAAGTGATTGCCACTATCGATGATGAAAACTTTTGGCAGGAGCTTTCCCAGCGAGTGGAGCGTAGTGTCGATCTTCACTCTGACATCAACCATATTGAAAAAGTCGATATTGGGCGAATAAACCATAAGCTAGAGCGTATGCGTTTGGACAAGCGCCGTCTGGAGCTACAAAACGCAGATTCGGCCACCATGGCCGAAGCCGAGGCAGAGTTTAGCGCTCAACGGGCGGAGTTGGATGCTCAGTATCTGGAAGTGAAGGCAGAGCGCGATGCTTTGTACAAATTGCTCGAGCGAGACAGCCTTTTGGCCACCATAGCCAGCGGCAAAGAGACCAGTATTGCACTGCAAAACATTGTGCGTGTGACCCGGCCTAACGCCATGGGTGTGTTTGGCAAAATGGGCCAATACGTGGAGCGTTTTTGGGAGTTCTTAACCGACGAGCCGCGCGAAGCGAATACCGAAGGGGGTATCTTCCCCGCGATCTTTGGTACTGTCACCATGGTAATGGTGATGTCCATCATTGTGACGCCCTTTGGTGTTCTGGCGGCGATTTACCTGCGTGAATACGCGAAACAAGGGCCTATTCTTCGCCTGATACGAATTTCGGTGTACAACCTCGCCGGTGTCCCGTCCATTGTGTACGGTGTGTTTGGTCTGGGCTTTTTTGTCTACTTTCTCGGTGGCAGTTTGGATGAGTTGTTCTATCCCGAGTCTCTACCGGCGCCGACGTTTGGTACCCCCGGCTTGTTTTGGGCCTCATTAACCCTGGCCCTGCTGACCCTGCCGGTGGTTATTGTCTCCACCGAAGAGGGTTTGTCCCGTATACCGACCACTATCCGTCAAGGCTCTTTAGCGCTGGGTGCGACTAAGGCGGAAACTCTGTGGAAAGTGGTAGTGCCCCTGGCGACACCGGCTATGATGACCGGCTTAATTCTCGCGATTGCCCGCGCAGCGGGTGAGGTGGCGCCATTGATGTTGGTAGGTGTGGTCAAGTTGGCTCCATCGCTTCCGATTGATGGCAATTACCCATATCTTCACCTCGACCAGAAAATTATGCATCTGGGTTTTCATATTTACGATGTGGGTTTTCAAAGCCCCAACGTTGAGGCCGCGCGCCCGCTGGTATATGCCACGGCACTGACTCTGGTGTTGTTAATTATTGTGTTAAACCTGACCGCGATTCGCATCCGCAACAGCTTGCGGGAAAAATATCGCAGTGCATCCGATTGATCACGGGGACTAAATCATGTTAGAAACCACAGATGTTGTCGAACGCAGCGACATAAGTACCGATAGCGGTCAAGCCACTGAGCAGGCCGCCGGTGAACAACTAGGCAGCCAACAGACTTTTGCAACTACAGATACTTACCCTATGGATAATGAAACAGTGAAGCTCGAGGTGAAAGACCTCAACTTGTACTACGGCTCTGATAAAGCATTGAAAAATATTAGCTTACAGATTCCTGAGAAGAAGGTTACGGCTTTTATTGGTCCGTCCGGCTGTGGTAAGTCTACTTTGCTGCGCTGTTTCAACCGAATGAATGATTTGGTGGATAGCTGCCGTATCGAGGGTGAAATAGTGCTCGATGGCAGTGATATTTACGCGCCGGGTGTGGATGTTGCCGAGTTGCGCCGCCAGGTGGGAATGGTGTTTCAAAAGCCCAACCCCTTCCCCAAATCTATTTATGAAAATGTGGCTTATGGGTTGCGATTGCAGGGGGTAAAATCAAAGCGAGTGCTCGACACCGTCGTTGAAAACTCTCTGCGCGGCGCGGCCTTGTGGGATGAGGTTAAAGATCGTTTGCACGACAATGCATTTGGCTTGTCCGGCGGTCAACAGCAGCGTTTGGTGATTGCCCGCGCAATCGCCATCGAGCCCGAAGTCATTCTGTTGGATGAGCCGGCCTCGGCATTGGACCCGATCTCAACCCTTAAGATTGAAGAGTTGATTTACGAGTTAAAAGATAAGTACACCATCGTGATTGTGACGCACAACATGCAGCAAGCTGCGCGGGTATCGGACTACACGGCCTTTATGTATATGGGGGATCTGATTGAGTTTGGTGATACAGACACCCTGTTTACCAACCCGAGCAAGAAGAAAACAGAAGATTATATTACAGGGCGTTACGGCTAATTGCTTGCCTTGACAGGAATGAACACCCGGTCATTATGACCCTTTGAAACAAGCGAAGGTCGCTATGGAAATTACCAGTCATACTCATCATATTTCTCAACAGTTTAACATTGAGCTGGATGACATCAAAACTCATCTGTCGGAAATGGGCGGCATGGCCGAGCGTCAGGTGAACGACGCGATTACGGCTATGATCGAAGTGGACATCGAGAAGGCTGAGCAAGTTGTGCGCGGTGACCGCAAAGTAAACTCGATGGAAGTGTCTATTGACGAAGAGTGTGCGCGTATCCTGGCCAAACGTCAGCCGGCTGCGGGCGATTTGCGGTTGGTAATCACGGTGACTAAGGCGATCACAGATTTAGAGCGTATCGGTGATGAAGCAGCCAAGATAGCCCGCCAGGCTATGGCACTGGGGCGCGATGGCGCGGCACCGCGTGGCTACGTAGAGATGCGCCATATCGGCCAGCATGTATCGCGTATGTTGCACGACTCGCTCGATGCCTTCGCGCGTCTGGATCTGGATGTGGCGCTTAAGGTGGTGCAAACCGACAAAACGGTAGACATGGAATACAGTACCGCCATGCGCGAAATGATCACCTATATGATCGAAGACCCGCGCAGTATTACTCGTGTGCTCAATATCATGTGGTCTCTGCGCTCGTTGGAGCGTATTGGCGATCACGCGCGCAATATTGCTCAGTATGTGGTTTACCTGGTTATGGGTGAAGATGTGCGTCACGGCAGTTATGAAGAGATTGAAGAGCAAGTACAGCAGGAGCAGCAGGAGCAAAAGAACTCAGATAAATCCTAGCCTCTTGCGGTAGGGGTTTGCATACATAGGGCCGGCTTTGCCGGCCTTTTGCGTGTTTGGGTGCATTTACATTTGTGCGCTGAGGCGGTTAAATGAGCTGACACTATAATCGAGGAGGTCATATGGCTCGTACACCGTCCAACATGCTGCCGCTGGGTACAGCTCTACCAGAGGTGCTGCTGCCCGACGGCGCCGGAGACTCATACCCATTGCGAGATAGCGTCAAGAACAATGGTTTGTTGGTGATGTTTATTTGCAATCACTGTCCCTTTGTTTTGCATATTGCCGATTATCTACCTACCTTAGCGCGAGAATTATCAGCACTGGAGATCGGTACGGTGGCGATAAGTTCCAATGACGCGGTGCAGCACCCCGAGGATGGCCCCGACAAAATGGTGGCTTTTGCGGCCCACCACAATTTCCCATTCCCCTATTTGTACGATGAGGCCCAGACCGTGGCGCAAGCGTTTGATGCCGCCTGCACACCCGACTTCTTTTTGTTTGATGGCAATTTAAATCTGGCCTACCGTGGGCAGATTGATGCTGCCCGGCCGGGTAATGACACCCCGGTCAATGGCGTGGATGTTTTGGCTGCAGCCCGGGCACTTGCCGCTCAAGAGAAAGTCAGTGATCGGCAAGTACCTAGCCTGGGGTGTGGTATCAAGTGGAAGCTCTAAATGAGTATCCATCTCTTAGTGTTAATCTTTCACTTCGCTCCCGGGTAGCTTGACGGTAAAGCGCGCTCCCCCCAAAGGCGAGCGAGATATTTTTAATTGGCCGTGATAACCCGCGGCGATATCGGCACAAATAGCCAGCCCTATACCCTGGCCGGGTTTGGAGGTGTCCAAGCGCTGGCCCCGCTCCAGAGAATTGTCGCGCAAGGTTTCGGCAATACCGTCGCCGTCGTCGTCCACCGTAATCTGCAATTGCTCTTGTTGTAGCTGAGCGCTTAAGGTGACTTGTCCCTGGCCGTATTTGCAGGCGTTATCGAGCAAGTTGCCGAGTATTTCCAATAAGTCTTGTTCATCACCGACAAACGCCAACCTCGCGGGGACATCAATCGTGAAGTTGATGTTTTTATCGCGGTAGATTTTTTTTAATGATGCGGTAATACGCTCTGCCGCCTCGGTAAGTAAAATACGGCTGCGAGTCCCTGAGCCGTGTTGATTAGCGGCGCGTTGCAATTGATATTTCACGACTTGATCCATCCTTTCGATTTGTTCAAGCACCTGGCGTCCATACACGCCGGCCCCGTCGGGTATCGGTGCGGATTTTAACACTGCCAGCGGCGTTTTAAGGCTGTGAGCCAAATCGCTCAAACTGTCTCGGTAGCGTTGGCGCAAATGACTTTCGCTTTGCAGAACCCGGTTAAGCCGGGTGACTACTTCTTGTATTTCACCTGGGTATTCACCGCGTAATTGAGCGGTTTCGCCCCGGTGCATTTGGCCCAGCGCACGGGCTAAATAACTGAGTGGTCGCAGCGCCCAGACAAGCAGTAAAGCCTGTATGAATATCACCGATGCAGTGGCGAGTAAAAGACCGCGCCACTGCTGCTGGCGGAAGGCCTTAAGGGCACTGTAGTAGCTTTCGCCGCTGTGTACCAGAGCAAAACGGTATGGATTTGTAACACCTCGGTCCGTTTCCCACAAAACATCAAAGCTGGCGTAGAAGCTATCTTCAGCGTCGGTCGGCAAGTGCGAGAGAACAAGCTCGCCCGGAGATGGTTGAGCGCCAAAAACACCGGCTCCGGGGGTCGGCTCAATCAAGCGGCTAGAGCTAGACTGCCAGATTAAATCACCCTGTGCGTTATACACAAAAGCATAGACGCCGGAGTTGGTTTGTTCCAGATCGGGTTCAATCAGTACACTGGGCAGATTCAGTGAATCTCCATCCATTTCCGCCAAAGAGAATAGCAAATAAAAATAGCGCTCTAAGCGGACTTGCTCGGCGGCTGATAAGCTGCTGCGATAGGCTCGGTCTTGCGCGAGGCCCGCTAAAATCAATACCAGCGGCAATACTATCAACGAGCCGACCAGCAAGCGGGCTTTTAGCGTGGTTTGAGCCACTAGCCGTTTTGCTCCAGGTTAAAACGATAACCCAGCCCGCGCTGAGTGCTAATCATATTGAGGCTGCCATCGGGGTCGAGTTTTTTGCGCAGCCGGCCGATAAACACCTCAATAACATTGCTGTCGCGATCAAAATCTTGATCGTATAAATGCTCTGTTAGTTCAGTTTTGGAAATGGCTTTGCCGGTGTTGAGCGCTAGGTAGGCCAGAGTATTGTACTCGTAGCTGGTCAGCTCGATGATATTGCCATCCAGGCGAACGGTCTTGGCCTGGGTGTCTAGCGCTAAAGGACCAAAGTGAGCGACGTTTTTGGCCAAGCCGTGAGCGCGGCGCAGTAGCGCTTGCACCCGCGCCATCAATTCCTCGGGGTGAAAGGGTTTGGTTAAATAGTCGTCAGCGCCGGCCTCGAGCCCCTCAACCTTATCTTGCCAGGCGTCGCGTGCGGTGAGAATGAATACTGGGTAGAGGATGTTTTGCTCGCGCAGCCGGCGAATCAGGCTTATACCGTCAATTTCGGGTAGACCGAGGTCAATAATGGCCAGATCATAGGGGTTTTCACTGGCTAAAAATAGGCCTTCCCGGCCATCGGTGGCACTGTCACAGGCAAAGCCCGCTTGTTGGCATTTCTCTACGATGGTGTTGTTTAAAGTTACTTCGTCTTCGACTACGAGCAGTCGCATAGGGGTTACCCCATTGGGCGGCCATTAGCCGCGTCGATGATAACCGAGTGTATTCGTCCCGATTTTTGCAAAATCTTCACCCGATAAGCGCGCCGACCTTTCAGGTTGATGGCCTTGACATCAATCACCTTGCCGCCGTATTTCTTGCGGGCAATTTGGCTTGCTTGGGCGGCGCTAATAGCGCACTTGGCCGCTGTTAAATAGGGCGTGTTAGTAACTGGGCTGGCCCAGGCCGCCCCGTTGATGCATAACAGGCAAGAGAAAATAGCGCTAAGTAACAGTGGTTTCATGGTTGCGATTTCAGCTGCTTTGGTGGTGTTATTGTAGCACTATCGATGGTGCCTTTGCGGTCTGTGGTGCGATGCATGTTTGGGGGTTTGGCGACCGTGCAGCTCAATTCGGTGACCCGGCTTGTGAGGTGTCACCATGCTATAGGTGTCTCCATGGTAGCGATAGGTGACTCGATAGCCGGTCACAACCGTTTGGCGTTGGGTTTGGAATTGGGTGCTACAGTGGCGCAGCTTCGAGGTTGAGTGGCGATCAATACTGTGGCCGATTCCAGCCCCGATCAGACCGCCAATCAGTGCACCTTTGTGGTCGCGTTGTTGATGCAGGCCAACTATGCTGCCGATAGCACCACCGATGACGGTGTGTGCCCGCGAGCCTTTTGAGGATGTGCAGTGCTGCACCGGTTGACGGTTCACACGGGTCTCATACACAGGCTCACTATGTATCACCAGTCCGTAATCTGCGCGTGGCTGGTGGGCTTGGGTATGGCCACTCAAGGTTAGGGTCGAGACTGCCAAAAATACGGTAAAGGATGGAAGATATTTCATTGTCATTCTCCAGATATTAACCAGTTCAGGCTCAGTCTGACGTAAGTAGTCTGAACGGAAACTGAAGCATTAATTCGAACTGAGAATGCAGTAAACGTCACGAAGAGGCGACATCGGTGTCGCAGTTGGGGTAATAAGTCGTTTTGAGGGCATACTCAAATAGTATGAAAGGGCCTTAAGCAGGTATAATTGCCACCATTATATGAAAACGGCTACAGGTTGGATGATGTTGGATAAGGTCTCTGTCAAAGAATACATGGCTCGACTGGGTGTCGAGGCGCGAGCGGCTTCGCGTGTACTGGCGGCAAGCAGCACTGGGGTGAAAAATGAAGCGCTACAGGCGATGGCCCGTGCCCTCGATGCCAATCGCGAGCTGTTAACACAAGAAAATGCCAAAGATTTGGCCGCCGGTCGCAATAATGGCCTGGATGCTGCCTTACTGGATCGTTTGGCGCTGACGCCAAAAACCATTGATGGCATGATTGAAGGCTTGCTTCAGGTCGCAGCCTTGCCTGACCCCTGTGGTGAAATCACCGATATGAGTTTTCGCCCCAGTGGTATCCAGGTGGGTAAAATGCGAGTGCCTCTCGGGGTGGTCGGGATTATTTATGAATCTCGTCCCAACGTCACCATCGATGCGGCCAGTTTGTGTTTGAAGTCCGGCAATGCGGCTATTTTGCGCGGTGGTAAAGAGGCGATTCACTCCAATAAAGCCATTGCTCAGTGTATTGAAAAAGGCTTGGCCGAGGCAGGTCTGCCGCTGGGGTGCGTGCAAGTCGTGCAAACCACGGATCGCGCCGCGGTAGGTGAAATGATCACCATGCCCGACTATATCGATGTGATTGTACCGCGCGGTGGTAAAGGCTTGATCGAGCGTATCGCCAGCGATGCTCGCGTGCCCGTCATTAAACATTTGGATGGCATCTGCCACGTTTATATCGATGCCAAGGCCGACCTGGACAAAGCCTACAGCATTGCCTTGAATTCGAAGACTCATCGCTATGGTGTTTGTAATGCCATGGAAACCTTACTGGTGGATGAGTCTGTCGCGCCTGCGATCTTACCCAGACTTGCTACCGCCTATCTGGAAAAGGGGGTGGAGCTGCGCGGTTGTGCGAAAACCTGCGCCTTGATTGACGCTAAAGCGGCGAGTGAAGAAGATTGGGCAACCGAATATTTGGCGCCTGTATTGGCGATCCGTGTGGTGGCCTCGCTGGACGAAGCGATGGACCATATCGCACAGTACAGCTCGCAACATACAGAATCAATTGTGACGGAAGACTACACTCGCGGCCGCCGTTTTATTACCGAGGTCGACTCTAGCTCGGTGATGATTAACGCCTCAACGCGCTTTGCCGATGGCTTTGAGTATGGTCTGGGGGCTGAAATTGGCATTTCCACCGATAAAATTCACGCGCGTGGCCCCGTGGGGCTGGAGGGGTTAACCTCGCAGAAATGGCTCGTGCTGGGCGATGGCCATATTCGCACCTAATGCGGCGTAAAATCGCATTACTAGGCGGTACTTTTAACCCGATTCATCACGGTCATTTGCGGCTGGCCTTGGATTTGGTGGAATCGGTGGGCTTTGAGCAATTGCGTTTAGTGCCCTGCCATTTACCGCAGCATCGCCAGCAACCCACCGTTAGCAGTGACCGGCGGGCGCAAATGGTGGCCCAGGCTATTGCCGGGTGCGATGTTCTGCAGTTGGACCGATGTGAGTTGGAGCGCGGTAGTGCCACTTATTCGATCGATACCCTGACTCAGCTGCGGCGCGAACTTGGTGACGATGCATCGCTGACTATGGTGATGGGGATTGATGCCTATTTGGGTTTGCCTCGCTGGCACCGTTGGCGCGAACTTTTGACTCAGGCACACCTGTTAGTGGTGGCGCGGCCAGGTTATTCGTTTAAACCTGACGCGGAGCTGGCCGAATACGACCGGGTTCACCGAGCAGAGGTGGGCGTTTTGGCAGAAAAACCGGCGGGTAGTGTAGTGCATTTATCGGCGCGCCTACTGGATATCAGTGCCACAGAAGTGCGTGAGCTCACAGCCCAGGGGCGCTCAACACAGTATTTAATTCCCGATGCCGTTCGGCACTATATTTCCGAGCACGGCCTGTATTCGGCCGACGCTCATTCTTCGTAAAAGGTAAGGTATGACTGACAAATTAATTAACGTTCTGCACAGTGCATTGGACGATTTAAAAGCGAAAGATTTAACCCAAGTCGATGTGCGCGGTAAAAGTGACGTGACGGATGTATTAATGATTGCCTCGGGCACCTCTAATCGCCATGTTAAATCACTGGCTTCCAGTGCCGTAGAAGATGCCAAACAAGCGGGTTTTCAGCCTCTGGGGGTGGAAGGCTTGGAAGGTGGTGAATGGGTGTTGGTAGATTTTGGAGATATCGTACTGCATGTGATGAAGCCCGATACCCGAGAGTTTTATGACCTGGAAAAACTTTGGTCGGTGGAACCTGCCGGTCGCTCTGCTGACTAAATAAGGATTAGCTCCGTGCGCATCAAATTGATTGCCGTGGGAACCCGCATGCCTAGCTGGGTAGAAGAGGGCTATGGGGAATACGCTAAGCGTTTGCCGCGCGGTGATATGAGTGTTGAGCTGGTTGAGTTGCCACTGGCTAAACGAGGCAAAAACGCGGATATTCCCCGGGCAATGGAAAGTGAAGGGGAGGCTATGATTGCCGCCATCGGTAAAGGCGATCGCGTCATCGCCCTCGATGTCCAGGGCCGCAGTTTTAGTACTGAAAAACTGGCAGAGAAACTGGCCACTTGGCGCATGGATGGGCAAGGGATCAGTTTATTGGTGGGTGGGCCCGACGGCCTTTCGGCCAAGGCTTTAGCACTGGCCGATGAAAAATGGTCACTGTCAGCGTTAACCTTGCCACACCCTTTGGTGCGGGTATTGTTGATGGAACAGCTGTATCGAGCTTGGACGGTTTTACATAACCATCCCTACCATAAATAAAAACCTATAATGAACCTGCTGGAATTGCATGTCTGACGCACGTCATTTTAAAGACCACCATCGTGAAGCGAGAGTTTTTATTGCTCGTACGGTCTTTACCGCTGTGTTCATTATATTGTTAACCGGCTTGCTGGTGACGCGTTTCTATTCGCTGCAAGTGACTCATCACCAAGATTACGTTACCCAGTCGGATCGCAACCGCGTACATGTATTGCCTATCCCCCCAACTCGCGGCCTTGTCTACGATCGCAACGGTGAACTGTTAGCCGAAAACCGCGCCAGCTATACCCTATCTATCGTTTACGAACGGGTATCCGACTTGGAAGCAACGCTTGAAGTGGTGGGGGGGCTGGTTAATGTCTCTGCCAATGATATTGAAAAGTTTAACGATCAGCTGCGGCAAAAGCGCCGCCCATTTGACCCTGTGCCTTTGCGCTATAACCTAACAGAAGAAGAAATTGCTCGGTTGGCGGTCAATGAGTATCGGCTTGATGGGGTCGAGGTGCATGCTCAGTTGGTACGCAACTATACCCACGGCGAATTATTTGCACATACCTTGGGGTATGTGGGACGAATTAATGAAAGAGAGTTGGCCGGCTTCAGCGAAGAGGTATATCAACAATATATCGGCACCCATTCCATTGGTAAAATTGGTCTTGAGCGCGAGTACGAGCAACAACTGCTAGGGCAGGTAGGTTACCAAAACGTCGAAACTAACGCTCGGGGGCGTGTGCTTCGTGTATTGGACAGTCGAGCCCCTAAACCCGGGCAAGATATCGTGTTGCATATGGATAAGGCTCTGCAACGCGAAGCGTACCAAGCACTGGACGGGCGGCGCGGGGCGGTGGTCGCCATTGATGTGAACAGCGGTGGTGTACTGGCCGCTATTAGCGCCCCGAGCTTTGATGCCAATTTATTTGTAACCGGTATTAGCTATAAAGATTACCGTTTATTAAACCAATCGCGAGATTTGCCATTGTTCAACCGGTTTTTGCAGGGGCAATATCCGGCAGGCTCCACAATTAAACCTGTGATTGGCTTGGCAGGTTTACATCATGAAGTGATTACCCCGCAAGATACGATTTATGATCCTGGTTACTATCGACTCAAAAATGATAACCGCTTATACCGAGACTGGAAACGTCAGGGGCACGGCAGTGAGGTGGATATCACACAGGCGATTGTCGAATCCTGTGATACGTACTTTTATGATCTAGGGCATAACCTCGGCATCGATCGAATGCATAATTTTGGCGATCAATTTGGTTTGGGGGAAAAAACCGGGATTGATATTCCCAGTGAGCGCCGCGGGTTATGGCCCTCCAAACAGTGGAAGCGCGGTGCTCGCGGCGTGGGTTGGTACCCAGGTGACAGCCTGAATGTTTCTATTGGCCAAGGAGATGTGTTGACGACGCCCTTGCAGCTGGCGGTAATGACGGCCACCTTGGCGAATCAAGGCAAACATTTTCGTCCACAAGTGGTGAGTCAGGTGGGCGCAGAGGCCAAACAGCCTGAGTTAGTACAAAGTGTCGATGTCGCACAAGAGCATTGGGATGTCGTGCTCGACGCCATGCGCGAAGTAATTCACGGACGACATGGCACAGCCAAAAGTATCAGTGGTGGAGCAAACTATGAAATGGCCGGTAAAACTGGCACCGCCCAGGTGGTGGCGATTGCGCAGGGAGAGAAGTATGACTCAGACGCGCTGTCGGAGCGCAATCGGGATCATGCGCTGTTTGTTGGCTATGCCCCTTTTGATAAGCCGGAGATTGCTGTGGCTGTTATTCTGGAAAACGCCGAGTCTAGCTCATCGGCGGCAAAAATTTCGCGCCGATTGTTCGACAACTGGCTGAACCGTGAGAGTCGCTAATGCCTAACCAAGATTTCTTACGCCGCCTCCCCGAATCGGATCAAACCTTGCGACGGCGAGATCGTCTGCAGCAGCGCATCCATTTGGACTTTTGGCTCCTGTTGCTGCTTATAACCATCACCGCTGGAGGGTTGGTTGTTTTATTCAGTGCCAGTGATCAGTCGACCGGAACGATAAAGCGCCAAGGGGTGTATTTTATTATCGCTTATATTGCGATGTTTGTTGTCGCGCAAGTGCCCGTGCATTTTATGCGGCGTTTAGCACCTTGGGCCTATGTGGTGGCAGTGGGTTTGCTAGTGTTAGTGATTTTTTATGGTGTTGGCGCCAAAGGTGCGCAGCGTTGGTTGAGTATCGGCGGCTTTCGTTTCCAGCCCTCGGAATTAATGAAATTAGCCATGCCTGTCGCCATTGCGGCCTATCTGGGGCAGCGCCATCTTCCTCCTGCGTTCAAACACATTTTTTGGACACTTGTTTTTGTGGCGATGCCTGTGGTGCTAATCATTAAACAGCCAGACTTGGGTACTTCAATTTTGGTGGCGGCTTCGGGCCTGATGGTATTGTTTTACGCTGGTATTTCTTGGCGCTATATATTGGCGGCCCTGTGCGCTACGGTATTGAGTATTTGGCCGTTGTGGCAATTTGTTTTACATGATTATCAAAAACGCCGGGTATTAACTTTATTGAATCCAGAGGCTGATCGTTTAGGAGCCGGTTGGAATATTATCCAATCCAAAACCGCTATTGGCTCTGGCGGTGTGCCAGGCAAAGGGTGGCTGCAGGGCACTCAGTCACACTTAGAATTTTTGCCCGAAGGGCATACGGATTTTATTATTGCTGTGCTCGCTGAAGAGTTTGGCTTGATCGGTGTGTTGATGTTGATGGGTTTGTATTTATTGGTCGTTGCGCGCGGTTTGACGATTGCACTGCGGGCGCAGGATAGTTTTGGTCGGCTGTTGGCTGCAAGCATTACTCTGACATTTTTTGTGTATGTCTTTGTCAATATCGGTATGGTATCTGGCTTGTTGCCCGTAGTGGGTGTGCCTCTGCCTTTGGTTAGTCAGGGCGGGACCTCTCTGGTGACCCTAATGATTGGCTTTGGTATTTTAATGGCTATTGCCACCGAGCCGCGTAAGGTAATTCGATGAAAATATTCCAACGCCCTTATTGGCTGTGGGCTGTATGGCTTTGCTTTTGGCCTGTCTGTGCTAATGCTGACTATACTCAACACCCAAATGCTCAAGTGTTTATCGACCGTATGGTGCAGGAACATCGTTTTGAGCGCGAGCCAGTTTTGGCCATTTTAGCTGAAGCAAAACAACAACAATCTATTCTTGATGCCATAGCCCGTCCGGCGGAAAAAACCAAAACCTGGGCCGAGTATCGCCCGATTTTTTTGCAACCCCAGCGTATCGATAACGGTGTGCAGTTTTGGTTAGATAACCAACAAGCCTTGCAGCGAGCGGAACGCACTTATGGCGTACCCGCTGAATATATTGTCGCCATTATTGGGGTGGAAACCCTGTATGGAAAATTTACCGGTAAGCATCGGGTAATTGATGCGTTGAGTACACTGGCTTTTGACTATCCGCCGCGCAGTGATTTTTTCCGCAAAGAACTAGAGCAATATTTCCTACTTACCCGTGAGCATAATCAAGACCCACTGATAAACAAAGGTTCCTACGCCGGCGCCATGGGGTTGGGGCAATTTATGCCCTCCAGCTATCGAGAGTATGCGGTCGATTTTAGTGGCGACGACTGGCCTGACATTTGGCAAAATAAAGCAGATGCCATTGCCTCTGTGGCCAATTATTTGCACCGGCACGGTTGGCAAGCAGGGCAGTGGGTGGGCGTGCGAGCAAGGCCTGAAAACAAAATTGTGCTGGATGAACCTCTTTCCATCGCTCCGCCGTCACTTACTGTTGCCGACTGGCAAGCTCGGGGCTTACAACCGGTCATTGCTGTTGATGCCGCCAGCCAAGCCAACAGCCTTGCATTGATGGGGGTGTTGGGCACAGAATACTGGCTCACCTTTAATAACTTTTATGTCATCACTCGCTATAACCACAGTGCGCTTTATGCTATGGCCGTACACCAATTGGCGCAAGCTATTTATCGGCAGGGGTTTGAGAAAATACAGGAGAAAAAGCCACAATGAAGGTTTGTTTGCAGTGGGTCGTATGGGCAATGGTACTAACGCTGGTGGCTTGCTCGCAAAGTCAAAACTCTCGCTATTCCATGAAGCATGACACTGGCCCCGATGAACATATCGATGTTAGCCATATTCCCGACGCCGTACCTAAATATGAGCCGCGTACCCGTGCTGGTAATAAAAACCCTTACACGGTTTTAGGCAAAACTTATTACTTGTTAGAAGATGAAACGCGCTACAAAGAACGCGGTATTGCTTCTTGGTATGGGAAAAAATTCCACGGTCACGACACCTCCAATGGCGAAGTGTATGACATGTACGGTATGACCGCAGCGCATAAAACCCTACCGATCCCCTCCTACGTGCGGGTGACACATTTGGATAATAACCGCAGCGTTGTGGTTCGCGTCAATGATCGTGGTCCGTTTCACGAAGGGCGAATCATTGATCTAAGTTATGCTGCAGCGCAAAAGCTGGGTATTGCCAGCGCGGGTACGGGGCCGGTTGAAGTGGAGATTATTGTGCCTGGCGATGTACCGCCCCCGCCATTGCGCCCCGAGCATCGAGCTGCAACCGAGGCCAGTGGTGTGTACTTACAGGTAGGGGCTTTTGGCAGTTCGAACAATGCAGCGGCGCTGCGTGATGATATTACCGATCTGTTAGATGCGCGCGTATTTATCAGCGAGTTTATGGCGGCCAAACCCCTGTACCGTGTTCGTATAGGGCCGTTAAAGGGGATGACAGAAGTCAACCAAGTACGTGAGCGTCTTAATGAGGTGGGCTATCGCACCAGTCATATTGTTAACGACTAGTATGACAAATGAGTGCTTTAGGGCAGCAAAAATTTTAAATGTGAGGCGGGCGGGTGCCGAATGGCGCTAGATTGCGGTAAACTACGTGATACTTTTAATCAATGAAACGGGTGTAAACGGTCGAGACATGCTATCCAAAATACTCTCCTTCGCAGGAATTTTCACACTCTCTGTCGTCGCTCACGCGCAGCAGGTATTGATCCCGGCACCACCACAATTAGCGGCGACTGGCTATTTACTGTTGGATGCCGATACCGGTGAGGTTTTAGTTGAGCATAATGCAGATGAGCAGTTGCCACCAGCAAGCCTGACCAAAATGATGACCAGTTATATCGTCACCAATGAGCTGGAGCACGGCCGGTTAGGAGAGCAAGACCTCGTCAATGTGAGTGTAAAAGCCTGGAAAATGGGTGGCTCCAAAATGTTTGTGCGCGAGGGTACACAGGTGCCGGTCATGGATTTGCTCCGTGGCGTTATTATTCAATCGGGCAATGATGCCAGTGTCGCCTTGGCAGAACATATCGCCGGAGGTGAAGATGCTTTTGCCGATGTGATGAACCAGTCAGCCCGTTTATTGGGTATGAATAATACGCACTTTGTGAATAGCACCGGTTGGCCCGCTGAGGGGCACCTGACCACGGCTCGGGATTTGGCGCTGCTGGCCAAAGCCATTATTGAAGACCACCCTCAGTATTATCCGCTCTACGCGGAGAAGTATTTCGAATACAACGAAATTAACCAGCCCAACCGGAACCGCTTACTCTTTCGTGATGCCACCGTCGATGGCTTGAAAACTGGTCATACCGAAGCGGCAGGTTACTGCTTGGTGGCTTCGGCTAAGCGCAACAATATGCGTTTAATCTCGGTAGTGATGGGCACCAAAACTGAATCTTCACGGGCGGCAGAAACCCAAAAGCTGCTCGCATACGGGTTTCGTTATTTTGAGAATGCCACCCTCTACAGCGCGGGCGCCGAACTGGAGAGCGCGCCGGTCTGGTATGGTAAGTCCGATCGAGTGGCGCTATCGGTGGACGAAGATGTCATTATGACCATCCCCAGAGGCAGCCGCGACAACATTGAGGCTAACCTGACCGTTGCTGAAACCTTAAAAGCGCCCATTGCTAAGGGCGACGAGCTGGGGCAGCTGATTCTAACGCTCAACGGTGAAACACTGGCGACTTTGCCGGTGGTTGCCTCCCACGAGGTGGAACAGGCCGGTTTATTTGCCCGTTTGATTGACGCAATCAAACTCTTTATTGCCAGTTTATTGAGCTAACACCCCTTGAGCCGTGGGCGCACGCCCACGGCGATATACGGCTAATGGCTATAAACCTGCTACAATAGCGGGCTCGTTAAAGACTGTTGAAGGCCGCATGACTCAGCAAGAACCCCCTAAAATTGAATTTCCCTGCCCCGGCTACCCGATTAAGGTATTGGGTGAGGCTGGCGAGAGCTTGAAATCCACCGTAATCGAGGTGATGCAAAAGCACGCCCCCAGCTTCGACGCTACTCGACTGAAAATCAAAGACAGTGGTAAAGGGCGTTATCAATCGATAACGGTCTATATTACCGCTACAGGCATTGAGCAATTGGAAGCGATTCATCAAGATTTGCGGGCCAATCCAGTTGTGAAAATCGTTCTCTAATGAACGAGTTTTCTTCTGTGGCGAAGTCTCTTGCGGTAAAGTCTCTCGGGCTGCGCGACTATCCGTCGGTCTGGCAAGCCATGCAGGATTTTACCAACCAGCGAACTTCCGGGAGTCTCGATCAGCTTTGGTTGGTTGAGCACCCGCCGGTGTTTACCCAAGGCCAGGCTGGAAAAAGTGAGCACTTACTCTCGGTAAATGATATACCGATTGTCCAGTCTGATCGCGGCGGTCAGGTTACTTACCACGGTCCAGGCCAGCTGGTGGCTTATCCGCTGCTGGATTTACGCCGGCTCAAGCTGGGGGTGCGTGACCTGGTGACCGTGCTGGAGCAGAGCTTGGTTGCGCTGCTCCAACACTACGATATTAACGCTTACGCCAAACCCGATGCACCCGGTGTGTATATCGATGATAGCAAAATAGCCTCGCTAGGCTTACGAGTGCGCCGCGGTTGCAGCTTTCACGGTTTGGCGCTTAACGTGGATATGGACTTATCGCCTTTTGCCCAAATTAACCCCTGTGGGTATGCGGGCATGGCGATGACCGATATGACCCGCCAGCTCGGGCTTGCGCCCTCTATGGAGCAAGTGCAGTCGCGCTGGGTGGATTGTTTTGTACAGAAATTGTTCGACAAAACCGGTATAATGCTCGCGGCGCAAAACGCCGACCCGTCTACTATTTAAAGAGTTTTCTATGACCACCGATATCCCCGATATTCAACCGGTGAAACGTACTCGCCGCCACAAGCAAGGTGAGAAGCTGCGCGATGCTGACAAAGTAGAGCGTATACCGGTAAAAGTGATCGCCAGCGATTCCAACGACATTCCTCGCAAACCCGACTGGATACGGGTACGAGTACCCGCTTCGCCAGAGGTGGATAGAATTAAAAAATTGCTGCGTAAAAATGGCCTATCTTCCGTGTGTGAAGAAGCCAACTGCCCCAATTTGAGTGAGTGTTTCTCGGGCGGTACAGCCACCTTTATGATTATGGGTGACATCTGTACCCGCCGCTGCCCCTTTTGTGATGTAGGCCATGGTAAACCCAACCCGTTAGACAGCAAAGAGCCCACCCAGTTGGCCGAGGCTATTGCCGATATGGGGCTTAAATATGTCGTGATTACTTCGGTCGATCGCGATGATTTGCGCGATGGCGGAGCGGGACATTTTGCCGACTGCATCCGCGAGTCGCGCCAGCGCTCACCCAAACTTCAGGTGGAAATCCTGACGCCAGATTTCCGTGGTCGTATGGAGCCTGCGCTGGACATTCTGGAGCGCGAAGCGCCGGATGTGTTTAACCACAATTTGGAAACCGTTCCTCGCTTGTATCGCCAGGCTCGCCCTGGCGCCAACTACAAGTGGAGCCTTAAGCTGTTGGCGGAATATAAAAAACGCCGTCCCGATGTCTTAACCAAGTCGGGCTTAATGGTCGGCTTAGGGGAAACCAAAGAAGAGATTATCGAGGTGATGCGCGATATGCGTGAGCATCAAATCGACATGATTACCATCGGTCAGTACTTACAGCCTTCGCGGGATCACTTGCCGGTGGAACGCTATGTTCACCCGGATGAGTTCGCCGAATACACCGAACTTGCCAATGAGCTAGGTTTTAAACACGCCGCTTGCGGACCACTGGTACGCTCCTCTTATCACGCCGATAAACAGGCGCACGGTGAAGATGTGCAGTGGTTTGACACCAAGTCATAATGTCGTGGCGTTCGATTCAGGGACGAACGTCGCCATTAAAACCTTACGCCAAAGGCCGGACTTGCTCGATCAGGTTGCCGCTTGGCACCATCGTGAATGCCTGCGTCAGGGCATTCAGACCACTCTTGCCAAGCGCAAGACTCGCCTGCACAAACATTTGTCTACTGACAACGCTATCCCCCAAACATGGCTGGCACTAAATGCTCGCCATCTGGTGGGGTGCATCAGTCTAGTCAGCTACCACTTAACACCCATTGCGAGCCAAGAGCCTGAGCCCGAACCTTTATGGTTGAGCAATTTGTATGTGCAACCCGACTTTCGCTGCACGGGGGTGGGAACACAACTGGTGGACTTTGTGGCCGCGTTTGCACGCGGTGTCGGTGAGTCAGAGTTGTGGTTAATGGCCAGTGAACAGACCGAGTTTTATCACCAGCGCGGCTGGCAGCTTGTGCGCCAAGCTCGCATTGCTAAGCAGCCGGTCAATGTGATGCGTCGCGCGCTATAATTTTGTGGCAAGACATTGCTCTGTGCGGTCGGTAAAAACCGCATCGGCGCGCCACTGGGCCAGTTCGCGCCATTCCTCCGGATAATTCGCCGTATAAACCCAGCTTTGCATACCCCTTCTATGAATATCGTTTATCAATGCCGGCGTCGTTAGGTCGATATGGCTATTAAACGAATAAGCCTGCAGGGCGCTGGCGCAAGCAGAATAATCCAGACTTAACCCCGCCATTAATACCCCAATTTTTATGTCGGGTAGGGCTTGTTGGCAGGCAAATAGTTCGTGGTGATTGAAGCTTGAGAGTATTAAATGCTCCCGAGTTAATTGATGCTCGCGGCAGGCGCTGTCTAGCGCCTTGGCTAAAGCATTGGCCCCGCCGGCATTCTTTATCTCCAAATTAAGCAGGCAGCGGCCCTTAACAAGACGTAATACGTCGTAAAGGTCAGCCAGCGGCTCACCGTTACTAAGGCGAACAGAATTCAGCTCAGCTCGGGTAAGCGTGTCAATTCGGGCGTTGTTAGATTGCGGCAGGCGCCGATCGTGATAGACCCAAAAACGGTTTTGATAAAACCAAAGGTCTATTTCAATACCGTCCGCACCTAAATCCAGGGCAGCTTGGATAGCCGCTAATGAATTTTCTGGTCTATCTGGTGCACTGTATCCGCGATGAGCGATGCATTTCATATTCGAGCCTTGGCCCCGATTCGTTATGTATTACCAATGTGGCGTGGTGGGGCTCAACAGGGCTGAACCTACATGTGGTTTGGCTTGATTACGACTCAATTATGGGGCCGGGCCGACCGTAGAGAAACCCTTGAATTAAATGAATGCCCATCTCCCGGCACAACTGAGCCGTTCTTTCGGTTTCGACGCCCTCGGCTAGAGTTTTTATACCCAGCCCGCAAATAAGCTCATTTAATGTCGATAGCAGTTGGTAGCGGCCAGTGGTGGACCCTTCGAGATCGCGCACCAGTGCAATATCGAATTTTAGGTAATCTGGGGGAACCTCTACCACTTCTAATAGCCGCGCTTGGCCCGCGCCAAAGTCATCATAGGCCAGCCCGATGTCGAGCTTATTTAGAGCACGCCTAACCTCGGCCATGGCATCGAGGTCGGTAATAGCCGCCTCGTGCACCTCGAACACTAGCGTGAGCATGGGGAATAGTGTGCGCAAACGGGTAAGCTCACTCAGTAGCGTATCGAAGTCCTTCGATTCATTGGGGTGGGTATTAAAAAATAATGGCACATCGAGCTTTGCTTTGGCGGCGTCTGCAAAACATTCTTGCCGGAAAAGCTGGCTTAGAGCTACCTCAGAGTCGAGGGTTTCGGCCAAATTAAACAACACCGCCGGACTTTCACCTATGACAGGGTGCGCCCCTCGCCCCAAAAGTTCATAGCCAAAAGGGGTGCCGTCATTATGAGTAATGACCTGTTTATAGCCGTGAACCAGACGCTGTTGCAGCAATTCAAAAAATTCACGGGTGTGCAGCGGGAATTGGCTGGGAAGGTTGCCGATACCGACCCGGGTAGAGTCACGGGCAATCTGGGTGTGCGAGTCGGACTCGACCATTAAGCGAAATTCGTGATCACCTAAATGCAGTACATCCCCGGGATCGAGTTCAGTGGGCTCGGTGATCGACTGTCGATTGACGAAAGTACCATTGGTACTGCCCAAGTCGGTGACCAGCAACTTGCCGTTGAGGAGCTCAAAGCGAGCGTGTTGGCGAGAGACACTCTCCATATTCAACTGCAGAGCACAATCGGCATGCCGGCCTGCCACCGCTGGCAATTGGCGCAGTTCATAGCGTCGCGACTTCAAACTGTCGGCCGAATAACCTTCCAGATAGTAGTGAATACTCACCGCGTGCTCCAAGCTCCTGTCGTTATTAGAGATGCCTTTTAATAGTAGCGTTTTTCTGTGGGTAATAGCGGCAGCGCTCATGTCTAATCGTCATAAGCATTCAAGCTTTTATAAAACTTTGCTAATTGCTCTTGCTAAGTACGGCAGGTTACTCGCCGAAATTCCCGCAATATTAATGCGGCTGTTGTCGGTCATATACACACTGAACTCTTGTTTTAGGCGCTGCACTTGGCCAGAGCTTAGCCCCAAAAAGCTAAACATACCCTGTTCGCGTTGAATAAACGAAAAATCTCGTTCACTTTCCTGCGCGAGGGCCGCGACCAAATCCTGGCGCAATTGCTGGATGCGTTGGCGCATGGCGGTTAACTCTTCCAGCCATAAAGCGTTGAGAGTGTCGTCGTGGTAAACCCTATCCACAATCGCGGCGCCGTGAGCAGGTGGCATGGAATAGAGCCCGCGGGCGATACTCAATACTTGGCTTTGCACCGCTTGAGCCTGGCTCGCGGATTGACTAACTACACTTAAACTGCCCGCTCGCTCGCGATAGAGCCCTAGGTTTTTAGAGTAAGAGGTGGCTAAGACTAATTCTGGCAACTGTTCGGCCAAGGTGCGAACACCGAAGGCGTCTTGCTCAATGCCCTCGCCAAAGCCTTGGTAGGCCATATCAATAAAGGGGGTAAAGCCCTTTTGGTGCGCAAGCTCGGCTATGCTTTGCCACTGTTCGCGGTTAAGGTCGGCGCCGCTTGGGTTGTGGCAGCAAGCGTGCAGTAAGACAAGGTCGCCGGCTCGGGCATGGCTTAGGGCGCTGTGCATGGCATCAAAATCGATCGCGTGTTGGGCAAAGTCGTAATAGGGGTATTCAATCAATTCCAGCCCGGCGTTGCCCAACAGAGGGATATGGTTGGCCCAAGTGGGGGTGCTCACCCAAATGCGCGCATCGGGGCGGGATTTTTTTATTAATTCCGCCGCCAGTCTTAAGGCGCCACAGCCACCGGGGGTCTGCACTGTGGCAACTCGTTGCTCTATTAATACACGGTGTCCGGTGCCAAAAGCGAGTTGCTGCGAGGCGAAATTGGCACCATCAATGCCTGCAGGTGATGTATAAGACTTACTGGTTTGCTCGGTCAGCAGCTGAGCTTCGGCCTGGCTTACCGCCGCCAGAACTGGAGTCAGCCCCGCTTCTGTTTTGTAAACCCCCACGCCTAAATCGACCTTGAGGGGATTAGGGTCGGCTTTATAGGAGGCACTGAGCCCCAAAATGGGGTCGGCGGGGAGCAGGGGCAGCTCATTAAACATGGGGGGTTCCTTAGTGCTGTGAGTGAAACTGTGCTGATGATAGCGTAATTTATCCCAAAAGGTGGCATTCCTTATTCGCCGCGAGCACTTCAGGGTTGTTATAATCGAGCTTTTTAAAGGCGCTTATTGTATGTCCAAATACTGGAGTGAAGTTGTTCGAACCATCGAGCCCTATGTGCCCGGAGAGCAACCGCAAGTGGATGGCTTAATTAAGCTCAACACCAATGAGAGCCCCTACCCACCATCGCCTGAGGTCAACCGCGTTTTGTCGCAAGAGGTTGTCGATCGATTGCGCTTTTATCCCGACCCAAATGCAACCGAATTGCGCCAGTCGATTGCCCGCTATTACGACCTGGATGCAGGCTATGTATTTGCCGGCAATAGCTCCGATGAAGTGCTGGCGCAAACCTTTATGGCTTTTTTTCAGCAAGAACAACCGCTGTTGTTTCCTGATATTACCTACGGATTTTACCCAGTCTATTGCCAGTTGTTTGGTATTGAATCGAAAAAAATACCGCTGACAGAAGATTTTACTTTAGGTTTGGAACAGTACCGTCAGGCCAATGGCGGCATTATTTTTCCCAACCCTAACGCTCCCACCGGACAGCTAACGCCGCTGGAGGCTATTGAAGCGCTACTGGTGGATAATACCGAATCGGTGGTGGTCGTGGATGAAGCCTATATCGATTTCGGCGGAGCCAGTGCGGTATCATTGTTAGAGCGCTTTGAAAATTTATTGGTAGTGCAGACCTTTTCAAAATCCCGTGCCCTGGCGGGTATGCGAGTAGGATTTGCGCTGGGTAACCCGGCTTTAATCGAAGGGTTGGAGCGGGTTAAAAACTCGTTTAATTCTTACCCGCTGGATGCGATTGCCCAGCTAGCTGCTCAGGCGGCCATGGAAGATCGTGATTACTTTGATCAGTGTTGTCGCAAAGTTATTGCAACCCGTGTTACGACCATCGATGCTTTAGTGCAATTAGGGTTTGATGTTTTACCCTCTCAGGCCAACTTTGTTATGGCGAAACCACCCGCTCACATAACCGCAAAACACATGGCCGAAAAATTGCGAGAGCGAAAAATCATTGTTCGCTATTTTGCCAAGCCGCGTATTAGCGATTACCTTAGAATCAGCATCGGCACCGACGAACAGATGCAACAATTGCTTGTCTGTGTGCGCGAGATTCTTGAACTTACTGGCGTGGCCGAATAATAAATTCTTCGGTCAGGCCACTCCAAATCAGTCTTTTATACAGTTCACGACTGCATTGATTGAGAGAAATATCACCGCTGCCCGCTTTTTTTTGATCTTTAAAAAGCAATAGCATCGCCAGGCCTGACAAACTCATGTTATCGGTGTTTTTTAGATCGATTTCAAACTGGTGAATGCCGTTACCGGCGGTTTCTCGCAGTAATTGCTGCCACTGGTTGATCATTTTTAAATCCATATCGCCATGAATGCTGACGCGAATACCGTGGCCGTGGTTGATTGGGTGCCAATCAACCCGTGTGACCTGCACTTGTTTTTTTTTGTTGGATGCTGGCACAGTAATACTGGGCTTGGTTTTATGGGGGCGCGCAGGTATATTTTTATGTGCTTTATCGTCTAGGCTGTCGCTGCAATGATCAGCTTGCAATAGCTCATTTAGCAAAGCAGTCTCATCGCTAAAGGCATGATTGTCACCGTCCCGGGCGAAAAATTCTTCTCCTATAAAGGGCACTTGCTTCTTCATAGAGTGTTCTCGCGTTCGCCGCTTGAAAGCGGCGAATAAACTTTGTGTAATGTTTATTATAGCGCCACTTTAGCTTAATACTTAACCAGACTTGTAGTTTTTTAACCAAGTGCGAACAATAAATGTCAATTATGGTTTTTTATAAAACAATGAACTATATATTGTGATTTTTACTGTCAGTGGATATATGAGTTAAGGCTGCTGGCAACTCTGTTCTTTGGTTAATTCAAAAATATCTAAAATCCCCCCTTGCTTAGTCGGCATTATTCTAATAGATTGGGTTTTATTACTAGCCCTTATAGATAACAGCGTGAATATGCATAAAAGCCCAAATATCATGGGCATTGGGCTGTGTTGCCTAAGAGGCAGCCGTATTCACAGAGCGTGGCCGCACGTTTCTTGTACTGACTTAATGTCGATAAGTGTATTAACGGGTCATTCGCCGCTTGCGAATTGACAGTGTCCTGTGGAAGTATATGCAAGAGAAGTTAACAGCCGCATCGCTCATTAAAAAGTACCAACGATTATTTCAGCAATACGACCATCATCAAATTGCTGAAAGATTGGTCTGCATGGTGGCGGCAAAACAAGGTATTAACCGAGTCGCTCTCGTTCTGAAACGAGAGAGCGAGCCGGTATTGTGCGCTCTGGCGATGCACAACGATGATACGCTCGAATCGCGCAGCTTAACGGTGCCTCTGTCTAATTCTCGCAATCTTCCGGTCGACCTTATTTCCTCGGTTTTACACAGTGGTCAGCATTACAGTCTGTCCGCCAGCGAGCTGCAACCTTTTGCTGCACAAAGCGGCATTGTTATTCCTATTTTAGAAGTGGAAACTTGTCTAGCTGCTTTTTATATAGAGGCAAGTGTAGAGGCAGCTAAGCTAAGCTCTGTTGTTGAGCAGCTGGAGCCGATATGGTTGATGGCATCGCTGATGACTCGTCAGGTGTCGGATCGACAGTGTCTGGACGAGCAAGCCGAACGCCATCGGATGTCGGAACAGGCACTGTGGGCCAACGAAACCTATCTGAACGCTATATTGCGCTACTCGCCGGCTTTGATCGCTGTCAAAGACCTCAATGGCAATGTGGTAATGGCCAGCGATCATTACAAACAATTGGCACATATCGAAGATGATTCCCTGGTCGGAAAAAACGCGCTGGATATTTATCCAGAGAGTCTCGTGGAATCTCTGACAACCATGGAAGCGGCGGCGCTCGATAATAGCCGTCCCTATGAAACAGAGCTAGATTTACTGCACAAAGATGGCACTCTTCACACCTATTTGATGGTGAAGTTCCCGCTTAGTGATTGCAATGAAGAAGTGTTCGGTGTGTGTACTATTTGTACCGACGTGTCGGACCGAAAAATGGCAGAAAGTGCCCTACGTGAACAGCAGTCACGATTAAACTACATGGCTTTTCACGACTCATTAACCGCGTTGCCCAATCGTTCGTTATTTTATGATCGTATTAATAATGGCGTCGCACGGGCTACTCGCTCGGGGGGGAAACTCGCCTTAATGTTACTGGATGTCGACCGGTTTAAAAACATTAATGATAGCTTGGGACACGATTCGGGTGACTTGCTGCTTAAAGCGATTGCCGGCCGCTTGAGCGAAGGCGTTCGAGAAATGGATACCGTAGCCCGCTTGGGGGGGGATGAGTTCGTCGTTTTGTTGGAAGGTATTCAAGATTTGGACGATGTTCGTTTTGTCGCCAATAAATTATTGGCGCACGTCTCTCGTCCGATGGAAATAGCGGGGCATGACATTTCCATTACCGCCAGTATTGGTATCAGTGTTTATCCTACCGATGGCGACAATACCGATGAGTTATTGAAAAATGCCGATATCGCTATGTATAAAGCGAAAGAGGCTGGGAAAAACAACTGCCAGTTTTACGCTAAAGGTATGAGCGCTTCGGCGGTTAATTTTTTACTGCTGGAAAATGATTTACGTCGTGGTATCGAGCAAGATCAGCTGATACTGCATTATCAACCTCAAATCGATATGCGCACCGGTGCGTTGACGGGCGTTGAAGCTCTGGTGCGCTGGCAGCACCCTGAACGTGGAGTGGTTTCACCTGCTCACTTTATTCCGCTGGCCGAAGAGACGGGACTTATCGTGCCTCTGGGTGACTGGGTGTTAAAAGCCGCTTGCGAACAGCAAAAGCAATGGCTTAATGCGGGGTTAAATGTTCCGCAGATGGCGGTAAATTTATCCACGCGTCAGTTTCGACAAAGAGATTTTCCTGGCAAAGTGGCCACAGTCCTGCGAGAAACGGGATTGCCGGCGGAGTTTCTGGAGTTGGAAATTACCGAAAGCTGCGCCATGGAGCATGCCGGAGAAACCATTAATCAATTAAATCAGCTCAATCAAATGGGGCTGTCACTGTCTATTGATGATTTTGGTACAGGCTATTCTTCACTGGCGTATCTTAAGCGCTTTCCGATCGATAAACTAAAAATCGATAGCAGTTTTATTCACGACATTCCCATCGATCAAAACGACGCCGCTATCGCCAAATCTATTATTGGTTTGGCGCATAATATGCAATTAACTGTCGTGGCGGAAGGGGTCGAGCAAGAACAGCAAGCCAGTTGGCTGCGAGACAATGACTGCGACCAGGTGCAGGGCTATTTATTTGCCAAGCCTATGCCGGCGAGTAGCTTTGCCAGCCATTTTTGTGCGCGGGGCGAGTTTGATGTCACAGCAAATGTCGTCTCGCTAAAAGATTTTGCTCAAACCTAACCTCTAATTCTGCGGATATGAAATAGCCTTGATTACACACTTGGCTCAGTCGGCACTCTAATTAAGCAAAGACTCATCTTCGCCAATAAAAAAGGGCTCATCTTCGTCTTGAGAGGGGTCAAACGTTTCGTGAAAATCTACCACCTGGTCGGCCACTTGATGGATTTGCTTGCTGTAGTTAGCAAGGTGAAATAAAGCTTCGCCTTCATGCACTAAAGGCAGATTGGTTAGCCCAATCACAATGGATTCGGCCGGTGCGATTACCGGAATTTGTGTCATGCCAATGGGATCGGATACATAGGCTAGTGTGGTGCCTTTTTCGACCTTGGCGCCCAGTTGTACCAGAGGGCGCATCACCCCGCTCATGGGTGCGCGAACCCAGCGACTGTCATCGGCGATAGTCACTTTCGTTTCTTTTCCGATACGGCGTTTTTTGGGCAGCATATTCAGGTGACGCATCACATTGATAATGCCACGGGTGCCCGCTCGTATGCTGAACTCGTCAAAGCGCAGCGCTTCACCGGCCTCGTACAGTAGCAATGGAATACCCTGTTGGGCGGCCGTTTCTCGCAGTGATCCCTCTCGCAGCTTTGCATCCAGTACAACAGGGGAGCCAAAGGCCAAACCAAGGTCGCGGTTTTCTTCGAGAGATAAGTCAACGCGTATTTGCGGCAAATTCGCGCGGTGACGTGCTCCGGTGTGCAAATCGATACAGTGTGTGCAGTGCTGCAAAATATCGGTGACTAGGGTGTGGGCCACCCGGCCCGCCAGTGAGCCGCGTTGACTGCCCGGAAAGCAGCGGTTGAGGTCGCGCCCATCGGGCAGATAGCGCGACTGGTTTAAAAACCCGTGTACATTCACCACCGGAATTGCCAGTAACGTACCGCGCAGTTTATTAAGCTGCTTAATGCCGAGTACCCGGCGAATAATATCCACGCCATTAATCTCGTCACCGTGCACAGCGGCCGTTACCAATAAGCATGGCCCTGGACGTTTGCCGTGGATAACGTGAACGGTTAAGCCGACATCGGTGTGCGTGTACATGGCTGCCAGGGGAATATCGACACTGCGAGTTTCTCCGGGTGCAATTGTTTCTCCGCCAATAACAATCGGAGTATTTTTCTCGTTCATCCCTTACCTTTGGTTTTATTAGCGTGTGGCCTGGCATTCTCTTCAATAAATTTTATAATGGCGCCAGCTACATCTTTATTAGTGGCTCCTTCAATACCCTCGAGCCCGGGTGAAGAGTTAACCTCCATAATTAACGGGCCACGGGTGGAGCGCAATACATCAACCCCTGCCACTTTTAACCCCATGGTTTGCGCCGCTTTAATCGCAGTACTGCGCTCGTTGGGGCGCAATTTAACCAGCTCGGCACTGCCGCCACGATGCAAGTTAGAGCGAAACTCACCTTCGGGGGCGGTGCGTTGCATGGCCGCGATAACCTTAGTGCCAATAACCAAGCAGCGAATATCACTGCCGCCGGCCTCTTTGATAAACTCCTGCACTAGAAACTCGGCGCGCAGTTCGCGAAAGGCCTCGATCACACTTTCGGCGGCTTTGGCGGTTTCGGCCAAGACCACACCGCGCCCCTGGGTGCCTTCACACAGTTTTACTACCAAGGGGGCGCCACCGACCAATTTAATCAATTCTTTGGTGTTGTGGACGTTGTGGGCAAAGCTGGTTCGGGGCATTCCAATACCTTTGCGCGATAATAATTGCAGAGCGCGCAGCTTGTCGCGCGAGCGGCCCAACGCAACTGACTCTGTGAGGCAGTAAACCCCCATCATTTCAAATTGACGGATAACGGCTAAGCCGTAGTGGGTGACCGAAGCGCCAATACGCGGGATGACGGCATCAAACCCTTCCAGCTCTTCACCGCGATACCAAATAGCCGGCTTCGATGGGGTAATGTCCATATAACACTTTAGGATATCGATGACGTGAGGTTCGTGCCCGCGCTCCAGGCAAGCCTCTACCAATCGGCGGGTGGAGTAAAGTCGCGCGTTGCGTGACAGTATGGCAATTTTCATTTAGTGTCCTAAAGAAGTTGGAATATTTACGCTGAAAAAAAACGGTCTTTTTATGCCTTAGGCCCTGAGTCGGTATCGCCACCGCACAAAAAAGATGCCTGAGGGTCTACCACAAAGCGTCCAGCAAGAGAGTTGCGGCCCAGCAACATACGAAACAGCATAGTTTCTCGGTTCGTTAAGGTCATCTCGGTAACCAAAGTATGGCCGCCAATACGCAGAGCAGTTTCAATGACATAGCGCTCTTCTTGATGCCCCCCAGAGTCGGTGACTCTGCGCGTTTCAACCACCTTAGCTTCACAGGTGTACTCTGGGTCTAGTGTTTTTTGCATGGGGTGTAGGCCAAAGCGTACCCACGGTTCCCCATCGCGGCTAAACTCCTCAACAAAAAAAGCGTGAATGGCCGAGGTTTTAGCGCCTGTGTCTATTTTGGCTTTGACTGGGCAATCGACCAAATCGGGTAAATGCACCCATTCTCGCCAACCAACAGATTGCTTTTCATGCATATTCAGATCTCAATACAGAAAACATAGGAGTGCCCATAACTGTAGCGGGTATAGCTTGAAGGTCAAACCCAGATAAAGCAATTCCCTTTTGTAAAGAGAAAACAATAGAGCTCTAATGAATTTAAGGGGGATTATTAGTGTTTAAGGTCGCTGGGGTTTGAGCGGCTCTTTATTGACCGCTTACAACGCTGGCAACCTACCTTAAGTGTTGACTAAGCTAAAGCCGTTATGCGGACAATATTTAAGGATAAACCCGCTGAGATAGGCGCTAGAGGCTAGCCATTGGTGCAAGGGATGGTGCGCGCATTGTCCTGAGTGTGCACAGCTGTTGGTGTATCTATGCGACAAACCTGCTGAATTTGGTATAAGCTTAAAGTAACAATAACAAGCTTTGGAATCCGGTATGCCCCATAGCTGGCGATTAGAAACGGTACTCTTGCTGTTGGTTCTGGCCACTGCGCTGAGTATATTCGCGCGTGATACGTTGCTGCGTGAAACTTTGATCATTGAGCCGGGAGAAGACTATAGCGTACGACTTTATGATGATGGTCGCGACGGCGGTAGCACTGAGGCTGTCATGTTGCCGGACAATCAAAGCGGTTATCAGTGGCAGTGCGATTTAAAAGCCGATTATCAATACCCATACTGTGGTTTTGAGATCCGGTTGGTGCAAGGCTGGGATGGCCTAGAGCTATCCAGCTTTGATAAAGTCGAGCTGTGGTTGGATTACAGCGGGGCCAATAAATCAATTCGTATATTTCTACGTAATTATGACATTCGTTATTCCAACCCGAATGACGAAACCTCCACCAAGCATAATCAAATAGAGTTTTCTGCCGATCGAAAAGATCAGCACTATGAGTTTAGCTTCAGTGATTTCTTTGTTGCCAATTGGTGGTTGTTGGAAAATGACATTCCTCCTAATCTCTCGCACCCGCAATTCGATAATATTATCAGTTTTGATGTGCAAACCGGGTCGGAGCATAAGCTTGGGGTTCATAACTTTCACCTCAAAAAAGTGAAGTTCGTTGGTCAACGCATAGACACTGCAGACTGGTATCTTGCCATTATTAGCATTTGGTCTGTTTTAATACTTGGGTTTTTGGCGTATCGGATTGTTGTGCTTTCAAAAGAGGTTCGTGAGCGCCAAATGCGCGAGAAAGAATTGTTGGCAATAAATAAGCTATTGGATTTTCGCAGTCAAGAGTTGGAGGTGTTAAGTAAAACAGACCATCTAACAGGCGCCTTTAATCGTCAGGGCATAGAAGGCGCCATCAAAAGTGGGTTGTCGGAATGGCGCCGTGATGGTAAATCGTTGTCGGTAGTTATGATCGACATCGACTACTTCAAGGCGATTAATGATAACCATGGGCATGCGGTGGGTGATGCGGTATTAGCCGGTATCTCACAGTTAGTGCAAGAGCGAATACGTTCTTCTGATTTGTTTGCTCGTTGGGGCGGGGAAGAGTTTGTTTTAGTGTGTCGTGATACAAGCATGAATTATGCGGCGCACATTGCCGAAAAGCTTCGCCGTTTAATTGAAGAGTGCTCTTTTGCTGATATTAAGGGGGTGACGGCAAGCTTTGGGGTGGCGAGTTTGCAGGGTAATGCAGATGTTGATGATCTGTTTAAAAAAGCAGATGAAGCATTGTATCGAGCCAAAAGAAAGGGTCGGAATCGGGTAGAAGTGTCCGATAATGACTAACCTGAATGGTGCAGGCGATGATGTGCAGTAGCGTTGACTTTATGTGATAACTACTTACATTTTACTCGGAATATTTCACCATCGTTCAATCGCATAGCACTTAAGCAGCCGCCCCATACGCAACCGGTGTCCAGTGCGGTCACGTGCTCGGGCTCAGCTTTGCCCTCAAGCGCAGCCCAGTGGCCGAATACAATGCGCTGCCCGCCACACAGATGGTTGGGGTGCTCAAACCAAGGTAAAAACTCTGACGTATTACTGCTGCATGGTGCCGATTTGTTGGTCAGCTCCAGCTCGCCCTCGGCGTTGCAAAAGCGCATTCGGGTAAGGTAATTGGTAATCAGCCGTAGCCGGTCTTGGCCGATTAGTTTGTTTTTCCATTTGTTGGGCTGATTACCGTACATACCGCTTAGAAACTCTTCGATATAATCACTTTGCAGTACGGCTTCTACCTCGCGCGCGTGGGCTGTGGCCTCGGGTAGTGTCCAGTTGGGGGGGATGCCTGCATGCACCATGGTGTAACCGAGCTCGTGGTCGGTGTGCAGCAATTTCATATGGCGCAGCCAGTTAATCAATAAAGGGCCATCGGGTGCGGTGAGGATGGCATCCAGTGTGTCGGATGGGCCGCTCCTTTTTTTGCCCCAAGCCACCGCCAACAAATGCAAATCATGATTGCCTAAAACCGCTGTTACACAATGGCGAATAGAATACAAAAAGCGCAGAGTGGCCAGAGATTTGGGGCCGCGATTGACCAGGTCACCCGCTAGCCATAATCGATCAACGGTGGGGTCAAAGGCAACCTTGTCGAGCAGCTTGTGTAAAGGCTTGAGGCAACCTTGTAAATCGCCAACAGCGTAGGTACTCACGATGCGCAATCTCGGTGTTAATGTAGGGCGTTGGGTTCGACCAGGGCAAAGGTCGGTATTGTTGTTTCGTACTCGGTGCCATCTGCGGTACGCATTTGATAGCTGCCCTCCATGGTGCCGGCAAAAGTATGTAGAACCGCACCGCTGGTGTAGCGATAAAACGAGCCGGGCTCAATGGTTGGCTGCTCGCCGACCACACCAGCGCCGCGCACTTCGCGCACTTGGTCCTCGGCATCGGTGATGCGCCAGTAACGGCTTAACAGCTGCGCCGATTCGCTGCCCTGATTGTGAATGGTAACAGTATAACGAAAAGCAAAACGGTTTTGCTCGGGTTGTGACTGTTCCGGCAAATAACCGGTTTCCACTTCAATGTGTATATTGCTCATGATTCTTTCTGTATGTAGGGTTCAATGGCATCACTGAGTTCAACGAACTCCGCAATCGATAGCGCTTCAGCCCGCTTGCTTAAATCGACGGGCATTGTTTGTAGTTGTTCTGGGTCGCACAATGTTTTTAACGCATTGCGCAGTGTTTTGCGGCGCTGGCCAAACGCGGCCGTTACCAGTTTTTCCAGTACCGCTACATTGCGAGCCGGGTGGGGTAGTTGTTTATACGGCGCCAAGCGCACAATCGCCGAGTCGACCTTGGGCGCTGGGTCAAAGGAGCCTGGCGGCACATCAAACAACCAATTAATGTCGCAATAATACTGCGCCATTACCGTAAGGCGACCATAGGCTTTGCTGCCGGGTTGGGCGGCCAAGCGTTTAACCACCTCTTTTTGCAGCATAAAGTGCATATCTTGTACTTGCTGCGCGTAGCTGATGAGATGAAAAATCAGCGGAGTGGAAATATTATAAGGCAGGTTGCCAACGATACGCAGCGGGCGATCATCTTCGGCCAATTGAGCAAAGTCAAACTTTAGGGCATCGGCTTGGTGTAGGGCAAAGCCCGGATATTTTTCGAAACGCACTTTTAGCCAAGGCACCAAGTCGCGATCCAATTCAATGACATGTAATGTTTCCGCGCTTTCGGCCAAAGGCTCGGTAAGCGCGCCTTGGCCCGGGCCAATTTCTACCACGATATCGCCTGCACGCGGGGCAACCGAACGCGCAATTTGGTTGATAATGGTATGGTCAATCAAAAAGTTTTGGCCGAAACGTTTGCGCGCTTTATGGGGTGCGCCGGGATTAAAGTTCTGCTTCACGAGGTTAACCTCTTGCGGGCTTGAGTCATGGTTTGCGCGTAGCGTATAGCTGTATATAAGCTGCCACTATCGGCCTGGCCGGTGCCGGCCAAATCGAGCGCAGTGCCATGGTCAACCGAGGTGCGAATAATAGGCAGTCCGAGGGTGATGTTCACCGCTTGGCCAAAGCCTTTGTATTTCAGTACTGGTAAGCCTTGATCGTGATACATCGCCAGTACGGCGTCGGCTTGCTCTAAATACTTGGGCGTGAATAAAGTGTCGGCCGGTAGCGGTACCGATACATCGAGCCCTTGTTGTCTAAATTCGGCCAGTACCGGTTCTATAGTATCGATTTCTTCGTGCCCCATGTGACCACCTTCGCCAGCGTGAGGGTTTAACCCCGCCACTAAAATTGAGGGGGCCGCGATGGCAAACTTCTCTTGTAAATCGCGCCTGAGAATATCGATAATCTCCCGTAACAGCGGACGAGTGATAGCGCTTGCCACATCTTTTAAAGGCAGGTGGGTGGTCACTAGCGCGACCCGTAAGCCTTCGGTAGCTAACATCATGACCACGCGCGGAGTGTCGGTTTTGGCCGCCAAATATTCGGTGTGGCCGGAGAACGTAATACCGGCATCATTGATAACGCCTTTATGAACCGGGCCGGTAATCACAGCGGCAAAGTGTTGTTGCTGGCAGCCGGCAATAGCGCTATCAAGCGTGTCCAGTACATAGTGGCTGTTGGCTGGGTTGAGCTTGCCCGCTACCACTGGCGCCCGTAAAGTCACGGGCAATACGTGCAGCGTGCCGGCGGCTGCAGGCTTGGGTGGGGCATCCAGTGCCACTGTATGGATGTTAACGTTTAGGCCGAGCGCTTTAGCACGTGCAGCTAATAAGTCTGGATCAGCAATAATAACCAGCTCGTCCTGCCAGGGGTGCGCCGCCAACGACAGGGCTAGGTCGGGGCCAATGCCGGCGGGCTCACCCGGTGTTATCGCCAGACGCTGAGGTTGGTTCAATCTTCAAAGTCCTTATTTTTAATATCGAGATAAGCACCCTCGCGCAGTTCGATCTGCCAGACTTTGAGTTCTTGCTCAAAGCGTTTTTCGCGCAACATTTGGGCGGCTTTATTGCGAATAACCACACCGCTCATGTCTTCTTGGCGGCGATCTTCTACCTGTAAAATATGCCAGCCGTACTGGCTTTTAAACGGCTCGGTTATCTCTTCAATGGCGGTCTTGGCCATAGCGCTTTCAAATGCGGGTACGAACATACCGGGAGAAGACCAGCCCAAATCGCCACCTTCTAGCATCGAGCCAATATCTTCTGAGTGCTCGCGCGCCATGTCGGCAAAATCGGCACCGTCGATAATTTGCTGTTTAATCTCGAGTAATTTTTCGCGCGCGGTCTCGTCATCCATGATTTCACTGGTTTTCAGCAGAATATGGCGGGCTTTGGTTTGTTCAACCAGTTGTTCGCCGCCACCGCGTTGGTCAATAATTTTCAGCAAGTGAAAACCGGCCCCGGAGCGCAAAGGTTCAGATACCTCACCGACGTTGAGCTGGCTCACCGCTTCGGCGAACAGTTCTGGCAACTGAGCCAGCTTGCGCCAACCCAAATTGCCGCCTTCTAGGGCCGTGGTGTCATCCGAGTGTGCAATGGCAAGCTGGTTAAAATCGGCTCCGTCTTGCAATTGTTGGTAGAGATCGTCCACTTTTTGTTGGGCCTGTTGCAACTCGTCGGTTTCAGCCGATGAGGAGGCACCGACCAAGATATGGCCTAAGTTGTAATCGGGCGAGGTGGCAAACTTACCGTCGCTGGATTCGAGAAAATTATCGATTTCTTGCTCGGTAACGCGAATACGGCTGTTGACCACGCCTTGCTGAACTTGGTTAAGCAATATGTCGCGACTTATGCGGTGGCGTAAACTGGCGATACTTAAACCGTCTTGGGCCAGGCTGGCGGCCAACTCGTCCATACT
Organism: Gilvimarinus sp. 2_MG-2023; assembly: GCF_030547685.1. Classification (GTDB taxonomy): domain Bacteria; phylum Pseudomonadota; class Gammaproteobacteria; order Pseudomonadales; family Cellvibrionaceae; genus Gilvimarinus. The sequence goes on along the minus strand of NZ_JAUOQM010000049.1, from coordinate 171,207 downwards.
GTTCAGGCCGTTGCTGGTAACGACTTGCTGTAAGGTGGCGTTGATTTGCTGGTCGCTCACCTCCATGCCGTAGCGCTTAGCCTCTTCGAGCTGTAATTGCTCCAATATCAAGGTGTCGAAGATTTGTTTTTCCAGCACTTCCATTGGTGGCAGCTGGCCGTACTGGCCTTGTAGGCGCTGCACAATAGACGCTTTGCGCTCTTCAAACTCACTTTGCAGCACCACACCTTCGTTAACGACCGCGATGACCTTATCCAGTATTTGGGTTTGCGCCTGGCTGCTGTTGGCAATGCCAAAAGCCAGTAAGCCGAGCGTTAAGGTCAATGATAGGCGGAGGTGTTTATGAGCGAAATCTTTTAATTGCATATAAGTCACTGATTATTGGAGGTTGTCTTCACGTTCGGCATAGCCGGGAATGGTTTTGCGTAATAAATTCCCGACCCGGTCACTGATGCTGGCCAGCCCTTTTAACTGTAAATCAATAAAAAAGCCACGATCGTAATCGTCGCTGTTGGCGCTTTCCAGATCATAGCCGCTGTTGTAATCGAAATTAAGCCATTCGCGCCATAACAAACGCACGCGGTAACAGCAGTCGTTGTATTCGAACCCGGCAAAGGTGTCGAGTTCCAAGTCAAAATTAAAATCGTAGTGGCTGCGGCCAATCAGGCTCCAGTTGCCATCGAGCGGTATAAAAGCGCCGACATCCAGCTGGTTCAAGCGCTGATTGTAAACGATGTCGGTGTCTGGGTCTGCGCTCAGTGCCAAATCGGTCGTCTGGCGTTGGTAGCGGTAGGTTAGATTCACTAAGCGCTGGCTATCATCGCTGTACTCCACCGAGGCACTGGCACTGGTCAGGGCGTTGTTTCGATGGTCGTAAACCACATCGGAGCTGAGGCGAAAATGTTCTGAGGCTCGCGCACTGATTCGCCCCACATATTCCGATTGGCGGTAGCTGTAGGCTTCACTAGGTGCGCTGGGGTCGAGCACAACTTTAGGTGTTTCAAACCGATAAATCTGCCCCAAACTAAGCGCTAAATGCTCTTCGCCGGTACGGGCGGATATAAAGCGAGTGGTAAGGCCTACGCTGAGCTGATTGGCATCGTCTAGGCGGTCTAAGCCATTGAAGCGGGTGCTGCGAAACAGCTGATTGTAGTCCATTTGAAACAGACGAGTATCGAAATCAAGTGCCTGGTTACTGTCGTTTAAAGGGTTGTACAGCGCCTGGTGATCGACATACTCGCTGTACAGGTAAAACAAGCGTGGCTCTAGGGTTTGAATCAGCGGTGTATCGCCCCATTGTGTCCAGCGCTCAAAGAACATACCCAAGTCGAGGCTCGCCTGCGGGGCGTTCAACTGCGGACTGCGATTGTTTATCGTGGGGTCAGGGGTACTGTCAGTGTTTATAATCGGCGCCTGTTCCAGCTGATAGCGCAGGTCGCGTACACCTACGGTGGGAGTTGCATAGCCCCACTGCCAGCGCGTGGGCCACGCTAAATTCACCGCCGTATGCAGTCTTTCACCCACCACTAATTCATGGCTGGGGCGCTGATAATAGCTGATTAAATCAAATTTCGAGTAATGACTATCGATGCTTAGTTGCAAGTCGCTGAGTGAATACTGTCCGCGGGCAAACGCGTGGGGCAGCTCTTTATAGGGTTGTTGGGCGCTTTCATTTAGGTAGCGCACTTCATTGGCGCTTATGCCCAAGTTCCAGTGATCACCGGTGTAGCTGACCTGGCCAAATTTGCGAATACTGGCCGCGTACTCCAAGTCAGTTTCGCCGCTGGTAATGTCGCGCAAGTAATCCACATCGCTCACGTCGGTATAATCAATCACTGTTTTTAATCGCGATTGAGCCCCGCCGGTCTGGTTCAGTTGCAGTAGCCAGCGATCCTCGCCTCGGTGAGGGTAGGCCTCCTCCTCGGTTAACTCGCCGCTGGCAATGGCGCTGTCTGATTGTTGATCATAGCCGCCCCTGTCATCGGGTAAATAGCTGGCGTTGAGCTCACTGCTAAAAAAGCTCGATAAATGTCGAACATTGATGTCCAGCAGTGTGCCGTGTTTTTCCATATAACTGGGCGTCAGCGTAGCGTCCAGTTGCGGGGCAATATTCCAGTAAAAGGGCTGGGCGTATTCCACCCCGTTGTTGGTACTTTGACTAAACGAGGGGAATAACAGACCCGATTGTCGTTCATCTCCAATCGGGAATGCCAAATAAGGAATATAAAGCACCGGGATATCAGCCACTTCTAGACGGGCATTTTTGGCCACGCCGTAGTTTTTATCCGAATACAGAGTTAATTCTTTGGCTTTCAGGCGCCAAAAGGCGTTGTCGGGCTCGCAGGTGGTGAAATCACCGTGGCGCATCCTTAATAACCGGTCGCCAAATTTCTGCAGGTGGCCCGCGCTGCCGTTCAATCGACTTTCGTGCAGAACAAAGCGGGCATTATCGACACTGGCATCTTCATTGGTAGTGGACATTTGCGCATTGTCGGCGCGAATCAGCAATCCGGTCTCACGCAAAGTGACATTGCCATCCAATACAATCTCGCCACTTACCTGGTCCAGGGTGGCGCTCTCGGTTTCCAGTAGGCGCGGGCCCTGCTCAAGGCGTACACCGCCATGTAGCTCAAAAGCACGATTGCCATCGGCTTGAATGCTTTGGGCAGTGGCGGAAATGGGGGTTTGCTCAACGGGCAGGGCGTCGGCAGGTGCCGTATAGGGGTCGATAAAGGCGCCGCAGCAGCCTGCTGGCAATTGTTTTTGTTGGCTTTCGGTTAGCTGGTCGGCATCCACCCAGTCCAACTCTTGGCCCGACGCTGGTTCGGTTTGAGCAATAATGAGAGGCGAGGTTAATGCGCCACATGCCGCCAGACAGGGCAGGAGCTTTCGGTGGTGTCGGCGGTAAGCGGTCATTCGTGGTTCTCGGCCTCTCAATGTGCCGGCAATTCTACTGCATAAAGGGGGCGCTAGACCAATTATAACGGGCATTTACCGCGCTGATGCCCAATGGCATCACAAAGTGTGCTTTCGCAGAGGCCTCAGACCTTACGAATCGTTATGCACTACTTGCCAGTGCCTCGGTGGTTAAAGGTAGAATAGCCGTAAAGCACTGGGCGTTTAGTAAGCCATACAGGATAACAATATTTTGGTTGCACGCAGTATTGATCCGGCCGCGCGAAAGCAAGCTCTCCAGCAATGGCTGGCGGCCACCTTGGGGGACCGACCTCATTTATCACCATGCGGAGGCGATGCTGGTGGACGGCGTTACTACACACTGGCGGAAAATCCTGATTGGCTGGCGGTAGATGCCCCGCCCTGCAGTGAGGATACGCGGCAATTTGTCTCCATAGCCCAATGCCTTTCGGCTGGTGGAGTACGGGTACCGGCTATTTATCATGTGGATGAGGACAACGGCTTTTTGTTGGTGGAAAATTTAGGCCGGCAACTGCTGGCCGGGGCAGTGGGGCAGGCCGGTGCCGCCAGCTGGTATCCGCGCGCGCTTGACGCACTGAGCCAAATGGCACAATTGCCAACCAATAGCGTTTATCTGCCTATATTCGATGCCGCGTTTATCGTGCGTGAGCTGGGTATTTTCCGCCATTGGTTCGTCGAGCAGTTGCTCGGGGTGCATATTAATGAAGCAATAGCCCAAAAGCTTGATCGTTTGGATGCGGCCCTCGCTCAGAGTGCCCTCCGGCAACCGCAAGTGTTTATGCATCGCGATTATCATTCGCGCAACCTATTGTTGACCGATCGCGAGATTGCCGTTATCGACTTTCAGGACGCCGTGGTGGGCCCGCTCACCTATGATCTAGTGTCACTGCTCAAAGATTGTTATCTGGTTTTGCCTCAGGCGCAAGTCACCACCTGGGCGCTCAACTATAAAAAGCAGGCAGAGAGCTTAGGGCTGCTAAAGCCCATTTCCAACGAGGCTTTTATACAAGCGTTTGATTGGATGGGGCTGCAGCGTCATATCAAAGTGCTGGGCATTTTTGCCCGGCTGCATCTGCGCGACGCTAAGTCGGGCTACTTGGCCGATTTGCCGCGTGTATTGAGCTATGTTCGTCAAATATTGGCCCAATACCCCGAATTTGCCTCAATTCAGCAATGGTTTGAGCAAGATTTAATGCCCATCTGCCGCCAGCAGTCGTGGTATCAGCCGGCGGATGACAACAACCCGTTTACCTCGGTGCAAGGGCCAGTCCAATGAAAGCTATGATTCTCGCAGCGGGCCTCGGCAAGCGCATGCGACCGTTAACCGACACACTTCCCAAGCCGTTGATTCCGGTGCGCGGCAAACCGCTGATTGAGTGGCATCTGGAGCGGCTTGCCGATGCGCGAATAAGCGAAGTGCTAATCAATATTTCCTACTTGGGCGATAAAATCCGCCAAGCACTGGGCGATGGCAGCCGCTGGGGGCTGCAGATCACCTATTCAGAAGAATCCGAGCCCCTGGAGACCGGCGGTGCCATTCGTTACGCCGCTCACTGGTTGGGTGACGAGCCCTTCTTGTTGGTGAATGCCGATGTGTTTACCCAGTTTGATTTTGCAACGCTTACCCGGCGTGGCTTGCCGGCGAGTGAGTTAGGTCATTTAGTGTTGGTGCCCAACCCAGAGTTTAAGCCGCGGGGTGACTTTGATCTAATAGACGGAAAGTTGGCCATAATGACAGGCGGCTCACCAGGCTATACCTTCGCGGGCATCAGCGTTTTACGCCCCGCACTCATCACTGACTACCCTCAGGCCCGCTCAGTATTTGGGCTGGCCGAGGTGTTTCGCAGCGCGCTGACAGATCGGCAGTTGGGTGCCGAACTGTATACTGGGCATTGGAGTGATGTGGGCACGCCCAGTCGACTTGAAGAAATTGAAAATCACAGAGAATTATGAGAGTCTTTCGCGCTAATCACAAATTAATCGGCATACTAAGCCTACTGTAGGGACTGTGACACGTCTGCGTCGCATCGGTCAGTGCTGGCCAAAAGGAAATATCAGTATGAAACGTATAAAATTGCTGGATCGTAAACAGCGCTTAGCGCTCGATATTATGCAAAAGGATCGTTTTCTACCTTTGGAGAAAATGCAAAATCATTTAGACAGTTGGCATCAGCAGTATGTCCGGGCCAAGCCTTTTCGCCATATTGTGCTGGATAATTTTTTGATTCCGACATCGTTGAGTGCCTCAATGAAGAATTCCCAGACGTACAAGAGCAAAAAAAGTGGCAGGAATTTCGGCGCGGTAATGAGTGGCTGAAAAATGCCACCAATGACGATCGGCATATCCCTTTCTTTACTCGACATTTTCTCTACGCATTAAATTCGCAAACGTTTCTGCTCTGGCTGGAAAAGCTAACGGGAATCAGTGGGCTGATCGCTGATATGGAGTTTACCGGCGGTGGATTTCACAGTACGTTACCGGGCGGCAAGCTGGACCTGCATGCAGATTTCAACATTCACCTACGCAATGGTCTGGACCGGCGCATCAACCTGATTTTATTTCTTAATAAAGACTGGTGTGAAAGCTATGGTGGCCACTTGGAGCTCTGGGATGAAAACTTGGCGGCGCAGCCGAAACGAGTGCTTCCCGTATTCAATCGGGCCGTTATATTTGGAACCACAGATTTTACCTACCACGGTCAGCCGATCGAGCTTAATTGCCCGGAGGATAGATTTCGAAAATCATTGGCATTGTATTATTACTCCAATGGCCGACCCGAAGCGGAAAAGTCCGGAGAAAAGCACCTCACTTTGTTTAAAGAGCGCCCAGCTCTCAATGAGAATTCCAGTTATTCGTAATAGAATTTGATATATGAAACGTCTTTGTAGGGGGGGGGCGACTTATCCCTTGGATTCAGGTGCTAGGTGGTGGGTTAGTCTTGATGTGAATAGATGCCACTTGTCTACTGGTGGTCTGAGCGATCGGCCAATGCAATGCCGGTACTTGCCGTTCGTGGACGGCCTTTAGCTTTGATTGTGAATCTGGGCAGCTGTTAGCTTTTAATAATAGTTTCAGGTAACCGTGCGCATCTTTATTATGGGGTGCGGCCGTGTCATGTTTGCAGGTAAGCTTCATTCAAAGTCCTGCCTTGTCAGCGGGAGCCGCATTGGTCGCCGAGCCTGCATATTACCGAAAAAGGAATCATCGATTGAGATCTTCAGCAGGGGTGCACTATTTGGCGCTTGCGTTGCGAGCGTGGTTGTGGGAGGGGCGCGGGGAAATACAGCCCCTATCCTACTGGACGCTGTTGGGGTGAGCGGATCAACTCTTGTTGGGTATGCTTGCTTATTGGTATCGCCATGCGGTAGCGGGAAGGCATGGTGCGGTGGCCCTATTAATGCTGCTATTTGCCGCGTTTTACGCGTGGTTTGATGTTCGTGGGGGGTATTTATTTGCCTGGTATGACGCCTCCTTTCACCCTGCTCGGGGTGGTGTGTCCGGTTTTGTGGCACAAATGGGGGCCTACTCTTACTCTATCGGTTTCACTTCTTTGTGTTTTTTCGGGCTACCGACTGGGTGCGCAGGCACATAATGATGTCAGTAGCCTATATGTGGCATTGTGGTGGGCGCTGCTGTGCTTTGGTTTGATGTGGCCTGTTGGCTATTTGAGTTTTTACTATATAGAATCGCCATTTTTGCGCTGACGTCGGCGCTAGCTTCGTGGTTGACGTTTTGTGGCAACTTTGGGCAAGCTGTGACTTGCCGTTGAGGTAAAATGTTGCCAGCTTAGTGCTGGGGTGACGTTGTTGGTAAAATTATAAAGGGGTGTGCATGAGCTATCGGTCTGGTGAAATGATTGTTGCGGCATCGGTGTTAAACGCCGACTTCGCCCGATTGGGGCAAGAGTGTGATGAAGTGGTGGCTGCCGGGGCGGGTCTTATTCATCTAGATGTCATGGATAACCATTATGTTCCCAATATGACTGTTGGCCCGCTGGTGTGTCAGGCGTTGAATGACTATGGGGTTTCGGTACCCATTGATGTGCACTTAATGGTTGAGCCGGTGGATGCTCTAATTGAGCAGTTTGCTGCTGCTGGTGCTTCCTTTATAAGCATCCACCCTGAAGCTACTCGTCATTTGGATCGATCGCTGGCTCTAATTCGGGATTTAGGGTGTCGGGCCGGTTTGGTGCTAAACCCTGGTACGCCACTGGCGGTGGTTGAGCAAGTGTTGCCCAGATTGGATATGCTGTTGCTAATGTCGGTTAACCCAGGTTTTGGCGGTCAAGCGTTTATTCCCTATGTGCTGGACAAGATCCGCGCTGCCAGACAAATAATTGATGGCAGTGGGTTGCCAGTGCGGCTGGAGGTCGACGGTGGCATAAAGGTGCATAATATCGCTGATGTGGCTCACGCTGGTGCAGATACTTTTGTGGTGGGGTCTGAGATATTTGGTGCCAGCTGTTATAAGGAGGCGGTGGCGTCTCTGAGTAAGGCGATCGCAGAAGGTGCTGGTTAGCCTGGGTCAGCTGTATTAGGCATTTAAAACTAAATGCGCATCAGCGCAGGGTGGTCATGCGGCACAATTAACGAGCGTGCATACGTTCTGGAACGTTTTTCGCTTACATTTATATTAGGTTTAAAAGTGTGAGCTAAGTGATTGCGTGACTTGGGTTTACTTTGAGAGATTTTTTTCACAGTAGGTCTTCCCAGTTGCGTAAACAGCAGGTAAACTGCGTGCGTCTGGTAAAGTTGGATTCAGTGGTTTAGTGGCTTGCGTTTGGCGCTAGAGCATGAATGCCTAACTTTTGAACGAGGAGTGAGTCGTTAGGCTTAAGCCTCAAATTGCACCCCAAGGCTATTGTTAAGGCTGGAAGGGTGTGTTAATTTAGAACGCGATTGGGTGTTCGTCGAGCATCTGGCCGGTCATGTGCTGGTGGTAAATCGAGTTTGTAGGGTTGAATATTCAGCCCGCTTACAGAAAACAATACGATACTTTGTAAATCTAGGAGCTAGACAATGAAGAAAAAACTTCTACCTTTGGCAATGCTGGCAGGACTGGCTGGCGCAGCGGGTACCGCCCAGGCTGTACACGTAAATTCCGACGGTTTAGGTGAAGCCTTGATCTACCCCTTCTACACCGTAGAAGAAGGTCAAAACACTTACGTAACCGTGGTTAACACCACTGAAGAGTACAAAGCAGTTAAAGTTCGCTTCATTGAAGCTGAAAACTCTGCTGAGGTTCTCGACTTTAACTTGTACCTGTCTCCTGAAGACGTTTGGACCGGTGCAATTGTTCCAGACGGCGACGGCACTAAGTTGATCACTCGTGACAACTCTTGTACTGCTCCTTACATTCAGCGTCCTGACGAAGATGGCGAAGGCACTGACGGCGTTAGCTTCGTAGATTACGAATTTGACGGCGACGGCGGTACTCAGACTATCGATCGTACCCGTGAAGGTTACATCGAAATCATCGAAATGGGCGTGATCACCGACGGCGACATCCAAGACGAAATTCAGCACGACTCTTCTGGCATGCCAGGCGATTGTGACTCGATGCGTGCTCGTTGGTTAGACTCTGGCCGTGTTTCAACTGGCGGTTTCGAAGAAGAAACTACCGGTACCGGTGAGTGGCTGGCTGACGCACAAGACGGCTTCGCTCAGTACGCGGATCTGGACGAAGGCGGCAGCACTTCTACCTTGGGTGGTCTGTACGGTTACGGTGTAATCATCAACCCAGCTGGCGGTACTAACGCTTCTTACAGCGCTGTTGCTCTGGACGAAGTATTCGGTGCTGAAGCTCAGCCTCTTGTTGACGGCGGTTCTGCATCTTACACCTCACAGCACGCCGACCCAGGTACTGTTGACCCATCATTCGGCGACGCTTACGAGCTGGCTGTAGTTATCGATGGTAGCGACGCGACTCAGTACGTAACCTACGACGGTTGGGATGCGGTATCTGCAGTATTCATGCACGAAACTGTATCTAACGACTTCATGCTGGACAGCTTTGTAAACGGCGACACCGACTGGGTTATCTCTATGCCCACTAAGCGTGTTTACGTAAACAACGTTGTTGACGCTGCTACCGGTGATGACGGTGCAACTCCATGGGATGATACGCTGCCACGTCCTCCGTTCACCTCTGAGTGGGACGGTAACGCATGTGAGTACGTTGACCTGAGCGCTTGGGACCGTGAAGAAGCGATCACCACTTTGACTGGCGACCTGGACTTCTCTCCACGTCCACCAGCAGACGACAGCTCTGAAGAGTTCGAAATCTGTAAAGAAGTGAACGTACTGAGCTTCGGCGAAGGTACTGCTCTGTACCCATCTGAGCGTATTCAGTACGGTGTGCCAGATCTGGGCTACGAGAACGGTTGGGCTCGCTTGAGCTTCGCTTCTGATTCCGATGGTGACCCACGTTATTTGGCAGTTGATCCTAACCCAGGTACTCCTGGTGACAGTGAATACCTGCGCGGCCTGCCTGTTACCGGTTTTTCGGTACAGAAGTTCGTAAACGGTGCTCTGGATGGTGGCTTGCTGGCTAACTACGCTGGTCTGATTCACCACGCCTACACCCGCGTAGCTGACCTGTCTGACCCTGCTGATGAAACTACTGATGTGGAACCAGCAGCAAGCGTAAACTACGATTTCGAAATCTAAGCCCCGCTTAGATTAGAATCGGAAGTACGTTGCCGGGCTTAGCTCGGCAAGCGAAAAAACGCAACCTTCGGGTTGCGTTTTTTTTTGCTTGTTAGGCTGATCATCTTGCGCTTGCGATGGAAGGGGCAATGTGTGTGTTTGGTTTTATTTTTTGTATGGCAGTAGGCGACCGCACAAAGGCGGTTAAAGCTTGCCGGTAAGGTGGGAGTTGTTATACTTTTTCCGCATTCCGCATTCCGCATTCCGCATTCCGCATTCCGCATTCCGCATTCCGCATTCCGCATTCAACGCTTGTCACTCCCACTTACCGTTTATCAGTCAGTTGGCTGTTTAGTGTAAAAACATAGAGCGGCCGGCTGAACTTGTGATAATTTGTACACACAATTGACATGTGGCGTATTTTCCTGCCTAATCGAGATTAGAAATTTAGAAACCACTGCATATAATGAATTCTAATGAACGGAATCTGTGCGATGGTGTCAAAGAGTAGATAAGCTCTGTGCTGGCCCAGTTACTGCATAATGATTTGCCAGCAACGAAAAATGACAAAAAAGCGGCAGCCGCTAAAAAATTTGAAAAACTTTAAATGTATGAGGGTGATGTATGAAACACATAAAACAAACGGCTATTGCGATGGCTTTAGCGGGTATGGCGTGCGCGGCTGTGGCCGACACGGTTTACATTCAGGACGGTAATGAGAACACTTTGGTCGAATACAGTGCCGATGCAGTCTCCATTACTGGCGGTGTTATTACGCTAACCAATGGTCAATACCAAACCGGCGCGGTGCCAGGTTCTGGGGTGGGTGAGAGCGTAGCTTGCGATCCCGTTACGACCACTCTCGACTCTGCGAATAATTTGTGCGTAGGTGCTGCCACGCCAGACCCGTCTATCTATTGCGGTGACGATGCAGTTTGGAACCCTAGTAGTGAAATGTGTGAAGGCGTAGCCCCATTAGGCCCTGCCCCGACACTGTCAATCTCCACCAATGACTCTAATTTAGGCACGGGCGAAACCGCCACCCTGACCTTTAGCTTTAGTGAAGATGTAATGGACTTTACTGTGGGCGATATCAGTGCCACTAACGGTTCAATTGGCAGCTTCTCCGGTTCAGGCGATACCTACACCGCCACCTTTACCCCCACGCCGGAAATTGACGCCACCGCCGTTATTACCGTGGATGATGATTCCTATGTTGATACCGACAACCTGGACGGCGAGGGTGACAGCCTCAGCATTACCCTGTCGGGTGAGCCGGCTCAGGTCGGTAACTGTACTGTGCCAAGCAATGTTAACGTGTCAAACGAATCGGCATTGGCCTCTATTGGTACGGTGGGCAGCATGCAGGAGTTCCGCATTCCACAAAACAATATTTTGTCTGTACCATTCACTACCGACAGCAGCATGTCTGAGCGCGGGAAAACCGACTTGTTTGGTGAGGCGGGCGAGTCTTCTACCCTGACCCGTAAAATCTGGGTGTCTGAGTGCCCGGGCGGTGAGCCGGTAGCGACTTGCGCACAGAAGCTGGGGAACGATATCTCCCTTAAATGGTCGAAAGATTATTACCATTGGTCGTACTGCGCCATTGGCAACAACGTCGATTTGTACCTGAACGTTAAGCATGTCAATGAAGATTCATGCTCTAATAGTTCTAGAGGCTGTGTGGCACGGGTGTCTCATACCTCGTCGTAAACTTTTCGTTCAAACCGCAGTCTGTAAGGTGGCACAAGTTTTCTTGTGCCACCTTTGTGTTATAAGGAGCTTAAAATTGTCTATCCATACTTTTCCAAAGTCCATTTGCCTGGTCTTGGCCGCTTGTGCGCTGAGCACTCAGGCGTTAGCAGAGCCTGCCCCCAAGGTGTTGGCGAGCTGGGGTGATGTACAAGTCACCGAAGAAGATTTAAAACGCTATGTCGCGTTTAAACTGCCCGATCGCGATCCGGTTGAGGTCATGACCCGTCCGGGGGTGATGGAGCAACATATTCAAACCCTTTTGATGTTGCGCACCTTGGCCGATAGGGCCGAGGACGAGGGTTTAGGCTTAAGCAAAGAACAGCTAGAATGGCAGCTGCGCAATCAGCGCAACGAGTGGTTGGTGGCCTCCTACCAGCGTATGTTGGTGGATCAGTCAATGGAGGGTGTCGACTGGGAAAGCCTGGCGCAGGAGCAGTACAAGGCCGAGCCGGAGTTGTTTGGCAAGCCGGCCCAGGTGGATGCCGCCCATATTCTGATTCGCACCGAAGAGCGCACCGAAGACGAGGCCTTGGCTTTGGCGCAAGAAGTGTATGCCAAAGCGCAACAAGAAGGCGCTGATTTTACTGAATTGGCGAAACAATATTCCGAAGGTGAAAGGGTTGACTCAAATGGTGGTGAGCTGGGTACGTTTAGCGCCGACCGTATGGTGCCACCGTTTTCCAAAGCGGCCTTTGCTTTGCAAAACCCAGGCGATATTTCTGAGCCGGTAAAAACGCAATTTGGTTACCATGTGATTAAACTTAACCGCCACATTGAACCGCAAAACCACCCATTCGCCGCGGTGAAGGGAACGATTATTGAGCGACTACAAAAGAGTATGCAGCGCGAGGTGATCGGCGATTTACTGGCCAATGCGCGCACCGATTCTACCCACGCTGAGGTGGATGAAGAGGCAATAGAAGCCTTTAAAAAATCGCTTAACGCTCAACAGTAAACGGAGGAGCAGCACTTGCGACTGGGTGAATACCTGCTAGAGCAGAACAAGTTGTCCGCGCGCGATCTGGAGCGTTCGCTCTTGGCTCAAGCGGAAATGGGCGGCTATTTGGGGCAGGTATTGGTCAAGTTAGGCCTTGTCTCGGAAATGGATATCGTGCGGGCACTGGAAGTGTTGCTTCAAGTTCAGTTTGTACCGGCCGCGCAGTACCCACAGGAACCGGTAGTGGTAGAGGGGGTGGCGGAGACATTCTTTACCAGCAACTCCGTCGTACCTCTCAATTGCACGCCCGCACGGCTTGAGTGTGTGTGCTTAACCCCACAAGACCCGTATTTAAGCAAGGCGCTGGCGCTGGCTGCTGGCCGTCAGGTGTCTTTGTGCTTGGGCTTGGAAAACGACTTAGTGGCTGCGCTGGAGCTGCGCACTAAGGCGGAGGAAGAAGCCTTAGATGAAGACACGGATGAGGTTGCGGGTGTCGATATCAATGATGTGGAATTTGTTGAGCATTTAAAAGATCTGGCAAGCGAAGCACCAGTGATTCGCTTGGTGAATCAGATTATCCACAAAGCGTTGGATATTGGCGCCTCGGATATTCATGTGGAGCCCTTCGATGATAGATTGCACTTGCGCTACCGGGTAGACGGTGTGATTCAGGATGAGATCGACCCGCCTGCGCTGAACTTGGCGCCGGCGATTGCCTCGCGTATTAAGTTGTTGTCACATATGAATATCGCCGAGCGCCGCCTGCCTCAAGATGGCCGCATTATGACGCGAGTAAAAGGCCATGAGTTGGATTTGCGGGTATCGACTATTCCCACCGTACACGGTGAGAGTATCGTGATGCGGGTATTGGATCGCGACAGTATTCAGTTGAGCTTATCCAGTATGGGATTTGCGCAGGATACCCTGAGTAAGTATCAGACATTACTTGATCGCCCGCATGGTGTGTTATTGGTTACCGGCCCGACGGGCTCGGGTAAAACCACAACGCTTTACGCCTCTCTGGCGACGCTGGATGCCTCTGAGTTGAAAATCATTACGGTGGAAGATCCGGTTGAGTACCAGCTAGAGGGGGTGAATCAAATTCAGGTGCAGTCACAAATTGACCTGACCTTTGCCCGTTCATTGCGCGCCATTCTACGGCAAGACCCGGACATCATTATGATTGGTGAGATGCGCGATGGTGAAACCGCACAAATTGCGGTGCAGTCGGCACTGACTGGGCATTTAGTGTTGTCTACCTTGCATACCAATACCGCCGCTGGGGCCATTACCCGGCTGGAGGATATGGGGATTGAGCGTTACTTGATAACCTCGTCGGTGAACGGCGTTTTGGCACAGAGGCTGGTGCGTAAACTCTGTTCGCACTGTAAGCAAGAGCAACCAGTCGATGCGGCTGCAGCGCAAAACTCCGGCTTAGCGCGCTTTTTAGCGCCTGAGCAAACCGTCACTTATTCTGCTGCCGGTTGCGCGCACTGCAAAAATTCAGGTTATCAGGGCCGCACCGCTATCCATGAATTATTCGTGATGGACACTGCTATGCATGCGGCCATTCAAAGTGGTGCCGATGCCACCGAGTTGCACAAAGAGGCCAGAAAAGCCGGTATGTTGACGTTGTACGAAGACGGTTTGCGCAAAGTGGCCAGCGGTGAAACTTCGCTGGAGGAGGTCTTGCGGGTGACGCAGGATCAAACAGAAACCGCTGAGGTGGCATAGACTTTTTGAAGTCTTTTGTTTGAGTGCGATTCGATTATGCCTAGCTACACATACAAAGCGTTAAAAAAAGACGGCTCAGTACTGCAAGGCAGCATTGAGGCGGCAACTGAGGGGCATGTTGGGCGCGAGTTGCGAGGTCAGGGGCTAATGGTGATTGATGTCTCTGTAGCCCGTGAGGGCGAGAGTGGACGCCAGCGCACAGGCCCCGGTTTTAATAAAAAACAAGTGTTATCGTTTACCAGTGAGCTCGCCGTTTTGTTGCGCGCCGGTTTACCCCTTGATCGCGCCCTTAAAGTGTTGATTGATATGAGCGAAAGCGGGTCAGCCAAGAGCTTGCTAGAAGGTTTGCTGACGACGGTTAAAGGGGGTAAGGGCTTAAGTTTCGCGCTGGCTGAAAAACCCGATGTGTTCGATGATTTTTATATCAGCATGATTCGCTCCGGCGAGGCGAGCGGTAATCTGGCTGCTGTTTTAAACCGCCTGGCAGAACAGCTAGAAAATGCTAAGCAAGTTCGCTCTAACGTTGTATCAGCACTTATTTACCCCGCTATTTTAGCCGTTGTGGCCCTGGTGTCGGTGCTGGTGATGCTGGGCTTTGTTGTTCCTCAATTTGACGCGCTGTTTGCCGACATGGGAGAGGCTTTGCCCGCTGTGACTCAGTTGGTGATTTCAGGCGGAGAAGCAATAAAAAATAACGGGTTATATATACTGATTGTTGCGGCGCTGATTGTTTGGTTTGTTCGGCGTTGGTTAACCACGGTGGCGGGTAAAGAGTGGTTAGACACGCGCATGCTGAAGCTGCCCGTGTTGGGCACGGTTGTGTTTAAATACGAAGTGGCGCGGTTTGCCAGAACGATTGGTACATTGATTGAAAGTGGTGTTCCGCTGATACAGTCGTTAAATATATCGACCGGTACGGTAGGCAATAATATTGTACGCAGGGCGTTGCAAGGAATCACGCCTGATGTCAAAAAAGGCGGCCGAGTGTCACAGTCAATGGCTGACGCCGAGTTGTTTTCCCCGATGGTTATTCAAATGGTTCGCGTAGGCGAAGAGTCGGGGCAGTTGGATCAAATGATGCTGGAGTTGGCGCGTGTCTATGATGATGAGGTGAGCGCTGGTGTTAAACGCAGCTTAACCTTGCTTGAGCCAGTTTTGATTTTGGCAATGGGCGGGATGATTGGTTTTATTATTGTGGCTATTTTGTTGGGCATATTGTCCGTTAATGATTTGGCCGGTTAAGAGGGGAATCGAGCATGATGAATATCAGAAAAAATAAAGGCTTTACCTTGGTGGAGCTGTTGGTGGTTTTGGCTATTATCGGTTTATTGGCAGGTTTGGTGGGCCCTCGGGTGCTGAATCAATTGGGTGGGGCTAAAAGTAAAACAGCCAAGGTGCAAATTCGCGATTTCGAACAAGCGCTGGAAGTGTATATGCTGGATACCGGTAAATTCCCTACTTCCGAGCAAGGGTTGGAGGCGTTGGTGCGCAACCCCGGCAGTGTGACTGGCTGGAATGGCCCTTACTTAAGAAAGTCCGAAATCCCTCAAGATCCGTGGAATAACAATTACCAATATCGCTACCCCGGCGATAACGCTGAGTTTGATCTGTCCTCGCTGGGCGCCGATGGTAAACCAGGTGGCGAGGGTGATAACCAAGACTTGGGTAATTGGCAGTTGTAGCCCGCCGTGGCCTGCTCATGTTAACCCGCGCTAAAGGTTTTACGTTACTGGAATTGATGGTGGCTTTATCCATCGCTGCTATTTTGTTGGCAGTGTCGTCGCCTGCGGTAAAAGCCATGTTTCAAGGCGCGCAATACCGCTCAAGCGTTGGTGAAATTGTACGGTTGTTGAATGCGGCCAAATACGAGTCGATGACATCGGGTCATTTTGTCGATTTGAAAATCACTCCGAAATCAAGCCAGCTCAGTGTCGCTGGGCGAGAGCCTTTACAGTTGGCTGATCATTTAACCTTGGAAGCCAGTGTCGCAGAGGAGTATATGCAAGACGCCTCAACCGGTGTGATTCGGTTTTACCCCGATGCGACCTCAACCGGCGGTTCGGTCAGGCTACTGCGCCATGATGGTAGTGGCGTGTTGATACAAGTGGGTTGGCTGTTGTCCGATATCCACCAGTACCCGATCTCTGAGTCTCTTTAAGTGGCGATGCCATGAAATGCGTTCGTTCAACTAACAAAGGATTTTCGCTTATTGAGGTGATGGTGGCGATCGCTATTTTAGGTATCTCACTGGGAATGATTTACCAAGCGGCAGGTGGCTCTGTGCGCAGTGTGTCTACCTCGGAAGATTATGCCTATGCCGTCGAGCTGGCTCAGTCCCTTTTGGCTATGAATGCCTTGGTGCCTGCCGAAGGGGTAAGCACCGCTGGGGTCACGCAAGACGGCTATCACTGGAGTGTTTTGTCTGCCGTTGCCGCTGTGGATGACGCCGACGTACCTGCATTGCACAGTGTCGAGGTTAGTGTGCGCTGGGGCAGCACGGTTCGCCCGAGAGAGTTTCAGTTGCATTCAATGGTGCCTACCTGGGTTGAAAAAGATGCGCGCTAGGCACAGCGGTTTTACCCTGATTGAGGTGGTGGTTGCGTTAACGATTTTGTCGTTAATTGTAACGGCGACTCTCACGGCCATGCGCACTATTGGTAAAACCCAAACGACTTTGGTGGCTAAAACCGAAAATGTGGGCCGCATGCGCTCGGTGAGCCAATTTTTGCGTACTTCACTAGAGCGAGCCAAACCCGTGCCCGTTTATGCGATGGGGCGGCGCACAGGTTTTTTAATGCACGGCGATAAGGAACAGTTGGTGTGGGTAACGCCAATGCCTATTCCCGGCTCTATGGGGGGCTTAGTCACTGTTCAGTTAAGTGTTAATAAAGCCCGTCAGTTGGTGCTGAAGATTCGTGATGGTGTTGGACGTTGGAGCTGGGATGATGTCAAAGAGCATATTTTAGCCGAGTCGGTCGAGGACTTTGCGGTTTCTTTCAGTGCCGACCCGCTGGCGGGACAATGGGTAAACCAGTGGGGCATTGGTGAGTATGATGAGCCGCCACAGCGGCTGCAAATCGAGCTTAAAGTCGCCGGTAAATACTGGCCGCCGATTGTGGTGGTGGTGCCTACATTATGAGATTTCGGCAGATTAGAGTCGTGTCTGGGCGCCAGCGCGGCATGGCGCTGGCGCTTTTATTGTGGTTTCTTGCTGCGCTGACGCTGATGGTGGGGGGGCTCATGCTGCTGGCTCGCACGGACATCACTTATGCCAATCTACATCGCCACAGTGCCCAAGCCGCAGCCTTGGGTGATGGCGCTGCGCTGTCGCTGTTAGCTGGGGTTAATGCGCAGCACGTGGGTCATTTGAGCTATCAGGTGAGCATGCCAGGCCATTCGGTTGCGCTGCAAGCTGTACCAGCGGTGGGGTTGGTGAACATTTACCAGGCTGATGAGGTATTACTGACAAGACTCTTTAGCGACTTAGGCGGTATACCCTCGGCGCAGGCAATAGAACTGGCTAATTCTGTGGTAAAGTGGCGGGATTTGCGAGCGGAAGAAATAAAGCGCAGCACCCGAGATGCCAAGCAGGCAAACTCTATTGAAGATTTGTTGTCTGTCAGAGGGGTTACGCGGGAAGTCTTTGAGCGTATTAAGCCCTGGATTCACGCAGAGTCGACCAGCGGGCGCGTTAATATGGAGTGGGCGCCCGCTCAGGTTATGGCCCTGCTGGATGCCGAGCAAGAATCGCCGCCGATTGATGAATACACGGGTGATGAAAGTGTGTCGGATACTTTGTATAACGGCACACTGCGTATTTCAGCGAAGGTCAGTTTTGACGGACGCAAGATATTTAAGAGAACAGTCTGGGTGCGGCGCTCGAGCCGCACTTTATTGGGTTGGGCCATTTTGCGCAGGGAGCCGGTCACCGTGACAACAGCGGAAAATAAATGAAATCGAGTACAAGCAACTGGAATCTATTTGGCGTTGATTTATCCACCGTGTTAACGGGGTATCTCAGTGCCTGGAAAGAAACCTTTTGGCTGCAGGGGTCGTGGGGTCGGCGGCACCTTGATTTACCCGTTGAGGTGCATGATTTTGCCAGTTCAGATGCGGCTGTGGGCTCGGCGGATAAACTGCAGGCGTGGCGCTTAAATGATGATTATGTTCTGTTTCGCGAGTTGCATTTGCCTGTGCAGGTTGCCAGTAGTGCTATCGAAGGTATTGTAACGGCCGAGGTCAATGTTGCCAGCCCATTTCCAGCCGAAGACACTGTTTTTGGCTGGAAGGTCATTAACAGGCAAGCTGATATTGTGGATGTGGTTGTGGCTATTAGTAGTCGACACACCTTAAATCAGTTGTTTGCCGCATTGCCAGAATCGCTGCGAGATACTCAACATCAATTTGAAGTCTGGGCAGAGTTTAAGGGCGAATCAATCGTTATCGAAGGGTTTGCTGAGCGTCGCAGAAATACGTTATACCGGCGTCGACTGGTAATGTTAGCGGCCGCTTTGCTGGTGTCGGCCAGTTTATTGGTGTTGGCAGCGGCGGCGCCGGTAGTACAAAAGAAATTAGAGTTGAGCTATTTGCAAGACCTGCATCAGCAAGCGAGGGCTGATGCGCGAGAGGCTGTCAGTTTGAGAACGCAACTGGCGCAAAAGAATGATCAAATAGCGGCGCTTAACTCAGCCTTTAGGCAATCGGTTGAGCCTTTAGGATCACTTGCGTTGTTGACCTACAGTATTCCCGAGTCGGGTTGGTTGCTTTCTTTTGAGCAGCGCGGCAACCGAATTGAAATTCAGGGGTTGGCTGAAAACGCTGCTACTTTGATGCAAGACTTAAGTGGCATTGAGTTGTTTGAGCAGGTACGTCCAACCTCCGCTATCCGTAAAACTGGGAATCAAGCCAAAGAGCGTTATCAGCTAGAAATTCTTCTGCCGCAAGTAGGTGAGGAGGTGGCAGATGGCCAATAAGCTGCGGTTTCGAAAATCATCACTGATGGTGTTAGTCAGTGGTGCGATGTTGCTGGTGGTTATGTTTTGGCTACTGCTAACAGTGTTTGGATACTTTGTGGATTATTCCCGCCAAGTGTCCGACCTCAAGCCTAAACTGGCACGGTTGCAGGGCCTGGTGTCGGTCGAGCAGACGATGCTCAATGCGGTAAGCGAAGTTGACTACCAGCTCGAAAACTTGGTGCTGGATGCTGATATTGAAAGCAGCCGGCTAGGTACGCAGGTTCAACAAAAAAGCCGCGATATTTTTAGAGATACCGGTATGGTTGTCTCGGGTAGCCAGGTAGCTAAGCCGACAGAAACCGAGCAATTTTTAAAGATAGGGGTCACTCTGAATATTGAGGGAACCTTGGAGGATTTAGAGCTGGCTTTGCTGGAAGTGATACATGAGCGGCCGCTTATGCTGATTGATGAGATTGAGGTGACCCCTGAAAGGCGACATCGCAATAGTCGTGAACAAAAAATTGGCGCCTCTATTAAGCTGTATAGCCTCCAGTTGAGAGGTGACCATGAATAAATCGGTGAAAGCCCTCAGTGTGACAGCGTGGTTGTACTTAGGGATGCTGGGGGCGGTTATTATTCTGTGCCTGGCGGTGGGTTACGCACTGCTTGCTCACGCAACGCGTGGTGTCGATGACATTATTGTACCCAGCCCAGAAGTCTTAAGCTGGCAAACCTACAATCCGGGCGCGCTGCCTAACGAGACGGTGGGAATTACTCAGATCCCCCTGTTTTGGGAGGAGCGTCAGCCCTATGTGCCTGAAGAGTTGGTTGAAGAAACTAAAGAAGAGACGGTTGTCAAAACCAAACCCTTAAAAGGAGTTAAGTTGCTGGGGGTTTATGTCGATGGTTCTAGCTCTTATGCATTAGTAAAAAAAGGCGATGAAAGCCATCAAGTGAAGGTGGGTGATGTCTTTGATGGGTGGACATTAAAGTCTGTGAGTTTTGATAGTGTGACTTTTTATTCGACCGAGCCCGATGGCGCAGAGTCTACGGCACAGTTACCGCTGACGGACCGATCGCCTCTCCCGCAAGTTTGGAATAGAAATGATGAGGCCGCACTGACTCAGTGACGGTCGAAATGACTTAGGTATTTTCAATGCAGATAACGGCAAAAATATATCGCTTAAAAGTTACCGCCATGTGTGTGGCTTTGGCACTTGTGTCAGGCTGTACGTCAATCGGCGGGACTGACAAACAACCGGCTGAGGATGCTGCTGGTACGCTGGAGCTAACTGGCCAGTCAAGTGAAGAACAGACCTTTGGTGTAGATCAACCTTCAGACCAAGAGGAAGAGCCCGTCGAGAGAGGGGTTGAGTATTTTGAAGGTAATGGGCGGGTGATTGGTGATCTCCCCGTACAGCCTACCTTGACGTTGGGGGGCGGTGAAGTCGCCTTAAATTTTGAAGAGGCGCCGTTAACAGATGTCGTGCATGGGATACTGGGTGATATTCTGCAGCTCAACTATCGCATTGAAAATAAAATTCCGGGTACGGTCACTATTCGGTCGCAAGAGCCTATAGCCAAAGAAAATTTGCTGGCTGTGCTTGAGTCAATGTTGGCAGCTCACGACGTTAAAATGGTTTTTGATGGCAACAGTTATGTTGTCACCACCAGCGCCAGTATAGGTAATAGATTACCCGCATATTTTAGCCAGTCTACAAAGAACCCTGGCTTTAAAAATATTGTCGTGCCTCTGGAGTACATTAGTGCCGCGCAAATGGCCGATATTCTGAAGCCAGTGGCGAGTGATTCAGCTTTTGTTCGCATCGACGATTTGCGTAACATCTTGATTCTGGCTGGTACCCAGACGCAGCTAGATGGTTGGTTGGATATCGTTGAGACTTTCGATGTTGATTACGTTAGTGGCATGTCGGTTGCCATTTACCCTATTGAATATAATACCGTTGAAGAGGTGTCTAACGCGTTGGCCACATTGCTTGCCAGTTCTGCGAGCGATAAAAGTACCGTTTTAACGGGAATGGTGCGAGTTGAGCCTCTCGATACTCTTGGCAGTATTTTAGTGGTTTCCGCTAAGCCTGAATATCTAAAAAGAATAGAGGCTTGGATTGAACGTTTAGATCGCAGCCCGGAGGCCAGTGTTGAGCCTCAACTGTATGTATACGATGTACAAAATGCGAATGCTAGCCACTTGGCAAGCCTTGTCAGCCAAGTTTTTGGTGGAAGTGGCGGTAGCGGGGCATCGCGTACACAAAATACAGGTGTTGCTCCTGGTTTGAATCAAACGGATTTGTCTAGTTCAACGAGTACAAGCGGCACGTCGCGTACATCGAATACTCAAACCCGTACGGGTGGTTCAAGTTTTGATCTGGATGAAGACACACGCATTGTTGCTGATGAGTCGAATAATGCACTGTTGATCCACGCAACGTATCGCCAATATAAGAAGATTGAATCGGCACTTAAAAAGCTCGACATTATGCCGTCTCAGGTTCTTATTGAAGCAAGTATTATTGAGGTTACTCTAAGTGATAGTTTGGAGTACGGCTTGGAGTGGTATTTCGATAATGAATTCAGTGGCGGCCAATCAGGTACAGGTAATATAGGTTTTAGTCTAAGCGAAGCTGGGGGAGAGTTTTCTGGTTCGGTTCCAAACTTTGGCTATGCCTTTACTAACTCCCTTGGGCAGATTCAGTCAGTATTAAATGTATTGGCAGGGAATGGCCTGCTGAAGGTGCTTTCTACTCCATCATTAATGGTGCTTGATAATCAATCTGCGTCAATCCAGGTTGGTAGCTCTTTTGCGGTGGCATCAAGTACTACGCTAGGCGATTATGGGTCAACACAGAATATCTCTTATCGCGATACGGGTGTTGATTTGGAAGTGACGCCTTCGGTCAATGCTGGCGGGCTTGTCACTATGGATATTATGCAATCTGTTTCGAATGCATTGCCTGAAAGTGGGCAAGGGGGTAACCCATCTTTCTTTGAACGCTCAATTCAAAGTAAAGTTGCTGTGCGTAGCGGTGAGTCAGTAATACTTGGTGGGTTGATTAGTGACAGTGAAAATACAGAAAAAAGTGGTGTGCCATTTTTAAGTAGTTTGCCGTTGATAGGTTGGTTGTTTGGTAATACTACAGTTACCGAAGAGCGGCAAGAATTGTTGGTGATTATCACCCCTCACGTAATGAAATCTGACCAAGACTTGCGCGACGTCACTAAAGAGATGCGTGCTCGCATGAAAACTTTAAAAACATTTGAAGAGTCGCTTGACCCTTCAAGATCGATTGGTAAGTAGCAAAGAGAGTTTTATATGAAATCTTTATCGAAGTTTTTTTTAATTTCATTGATGGTTGGGGCCGTATCGTCATGTGCGAGCCTGACCAAGACCCCAGAGGAGCGCGTAACTAAGCGTGCAGGGGAGTTTGTTCAGTATTTAGTGGCCAAAGATCTTGAGTCGGCGCGTCAGTATACAACTCCTGCGTATCGTAAAAGTGTGCCAGTTGGAAGATTCAAATCTAAATTTTTGGGTGCGGCTAACTGGACTAGCGGCAAAATTAAAACGGTTGACTGTATCGAAGACTATTGCAAGGTGGTTTATGACATCGAGTACTATAGTCCCGTAGTGCGTGAGAGTCTTCGAACTGAATTAAGCTATCGCTGGATTGAAAGTGATGGTAAATGGTGGGTTTTTATTAAATAAAGATTCACTATTTAGCAATATTGGATTGCGCTGGATCAATGCTGCTTAGTTCTATAGGTCGATACATGCAGTAAGAATATTGGTTGATCTGGCGCACCCTCTCGAAAGTTGTCACAACGCCATAACCGCCAGCTACACAACCCAGCCAACCTAATTAAACGTACCCATAAAGTCTGGACTTGGAACGATAATTTGATTTTGAGGTTTCACAAGCAATGACGCCAAAGTATAGGCTTTTGTCGCCCTTAACCGTTGTTGTGCCTGTCTATCGTGGCTTGAGCGAAATTCAGGCGTGCTTACGTTCTGTAGCCGCTACATTACCGCCTGCAACGCAAGTTATTATTGTGAACGATTGTTCGCCGGAGGCTGGGGTAGCTGAACTCTGCCGAGAATACGCTTTACTCAGCCATTTCGATTTAATTGAGCACCGCGAAAACCTAGGTTTTGTGAAAACGGTCAACGAGGCCATGCGCAAGGCGGCTGACCGAGATGTTGTGTTGCTTAATTGCGATACTGAAGTCTCCGCAGATTGGCTGTTACGCCTGCAAAAGACCGCATATCGTGAAGAATCGATAGCGACTGTCACCCCATTTTCGAATAACGCGACCATTTGCTCCTACCCCGACTTCTGCCAAGAAAATGAGTGCCTGCCCGGTTTCGATGTCGCGGCTATGGATGCCCTTTTTCAGACGGCCAATCGTGGCTTAAGCCAAGAGATTCCCACCGCGGTTGGCTTTTGTATGTACATCAAAAGAAAGTGTCTGGAAGATGTTGGCTATTTTGATGAAGAAGCCTTTGGTAAAGGCTATGGCGAGGAAAATGATTTTTGTGAGCGCGCCAAGCGTACCGGTTGGAAGCATATGATTGCGGCCGATTGCTATGTTTACCACAAGGGCAGCGTAAGCTTTCTGGGAGATAAAAGTAAACTTACTCACAATGCCGAACAAGTTATTGCCACTCGATACCCACAGTTTTTTTCACAAGTGCAGCGCTTTATTGAATTAGATCCGCTGGAATCCAGTCGCGACCGAGTGACCCGATTGGTAAACACTTTAAAACAAAACTCACATTCATTTGCTGATAGTATCGCGCAGAATGTGAATAACCCAAAGATGATGATGAATAGTTCAGCTAATAGTTTAGAGATTACCCCATTTGTAGCGCAGGTGTGTGATGAAATACTTCGCTCAGAAACGCCCACATTACTTTTTATATCACACGGATGGGGTGGGGGTGTCGAGCAATATATCCAATCTTTAATTGGTTTGAGCAATGTCAATGTATTGGTGTTGCGTGGCCTGGGTGCTTCTTCTGTAGAGATTGGGTTTTACAGTGAGTCGGGCCAACAGGCGACGCAAACTCTAGGTGGGTTTAATGCTGACAACCAAGAGTTGTGGTTAGGCGTGATTAATGCCTTTAACGTTGATCGGGTGCACTTGCATCATGTGCAAGGTTGGCCCAGTGAAATTGTCGACTTTATATTGGCATTAAATAAACCGCTTGATATTTCATTGCACGATCATTACCTAATGACTCCCAAATATCACGGTATTGAGTCTGGCCCACGCTGTGATGATGCGAGCTGGCCGCAAGATGATATGGCATGGCAGCAGCGTTTGCGGCCTTTGGTTGATCGGGCTAGCAGAATTATTGCGCCCTCGGAGAGTATAAAAGCTGAATGTGAAAACGTTTATTCCGGTGTGGCAATCGAGTACCAGCCACACCCAGAGAAGATTGAGCGAACACCTAATATTTACAAGGTTGTGGTGATCGGTGCGCTAACCGATGAGAAAGGGCTGCAAGTGGTCGAAGAGGTGGCTGCATTAAGTGCCGAGCAATCACCGCAATTGCAAATTACTCTGTTGGGTTACCCGACCCGAGCCGTTACCAAAAATATTCATATTACTGGCGATTATCAATCTGATGAGTTGCCGCGTTTACTGGCAGCTGAAAAGCCAGATGCAGTATGGTTTCCGGCCCAAGTGGCGGAAACCTACAGTTATACCCTAAGCCAGGCTATGGCATTAGGTTGTCCAATCGTTGCGACCGACCTAGGTGCTTTGGCGTGTCGACTGGCTGACTATCAGTTCGCGACATTGTTAGCCAAAACATCAAATGCTCATGGCTGGTTGGCGGCTTTACACAAGGCGGTCAATTACCAGACCGAGACTACTGCCACTTATATGGATAATACCGCTGAGTATAAGTCTTGGTATTGTCAGCCATTAAAGCAAGCTGAACCTGCCGTGCAGCAAGATATATTGACACTGCTCAATACTCTGCAACAACTGCCGGGCGCTATCCAAGCAGATGATAAACCGTTTAAGTCGCTCTACGATTTTGCTTATAACGCCAACCATCGTGGTATTTTTAAAGAGATTCGCCGCCGTTTGCAGGTAGTGCCAGATACCGAAACCGAAGTGGCGGGCATGGATCAGTACCGAGCTGCCTTATCTCAGTTCCATCAAGTGTCTGAAGATTACGAAAGTCTGAAGCATGATTTCATCATACAAGTTAATGGTCTGAAGGATGAATTGTCTATTCAAGTCGCTGAGTTTAATGAGCTAAAACGATCTAGCACAGAGACAATTGAGCTTTATGACAGCAACTTGAGCGCGGCGCAAAAGGATATTGGCAGCTTGCAAGAGCAGGCGCACCATGCTCGGCAGCAGATTGTTAATCTTGAGCAAGAGCGCGATGCCGCGAGAGATCATGTCCGTCAAGTTGAACGGTTTGCGAATGATCTAGAACGCGAGCGCTCTGATCTCTTAAATAGCACCTCCTGGAAAATAACTCGCCCCATGCGAGTTGCCATGCGAGCGCTCCGGGTTATTGTTTCATTTGCAAAGTTTTCTTTACGACTTCTTATGCGTCCGGCTTCCTACTCTCGAGCAATGAGTATGTTGCGCCGTGGGCAGTGGCGTGAAATTGGTAGCAGACTTGGACTTGAGGTAACAAAGCACAAGGCACATGAGCGAGCACAAGAGATCGCTCAGACCGAGAAAAGCCAGAAGTTAGCGGAATTCTCTGAGATTACCTCTCCTGGCGCCAGTTTAGAACCGTTAGTGCTTAATACTTCTGATGCGCCTACATTGTCAATTGTGATCCCCGTTTACGGGCAGCATGAAACGACTTATCAATGTTTGTCGAGTATCTCCAAGCATCCGCCCAAGGTTCCCTTCGAAGTAATCATTGCTGATGATTGCTCACCCGATAATGCGGAAGTGGCATTAAATATGGTGAGCGGAGTGTCCTTCTGCCGGGGCGAGAAAAACCTTGGTTTTGTTGGCAATATGAACTTTGGTGCCGAGCAAGCCAATGGGGATATGCTGGTGTTGTTAAATAACGACACGGTGGTCTGTGCAGGTGCTTTTGATCGCTTGTTGGAGACATTTTCCGAGCACGAAAATGTTGGATTAGTGGGGGCTAAACTGCTCAATAAAGATGGTACCTTGCAAGAGGCCGGCGGTATCATTTGGCGTGATGGCAGTGGTTGGAATTGGGGGCGCAATATGGATGCTGATGACCCAAGATTCAATTATGTGCGTGATGTGGATTATTGTTCTGGCGCCGTACTAGCTGTACGGCGCGAGCTATTTTCTGAAATGGGAGGTTTTGATACCCATTATATGCCCGCTTATTATGAGGATACTGATTTAGCTTTTAGAGTGCGTGAGCGAGGTTTGCGGGTACTGTATCAGCCCGCGGCGGAAGTCTTTCATATTGAAGGAGTTAGCCATGGTACCGACGAGCGTTCTGGTATTAAAGCAAGTCAGGTCACCAATGGAGAAAAATTCTATCAACGCTGGAAAGATGTACTGAAACTGCACAATGAAAATGCGGTGGATCCAGAAAATCAGGCACATCGTTATTGCAAAGGGAATGTGTTGATTATTGAAGCTTGTATGATTACTCCGGATCAGGACTCTGGTTCTATTCGCATGTTTAATCTCCTCAAAGTATTAAAAGAAGAGGGGTATCATGTGACTTTTGTGGCTGATAATTTAGAGTATCGTGAAAAAGTGATTCGTCAGCTCAACGCTTTGGGTGTTGAAGTGTTGTTTGATCAGTGGGCAGGCTCAGTGCGTAATGTTCTGCGAAAACGTGGGGGCTCATTAGACGCCGTTTTCATTAGTCGCCATTACATTGCATCCCAATACGACAACTTGGTGCGTTTAGTGGCGCCCCAAGCCAAGCTGGTGTTTGATACGGTCGATTTGCACTATATACGCGAAGAGCGCGAAGCCGAAATCGCTAATGACTCAGCTCTAAAAGCTCAGGCTGCTATCACTAAGCGCAAAGAACTTAGGTTGATTGATAATGCCGACGTCACTATTGTTGTGTCGGAATACGAGAAGGCATTGTTGGCTGAGATTAAACCCGAGGCGAGGGTGGAGGTTGTGTCTAATATTCATGCGCACACCCCCGAGCGGCCAGACTATGAACAACGCGAAGGCATTTTATTTGTCGGCGGCTTCCGGCACCCGCCCAATATTGATGCCGTGCATTGGTATGCCAGTGAAATATTGCCTGAGTTGCGTAAGTTACTGCCAGATGTAGTAACAACTATAATTGGTAGTCATATGCCGGATGATATTAAAGCTTTGGCGACTGACGATATTAGAATTTTAGGTTTCGTGGAAGATATCGAGCCGGAACTTAAAGCGGCACGAGTATCGATTGCGCCGCTACGTTACGGTGCCGGGGTGAAAGGTAAGGTCAATGAAGCAATGAACTATGGCATACCGGTTGTGGCCACGGATTGTGCGGTAGAGGGGATGCATGTTGTTGACGGTGAAGATGTTCTGGTTGCGGAGAATGCTAAGGTTTTTGCGAAGCAAATAGCCGATGTTTATCAAAGCCAATCGCTTTGGAATAAGGTTTCGCAGGGTGGCATCCGTAACTTGGAAACGTACTTCTCCCCAGATGCGGCCAGGCCTGCATTGCGTAATATACTGACTAAATAGTGTTTAATTGGTTATGGGTGGATCATTTTAGGTGGTAAATGTGGAGGCTGAATCGCTAACGCCGAATTCACCGAATCACGTGGCGGTGTTGATGGCTACGTGCAATGGCGCGAATTTTTTGCGTGAGCAATTAGACTCCATTGGTGCTCAGACTCATAAGAATTGGTGTTTGTGGGTTTCGGATGATAACTCTACCGATGCAACCCCAACACTACTCAAAGAGTATCAAGGTAAATTCGTTGATCGAGTGCGTATAGTGCCTGGCCCGGCCAGAGGTGTGGCTGAAAATTTTCTGTCCTTAGTGTACCAGTCTGGTCTAGATGCCGATTACTTCTCGTATTGTGATCAGGATGATATTTGGCTCGAAAACAAAATTGAACGTGCGCTTGAACAGTTAGCCTCCGTTGATTCTTCAATACCGGCTGTTTATTTTTCACGTACATTGTTGGTGACGGAGGATAATAAACCTATCTGTGAGTCTGGCGTTCATGCTTTCCCTCCAGGTTTTTGTAACGCATTAGTACAAAATATTGGCCCCGGAAACACTATGGTGTTTAATCGAGCCGCCCGTGAATTGTTGTGTGAAGCACGAATTTCCCAAACGGTGTATCACGATTGGTGGACTTATATGCTGGTGACTGGCGCGGGCGGAGAAGTGATATACGACGATGAGGCGGTTCTGGTTCGCTATCGTCAGCATCAGAGAAATGTGATTGGTACCGGTGTGGGCTGGATGGCCCGGGCGAGGCGAGCTGTTCAGTTAATCGCAGGCGATTACAAATCATGGAATGATATTAATGTACGTTCGTTAGAGTCGAGTCGTTCCTTGCTCAACGGACCTAACCAGGCGGCTTTCGATAACTTTTGTCGTGCCAGAAGAGATGTATTCAAAAGTGTCTTTTATTTGAGAAAATCAGGTGTTTACAGGCAAACGTTACTGGAAAATATTGCGCTGTACTTCAGCGCAATATTTCAACGTTTATAGGGCAAGCTTGAACTGTGCGCAGTTGGACCACATGTTCCTGTTCTATTGTGCTTGTATGTCTTTTAACGCACGGACCAGGGAGTGGTGCCAATAGGGAGGCCGAACGCCAAAATCTTCGTATATTTTGCGGCAATCGAGCACGCTGTAATATGGACGTTTGGCCGGTGTTGGATACTCTTCAGTGCGAATAGGGCTTAATTGACAGTCGAGGTTTTGCGCTTGAAAAATATGCGCTGCTAAGTCGTACCAGCTGCATACACCGCTATTACTGTAGTGGTAAATCTCTCCCGTTTTTTGTGCCAAATCCGGGTGTATAGCCAACTGCATAAGTGCTTGGGCTAAATCGCGCGCCCAAGTGGGGCTACCGATTTGATCGGCGACTACCTGTAACGCAGGCTTTGCAGCCCCGAGACGCAGCATGGTTTTTACAAAGTTATTGCCAAATGTGCTGTAAACCCAACTGGTGCGCACAATGACCCCGTTCACCCCAGATGCTCGTAGCGTTTGTTCGCCACGTAATTTGCTCAAGCCATAGTGTCCAGCGGGGGCAGTGGCATCCTGCGGGCGATAGGGCTGGCAGTGTGTGCCTGAGAAAACGTAATCGGTGGAGATGTGGATTAAGCAAGCTCCTAAGGCTTGGCAGGTTTGGGCCAGTGCCCGAACGGCTAGATGGTTAATTTGATCGGCCAGTTCCGGTTCTTGCTCGGCTTTATCAACCGCCGTGTAGGCGGCGCAGTTAATAACCACCGTTGGCCGGCATTGCGTAAGCGCCGTTTCGATGGCGTCGGTATCGGTTAAATCCAAATCGGAGCGCTGCCAGAATATCCACTCATTGTGGTCTGGCTGTTGGCGCTGCAAGTATTTAATTTCGCTGCCAACTTGTCCGTTGCAACCGAGTACCAGAATGCGTATCTCACTGCTCATAGAGTGAACTCCCGTATTGGAAGAGGGCGTTCGGCGTGCCGGTTTGCAATTGTGTGAGGCTAGGGAGCGTGCTGTCTTTGGCGGATGTTTGAATCTCGCTCTGGGTCAATTGCCAGTCGATGGCTAATTGCTCGTCGGCAAAATGAATACCGCAGTCGTGTTCGGGCGCGTATGGATTGTCGACTTTATAAGCAAAAATAGCCGTCTCGCTGAGCACGACAAAACCGTGGGCGAAGCCACGCGGCACAAACAGTTGGTGTTTATTGTCACCGCTTAATACCGCGCTGACACTTTGGCCGAAAGTAAGGCTGCCCATGCGTATATCGACCGCTACATCCAGTACTTCGCCGTCGATTACCCGCACCAATTTACTTTGTGCGTAGGGGGCGCGCTGGAAGTGTAGGCCGCGCAGCACACCGCGACTGGAGCGCGATTCGTTATCCTGTATAAAGTTAACCGGGTGGCCGGTGGCCTGCTCGAATATGTCCTGACGGAAAGACTCGAAAAAATAGCCGCGTTCATCCCCAAACACCTTGGGTTCGATTAGCAGTACATCGGCAATGGCTTGCGGCGTAATCTTCACTTAATCCACTCCTCTTGTGCACGCTGTAACAGGTATTGGCCGTATTGGTTTTTTGCCAGCGGAGTTGCCAGTTCAATAAGTTGCTCTTTGCTGATATAGCCCAGTTCGTAAGCAATCTCTTCAATGCAGGCAACTTTTAATCCCTGCCGTTTTTCGATGGTTTCGATAAACTGTGCGGCTTCCAGCAGGCTTTCGTGGGTGCCGGTGTCCAGCCAAGCGTAACCGCGCCCCATAAGCTCTACCTTGAGCCGGCTGTCATCCAGGTACATTTGGTTAACGCTGGTGATTTCTAGCTCGCCGCGATGTGATGGGGTAACCGCTTGGGCTTTTTTAATCACATCGTTGGGGTAAAAATATAAGCCGGTGACCGCGTAGTTAGATTTGGGTTGCTCGGGTTTCTCTTCAATGCTCACGGCATTGCCTGCCGCATCGAACTCCACCACGCCGTAGCGTTCCGGGTCGTGTACATGGTAGCCAAATACGGTGGCTTGATCGTCCGAGGCGTTGGCCACAGCATTTTGCAGCGTATGGGTGAGCTGGTGGCCATAGTAAATGTTGTCGCCCAACACCAGACACACAGCATCGTCGCCGATAAAGTCTTCACCCAAAATAAAGGCTTGTGCCAGACCATCGGGTGAGGGCTGAGCGATATATTGGAAAGACAGCCCCAGGTGCGAACCATCACCCAATAGGCGTTGAAAGCTGGCTTGGTCTTCCGGTGTGGTGATAATTAAAATTTCCCGAATGCCCGCAAACATCAAAATAGAGAGCGGGTAGTAAATCATCGGCTTGTCGTACACCGGTATCAGCTGTTTGGATACACCCTGGGTGATTGGGTAGAGTCGTGTGCCGCTACCGCCGGCGAGTATGATGCCTTTCATTGCGTCAGTCCTATCCGTTCTAGTTGGTAGTTGCCGTTGAGTACGTCCTGCCACCAGCCGGGGTTGTTTAAGTACCACTGCACGGTTTTGCGCATTCCACTGGCAAACGTTTCTTGCGGCTTCCAGCCCAATTCTTGTTCGATTTTGCTGGCGTCAATGGCATAGCGTAGATCGTGGCCGGGACGATCGGCGACAAAGGTAATTAAATCGCGATACTGTGTCACGCCCTCGGGCTTTTTATCGGCGGCCAGCTCTTCTAATAAATCGCACAGAGTTTGGACTACATCGATATTGCGCTTCTCATTCAGCCCGCCAATATTATAAGTTTCGCCAGCCTTGCCCTCTAACATGACGTGTACCAGCGCCCGGGCGTGATCTTCCACATAGAGCCAATCGCGAATTTGCGTACCGTCGCCGTAAACGGGCAAGGGTTTGCCGTCCAGCGCATTGAGAATCATATGCGGAATAAATTTTTCCGGAAAGTGATAGGGGCCGTAGTTGTTGGAGCAGTTGGTCAAAACTACCGGTAGGTCGTAGGTTCGATGCCAAGCGCGCACTAAATGATCGGAGCTGGCCTTGCTGGCCGAGTAAGGCGAGCTGGGTGCATAGGGGGTTTGCTCGGTGAACAAAGCATCGGTGCCTTCCAGGTCGCCATAGACTTCATCGGTGGAGACGTGATGGAAGATAAAGTGCGACTCGCGCGGGTGCGCAGCAAGATAGTGACGCACTTGTTCAAGCAAGGTATAGGTGCCGATAATGTTGGTTTGCATAAAGCTGGCGGCGTCGGTGATGGAGCGGTCTACGTGGCTCTCGGCTGCCAGATGCATAATGGCATCGGGCTGGTAGTCTTGCAGCAACTCGGCAACGGCGGCGGCATCGCAAATGTCGATTTGTGCGAAGCGATAGCGCTCGGACTGGCTAATCTCTTGCAGCGATGCCAAATTGCCGGCGTAGGTGAGTTTGTCTAGGTTGAGAACCTGATGGTCAGTCTCTTGAATTAGATAACGGACCACCGCAGAGCCGATAAAACCAGCTCCGCCTGTAACGATGACTTTCATAGGCGAACTTGCTTGCGTGGATAATGGGCGGCCGGGTGCCAAGGGCGTGAAAATCCGGCTCGATAATAGCCGCCCATGATACCGTAATGCCTATGCCGGTTGAAGTTAAAAACTGTGTTGGCGGAAGGCTGTAAGCTGCCAGTGAGCACTGCTTTGTGCTAACCTTGCCACCCCCGTCACGGTGCCGCTGGGGCCTGCATGCTATTGATGATCGACAACTACGATTCTTTTACCTATAACCTGGTTCATTATTTTGATGAATTGGGGGCGCAGGTGCAGGTGGCGCGTAATGACCAATTAACGCTAGACCAGATTGCGGCGCTGCAACCTTCTCATATTGTGATTTCGCCCGGCCCTGGCCGACCGCAAGACGCGGGCGTGTCGGTCGAGGTTATTCGCCGATTTTCTGGTAATATCCCCATGCTGGGGGTGTGCTTAGGCCACCAATGCATTGCCGAGGCGCTGGGCGGGCGCACGGTACACGCCGGGCAGATAATGCACGGCAAAACCTC
Organism: Gilvimarinus sp. 2_MG-2023; assembly: GCF_030547685.1. Classification (GTDB taxonomy): domain Bacteria; phylum Pseudomonadota; class Gammaproteobacteria; order Pseudomonadales; family Cellvibrionaceae; genus Gilvimarinus. Next base: position 138,610 of record NZ_JAUOQM010000049.1, on the reverse strand, counting down.
TTTGGTTGATCACAATCACCAGGGCGTGTTTGCCGGTTTAAAAAATCCGCTTAGAGTGACCCGCTACCATTCGCTGGTTACTGATATAGAGCATCTGCCCAAGTCGCTGGAAATCACCGCCCGAACCCAGCCTGCGGCCCGCAGTGGTCAGCCGGAAATTATGGGTTTAAAGCATAAGCACTGGCCGCTGGAAGGGGTGCAATTTCACCCGGAATCGGTTCTGAGTGAACAAGGGCATCAACTTTTGGCAAACTTTTTAACCTATTCGTGCTGACCCGCGCGACATTGGCAGTGGGCAGAACTTACTACGGAGAGAGCTGTGGACATTAAACAGGCACTGGCTAAGGTAGTCGATAGCATTGACTTGAGCACCGATGAAATGATCGCGGTCATGCGTCAGGTGATGACCGGCGAGGCGAGCGATGCGCAGATTGGCGCCTTACTTGTTGCGTTGCGTATGAAAGGTGAGTCGCTGGATGAAATGACCGGCGCGGCCACTGTTATGCGCGAGCTGGCAAGTCAAGTCAGTATTGACGCCGAGCACCTAGTGGACACCTGTGGCACCGGCGGCGATGGTGCTAATTTATTTAATGTCTCTACCGCCAGCGCCTTTGTGGTTGCTGCCGCTGGCGGCAGTGTTGCAAAACACGGCAATCGCTCGGTGTCGAGTTCAACCGGCAGCGCGGATGTATTGGAGGCGGCTGGCGTGAACTTAACCATTAATGCCGAGCAAGTGGCTCGCTGTGTGGAGGCATTGGGGGTGGGCTTTATGTTTGCTCCAGCGCACCACAGCGCCATGAAACACGCCATTGGCCCGCGCAAAGAGCTGGGCCTGCGCACCATCTTTAATATGTTGGGCCCCATGACCAACCCCGCTGGGGTTAAGCGGCAGGTGATCGGCGTTTTCAGTGAAAAATTGTGCAAGCCCATGGCCGAAGTGCTGGGCCGGCTCGGCAGTGAGCATGTCATGGTGGTGCACGCGGCGGATGGCCTGGATGAGATTTCGCTGGCCAGCGTTACCCATGTGGCCGAGTTGAAAAATGGTGAGGTTTGCGAATACACCATTGCGCCGGAAGATTTTGGCCTTGAGAGTCAGAGTTTGATTGGCTTGGCGGTAGAGGATGCCGAGCAGTCCCTGGCCATTATTCACGCGGCACTGGGGCGTAAGCCCGATGAGCTGGGGCAGAAGGCGGGCGATGTTATTGCGTTAAACGCCGGCGCCGCTATTTATGTGTGCGGTGTTGCCGACTCACTGGCCGAAGGGGTTGCTATGGCGCAAGACGCGATTGGCTCGGGTCTGGCCGGCGAGAAACTGCGCGAACTGGTGTCGTTCACCCAGTGCTTTTAAATAATTTAATCAAGGTAGTTTTGAAATGAATGATACGCCGACGATATTGCGTAAAATTATCGCCCGCAAATGGGAAGAAATTGCCGAGCGCAAGACTCAACAATCTATCAGCGGCTTAGAAAAAGCCGTGGCTGAACAAGGGGTTGTGCGAGGCTTTGTGCGGGCGCTGGAGTCACGTATCGCCGCCGGTGAGTCGGGCGTTATTGCCGAAATCAAAAAAGCCTCGCCCAGCAAAGGCGTTATTCGCGAACACTTTGTGCCCGCTGAATTGGCGGCGAGTTACCAGCGCGGCGGCGCGGCGTGCCTGTCTATTTTAACGGATGTGGACTTCTTTCAAGGCGCTGATGAATACCTGATACAGGCGCGCGAGGCGGTGAGTCTGCCGGTTATTCGCAAAGATTTTTTGGTGGATGAATATCAAGTGCTAGAGGCTCGCGCCATGGGGGCCGATTGCGTGCTGCTGATTGTGGCCGCGCTTAGCCCAGAGCGTTTGCGCGCACTTAACCAATTGGCGTTAGATGTGGGACTGGATGTTTTAGTCGAAGTGCACAACGAGCGCGAGCTGGATCAGGCAATGGCGCTACCTAATCGTTTGATTGGCATTAACAACCGCGACCTGCACACCTTCGATGTCACACTAGAGACGACCTATAAACTACTCGATGCCATCGGTGATGAGCGCTTGGTGGTTACCGAGAGCGGCATACTAGCCCCAGCCGATGTGCAGGCCATGCGCGAGCGCAATGTGAACGCCTTTTTGGTGGGCGAAGCATTTATGCGCCGCGACGATCCCGGCGCGGCGCTGGCAGAGTTTTTTGGCTTTACAGCCTAAACTGTTCGAGCTGGTCGCTTAGCTGATGGGCGGCGTCGCGGATTTGACGAGAGGTTGCCAAGGTGCCTTGTGCCGCCTCTTTAGTGTTCTGCGACGAGGCCTCCATATGGCTGACATAATCCAAAATCAAACCGCTGGCCTCAACGTGTTCGCTCATAGCTTGGCCAATGCGCGAGACAATATCCTCCACCGATTGGGTCTCGTTGCGAATGGATTCCACAATGGCTCCCCCTTCGCGAGTTTGCTCAATGCCCTCGCGCAGCTCACTCACCATCGCATCCATGTGGCCTTTACTTTCCTGGCTGCTTTTTTGTACAGCACTGATGCTTTCGCTGATTTCCTGGGTCGCCTGAGTTGTGCGCGATGCCAACTGGCGCACCTCGTCGGCAACAACCGCAAACCCGCGACCTTGCTCACCGGCCCGAGCCGCTTCAATGGCGGCGTTTAGAGCCAGCAGATTGGTCTGCTCGGCAACGGCACTAATCACCGAGACCACCGCGGAGATGTTGTCTACCCGGCTGGCCAAGGTGTCGATACTGGCCTGAGTGGTGCTCACACTGTGGTCAATTTCGGTAAATTTATCGACCGCGCTGGAAATTAAACGCTGGCCGTTTTCCGAGGTGGTGGAGGCGGCGTGGGTTTGTTGTTTGGCGTCTTCTGCCTGAATCATGGCGTGGCGCGTTTGTTGGTTAAACTCTTCCGCCGAGGCGGCAATTTTCACGGCGGTACCACTTTGCTCTTCGGCCATAGCGGTGCTGGTTTGCGCGCGATCGACAATATCGTCTCCCACCTGGTCCAAAGACTGAGCCGCCGAGGTGAGGGCGGACATAATGTCTCGCAGACTGTGGCGCATACGCATTACCGAGCCGTAAATACTGTCATCCGAAGCCTTAAGCAAGGTAGCCTGCTCGGTTAGGTCGCCATCGGCAACGCGCCTTACCAGATCTTGCACATCGCGCAATTCACCACCCAAGCCTCTTTGGATTCTGGTGGCATTGATTTGCACCGGAATCAAAATCAATACACTGAGGAAGATACAGATAAGCAGTTGACTGCTTGCGCTGTCCCAAAATCGAGCGTTGACCTCGTTAAAACCAATGCCCGTGCCGATAAACCAACCCCAGCGCGGTGAGCGCTGCGCGATCGATAGCTTGTCTTCGATTGAGCCGTCTTCCTGGCGCTGTGTCCAGTGATAAGAGGCGAGTTCATTGCCGGCAGCATTCACTGCTCGCAATAAAATTTCCCCAACACTTTTATTATCGCCGTCTTTAAATTCGTGAAAGCTGGTGCCGTGCAGCTGGGGGTCGAGCGGTGTGGCGATAAAGTTGAGGTCATTATCGGCAACGTAGACATACTCTGACTTGTGGTAAATGTTGTCGCGCAGCAATCGCGTGGCAATTTGCTGCGCCTGCTCATCACTGAGCACCCCCTCTTGGGCCAATTGTTCCATTTCGACAACGGTGGCATAGGTGCTTGCCAATAGCTGTTTTACGCGTGCTTCATTATCATCACTGGTCGCCTGGCGCAAGGTAAACAGACCGACACTGGTAATAATCAGTAGGCCGATAAAAATCAGTCCCGATAATACCCACATTTTTACTCTAAGAGACATTTGGTACCTCACCAATATTCATAACACGTCGGTTCATAACTCTGAAAATTATTACCATACCCCTCGGGGTGTCAATCAAAAATGGCGCATTATTCCCCTTTTGATTGATCGCAATGGTTTTTGTTCGATTGCGGTATAACTCCGTGTTTTCTTTGGTGCAGTTCGGTTGTGCTGTGAGCACAAACGGTGCAAAAGGCGGACGTTCGAGCAATTTTCCGTAATATTGTGAGCGCTCTTTAGCTATAAAACCTTATCGGCCACATTTTGCTTAACCTAAGCCAATCTGTGTAAAGTGATGGGCGTTGGTTTGTATTTAATGTATGCTGGACAACGTTGTCAAGCGGTTTACAATGTGCCGCTGGCCGCATAAAAACAGTATTGAGGAAAACAACAATGCGTAGATTGCTACTTACCATAGCCGCCTGTTGGCCGGCACTGACGTTGGCGACCGAGTGGTCACAGCAACAATTGGCCGACTTTGCCGACCATACTGAGTTAACATTTGAAGTGGTGGACAACCTGGCCGAACCCGGGCGTGTTATGCGTCTGTCGCTGGATAATCAGTCGGAGCATGCCTTGCCGGCGCAAGGCTGGGCCCTTTACTTTCACGCGGTGCGTTTAGTTGAGGCGCGCCCAGATGCTGATCTACGTATTGAGCATGTACAAGGTGACTTGCACCGTCTGGTTCCCTCCGAGGCATTTGCCGGCTTGGCCGAGGGCAAGCAACTGCAAGTAGAGTTTACGCCCAGTGCCCATATGGTGACTTACTCCGATTTTATGCCCCGCGCATTTGTGGTCTTGGCTGACCTGGAACCGGAAGTTTTTGCCAATACTGACACCGAGCGTTTAACCGATTATGTGGCGCCTATCACCGCAACCGAGCAACTGCGCCGCAACGCCGACGATCAGTATTCAATTGTCAGTCCAGAGCAGCGCTATCAGTGGGCGGCCAACCTGGCTGAAGTTAGTGCACAGACGCGTCTTATTCCCGCACCGGCGCAGGCCAAATTTCGTCGCGCCGAAGTCGTTCTGGACGAACAGTGGCAAATTCGCTACTCCGGTGGTGCGCGCTTTGAAGCTACTTATTTACAAGAGCGCTTGGCGGCCGACTTCGCCTTGGAGCTCAGCGCCGAACCCGATCATATCTCGGTCGATGGGCCTGTCATTTACGTTCTGGCTGGCAATACTGACGCCGTCGACGCCGAGGTGCCCGCAACCGACGAGAGCTATGTGTTAGAGGTCGACAAAGACCGTATTGCGGTGGTTGGCCGTGACGTGGCCGGTGCTTTCTACGGCGTACAGAGCCTGCTGGGGTTAACCGTTAACGCCGATAATAGCGCTCAGCTGCCACGGGCCAGTATTACCGATAGCCCGCGCGCTCACTGGCGCGGCATGCACTACGATATGGGGCGTAACTTCCACGGCAAAGAGGTGACGCTGCGCCTGATTGAGCAAATGGCGCGCTACAAGCTTAATAAGCTGCACTTGCACCTGACCGAAGATGAAGGCTGGCGCTTGCAAATCCCCGGCTTGCCAGAGTTGACTGATATCGGCGCCAAACGCTGTTTTGATCTTGCTGAGAGCGAATGCTTAATGACTCAGCTGGGCACCGGGCCCTTTGCATCGGGCAGTGGCAACGGTTATTACACGGTCGATGATTTTGTCGAAATTTTGCAGTTTGCTGCCGAGCGTCATATTACTGTTATTCCGGAAATTGATATGCCGGGTCACGCTCGGGCGGCGGTAAAATCCATGGACGCGCGCTACCAGCGCTTGATGCAGGCCGGACAACCCGAGGCGGCAGAACAATATTTATTGTCCGACCCGCAAGATACCTCTGAGTATATTACCGTCCAGAGCTATACCGATAACTCGATCAACGTTTGCCGCGAATCGACCTATCACTTTGTCGATAAGGTGATTTACGAGCTGCAGCAGATGTACCGTCAGGCAGGCGTCAAGCTGGATACTTTCCATATGGGGGGGGATGAGGTTGGTGCTGGCTCCTGGACCGAATCGCCATTGTGCGATGAGCTCTTTGCCAAAACGCTGGGGGTGTCGGGCCCTGCCGATCTTAAGCCTTATTTTGTCAGTCGTGTGTCGGCCATTGCCGAGCAGCGCGGGTTAGACTTAATGGGTTGGGAAGACGGTTTGATGTATGACCAGAAAAACACCTTTAACCGAGACCAGTTCGTCAATGATAAGGTGATTGCTAACGTCTGGGACAATATTTGGGAGTGGGGGGTTGCCGACCGGGCTCACCGTTTAGCCAATGCGGGTTACCAAGTGGTGTTGTCGCACGGCACGCATTTGTACTTTGACCATCCGCACGAGGTTCACCCACAAGAGCGCGGTTACTATTGGGCGGCGCGCTATACCGACTTGGCGAAGGTGTTTTCTTATATGCCGGATGATGTCTATGCCAACGCCGATTTTACCCGCAATGGTGTGGCAATAGATAACTTGGAAGCGCTGGTTGGGCGCCCGCTGCCGGCATTGGAGAAGCCTGAAAATGTTTTGGGCATTCAAGGGCAGGTATGGAGTGAAACGATTCGCACCGCCCAGCAGTTAGAGCAGATGATCTATCCGCGCATGTTTGCCCTAGCTGAGCGCGCCTGGCATAAGGCCAGCTGGGAGGACTCCAACTCTGCTGCGGGACGGCTGGCGGATTATCAGCGGTTTGTCAGTGCGCTGGTGCAGCGTGAACTGCCGCGTTTGCAGGCGCAGGGTGCCGCCTTTTATTTACCACCACCGGGCGCAAAGCTCGATTCTGGCAGGCTCACAATGAATAGTCTCTATCCTGGGGTGACGCTCGAATACAGTCAGGATGGTGAGCAGTGGCTGACTTATCAGGATGCCGTGGCAATAGGTGATGGAAAGGTATTATTACGTGCGCGATTAGGTGATGTGCTCAGTCGCACCGAGATGTTACCTGCCCGTTAGGCTAATATCCTTTGTGCACCTAAAAAGCCCGAGTCGGTAGTGATCGCTCGGGCTTTTTTGTGCCTTCTTGCTGGGTGTGCGCACAACGAGGGTGCGTCATGCGTGGCAGTATTGCTAAGCAGGCCGGATAAGTGTTCGAGCTGGAAGTGAACGTTAACGTTGAGGCCCTTGTGCTGCGGGCTCTTGGGGTTGATCGGTAACAATTTGAGCTGCAGAAATAAGAAGGGGTTATGCGCCATTTACGTTATTTTTTGGCGCATAAAATCGATAAAAATAGTGTCGTGAACAACGTTGTCATTGGTTGGGTTAAAACTTTTTTTAGGCGATTTCAAGGGTTGGCTTTCTAGGTGAAATATTCCTGTAATCTATTGATTGTAAAGAGGATGTTGGTTTTTTATGAAGGTTGCTATGAATTTCTTCTTTAACTTGGCCTAAAAAACTATCTTGACAACGTTGTCGCGGCGGGTGTAAAACTATACTCCGTAGGCTGCAAGTCTTGTTAACACAGGTGCACGGCTTGTTGGGGAATAAATGGTATGACGCAAAATAGCGCGGCCTTTGTTCCATCATTAGAGAATTGACGACAACCGTTGTCTGGCAAAGTGGATAGTGGACACTGCGCAGGCCGTCATCAGTTTCACAAAAAACATTAAAATGATAGTGAGGAGACAGTTATGGAAACTACCAAAGGCAATTTTCGCAAGAAGTTACTGGTTACCAGTATTTCGTCCTGCCTGTTAGCGTCCGCGTTTGTACAAGCTCAAGAAGAAGAGATGTTCGAAGAAGTTGTGGTCACCGGTATTCGTGGCTCACTGGAAACTTCTTTGGATATGAAGCGCGATGCAAGTTCTTTTGTTGACGCAATTACTGCCGAAGATATCGGTAAGTTCCCCGATAAGAACGTGGCAGAGTCTCTGGCTCGTATTCCCGGTATTACCATTGATCGTGACTTCGGTGAAGGCCAGGGCGTAACCATTCGTGGTGTTTCTCCTGACCAGAACATCACCCTGCTAAACGGTCAGGCCGTAGGTACCAGTAACTGGTTCGTACTGTCTAACGCTACGCGTAACTTTAACTATGAAATTCTCGCCTCAGAAATGATTGGCGGCGTTGAAGTGTACAAGTCGGCGCAAGCGGACATCGATGAAGGTGGTCTGGGTGGTACGGTTATTCTGCGTACCCGTAAGCCTTTGGATATGGATGCCAACACTGTTCATGTCAGTGCTGAAGGTCAGTACAGTTCAAACGGTGAAAACTTTGATCCTACCTTGTCTGGTATGTACAGCTGGAAAAACGACAATGAAACCTTTGGTTTCTTAGTGTCTTTGTCTCAGCAAGAGCGCTCTGTACACCGTGAAGGTATGGAAGACTTTGGTTGGTTTGGTCCATCGATTGACCGTATCGATCCTCTGATGGAAGGTCCTGCATTGGCCGGTGGTGGCAATGACGACAAGGGTGCAATTCCTTGGGGTAACGGTTCGGTATTGTTCGAGCAAGAGCGTGAGCGCACCGGTATCGACCTGACTGCTCAGTTTGCGCCTAGTGATAACCTGGACATGACTGTTCATTACCTGTCATCTGAAATGAAAGCTGACAACGTAAACTCTAACTTGATCGGTATTGGTTTCCGTGGTGTTGCCTACTTGGGTACCGACACTGACATGGGTATGACCAACGACCAGAATGTGATCGAAGAGTTGTACGTTCGCGGTGGTGAAAACCACGAAGCGGCCTCTTGGTCTCGCTTTATGGCTTATGACAACATCTATCGTGATGGCTCGGAAATGAGCACCGAGGTTATCGATTTTGAAGGTAATTTCTTTAACGGTCCTCACACCATTCACTGGCAGTTGGGTCAAACCACAGGTGAAGGCACCAACCGTGACTTCTTCACTGAGTTCTGGGCTGATCCTACAGATGAGCGCACCGGTTTGGACTTCTATAACCCAGGCGGCACCGCTCCTTACATTGACTTCACCACTTACAACCAGTGGATGATTAATCCAGGCGACGAAATGTGGCTCGGTGGTATCTTCGATCAGGTCAACATGGCCGAAGATCAGGAAAACTACGCCCAGGTTGATTATGATCTGGAAGTTGATTTAGGTGCGGTGAATACCTTGAGCTTCGGTGCTAAAGTACGCGATCGCTCTTTCTCGCAGCAGCGTTTCCAAACTAATTTGTCTAACCTGGCGCCTACCGGTGAAGGCAGCCTGGGTGCGGCCAGCGATTTCTGGAATGGCGATCTGATCACTGTTGATCACTCTGCAACGACCAATCGCGGCAGCCAAACTTACTTTATGCCTGACCGCGAGCTGATGTACAACGCTCTGTATGCGGTTGATGTGTGTGGTGTTGACGATACTTCACTGTGTCGTAATGACAGCTTGATTCAGAACCTGGCTTCTTTTGATGTAGAAGAAGACATTACAGCGCTTTACGCAATGGCTACTTTTGAAGCCAATGGTATTCGCGGTAACGTTGGTATGCGTTACGTTGAAACCGAGCAGCAAGCTAACGGTTACAATGCCGATGGCAGCGCACAAGACGCTTATGAGTCTGATTACTCAGCTTGGTTGCCTAGCTTGAACGTTGCATACGATCTGAGCGAAGAGCTGGTGTTGCGTTTCGCCGCCGGTCGTGCTCTTACCCGTCCAGCGCCGTTCCAGTTGGCTCCATCGTTCAACCTGACGCCTGAAACAGGCCGTGGTAGCTCGGGTAACCCAGATCTGAAACCACTGTTGGCTGATCAGTACGAAATGGGTATCGAGTGGTACTTTGCTGATGCCTCTAACGCCAGTGCAACAGCGTTCAAAAAAGACATTACCAACTTTATTTTTAACCAAGTTGTGAGTGCTGAGATCGAAGGTGTTCAGTACAACCAGCTGCAACGTCCTGAGAACGGCGGTGCTTCAACCATCGAAGGTGTTGAGGTTCAGTTTACTCACTCGTTCGATTCTGGTTTCGGCGTATTGGCCAACTACACCTACACTGACGTAAGCAGTGCTGAAGTTCAAAGCGCGGTATCTATTGTCGATGACGAAGGCACAATCACGGGCTCTACCCTAGAGACCACTTATGTGCAGTTCCCTAATGCGTCTAAAAACGCGTACAACCTGGGCGCTTTCTTCGAAAATGACACTCTCAGTGCTCGTCTGAACTACAGCTATCGTTCAGAGTACTTCATCGCGCAAACCGAAATCGGTAACCAAATGCGTGACGAACAGGTTCAGTTAGACGCCCAATTGTCTTACTATGTGACTGACAACCTGACTTTGAAACTCGAAGCGCTAAACCTGACTGATGAAGTGGTCGAGAACTATTACGTACGTGCTACCGATGGCGTTCGCTTGGGCGGTACGACTTTGTCGAACGGCCAGCGTGTGTTCATCGGCGCGAGCTACAAGTTCTAATACGACATCACTTATCTCACCTTGGCTGGCCTTCGGGCCAGCCTTTTTAAGGTGACGACCTTATGATTAACAAATCTCTCAATGGTATGCATGTTGCGATTGTCGGCGGTGGAACAGCCGGCTGGATGGCAGCAAACCTGTTAAAGCATCACTGTAAAGATGCTCAAATCACCTTAATAGAATCCGATAAGCTCGACCCAATTGGGGTCGGAGAAGGGTCTACGCCCTATCTCAAACAATTTTTTCAAACACTGGGGATTACTGACGCTGACTGGATGCCCGAGTGTGATGCCACCTACAAGGCGGGCATACGTTTTCCCGGCTGGTCTACCGTGGCCGGTTTTACCAGCTACTTCCATCCTTTTTACTCGCAGTTGGATATTCCTACCGCAGAGCGCTTTTTCACGAACAGCAAACAGGCTCTTAGCGAAGGGGCCAATCCAGTCCACCCAGATGACTATTTTGTTAATCAGCCATTAGCGGCGCAGGGGCTCGCGCCTATCTCAGATAGTCTGGCGACGGATGTGGATTTCGGCTATCACTTTAATGCAGCTAAACTGGGGCAGTTTTTAAAAAAGCATGCGCAAAAACTTGGTGTGCACTGTATTGTCGACCATATCGATAGCGTCGAAACCTGTGCGCAAGACGGGCGCGTAACCCGTTTGCTTAGCGAAAAAAACGGCCCTCTTAACGCTGATTTTTTTATTGATTGCACCGGTTTTCACGGATTGATTGGTCGCAAAACCTTTCAATTGCCCGTAAAAAGCTATTCCGACTACCTGTTTAACGATCGTGCCGTAACGGTTATGACACCCGCACAAGAATGTCTGCGTTCGGAAACTACCTCGACCGCGCTGCAACATGGGTGGGCTTGGCAAATTCCGTTATACACGCGCACGGGCAATGGCTATGTCTATAGCTCGCGCCACTGCTCTCCCGAGCAGGCACAAAGTGAGCTGCTAAACCATTTGGGTGTGGCCGGACAAGATTTTCCTGTGCGCCATTTGAAAATGTCGCTGGGGCGGCTGGATGAACACTGGCACAAGAACTGTCTCAGTGTGGGGCTGTCGCAAGGGTTTATTGAGCCGTTAGAGGCCACGGCCCTAATGTTAGTGCAATACACCGTGGACATGTTTATTAAGCATTTTGATGCCAATAAACCTGTGCTGGCCAATAACCAGAACTTGGTTAATAAAAACGTCAATACCTTAACCGATGGCGTACTGGATTATATTTGCGCCCACTACCGTATGAATACCCGTTCCGATACAGCCTATTGGCGCGAGTGCCGCGAAGCGCCAATGCCGGATAATCTCGCGCGACTAGTGCAGGCGTGGCGCTCGGGGTGCGGCTTTGAGCAGACACTGCACGAGCTGCGTGGTGAGCTGGCCTATTTGCGCCCCTCTTGGTACGTGTTGTTTGCCGGGATGGGTTGCTTTAACGCGGCTAACGGGGCGCGGCAGATCGATCGGCAGGCGGCCGAACAGTGCCAGCAAACGGCACAGCAATATTTTGGCGATCAACGCGAGCTGCTGACGCGCTACGCGGCGCAATCGAGGGCTGGTGTATGCAACTGAAAAAGATCGTTATTGTTGGGGGCGGAGCGGCAGGCTGGATGAGTGCTTGCTTAATGGCCCAGCAGTGGCGTGGCGATATTGCCATCACCTTGGTGGAATCGAGCGCGATTGGCACTGTTGGTGTCGGCGAAGGATCAACCCCATTTTTACGCGATTTTTTTCAAACGCTAAATATCCCTGAAGACGAATGGATGCCCGCCTGCAATGCGACTTATAAGTGTGGCATTCGCTTTCCCGGTTGGTCCAGTCGGGAAGATTTTGCCAGTTATTTTCATCCGTTTAATACCGAGCTGGATCAGAGTGGAGCCATTCAATTTTTTAAAGACTGCTACGCACGCCGAATGGGGTATGACTTAACTCCGGTGCCCGATGATTATTTTGCCGCGAGTGCTATTGCAAAAATGGGGCGCGCCCCGTTTGCGAAAATGTCCGATGGCTCGGTACAGGTTGCCACCGATTTCGGTTACCATTTTGATTCCCATCTATTGGGTGAATTTTTAAAACAGCACGCCAAGCGTCTCGGCGTGGTTCATATTGATGATAAAGTCGTTGACGTAAAATGCACCGAAGCCGGGGGCATAGACTCTGTGCAATTGGCTCAGTCCGGCCGTTTGGCGGGTGACTTCTTTGTCGATTGCACAGGCTTTAAGTCGCTGTTAATGCGCGAGGCATTGGCGGTGCCTTTTATCAGTTGCCAGGACCGGCTCAGCAACAACGCCGCTGTGGCACTGCCTGCACGTTATGCCGAGAATAAAGCGCAAGAGTCCGCACAACCTCAGGCGAGATTCCCCACCGAAACCATCGCCCAAGCGATGCCCTACGGTTGGATGTGGCGCATTCCGTTAACTCAGCGCTGGGGCAATGGTTATGTGTTTGACCGAAACTATGCCGATTTTGATCAAATCGAGGCGCAACTTAGAGAACAGTTAGGTAGCGCTTGTGATGACTTCAGCGCGCGCCGTATTATGTGGGAGCCCGGTCGTCTGCAGCACCACTGGGAGAAAAACTGCATCGCCATCGGTTTATCGCAAGGTTTTTTGGAACCCTTAGAGGCACCGATGCTGCGTATTATTCAGTTTACCTGCGAGCGTTTTGTCGAGCTTTATCAGAGCGATGGTTTGTCGGGGCGGGCACAACAGCGGTTTAATCAATCGGTCAATCAGTTGATCGACGGCAATATAGATTATTTACAGGCACATTATTTGGTGAGTTCACGCACCGATACTGCCTATTGGAAAACGGTGCAGAACAATCAGGTGATGTCGCCCGAACTTGCTCGTCTACTGCGCGCCTGGCGCAGTAAGGAGAGTTTTGATTCTGTCTTATCGGAGCTGAGTGACGCTTTGGTGTACCACAAAACATCTTGGTACTGTTTACTGGCGGGCAAGGGTGAGTTTAACTTGCCCACCAAACAAGCACCTGCATCGGCTCATGCTCCTAAGCAACGTTTAAAAGAGTACAATGCGAAAGGGGCGCAGAACTGTCTATTGACCGAAGGTGGTTAGTGGCTCGGTTGCAAATATCTTTAGTGTTGTGCGCGATTAGGCTGGCGCGCTTAGACTAACTCGCTTTCAGCTTCACCGCCAAACGCCAGTAAAGCCGCGTTAATAAATGCGGTTAGCTCCAACCCCATAATTGAAAACTCATGGTCAAATTGTTCGGCTAGCGATTCTGGCGTGCGATCTCCTGCGCGCTCTAGTAGGGCGTCAGAAAATTTAACTCGTTTGAATGAAAACTGATCATCAATCACGCAGCTGAGTGTTTCTTTCCATTGAATAGCCAGCTTGCTGACGAACATCCCCGTTTCTAAGTGCTGGATTAATTGCTCGTCTAGTAAGTCGAGTTTCTTGCCACGTATGATGCGCTCATCCTGACTTGACATTAACTCGCACTCATCCCCGAGGGTAAAGTCGCCGGGCAAGTCCCCGCTTTTTAGCCAGTGAGTAAGGGTGTTGGTGGTGGCGTTGTGCGGCATTAAAGGAATGCAACGCAAAGACCCCAGCGCATCACGCAGGGCGCTGATCAAGTCTTCGGCGCGATTGGCGCTGGCGCTATCGATCACTAACAGCTTGTTGCGGGTATCGATATAGGCGTGGCTAATGCTGGATTTAGCAAAGGCTTGGGGAAGCATTGAAAAAGTAATTTCGTCTTTTAAATTTTCTCTTTCTTTGCGGCCAACCGGTCGACCTTCTTTCGTTTTAATATCTCGAATGGTGTCTTCTAGCTGTTCTTTGATCACACCAGCGGGAAGAATTTTGTCTTGTTTTTTTGTGCAAATGGCAATGAGACCGTTGGCACCATGTGTCAGTGACTGGCCATCGGGCCCCAGGGGCGATACCCAGCCGTAACGAGTGAGATCCATTTTCCCGCAGGGAGTAAATTCGGCGGTGGCAAGTTTTTCAGCCAATGCTTCTGCTGATAGGGTAAAGGCATCTTGTAAGCGAAAAACTCGCAGGTTTTTATACCACATAATCGTTGTCGGTCCGTTTATCTGCTGGGCGATTGAAATTAAAGGGGGGCGAGTTTAGCACCTTTAATTAAAGGAGTGGCGAGCTGGGGTGGTCTGGTTGTGACTCGCGACGGGTGTATTGAAATATTTCCGTTGGGTTTATTGAGAAAGCTGATGAGTCTTGAATTCAAAAAAATAGATAAATTTCGCTCGATTTGTAATGATTTTTATCGAATATATATTCTAAGTCATTGAAATACAGAGAAATAATAGTCTTATGCGATGTTGAGTTAGAGTGCAGAAACCCCTTGACAACGTTGTCTCGCTATCATAAAGTAAGACAACGTTGTCTTGGGGCGTATTTGTTTCAAGGAACGCAAAATTTTGGTTCGGTCATCGTTATTATGGGCATTTTAGCGGTGACAGGCCAAATCGCGATGTTAAGGAAGGCGTTGCGCGATACTTAGGGACTGAATGTATCATCTATCATGGCTCTCCTTATGGCTGGTGCCCACTGGGCATCAGCCATCTTTTTCAGAGCCTGCCAATTGAATATGTTTTATGTCGGTTCGCTGCGCTACACTGCGAATCGTTTGAGCCGTAAGGCAATACTAAAAATAGCAACGGGGTTACCATGGCAAATCGACCAACAATCAATGACCTAATGTATCTAGGTGTCGATGGCGGAGGCACTAAGTGCCGCGCAATTTTGGTCGATCAAGAAAATCGGGTAATCGGCGAAGGTAACGGTGGCCCGGCGAATCCTTACCATGGTGTGCCGCGCGCTTTAGAATCGATAGTCAATGCCACTGATAACGCATTGCGCTCTGCAGGCCTAAAACCTGAAGACAAGTCTCGCGTCGTTGCCGGTTTGGGGCTGGCGGGTGTTAATGTACCTAGCCTTTACACTATCGTTAAGCAGTGGGATCACCCTTATTACGCCCAGTACTTAACCACTGATTTGCATATTGCCTGTATCGCCGCTCACAATCAGATTGATGGTGCTGTGATTGTCTCTGGTACTGGCTCTTGTGGCTTTGCCCATGTTGGCAATGACACGCTTACTTTAGGCGCTCATGGGTTTCCGTTGGGTGATGTCGGCAGCGGCGCCTGGATGGGACTTGAGTGTATTAAAGCCGTCTTACTGGACTCCGATGATTTGGGTCCCAAAACGGCAATGACTGAGTTGGTGGCAGAGCAGCTCCAAGCTCGCGGGATTATGATTGTGGAGCGCTTAAATGGCGCCAAGTCCAGCGACTACGCAAAAATGGCACCGCTGGTTTTTGCCGCCGCAGAGCAGGGCGATGAAATTGCATTAAGTATTGTTCACGAAGGCGCAGGGTATCTAACTGATGTTGCACGCAAGTTGTGGCAACTAAACCCTCCCCGCATGGCAATGCTTGGCGGCGTGTCACAACGTATTGTCGATTGGATGGATAAAGACATTGCCGCTAAAATGTCGGAAGCATTAAACCAACCAGAGTTTGGTGCGGTTCAATTTGCCCGCACACAGTTCGAAACTCAATCTCGGATAGCTGTCGAATAACCGTGTCTTGAAATAAAGGCTAAGGAGAGGCATGTCCAAGCAACGCTATATTGCACTCGATGCTATGCGTGGCTTAACGCTAGCCCTAATGATTCTGGTGAATACTCCAGGCTCATGGTCTTATGTCTATTCGCCATTGCGTCACGCCGTCTGGCATGGCGCTACGTTTACCGATTTTATTTTCCCCTTTTTCCTTTTTATTGTTGGCTCGGCGATGTTTTTTTCCAATCGCTCACAGGCCGATGTGCCATATTCTGTACGCACGATTAAAATTCTCAAACGCACAATGCTTATGTTTGTCATAGGTATTGGATTGAATTTCTATCCCTTTTCTTCCGATGTTTCCGAATTAAGAATTTTAGGCGTATTGCAAAGAATCGGCCTGGCCTACTGCGCTGCTGCGTTTATTGTTTGGTTGCCGGGCGTTGTGCGGCTTGTAATCAGTGTTGGATTATTGTTGGGTTATTGGGGGTTGTTGAATGCAGTGGCTGAGCCATACAGCTTACTCAACAACTTAGTGCGCCAGGTGGATATCGCTGTTTTGGGAGCGGAGCACCTGTGGCAAGGTAAGGGCATAGCGTTTGATCCGGAAGGGTTGTTGAGTTCGCTGCCTGCCATTGTTAGTGTGATTGCCGGCTTTGAGGCGGCGCGAATATTGATTGCGAGCGAGAATAAGCGCAAGGCTCAATGGGTGTTGGTCGTTATAGCGCTTGCCAGTATTGTGCTTGCGTTGCTGTGGCATCAAGCGTTTCCGCTTAATAAATACTTGTGGACCAGCTCCTTTGTATTGTTAACCAGTGGTGCGGCAATTTTTGTATTGTTGGCCTTGGTGCAGCTGGAAAAATTGAGTGTGTCTAAATCGGTAGAAGTTGCTTTGGCGACACTGGGTAAAAATCCGCTTTTTATTTATTGCTTAAGCATCGTCTGGGTGAAAACCTATTACCTGTTCAGTGTTGGTGGGCAATCACTGTATCAACTCATTTATTCAGGGCTGTGTGTTTTCTTTAATACGTATAACGCATCACTGGTATTTGCATTGGCTCACGTCACAGCACTTTGGCTGATTGCCTGGGGGATGGATCGCAAAAAGATTGTGATTTCGATCTGAAGTCACGTAGGCCGGCTAGGTGCAAGCCTGATACGATGAGAGGATAAGGCGCTAAGGCGCTTGGGTAGATTCGCGAATAATTAGCTCGGGATAAAACCCTTCGCTTTCTACTTTGCGACCATTGCGCAGGCTTTTAATCAGTAAGTTAGTGGCTTTTTGTGCGATAGTGCTGGTCGGCTGGGCCGCTGTGGTTAAATTGGGCCAAGCTTGGCGCGAGAACGGGCTGTCTTCAAAGCCGGCAATCGACAGACGGTTCGGAACATCAACGCCTTGGATGCGTGCCGCAAATAAAGTGCCCGCCGCAATTTCATCGTTACAGGCGAAAATGGCCGTGGGGCGTGCTCCGGGGCTGGACAATACGTTGCGTGTACGCTCAACCCCCGACTCAAACGAGTAGCTACCCGGCAGTACACGTTTATCGATAAATTCTATTTTATTGTCGGCTAAAGCCTGTTTGTATCCTTCCAGACGCTCGCCGCTGGATTGGTGCTCTTCGTCCCCGCCTAAAAATGCAATATCACGATGGCCGAGTTTAATTAAGTGCTCGGTAATAGCGTAGGCTGCATTGCGATCGTCAATAAACACGCAGGGAGATAAGTCGTCGGGCGCGCTGGCGCCGGATAAAACCCGCACAAACTGAATGCCACGCTCGGTAATAGCGGCTAGAATGTCTTTGTTTTCAGAAATTGGGGGCGTTAATACTAAGCCACCCACTCGGCTGCGATCAATCATCTCCATCACTTCTTGGATAATAGTGTGGCTTTTCGCATCGCACGGATGAATCACCAGCTCGTAGCCTTGTGCACGGCATTCATCGAGAATCCCGCGCTGCATGTCAATGACATAGTTGCTGTTGGGGTTGTCGTAAATAAAACCGATAGAGGAAGCTGCACCGCGCAAACCACGGGCTGACAAGTTAGGCTTGTAATTCAGCTGCTTAACCGCCTTCCAGACTTTATCTTGCAAGTCTTGACCTACGGTGCCTTCGTTATTAATAACGCGCGATACCGTTTTAAACGATACCCCGGCAAGCTTTGCTACATCTTTAATAGTTGGTTTCATGGTGCCGAGAGGCTGCTCAATCCGTGTTGAAATTATTATCCCTCGCTAATCAGACCACTTTAGATGGCCGAGCCCTGAGAGAGTGGTTGCGGTAATTTTACAGCCTTTTCACGGCTTATTCGAGCATAATTTATTGCGTGAGTTGTGGGGCTCAGTTTGCCTTAAAAAAAGTAAACTTAACCGCCTGGCTCAAAGGCATCACAGAACACGTTGCGTGGCTTTACCCCAGCTAAAAAACATTGTTTTCGCATTTTATTGACGAAACTTGCGGCACCGCATAAATACACATCAACATTGTTTAATGGAGCAAACTCTTGCCGGATAAGCGGGTAAACATCCGCAATTTCACCTCCGGTAAGTGGTGTTCCTTCCAGGGCCAAAAAGCGAGGTTGAAAGTGGCTGTGCTGGCGAGCGAGCTTGTTAATCTCGTGCTGCCAATACATCGACTGAAAATGTCGAGCGCACATCAAGAAATGAATAGGGCCGGTATGCCCTTGTGTGAGGGCCTCTTTCGCCAGTGCGGTTAAGGTGCCAGCACCGGTGCCAGTGGCTGCCAATAGTAAGGGGGTGGCGGCTTCACTTTGGTAGACGCAATCCCCCAGTGGGCCCTGTAGGCTGAGCGAATCACCAAGCTGTAATGTTTGAGCGGCCCACTGGCTGAATTGTCCATTGGGGCGCACGTCGATATGAAAGCTGAGAAAACGCTCTGTGGGTTGACTGGCCAGAGAAAAGCTACGGGCAATGGTATCGTTACGCCAGAGCGTGACATACTGCCCCGCTTGGTATTTCAGTTCGCCATCGAGCTTGAGCTCAAGGACATCGGGGCGCAGCATCCGTTTACTGACGACACGGGTGGTCAGCATCTCTTGTTTGGGGTTGTAACGCTGTAGTTTAAGGTCACTTTGCGGGTAGCAGCTGCAGCTCAGCATGAGCCCTTTGCTTATTTGTCCGGCCTTGAGCCCAGCTTGTGCTTGGGCGGGTATCTCTCCCGCGCCCACTTGTATTAGGCAGGACTGACACACACCCTGTTTGCAGCTGTGGGGAATTTGTACGCCGGCTTGCAGCAATGTATCCAGTACACTCTGCCCGGGGCCGGGTATTAGGGTTTGGTTTTCAAAGGTCAATTTACTCATAACATCTAGGTTGAGAGTGTGATCACAGCTTCTATTAGGCCATAGAACCTCCGGCGGGGTAAACTGTCAACAGTGCTGGCAGTAGCTTACTTGGTGATACAGAAGCTACTTGGGGGCGGACAATTTACATTGATAAGTGAGGTTGGGATGAGATATACACTAACAATAGTGCTGATGCTGTTGTGCGCTACGGCCGGGGCACAAGAGCCTTATCAGGCTACGGTGGATATATTTAAAAAATCACCCGAGGTGCAAAAATTCTTTCAAAGTGCCTACGGCTACGCGGTGTTTCCTACCATTGGTAAAGGGGCGATAGGCGTCGGTGGCGCGCATGGAAAAGGGCGGGTCTACCAAAATAATCGGCATGTTGGCAACACCAGCATGACCCAACTTAGTATCGGCTTACAGATTGGTGGTCAGGCTTTTAGTGAAATTATTTTCTTTGCCAGCAAAGCCGATTTACGGCGCTTTCAAACCGGTAAGTTTGAGTTTGGTGCTCAGGCTAGCGCCGTGGCGATAACCGCCAGTGCCAGTGCTCAGGTGGGAACCACCGGTATGGCAGCCGGAGCCTCAGGGACATCCGACCAGGCGGGGATACAACGAGCTAAATACAATAATGGTATTGCCATTTTTACCCATGCTAAGGGTGGTTTAATGTATGAGGCGGCGGTGAGTGGGCAAAAGTTTAACTACCAGCCTCTTTAATGAATATCTCTCCCACAAAAAAAGGCCCCACTTAGGGGCCTTTTTTTGTGGCGTTTAAAGTCAATTAGGTTGAAAGTGCGCGGCGCCGATACAGCCACGCCCCTGTTCCCAGCAAGCTTAATAACGCCGCTAGTACAGCCAGAGGACTGTTCACAGGTAAGCCGGCGCCTGCCCCAGTCGTGGAAGCCACACCAACGGGATCCACTAAGCGACCATCGTCGCCTGTACTGTCACCTAAGGTGTCGTCGGTCAGAGTAAAGCTGATCATCGATGCACCTGTGTTCAGTGTGGCACTCGTGAGTTCGTACCACACGTTACCTGCGCCGTAGTTGGGAGACTGGGGGCCGTATTTATGCACCGAGTAGCCCTGAGCGAGATTGCCGCCTTGCCAATGGATTTCAATCGGTGAGGTTTCGCATACAAGCTCAAAACTTGCCAGACCGTCAGGGTATCGGTGTTCCCCGTTGGCCGGTAAGCTGGCGGCATCGATGATTTCGAAACTATCCAGTGTGCAGTTACTGTCGTCAAAGACTAGGGCAACTGGTTTTCCGGTTACAGAGCTAACAATACTGGCTACGCCTGCCTGTAAGTAGTCGTCAGTTCCGTCGTTGTTCACGTCCCCCAGAGGTTGTTCAATGGTTGAGTCTATGCCGTCGCCATCCGGGTCCGGATCAATTGCCGGACCGATGGGGTCGATGATGATATTGGCACTGATTGATTGATCACCCGCCGCATTGTCGGTCAGGCTCCAGCTCATCATTTCATTGGTTGCATCAATCGTACCGGCAAAGTCAAACCAATGCAGTGCCACCACAGAGTTTGGTGTTTCGACGCCAAATTTTCGTATTTGTGTCGCATTGCCCATGCTGCCGCCAGGCAAATGCAACTCCATGTTAGAGCTGCTGCAGCCTTGCAGTTCAAAGCGTGCTATGCCATCGGGGAATGTACGTGGGCCGTCAGTCCCTAGTGTGCTGGCATCGACCATGGTAAAGCTGGCCAGCGTACACGCAGGGTCAAATACTAACGAGGCAGGTAGGCCTGTGACTGGATTGATAATACTGGCTACATGATCTTGCAGGGCGTCGTCGATGGTATCGCCGTTGACATCCCCGAGCGTGCCTTCAATGATAGGATCAACCCCTAAAACTTGTCCCGCGTCTACATCGGACTCGTCGGCAATATCACCCGAGGCTAAAACATTAAAGCTAACCGGATGATCTCTAGAAACATCAGTCGCCCCATCAATTGTGTAAGTTATATTATCTACAATATGCTGGTAAGTACCGGAGGCTGTGCCGGCTGGCACTTCAAGTGAGAGGCTAAACGTACAGCTGTCACCAATGGCAATACTGGCATCGTTTAAAGTGAAGTTACTGGTATTTCCGATGATTTGTGAGCCGGGGCCACAGGGTGTAAGCGGTGTAGTCGTTAAAGACGTTGCCGCCATGGAGTTAATCAATTGATTTGGTCTGAAGTTTAGAGAGGCCAAGGTCACGTCATGCTCACTGGATGTGTTGGTCAGTGTAAAGAACATATCCACAATGTCGCCAGGCTCGGCTGGTTGAGTGCTAAAGCTAGTTTCAATGGTTAACCCCGCCACCTCAATGGACAGAGAGTTTAACGTTTTTTGTATGGTTTCCCCCATATGACTAGAGCTTACAAGCGGCCCAGTTAATGGGTAAATGCCATAGACGGTATCCACGGGTACATGAGTACTGAAAGTAAGCTCGCAACTTTCTCCCGAGGCCAGTGAGCCACCGCTTAAATTGACCACCGTAGTGCCAGTTAATGTGCTATTACAGCCCGCTATGGGAGTGCCAATTGCGCTTAATCCAGGTATGACGGAGTTCAGGTCCAAATTGAACCCGAGGTTGGTGTAAGCCGGGTAAAGATCTTGATCGATAAGTTCTGACCCTGCTCCCGCGCCTAACGCAAGGGTGAAATCGATTAGGCTGCCGGGTTGCGCCAGCAGTGTATTAGCACTAAGAGTGGCTTCAATAGCGCCGACTATCTCAAGTGTATCTGAGCTGACCTGTGCTTTTAGTTCATCCTCGGAGTCTAGTGTGTAAGTGGCCAGATCGGTTCCAGACTCTACAGCGAGGCTCGAGGCTGCATCAGCGCTAATGTTTAAAACAAGGGTAAAAGTACAACTTGTGCCGCCGGATAAGCTCGCATCACTGACTAAGAATCTGGCTGGGTTGAAGTTGGAGTGGGGTTGAAAGGCGAATGTGCCCGTGCCGTTACAGCTCCCGTCTAAGGGAACTGTCACCGCCGTGGCCAGCTCTGGTGGGATAATCTCCGTTACAGTAATGTTAGTAGCCGCGTTTGCTGGGTCCGTATTGGTTAAAGTGAATTCAAGGGAGATGTCGTTGCCGGCCCCCGCTACGGATTCTAAAAAGTCTTTGCTTACCTGCAATGAGTTTGCGATAGATAGGCCTTGGGCGCTGGCGTTACCTATGACAGGTGCGCTGTTAATGGTGCCAGCTGGGTCTGAGTGTATTAAAGGGTAGTTGCCTGCAACCGCACCGGCAGGAACCAGCAGCGGTACATCAAAACTACAGCTAGTGCCGGGGGCGAGACTAAGGCCGGTAGCGCTTAAAATTGCCGTGCCGCTTAAAGAACTGCCGACACCGCAATTGTCATTTAACGGTAGCCCTGTAGCTGTCAGGCCGGTTAAGGCGGCGTCTAAATCTGTGCTAAAACTGATATTTGAGGCTGAGAATTGGCGGTTTGTGTTGGTAAGTGTATAAGTCAGCGTGGCTTGCTCGTTAGGCCGCACAATGGCTGGTGTTAACCGGGATGTCAGATTAATGCTTGAACTCGCTACATTAATTAATTCTGTGGCATAGCCGCTGCTTATAGAAAAATCGGCCAAAACGTCAGACGTTGAAATCAGTACTTCCGGGTGGGTTGCGATCTTTGCATCAAACGTAACGTTACATGTGCTATTTGCCGCTACTGCGGGAAAAGTGGCGTTGCCTGAGTAGTTATAGCTTAAAGTTTGGTTTTCTAGTGTGACGGTCGGCGCAACAGCCGCTGTTCGACAGTCAGTTGTGAAATTGGGGTTGCTGGCAAAGTCCACCCCCTGTGGCAGCAGCACTTCAAATGTCAGAGCTGTGTGCGCCGCCGCATTGGCTGAGTTGTCGATGGTCACCGTTAATGTGGTGGTGGCGCCAAAGGCAAGGTTGTTGGGTGTGGCTAATAGAGAAACGCCAGGGCGAGAGCTATCGACAGTTAAATCAGTGGGTACCGACATACTGCTACCAGCACTGCCACTCAATGTTGTGCCGGCTAGCGTGTGGCTGCCGATTGTTGAGCTGGTGACGGGAATGCGAATGTCGCATTCACTTTGGCCACCTAATCTGCCATTCATTAATGATATGGTACTGCCACCGGTTGGTGCTGTGACATTGCCATAACAGTTAGTCTGGTAGGCGCCTTCGCCGATGGTGACGTCCGCGGGCAAGGAGCTGGTAAATTGCAGGCTGAGATTAGGGAAGGCTGCGCTATTGGTCAAAGTAAAAACCAGCGTGCTTTGGCTGCCAGGGCCGATGGTGTTGGGTGAAAAATCAGCGCTTAAGGTCGACTGCGCCGTGCTGGTCTGAGCGCAAACAGCGACGAGCAGGCCAATAAAATATTTGGCGATTTTCATAAGATGACTCGCTAGCAAAAGGTGGAAAGACGATTAAGTGTTTACTGCACGGCTTCAAGTTGTGCTTTTAAGGCGTCTAACTGCGATTGCTGCTGAATCGTATACAGCGTTAGCTCTTCAACTTTTTTTAAGAGCTGTACCTGCATTTCGGTCATGTTTAAGCCGGTATTGCCGACCTCTGCGGCGGATGGAATGCCTGGCAAGTGGCTGTTGCTGTCCACATATTGATGTAATTCACTTAAAGGCATTAGCGGGTAGTCTTGAGCGAAGACATAGTCCGGGAAGGGGCCTGCGCCTTGGCTGGAGCTAACAGTGCCCGATACATATAAGTTGCCGCTGGTATCAATGGCTGCTCGCTCTACACCACCCACAGCAAAGTGCAGACCATCCTCATTGACAGTGATATCCCACTCAGTGGTAGCGAATCCTTGAGTGCCATCTTGCTCAAGGCGGATGCCCGGAGTATTGCCCGAAATCATATGGAGTTTTTGTTGGGGGCTATCATGTCCTAAGCCAATATTACCTGAGTTGTCGATCACTAGGCTTGATTCGGGGGCGCCGGCCATGAGCGTGAAGTTCTCCCGGCCAGCGGTGGCGTCTTCAATTGAGAAGTGCGAGCGACCACCGTTGACTGTGTCATTGGCAATAAGGCGCCAGTCGTTATTAGGGAAGCTGCTAGTAAGGCTTGTGTCATTAAATAAAATGCGCAAGTTATTCTCTTTTAGCACTACTGAATCAAATGAGAAATTCTCCCCGTCAACGCAATCGTTTCCCACGCACTGGCTGCCATCAATAATCGAGTCGTCGAGGATAACGTTATCGGCAGAGGTGATGGGGGACAAAAGCAGGATGGAGGTGGCAATAAAAAGTGGGTGACGCATGGAGTTTCCCCAATAAAAAGATGTGTTGTAGTTTTAGTTAATTAAATAGTAACCGAAAACTGTGACAGGTTGTGCAAAATATCGCCGTTGTCGTCATTTATTTGGCAGAGGTTGGTTCGTTGCGCCGTGAAAAGAGGGGGGTGACAGTATTCGGTAAGCGGGCGACCAGAGAGGGGATTGGTTTGAGTGTGTTTTAAGTGCTCTGGCCTTTACCTTGTGGGTGTGGAAGTATAAAATGAATGAATGTTCATTATGCGGCGGTTAGGGGTATGACAGACGATAAACGTCGTGCGATTTTAAACGCCACGCTGTGTTTGTTGTCTCAGCGCGGGTTTCACGGATTTTCCATGAAGCAGCTGGCCGAGCGCGCCGGTGTGGCGGCGGGTACTATTTATTTGTATTTCCACGATAAAGAGGACCTGATCCAGCAATTGCACCAAGATATTATCGAGGAGGTGGGGTGTCATTTACTGGCGG
Source organism: Gilvimarinus sp. 2_MG-2023 (assembly GCF_030547685.1). Lineage (GTDB taxonomy): Bacteria > Pseudomonadota > Gammaproteobacteria > Pseudomonadales > Cellvibrionaceae > Gilvimarinus. The sequence goes on along the minus strand of NZ_JAUOQM010000049.1, from coordinate 113,872 downwards.
ATGTGGACGACGATTGGCCAGTGGCGCAGCAGTATCATCAGATTGCCCGCAATTTATGGCAGTTTAGTTTGCAGGCGCCGGAAATTATGCTCAGCAAGGGTCAGTTTGACACCATGCCGCCGGATATTTTATTTGGTGCTAGCTATGAAAGCCCAGAGTTGTTGTTGGCGGCACGCGAGAAAGTGTTTGATCCTGTACGGCCCATCAAAGAGATGTATCAGCGGGGGCGAGATAGCCAACAGTTAAAAAATCTGCCCGAAGATGTTTTGATGGCGCTGAGTATTGAGCCTATTTGCAATTTAGCCCGGGACCACTGCTTGGGCATGATACAACTGGATGAAGCCGGCTTGGGTGCGGTGATAGAGGCCTGTTGGGACGCTATTCGCTATCACCACTAGGTGGAGGGCTTGAGTAAGGCGCTGCACTGGTGTCCATCTATATGTAAACGCGTCCTTACACTTTCAAAGTTTTGTTATTCGACTCACAGTCGACCGAGTTATGCCCCATAATGAACGCTTATTCATTGTGGTGTGCTGAAATTTTACCAGGCAAGCAAAGCCCAAGGGCTAGGAGTATGAGATGTTAACGATTGAAAAACGAGGACGCTGGGCACGGGTTGGGCGAAATACCTTCGCTGGACTGCTGGCGTTGGCGTCATTGGTTGCCTGTGAACAACAAGAGGGCGGGCAGGGGATGGCCGCTGGCGGCCCACCACCCGAGGTGTCGGTTGTCACTCTCACTGAGCAGACCGTTGAGCTAAGCAATGAGCTGCCAGGTCGTACAGTAGCCTTTCGTAAGGCCGAAGTGCGCCCCCAGGTCAGCGGCATTATTGAACAGCGTTTATTCACCGAAGGGGCTCAAGTTGAGCAGGGCCAACAACTGTATCAAATCGATGCCGCGCGCTATCAAGCGGCCGTGGCCAATGCCAAAGCGCAACTTGCTCGGGCACGCGCTACAGTGACCATCACCGAGGCCCGCGAGCAGCGCTATAAAAACCTGTTGGCCGAAAAAGCGGTAAGCCAACAAGAGTACGACGATGCTTTGGGGGCTTACGATCAAGCCAAGGCCGATGTTGCCGTCAGCGAGGCGGCGCTGCGCACCGCGGAGATTGACTTGCGTTACACCGAAGTGAAGGCGCCCATTAATGGCCGTATTGGTATCTCAAGTGTGACCGAAGGGGCACTGGTATCGGCTCAACAGGCCGCTGTACTAACCACGATAACCCAGCTCGATCCCATCTATGTGGATGTTTCACAGTCTGCCAGTCGTACCTTGCAAATGCAGCGCGATGTGCAAAGCGGCAAAACCAGCCGCACCGGGACGCCAAAGGTCAAATTGATTTTGGACGATGGCAGCGAGTACATGCATGAAGGTGAGTTGCAGTTTTCCGATGTGAGTGTCAATGAGAGCACCGGTACTGTTGTGGTACGGGCGTTGTTTCCCAACCCTGAAGGTATGCTAATGCCCGGTATGTTTGTCCGTGCCAACCTGACTGAAGGGGAGCGCCAAAACGCGATACTGGTACCGCAGCGTGCTGTTATTCGCGACCGTGAGGGCAATGCCAGCGTCATGTTGGTCAATGCCGAGAGCGTCATCGAGCCTCGCCCTGTGGTTGCCAATCGAGCGATCGGCAGTGACTGGTTGGTAGAGAGCGGTCTGGCCGCCGGAGATAAAGTGGTCGTCGCCGGGTTACAAAAAATTCGTCCGGGTGCAACTGTAACCACCGTCGAAGCGGGCAGCGCACAAGGGGAGTAATGTATGGCGAAGTTCTTTATTGATCGCCCGGTTTTTGCCTGGGTTATCTCAATTATTATTATGTTGGCCGGGTTGTTGGCAATCAACACCTTGCCAATATCTCAGTACCCCGAGGTAGCGCCACCTTCGGTGGAAATACGCACTTCTTACCCGGGCGCGTCGGCTAAGGTTGTGGAAGACTCGGTGGTGCAGATTATCGAGCAAAACCTAACCGGTATCGATAATGTTCAGTACATGTCTTCTACCAGTGACTCATCAGGGGTAGGGCAGATTACGGTGACCTTTGAGGCCGGAACCGACCCGGATATTGCTCAGGTTCAGGTACAGAATAAACTTCAGGGCGCAATGACGCTATTGCCGCAAGAGGTTCAGCAGCAAGGTATTAGAGTCAACAAGTCGTCGGCCGGTTTTCTGTTGGTGTTGGGGTTTGTTTCTAACGACAACAGCTTAGACAAATACGATATCGCCGATTATGTTGCCGCCAACGTGCGCGAGCCATTAAGCCGTGTCGGCGGGGTGGGGGACATCACCATTTTTGGCTCCCAGTACGCCATGCGTATTTGGCTCAATGCCGATAAGCTCGCGACCTACAAGCTGACTACCGAAGACGTCGTGACCGCGATTAAAGCGCAAAACGTACAAATTGCCGCTGGTGAGTTGGGTGGGGCACCCGCGCTGCCGGGCCAAGATGTGAACGCCAGCATTGTGGTGCAGTCGCGTCTGGAAACCCCCGAACAGTTTCGCAATATATTATTGCGGGTGAATGAGGATGGCTCGCAAATTCGTATTGGCGATATTGCCAAGGTGGAGCTTGGTGGTGAAAACTATCAGTTCCAGACTGAGTATAACGGCCAGTCTGCCACAGGCTTAGCCGTAACCTTGGCTTCTGGGGCCAATGCACTGGAAACCGCAGAAAATGTACGCGAACGTATTGCTGAATTAAAACCTTATTTTCCGAATTCTCTTGAAGTGGCCTATCCCTTCGATACCACGCCCTTTGTGAAGCTTTCTATTGAGGGCGTAGTGCACACCCTGATTGAAGCGGTGGTGTTGGTGTTTTTGGTGATGTATCTATTCTTGCAGAATTTCCGCGCCACATTAATTCCAACCATCGCGATTCCGGTCGTGTTATTGGGGACCTTTGCCATCCTGGAGGCCTTTGGCTTTAGTATTAATACCCTGACCATGTTTGCCATGGTGTTGGCTATCGGTCTGTTGGTGGATGACGCCATTGTGGTGGTGGAAAACGTCGAACGGGTGATGCACGAGGATAAATTACCGCCGCGCGAGGCGACGCGAAAATCCATGGATCAGATTACCGGTGCCCTGATCGGTATTGCCTTGGTTTTGTCCGCGGTGTTTGTACCTATGGCCTTCTTCGGTGGTTCGACCGGGGTGATTTACCGACAGTTCTCGATCACGATTGTGTCGGCTATGGTGCTTTCTGTAGTTGTCGCCCTGACACTGACGCCGGCTTTGTGTGCGGTGATGCTAAAGCCTGGTGGCGAAGGGCACTACGATAAAAAAGGTTTTTTTGGTTGGTTTAACCGTTTCTTTGATCGCTCATCATCGGGCTATCAGGGCAGTGTTAAACATATTCTGGCTCGTAAATCTCGCTTTATGGCCGTATATGTCGTTATTGTCGTTGTGCTCGGGGTTTTGTTTGGCCGCTTGCCGGGTTCGTTCTTACCCGATGAAGACCAAGGCATTATGTTTACCCAAATGAGCTTGCCGGTGAACTCCACCAAAGAGCGCTCCATTGAGGTCATGAACAAGGTCGAAGACTATTATCTTAACCAGGAAGAGGCGGTAGTCGAGTCGGTTTTCTCGGTAATTGGTTTTAGTTTTAGTGGGCGTGGTCAAAACAATGGTATTGCCTTTGTTAAATTGCGCGACTGGGATGAGCGCACTGATGCCGGGCAAGATGTTCAGTCCTTAGCCGGACGCGCCATGGGGTATTTCTTTACTATTAAAGAAGCCATGATCTTTCCGTTTGCGCCGCCACCGATTATTCAGTTGGGCACCGCCTCGGGCTTTAACATGCAGCTGAAAGATTTGGGGGGGCAGGGTCATGAAGCGCTGATGAATGCCCGCAATCAAATGTTGGGTATGGCGTCCCAAGAGTCTGAACTGGTCGGGGTTCGTCCCAACGGGCAGGAAGACACGCCGCAGTTTAAGCTGGACGTTGATCTGGAGAAAGCCTCGGCCCTGGGTATACCTATCAGCCAAATTAACAGTGTGTTCTCCACCGCCTGGGCTGCATCTTATGTTAACGACTTTATTGATAACGGTCGTATTAAGCGGGTGTATGTGCAGGGTGATGCCCCGTATCGCATGATGCCGGAGGATGTCGGCGACTGGTATGTGCGCAATGCAGCGGGTGATATGGTGCCATTCTCAGCCTTCTCAACCGGACGCTGGATCTACGGTTCGCCACGCCTTGAGCGCTATAACGGTGTGTCTTCGGTGAATATTCAGGGGCAGGGCGCACCGGGTGTTAGCTCGGGTCGGGCGATGGAGGTTATGGAATCCCTGGCCACCCAGTTGCCGCCGGGCATTGGCTTTGAGTGGACTGGCATGTCACTGCAGGAAAAAGAGTCTGGTGATCAGGCACCTTTGCTTTACGCACTGTCTATTTTAGTGGTGTTTTTATGTCTGGCCGCTCTTTACGAAAGTTGGACGGTGCCGTTCTCGGTTATGCTCGTCGTGCCTTTGGGTGTGCTAGGGGCTATGCTGTTCGCCATGGGACGAGGGCTATCCAACGACGTTTATTTCCAGGTAGGGCTTTTGACTACCGTGGGGCTGTCGGCTAAAAATGCTATTTTGATTGTGGAGTTTGCCAAAGACTTGTACGAAGAGGGTATGGACTTGGTGAAGGCTACGATGGAAGCGGTGCGTATGCGTTTGCGTCCGATTATTATGACATCGTTGGCGTTTGGTCTTGGCGTAACCCCCTTGGCTATTAGTACCGGTGCGGGTTCAGGCGCGCAAAATGCGATTGGTACCGCGGTATTAGGTGGTATTATTTCTGCGACCTTCCTCGCTATTTTCTTTGTACCATTGTTTTATGTTGTGGTGGTAAAGTTAGGTGAGTGGGTGACCGGGCGCAATAAATCGGCGTCGTAAGCGTAACTGACCACATAAAAAAAGGCGGCCATTGGCCGCCTTTTTTTTTGGTTTGAAACCCGTTAATTGTTAATCGCTTTCTGCAAATCGATGCAAATATTGCGTGAAAACTGTGACTGTCAATTCAGCTTCTTGTAAGAATAATGTGTAGGCCGATTCCAGTTGTGTGTTGTCGTTGTTTTTTGCCGCCTGCTCTAAGTTGTCGGCCGCTTGCTGCAAACGGTGCGCCTTGAGTTGTCCGGCACTGCCTTTAATAGTGTGGGCGTGAAACTCAATAGACTGAGTTTCGTTCTGGGTTTTCGCTTGAGTTATCTCTTGCAAACGTTCCGGCATTTTTTCACAAAACTGTTGGACAAGATTGGCGAGTATATCATCGCGTTTAAACAGGCTAGTGAGTGCGGCCTCCTGATCCCAAATCTGCTCTGCAGCGGGTTTTTTCTCCTGAGGTGCATATTCCGTGTTGTCATCGAGTAGCCATTTTTGCAGGCAGATAAGCAGTTCGGGGACTTGCACTGGTTTGCCCAGGTAATCGTTCATACCTGCTGCTAAACATTTCTCGCGGTCGCCGCTCATAGCATTGGCGGTGAGCGCGACAATGGGAATATTAATGTAAGCGACGCCGGCTTCACCGGCGCGAATACGTCGGGACGCTTCAAACCCGTCCATTTCTGGCATTTGACAGTCCATTAATATTAATGAATAAGGGTAGGCATCCGGTGCTTGTTGTAGCACCTCGAGAGCCTCAGCACCATGGCCAGCAATGGCGGAGCCAAGCCCTAGTTCAGTGAGTATCAACTGAGCAACTTCTTGATTGATGGAATTGTCCTCAACAATAAGTATCCGGCTACTTGCTGGCCAAAGGTAAGAAGAGTCTTGTGCCGATTTAAATTCGTTATTCATTTTAACCTTTTCCACATGTTGTACCGTGGCTTCATTATGAGTGGCATCAAGAATATTCTTTAGTTCGGTATTCGTGGGGGGTTGAAATATTCGCGAGTCAAATCCTGTGGCGGTGTAGGGTTCACTCATTTGGGTGATAGCAATTAGCTTGCGACATAAGCCCTGCTGGCGCAGATTGTGTGCGTTTGTTTTTATAACATCGTCACTATGGGTATCCAATAAAATCGCATCCAGCGGCAATAAATCATTGTGCAGCGTTTGGATGTGGCAAATAGTGGCTCCCCAGTGAGAAAACTGCCGTTCAATAATATTTTGCAGCTCTTTGCTGGGGCTAGCAACCGCAATTTTTATTTCGCGTGGCAAGGCTTGAGGTGGTAGGTATAACGTTTCATTGGCGGCATTTAAATTCACGTAGAAATGAAAGCTTGAGCCCTCGCCAGGTTTACTGGTAACACTAATATTGCCCTGCATTAAATCCGTAAGTTTGCGGCAGATGGCAAGCCCCAGGCCAGAGCCGCCGTATTCGCGAGTGGTGGAGGCGTCCAGTTGCGAGAAGGCTTGAAATAGATGCTCGGCTTTTTTCGGGTTGATGCCGATGCCCGTATCACTGATCGTAGCTTCAAATTTAACTTTGCCGTCGTGATGGCGAGACTTGCAGTGAATTGTAACCTGTCCGTCATGGGTAAATTTAATGGCATTACCCACTAGGTTGGTAAGTATTTGTTGCAGTCGACCCGGGTCGCCCATGACTGAGGCCTCTTCGAGGTCGCAGGTGTCGAGCAGAAGTTCTAGCCCCTTATCTTGCGCGCGCATTGCCTGTGTATGACCCAACGTATCTAACAGTTTGTGTAGGTCGAAAGCAATATTGTCCATCTCAAGTTTTCCGGCATTTACTTTGGAAAAGTCTAGAATGTCATTGATGATTGTAAGCAATGATTCAGCGCTGGTTTTAGCGATGAAGATTTTGTGTAGGTCACTCTCCTCCAATGGCGAGCGTTGCAGCAAGTTCAACATGCCCAGTACACCGTTCATTGGTGTGCGAATTTCGTGGCTCATTACGGCTAAGAATTCACTTTTGGTGGCGTCGGCGGCTTCGGCTTGTTCTTTGGCACTTTGTAATATTTGTTCGGCAAGCTTGCGTTCGTGTATATCTTGGAATGAGCCAAATAAACGTATGCATTGTTGTTGCTGAAAATCTGCTTTACCCGTTGATGCCACCCAGCGCTCGTTGCCTTTGGCGGTGACAATTCTCAGCTCTGTGGTAAAAGGCTCGCCGGTTTTTATGGTGTTTTCTACCAGACGAATAATTTTCTCTCGATCCTCGCCTTCTTTATAAAACTCAATGCCGCCCTCTAGTGTTGGCGTAAAGTTATCATCTACCTCGTGAATTTCACGGGTCATGTCCGACCAGTAAATGGTGCCCTGAGTTAGATTGACTTCCCAGGCGCCAATGCGTCCCAGTTGGCTCATCGCCTGCAGCATTTCTTGTTGGCGTTTTATCTTATCGGCGCTCTGTTGGCGCTCGGTGATGTCGATAGCGGAGGCGTAAAATTTTCCGGTTTGTGGGTCTGGTGAAGTATTCCACAAAAGAGTGCGATAAGAGCCGTCTTTACAGCGTGTTCGATTAGTATAAGAGTTGGTCGGTTTGCCAGAGGCAATATTATGTATTTCTTGCTGCGCATTGACCTGGTCATCGGGGTGGCAAAGATCAGTCGATTGCAACCCTGCCAGCTCTTCTTCGGTATAACCCAGTGCTTGGCAAAAACTCTGATTGATGCGTTCAAAGTATCCCGCAGAGTCGGTAATGCACATAAACGCACTGGCGTTATTAAAAAACTGATTGATCTGCCGTTCTGATTGTTCGAGTTTGAACAGTGCAGATTTATGCTCGCTGATATCGAGATGCGTGCCCACCATGCGGATGGGGTCGCCGCTATCGCCCCACTCTACAACCTGACCGGTTGTTAACACCCATACCCAATGCCCTTCTTTGTGGCGCATGCGTATTTCGCAGGTGTATTGAGTCGTTTCACCTTGCCAGTATGCATTGAGGACTTGGTGGGCTACATCTTGGTCATCTGGGTGTACAAACTTATCCCACGTATTAAAGTTGGTGGGTTGCAGCTCTTCTAAATCATAGCCGATGATTTCCGCCCAGCGCTGATTAAACATGGTGGTGTTTGTGGTAATGTTCCAGTCCCAGATCCCTACACCTGTGCTGTTAATCACCAATTCTAGCTGTCGCTGATGCTCTTTAAGTTGTTTTTCAGCGGCTAATCGGGCACTGATATTTTGAAAGATTGACCAAACGTAGCGATGCCCCTTCCGATCGGTCATTAAAATACCATTCAGTTGTACCGGAATGGTATGGCCATCTTTGTGGGTAAGCTCGTTAACAAACGGGCCGTATCTACCCTTGGTCTTTAATTGCTCGATATGTTTATTTTGTTCGTTACTGCCGGACTGGCTGGAGACATCTTCATAGGTCAATTTGTTAATTTCATCGTGTCCGTAGCCCAGCATTTTTTGCAGAGCAGTATTGTTATCGATAAAGCGGCCACTGTGATACTCGTTTAGTGCTATGCCCAGTGGGGAAAGATCAAATAGGCCCTGCAGTCGCTCTTCGGAGTGTTGCCGTGTTTTTAATAAATGCAACACCCACAGGGCTTTGAATAACACCAGTAAGCACAAGGTTATAGTAAAGGCTCGCAACCAGATCGAGCTGCTGGCGCTGGTGTCCCAGCCAGCATTAGGAATAGCCGCAATGTCCCAGCTTGCACTCGGTAAATAAATTTTGGCGATCACTGGGTTTTGTGTAAACAGTGTACGATTGCCAAAAAAAGGTATGCCTGAGCCATCCGATTCGGGACTGTGGCGCAGAGCTAGGCGCAAGGTGTCAACCTTGTTTAGGCCACTGATACTGAAGTAGTTCTCAAGCTCGATAACCGCCGCTACCATCCCCCAAAACTCGCCTGTTTCGAGGACTACTGGGATGCGTGCGATCAATGCCTGCCCACCTTGAATAAGCTCGATTGGGCCTGCCAGAGACATCTGGCCCGATTCGATAGCGGCCTGAATACCATGGGTTTTTTCATCCAGATCGCGGTAATCCAGCCCCAGAGCAGCCTCGTTACCCTGCAGCGGGTAAATCATGCGAATAACCAGGTCGGGCACGCCGGCAACATGCTTGAGTAGAGGCTGGTTGACGACTAGGTGATCGGCATAACGGCTAAATTCGGTTTGCGTCATAGCCGGGTTGGCTTTAATTGCAGCTACCATGCCCTGTGCGGTTTGCAGGCTGCTGGTGATCTGCCCTTCCAGCTCGGCGCGGATAAACGCGAGTTCGTCGGCGACTTCGTTGCGCTGAGCCTGTATATGGTGCTTGTTATTGGTGGCGTCGACATAAAATCCACCGAGTATCACTGAAATAAGCACAATGGTGGTAATAGCGATGTAAGAGTAACGCGTGCGTTGGGTTTGGTTGCGCTTGTGCGGCTGTAAATCGGATGTGGTTTGGGGATTCATAGGGGACCGGCAGTGTGAGCAGATATACCACAACTATAGCGCAGACTACGCGGGAGGGGGAAACAGCCTGTTAATTCTGTTCGCCGTTAAGCGAACGTGGGGGTGAAAGGGGGGGGTAAAAGCGCTAAGGTGGGCTATAAGGGCCCACCTTAGACTGTATCTCCGGCTAGTCTAACTGTACAAAAACCGCTGTGGTTAAAGCGGGCACGATTAGGCTATTGCCGTCGGCATTTGCCTGTCGTGTGGCGCTGTCGGCGGAGTTTTGTTGTACTGGGTGCAATGTGAAATTCCCCGCCACGGGGGTGTCAAGTTGCAGACTTTGGGCCTGCGGATTGAACACTACCAGCACGGTTTGGTAGGTGCTATCCAGCCCTAAGGTGTCCTGCAGACTCATGACGATAACTCCCGAGGTCTGTTCAGGTCCGGTGTTATGAAAACCCAATACTTGCTGTACGGCACTGGCATCGCGCAGTCGAAACAGTGGCGAGCTGGCACGTATGGCGAGCCACTCTTTGAACAATTCGCGCGCCTTTTCAATATCGGCCGCTGCAGGCGATGTATTGGGGTTGCTGAGAATCGATTGAATCAACGGCCAGTTGGCGCCGTCTTTATCTTCGCGCGGCAGTCCCACATCCCAGTTGTTGCTCTGGCCGGTAAAGTCGACCCGGTTAAACCAGTCACCCGAGTCGTAGCTGTCACGCTGCATGGATTTGGAGCGCAGAAGATCGACCCCCATATGGATAAACGGAATGCCTTGGGCGAGCATGGGCACACTGAGGGAGAAGTTCTGCATGCGCATGCGCTCGTTGGAGGTCATGGCGCTGGGGGCTTTGTATTGCAGATTGTCCCACAGGGTTTGGTTGTCGTGCTTAGAGATATAGTTAATGCTCTCTTGCGGGTCTTCCGTGTAACCGGCATACAGGTCGAAATAGGGCACCTCGCCACCTGTGGTGGTTTGGCCGTTGCGGTCGATCAAAGAGTAGCTTGTTAAGCTGCCGGCTAAATTGACGCGCAGGCGGTCGGTGAGATCATCCAGTGCGTCTCGCTCGTCTGCAGTGCCAGAGTTTAACTCGTTAGGGTAGTGATAAAGGCCGGTGCCGTAACCCTGGTTGCGGCGAATAGCGTCGCCACTGTCGAAGGGCCCGCCGCCGCGTACGGCGTCGCGAATACGGTCATTGAAGCTGCCCACACCGGTGCCAGCCATATTGTTCTGAATGGCATTGATGCCGCGTCGGCTGTTGGCAACCTCGCCAAAGTTCCAGCCTTCGCCGTAAAAATAGGTGTCGGGGTCGACCGCCTGAACGGCAGTGCGTGCGGCCAGAATGTCTTCGCGCATATGGTGCCCCATTAAATCGAAACGAAAGCCATCGATTTTGTAGGCGTCGGCCCAAACGACCAGTGAATCGACCATCAGCTTTTCCATCATTTCGTGTTCGCTGGCGGTATTGTCGCAGCACGATGACATCTCAACCGCGCCGGACAACTCATTGCGCCGGTGGTAATAGCCGGGAACCAGTTTATCCAGCACTGATTTATCTGCCAGGCCCGAGGCGTTGGTGTGGTTATAGACTACATCCATCACAACCCGCAGGTCTAAGGCGTGCAGCGCCTGCACCATTTGTCGGAACTCGACAATGCGGGTAAAGCCTTCACCACTGGTGGCGTAGCTGCCTTCGGGTGTTGTGTAGTGGTAGGGGTCGTAGCCCCAGTTAAACGAATCCAGGCCGCGTATATCGTTCATCAGTGCCTGAGCCTCACCGCTGGTGCTGTCAAAACCGGCGAGAATCGATTCGAGGCTGGCACTGCTATCGGCGGATTGGCAAATTGTGGCGCTGGCGTTCAGTGCGCATAAGTCCCCGACGGTATCGGTAATATCCACGCGTTGACTTTCGTCTTCGTCTACCGTGGCGATATCAAAGGTGGGCAGTAAATGAATGGTGTTCAGGCCCGCCTGTTGTAGCTCGCGCAGATGCTGCACCGGAGCTGTCTCCTGCTCGGTAAAGGCTAAATATTTGCCTCGGTAGGACTCGGTAGTGCTGGCATCGAGCGCCGAGAAGTCGCGAATGTGCACCTCGTAGATAACGGAGTCCTCAGGTGCATCTAGCGGCGGTATGCTGTGACTCGACCAGCCATCGGGCTGTGTGTCGGGTCGGCTGAGATCGACCACTTGCGCGAGGCGACTGTTGCTGGACAAATTTAGGGCGTAGGGGTCAGTGGCGGTAAGCGACTCCACCTGGTCCGTAGCATAGTGGTAGAGGTCAAAACGGTATTGATAGTAAGCGCCGTGCAAGTCGTCACTGAGACTGACGCTCCATACGCCCGCCGGGTCTTGAGTCATCGGATGGCTGGCTTGGGGCTGATCGTCAGTGGCGCTGGCAAAGACTTCCAGTGTCATGTTTCGCGCGGTCGGTGACCACACGGCAAAGTGTGTTTGCTCGCCACTTATCCAACTGCCGAGCTGGGCATCGTTGGCGTAATAGGCGTCGAGCGCGCCGGAGATTTGTACACCGGTGGCCTTGAGTAACTGATCTTCACTGTCGTAGGCCGCGAGTACCAACTCGCCTGCCAGCCAAGCGGCACGGTCTATCTCAGTGGTGTCCACTTTCCAGGCCTGCCAGTCGGCAAGGTGAGGAAATTTCTGTGCGCTAGCGCTACTGACGGTTGAATTGCTTAACGCTATCGAATGGCCGCCGGTCAATTGGTTGTCGGCCACTGTAATGTCGCCGTTACTATCGCTGTGCAGCATCACGCGTGCAGTTTGGGCGGGCGCATTCCACAGCACGGTATCGGTATCCACCCAGTGCGAGCTAAACCCCTCCTGGGTGACTTGTGCCGGGCCTTGATCACCGCCATAGACAATGACATTCGAGCCGTGGTTGGTATAGGCGATATTGCCTTGGCTTAAGTCGAAAACCCCATCGCTGTCGCCCAGTGCCTTTTCATCGCCTTGGTGGACGATAAAGTTAATACAGCCGCCGGGCTCGTTTAAATCGAGTATAAAATAAGCGCCGCGCTCGGCGTCGATGCCTGTGGGCGCCATAGGGGCATCCCAGGTGATACCGTTGATGCTGTTGTCGGCCAGCGCATTACAGCTGCCGCCATTCCAAAGGTGTAGCCCCCAGTTGTCGTAGTCACCATCGGGGCGCGTATAGAAAATCGCCGCCTGTGTATCGCTAAGGGAAAACGGCAGAGATGACTCGCCGCTGTCGTCTTCGGGGTATTCAAGATTGGACAGTCCGTGCTGGGTCAATAAAACCGGGCCGCGGGTTAAATCAAACACTAAGTCCGCTTGTCCCAAGGCTTTGTCGTCGCCCGAGTGAACAATAAAATTAAAACAACCACCATCGGCAACCGGGGCATTTAAATCCAGTATGTAGTAAGCGCCGTTGCTGTCGGTAACGCCACTGGCAGGCAGGGGTGAGTCCCAGGTGATGGCGGCAATGGCGTCAGCATCCAGCGCGCCACAGGCATCGTCATTCCAAAGATGCAGTCCCCAGCCGTCATAAGCCTCATCGGAGCGCTGGTAAAATAAAATGGCCTGATCGTCGGCCAGATCAACCGGTAGCTCCATACCCGGCGCAACGCTGGAGCTTGACGCCTGGGATGAACTGCTGGCTACACTGGATGATGAGCTGGAATGGTTGTCGGAATGGTCATTGCCGCCGCCACAGGCGCTGAGTATGGCCGCGGTAAGCAAACACGTAATTTGCACGGAACGCATGGTGAACCTCTCGAAATATTATGATTATTGGAGTGTTAGCAGGTTGTTGAAAACCTGCTAGAGGTTACGTCAGGAGTTCGAGCGGGAAAATTTGCATACGTATACATTGCAGATGAATACGTATGCAGAGTGTCGATCAGGCTTGAGTGATTTTGTATTAAGGTCGCAGTTTGTAGCCGGTGTGAAAAATCCAGGCAATCAGCGCGCTAAAAATAGCAATAAAGATCGCGATCATTGCCAGACTGATACCTATATGAACGTCGGCCGCGCCGTAAAAACTCCAGCGAAAACCACTGACTAAGTATACCACTGGGTTGAACAGGGTTACTTTCTGCCAAAACTCGGGCAACATTGAAATGGAGTAAAAGCTGCCACCTAAAAAAGTCAGCGGAGTGATGACCATCATGGGAATAATTTGCAGCTGCTCAAAGCTTTTCGCCCAGAGGCCAATTAAAAAACCTAACAAGCTAAATGTGAGACAGGTGAGCATTAAAAATGCCAACATCCACAGCGGATGCGCGATGCTGTAGTCGACAAAACAGCGCGCGGTGACAAGGATGATAAGCCCCAAGATGACTGACTTTGTCGCCGCCGCACCGACATAGCCGATAACAATTTCCAGCGCCGAAACCGGGGCCGATAAAATCTCGTATATGGTGCCGGTAAATTTGGGCATATAAATTCCGAACGAGGCGTTCGATGTGCTCTCGGTTAATATCGTCAGCATAATCAAGCCGGGAATAATAAAGGCGCCATAGTGAATGCCGTCTATTTCCACAATTCGCGAGCCAATGGCCGAGCCGAACACAATAAAGTAGAGCGAGGTCGATAACACTGGTGAGGCGATAGATTGCATCAGTGTGCGCCAGGTCCGGGCCAATTCAAATAAATAGATGGCTTTTATACCGTAGCCGTTCATGGCGTTGCCTCCGCATTGTGCGTGTCGGGTTGGTGGACGAGAGAGACAAAGATCTCTTCCAGGGAGCTCTGTTTGGTCGATAGGTCGTGATAATCGATATTAAGCTCACCGACCTTGGCCAGTAGGGGGGCAACCCCTTCTTTGCGGTCGGCGCTGTTGTATTGGTAGATCAGAGCTCGCCCTTGCTCGCTCAGTTGCAGGTTGTACTCTTGCAGTGCAGCGGGTATTTCAGGCAGAGGCGCGTTGAGGTGCAAGGTCATGGTTTTTTGCCCGAGCTTTTGCATCAAGGCGTGTTTTTCTTCCACCAAAACAATTTTCCCTTTATTAATCACGCCAATGCGGTCGGCCATGTCTTCGGCCTCTTCGATATAATGCGTGGTCAGGATGACAGTAACGCCATTGTGACGCAGCTTGCGAATCATGCTCCACATATCCCGGCGCAGCTCTACGTCTACCCCGGCGGTTGGCTCATCCAAAAATAATACGCTGGGTTCGTGTGCCAAAGCTTTGGCAATCAGTACCCGCCGTTTCATGCCCCCCGACAGCGCCATAATATGGCTATCTTTTTTATCCCACAGCGAAAGATCTTTTAGCAAATTCGATAGATAGTCGTCATTGGGTTTACAGCCAAACAGGCTGCGACTGAAACGGACGGTATCCCACACCGATTCAAACATACTGACGGCCAACTCTTGCGGCACTAAACCAATGCGTTGGCGCACCTGGCGATAGTCGCGCACAATGTCCAGCCCGTCGATGCTGATGCGGCCTGCACTCGGGTTGGCAATGCCGCAGATAATGCTGATTAGGGTGGTTTTCCCCGCGCCATTGGGACCCAGCAGGGCAAATATTTCCCCGCGTTGAATGCTAAGGTCAATCGGTTGCAGTGCCTCTAAGCCTGAGGCGTAGGTTTTGCGGATGCCGGTTATATCAATGATCGGTTGCACAGAGACTCCTGTGATTGAATGTGGTTAGAGCGCGGCGCAGTAGCGATGCACGCGCCTGCGGCAATGGGCTAAAGTGTTGCCGCTGATGCCGGTTTCGTGTTGCTCGATTGTACCTGTGGGCGATGAGATTTGTTGTAATAACTTTTCCACCCGGCTAACAAGGTCCCAATGAATAAAGCACTCGGCGACAATTAAGTTCCAGTCTAGATAGAGTGCATAGCGCTGGGGCAAAAGCTCCGCTCTACTGAGCTCTCGCAGGGCTGCGAGGTGTGGCAAGAATTGCTCCAGTAGGGCGCACAAGCGAAAGCTACCATCTTCGAGCTGATTGGCCAGTACGGGGTCATACTCTCTTAGCGGAGACTCTTGATCTTTGAGTTGAGCTTGTAGAGTGCGAATAAGGTGTGGTTGTAATACGGCGTATTCGACGTGTATTTCGGCGACCGTGTAGCGCTCGGTATCGGCCAGTTGTTCGGCAAAATGCAGCATGGGTTGGCGCCGTTGCTGCGATTGGTCGAGTAAACGGCTGAAAGCAATGTTGAGGCTATTGGGCATAGGGGCATCCTTTTCAAGCAGATAATATCTCCGGTTTAGTCGATTGGGCCGACACAGTTTCGACTGCAAGGCGCAAGATCGGTGTCGGCAGGCCCTAAACTAATTCCGATATGTGTCACTTTCTGACGTATATACTGTTTAAAGTTAAAAAAATGATTCAGGGAGTGTAGCTATGGCGACAACCGCAACTCGTCTTATCCATATGATTATGGCTTTGCAGCGCGAACCAAATTTATCGGCCTCTAAGTTGGCCGATGAATTAGAGGTGTCAGTGCGCACGGTGCAGCGCTATATCGGTATGCTGGAAGAGATGGGGGTGCCAATTTACGCCGAGCGCGGCAGCCACGGTGGCTATTCTTTGGTGCGCGGTTACCGGATGCCACCGCTTATGTTTTCGGCGCAAGAGGCTGTAGCGGTTTGCCTGGGGGCGGAAATGGTGGCTCGCGCCTGGGGCAAATTATTTCGCCCCGCGGCACAAAGCGCCATGACTAAAATAGCCAATGTGCTGCCCGAGGCGCAACTGGCCGATATGAACTGGGCGCGCGAGAGTTTGCTGACTCGGGGTATGCCGCGTATTAACCCCACCATCGACGAGGGAAGATTGCATCAGGTTTATCAAGCGGTGCACGAGCGCACTCAGTTAACGATTGAGTATCGCTCCCGCGGACAAATCCACAGCATCAGTAGAACCATTGATCCCTATGCGTTGGTTTACAGTTGGGGGCAGCAGTACTGCTTGGCCTTTTGCCATTTGCGCGGTGCTTTGCGCTCGTTTCGCGTCGACCGAATTGAGACGGTTGAGGCGTTAAATGTAACCTTTGAACGCCCCGTCAATTTTGATCCGGATGACTATTTTAGCCCCAGTGCACTGGAATCTGAAGCGTTTGAAGTGGTGCTTTTCTTTCCCAAAAACCAGGCTTTGGTGGCAAAAGATCACCCCTGTTGCTGGGACAATTTGGTCAATCACCCCGACGGTTCGGTGACTGCGTCCTTTAAAAGTGCGGAGTTGGATATGGCGGCCTGTCGGGTGATGGGCTTTTTGCCCGGTGCTGAGTTACAAAGCCCGCCCGCGCTTATTGCATTGGTGCGAGATAAAGCCCGGGCGATTGCCGAGAGTTACCAAAGTGCGACAGCACTGCCCACACCTGCCTAAGGATGCCAATAATGCCATTGCCAATTATAAATATTGCCGATTTAACGACTCAACCTATGCCTGAGGGGATGGGGCCTACGGGCGATGCCTGCCAAAAATATGGTGCGCAAATGGCTTTTATCGGGCCGGTACTAGGGGCGAAAAAGTTAGGTTATAACCTGACCGAAGTGGAGCCTGGAAAGAGCGCCTTTCCCTACCACTGTCACCGGGTGAATGAGGAGATGTTTTATATTCTGGAAGGCGAGGGTCGGCTGCGCTTGGGGGAGAATCACCAGCCAATTAAAGCGGGTGATATTATTGCCTGCCCGCCAGGCGGGCCTGAAACGGCTCACCAAATTATCAATACCGGCGCTAACGTTTTGCGCTTTTTGGCCGTCAGTACGCGTCTGACGCCCGAGTTAGCGGAATACCCCGACAGTGGTAAATTTGGCGTGATGGCACAATACAGCGATGCCGACGGTAAACCCGAGATGTTTTTACACGTCGGCAAACGGGAACAGAATCTTCCCTACTGGGATTAACCGACCATTAGGTCGGAAAATCGCAATTGACCATCCACTTAATACCGTACCGATCGGTAAAAGCACCGAAGCGTTCGGCCCAAAACGTTTTTTCCAGCGGCATTTGGATCTCACCGCCTGCACTCAGCGCTGCGTAGAGGTCTTCGGCCTCTTGCGCGGACTCCGCTTGCAGGCAAATGGAAACTCCTTGTGGCTTTTGGTAATTGCCGGGCGGGGCGTCCGAGGCCATTAGAGTCGATGCGCCGATACGCAGGCTGGCGTGCATGACTTTATCGGCATAATCGTCACCGAACGGCGAGCCGTCGGGGGCATCACCGTAGCGCATTAAAGCATCGATGGGGGTGTCCAGTGTTTGACTGTAAAACTCAACGGCTGCTTGGCAGTCGCCGTTGTAAAAAACATAGGGGTTTAGTTCGCGCATTATGGATCTCCTGATTGATTGTGGATGAGGCCTTTTGTTTATCACGACATTGTGGTGTTAACGGCAATATGCATCGGCATTGTTTTGTTTTCCGTTATGCACACTAAGGTTAAAAGCCTCGCATCTATCAGTCGTCTCGAGTTTGTTGATTTCGACAATGCCGAGGTTTTTATTATGTATTGAGTTGCCGTATCGGGCGCACCTCAATACTGCCGACCCGCGCCGGCGGGATATCCTGGGCAATGCGCAGTGCTTCGTTCAGGTCTTTCGCTTCGATCATATAAAACCCCGCTAATTGCTCTTTTGTTTCGGCGAAAGGGCCATCGGTGATCTGTAGGTCACCGGCACGCACACGCACAGTGGTTGCGGTGGCGACCGGTTGCAAGGCCTCGCCCGCTAACAAATGGCCGCTCTGGCTGATCTTTTCGGCGTAGGCGGCGCACTCCTGGTCTTGTGGGCTGTTGGGTAAACCGTGTAGGTCTTGCTCATCGCTATACACTAAACATAAATACTTCATTGTTCGCTCCAGTGTGTTTGAGGTCGTTATAGTCGTCCGCCGGACTGTCTAATCGACAGCGCTACCAATATTTTTTTCATATTGTTCGATGCGCATTTGTAAATAGCGCCTCTCTGCCGCTAAACGGGTCAAGCTTAGGGCATAATGGTAACGCTCGTGGGCTTGGTGGTGGCGACCCGAGCGGCGCAGCAAGTCGGCCCAGGCGGCATGGGCGGGAAAGTAAGAGGCTAAATCGCCATTAGCCAGTTGCTCTATGTGGCTAATGGCAGTATCTATATCCCCCGCCATGGCTTGAGCAACCGCTTGGTTGAGGGCTACCACCGGCGTGGGGGTACGCAAATAAAGTGCTTGGTAGAGTCCCCAGATTTCTTGCCAATCGGTATCTGCCGCGGTTGGGGCTTCGGCGTGTAGAGCGGCAATGGCAGCTTGCAGGGCATAGGAGCCTGTGGCCGGCCCCACAAGAGCGCGGGGCAGCAGGGCGGTGGCCTCAGCAATGGCGTCATGATGCCAGCGTGTTCGGTCCTGATCTTCCAGCAGTATGATATCGCCGTTGGGTTTTGAGCGTGTATCTTGACGGCTGTGCTGTAACAACATAAGCGCCAGTAAGCCATAAACCTCGGATTGTGGCAGTAGGCGGGTCAATAAACGCCCGAGGCGAATGGCCTCGTCGGTCAGGTGTACACGCTGCAGGCTATCCCCACCGCTGGCGTAGTAGCCTTCATTGAAAATCAAGTACACGATTTTCAGTACACCTTGTAAGCGTTCTGGTAACGCTTGTTTGCCCGGCACTTCATAGGGGATACCAGCACTTTGGATTTTGCGTTTGGCGCGAACTATTCGCTGCGCTGTGGTGGAGGCCTTGGTTAAAAACGCACTGGCAATTGCTTCGGTACTGAGGTCACACACCTCTCGCAATGTTAAAGCGATGGCGGCCTCGTGACTGAGACTGGGGTGACAACAGGTAAAGATAAGCCGCAGACGATCATCCTCTAAGTGTAGAGTGTCGGGATCGGGGGCTTGGCAGACGGCGGTGTCTTCACTGACTAAGTCTACCTCACGGCGGTGTTTGCGTAGCTGGTCAATCGCCTTAAATCGCCCGGTAGAGACCAGCCAAGCGGTGGGGTTGTGTGGCACCCCTTCGTCTGGCCACTGCTTTAGTGCACAGGCGAAGGCCTCTTGCAGGGCCTCTTCAGCCAAATCGAAGTCTTTTAATAAGCGGATAAGGGTGGCGAGCACTTGACGCGAGTGTTCGCGGTAAATTCGTTGTACAGTGTGGTGTATAGCGTCGCTCATATCCCTGATACATCGTTTTAAAAAAATAGATCGTATAGTTAAATGAATCTTGTAACAACGTAGGCCTTATCGAGTCTTAAGGATAAGCGATAATACAAACCGTTTCTTTACAGGGGCAGAAATGTTTATTAAACCGTCAAATCGTATCCGTGAGAGTGAGATCACCCCAGAGTCCGTGTACCGCGAGCGGCGCCGTTTTATGCAGCTGACGCTGGGAGCTGGGGCGTTAGCCGCAGCCTCCGGGGCGGGCGCCAAGCCGGGTTTTGTGGCCGATGCGGGCGCAGCGGTAGGCCCCGATTGGCTCAAGCAAAAAATAGCCGATGCTGAACCTTATGGTGAAAAAGTGACAGACAAGCTCACGCCCTATGAGCACGTCACCAGCTACAATAATTTTTACGAGTTCGGCTACGATAAGTCCGACCCCGCTAAACACAGCGGTACATTACAGCCCCACCCCTGGAAGGTAGAGATCGCCGGACACGCGGAAAAAACCGGGGCTTTCAATTTGGAGGATTTGCTGGCCAAGGTCACTCTGCGCGAGCGGGTGTATCGATTGCGCTGTGTCGAGGCCTGGTCCATGGTAATTCCCTGGGTTGGGTTCGAGCTGGGCGAGTTACTCAAGCAATTTAAACCTACCAGCCGTGCTAAATATGTTGCGTTCACCACCTTGTTGGACAGTAAGCAAATGCCCGAGCAAGCGAGTCGCTTCAGTACTATCGACTGGCCTTATCGCGAAGGGTTGCGTATTGATGAGGCGATGAACCCACTGACGCTTTTAGCGGTTGGACTGTACGGCAAGCCTCTACCCAACCAAAATGGTGCTCCGTTACGCCTAGTCGTACCCTGGAAGTACGGCTTTAAAAGTATTAAATCCATCGTCAAAATTGAGTTTACCGAAAAACAACCCGGCACCAGCTGGAATGTGAGAGCACCTAACGAGTATGGTTTTTACGCCAATGTAAACCCTGAGGTCGATCACCCGCGCTGGTCTCAGGCCAGTGAGCGGCGCCTGCCCAGTGGGTTGTTTAGCCCCAATATTATTGATACGCAGATGTTTAATGGCTATGCCGATGAAGTGGCGCACCTGTATAAAGGGATGGATTTGCGTAAGCATTATTGAAGGCAGAAGGCAGAAGGCAGAACGTATGAAAGCAGTAACTTGGCGGCGACTTTTTATTTTTATGGTAGCGCTGGCGCCCTTTGGCTGGATTTTTTATCGAACGATAAGCCAGCAGTTGGGGGCCGACCCGGCAAAAACCATCGTGCTGTTTACCGGTGAGTGGGCGATCTACTTTTTGTTTGCCTCTTTGGCGGTGACACCTTTGGTGCGCTCGGCCAAGTGGCGCTGGTTAATGCCACACCGGCGTATGCTGGGGTTATTTGCTCTGTTCTATGCTCTGTGCCACGTGGCCTCCTATTTAGTGTTTATTTTAGGGTTAGATTTCAGTCGTTTTTTTGCCGAATTGGTTAAGCGCCCTTATATTACCGCCGGGGCTCCGGCGGTGTTGATCCTAATCGCTTTAGGGGCAACTTCAACCAAGGCGATGATGCGTCGCTTGGGTAAACGCTGGCAGTCTTTGCATCGGCTGGTATATGTCGCGCTTGGTTTGGCTTGGGTGCATGTACTTTGGCAGGTGCGCTCCAGTTATTTTGAAGCGGTTATTTATGGCATTCTTGCCGCGCTATTGCTGGGGTATCGGCTGTATTGGCGGCAAAAAATGGCCCGCAAGAAAGCTCTCTAACACCGTATCCCTCAAATCTAATAGCGCTGAGGTAGTTTGGTCGCCTGCTCGTCGTTTTTACAAAAACACACAGTTTTCATTGTTGAACAAGTTAAGCTTACCTCAATCAGTGTAAGGTTTTCTCGTGAATGCCATGGGAGGTGTGAAATGCGGGTATTGGTATTAGGTTTAGTGGCAACGCTGGGGTTGTCAGCCTGTGGTGGGTCTTCAAGCTCGGACACTCCAGGGGGGACTAACCCCAGTGGAAATGGAAGTTCTTCGAGCCTGAGCAGCCTTGGAGGGAGTGACCCCGCTGGAAGTAGCAGCTCTTCGAGTCAGGGAAGCTCTGTAGGAAGCGGCGGCTCAGAGCCTGTCGACTATGAACCCTTAAAGCCCGCCCAGGTCGACTCTAAACCACTGCAACCGATAGCAGGGCAGGATTTAACCCACTACCTAGCCAACGGTTTTCGCCTGCAAACCGGTGGATTTTACCCTGAAAAAGGGGTGGGCGGAGAAGTAGATTTTTCTGCCTCACCAGTCGAAGGCAGTAATGATGGCGCAGGCGATTACTCCGATACCAATGTCCATGTCGCCGGTGTGGATGAGGCCGATGTGGCTAAATACGATGGCGCACATTGGTTTGTCTCCTATGTGCCGGAAAATGCCGCCTCGAATCTGCCCGGTATTCAAGTCTTTGCCACTGATCCCGACACCCCATCGGCGCAATTAGCGGGAAGCTACAGCTTCGCCGAAAGTGATTGGGGGGAGGCGACATCTCTGTATTTACACAAGGAGGCCGACCTTGCCAGCCATGTGATTGCTATTCGCAATCAGTGGGGCAATATTTACCCGCTGATGCCGGGGGGCGCACCTGATATTGTGTTTTCCGCGGATATTTGGCCGGGGCCGGTAAACAGCGAATTTCGGCTGGAGTTTATCGATGTCAGCAACCCCGCCTTGCCCCAGTTGGAGAACAGCATCAGTATTGACGGTGCCTTAATTAATAGTCGGCAGATTGGCGATACCTTGTACTTAGTGTCCCGTTTTGACCCTTGGTTGAATGACTTGCACTTAGAGCACGACCAAGAAAATACGCGAGCCGACAACGAGCAGGTATTGGCTCAGGCGAGTCTTGCCGACATATTACCGGGCTATCGCGTAGGCTCAGTTGAAGCCCCGCTTACCGAGGAATGCTTGGTACAGAGTTCGGTGGATGAGCATACGGGCTATTATTCGGTGGTCAATATCACCGCTATCGACTTGTCCAGCCAGTCGGTATTGGCCAGCCAGTGCTTAAGCACGGCGGTGGATGATATGACCATGAGCACCGATGCGCTTTATATTACTGGGTCAAATTGGTCGGGTGAGGGCGAGACGACCACCTTACATAAATTCAATTTAACCGCTGAGGGGCCAGAGTACGCCGCCACCGGTGCGGTCAGCGGCACCTTGCGTGGTCGTGCGCCTTTTCGGGTGCATCAAGCGCACGACAAGCTCCGAGTGGTAACCAGCCAGTGGCAGGGCGAGTTGACCCACCACTTGTTTGTGTTAGAGCAAAGTGGCCAGAGTTTGGATACGATCGCCGAGTTGCCCAATGCCAACCGGTCCCAAGCCATCGGCAAACCGGGAGAAGATATTTACGCTGTACGTTTCACTCAAGACAAAGCCTACATCGTCACCTTTCGACAGGTTGATCCCTTCTATGTGGTGGACTTGACCAACCCGCTGGACCCTAAAATCAGCGGCGAGCTAGAGGTGCCGGGGTTTGCCACTTATATTCATCCAATCAACGATCAATATATATTTACCCTTGGGCAAAATGTTGACTCCATCTCGGGCTGGACCGACGGAATTAAAGCGCAGTTGATACAGGTGGAGGCGGGTGTACCTACTTTGGCCGGCGAGGTTAATATTGGCCAACAGGGCAGTAGCAGCGAAGCGCTCTACGACTTGCGCGCCCTGAGCTTTTTAGCCGACACCGAAGATAACCTACGGGTAGCTTTTCCGGTAAAAGTACAGGCCCGAGTCGACCAGGCGTACGCCACCTGGCAGTATAGCGGCCTGCAGATGCTGGAGCTGCAGGGATTACAGGGTGATACCGCCACCATGCTGGATAAAGGCACGCTGGTGGCTGAAGCCGTCGGCAGCGAACAGTGGGATAGTGGCGTCGGGCCCCGGCGCGGGTTGTTGCATGATGATGCTGTTTTTTATGCGCATAACAACCAAGTCTGGGCTGCCCAGTGGGGCGATGCCAGCAACCCCTCATTACCAGTTGGCGGTGAGCCGATCGCTTGCACTGAAGAGCTGCGTTACGGTCTTCATGTCAATGTGTGGGCGGAAGAAGCTGATGCCTGTAGCGCCAGTGTTACCGCCACCGATGGTGAATATCAAGAGACATTAACTCAGATAGACTCCTCTTGGGGCAGCTGCTATTTCCAGGGCGCGCAGGAGCGCGCGGGTACCTACGACATTACCGTCGAACTTGCCGGTTATGCTTCGCAAGCACTGGCGGGAATTGTGGTATCGCGCGATCTGTGCCACGTGCAAACCGCTATGTCTCCGCTTACCTGACGCCGGCTGAGCTATAGTGGTTTTGCCGATTACAGCTTTGTGGCGGTGTATTTGATGTATACTCCTTGAGAAATAATCATAGGGTGTCTTTGTAGTATTGAAGGTGCCTACAAGGAGATCGCAATGGAAGACTGGGTAAGTTCGGGTTTGCCTGCTTGGGCGTGGGTGGTAGCAGGTTTTGCTCTGGCCGCGTTAGAGATCATTTTACCCAGCTTTTTTATGTTGTGGTTGGGGGTGAGCGCCATTGTGGTCGGTGTGCTCAGTCTGTTCCTGCCGTTCGATTTGGCCGCCCAGCTGTTCCTGTGGGCGGTTCTGTCCATGTCATGTCTCGTCGCCTGGTTTCGCTGGGTGGCTCCGCGTATGAAAGATAAAACCCGCAGCGGTATGGCCTATGAAAAGCTGCTGGGTCAAACCGCCATCGTCTTGGTTTTTAACGCTTCCACCGGACGCGGTCAGTTGCGCTTTTCGGCACCTATTTTGGGTGAAGATGAGTGGCGCTTTATCTGCTCGGATGATCTCAGTGCGGGAGATCGCGTGGTAGTCAAGGATGTGTCTGGCAACGATCTTGTGGTAACACTTCACCAATAATCAATAGAAAGGATATCAATTATGGACGCACTTATTACCGTTGGTGCCATTGTTTTTTTAACGTTCTTTGTTATTACCCGTGGGGTTAGAATTGTGCCACAAGGGCGCAAAGACGTTGTGCAGCGCTTGGGGCGCTACCACATGACCCTCACCCCAGGGCTCAATCTCATTATTCCATTTTTCGATAGCGTGGCCTATAAAGTCACCACCAAAGATATTGTGTTGGATATCCCTTCGCAGGATGTAATCACCTACGATAATGCGGTAATCATAGCCAACGCCGTGGCTTATATTAATATCGTCAGCCCGGAAAAATCCGTCTACGGCGTAGAAAACTACACCATCGCTATCCAAAACCTGATTCAAACCTCACTGCGTTCGATTATTGGCGAAATGGCGTTGGATTCGGCTCTGTCATCGCGCGATCAAATTAAGGCCAAGTTAAAAGCCTCCATTTCTGATGACATCTCCGATTGGGGCATTATTCTCAAAACCGTTGAGATTCAGGACATTAACCCATCGCCTACCATGCAGCAGGCAATGGAAGAACAGGCCGCTGCCGAGCGTCAAAGGCGCGCCGCGGTAACTCGTGCCGAAGGGGAAAAACAAGCCGCTATTCTCGAGGCCGACGGTCGCCTGGAAGCCTCGCGCCGCGACGCTGAGGCAAAAATTGTGTTGGCCGACGCGTCGGCACAGTCGATTCGAGTAGTAACTGACTCGGTTAAAGGTGGCGATGAACTGCCTGTGATGTATCTGCTGGGGGAAAAATATATTGAGTCCATCGGCGATTTATCAACCTCCGCCAACTCCAAAACCGTGGTTTACCCCGCCGATCTCGCCAACGCCTTTAAAGGTATGTTTGGCAAAAGTTAAACATCTTTTGGGGCCAATAACCATTGGCCCTTTCTCTTCCACACTTTTATTGATGTTAGCCTGCTAAAGCAATACTCCGAGCCGTTAAGGCTGATGGCTACCCGTAAATCTACGCATCTGTTGTCAACTACCGACTAGCCCACGCAGGCTACATACTGGGCATCATTACTGTTCGTGAGCAGGTGGTCACCTTGGTCGAGTGAGATAAAGCTTTTGGGATGGCATGCCGCGTTGTATATAAACGCGGCCTCAGCAATGTTAACGGTTTAAATACGAGAACAGTGTAGCAACTTCTTGCTCGGTTAAACTTTGCATCCGCTCGATGTTACGCTCCGGGACAGACTCGGTATCGGCACCGTTATCAATCGCATTGGTTAAGCTTTGCTCGCGCAGTAAATGCAAAATAGGGTAGGGCGAGCGATTGGTTAAGTTGCTGCGCTCGTCATAGTCGGTGTTAGAAAATTGATAATCGGGGTGAAAGTGAGCTATTTGGTACCGCCCCAGCAGACCTTGCTTGTTTAGCCAGCTTTCGGCTTGCTGCACCGTAATTGTGTAAAAGTAAAAGTCCTCATAACCCTCGGGCAGTATTAGCAGTGTGGTTTCTAATGTGCTGATGTCCGCCTCGTCCAACCGGGCCACCTCGGCGCCGAGTACCTCAAATAGCCCAAACTCGTCGGTTTCATCAAACACGGCAAAACGAATACGCTGGTGTTTGGCTGGTTGATGGGCAAACGGGCATAAATTAAGTCCGAGTACTACGGTTTCGAACCACTGTTTTGTCTCGGCAATAACACTGCTGGTTGCTAGCTTGTTCACACTTACTTTCGCCCTATTTATGGGCCCTGTGCCCTAATAGCAGCACTATAGTCGCTCTGTTGGTTCGAAAGCAATGGCGGCGCTAATGACAGGTTTGACGATGGGCAACGTCCATGGCCAGTAGCATTTCCACCCAAGCATTAACCTCTGTGAGAGGCGAATAAGCAATATCGACAAGCGGCGCTGGCTATGGCGCACTCGGTTACGAATTGTGTTACCCAGTGTTCGATGCGCTCATCGGTTAGTTCAAACGGTTGGTCGTTGTTTGTAGCTTAAAAGCACCTTAATGCAAATAATAACTATTATTAATTAGGTGGTCGGTTTTTTAATCTTATGTCTCATTCGTGAAAGGGCTAAAGCTGCTAAACTCCCCGCATGACTCAAACAGCCCTACAAACACTGCAAAGCACCTTTGGTTACGAGGCCTTTAGAGGCCCGCAAGCCGAGATTATTGAGACCGTTATTGCCGGGCAAGACGCCTTGGTGCTCATGCCCACCGGCGGCGGTAAATCCCTGTGCTACCAAATTCCGGCCTTAGTGCGCGAGGGCGTGGCGATTATCGTCTCGCCGCTGATTGCACTCATGCAAGATCAGGTGAATGCGCTGGCACAGCTGGGTATTAGCGCCGCGTATTTAAACTCCAGCCTCGCGTTTGATGAGGTGCGTGCCATTGAGCAAGGCTTGCGCCAAGGTGAGGTCAAAATCTTATACGTCGCCCCCGAGCGTTTAATTCAACCGCGTACCTTGGAGATGCTGCAGGAGCTGCCGTTGGCGTTGTTCGCCATTGATGAAGCGCATTGCGTGTCGCAGTGGGGGCACGACTTCCGCTCGGATTATTTACAGCTAAGCTTGCTGCATCAGCAGTTTCCTAATGTGCCGCGAGTGGCGTTAACGGCCACTGCCGACGACCGCACTCGCGCCGAGATTATTACTCGTCTGCAATTAGAGGATGCCGCGCAGTTTGTCAGTGGCTTTGACCGGCCCAATATTCAATACCGTATTGAGCAAAAACAAGACGCCCGTCAACAGCTATTGCGTTTTTTACACAACGAGCACCCAGAGGATGCGGGCATTGTTTACTGCTTATCGCGCCGTAAAGTAGACGAAACCGCCGCTTGGTTGAGTAAGCAAGGTTTTACCGCACTGCCTTACCATGCAGGCCTGCCGGCGGCGACTCGCAAAAATCACCAAGAGCGCTTTTTGCGAGAAGAGGGCGTTATCATCGTTGCCACCATTGCCTTTGGTATGGGTATCGACAAACCCGACGTGCGTTTTGTGGCGCACTTGGATTTACCTAAAAGCATCGAGGCTTACTACCAAGAGACCGGCCGCGCTGGCCGCGATGGCCAACCCGCGACTGCGTGGATGGCCTATGGTGTGCAGGATGTTTTAAAACTAAAACAAATGATGAGTCAGTCCCAGGGCTCAGACGCTCACAAACGCACCGAAAACCACAAGCTCGATGCCATGCTCGGCTTGTGTGAAATCACCAGTTGCCGACGCCAGGTGCTGTTGTCGTACTTTGGTGAGCCGGAACACGGCCCCTGCAATAATTGCGATACCTGTTTAATTCCGCCGCAAACCTATGATGCCACCGTGGTCGCGCAAAAAGCACTCAGCGTTTGCTACCGCACCGGTCAGCGTTTTGGTGTTAATCATTTGATAGACGTACTGCTGGGTAAAACACCCGAGAAGGTGACCCAGTTCGGTCACGATAAACTCAGCACTTTCGGCATCGGTGAAGAATTAGATGTGAATCAGTGGCGCTCGGTATTTCGCCAGTTGGTAGCGCGCGGCTTAATGCAGGTGGATGTCGCCGGTTACGGTGGCTTGTTGCTCACCGAAAAATGTCGCCCGCTGTTAAAAGGGGAGCAAAGTATTGAACTGCGTAAAGACACAAAAGTCGACTCTGGGCGCAAGTCGAAAAGCAGCCCAGCGGCCAAGGGTATCACCGGCCCAGATCGCGCGCTGTGGGACAAGCTGCGCGAATTGCGCAAAGCGCTGGCGAGTGAGCAGGACATTGCGCCCTATATGATTTTTCACGATGCGCACCTAATGGAAATGGTCAGCTTACAACCGCAGGATTTAGATGCGTTTGCGCGCATTTCGGGCGTGGGCGCCAGCAAGCTAGAACACTATGGTGATGCGTTTATCACTGCCATTACCGAGCATGTCGAAAGCTTAGCCGATTATGCCGGTAGCGCCGAGAATGTAAAAGCCACCGAGCATGAAACCTTTGCTTTGTTTAAAGCCGGCATGACCATTGAAGACATCGCCCGCCAGCGCGAGTTGACCCCCACCACTGTTTATGGCCATTTGGCCGGATTAATTGAGCAGGGCCAGCTGGATGTGGCTGAGGTGGTGGAGTTGCCCGAGCAAGAGCTGGAAACCATCTTCGATGTTATGCTGGCGCACGACGATGAACCCTTTAAACTCAAGCCGGTCTATGATGCGCTTGATGGAGCTTACGATTATGGTGTGCTGCGCTGTGTACGCGCGGTTATTGTGCGTGAGACGGTGCATTAAGTGCCAGCAAAGC
Organism: Gilvimarinus sp. 2_MG-2023; assembly: GCF_030547685.1. Classification (GTDB taxonomy): domain Bacteria; phylum Pseudomonadota; class Gammaproteobacteria; order Pseudomonadales; family Cellvibrionaceae; genus Gilvimarinus. The sequence goes on along the minus strand of NZ_JAUOQM010000049.1, from coordinate 85,414 downwards.
TAAAGTTTTGATTATTGACCGACTGACTAGACTATTAGATAGGCGAAGAAAAATGAATACAACACTCGCGCAGCGAGCGCTCAGCTTAGCCTCTTGCCGCTATTTTTGGCTGGCCGTTGCCGCCGCCATGCTCGCTCTGGAAGGCGGCGCTCTCTATTTTCAGTATGTTGAACACTACTACCCGTGTGAAATGTGTATCTACGTGCGGGTTTGGGTGGCGGCGATTTTTGTAGTGTCAGTTTTGGCGTTGGTATTAAAGCGGTGGTTTTGGGGCCGGGTCATAGCGAGCTTGACGGGCCTTGTTTTAAGCTTGGGTTTAGCGTGGGAAACCTGGGGCTTAGTCAAAGTTGAATATAATATTGGCCACGGCAGTGCCTGCGGCTTTAAAGCCAACTTCCCCGGCTGGGCTCCATTGGATGCTTGGCTGCCGGCTCTGTTTAAAGTGGAAGATTTATGTCAGGCCACGCCACTGGTGCTGGGGCCCATTTCCATGACTCACGGCTTGATAATGATTAGCGCCGGATTGATTGCGACCATGTTATTGGCATTACTAGGCTGCTTTTACTTGCCGAAGCGATAACAACTTTTTACTTCGCTACAGTAGTGCGCTTGACTTTACCTATAGTAAATTTAATTTTTATACGGATTTTATGGGAAAAGCCATGGACTACAGAAAGCACGTGCATCGTCACTTGTTGCGAACATCTCGACTTACACTAGCCTTACTGGCCGCTGGTATGCTGAGCGCCTGCGGCTCAGATTCCGGTGCTGGTGATATGAGCATTCCCTTTACGGCTATCGACTGCCCCGCGGTGTCTGGTTATACCTCCTACGAAGATCCCTATTTTGCGGTGATTGATAACGAGCACGAATACCGAGAAAGGTATCTGGCGACCGATTTAAACAGTCAGGAAGAAGCGCCAGCGGTGGACTTTTCCACACAACAGGTGATTGTGCTGCACGCCGGTATGAAACCTTCAGGCGGGCACTTTATCGATGTGCTGAATATCATTGAAAAAGACGGTGCGTTACAAGTAAATTATCAAGAGGGTGAGCCGCAAACCTGCTCGGCAAACACTGCCATACGTTACCCTTATTGTTTTATCTCAATTGAGGCTACCGATAAGTCGGTAACCTTTGCCGGGGACGTGGTCAACAGTTGCGGCTAACGGCCTGCCATATCTCACCGTAGGTGAGATATGGCAGGCGGGCTTTTGAATTACGCCGAGCTTGTTTCTTGGCTTTGGGTTTGGCCACTTGGGCGCAAAGTTCTGGCTGCAATTGCCATATATCGCAATGCGGGCAGTATCTCATTCCACTGATGGGTTTTTAAGCCGCAGTCAGGGTTTACTCAAAACCGTTTAGCGGGAATGCGTTCGCGCGCTTAGCGCCTATGCGGGGAAGCCTCAAATTATGAGCCTTTGCCATCTTGGCCTCCTAGTCAATAAGGGATCAGTGTCGGCGGTGGTTGATATGATTAAAAATGGTATTATTTCATTGTTTGATGAAGTGTATTCATCTTTTAGTTTGAGATTAAGAGGCAGGGCATGATAGAGCGCAACCATTTGGCTATTTTGCGGGCAGTAGAACAAGATGGCTCCCTGACCGCAGCCGCTGATCGTTTGCACTTGACTCAATCGGCGTTGAGTCATGCCATTAAAAAGCTGGAACAGCAGCTCGGGACGCCAGTTTGGGAGCGTGAAGGCCGCCGCTTGCGGCCGACTCAAGCCGGGCAATATTTGTTAGGGCTCGCCGGGCGCTTGCTGCCACAGTTGGAGCATGCCGAAGATGTGATTGCTCGTATGGCCGCAGGGGAGCGGGGAGTGTTGCGCATCGGCATGGAGTGCCATCCTTGTTATCAGTGGTTACTGAAAATCGTGGGGCCGTATTTAACGGCCTGGCCGGGGGTAGATGTCGACGTTAAACAGCAATTTCAATTCGGTGGCATGGCCGCATTGTTTGGACACGATATTGATTTGCTCGTCACCCCCGATCCGCTGCATAAACCTGGTGTCGAGTTTACCCCTGTGTTCGAATACGAACAGGTGTTGGTGGTGGCCGATAGTCATTCGCTGGCGCAGCAGAGTTTTGTGCGGCCCGAGCAACTGGTGAGCGAGGTATTAATTTCGTATCCGGTACCGGTAGAGCGGTTGGATATTTTCAGTCATTTTATGTTGCCGGCGGGTGTTGCACCGCGCAGCCACAAAACCATAGAGACCACCGATATTTTATTGCACACGGTAGCGGTTGGGCGAGGCGTGGCAGCATTGCCGGGCTGGCTGGTTGAGGAATATGCCGCAAGCTTGCCTATTAAAGCGATAAGTTTGGGCGAGAAAAAATTACATAAACAGATATACGTCGGTGTGCGCAGTGCAGACCGAGCCACCGATTATATTGATGCGTTTATCAGTCAAGCCGCAACACCGTAAAGGTAAATAGACATTATCTATATGTAAATTTGGTGGCATTGCAACTTGGTAAAAATATTTGGAAATACTACAGATTTGTCATACTTTGCAGTGTGTTTTTATCGCAATGGCTCGAAACATTTCAATAATAAAATAGACGCAAGTCACAAAAAGAGGCTGTTATAACTGGGTAAAGCGGCATCTTTATTTTTTAATTACACTTGGCACAGTCCTCGCTTTAATGCTCTCAGATAAACATTTTTATGAATAGGAGAGCACCATGAAACAGCGCAATAAATTTTGGTTGGCTATGACTGCGGCCGCTTCTACAGTCGCTTTAGTCGGTTGCAGCACCACTGATGGCAATGCTAATGCCGAAGCCAATGAAGAGTCTGAATATGAGCTGGTTCATATGAAAACCGATAAAGACGGTCATAATGTGAGTGCAGCTCAGTCGGGCTTTCACGCGGTGAAAAAAGACACCGACACCGATACCAATACACAGGCGGATTCGTCTGATGCTCAAGCTTATGACAACGCCGAACAAACACAATCACCAGAAAAGCCCAATCCGGCTTTGGCGGCTTTCCCTATCGATACCACTGTGCGTTTTGCTTTTGATTCATCGGAGCTGACCGGTAGCGCTCGCAATGAGCTTGCTGAGTTGGTGGAAACCGCTGAAAAGTTTGACGATGTAAGTCTGCGGGCAGAGATAGATGGCTATGCCGATGCCACCGGCCCCGATCAATACAATGAGACCTTATCGGATGAGCGCGCCAGCAGTGTCGCTGATTACTTAAAGTCTGAAGGGGTGCAGGTTACCAATTGGAACGTGGATGGTCATGGTGAGAGTAACCCTGTGGCTGATAACGGTACATCGCAAGGCCGTGAAATGAATCGCCGTGTAGTGGTGAAGTTTAATCTAGAGCAAGAGCGGGGAATGAATATCAGTGCGCGTTAATTGCGACGGCTAAATCAAGCCAATACTGAACGATTGCCCAAACCGGCGAGTTTTTACAAACTCGCCGGTTTGTTTTGCGTAGTGTAGGCGCGTTTTAGTTACCCCACAATGAGCCCAGCATACCCAGCAGATCGCCGCCGCCGTTGTTTCCGATATAACCCATGACGATCGGGGTAAATTGTTGGATTAAGGCCGGATCCATGCCCAGGCCTTCAAAAGCACTCTGCACACCATCCATACTTGTGATCTGATTGACCAGCTGTGAGGTCAGCCCGCCACTGCTACCCGTTGGTATAATATCACCCAGTAATGAGGCGTTATCACCCGATAAGTTATTTGCCGCCATTGCCAAAAGCGCTGAAGTGCCGCCTGCGGCTTGCTCTGAGCTAATATCCAATGAATCGGTCAGGCTCGACAGTAAGCCTGTGGGTAAGCTGCTTTCATTGTTTGAACCTAAAGCCTTATCGACATCACCCAAATCAAAGGCTTGAGCGTTCAGGGCAACAAACAATGATAAAAAAGCAATCAGTAATGGTTTCATTTCTACTCCATAGGGTAGCGAGCGGTTAGTATGCTCGCGGGTCATTAAGGTGGCAGTGCGCGCCACTCGTTCGAGGGGGTATTTTGCGCCCATGTGACCGGCTCTGCAATAATTTCCTTTACTCTCGGAGCCTCTAGAGCTTGCGATAAAGCGCCAGAAATGGCGGATGATTCATGTTAACCTTGCGTTTTTGCCGTTGTCTGGGTGGATAGATGTTGCGTTGTGTTTTTAGTTTGATGGTCTTGTTACTGATGCCCTTGGTGGAAGCCTCAGAGGTACAGTCTCCGCTTCGGTTGGCCTCGGTCAGTGCGGCGGTAAGCCCGCTCGGCAGTGATACCCCAGTATTCGCCAAGCGCGCTGACTGGGTGATGCCTATCGCCTCTGTGACAAAGATTATGACGGCAATGGTAGTACTGGATTCCGGTGCTGATTTAAACGAACGGCTAGAGGTCAGCAAGCGGCATTTTCCCGCTGCGGCCAATGCCTATTCGCGTATTCGTCCCCAGTCTCGCGCCCAACGCAAAGATCTTCTGCATATTGCCGTGATGTCGTCGGAAAACTACGCGGCGTATTTATTGGCACGCCACCACCCCGGAGGCTATGACGCTTTTATTAATGCTATGAATGAAAAAGCTCACAAGCTAGGAATGATGCATACTCATTTTGTCGACTCCAGTGGATTGTCTGAGCAAAATGTATCCACCGCTAATGATTTAATGCTTATGCTCAAGGCGGCTTTTCAGTACGATGTTATTCGTCAAATTAGCACCAGCTCCAAGCATGACGTTTGGTTTACCCAGCCGGGCTATTCGCTCTATTATGCCAATACCAATCCTTTAGTGCGCAGTTCACGCTGGGATGTACTGTTGAGCAAAACTGGTTATTTAAGTGAGGCGGGTCGCTGCTTAGTGATGGTGGCCAATGTTGAGGGCAAGCCCACCGGGTTTGTTTTTCTCGATTCGTTTGGCAAACGCACCCCTCTGGGGGATGCCGGTCGAACTCGTCGCTGGCTCAGTGGCACTGCCAGTGGCCAGGTGGCAACGGCCGCCGCGCGTTACGAGAAGGATAAAGCCGAGCAACTTTCTAAAGTGCAAGTTGCCACACAATAAAATGAGGCTCCTGCGTGGATGAAGTTGAATTAAAGCAGACTCTGCAACGGGCTCAAGCGCTCTATCAATCCGGTGATTGGCGCTTAGCGGGGCAACTGGCTCTGCAAGTATGCCAGCAGGTGCCCGACCAATCCGAGGCTTTACATTTACTGGGTATGTGCAGTTACCAAGTGGCACAGTACACCCAGGCGGCTCAGTGTTTTGCGCGTTTAGCGGCCCTCAACCCGAATAACCACAACGCCCTTTTTCTGGCAGGTATGGCCTTGGCGGCGGCAGGGGATTTAGTGGCGGCCGAACAATATTTAAGCCGCGCCACCGCTCAAAACCCAGAACATGTTGATGGCCACGTACACCTGGCAAAAGTGTTGTCGGGGCAGGGTAAGCACCAAGCGGCGATTGATGTTTTGCAACCGCTTTTCCAACGCCTGCCGACCCTGTTTGAGGTGCAAAGTTTACTGGCCGATTTATGGTTAGAGCTGGGTGATATCAACCGGGCCGAGACTCACTACTTACAGGTGTTAACAACAAGCCCCGAGTACGAATCGGCACTGGCCGGGCAGGCGCGGGTTTTACTGCGCCGCAATAACCCGCAGGCCGCGCAGGATCTGCTCGCCCACTGGCAAGATAATTTCGAGGAATTGTCGGCATCAAGTGTCTTGGTATTGGCTGAGGTGTGGGAAAAAAATGCTCAGGCCGAGCGTGCCATTGAGTGTTTAGAACGCCTGTGTCAAAGCGATAGGCTGCAAGGCGCAGACCGAGCTTTGGGTTTATTTACTCTGGGCAAAATACTGGACAAGCAGGCGGATTACGACCGAGCTTTTGCGGTGTATCGACAGGCCAACCGGGCGGCGGCTATTGGCTATCGCGCCGATGCAACGCAAACGTTTTTTGCTGCACTGCAAGCGGCGCTCGACGGTGCCGATTGTTTTCCGGCCAAACGTGAGCATGACACATTGAGTGTCGTGCCTGTTTTTGTGGTCGGGATGCCGCGCTCGGGCACCAGTTTAACCGAGCAGATTTTGGCCAGCCACCCGCAGGTGGAAGGCGCCGGTGAAACTCAAGGGGTAGCTCATCTTATTCAGTTTATGCAGGCGCAGGGCTATGGCTATCCGGAGGGTGTTGCACAACTAACCGCGCCTGATATCGCTCAAATGCGAGCGATTTATCAAACACATCTGCCCAATTCTACTGGGCAAAAAGTTTCAGTGATGATTGATAAAATGCCGGACAACTTTAAACATTTACTGTTGATTAGTCGGGTCTTTCCCGAGGCAAAAATCATACACGTCACGCGCAATCCTGTGGATACATGTCTGTCTTGTTATTTTCAGTACTTTTCCGGTGCCCACGATTACGCTTACGATTTGGCCAGCTTGGCGGATTATTACCAGCGTTATCAGGCGTGGATGCAGGCGCTGAAAACGGCGAATGTCGTGGCGTTACACACCCTGCAATACGAAACACTGGTGCAAGATTTTAAGCCTGTGGTGGCCGCGGCTTTAAATTTTTGTAACTTGGCGTGGGATGAGCGATGTGAAGATTTCTATCGCACCGGGCGGGCGGTAGCCACCGCCAGTTACGACCAAGCATCGCGCCCGCTCTATCAGGGTTCAATCGAGCGTTGGCGACATTATGATTCACACCTGGCAGAGCTTAAACCGCTGCTGGCATAAAGAGCCGAAGTTTGATTGTGTGCGGGGAGGCAGATGGATGCTTTAAATAACCTGCGGAACCAGCATTTTGCTTTGGCGTTGATACTCTGCATAGGGCTGGCCAAAAAAAGCCAAGCTTTCTTGCTCTTCGGTTTTCGCCGCCAGCCACACAAACACACAAACCCCGGTCAGTAAGCCTCCGGTTAACGGTGTTATGCCGTGTAGCAACAGACCAATCCCCAGCAGAATCAAAGACGCGTACATTGGGTGGCGTATATAGGCGTATATGCCCCAGGTAACCACTTGTTGGGTGTTTTCAAACGGAAAGTTTTCCGGCTGGTGGCGGTCGGTTACGCCGGCTTTTTGCAGCGCTTTATAGCCGAGAAAGGCCACCATCAAAGAAGCTAGGGTAAACCCGCCGGCAATGGTGCCAAGGGGTGAGAAGAAGTCCATCTCAGTGGGGTGAATATTGACTACGGCCAGAACCAGTAACAGCTCAAAAGCAAAGAAACGGTAAAATCCGTGGCATTTGGGATTGCGCAATTGGCGTCGACACAGCCAAGTGAGCGCCAAGCTGGTTACCACAAATATCCATAGGTAAGGGCTATCTGCCATGATGTTTATCCTTTATGACTGGCAACCAGTGCTGAGGGTAAAAGCGGCGAACTTTAGCAGATTGTGTACCGATGATTCAAGAAAATCAGCCAGTGCGGCTTAAGTGTTGTTTCAGGGAAAGGCAATATTGGCAGCCTCATCGCCTGTGTTAGAATAGAGTGATAAGTATTGTTTAGGCAGAGGCCGGAGAGAATATGTCAAAGAAATCACCGCTGGTGGTGGCTAACTGGAAGTTAAATGGCGGTACCGATCTGATCGCAGCGTCGGTTGCGTCCATTCGCAATCAAAACTTTAATGCCCGCATTGGTATTGCTCCACCTTATGTGTACATCAGTGGCTTGGTCAATGTACTGCGCAATTCCTCCATTATGGTTGGCAGCCAAAATATCAGTAAATTTGAATCTGGCGCGTTTACCGGCGAAACCTCCGCGCAAATGCTCAAAGAGGTGGGGTGTGATTTTTGTTTGATTGGCCACTCCGAGCGCCGCCAGGTTTTTTTGGAAAATAACCAGTCCTGTCGCACCAAGGTCGAGCGGGCGCTGGTGGCGGGTGTGATGCCTATTGTGTGTATTGGTGAAAACCTGCAGCAATACGAATTGGGGTTAACCCGCGATATTCTCTACCGTCAGTTGCACCAAACCCTCGATGGATTGGATTTGACCGGTGAAACTTTGTGTATTGCTTATGAACCGGTATGGGCTATCGGTACCGGTAAAGCGGCCAGCCCTGAGGTGGTGGCAGAGGTGCACGAATTTATTTACCAAGAGCTCGACGCTATTTTGGGCTCGGCCGCTAATGAGGTCAACATTCTCTATGGTGGCAGTGTTAAAAAAGACAATGCCGCCGAGCTGTTGGCGATTAATCATGTGGACGGTTTATTGGTAGGGGGCGCCAGCCTCGACCCGGAACATTTCGCGCAAATTTGTGCCGCGGCTAATCAGGTTGAAAGTTGACGGCGCGGTTAAAACTCATCGCGCAGTAACCGAATGGACTTAAACACCGCAAAGGGCGTGTCGCAAGGCATGCCTTTTTGTTTAAGTGCTTGATGGATTTCGGGATTATCCAGTAAAAAATAGGGGCTGTGCTGGCGCTGCTCAGCAATGTTTAACAGCGGGCGTTGCTCCGGGGTTAGGGATTCTAAATGCGCAAGCTTATCGTGCAGCTCGGTTTTATGGGGTTGTAGTGACAGCGCAAAGCGCAAGCCGATTAGATCGTAATCGTGAGCGGTCAGATAAACCGTTTCGCCGGGCAGCTCTGCCAACCATTGAATCGATTCGTACATTTTCTGATGTTGTCCCTGGCGCACCTTACCGATACCGTAATTGAACAGCATATCCCCCGATATCAGCAGGTTTTGCTCCGCGCTATAAAAAACATGGTGATGTGGGGTATGACCTTGCAAGTGTTTGATGCTAAAGCTCTGCCCGGCAAAGTGCAGTGTGTCGCTCCCGTTAAAACTCTGTGCGCTTTGCATTAAATGCGAAAAGGCTTTAGGCGCCCAAAGGGGAATGTTTAATTGGGCACTCACCTCATCGGCGCCACCGATATGGTCGAGGTCTTCGTGGGTGATCCAAATCGCCTCGGCAGTTAGGTTTTGGTTTTTGAGGTACTCCAGCGTTAAAGCCGCATCGGTGGGGTCGATGATCAAGGCGCGGTTGTGTTCGTCCAACAGGAAATAGTTGTAATTACGCAGAGGGTTATCGAGAAAGAATCGCGCGATACGGAGCATAAAAGCAGCCTTTGGGTCAGAGGCGTTGGTGTGATAAGGGCTGAGTCTACGCGCTAAAAAAGCGGCTGGCCAGCCTCGTTGAGCAGGCTGGTTGATGCGAGTGAGAGCAAATAAAGCTTGCCAGTAGCGAGTAAGTGCTTTAAATAGCACTACCCCGGCTGCGAGTGTGCAATGCCGTTAATGGCCGCGATAATGTGGCCCGCCTGAGGCACTGCCATGAACACCAGTTTTGCCACCGATATCGGTCAAACCAGCGAGCAAAGTGCCGCTTTGTTTGCCAAGGTGGCCTGTGATATACGCGAACGCGGTTACAGTATTTTACCCGAGGCCTTGCCTGAACCCTTAACCCGGCAATTATTACAGCAGGTGAGTAACCTCGATGAGACCGAGTTTGTCGCGGCCGGTATTGGGCGGCAGAGTGACTTTGTCCATGAGCAGAGAATTCGCAGTGACGAAATTGTCTGGATAACCGGAGATACTCCACCGGGCGCCCTGTGGTGCCAATGGACAGATCAGCTGCGCCTTATCCTCAATCGCCAGTTACTGCTGGGTTTGTTCTCGTTTGAAAGCCATTATTCCCACTATGCCCCCGGCGCCTACTACGCGCGCCACCTGGATGCCTTTAAAGGCGAGCGCAACCGGGTGTTATCCGTGGTGGCCTATCTAAACCCCGAGTGGGGCGATAACGATGGCGGTGAGCTGGTGCTCTACGCCAACCAAGAGGATGCAACCGGGGTGAAAGTGCGCCCGCAGCGAGGCACATTGGTGGTGTTTTTGAGCGAAGATTTTCCCCACCAGGTGCTACCGGCTCAACGCGATCGATATGCTATTGCCGGCTGGTTTCGCACCAATACCAGCACCGCGACACGTATTGACCCGCCGCGCTAAGAAATCAGAGTTTGCCTACTGAGACTTGGAAATTACGCACTGAACTGGCTTCTTTCCCGTCGTGTTATAAACTGGTGGTAAGCGTGGTATTTGACCATACTCATCAACGCGTCTAGAGGCGAGTATTTCACGGTTATGGCAAAGCAGTTAAACCCTTGGGTAGTCATGGTGTTGGCTCTCGTATTACTGGGCGGCCAGCCCAGCTGGGCCCAGGGCGTCAACCGAATGGTGCGTATTGCCGCTGAGGACAGCTGGCTCCCCTTTTCTGGCCCGCAAGGGCGGGGGTTGTCGCATCAAATCGCCGCCGAGGCCTTTGCGACTCAAAGGTACCAGCTGTTAATCCATGCGGCTCCCTACGCCCGTGCCTTGCGCATGGTAGAGCAGGGGCAGGTGGACGCCTGCTGGAATGTCACCCGACAGGCCAACACCGAGGCTCGCTTCCATTTTGGTACCGAACCGCTGTTACACGCCGGTGTTTCTTTTATTTATCGTGCCGACAATGTGCACCCTTATACCCAAATTGCCGATATACCCAATGGTACAAAAATTGGCGTCATTCTCGGATTTGAATACGGCGATGTCTTCGAAAGACACAAACATCGGTTTAAGATCCAGGCCGTACCCACACAAAAAAGCTTGTTATTGATGCTTGAGGCGCAGCGCTTCGATTTGGTCTTGATGTTTGATGAGGTGTTTGCTTTTAACCTAGATGCCTTGGAGTTAGACCCAGCCGCCTTTATCAAAGGCCGCAGTTTCTATCGCAGTGATATTTTTATTGCTTTTGATGCCTCTTCGCCTCGCTCTGTTGTTTTGAGTGATGCTCTGGATAAAGGGCTCAAGCACCTGCGCCAAACAGGGCGCTATGCCGAGATTATGAACGCTGCCGGTCGACCGGCCCTTCCCAGCCCCCTATAACATAGGGTGGGATAGGGTTTTGAGAGAGCCATAATACGGTGTGTTTTTTAGACCGAGCAAGATTAAGCGTAGACGGGGCGGCCGCACTTTGCTGTAATGGCACGTAAGTTCACATAATGCTACAGGAGTGCGTCCTTGAGCTTAAATACACGCTTTTTGGGGTTGGCCACTGCTTTAATTCTTTGTGCCGGTGGCGCCTCTTGGTGGGCCTACCAAACCCTTAGTCAGTCCATCATTGAGCGCTGGGGGCGGCAGGTCACTGAAATACAGGTGCGCTACGACAGCGCACGCCTGCTCAGCTCACTGGAGCGAGAAATTGGCTTGGCTAAACAGCTGGCTCGTACTCCTGTGCTTAAACAGTGGGCTCTTGAGCCTGATAACTCAGATCTTAAAACCCAGGCCATTCGCGAGCTCGAGAACTTCCGCGCCGGTTTTGGCGCTAAAAGCTATTTTATTGCCCTGACCGAAAATCGTCATTACTACTTTAACAATGCGCAAAATGATTACGCCGATGATCAATTTCGCTATATTTTAGACCCCGCCTCCGGCGACGACGCCTGGTTTTTTCAATTGGTAGAAGAGGGGCGAGATTTTCACCTTAACGTCAACCCAGATACTCAGCTCGGTGTTACCAAGCTGTGGATTGATGTGCTGGTGCGCTCAGAGGCGGGTGAGGTGGTGGCCATGGTGGGCACCGGCTTGAATCTGGACGCTTTCTTGCAAGATATCGTCGATATTGGTCAAGAAGGCATTACCACTCTGTTTGCCGATTATAACGGCGCAATTCAGTTGTATCGTGACCGTAACTACATCGATTTTGCCAGTATTATCAAACCCGAAGGGCAAAAGAAAACCGTGGATCTTTTATTCGAGCACTCTCAAGACAAACAAAAAATGTTGGGAATGCTGGCGCTGTTAAAAAAGCGTGGCGATGCACCGGGTTCAGTGGAAAGTGGCTTTGTGGTGATCGATGGCAAAAAGCATCTGGTGGGCGTGGCTTATCTGCCCTCTATTGGTTGGTTTGAAATCACCCTGTTAGATTTGAGCGTGCTGGTACCTAAAAGTTATTTTTGGCCGTTGGGGTTGGTATTTCTGGCAACACTGATAGTTACATTGACGGTATTTCACTGGGTTATTCGCTCGCGCGTACTCAAACCCGTGGTAAGTCTGGAAGCGGCAGTGCATCGGGTGCGGGAGGGCAACTATGACTTGCCGTATTTACCCAAGCCAGATAATGAAATTGGTCGTTTGGCCGATCATTTCGAGAAAATGACTGATCGCGTACGGCGCAATACCGAAGAGTTGGAAGCGCGGGTGGAACACCGCACCGAGCAGCTGCATAGGCAAGCACGCACCGATCCATTAACGGATTTAAAAAACCGGCGCGGTCTGGATGATATTTTAAATGAAATGATCGTGCGCGCCGAGCGCGAACAAGTGAACTTCGGCATTCTGTGGATTGATGTCGATCACTTTAAAAGCATCAATGATGAGCACGGCCATCAGTTTGGCGACGAGATTCTGCGCCGTGTGGCGCTTTGGTTGCGCGCCTCTATTCGGCCCTATGATCAAGTAGGGCGTTGGGGCGGCGATGAATTTGTCGTCGTGATGGGCCCCTGTGAGCACGCGGTCGTGATGCAAGCGGCCGAGCGAATCCGAGCGATGGTTGCCGAAGAAAGCGTGCGTACGGGCACCCCTTTAACGCTTAGTGTTGGTGCTCACTGGGGCTTGCCCGGGGAAAGTATCGACACCCTGCTGCATCATGCTGATATCGCTTTGTATCGCGCCAAAGGTAATGGCCGTAACAAAGTCGTGATTGATTAACAGCTGATCTTAGGTAAGTCTTGCCAGCAGGTGGTGTAGCTCGGCGAGCGGTAACTCTGGCGCATGGCCCATTTTTTACGCACGCCTTCCGCTGCGGTGTGTACGGTGCTACTGCCGTACTTGGTGTTAATACTGTCCATGACCTGCATTAAGGCGTTGGCTTTTGCCGGCTGGGCCGGAGTGAACATATCCGCCTGCAGGTAAGTTTTATCAACAATGTCCACCAGCCCCACGCCGGATTTTAAAAACTGATAACCCTCCTTAAACAAATGCGCTGCACCGCGCTGCGCCGCCGCGACAATTAAGCGAGTATCGTCAGTGGGGTAAGGTAATTGTAGTGTGCAGCTGCGGGCGTAGTGGTGCTGATCAAACGGGGAGGTTTGTAAAAACACGTGGAGTGTTTTGACCAAGTGCTGTTGGCGGCGCAGTTTTTCTGCGGCGCGGGTGGCATAGAGTGCTGTGGCCTGTAAAACTGGTGCTAATGTCGTGGCTTTTGCCCCAAAAGATCGGGTGCAGTAAATTTGTTTTTTTGCCGGCGGGACTTCATCCAAGGTCAAGCAGCTAATGCCGTTGAGCTCTTCAATGGTTCGCTCCAGACAAACCGAAAACCGTTGGCGCAGCCATTTTACATTGACTCTGGATAGCGCCCACGCATTGTGAATGCCCAAATGCCGCAGCTGCTTACCTAAGCGGCGGCCCACCCCCCAAATATCTTCGATATCCGCCCGTTGCAGCAGCCACTGCCGCTGTAAATCGTTGCTCACGACACAAACGTGTTCTAACGCCGGTATTTTCTTAGCAGCTCGATTGGCCAATTTAGCCAGAGTCTTACTACTGGCCATGCCCACACCCACCGGAATGCGCACATCGCGCCAAATAGCGGTTTTCATGGTATGCCCCAGCGCCTTTAGATCGCCATCGGCCGCCCAAGGGCGCACAAACACCTCATCGATGCTGTACACCTCCAGCTCGGCCGCATGGTGGCGCAAAGTAGTCACCACCCGGCTGGATAAATCGCCGTACAGGGGATAGTTGCTGCTAAATACCGTTATCTTATGCTGGCGCAGCAAATGCTCAACCTTCCAGACCGGTTCTAAATCCGGTATGCCCAGAGCTTTGGCCTCTTTGCTGCGGGCAACTATAAAGCCGTCATTATTGCTCAACACCACCACTGGGTGACCGCGCAGATCGGGGCGGAACACCTGCTCGCAACTGGCGTAGAAAGCGTTGCAATCAACCAGAGCAAACACGGTGATACCTAATGGATGCAATCACCACCCCCTCTATCACCAGCTCGTTATCGCCGGTGCAGGCAATGGGGGGGAAATCATCGTTGCCGGACAGTAGGCGCCCATAGCGTTTGTCCAGTACCTTGCAGGTTAGCTCGCCATTGAGTGCCGCAATCACCACATCGCCGTGGCTAGGCTCCAGCGAACGGTCTACCACCAAGAGGTCGCCATCGTAAATGCCCAGTTGTAACATAGAGTCTCCTTGGGCACGGGCGTAGTAGGTGGCAGCTGGGTGGCGTATTAAATGTTCATTTAAATCCAGAGGCTGCTCAATGTAATCATCCGCGGGGCTGGGGAAGCCTGCCCGCACCCGATGGGTGAATAGGTTAAGTGGTAGGTGGCTTAAGGGTTCGCTAACGGGTATCATTTTCATATTGTCCAATACTGTAAATATATACAGTATAGTGGCAAAGACTCAGAGAGCGTCAAGAGGTTTTACATGTGCGGTCGAATATTTGTGGATCAGACGTCGGGCGCGACTGACGTGCTCAAGCTGGTCGGTTTGGAGCATTACCAGTTGCCCACTCACCACAATCTGGCGCCCACCGAGCCGGTTCCGGTGATATTCACCCATGAGGGCGGCGTTGACCTGGCCCCGATGCGTTGGTGGCTACACCCCGCTTGGTCCCCCGAGCCGCCCAACCAGAAATTCGCTATGTTTAATGCGCGTATAGAAACGCTCTTGACCAGTCGTGCCTACAAGGGCCCCAGCCAGTATCGGCGAGGTATTGTGCCCGCTGCGGGGTTTGTCGAGTGGCAGAAAACCCCCGCCGGTAAACAGCCGTACTACATCACCGGTGAGGAGGATGTGTTGCGTTTAGCGGCGGTGTGGGAGTGTTGGCAAGAGCAGGTGTGGAGTTGCTCGATCATCACCCAGCCGGCCAGCGCTGAATTCGAGCCCATCCACAATCGAATGCCGCTGAGTTTGAATAACGAGCAAATGCTGCAGTGGCTGGATCATCGCCAAAACCCGCAGGCACTGGTAAACGATTTATACGGGGTAAGCTCGCCGCTGACTGCGCGTAGAATTGATAGAAGCGTAAACAATGCCCGGCATAAAGAGCCAGTTCACTATGTGCCGAATGGCTAGAGAAGAAACTAGGCGTCGGGGAGAAAGCCCCTCTGGCTATTTGCCCATTCGCCAGAGGGGAAAAGCTTAACCGGCTGCTGAGGCACAGAGATCCTGCTGCGCACTGGCTGACAGGGCAAAGCCGTGGCCGGGCTTGTCTGTCAGCACAATGTAACCTTGTTCGACGGCGAGTGGCTGCTCGACAATACGGTCCATGTTGAGCATAGAGTGCTCGGTGTAAACCACCTCGGGCAGAGCCGAGGCAATATGAGCGCCCAGCTCCATCGGCGTGTTGCCCAGCGAAATAGGCACGCCGTGTTCTGCGCACAGCCAGCCGATGTTCAAAGCGGCCGAGATATCACCGTGAATATTGATAATGTCGCCCGCGTTATGATCAACCAAGTTGCGTTTGCCGCTAAGGTCTAAGTACTCGCCGACATTTAAGTGGCTGTCGGTCAGCGCTTGCTTAACCTCGATTAAGCCGGGAATATCGTGGCGCAAAATAGGGTCTTCCACCCAGTAGATCGGGAAGCCCGCCTCTTCATAACGGCGAATGCGGCGAATAGCCTCTTTCGCTGACCAGGCCTCATTGGCATCGATCATCAGTCGTGTCTGGCTGCCTACCGCATCGCGCACCAGCGCCAAGCGATCCAGATCTTGCTCCACCGTATCAAAGCCCACCTTAACCTTATAGGCATCGAAACCGTGCTTAACCGCGCCGGTATAAAAGTCAGATACCTCGTTATCACTCATATGAAAGCACACGCCGCTGCCGTAGCTTTTGACCTTATTGCTGCTGCCGCCGAGAAATTGATACAGCGGCAGGTTGGCGTGTTTGGCGGCCAAATCCCACAGGGCTTGATCAATGGCCTGATCTAAGGAATGGGGCAGTGGGAAGATGTTGCCGCCACGCGGGCGCGACACTTTGTGAATTAAGGCCTCTGGCGGGCGGTTCAGCATGCTGGGTAAGCGCAGGCGTTCTACCAGTGCCTTGATTTCGCGGGCCTCGGGTAGGGGCGTGTGCAGTGATTGGAAAAAGCCCAACCCTATATTGCCTGAACTATCAATCAGCTCCAGGGTGCCGGCCCAAACGTGGGTCGAGGCGAACTGAGAATCACCGATAACGCGGTCGCGCGGGTAATCAAAACAATGAATTCTTATATTTTCTATGGTTGCAGTCATAGTTGATCCGTTTACATCAATAGTGCGTTGCAGTGAGCGGGGGACTGCAGCGCTGTGGTGCCGTCAGGGGGCTATGAAACTATTTAAGCATTGGTGATATTATTGGTCAATATAAATATTTTAAAATCTTTATGTAAAATATCATATCGTAGTATTGAAATATGCAGTGATGAGTGTAATATAGTTTTCAGCTTGAGCTAGTAGCCAAATATACAACTTCTAAAATTTTTCTAATAATTGTAGGAAGGGTCCGAAAATGACTAAGTTTAAGAAAAAACACCTTTGTGCCATTGTTCCAATGCTCATCAGTGCAGGTTTTGTCGATGCCCAGGCGCAAGAGTCGAGCGGCGAGGCATTAGAAGAAGTGGTGGTAATGGGTATTCGTCAAAGTATTCAAGCCGCTCAGGATGTTAAGCGCGACGCCACAGGCGTGGTGGATGTTGTGACTTCTGAAGATCTGGGTAAATTTACCGATGATAATATTGGCGCAGCCATTGGTCGGATCCCCGGCGTGCAAATTCAACGTAATGACAACGGCATTGGGGGTGATCGCGCCTCCATTCGTGGCATGGGCCCGCTGTTTGTCAATACTAGCGTGAATGGCCGCACACCTCTGTCACACGGTGACGAAGGTATTGGCAATATTCGTCAGTTCAACCTCGATGTTATTCCCGCGGAAATTGTCAGTGGTGTGGTGGTGCGTAAAATGCCCACGGCGGAAACCATTGAAGGCGGTATTGGCGGTTCGGTAGAGCTGAAAACGTTAAAGCCACTGAGTGCTGAAGGCCTTTATAAGAACAGTGATGTTGTCGGTGGTGTTGTTTCGATTTCGGGTGTTAACGATAGCTTAACCGAAGAGTGGTCACCTAAGTTCTCTGGCGTGCTGGGTTTGCGCAATGCCGATAATACTGTGGCGGGCTATTTGTCAGTGGTGCTTTCCGATTCTGATTACGCAGTAGACGAAGCCTACACTCGCGCGCAAGAGCGAGACATTCAAATTGATACCAACGGCGACGGTATTGCTGATCGCACAGAAGAAGATGTTATCTCCCACAGCCGTATTACCATGAACGCCATTCGCGGTGAAAAAGAGCGCGAATCATTCTCTTACGGTATCGAGTGGCAAGCCACCGACGATTTAAAATTCGGGGTAGATGGTTATAACTCAACCTACAATGTTTACTCGCAGCGACCCACCGTCGATTTGTTCTTTGATTACAACGGTGTGTTTGATGAAGATGCTATTAGTATTGAAAACAATTTTGTACAACAGATTGATGGCTCTGGCGTCACCAACCCCGGTGGTGACTTTAAAATAGAAAACTTTGATCTGTTGTTTGATAACTTATCGGAAAACTCGGTTATTGGCTTTAATACTGTATACGGTGAAGATACCGCCTTTACCGTGAGTGCAGATGTTTCTTACTCAAAAGTTGAGTTTGAGCAAGACCTGCGTCTGGGTATTATGGGTGCCTATGGGCTGGATCCGGCTGATTTCCGCTATGACGGTACGGGCGATGTGCCATCGTTTACCTACGGTGAAGAAGTTAACGATGTTGACTCTTACCTGAGTGTTGGTTTTTTTGGTCGTGATCGCCGCGGTAATAACGAGCAGTTGGCGTTCCGTATGGACTTTGACCTGGAGGTCAACGAAGGCCTTAACATTAAAGCCGGTGTGCGCCACGCCAACACTGAAATTGATGTGCGTGAAACCGGCCGTTTTACCCTGCTTTGGGATGATGCCGATCTGGGTGCCGCCTCATTTGATGGCTCGTTAACCGAAGAGTTGTTCCCTGGTCACGATATTGGTTTTAACCAGTTCTTGGTGACCGATTACGACGCGCAAGCAGCAGTTTATCCTGAAATTTTCAATGAGCGAGCCAGTGCATCGACTATTAATGATGCATTCTTTGCCATTGATGACAGCACCGGTTTGCCACTCGATAAAGCCAACTCATTCTTGGTTGAAGAAGAGACTCTGGCTTTCTATGTGCAGGCTGATTTAGAAGGTGAAATTGGTGATCGTCGCTATACCGCCAATGCCGGTGTTCGCACGGTCAGTACCGATCGCAATGTGAAAGGCTTTCAGACAACGCGCATTGTCAATCCATTAAACGCGATTGTTGAAGAGCTGGGCTATATTGATACCGAAACCGACAGCGATGACTTCCAAGTGTTGCCAAGCGCTAACTTTATGCTGGAAGTGTCCGAGAGTTTGCAGTGGCGTGTGGGTGTGGCCAAAACCATGTCTCAGCCCGAGTACACGGACCTAAAAGTGAACGGTTCGGTTAACATTCAAGATGTGAATGATCCCGGTTACGACTCCACCATTAATTCAACCGCCGAGATTGGTAATCCTGACCTGGAGCCTTACACGGCTTGGTCGTTCGATACCACCTTCGAGTACTACTTAGACTCGGGCGGTGCCGTCTTTGCCAGTGTATTCTATAAAGATGTGTCTAACTTTGTATTGCGCGAAGCGCGTACCGACGTCACTATCGATGGCTACGATCAATTGTTTGATACCACTCAGCCCATTAATGTCGCGAAAGGTGATGTGAAAGGTTTCGAGCTGGGCACCAATATCCCCTTTGGCGACTTTGGTATTCAAGCAAACTACACCTATGTCGATTCGAAGTTTGAGAATCCAGACAACAACCCATTGTTGGATAATGGTTTCCCAGGTTCGTCTAAACATAACTTCAACGCCATTGGTTACTATGAGATTGAAGCTTTCTCGGCGCGTATGGCCTATATCTACCGCGATGATTACTTCCAGGCCTTGGGCGGTGGTTTCGATCGCGCTAACCAGCCCGCTTTCGCGGAAGGCTCTGGCCAGTTAGACATTAACCTGTCTTATAATGTAATGGAAAATGTGCAGCTGACGCTGGATATCAGCAACGTAACCGAGGAAGATGCTCGCAACTACATCAACGACAGCAGTAATTTCCGTGATTACGTCACACGGCCAAGAACTGCAGTAGTAGGTGTACGCGCTTCTTTCTAACCTTTACAGGGTAGTTTAGAGCAATGAGCCCACACCACTGGTATGTGTTTTCCGGTCGTGTGGGTTCTTACCTGAATATTGAATAACAGGATAAATACTCTGTGCTCCATTCGATTGATTACTTCGTTATCGCGTTCTATGTGATTGCCATTATGGCAGTCGGTTTGTTCGTAGCCTCAAAGCAAAAGAAAGGCGCCAGCCTTTTTCTTGGCGACAAAAGTGTGGGGTTTGCCAGTATCGGCATGTCCATCTGGGGTACTAATATTGGCCCGTCGTTCCTGGTCGCAAGTTTTGGTGCTGCCTATGGTTCGGGTATGCTGGTGGCGAATTTCGAATGGATGGCCTGGATCTTTTTATTATTATTGGCCATGGTGTTCTCCCCGTATTACTTGGGGTTGAACGTACCGACAATACCGCAAATTATTAAACGCCGATTTGGCGATACCATGTATCGCTTACTGACGATCTACTCGCTCTGCACCATTGTCGTGGTGTGGCTTGGGGGAGGGTTATACGTCGGTGGTTTATTGTTTACCCAATTTATGGGTTGGGATCTGACACTTTCCATATTGTTTTTATTAGTCATCGCGACCAGTTTTACAGTGGTCGGTGGCTTAGCGGCCGTTATTGTAACGGATGCCTTTCAGACCATACTGATGATTGTTGGTATGGCAGCGTTAACACTGATCGGGCTCTATGAGCTGGGTGGTGTCGGTGTTTTGATCGAAAAAACCCCGGCCTCATACTGGACTTTGATTGACCCGGATTCTCCCGATGTGCCCTGGTATTCCTTCCTGTTGGGCTTTCCGGTGATGGCCGTTTGGTTTTGGTGTACGGACCAGACTATTGTGCAGCGTGTGTTTGCCGCCAAGGATTTACCCACCGCGCAAAAAGGTGTGTTTTTAGCCGCAGCGCTGAAAATCCTACCGCCTTTTATCTTTATTTTGCCAGGTATTATCTTTTTTTGCTTGAACCCAAGTGTTGCCAATTCTGACCAAGCCTTTATTGCTATGGTGAGTGAATATATGCCCATTGGCTTTCGTGGCCTGATGATTGCGGTACTGATTGCCGCGCTTATTAGTACTCTGGATTCCGGGCTTAACTCGTTCAGCACGATCTTTACCTTAGATTTTTATCAGCCTGTTATTCACAAGGGTAAAGAGGTCTCTAATAAAGAAATTCGCTTTGTCGGGCAAATGGTTACGTTGGCCGCCAGTGTATTGGCCTTTTTCTGGGCTGTTGCTATGGGCAGCGTTTCGGCCAACTTATTCGAGCTGCTACAAAGTTTGATTGCCTTTTTGGCTCCCCCCTTAAGTACGTTGTTTTTGGTGGGCTTGTTCTGGCGCCGGGTGACTGCCATCGGTGCGACCTATGGTTTTGCCCTGTCTTGCGTACTTTGTGTAACCGTGGGTTTTTTCAGTGTTAACGAAAAAACCTTTGGATTGTTTGAGGCGTGGCCGCACTTTCTCACCACTACTTTTATTTTATTTGTAATTTCGGTGGCACTTACCGTTGTTCTGTCACTGTTGACTAAGCCCTCACCCGATGAGCAGTGGTTGCCAACCTTTAAGCAAATGGCGACGCAAAATGGCTCAAATTCCAAACCCATTTGGATCGCCTGGGGTGTGTTGGCGCTGGTAATGGTTTCACTGTACGGCGGTTTCCAGTATCTGGCCTCGGGTGATGGTGAGTCATCCGCGGCGCCGATATCGGCGCAAGCAACTGAGACGACTAAGCCACAGGTGTCGGTATACCGTGGTGAATCGCCAAACTTTGATGGCTGGGTGAACCCTGAAGAATATCGCGATGCTACCAAGCTTGACGGCATCGATGCTTGGGTGCCACAGTTCTCGCCAGTGCACGATAAAGCCGATTTATCGGGTCATGTTTATATTAAACACGATACTGAATACCTCTACTTTGCTTTTGATATTACCGATGATGTTCTGTATGGCATCGACACCGAACGCTGGCTGCCCGATGAAAATCCGCGCGCGCACGAGCTGACTCGCGAAGGTTTCCCCTGGTTTGGTGATGGGGTAGAGGTGCTTATTAATGCTGAAAACAAAGCCGGTGAGCAAGACGGCGAACTCAATAAAGGTAATGGCCACAGCTGGCAAATGGTAGTCAGTACCCACAAGTCACGCTTGGGCGGACTGCAAAAGGGCGGTTTGCTGGAGGGGGAAGAGCGCTCGCTCAAATCGGCCTGGGACACATATCAGGCGTGGATTCTATCCGGCGCCATGCAGGCGAAGGTGCGTATTAAACCGGATTTATCTGGCTACACACTGGAGTGGCGCATTAAGCCTAACCCAACCCTAGAGATAGCGCCGGGGGTGTTCTGGTCAGCTGAAATGCCAGTCACCGAAATGGGGTTAAACCTTGCCGTGGGTGATTTGGATAAACCCAAACAAGAAAACTGGGGCGGCTTCCATCACGAAAACTGGTGGTCGGGCGAGCGCGATAAGCGCACCTGGTTAAAGCACTGGGGCACCATGCGTTTGTACGGTGATTACCGGTCAGAGTACAACCCTTAATGAATGGCAGGGCCACGTGTGAATAATTTTATCGACAATCGTTACCCCACGGTTAACGACCTTAGAGCGAAAGCTAAAAAACGTATTCCTAAGTTTGCTTTTGATTATTTAGAAGGCGGCTGCATGGATGAGTTGGGCTTGCAGCGCAACCGCGACGGCATTGAGTCGGTGCAGTTACGCAGTGAATTGCTTAAGCCCTATGCCGGCTGCGATTTAAGTGTTGAGCTTTTTGGTCATACCTATGCCTCACCGTTTGGTATTGCCCCGATTGGTTTGCAGGGGCTTATGTGGCCCAAAGCACCGGAAATTCTCGCTGCAGCCGCACTTGCGAAAAATATTCCGTATATTCTCAGTACTGTTTCGTCCAGTGGGCTGGAGCGTATTGCTGAAATTTCTGAGGGCAATGCCTGGTACCAGTTTTACAATCCCACCGATGATGCTATTCGCAAAGACTTACTGCAACGTGTTAGCAGTGCGGGTTATAAAGTGTTGGTGGTTACCGTTGATGTTCAAACTTTTGGCTATCGCCCGCGCGATATTAAAAACGGTTTGTCCATGCCACCCAAAATGACCCTGCGCAATATTATGCAAATGTTGTCGTGCCCCAACTGGTTTATCGAAACCGCCTTAGCCGGCAAGCCCGAAATGCAAACCCTCAAACCCTATATGCCCAAAGGCATGCCGGTGGATCAACTGGCGGAGTTTATGAATAAAACCGTTATGGGGCGAGTGGATATCGACGGTCTCAAACCCATCCGTGATGCCTGGCAAGGCCCGCTGGTGATAAAAGGGTTAATTAACGAGCGCGATGTCGAGGCCGCCATTCAAATCGGTGCCGATGGTGTGATTATGTCCAATCACGGTGGGCGTCAACTGGATGCCGGCGAATCCCCGGTGGAGCCTTTGCAGCGTGTCGCTAAAAAATACGGCGATCAAATTAAAATCCTGATGGACAGTGGCCTGCGTTCCGGCACCAATATCGCCTCGGCGCTGGCTTGCGGCGCTGAATTTACGTTTCTTGGGCGGCCATTTGTTTACGGTTTAGGCGCGCTGGGTAAAAAGGGTGGCGTGCACACGATTAACTGTTTGCACAAACAGATGGAACAAATTATGAATCAGCTGGGCTGCGAGCGAGTTGATCAATTGCCCCGATTTTTAGTGTCAAATGACGCTCACTAACGAGACTTTTTAGGTTATGAATAACACCGTCATCCCCAAACGCGAAATCGCCAATACCGGTTTACAAGTGGATGAGCTGGGCTTTGGCTGTGCGCCTTTAGGCAACTTGTATCAGCCAGTCTCCGATACCGAGGCGGCCGACACGCTGGCCGCTGCCTGGCAGCTGGGGTTTCGCCATTTCGATACCGCGCCTCACTATGGCCAAGGATTAAGCGAGAGGCGCACCGGGGACGCTTTACGCCATCTGCAAGGGCGCGATTACGTGTTGTCGAGCAAAGTTGGCCGACTGTTAAAACCGGCCGGTTACCGCGCCGAGCGCCACGGGTTTGTCTCGCCCATGCCGTTTGATTTTTCTTACGACTATAGCTACGACGGTGTAATGCGCTCCTATGAAGACAGCATTATGCGCTTGGGGCTTGATCGTATCGATATTCTTTATATACACGATATCGGCCGCATGACCCACGGCGATGCCAACGATGAGCTGTTTAAAACGGCCATGACGGGCGGCTATAAAGCGCTGGATGAGTTGCGCTCGCAAGGGCTGGTGAAAGCCATTGGCCTTGGGGTTAACGAAAGCGAAGTGTGTGAAGCGGCGCTGGAGCATGGTAACTGGGATTGCTTTTTATTGGCCGGGCGCTACACCCTGCTCGAACAAGCCTCGCTCGCCACGCTTTTGCCTAAGTGCGAACAAAGCAATACCTCCGTTGTAGTGGGCGGCCCGTACAACTCCGGTATTTTGGCCACCGGCGTCAATAATGTCAGCAAGCCTATGTATAACTATATGCCGGCCACACCGGACATTATTGAGAAAGTGGCACGCATTGAAGCGACGTGTCAGGAGTTTAACGTCACCTTGGCGGCAGCGGCTTTGCAATTTCCACTGGCCCACCCAAGCGTAGTATCGGTGATACCGGGGCTGGGTAGTGTGCGCCGTATTGAGCAAACCATAGAGTTATTTAAGCAAACCATTCCCAGCGAGTTTTGGCAGGCATTGCAAACCCAGGGCCTGATCGACAAGGCGGCGCCATTGCCCAGCGCTAAAGTGGCGGAGTAGGGGAATGATGAAAAGCGAGTATGAGTCGTTGTTTTGTATCGATAGCCACCAGCATTTTTGGCGGCGATCGCGCGGCGATTACACTTGGTTAACGCCCGATTTGGGCGCAATCTATGCTGACTTTATGCCCGAACAACTACGCGATACTCTGTCGCGCAATGGCATTGATCAGACCGTTTTGGTGCAAGCCGCCGAAACCGATTCCGAAACCGATTTTATGTTGTCCATTGCCGATGCAACTCCATTTGTGGCCGGCGTGGTCGGTTGGGTTGCGCTTGAGCAGGTATCTGCCAAACAACGTTTACTCGACTTGTCGAAGCGGCCCAAGTTTAAAGGCATTCGTCCCATGCTGCAGGCCATTGATAATGTGGATTGGATGCTTCTGCCTGAATTAGATTGCCACTATAAAGTGTTAACAGAGCTTGGGCTTTGCTTCGATGCGTTAATTACACCGGTCCACTTACCCAATGTAAAAATTTTGGCCGAGCGTTACCCCGAGTTAAAAATCGTGATTGATCACGCGGCTAAACCCGATTTAACGCAAACCGATTTAACTCAGTGGCAGCGTGACTTGGCTGCGGTGGCCAAGTGCAGCAATGTTTATTGCAAGCTCTCGGGGCTACTGAATGAGGCCGGTTCGCAGCCGAGGTTTTCCTCAGTGGTGCCCGCCATTGACCATGTCTTGCAATGCTTTGGCCCCAAGCGGGTTATGTGGGGTAGCGACTGGCCGGTTATTCGTTTGGCGGGGCATTATGACTCTTGGGTAAGAGATTCCCGCTCTTATTTGTCGAGCTTAAGTGTCGATGATCAAGCGTGGGTGTGGGGCCGTAGCGCGCAACAGTTTTACAGCCTTTAACGCGCAGTGAATATAGATGTCCAGAGTTTAAGGTAAATTGATATGAGTAAAAAATTAACAGGTAAAACAGTTTTAGTGACCGGTGGCGGTAGCGGCATCGGTCAAAGTATTTGTCTGCGAATGGCGCAAGACGGTGCGCGGGTCATTATTCTCGATTTAACGCAAGAGTCCGCCGCCGCCACCGCCGAGCAAGTGCAAGCGTTAGGCGCTGAGTGCGAAGTCTACGCCTGTGATGTGGCCAACTCGCAGCAAGTGGCGCAGGTGCTGGGTGAGATAACGCAAAAATACCCAATTAATATCCTGATTAACAACGCCGGCATTGCCCATGTGGGCAATATCGAAAACACCCGTGAAGAAGATTTAGACCGATTGTACGCGGTTAATGTTAAAGGCCTCTACAACACCACCTTGGGCGTAATTGCATCGATGAAGGCGCAGGGCTCGGGCATTATTATCAATATGGCTTCTATCGCCTCTTCGGTGGGCTTGGCCGACCGCTTTGCCTATTCAATGTCCAAAGGCGCGGTGCTCAGCATGACCTTGTCGGTGGCAAAAGATTATCTTAACGATGGTATTCGGTGTAACTGTATTTCTCCCGGTCGTGTGCACACCCCATTTGTGGACAATTTTATCGCCAAAAATTACCCAGACAACGGCGAAGAAATGTTTGAAAAGCTTTCCAAGTCGCAACCCATTGGGCGCATGGCCCAGCCGGAGGAAGTCGCCGGCTTAGTGGCGTATTTGTGCTCGGAAGAAGCCGCATTTATTACCGGGTCTAATTTTCCGATTGATGGTGGTTTTATCACCCTCAATAGCTAAACGGCTAGAGCAAAATTTTAACCGACACACTTAGAACACATACACTTAGATAGAAAGGCAGTTTTTATGAAATTATTACGCTACGGCCCCAAAGGCCAAGAAAAGCCAGGCATTGTTGATGCCCAAGGCACCATTCGCAGTTTGGCCGGTGTGGTCGGCGACATCAGTGGCGCCGATATTTCACCCGAGTCTCTGAGTAAAATTGCCGCGCTCGATCTGTCTACCTTACCTGAGGTTAGCGCATCGGAGCGTTTGGGCCCCTGTGTGGGCGATGTGGGTAAGTTCCTATGCATCGGCCTAAACTACGCTGATCACGCAGCAGAGTCGGGTGCCCAAGTTCCATCGGAGCCCGAGATGTTCACCAAGGCCACCAGTTCTATCACCGGGCCTAACGACGATATTACTATCCCTAAAAACAGCAGCAAAACCGACTGGGAAGTGGAGCTGGCGATCGTGATTGGCCGTGAGGCTCGCTATATTTCTGAGGCTGACGCCGACGACTATATTGCCGGTTACTGTGTGTGTAACGACGTGTCCGAGCGCGAGTTTCAGTTGGAGCGCGGCGTACAGTGGGATAAAGGCAAAGGCTGCGACACCTTCGGCCCGATAGGCCCATGGCTGGTTACCAAAGATGAAGTGGGTGACCCTACCAACTTGTCAATGTGGCTAGAGGTAAACGGCCATCGCTACCAAAACGGCAATACCAACACCATGGTGTTTAAACCAGCCGCCATTGTTAGCTACTTAAGTCAGTTTATGAGCTTGCAGCCCGGCGATGTTATCTCAACCGGTACACCACCTGGCGTGGGACTGGGTCAAAAGCCGCCAGTGTATTTAAAGCATGGCGATAAAGTAGAGTTGGGAATCGAAGGCTTAGGGCAGCAAAGCCAAACATTTGTCGATTACCAGTAAGCCTCTTAATCACCAGTGTCCGCTAAAGGGCACTGGTGATGAGTGTTAAGCGAAGCCATGCGCATAATGCAGGCAGGCTTAACCTGGGTATCTTTGCTAGTGCAAGTCGATGCTGTATTTTCACAGGTGCCTTAAAATATCAGTTGCCGCTCGCGATATGATAAACTTTAACCCTACTGCTGTCGCAATGTTATAAATGCGTATGGCAGTGAACGATCGAGGCAAGAATCATGGGAGCGGCACAAAAAGTGGCAAGAAAGCGTAAAGAGACCGTTGTAGGTAAAAATGGGGCAGTTACCGAGGTGGCCGATGAGAAAACCAGCTCATTAAGTCAGGCTGCTTACAATAAAATCCTACAGTGGGTATTTGAGAAAAAGCTCACGCCCGGCGCTTTTATGTCCCAGAGCGAGCTGTCCAAGCTCATGAACATCCCCATGCAGCCACTGCGCGATGCATTAAAGGTGCTGGAAGGCGAAAATATGCTGACCATTCACCCGCGCTCGGGTATTCAGTTTCGCAAGCCCGATTTAGAATTCCTACGCGATACCTACCAATTCAGAACCATTATCGAAACCGCTGCGGCGCGCAACTTTGCCCAGTTTGGTGACGATAAGCTGATCCAGACTTTGATTGACGAGCACAAAGAGCTTATTAAGCTGGTGGACGAAAAAGGCGTCACCGAAGAGGTGTTAGCCCTGATCGAGCAAAACGAGCAGCGTTTTCACGGCGCCCTAATTGCTAGCTTGCGCAACGAATTTGTCGAAGTGACAGCCACTAAGCTGAAATACTACATCAAGTTAATTCAGCTGGAGCACTTTTTTACCCCACCCCTGGTTAAGCAAACCTTAGGCGAACATATCGAAATATTAGAAGCCTGTGCCCGGCGCGATGAAGATGCCGCGGTAAATGCTCTGACGGTGCACTTTAAAGAGGCTATGCACCGGCATTTAAGAATGTTTTAAACGCACACGTTTAAAACACTACCTTATTTCCCCTTTCTTGTCGCCGAATGGCTTCCGCCATTTGGCCAACACCAAATAAAATTTCCCATAATCCCATAATCCCATAATCCCATAATCCCATAATCCCATTAGGCTGAATAAATGGCCTTGTTTATGGATGTCAACGTGAGTTTTTTGAGCTAAGCAACGCTGCAAAAAAAGGCGCATTCCTCCTCATTTATGGCGCAGGGTTCCCTTGACTCATAGATTTTATAAGATATTATCGGTTGCATATTGAAATATCAGTTTCGGTATATAAAATCTTACTCGCGGTAAGGGTGAGAAAAACTATAAATATAATGATTCGGAGTGCCATATGATAAAAATTTTTGATTGCCATTTGTTTCATGTCAGGTTTACAGGGTTGGCTGCAAGCTTTTTTGCGGCAGCCTTAATGACTGCGTGTGGCTCGGATTCTGACTCTAGTCAAAGTTCAGTCCCTGATCCTGATCCAGCAACCCCCGTGGTGATGAATGAGTTCTATGTGTCTCCCACGGGTGACGATACAAATGCCGGTACATTAGAGCAACCGTTACAAACCTTACAAGCCGCCCGCGATGCGGTACGTGCGGTTAACGCCGACATGGAAGAAGATATCTATGTTTATCTACGCGGTGGTCACTATCCGCTAACACAGCCACTCGAACTGCAGTCAGTTGATTCTGGGCGCAATGGTTACCGAGTAATTTATCAAGCCTACGAAGGTGAAAAGCCCGTACTCAATGGAGCCACCCAAGTCACTGGGTGGAGTCAGCACGATGGAAATATTTATAAAGCCACATTAGAGCACTCTTCTAAGTTGCGTACATTGATCGTAAATGGTGAGCGGGCGTATATGGCGAGCCAAAGTGCAACCAGCACGGGGAGTTGGGGTACTTATACCATTACTGAGGGGCAAGCTGACTGGGCGCGTATTAGTGGTTCTCACCCAGATGGTGTGACGTATAGCGTGTCTGATGTTCCAGAGATTAGCCGTCCTGCTGATCTTGAAATTATGAATCAAACCAAGTGGAACACTAATTTTGTCACAGTGCGTGAAACGCTGGTTGAAGATTCTAATCGCGTAATGAAATTATCACAGCCTTACGCATCAATCGCTATGAATCAAAACTGGGGGGCTTTTAATACAAATGGTAGGCATGTATTACTGAATGCCTATGAATTTTTAGATGAACCCAATGAATTTTATTTTGATCAGTCTGATAATACGCTTTACTACTATAGCGAAAATATTGATATGGCCAGCGCCGAGGTGTGGGCACCGCTGGCGAGTGAGCTGCTTAATATAAAGGGGGAGTCGAAAGAAAGCCGAGCTGAAAATATAATCTTTAGTGGAATCACTTTTGCTTATACTGAAGCGGTTTTACCTGAAGTGGCTGGGTCGTCCGGAAAATCGACAGTGCAGGCCGCCACCTGGAAAACGGCATACAGTGATGGTAACTGGCACAATGATAAATACACCGCTTACGATGTTATGCGCGGCGCTATTAACGTTAATCACGCGGGTTCTATCAGTATCGAAAATGGCACTATTAAGCATATTGGTAACGAGGGTATTAACTTTACCAATGATGTAATTGACAGCCAGATAATAGGTAATGCCATTATCGACGTGGGTGGATCGGGTATTAATATCGCCCACCCTCAGCATGTTTACATTGGTGACGGTGGTGAACACGAAAAGTATTCCAGTGATAACGAAGGTGTTGTTCAGAATATATTGGTGCGCAATAATTTACTATACGATACCACTAGAATCTACTGGGGGCACGCCGCAATTACTGCCTTTTTTACCGATGGTTTGCATATCGAGCACAATCAAATTCAAAATACCAAATATTCGGGTGTTAGCTTAGGGTGGGGTTGGAATAATTTCGCACCAGAAACGACTCCTGATAACCCAACTACAGTTGCGCAAAATAACAAGTTTAACAACAATCGTGTTTACAATGTTATGACTGTATTGGAGGACGGTGGCGCCTTTTACACGTTGGGTAATCAGCCTAACTCAGAGGCGAGTGGTAACTATGTTAAAGCCCCTACGACACACTTCCAGGGTGTTTATCACCCAGATGAAGGCACCGCGTGGTACACCGGCACTGATTTGGTATTTGAAATTGTACCAGGGCAAGATAACTTCGAGCTAAATGCTTGGCGCGACAAGCACTCCAATCACTACAGTAATATTTACACCACATCTGGCTCCAACCGAACCGGTGCTCCTGATTCATCAATTACTGATATGTATGTTTATCCCAGTGCAGATTGGCCAGAAGAGGCGTTAAATATTATCGCCAATGCAGGGCTTGAATCAGATTATCTATATTTGTTGGACGGTATCCCCGAACCACCTGAAGTGCCGGGTTTGACAGCGTCGGCCTCAGGCAATGTTTTGGAGGCTGAGTCAGCTACACTGTTAGGCGGAGCGTCTATTTTTAATGATGAAGAGGCCTCTGGGGGACAAGCCATCGAAAACATTCATGCCGATGGTTCTGGAATTGAGTTTTCCGACGTACCTCACGCTACGGCATTACAGTTAAAGTATGCCGCAACTGAATCGGGAACCTACAGTGTTTATGTCAATGATGAGCGCAAAGGTGAGATTACGTTCGAAGCCACGGGCTCCCTTTCTGGCTCCTATGAAGATTCGGATTCAATCTATATCGATCTGCCTAAAGGCGCCACGTTAACACTGAAAAAAGACGCGGGTGATGGCGCTCTCAACATAGATTATCTGTTACTTGTCAATCAGAGTTTTCATCAAGAAGCAGAAGACGCTCTGTTGTTGGGCGGGGCAAAAGTTGACACTGGACATGAGGGTTACTCGGGTTCCGGCTTTGTCGGTGATATTTTAAATATTGGCGACGCCGTTCAGTTTACGGTTAATGTGGCATCCACTGGACAGTACATCCTTGATACGCGTTATGCGATGGGACTATATGGCCCAGAAGGAGATCGCTCAATGAGTATCTATGTTGGTGATACAGAGCAAGCGCATACCTACTTTGTAAGTACGGGGGAGTGGAATATCTGGAGCAATCAACAAGCGGATGCAGCAATTCCCTTAATAGCTGGGGCTAATACCTTAAAGCTTCAATATGATGAAGACGACGCTGGCCATATTAATATCGATTACATTCAGTTAGCGCCAAAAATCGAAGTAGAAGATGGTACCTTAAATCAGGCTGTAGCCAATAATAATCACGAAGGTTTTAGTGGCTTTGGTTTTGTCGGTGATATGGTTAATGTTGGCGATTCAGTTGAGATCGTACTTAATGTTCCCACGGCCGGTGAGTACCTTTTGGATATTCAGTACGCGATGGGCCCCGATGGTCCCTCTGGTGATCGCACGCTTAGCCTTTATGTTAATGAGGTCGACCAAGCTCAAGCGACGTTCCAGGGAACGGAGCAGTGGAGCAGTTGGGCTGCGGTTCAGCAGGCGCTCATATTAAATGCCGGTCGCAACGTACTTCGCTTCCAGGTGGATGCAGAAGATACGGGGTGGGTGAACTTAGACTATATCGTTGTAAAATAAGACTTCCTTTTTCGTAACATGGGCTTTGGGCTTCACGTTTGTGAGGCCCTTTTTTATGTCAGCTCCGGTCGCTAACAGCGCAATTCGCTCTTGTTCTCCCGAGTTCAGTTTTAGTGCCAGGCAAGCCATGCCGATTTTTACCTCTTTGCAACTATCACCCGTCTCAAGTTTGTTGCCAGTGCTGTAAGTTCGTTCGTGGCTCGTGCGCAGCATATGATGATAGGCGAGGTGGATTTGAATAAACATTCCTATGCTTGACTTTTCTATCTATAAAATATTAATATTGCTATATTGAAATATCAGATTAGTATGTAGAGATTTTATAAGGTTGGTGTGTATCGCCAGCTTGTTCTGAATTGTCGTTCGCTAGCAACCTCTGTGTACGCTAGACTTTGGGCTTGTGACTCTCCTGTCGAAGCCTCTTTTTATTCAGTACTTGGCGGGCCCCGCAGGGGCTTCGTTAGGCAATAGTAGTGTTGTCATCTGCGGTGTGTCGTTGGCAGGTATCAGTGCCTCCAACAGCCGAGCATTGGGCTTATTTGTCTGGCGGCTATAGGGCAGATGAGGGCGTTCGCGCGGTAGATTTACCACCTGATCACCGCTAGATGTACAGCACGATAATAACGGGTAGGCCACTATGTTTCTCGGACTCGATATAGGCAGTTCATCCACCAAACTTGCGGTACTTGATGGCGAGTCGGGGCGAACCCTCGCCGCTGTTGCATATCCCGATACCGAACTTGAGATCAGCAGCCCCCAAGCGGGCTTTGCCGAGCAGGACCCCGACACCTGGTGGCACTGTGTGGAACAGGGTTTGGCAAAAATAGCCGCCACTACCGACATTGATTTAAAACACATTGAGGCGATTGGTATTTCCTACCAAATGCACGGTCTGGTGCTGGTGGATGATCAGCAACAGGTATTGCGCCCCTCAATTATTTGGTGTGACAGCCGAGCCGTGCCATACGGCGATGCCGCATTAACGGAACTTGGTGACGATTATTGTTTTGGCCACTTGCTCAATTCACCGGGCAATTTTACGGCGGCCAAATTGCGCTGGGTACAAGAAAATCAGCCCAAATTGTTTACCCGAATAGATAAGGTGATGCTGCCCGGCGATTATATCGCCATGCGTTTATCGGGTCAGGTGACGACTACCGCCTCCGGTTTATCGGAAGGCACCTTTTGGGATTACCGCGAGCGAGCGCCCGCACAAACCTTACTGGATCACTGGCAAATACCCGCCGCGTTACTGCCCGCACGGGTCCCCAATATTGGCGAGCAAGGAGTGGTTAGCGATGCGGTGGCAGCGCAGCTGGGGCTTAAATCTGGGGTAAAAATCAGTTACCGCGCCGGCGACCAACCCAATAATGCATTTAGCTTGAATGTGCGCGAGCCTGGTGAAGTGGCGGCTACCGCCGGCACCTCCGGTGTTATTTATGGGGTGACGGAGCACAACGTTGCCGATCGGCAATCGCGGGTGAATACGTTTGTCCATGTCACCGATAGCGAAGCGCAGCGGCGTAACGGCGTGCTGGTGTGTGTCAATGGCACCGGCCGGTTGTACAGCTGGTTACGGAAAATGCTCGCTACCGGCGGCGAGGTTAGCTACCCACTGCTTAATGAGCTGGCCGCTAAGGTGCCTATTGGCAGTGAAGGTTTGGTGTTTCATCCCTTTGGCAATGGCGCCGAGCGTATTTTTCAAAATCAGAATTTGGGCGCCCATATTCGCCATATCGATTTTAACCGTCACGGCTTAGGCCATATGGTGCGCGCGGCGCAAGAGGGCATTGTGTTTGCCCTAAACCAAGGCTTCGATGTGTTGAAGAGCATTGGTGGCAGCTGCGAGGTGATTAAAGTTGCCAAGGGCAATATGTTTTTAAGCGGTGTGTTTGCTCACACCTTTGCCAGCACCACCCAAGCGGCGATAGAGATTTACGATACCGATGGCGCGGCCGGTGCGGCGCGCGGCGCGGCCTTGGGTAGCGCTTACTACGCCAGTGCCAATGAGGCGTTTGCAGGCCTTAAGTGTATTGATGTAATCGAGCCCGATGCCGCACAGGCCGAGCAATACCAAGCGGCATACCAGCACTGGCAGGAACAACTACCCGTGGCGTAATGGCAAAAAAAGCAAATGAGGTGCTGCGCGTTTAGTGCGTAGCGCTTAAACCTAATGTAATGATTTTGACTATACACAGACCGAGCGGCTGCGCGAGTTGGCTGCGGATTTTACCAAGGTGATTTGATATGAGTGTACTCATCGGCGACAAAGAATATTTTAAAGGTGTAGGTAAAATTACCTACGAAGGCCCCGAGTCGGATAACCCACTAGCGTTTAAGTGGTACGACGAAAATCGTGTGGTGGCCGGTAAAACCTTAAAAGAGCATTTGCGTTTTGCTACCTGTTACTGGCATACCTTTTGTGGCGCGGGTCACGATCCGTTTGGTCCGGGGCCGCTGCAGTTTCCTTGGAACGAGGGCAAAGATGCCGATGCTCGCGCACGCATGAAGCTGGATGCCGCGTTTGAATTTTTCACCAAAATTGGCACCCCGTTTTACTGCTTTCACGATGTGGATGTGATTGAAGAGGGCGACAGCCGCGCGCAAACTCAGCAGCGTTTACAACAGTGGACCGAGTGGGCCAAAGAAAAACAAGCAGCCTCGGGCATGAAGTTGCTGTGGGGTACGGCCAACTTGTTTAGCAACCCGCGCTTTATGAACGGCGCCTCCACCAATCCTGATTTTAATGTTGTCGCTTTTGCCGGTGCGCAATTAAAAGATGCCATCGATGCCACCATTGCGCTCGGCGGTGAAAACTATGTGTTCTGGGGGGGGCGTGAAGGTTATATGAGTCTGCTTAACTCCGACATCGGTCGCGAGCAAGAACACATGGCCCGTTTTTTAACCATGGCCCGCGATTACGGCCGAGCCAATGGTTTTACCGGCAACTTTTTAATTGAACCCAAACCGATGGAGCCCTCCAAGCATCAATACGATTTCGACAGCGAAACCGTTATTGGTTTTTTGCGTCACCACGATTTAGACAAAGACTTTAAATTAAACATCGAAACCAACCACGCCACGTTGGCCAGTCACACCATGGACCACGAAATGCAAGTGGCGGCTAACGCCGGCATGCTGGGCTCCATTGATGCTAACCGCGGCGACTACCAAAACCAGTGGGATACCGACCAGTTCCCCTACAACATTACTGAAACCGTAGAAATGATGCTGGTGGTATTACGTGCCGGTGGCTGGGCCGGTGGCGGTGTTAACTTCGATGCCAAGCGCCGTCGTAACTCGACCGATTTGACCGATACTTTTCACGGCCATATTGGCGGTATGGATGTGTTTGCCCGCGCGTTGATTATTGCCGATGATTTATTGCAAAAATCTAACTTAGAGACCATGCGCAAAGCCCGTTACGCTAGCTTCGATGCCGGTGAAGGCGCCAAATTCGAAGCTGGTGATCTGAGCCTCGAAGCGTTGGCAGCGCTTGGTAACAGCAATGGCGAGCCTGCGCAAATCAGCGGTCAGCAAGAGTTGTACGAAAACATTATCAATCGTTATATTCGTTAAGCACTAAGCACTAAGCACTAAGCCCTAGCTCGCGCGCATTGCCGCGAGGGTTGGGGTGGCTTTCCCGAATTGAATTTCCCCTCGTGTCAATCCCCCTGGTTTCCCTTAGCCTCACATTACTGACTATCCCACGCTTTGCGAGCTCATCGGCGTTTATTGCTCTGTTTACGGGCGCAGCATCTATGGTTTGTATTGAAGGTGGCTTTGCCATCTCGTATCGGCTAATGTCGGGGCTAGCCTGATGGCGTGTATAGGGTTTTGGGATCGCTTAGCGTTACTCTGTTGAAGGGAAGGGCTCAGAGCTTTATATTACCGGGGCTACATTTGCTGCTGAAAACGCGCAGTGACATATTAATAATCGAAATGGTGTGTTTATGACCTGTCTAGCCAAAAAATCATTGCTTGTCGTTGCGATCGCGGCAGCTGCTGGTTGTCAGCCCGACAACGAGCCCAATACAAGTGCGCCCGAGGCTGCGACCGACACCGCAGCGGTGATGGCCTCACCCAGCTCAGTAGCTGCGAGTTCCAGTGTTACCAGCCCAGAGGCCGCTAAAGAGGCGCCTTCGTCAGTGATCGACCTATCCCACTGGAAAATCACCCTACCTCTGGATGAAGACGGCGATGGCAAGGTCGATGGCTTTAGCCCCGCCCAGTTGCAGGGTTTTGTGCACCCTGAGTTCTTTTACGCCCAAGACGGCCTGGTGACGTTCGCGGCGCCAAATCGCGCCACCACAACGCCTAACTCGTCTAACACTCGCAGTGAGTTGCATCAAGTGGTAAACCCCTCGTTGTCAAAAAGCAAGGCGCCCGGCAATAACTTTGCGCTAGCCAGTAACCCTAAGGCAAGCGAGTTTGGCTCGATTGGTGGAACGTTATCGGCACACTTGAAAGTCAACCATGTAGCAGTAGAAGCAAAACTGCCGCAAAAGCCGCCAGCTTACTCGGTGGTGGTAGGGCAAATTCATGCCGGTAAAGACAGCGCGCTAATGGAACAAGGTGAAGGCTACGGTGGTGGCAATGAGCCGCTCAAAATTTACTATAAAAAGTGGCCTAAACACGACACAGGTTCCGTTTTTTGGACCTACGAGCGAAATCTTGCCAAAGAAGATCCAAACCGCACCGATATTGCCTATCCGGTATGGGGCAACACTTGGGAGAACGACGCCAACCCAATGGAGGAAGGTATCGCACTCGGTGAAGACTTTAGCTATAAAGTCGATGTGCAAGAAAATATCATGCACCTGACCTTTAGCGCCGAAGGCCGCGATACGGTTGAGTATAAAATTGATTTGTCCAATAACGTCGATGCCAATGGCAAGGTCGATGAAAAAGACCACCCCAACGGTTACACCGGCGACTGGTTCTTTTTTAAGGCTGGCGCTTACAATCAATGCAGCGTTAAAGAGGCCAAAGGCATGTGGTACGCCGGTTGTGCCGGTAGTGGTGACTGGGAGCAAGACAAAAAAGATGGTCACTACGCCAGTGTCAGCTTCTACGATATCCAGCTCGACTCAAACGAGTAAAATCTTTTAGCGTATCTCAAGTGTACAGGCACAGTCGCTTTAGCGGTTGTGCCTGTATTATGGTTGCCCTTGGCATGGGGAGATATGCAAGTGTTATCGCCACCGCAGTGTTGAATTTAATGCAAACACCAACGATTAGTCTTTAACGGATTTACAGATTTCTTCTACATAGTCTGCGTGAGAGCCCATGGCGGTTAGACATTTGTCGATCACTCTTTTTATGCCGTTGACTTTGTTTTCAAGCTCTTGTTCTGATAAGGCATCAACGATTGGATTGTAACCATAAGCGCTTATACCTTGTCCTTCCATTACACCCACCCAGCTTGTGTCGCCGAATAATTCGTTATTTTCACGATAAACTCTGCAACCACTTTTGTAGAGTGCTATTTTTTCTTTTAGGTTGTCTGAAATAGGCATGTTTTGACAATAGCGCCAAAACTCGGAATCGTTGCGTTCAGTGGCGTTGTAGTGGAGCACTAGAAAATCTTTTACGCCTAAGAAATCTTCTTCTAATTGTTGGTTGAATTTATTGATAACAATCGGATCGAAGTCTTTGGTGGGGAATAAACCTAAGAGCTTGGAAATGGCCGATTGTACAAAGTGAATACTTGTCGATTCCAAGGGTTCTAAAAACCCCGATGATAGGCCGATAGCCAGACAATTTTTCACCCAAAATTTCTTTCGTTTTCCTGTGGTGAATTTCAGTAGTCGGGGCTCATTTAACGGCTTTCCGTTAATGTTTTGTAGCAAGGTGTCAGCGGCTTTGTCGTCATCAATAAATTTATCACAGTAAACGTAACCATTTCCGGTACGATGCTGTAAAGGTATTCTCCAGCGCCAGCCCGCCTCGTGAGCCGTAGATTGAGTGTAAGAAGGCAAAGGGTCTAACCTTTCGCTGGCAACAGTTACGGCGCTATTGCAGGGTAGATCGGAAGACCAATCGTCGAATCCGGTTTTAAGTACTTTCTCGATAAGCAAGCCCTTAAACCCGCTGCAGTCAATAAAGAAATCACCTGACACAACGCCACCATCCTTGAGATGTAGTTCTGTGATAAAGCCGTTGTCTGGGTCTTGTTTGACATCTTTAACCAATCCTTCCGTGCGTTTTACATTTCTTTGTTCGGCGTATTCACGTAGCGTTTTTGCATAAAGCCCTGCATCAAAATGAAAAGCGTAAGCAATTTTAGATAAAGGTGAGTTTTTTAATGTCGTGGGCCGCATAAATAAGTTGTTGTAAGCAGCTTGCACATTTAAAGAGTAATCACCAAGGTCGGAGCCTTTGCCTAAAAGCTGTAATCTCTTCCAGTAGTGATAGAAAGGTAAGTTGTCTATTTGCGTGCCATACTCAGCAAAAGGATGAATATAAGAGTCGCCGATTTTCCCCCAGTCTGCAAACTCGATACCAAGCTTGAAGGTCGCTTTGGTGTCTTTAATAAACTTATTTTCATCTAGGCCTAAGACGGCATTAAACAAATTGATTTGAGGGATGGTGGCCTCGCCGACGCCAACGGTACCAATTGAATCGGACTCTACCAATTCGATCTCACAAAATCCTGCCCCAAATACCTTGCTTAAGGCCGCAGCGGTCATCCAGCCGGCAGTGCCTCCGCCAAGAATGACAATCTTTTTTATCGGTTGGCCGGTTGATTCTTGTTTTGATGCGCTCATAATGATTGTTCCGTCGACTTCGATTTTAATTGTTGTTTGTAGGTCTTGATTGTGGGTGCTTTTAGGGCCGCTGTTTTGAATGATTCTGATATTGTAAAAAGCTCTTTTATTAAAGCATTTTTATCGATGTTAAATTTGTAATGCGATGTTTTTTTATTATTGATCGCTAG
This sequence comes from Gilvimarinus sp. 2_MG-2023, assembly GCF_030547685.1. Taxonomy (GTDB): domain Bacteria; phylum Pseudomonadota; class Gammaproteobacteria; order Pseudomonadales; family Cellvibrionaceae; genus Gilvimarinus. The sequence goes on along the minus strand of NZ_JAUOQM010000049.1, from coordinate 47,389 downwards.
AGCCTGAAGCAAGCTAAAAATTTTGTCGCCATCCATGCTGCGCAATGCAACTTGTGGGAGTCGACCTTCTTCTTGGTAGAGCTCGATCAAGGCTCCTCCCCTTGAGTGGGTAGCAATGAGTGTCTTTAGTTGAGTGTTTTCAGAGCTATTGTTATGAAAATGTAAGTGATCAATGAAGTCAAGCTCTTCGGCATATTCAGACATAATAGCATTATAGTGATCTGCTATCGATGGGGTTCGGGCATTGTTAGGCCAATGCTTTTTGAGCTCAATTAGAGCCAGCCTTAATAGCCAGAATCGATCATAATACAGTCCTGTAGATAAACCGTTTAAACGTTTTAAATTGATGATGTTGTCGTTCCATACATCTAATGAGGTTTCGTTCGAGGTGATTTTTTGGGTTTGTTCGGAATTAAGGATTTTGTTGAAAATTGCACCCTCTAATTCTAATTCTGGAGCTTCTGCGGCAAGCAAGTGGAGGTCGTTTTTCGATAGCGTTGCTTTTTTGTTATACAAAGCAATACCTGTTTCAGTGTCAGTGCTTACCAGTTTAATCAAATTGCCATCGGATCGAATTATTTTACTTGATGCCATGTTTAAATCAATATCAACACAAAGATTGTGACGGTATAGTTGGCCGTCATTTTGATCTTTCTGTACATCGACACATTCCGTTCGTACGTCTATAACTAAATCTCGGTCTTTGGATAGTGTGTCAAAGTCGTCAGTTGATGTTTGATACGTTAAATGGGAGGAGGTTGTATTGATGTGCAGTAGTTTTTCCTTTAAATAGTCAAGGTAACGATCTTCGCTGACACTGTATCCATAATTAATGACGTGAAAAAGTGAATTTTTATGAGCCGATGGTGGCGTAAAGCGCGAGAGTTGACTTAAATGCCCGCCGATACACAGCTGGTCGAAGGTTAAGTCTTGCTTGTTGTTGGTTAAGTGCTGAAATACCGTATGAATCTCTTGCCCTAGTAGCTGAAATGATTTGTTTGAAAAGCTTAAATGGTAAGGTTTTTTTGTCCAGCCGAAATACGTTTGCCCTAAAGAAAAGCCTGGCTTTACCTTAGAGAAGAAATCATTTTCCGAGAATTCTAAATATTTGTGGAAGTTTCTAACATCGGGTGACAGGGAGAATTTCTGTGCCGAATAATGATTGTTTGAGCTTGCACCTGTCGTTTCATAGATATTAATGTTATAGGCTAATCCCCGTGTGGTTCTCTCAATATACAATGCGGTTAAAAATAACGGTATTCCGCTTCCTATGATGGCGATATTTTTTGTCATATTGATATCTGGAGTCATTGGGATTTAAATCTATACCATTAAGAAGAAGTAGAATAAAAACTCATGCTAGAGGGTGGAGTATCCCTCAGGTTAGTGTTTTTTACCGTTTGATTTAATGTGTCGATGTGGTAGGGCTTGGTGCTGGCCTCTTTTGCAATATAGGCTTTCATTTCTTCTAAATAACCATTGAGCTTATCCGTCTGTAAAGATTCGGCCTCTATGCCAGAATACTTCGGCATAAGCCCTTGCCCAACCATAACTGATAGCCAACTTGCGGTTAAAAAAAGGCCTCGTCTATCATCATTGATATAGGCATTTTCCTTAAATAAATCAATTCTGTTCTGCAGTGACCCAGGAATGGTCATATTTTTGCAGTATTGCCAAAACTCGGTATCTTCTCTTTGTGTTAACTTGTAGTGCAGTATAATAAAGTCACGAATTTTTTCATATTCAAATGAGATGGCATGGTTAAATTCATGTTTTAAATGTTCGTAGTGTTGATCAACTGGCATGAGTTCGAGTAGTTTCATGATGGCCACTTGAATTAAATATAAACTGGTTGATTCTAAAGGCTCCAAGAACCCGGATGATAAGCCAATAGCCACGCAATTTTTCACCCAGCTTTTTTTCCTTCGGCCCGGGGTAAACCGAATTACACGTCCGTCACCTAGAATGTCGCCTTCTATATATTGAATCAGTGAGTCGTGCGCTTTTTCGTCGCTAGTAAAGCTTGCTGAATAGACATTGCCATTTCCCACTCTGCTTTTTAATGGGATAGACCAGTACCAGCCGGCATCATTGGCTCTAGAGATGGTGTAGGGTCTTGGGTTGGTTTTTTCATTTTTGCTTGGCATCGCAATTGCGCTATCAGTCAGTAGCCATTGACTCCAGCTGTCAAATTTTTCACCGAGGCTTTCTCCTATCAATAGTGATTTAAATCCACTGCAGTCAATAAAAAAATCTGCGCTAACGGATGCCTCGTTTGCTAATGTTAGACTAGAAATCTCACCACTTTTTTCGTTTTTATGGATGTGATTAACCTTGCCTTCGATACGTTTAACCCCGTTATCTTCTGAAAACTTTCTAAGCAGTTGGGCATAGAGGCTGGCATCAAAATGAAAAGCGTAGGAGTAGCGTGAATCCAACGTGTTTGATTTTATGTTTGGAAAGGCAAAGCGTCTTTCTTTTGCCATAGCGATTGAGGATGAGAAATCAAATAAAGAACTTGTGCCGCCGTTTAATCTCGAAAAAGCCCATGCTTTGTGGAATTCCACAGGGCCAATGTCTTGTCCATAAACACCAAACGGATGCATGTAGCAATGGTGTAACGAACCCCAATTTTGAAATTCTATACCTAATTTATAAGTCGCTTGGGTTTGTTTTATGAACTCGTTTTCGGGAATGCCCAACATGGCATTAAAATGTCGAATGTGTGGGATGGTCGCTTCGCCAACACCGATGGTGCCTATTTGCTCGGACTCAATCAGTAAAATGGAAATGTTGGAATTTTTGTAGTGATGGGATAATGCGGCCGCTGTCATCCAGCCGGCTGTTCCGCCGCCGAGTATGCAGATTGATTTTAATTGTCGATCCATGGCTACCTCATTGCTGCCAGGAAGATTTTAATTTATTAAAGATGAAGTGACCAACGCAACAAACCTAAGCATGACTTAGGCTTGTTGCGTGGTTGTTAATCAAACAGCTTAGAACTTAGCTTTTAAGAAAAGGCCGATGCGCTGATCACTCACAAAGTAAGAGCGAGGCGTTAGAACCCCTTCTTCATTGTATTGAATGGACGTTTGTGTCACCTCGTCCAGAAGGTTGTTAGCCTCTAAGCCAAGAGTGAAGTTGTCATTGATATCCCAACTAATAGAGGCATCAAGATGGTCTGTTGCTTCACCATACACCGGAGAGAAGGCAATTTCATCACGTGTATGCATCAAGAATTCGCTTCTGTATGTATACGCCAAACGCGCTTCAATAGGACCATTATCGAAGAACAGTGTGAAGTTATAGTTAGATTCCGAAAGACCCTCTAGGTCGGTGAGGCCGACAAAATTACGGAAAGTAAATTCCTCTCTACCGGTTAAGTCTTCGGGCTGCTGATCATCTCGAGCTGTTGCATCAATATAGGTGTAACTGGCTTGAATGCCAATGTTATCAAGCGGTTCTGCGATCCAGCCAAAGGTAGTTTGCAGTGCTAACTCAAGCCCTTCAATGGTGGCATCACCGGCATTTACAAACTGCGTTACCGCCACTTGTTGAGTAATACCGTTACTTGGATTTGTAACATCTAGGGGGGTAGAGCGCTGACGATGGAAACCTTCAATCTGTTGATTGAAATAGGTGGCGGTTAAAGATCCGAGATCACTGAAATACCACTCTAGCGACACATCAATGTTATCCGACATTTCAGGTTCTAGAAGAGGGTTGCCAGCGCTATTAGCGGTAAAGCCCGCTAGAGAAACAGATTTTGGTCCGATACCATCGGGCAAATTATCTGGATCAGTAAAGCCGTAGCCTGCCAGTTCTTCTGCCGTGAAATCTACAGTGCTTGCATTTCCCTCAATAACAAAATTTCGGCGCACCTTGTCCATTGTGGGTAAAAACATAGCTCGAGAATAAGCGAGTCGCATGAGCAAGTTATCGGTAAGCTCTAGCTTTAAGTTTGCGCTCGGCAATAGCTCGTTCACGGTGTCCATTTGCTGTACTTCAGAAATGCCTGACTCTTGGTTGGCAAAGGCTGCAACGTCAGCAGGCAATCCTGGGTCAAGATCGGGCAAGTCTGGATGACGGCCAATGCCTAAGTCAGTGTTCGAAAACGGCGACGGAAAATTATTGGCACCGGTAGATTCGCGGTCATAACTCACATAACGTAAACCCACATTACCGCTGAAGGGCAGTGCAGATTCATCACTGCCGAAATCGAGCCTTGCATAAATAGCTGTGCGCTCTTCATCTACAAGGTAATACTCTGAAGGTAAGAAGGTAGTACCGTCAACCACACCTGAGCGTTCAGAGAGCGGACTCCACGAAGTGGGGGTCGCAACGCCAGCTGCCGCCATAGCTTCAGACCATTCATCGCTACCTTGACTTAATGAATCGACAGCCGGGAACCACCAAGTATTGTACTCGGTTAAAGAGTCACCTTGATGGAAATCATTAAAAGTTACTTGCTCGACAATGTCAGGTGTTGCGTCAAAATAGGTCGCATTACCCCAAACCTCGCCAACTTCCCCCCAGTTATAGTCCGATTCACGGATATCTTGTTCTCGCTCGGAGCGTCTGAAACCAAATTTAACGCCTCTGAATAGATCGTCGTCAAAGGTGTATTCAGCATCAACGGCAAGGGCTAGAGACTCTGCACTATTCTCAGAGACGTGATCCATGCTGGAACGGAAAAGGTAGTTTGCAGAGTCAGCAAAATAGGCTTCACTATTTGCCCCTTGGCTGGTGTTAATAAAGTCAAGTTGAGCGGTGTCGCTCTCCATATTAATGCTCATATCACCGGCGATTTTGCCATGAGCGGTTGTATCAACAATATTGTTCAGTGCATCAACGTATTGTAGATCGGCCTCGATGGAGAAGTTATCGGTTATCTGAAATTTACCGTTCAGGCTGTAATCGCTTACCTCAGCCTCATCATGGCGCACACGGGTTGCGGCTGTGTGAGTTAACGTTGGCACGTTGTCAGCCCAAGTGGGAGTGCTGCCTACCAGTGTGCCACTGGTAAATAAGCAAGGATTTGCCTCACTGCTAGTCGCTGGGCAGTCAAACTGTTGGTCATCGCCTAGGGATACAGCTCTGGGCGTACCAGAGAAGGGCTGCTCAGGATGCTCAACAAAATTTTCATGCCAGGTCAGGTCGGAGTTGGAGTGAATAAACTCAGCGGTAATTAACACATCTTCATTGGTGCTTTCCCACTGAAAAGACGCTCCAACACCTAAGCGGTCACGGCTGTTTTGCTGCATACGGAATGAGGCCGATGTTGGCACAGCAACATCTTGCCCTTGATATTCACTCGCTAAACCGCCGACACCGTTATTATCGTAATAGTTGTATACGCCAATACCATCACTGCGCGTATTCAGCTCTGATTGAGTAACACTCAAAAGAGCACCAAAACGGCCTGCCTCAGAATCCCAGGTGTTACTAATAAGGCCGGATGCCGAGATATCAGCTTCTTCTGCAAGATGGCCTTCACTGGCTTTAATGGTGCCGCCGAGTACAAGCCCGTCAGTATCGAAAGGTTTACGGGTCACCAAGTTGATGGTACCGCTCACGCCACCTTCAATAAGGTCAGCGGTTTGGTTCTTGTTCACCTCTACGCGCCCGACCATTTCGGGGGGGATGTCAGAGAAGCTAAGGCCACCATCGCCCCGAGCACTTAGTGCATCGCGGCCGTTAAATTCAGCACGTACGCGGTTTAAACCACGCACCACAACCTTGCCACCTTCTACACCGAAGTGATCGGGATCATTAGAAGCATTAAATCGCTCAATAGCAACGCCCGGTATACGCTGCAATGCTTCGACAATAGACTTGTCTGGCAAAGAGCCGATATCCGTTGCAGTGATCACGTCCTTGACGGTATCCGCATTGCGTTTGATGTCTTGAGCTCGCTCTAGGCTAGCCTTAGTGCCTATTACAATAACCTCTTCCAGGGCGTCTTGCGCATAGGCACCTGTCGATACTGCCATCACGCAGGCAGCAAGGGCTGATCGTTTAAAGTGTTTTTTGAGTCGTATATTTGAATAGTGCATGGCAATCCTTTTATTTTATTATCAATTTATTAAGATAAGCCCAAAAAGCGTGGTGCGACGTATCAGGATCTTTGCGCATCACGTTAACGATAACGTAGGCTACAGACGCTTAAGATCTTTTATTATGACGTTAACGATAACGCAGGTTATCCACGTTTACGTTATACCGTCGAGCATTGTCATATTACTCCTCGGGCTAAAATACAATAACTATTTCGTGTCATAAATACAATAGTTCGCACATTTATATCTAGAGGTATAACCTTGGCTGAAGCAGTCTTATCGGGATGGTTTTTAACGCCAGATAAAGCCGGTTGGTCGAGAGTCTTACGTTAATCGCTATAAATTTTTCATCTTGAATATTTATATAATTTAGTCTACATGTTTTGCTCGAAGCTCTGCCTTAACAATAATCTTAAGCGCTCGGTGAATGCCCGCAATTCATTGCTATACAAAATTGCTCACGCTTATCACTGTGATGCCAGACTCTAAGCTCGCTTTTTGCGTAAACATTTAAAATGCGCCAAATAGTAGGTGAATCACACACTGCTTAGAGCAGTCGCGGGTTTATAGTTTGCCGTCGAGTCGATTAGATGAGCTAACCCACTCCCTAGTGACTTAAAAAACTGTTAGGGTTTGAATTGAGGATAGCGAATGATTAAACGAATTAATAACAATGGAGCGTGTATGAATACGGTGAAGCGTTTATTAACAGGTGTGGCAGGTTTGTTGGTGTGTTTGTCGGCGCTAGCTGAAGATGTACAGTTGCCAAATAAAAGCCCTGAATTAGCCGCTACCGCGCAAGAGCAGCTAGGAACCTTGGCGGACGATGTGGGTTTGGCAAAGGGAAGCGTGGTGAGCGATTTTTCCGTTAAAAACATCGAGGGTGAAAAGGTCGATTGGACAACCTTAAAAAACGATGCGCCCTTATTGGTCGTTTTTTACCGTGGCGGTTGGTGTCCTTACTGCAACGTGCAAATTCGCCAGCTTACTGAAGCCTGGCCCGAGTTTGAAAAACGCGGCGTAACGCCGATACTCATTAGTGCGGACAAACCTGATGCCGCAGCTCTGGCCGCGCGCACCTATGAGATTCCCTTTCCCGTTCTGTCCGACCCAGACTTAAATGCGCACGATGCGTTTAACGTCACTATGGAGCTGCCCGAACATTTAGTACCAGTGTATAAAGATTACGGCATAGTGGTGGAAGACTGGAATGGCGCAGGCCATCGTAAATTTGCCGTATCGTCCGCGTTTATTGTCGATGGCAAAGGTGCGGTTTTATGGGCCAACAGCTCGCTGGATTACAAAACCCGCCCCAGTCCACAGCAGTTGTTACAGGTCATTGATCAGTTATAAAAACCCAGTAAAGCAGGCCGCTTAATCTGCGCAGAGCGTTTGGCTGATGCCTGATATGGCTGTCTGCTTGGTTTGGTCTGTTTTTGGTCTGTTGTTGGTGTGGGGCAATTGGTCCGTAAAATGAAACCTCTACGATAAGCCATTCTTTTTTATTGCCCCTCATTATATTGGCACTCATTTTATTGGCCCTCAGCTGTCGATAAAAAATCACTCAATGGGGCCTGAAGTCTCTCAGGCCCATTGGCTTTGAGAAAGCAGGGGCGCTACTTTTGTCCCATACGCTGGCGCACCACCTTCGAATGCCATACCGCCGGCACAATCACCAGTACTGACATCACCGCGAGCACCCATAAATAGTGGTGGTTAAAAGCGGTTAAATTTGTCAGCTGGGCGGCTTGTTCGCTGTTGCTGGTTGTGGCAAAAGCCACCGGGCCAAGAGCGGCGTCTTGCGCGATTGAAAATCCTCCGCTTAATGCACTTTGCCAGCCCAGCGCCGACAGCGAGGCATAGGCCTTGTAAGCCACGGCCGCCGCGCCCAAACCCAGTACACCAATAGCCACTGCCCCCAAACTTAAAACGCCGATACCTAGCGCGCCAATACTGATAAACCCGAGCGATACTATCCCTACACTAACGGGCGCTACCGCCCAGCCGCCCCAGGCAAACACCAATCCGTAAGCTCGGTCGCCTCCGGCAACCCAGCCAACGGCGGGTTTGTCGCCGGGCTCGGGCATGCCCAGTTTAAAGTGCAAGACAGGCACGCCCAACAGTGTTGCACGGGTTTTGAATTCGCGCCGCTTGGCATCGGGCCGGTCACCTTCGGCAAGAAACGCTTGCGGAAAAGCGAGCCGCTGCTGAGCCCGCAACTGAGGTACGCGCGTGAGCATAAAGCTCAGCAAATACAAATAGCTGATGACAAAAGCAAACACCACGAGCTGTGATGCGATGGCGTAACCCTGAGCGTTAACACTATTGCCCAGCGCCAGAGTTTTTAATAGGTATAAAGCCAGAGTGAATGCCAGAGCAATACCTAAATACAGGGCGACGATTTTTATGGTCAGGCGCCGTTCGCTGCGAGTGCGCGATTGTGCCAGGCTTGCCCGCACACTAAAGAACGAACCAATCAGCCCCGAAAAGGCGGCAAACACCGTTAACAAGCTGGCCCACTTAAAGGCCGAGCCCGTATGGGCTGCCCCAATCCCCAGGGCTGTTGCCTTAGCTTTGGGCGCTGAGATAGTACTAATGGCGAGCAGCACTGCCGTGGTAAATGACGCCCCGGGCTTACTTTTGCTGAGCGTGTCTTCCACAAAGCTGACCATCGCCGTTTGCAGTGCTTTGCGTCCGCGCGATAAGCGCTGCTTAACCGTCGCCTCGGTTAAATCCAGTTCGGCGGCCACATTTTCCACCGAGCGCTGCTCGCGGTAAAAAAGAATTAATGGCTCGCGGTAGGTTTCGGGGAGCTGTTGTAAGGTTTGCCACAGCAGAGTTTGTTCCTGCTCGCGTATCAGGGTTTCATCCACCTGCGGCTGAGGTGACTCCTGTTCATCCAGTTCGGCCGAGTCGCTGTTGTTATGGCGCGACTCCTTGCGGCGATAGCGGCTGACTTTAAAACGCAAAATACCGCATAGCCAGGCCTTGAGCTTTTCGGGCTCCGCCAGGGTATCCAGCTTGCGCCAGGCGTCGACAAAAGTCTCTTGGGCAATATCCTCACTGTGTTTTAAATCCCCCACCGAAGAGTACGCCAGCGAGCACAGCAGGCTTTGATAGCGGCTGACAATCTCGCCAAAGGCGTCGCGGTCACCGCCAATGGAGGCCAGTACCAGTGAGGTATCGGCCGACTCCTTATACTGCACTCGTCTTTTAAATAGGCTCATCTGTTTGATCCGTTTTATTCGCTTCGGCCTATGAGTGCCAGCTTTTATACAAAAGGTGACAGAAAAATTATTTTTTTGGGCTTATTCAGAGATTCCTTAGAAATATTGTCACCTTTTGCGCAGCAATAGGTACTTAGAGAGCGACACTTATGTCGTTAACCTCTATTTATGCGGAGAAAGTACCATGCTCAAACATTCACTGACAAAAATCGCATCTCTTAAGTCTATCGCTCTGGCGGCCACACTCTCCTTGTCCGGGGTAGCCTGGGGTGGCACTTTGCCACCGGTGGTGGATACCTTTGATAAGCCTGAGAATAACAGCTTAGGGCTACCGCGTCAGCTCATAACCGACAGTCTGGCGGGCGGAGGCTCCACCGCTCAGCACACGATTGGCGTGGGCGTTATTACAGTAGATGGGGAGATTACACCGGCGCGAGGGCAGTTAGGTTGGGTGAGCCTGGTGCTTCCACTCGACGTTCAGGGCGGCTCGCAAAACGCCCAGCCTTATACCGGTATTTTACTGAGCGTTAAGCTCAACAAAGGAGTCTTGTCGGTCACGGTAAACGGTAGTGAAATTCAAAACCATGATTACCACGCCGCGCCTGTAACGGTCACCAACGATGGTGAGTTTCATCAGGTAAAAGTACCGTTTGAATCGCTTAAGCGCGCATGGTCAGAGCAAACGCCATTGAACGCCGGAGCCATTAACGGGATTAGCATCGTCGCTTACGCCATGCAGCCCGAACGCTTTAGCTTTGCATTGGATCAGGTCAGCTTTTACTAATGGCTTTGTTAAGGATAAGACCATGGACACATATACCCCACACAATACCCGGCAGGATTATCTAGACGCTGTGCGTGCTTTTGCGCTCTTGCTGGGCATTGTTTTTCACGCCTGTTTGTCTTTTTTACCCGTGTATATTGGCTGGGCGGTTATGGATATTTCCACCAGCACAGTGGTGGGCGTGTTCGCGTTAGTTAGTCACTCTTTTAGAATGGCGTTGTTCTTTTTACTGGCGGGTTTTTTCAGCCATATGAGCTATCACCGCAAGGGGGGAGCCGTGTTTTTGAAGTCGCGACTCTTACGTATTGCGCTGCCCTTTGTATTGGGCTGGATACTACTGCGACCTCTATTGGTATTTGCCTGGGTCATGGGTGCGCAGAGTATGCGCGGCGATGTCAGTCTTTGGCCGGCGTTGCAAGAGGGGGCCAGTTCAATGCTGGCGGCTTCTCAAACGTTATTAACGGGCACCCACCTATGGTTTTTGTATTACCTGTTGTTAGTGACTCTTAGTGTGTTGTGTGTTCGCGCGCTCACTGTTCGTTTTCAGCCTGCCTACCGCTTACTGAGTAAATCATTGGATGCAGCACTTGCGTGGCTGTGTCACTCGTCGCTGGTTGTTTTAGCTTTGGCCGTTCCCACTGCCGGGTGTATGTGGTTGATGGGGCAGTGGGGTTTGGATACCCCCGACAAGTCTCTCGTGCCGCACTGGCCAGTGTATTGTATTTATGGGGGTTGTTTTACACTGGGGTGGTTAATGCATCGCCAGAGTGACCTAATACCGGCTTTTAGCCGGTTAAGCTGGCAAAAATTGTTAGTGGCGCTAACGGCTATTGTTGTGACGATTCTTACCTCCCCTTATGAGCGTCAACCCGGTCATCCACACATTGTTTATATAGCGCTGGCGTTTAAATTTAGCTACTCGGTCATGATGTGGTCATTGATCGCGCTCATGATCGGATTATTTCGCCATTACCTCGACCGCCCCAATAAGGTTATTCGCTATCTCGCCGACGCCTCTTACTGGCTGTATTTAATTCACTTACCGATCGTGATTTGGCTGCAAATTGCCTTTGCCGAGGTGAGCTGGCACTGGGGAATTAAGTGGGCATTGGTTTTTGGTATTGCCATTGGCTTATCTCTCGTGCTGTACGACTTGTGCGTAAGGTCTACGTTTATAGGCGCGACACTTAATGGGCAGCGTAAGAATAGGTCCCTGTTCGCAGTGGGCTGACCGTAAGCAAGCGCGCAGTGCGTATACGGGGCGCTTTGGGTTTGCATGGGTACTATAAGGCAGTGAACCGTGGCGGCATTCAATGCAATCAAAACCCAGCACCACCTGGCGGAGGTTGAATTGCGGTGGGGGGCCGGTGAAAGGATTGGGCGCGGCTATGGCGCCCAGCCATTGCACGACGAAGGGTGTTCAGCGAGTTTATACGATGCCGAGTAGGTAACAGCGTGTGCCGCAGCCTGCCACTGCATGGCTTTTATTGGCAGGTTTGTAAAACTACCCTTAAAAGCTTACTATTCCCAGCCTTTTACGACTCACCAGACCCTTCGAATATGCTTAATCACTTTTTCCAAGAGAACAATAACACTCTATCTTTTACCCGCGAGCAAGCGAGTCAGTTTGCAAAGGAAGTGGCCGGGGATTACAACCCTCTACACAACACGGATGCGAAACGGTTTTGTGTGCCGGGCGACTTATTGTTTGCTGTGGTGCTGTTAAAGTACGGCATATCGCAGACTATGCAGTTCTCGTTCGATGCGATGATCACAGAAAAGTCGATAATCACCTTGCCGCAGCCCTCTGACACCTTGGTATTTTCGGATGACAAAAAAGCCTATGTCACCGTGAACCGCTCGGGCGACAACAATACCGATCCGGCCTGTGTCGAAAGTATCATCAAGCAGTATGTGGCTTTTTCGGGCGAGGCCTTCCCGCATATTTTAGTGCCGGCTATGTCGGCCCAAAAGGTGATGATTAACCCCAAGCGTCCCATGGTAATGTACCAGAGCATGGCGGTAGATTTTGACCGCACTGATATCCAAAACCCCGTACTGGAGCCTCTGGCCCCCATCTTCAGCGCCGAGGGCAAACGCGGCAGCCTTACCTTACCGTTTCACTGGAAAGACGGCGATGAGCTAGTCGGTAAAGGCGAAAAAATCATGCTCGTCTCCGGTATTGTCGACTACGACAAACCCGCCATGGACGAGCTCATTGAGCACTACAATCAAAGCATGGGGTAGGTTGGTGTAGGGACCTTTTACTGAATGGCTAAACACACACTGCCGCTAAGGGTAAGAGATGCCCATGATTCAACTCCATGCCACAAAAAAGTGAATAGCCTAGTTGCCGCTCGATAGCCGCGGCGAGTTTGCCGTCACCCCGCCCAAGCAATGCTGACTTTACTGGATAGCCAGGCCCCAAAAACGGGCGTGGCGGCTAACGATGAATAATGACTTACGGGTTAGTTATTTTTTTATGAGCGGAGTATTGGCCCTAATCGGCTCATAACTTGATTCGATTAGGGCGCGTATTCGGCTCACGTTCATCTGGCAGCGGGGCAATCGGCCTCACTTCGAGTGGGATGAAGAGCTACTAAAGCCATAACCGGACGCCCTTATCCATAATGCTATCCGTACCAGTGAAATAGAGGGCGAACATCTGGATGTTGACTCTGTAGGTTTATCGGTCGCTCGCCAGCTGGAGTTGGAACAGGCGGCTTTGGTTAACGTGAGTAAACCCACCGTCACCCGCGATTTAGCGGATTTATTGGATAAGGGCTGTTTGCGGAAGCTACCGAGCGGGGGCAGGAGTACGCGCTATGTGGTGGGGTATCTTTAACTCCCACAGAGTCGAGCGTGTCGCGGCCTACCAGCGCGTTTTTAGGCATCTTCTTGAGGCTACCGCTGGACGTCGGGTTAACCGTGCTCTGGCTGCTGCACAGCCCACAGTTGCGCGTAGCGACCACCGCGCTGCAACAGCTCTTGGTGGCTGCCCTGTTCCACCAGTTGGCCGTCGTGCAGCACCAGTATCTGATCCGCGTCCACCACCGTGGATAAGCGATGGGCAATCACCAGGCTGGTGTGGCCGCTGGACACCTCCCGCATGGCGGTCAATATTGCCGCCTCGGCATTCGAATCCAGCGCCGAGGTGGCCTCGTCAAACAGCAAAATGGGCGCATTTTTAAGCAGCACCCGGGCAATGGCAATGCGCTGTTTCTCGCCGCCCGACACTTTCAAACCCCGCTCGCCCACCAGCGTACTGTCACCGTCGGGTAGGGCGGCGATAAACCCATCCAAATGGGCCATGCTAATGGCCCGGTCGATGGCCTCGTCCGGCGCCTCGGGGTTGCCGTAGGCAATGTTGGCGCGAATGCTGGTATTAAACAGCACCGTGTCTTGCGGCACCACGGCGATGGCCTGGCGCAGCGAATCCAGCGTCACCTCGCGAATGTCTTGCCCATCAATGGCGATGGAGCCGCCGTCCACATCGTAAAAGCGATACAGCAAGCGGGCGATGGTGCTCTTGCCCGCACCCGAGGCGCCGACAATGGCCAGCCTTTGCCCCGGTGCCACGCGAAACGACAAGTTCGTAAAGGTGGTTCGCTCGGGCCGATAGCCAAACGCGACATTCTTAAACTCAACTTCACCGGCGGTTACCTGCAGGGGCTTGGCGTCAGGCGTATCCACAATGCGCGGCGCACGTTTCAAAAGCCCCAGCATATTTTCTAAATCGGTCAGCGCCCGGCGCATCTCCCGGTAAACAAACCCGAGAAAATTCAGCGGAATAAACAGCTGAATCATATAGGCGTTCACCATAGCCAAGTCACCCAGCGTCATCTCCTCGGTAATCACCGACTGGGCCGCCATAACCATCATGCCGGTAATGGCGGCGGCGATAATCAGCGCCTGGCCCGAGTTCAGCGCCAGCAGCGACATGCGGTTTTTTAGCTTGGCCTGCTCCCACTCGGCCAAAAACTGGTCGTACGTCTGCGCTTCAAAATCTTCGTTGTTAAAGTATTTAACCGTCTCGTAATTCAGCAGACTATCCACGGCCCGGGTATTGGTGGAGGAATCCGCCCGGTTGGCCTCGCGCACAAACCGGGTACGCCACTCGGTGGTAAACACCGTAAAGCCAATATAAACCGCCACCGCCGCCAGAATAATCAGCGCATACCAGGCAGAAAAGGCAAAGGTAAAAATCGCCGCCACCATAAAAATTTCAAACAGCGTGGGCACAATATTAAACATCAAAAAGCGCATCAAAAAACTGATGGCACTGGTGCCGCGCTCGATATCCCGGCTAATGCCCCCGGTCTGGCGGCTGAGGTGAAAATCCAGCTCCAGCCGATGCAAGTGCCGAAACACCCGCAGCCCAATCCGGCGCATCGCCCGTTCGGTCACCCGGCTGAAAATGGCATCGCGCAGCTCACCAAAAAACACCCCGCCAAAGCGCAAAAAACCGTAAAACAGCAAAAAGGCCAGGGGCAGTGCCAGCTCCGGCTGCAGAGACCGGTCCACCCCATCCACAATATGTTTTAGCGCCCAGGGCATCGCCAGCGTCGCCCCTTTGGCCGCCAGCAACGCCGCAATGGCAAGCCCAACCCGCCATTTGTAATCCCACAAATAAGGCCAGATATAACCCCACACCTGCCGCAGGTTAAGCCGGGGCACTGAAGGGTCGGGCGCCGCAGGGGGCAATTTACGGGACTTGCTGCGCATTGTTGTTTCCGAGTTGGGGGTTTGGGGGCACAGTTTACGCAACTGTGAAGGGATAGTGTTGGGGTTTAGCTACACCGGCGCCGAGGCCGGTGAATGAGTAAGCCCGAACACTGCGATATGCAAGGCCGGGTTTGTCGCAACGGGCAATAGTGTAGTTGTCGGAGGCTCGAGGGCCGTGCAACCATAACTCATTTGTGGTAGATTCCCGCGCCAATTCGCAGTCCGCCAGATTGCTGAATTGACGATCAGGCTTTATGGAAAGCCTTACGATGACTATCACGGAGTATGACTGATAATGAATTTCAAAACCTTCCTTGCTACATCCATTTTTCTTGCCCCTTCGTTAGCTTTCGCTCAGCAAAACGTTGAGCCGCAAAAGCACTTTTCCGTTGGCGTTGCCTCTTACGCAACGGCAATTGGTTATAGCGACAATCGCGGCGATGATACCGATGGCTTTGGTGGGCTCTCTTTAATTGCCACTGGCGCGATTAACGATCATGTTGCCTTTCGCGTAATTTACGGCTCGCAAGAAGATACCGACGATTCTGACTACAGCATTGATGTACGAGAAGGCGCGGTGCTGTTGGGTACCGGCCTTTCTACCCAAGGCTTTCGGGCCTATGGTGCCATTGGTTTGTTCAGCGAAACCCACGAGTATCACGCCTATCGCAGTCACTATGAGGAAGACTTTAGCTGTTCTACCATAGGTGGTGGCCTGGGTTATAACTGGGGATTTGTGACCCTAGAGTTTTGGATGAGTGTGCGTGATGCCGGAGATTACGAAGAAAAATACTACACCCGCAACGTCGACGACGTGATTGCCATGAGTGGTGGGCTTGGAGTTTCGGCCCGATTTTAAGGTTTATAGCAGGGTTGCCGCTGTGCAGCCCTGCCCGCAGGGCGCAATATGCCATTCTTGTTGTAGGCCGCCGTCCTTTAAATTCAGACAAAAATCCCGTGTTAAATCTTGTGGGCTCGCCAGCTCGTTTGCTACGTGCAAGTGTCTTAATCTCACGTTCTAGCGCAAAAAACCACATCTTGTTATGATCCATCACTACAAATGCGCTAACAAAACGGACTGCCATGTACCCCGAGCCGGAACGCCTATCACTCGCCACGCCCGAGGCCGTAGAAACCTTTATTAGCCGCTGGCACAACGCCGGTGGCACCGAGCGGGCCAACTACCAGTTATTCCTTACCGAGCTTTGCGCCCTGCTGGGCCTGCCCCAGCCGGAACCCGCCTGCGAAACCAACGCCGACAACGCCTATGTGTTCGAGCGCCGGGTAGACATCCACAAGCCCGACGGCAGCGTGAATCGCGGCTTTATTGACTTATACAAACGCGGCAGTTTTGTTTTAGAGGCTAAGCAAACCGGCAAAACCCTGGGCACCAGCGGGTGGGATAAAGCCATGCTGGCCGCGCAAAATCAGGCCGACCAGTACGTGCGCGCCCTGCCTACCGACGAAGGCCGCCCGCCGTTTATTGTGGTCACCGACGTAGGCCGCTCGCTCGAGCTGTACGCCGAGTTCAGCCGCTCGGGCGGCACCTATGTGCCGTTCCCCGACCCCGGCCACCACCGCATTAAGCTTGAGGACTTACGCAAGCCGGACATTCAGCACCGCCTGTACAACCTATGGCAAGACCCAGACGCGCTGGACTTATCCAAGCAGGCCGCCCGCGTTACCCGCGAGGTTTCCGCCAAGCTGGCCGAGCTTGCCAAGTCGCTGGAGCAATCCGGCCATCCGGTAGAGCAGGTAGCCCACTTTCTTAAGCGCTGTCTGTTTACCATGTTCAGCGAAGACGTAGAGCTGCTGCCCTACAACAGCTTTACCCACTTGCTAGAAAAACTGCACGCCACTCCCGAGCTGTTTGTAGACTCCATGACCAGCCTCTGGAACACTATGAATACGGGTGGTTTTGAAGGGCAAATCATGACCAAGGTGCGCCGCTTTAACGGCGGCCTGTTTAAAGACATTAACCCCATTGCCCTAAACGCCGAGCAAATCGGCCTGTTGTTAGAGGCCGCCCGCGCCGACTGGCGCTATGTTGAGCCCGCCATATTTGGCACATTGCTAGAGCGAGCGCTAGACCCGCGCGAACGCCACAAACTGGGCGCGCACTACACCCCGCGCGCCTACGTCGAGCGCTTAGTCATGCCCACGCTGATCGAGCCACTACGCGCCGAATGGCAAACCGTACAGGTTGCCACCCAGGCTTGGCTGCAACAGAACAAAGAAGACAAAGCCTTAAGCGAGCTACGCAACTTTCACCAAAAACTCTGCAACACCCGCGTGCTGGACCCAGCCTGTGGCAGCGGCAACTTTTTGTATGTGGCGCTAGAGCATTTAAAACGGCTAGAGGGCGAAGTGCTGAATCTAATTCGCGATCTATCCGCCGGCCAGCAAAGCTTCGATGCCGAAGGCCTGACGGTAGACCCGCACCAGTTTTTGGGGCTAGAGATCAACCCCCGCGCCGCCGCCATTGCCGAAATCGTGTTGTGGATTGGCTATTTGCAATGGCACTACCGCATTAACGGCAAACTGGATCTACCCGAGCCAATACTGCGCGACTTTCACAATATTGAATGCCGCGATGCACTCATTGAGTACGACAGCCGCGAGCCAATGCTCGGTGAAGATGGCAACCCCAAAACCATCTGGGACGGCATTAGCTACAAAAAAAGCCCAGTGACTGGCGAGCTGATACCGGATGATACTCAGCGTATTCCCGTTTACCACTTTAATAACCCGCGCAAAACAGAATGGCCCGAGGCGGATTATATTGTGGGGAATCCGCCGTTTATTGGTGCGGCCACCATGCGCCGCGCATTGGGCGATGGCTATGTGGATGCTGTGCGCGCTACCTACAAAGGCCAGGTGCCCGAGTCTGCCGATTTCGTCATGTACTGGTGGCATATCGCTGCCGAAACCGTGCGCAACGGCAATGCCCATCGATTTGGTTTTATTACCACTAACAGCCTGCGGCAAACCTTTAACCGTCGGGTGATGGAGCCGCACCTAAACCACAACAAAAAACCGCTGTCGCTCGCCTTCGCCATTCCCGACCACCCGTGGGTGGATGGCAACGATGGCGCCGCTGTGCGTATCGCTATGAGTGTGGGTGTGGCTGGTGAGCAGTCGGGGGTATTGCGGCATGTGATTTCGGAGACCGCAGCGAATGATGAGGTGCGTTCGGTTAAGGTCGATCGGCGGGAAGGAAAGATATTTGCGGATGTGACGATTGGTGCTGATGTGAGTAGCGCTAATCAACTTGTTTCAAACCAAAAACTGAGCTTCCGAGGTGTTTCACTTATTGGAAATTTTTATCTTTCAGGTGAGAGCGCTGAGGTTTTTTTTTCAAAAGATATAAACCATAAAAAAGTAATTAAACCATTTATTAATGGTAAAGATGTCACGCAGAAACCAACAAATAGGTTTGTAATTGATTTCTATGGGTATTCATTAGATTCAGTAAAACAGTTATATCCTGATCTTTATCAGTGGGTTCTTGAGAGAGTAAAGCCGGCGAGAGACGCTAAAGCCCATACAAAGGATGGTGCGGTATACGCTAAAAAATGGTGGTGCTTTGGCAAGCCTCGCCAAGAAATGCGTAGCTCATTTGAGGGTTTAAGTTTCTATATGGCAACCTCCATGACAGCTAAGCATAGAGTTTTTATAAAGAAGGATATTTTTACACTGCCGGATCAAGGGATAATTGCTTTAGCGTTAAATGAACTGCAACATTTAGGTGTTGTCGGTAGCCGACTGCATATACTTTGGGTGTTTTCTAGCGGTGGGACATTAGAAGACCGGCCAAGGTACAATAATTCTCGTTGTTTTGAAACCTTCCCTTTCCCGGATCTAAGTGAAGTCCAGGCTGAGGCCATCAGTACGTTATCTGAAAAAATCGACGCCCACCGCAAACGCCAGCAAGCCGAGTACGATAAGCTGACCCTAACCGGCATGTACAACGTGCTGGAAAAGTTGCGGGCTGAAGAACCGCTCACCGCCAAAGACAAAACCATCCACGAACAGGGGTTAGTCTCCATCTTGCGCGAGCTACACGACGAGCTAGACGCCGCCGTGTTCGATGCCTACGGCTGGAGCGATTTGGGCGAAATACTGGTAGGCCGCCCCGGCGCCACCACGCCATTGCCGGACAAACCCGCCGACCAAGCTGAGGCGGAAGAAGAACTGCTGTGCCGTTTAGTCGCCCTAAACCACGAGCGCGCCGCCGAGGAGGCCCAAGGCCACATCCGATGGCTGCGCCCGGACTACCAAGCGCCCGAGCTTTTTTCAGCAGGCAGCCAAACCAGCGCCGATCTGGCAACGGGCAGCAGCGGCAAAGACAAAGCACAAGTCGACAAACCCCAAACCACCGCCAAACAAACCTGGCCCAAAACCATGCCCGAGCAAGTCAAAGCCGTACAACAACTGCTCGCCATCGGCCCCCAAACCCAACAAGCCCTGGCCGAACAATTTAAACGCAAACCGGAAAAATCCGTGGTTCAGGTTCTGGGTGCACTGGAGGTGTTAGGGCAGGCGAGCCAAAACGGCGAGTTGTGGCAGTTGGGTTAAAAGTTAAATAAGGCTGCTTGGGTAAGTGGCGTGTTTATGTGGAATGTTTCATATTGTATTTTTGATAAGGAGTGAAAATGTCGATAGTCAAATGCTTTAACGGAATGTTGGTTTTTTTATCAATTCTGGTTTTATGCTCGTGTGGTGGTTCAGGTGGTTCAGGTGGTTCAGGTGGTTCGAATGAGTCGCCGGTAACCGATAATATCGTAGACGATACAGGTGTTGAAGCCGCTCTAGAACCAGATGAAATCTTAGAGGCTTTATTGGTTTATCATCAGGGGGTCGAAGGAGAGCTGGTACTGGATGCGCTTCCATATTCCCAAGTTAATGAATTTCCGAAGGTGGTGAGTAGCCCGGAAAATATCAGAACGAAAGTTTTGGCGGAAGAAAAAATAAATATTATATTTGACGTCGAATCTAGTATTGAAGAAATATACATGGGTGTTTCGAACGCTTCGGGATACTATCGTTTCTATAGAGAGGTTGACGGCGGTAGTGGTAATACATCAGAAGCCGTAAGCTTAACTGTTAGTATTCCTTCGGATCTTGATGATAATAACTTCTGTACTTTAATTAGTGTAAAAGATGAAAATAGCACTCTTTCAAAAAGAGTAGAAGTTTGCTTCACAATCGCCAGTGAAAACAAAGAAAATAGAGAAATTTATTTTGCTGATGTGGGTGATTCAACACTATCTACACTAAATTTTGATACTGGTGAAGTAGTTAATTTAGGTGGCGTTGGTTATTCTCTAACAGATATTGCATTCTTGGGGGATGATCTTTATGGCGTAACATTTTCACAGTTGATTAAAATAGATGCTGATACAGGCGAAGGTGTAGGGTTAGGCTATATTGGTTTTTCCACGGTTAATGCGTTAGAAGGAGGGGAAGGCGTCTTGTACGCAGGGACAACTTATGGAGAGTTTTTAACGATAAACCCAGAAACAGGAGAAGGGACTGTTATAGGATCATTTGGTTCGGGTGCCACTTCATCTGGTGATTTGGTGTTTGATAAAGAGAGTGAGCAGTTGTTTGGGTCAATGATTGTTCCTGGTTCATCAACAGATGTTGTTGTCAAAATTAATCCCTTAAACGGCAATACTGTATTTTTGGGTGAGTCCGGATTTGATGAAGTGCATGGATTAGCTATTTTTCGTAATCAGTTGCTTGGGTTAACAGATGATGGTGAGTTCATTATTATTAATGAGCAAACAGGAAAGGGGACCCTCGTGGAAAACACTGAGGCTTTTAGTGCAGGTGGTGCAGCAGCTAAAGAGTGAATGTTAAATTGATTTTTAAAGATTAATGGGGTCAGATGAGAATGGCACTCACTTAAGCTTTTTGGGGTGGCCATTCTTCCTGACTTCGTTGCGCGCTTGATCCCTTTGTTTTAACAATAGCGGGAATGGCTTTGGTCGTCTTTTTACGGCTCTAGGTTCAATCCGTCCCGGTCGGTTACCCACCTGCTTCTCGCTCATTAGCAAAAGGATTAATGGTGTCAGATGAAACTTTTGGCGCATTTCCCTTTCAAGAAATAATGAGAGTGAGAGGGTCAGGTCTTTAAATTTTAATGCGGCTGGTGGTATCAGGCTGTAAAAAATCAAAGACTTGACTCTAAGTCCTGTTGAAATTATGAAGAAAGGATTAATGGGGTCAGATGAATTTTTTGGCACATTTACCTTTTAAGTGCCAAACGATAAACTCTTGTAATCTTTATCGCTGTTTGTTCTCAACCGCTGGGCTGGCGAAATACTTTTCGGCATTACTGGACAATTTCAACAGGGGGTAGATAGGAGAAATACATGGAAAGCCGTGCAGAATTCAACCAACCCATGGCACTGTTCACCTCAATTGATGGTCAGGTGCGCTTGCAGCTTAAACTCAGCGAGCAAAGCCTGTGGCTTACCCAGCGCCAGATCGCGGAGTTGTTTGAAAAGTCGCCAAAAACGATTAGTGAGCATATCACTAATATCTACGAGGACGGTGAATTAGACCCAGCCGCAACTATCCGGAAATTCCGGACAGTTGCCCGGGAGGGCACGCGGGACGTGGAACGGCTTCTAGACCATTACAATCTGGAGGCGGTACTGGCGGTGGGATATCGGGTGCGCTCCAGTCGTGGCACCCAGTTTCGCCAGTGGGCGACGCAGGTGCTTAAAGAGTACCTGGTGAAAGGCTTCGCCATGGACGACGAGCGCCTGAAAAACCCGGATAAGGCCGTCAGTGACGACTATTTTGACGAGTTGCTGGAGCGGATTCGTGATATTCGCGCCTCCGAGCGCCGTTTTTACCAGAAGATTACCGATATTTACGCCACCGCCAGCGACTATAACGCCCGCGCGCCCCTCAGCCAGCAGTTCTTTGCTAGCGTGCAAAACAAGTTGCATTGGGCGATTCACGGCTACACGGCGGCGGAACTGATTGTTGAGCGCGCCGATATCACTAAACCCAATATGGGGTTGACCAGTTGGCAGGGCACGCGCGTCGGTAAAACCGATGTGTCCATTGCTAAAAATTACCTTACTCAAGAAGAGCTAAGCAGTCTGAATCGCATAGTCACCATGTATCTGGACTACGCCGAAAACCAGGCCAGCAAACGCCGCCCCATGACGATGCAAGATTGGGCGGACAAGCTAGATGCCTTCTTGGCTTTTAACGAACATCAAGTGCTGCAAGACGCTGGTAAAGTCACGGCCGAGGTGGCCAAACAATTGGCCGAACAGACCTATGAAGCTTTCGCCGAGCACCGCCGTATTGAACAGGCAAATGCCCCCAGCGACTTTGATGCCTTTCTGGCACAGAGCAAGGACATGATAAAACCCACTAAACCCGACTAGAGCTGGTGCAAGCGAATTCCGGGGACAGTTCACTTAATTCCCATGATGGCTTAAAGCGCTTTTGCCGCATATTCCTGATTTACCATTGCTTGCCGGCCGATTATTGACTATTGATTTTTGGTCAAATTCTGTTCAGTTTTCAGCTGGTGGGGCAAGTCGATCAATCGTCGCTCTGTGCATCTAGTCTATTTAAGTTTGCCGGAGTCAAGTCATTCGAAGTTTGGGGCAGTTAGTTTGCGCTGTATGGAGTTGTCATAGCCCCAATTGATTTTTCCTATTTAACGCTATTAACCTCGCTTTATCATCTGTGGCGTTAAACGTATATTCAACGGTCCTAAACAGACACTGTTTTTTGTTTCGGCGTAGGTTTTCGGAAAACTTTGGCGAATCGTTCGGCAAGTTCGTGTTGGACCATACCCAACAGTAAGCGGATTTCCAATAAGGTGGTGGGGTTGAAGGTGTGCAGGTTTCTGCTTTTTAGTGGCGAAGTGGGCGGAAAATTTAGCTTGCGGTAGTTTTCCAGTTTAACGTTGGGCATAAGAGTTTTGTTCGCGTTAGCCCGTTTAATTACTGCGGATGGTTGTTGGCGCTTAGAACGCAGTGCTTGATGACGTCTTACTCATAGCCACTTTGTTGCATAATGGTCTCTCGCTATAATAGGCCTTTGCCGAGCTATTGGTTAATGAGCATGGGGCTTATTCTCATCCTATCAATGTTTAAGCCAATCATAAATTTCCCCTTACGGGGCACTATGCACAAGAGAGATTATGAACAACACAATTAGGTATTTTAAAAACATCGCCAATGGGAAAATAGTTTTATGGTGTTATCTGATTTGGTACGGCGTAACACTTTATTATTATTTTGATGGCTCATTAAGGATTTGGCTTAATTCTATTGGTATAAGCATAATTATTGGTATTGCGCTTATGCTTAGTGTATCGAATGCGCAACAAAAAGATCATTGGCAAACGTTCAGATTATTTATGATGCCATTTTGTGTTTCAAGCTTTTCATCATTAATAAAGGGCCAGGGTTTTATGCTGATAGTGCCACCAAATACCATTGAACAGGTAACTTCAGTTGGGGCATGTGTGGTTTTTTTAACTTTCGTATTTTGTATTAAAAAGCTTTCAAGGAAGGGTTCGTATCAGTAAGGCGTTCAATAAGGCTCCGTAATAATGACGTCTTTTCGTGTTACGCGATAAAAAGTCGCCAGTGTTGTTGTTCTCATTAGCGCAACGCTATACACAGAAATACTTAAGGTAAATTATGGAATATATTGATTGGGGTGATTTTCAAAAAGTCGATATCCGCGTTGGAACCATTGTCGAGGTCGAAGACTTTCCAGAGGCTCGTCAGCCTGCCTACAAATTAAAGGTGGATTTTGGGCAGGAAATCGGTGTTAAAAAGTCTAGTGCTCAGGTTACGGCTCTATATACAAAAGAAGAGCTTCTCGGTAAGCAGGTGTTAGCCGTAGTAAATTTCCCACCCAAACAAATTGGCCCCATTATGTCGGAGTGTTTGGTCACTGGGCTGCATAGGCCTGATGGTTCTGTAGTTCTATCAGCCGTTGATATGGCGTTACCCAATGGCGCGCGGCTGGCATAACAAGCCCAGGCTGCCTTCTCTGCCGCTGCGCGGCATTCACCTTGTCCCTGGCCCCAACCCTTCGGGCGCATTCGCGGTACAAAATGCTTGACCACTAGGGATGGTGGAAATGCAGATATTGCAGGAGCAATTATCTGCCCGGCATTTTGTGATCGCTCCTGCGCTTCCTGCGCCCGCGACATTAGTGCGTCCATGCACGTCAACCACCCTACGGGGGACACTCTCTACTTGCCCCACAAACAAGGCCACCCAGTTGGGTGACCTTGTTTGTTTGGTGGAGGCGGGGGGAGCTCATAACGCACGTCCTGTGCGTTACCCTTCGGGCAGCCGGACCGGCTGTGCAAAATGGCTATCCTGCCATTTTGTGACCGAAAATTGCTCCATGCATTTTCGGCATTTCCGCCATCCCTGGCGGTCAACCCCCTACGGGGGACACTCTTTACTCGCCCCACAAACAAAAAAGGCCACCCAGTTGGGTGACCTTGTTTTGGCGGGGTAAATTGAATAGTTGATGTAACTATAAGAAAAATATATATAAATAGTATTCAACTTTACTAAATACCCCCAAATATACCCCCAGGTATTTGATGTTGAGCTCTCTGCACTAAAAATTTGGAAAGTTTCCGGAAAGCTATTTTTGGGCCGAAAAGGCAAGATTCTAAGCATGCCGTAGGGGAGGCCTATGGCATGCTAATTAATTAGGAGATACAGATATGAGTAAGAACAAACCAATGACCTCTGACGCAGCCGTAAGAATTGCAAAAAGCGTAGCTAAGGGTGGAACTAAGTCAACCAACAGTGGCTTCGCCGACCGTGCAGTGCGAGCGGCTAATAGGAATGCTGGCTCCTAGATCCCGCTTGGGCGGCGTTCGGCCGCCCGTATATTCTTTCGATATAGGTGGCTGTAAACTCGGGGGTATAGGCTCAAAATTTTGGATATATGTGTCCAGAGCTGTTTTTCTTCTTTGGCTGTTTGGCTATAAATACCAATTAGATCCTTTGCTATTAAAGCATCAAGTCCGCGACAGAAGGCGCCTATCAAATATAGAACCTGCTTATCGGGGGCTCCTCCGAATTGCGCTTTCTCAAACAGGTTGTCTAGGAATTCTCTGAAAGTCTCTAAACTTGGCTGTTTATCTGGGCCTTGGCGGTGCCAATCGCTGAATCGCTTACTCTGCTGTACTTTGATGTCGCTATCGCTCGGGGCCTCGTCATCCTTATAAGTGATGGGGCAGCAAGCAATAAGGGTGCTCCACTCTGGAGCTAGTCCGAGTGTTGATAGTTCAGCCTTGAGACAGCTTAAAAAAGCGGAAAAAATGGTTTGACGCTCGGAATCTTGGTCAAGGTATTCAGTTAAGATCCTGCTAATAAACCCAGGGTCGCTTGCTTCGCGAGCATTCTCTACGGCTACAAACCTGTATCCAAGCTCAAATGATGCTACTGCTTGAAGATAGAAATCCAAATGTAATTTAAGGGCAACATGCAAAGCATCCAGTGTGTTGGCTTCGTTGGCCAATTTTTCACTGTCACGTAACTCTATCTGCTGGGCTAAAAGCTCGATGTCGTCTTCCGTAATTATTGGGGATGTCGACCAGTATGGTTTGCAAAGTCGCATGTGGTTCGCCCCATCATCAGCAGAAAGTGACCGGTTGCGAAGTGCTTCGCGGGCGGTGCCCATTAGCTGAGTATCAAGTTCGGACCTCTGTCGAATAAACGCACTAAGAACATCGAATATGTTGGGCCCGAGCTTGTCGGCCTTTTCGGGACCAGAGGAAAAGCCATCGATAAGAGGCAACCAAAATGCTGCATTTGATTTAGTTATACCAGCATCGACATACCTTTCAAACGATTTCTCGTCGACTTTTAGGTTCAGCTGGGTACCAATGTTAATTAACCACGAATCCAAAATGTTGGTGCTGTTCTTTGAAGCACCCTTGGAAAAAACGGCATAGAGGGATGATTTGCTCATCAGGATAGGAATCTTGGTTTTTCTCTCCAGGAGTTTGAGTTGACTTCTTCCTGAGAGTTCAAAGCCCAAAAGGTTTCCCACTTTAGCGGGCGAAGGTAGGAATATGGATGCGAAATCACCTTTTGGAAAAACTCGTTTTCTCTTAGATGCGTCGTCTTCATATCGGCTTAGCACCTCAGCGGCGGTTAGCTTGCTGCTCATTTCTTAGTCGGCTCGAATCTAGAGGTTAAAGGCTTGCTACAGTTGCACCAATAGCCTTAAAAGGCAACAAATCGTAACATTTACACGGTTATGGAGTTTCTATGTTTAAATCAGCCTTTTGAATCAGGAGCCTTCACCTTGTCTGAGTCTCTCTACAAAGCTGCCGAGCTAATCCGCAACGCCGACAGTCTAGTCATCTGCGCAGGTGCCGGCATGGGGGTGGACTCAGGTCTACCGGACTTTCGAGGCAATAGCGGCTTCTGGAAGGCTTACCCGAGACTCGCCGCCCAGGGTGTGCGCTTTGAGGAGATCGCCAACCCCTCGGCCTTTCTCGAATATCCAGAGCTTGCGTGGGAGTTTTACGCTCATCGTATTCAACTGTATCGCACCACCAAGCCTCATGCCGGCTTTGATATTCTCAAGCGTTGGTGTGATGAAAAACCAAGTGGTGGATTTATTTACACCAGCAATGTTGACGGACACTTTCAAAAGGCAGGGTTTGCAGATTCACGTGTAAACGAATGTCACGGTTCTTTGGCCTTTTTGCAGTGCTCAGAACCTTGCGGTAATCACTTGTGGCCTATGCCTGATGTTATTGACCCGAAGCAGCCACCGGATTGCCCCAAGTGTGACGAGCTCTCCCGTCCCAATGTGCTGATGTTTAATGATTGGGGCGCAATACACGACCGTGCAGAGGATAAGTACGAATTGTTTGAGCGCTGGTCAGCGAAAGTAAGTAATCCAGTCGTTATTGAGATTGGCGCAGGGGTAACCATACCCAGCGTAAGGCGCTATGCATCTTCACTGGAGGTGCCTATCGTCCGTATCAACCCGAAGGATCACCGCATTGAGCCGCCACATATTGGTTTGCCAATGGGGGCGCTCCAGGGGTTGCTCGCCCTTGAAAGAGCGGTAAACGCCTTAAAGGAAAAAGTAAGTTATGCCACAACTTAGCACTGGTCGTCATTTTTGCATCGCTGGCAGCAACTTCATTGAAGTGCTGGAAAGCGGCTCGGACACGCAAAAGCATGCTTTGACACTGACGTTGCGCTTAGAAGTTACAAAGCCGGATGATCTACTGCCGTATATTCGTATTGCATACTTTGATACCAGCAACAGAGAGGAGCCACCTCAGGCGCCTATGTATGACTCTGGCTTAACCCTCGGTATGATCCAGAGAGGTGAGTCGGACTGGAGTACCGTGGAGGTTGAAGAGCTGAACCGTTGGCTGCATACAAACCCCCAAGTTGAAGCTTGGTTACAACGGGAATACTCGGAAATTGACCAAGCGGTACGTCGCTGTAGTATTTGGCAGTGTGACGAATAAAGAGTTTTACCCTTAGTCAAACCTTAGCCAGTCGGCGCTTGTCACAAGCGCTTCGGGTGCTTATCGTTATTGGGTAAACCTTGGGCAAAAGCATATGCAGGTGTCCAAACTATCCTTACATAACCCTTTTGAGATCACTTCCTTCTTGGCAAAACTTACCCGCCGGCCAGTATCACTTAGGCCTTCAAACCCAAGAATCCGAACAAAACCGAACATTTCAAGCAGGCCAAAAACAGGATAAATTCGGACATATCCGAAACTTTTCCCGAACACCCAAAACCAAACAAAACCAGACATATTTGGACATTTTGCAGCCTCAATCTCGCACTCCCTGTACTTCACAGGCCTTAACCAGACGTCACTGGCCATAACTGGTATATTATGTGCCATACGGCTAAACACAGCGCCCTGGGCGCAGTACAAAAACAACCATGGTTGAGTAACGGAAGCGGGCCGCGTTTGGGTATGGATGCCATTACCCGTCAAAACCCCCGCTCGGCCCTTACTCAAGCAATACACAGTTCCCCGCGCCTGCCTGCACAGGGTAGGGCGGTCATGCTTGGATAAAAAATGAACGATACAAATTTCTCTGCCACCGCCGCCTTTATCTGGTCTGTTGCCGACCTGCTGCGTGGCGATTTTAGGCAGTCCCAGTACGGGCGGGTCATCTTGCCTTTTACTTTGCTGCGTCGACTAGAGTGTGTGCTAGAGCCTAGCAAAGAGGCGGTACTGGCCGAGGCCGAGCGCATTAAACCCATGAACTTGCCCGAGGAGGCGCAAGAGAAGTTCCTGCTGCGCGCCACCTTCCACCCGGCTAGCCAAAGCGAAAACCTCGCCTTTTATAACACCTCGCCCATGGACTTGGGCAAAATGGGCCAAAGCGATATTAAGGCCAACCTGGAAACCTACGTGCAGTCGCTCTCAAGCGATGCCCGCGAGATTTTCGAGCACTTTAAATTCAGCGAGTTCGTCGGCCTGCTGGACGAGGCCAACCTGCTGTACAAAGTGGTTAAAAAGTTTGCCACTACCGACCTAAGCCCGCAAAAAATCGCCAACCACGAAATGGGCCTGGTGTTTGAAGAGCTGATTCGCCGCTTTGCGGAAAGCTCCAACGACACCGCCGGTGAACACTTTACCCCGCGTGACATCGTGCGCTTAACCACTTCGCTGGTGTTTATGGAAGACGACGACGCCCTCACCAAGCCCGGCATTATTCGCACCATTTACGACCCTACAGCGGGTACGGGGGGCTTCTTATCCTCGGGTATGGATTACGTCACCGAGCTCAACCCCCAGGCCGTGATGCGCGCCTTTGGGCAAGAGCTTAACCCCGAGTCCTACGCCATCTGTAAAGCCGATATGCTCATCAAGGGGCAGGATGTTAGCCGCGTTAAGCTCGGCAACACCCTGTCGAACGACCAGCTGCCCAGCGAGCAGTTTGACTATATGCTCTCTAACCCTCCCTTTGGCGTGGACTGGAAAAAGATTGAAGGCGACATTAAAGACGAGCACACTCTAAAAGGCTTCGACGGCCGCTTTGGCCCCGGCCTGCCGAGGGTATCCGACGGCTCACTGCTGTTTTTGCTGCACCTGCTGAGCAAACTTCGCGACGCTAGGCGTGACGCGCATGGACGCACTAATGTCGCGGGAGGCAGGACGCCGGGAGCGACCAATGGTGGCCGTATCGGTATTATTCTCAATGGCTCACCGCTGTTTACCGGCGGCGCGGGCAGTGGTGAGAGCGAAATCCGCCGCTATATCCTCGAGGCGGACTTGTTAGAGGCCATTGTCGCCCTGCCCAACGATATGTTCTACAACACCGGCATTGCCACCTATGTGTGGGTGCTCAGCAATAAAAAAACCGCCGAACGCAAAGGTAAGGTACAGCTGATTAACGCCGCCGACCTTAGCAGTAAAATGCGCAAATCGTTAGGCTCCAAGCGTAACTACCTAACCGACGACGATATTAAAACCATTACCCAGTGCTTTGGTGATTTTGAGGCCGTCGAGCCTATCGCGCTAGATAAACCCGCCGAGCAAAAATCCAACCGTGGCCGCCAAGCGGCGAACCCCAAGGCCGAGGTTCCCAAAACCTTTGCCAGCAAAATCTTCCTCAGCCACCAGTTCGGCTACCGCCGCCTTACCATCGAGCGGCCCTTGCGCCTGTCGGCGTGCTTTACGGACGAGGCAATAGAATCTCTACGTTTCGCGCCCAAACCCTACAACGCCGCTATGCAGGCCGTTTACCAGCGTTTTGCTAACGAGTGGACGGGTGACGGCTCTGATGAGGATAAGTACGGCGATTTGTCCGGCGTAGAAGTAGAAGTTCGCGCCCTGGTTAAAGCCGAATTCCCCGAGCTAAAAGAAAAGCAAATTAAAGAGCTACTGGGCCGCAAACTTTGGCTGGTGCAACAGCAACTGCTGCAAAAAGCCCAAGCCCTGCAAAGTATTATCGGCACGGCGCAAAGCGACGACTTTAATACCTTTGATAACAGCCTAAAAACCGCCCTCAAACAGGCAGATGTAAAGCTGGACACCAAAGAGAAAAAACAACTGCTGGACGCCATTACCTGGAAAAACCCAGACGCCGAACCGGTCATTAAAAAAGTGCATAAAACACCTGCCTCGCCCCTGTACGGCCTATTTGAATACCAAGGCAAGGTCGTAGAGTTTCAGCCCGACGGCGACCTGCGCGATAACGAAAACGTACCGCTCGATCCATCGGTGGCAACCTGCGACTTAATCGAAAGCTACTTTACCCGCGAGGTACAACCCCACGTACCCGATGCCTGGATCAATGCCGACAAACGCGATGATAAAGACGGCGAGATCGGCATTGTCGGTTACGAAATTCCGTTTAACCGGCATTTTTATGTCTACCAGCCGCCGAGACCGCTTGAGGAGATTGATGCGGATTTGGATAAGGTTAGTGCGGAGATTATGGCGCTGTTAAGCGAGGTTCATTCGTGATGGGGATGTATCAGGCTTACCCTGAATATAAGGATTCTGGGGTTGAGTGGATCGGTGCTTACCCTATGGGGTGGACGCTCACTAGAGTAAAGTTTGAGTCTTATGTAAAGGCGAGAGTAGGTTGGCACGGCTTGAAGTCTGATGATTTCACAGAAGAGGGGCCGTACCTCGTCACAGGGTCAGATTTTAAAGGCCCAGAGATTGACTGGAAAGAGTGTTATCACTGTGATTTGAGTCGCTATGAACAAGATCCATACATACAATTAAAAGAAGGTGACTTGTTAATTACCAAAGATGGCACTATTGGAAAGGTTGCTTTAGTTAGGCGATTAGATGGAAAGGCAACTCTAAACAGTGGCGTCTTCGTAGTTCGGCCGATAAAGGATAGCTATACCAGTAGATTTTATTTTTGGCTTTTGCAGTCCAGCGTTTTTACGGGTTTTGTGGATTTCAACAAAACTGGCAGTACTATTGTGCACCTGTATCAAGATACCTTTGTTAATTTTCGATATGCGTTGCCGAGAGTGAATGAGCAAACCCAAATCGCCAATTTCCTCGACCGCGAAACCGCCAAAATCGATGCGCTGATTGAAAAGCAGCAGCGGTTAATCGCGCTGCTAAAAGAAAAGCGCCAAGCCGTTATCAGCCACGCCGTCACCAAAGGCCTCGCCCCAAACGCCCCCATGAAAGACTCAGGCGTAGAGTGGCTGGGCGAAGTGCCGGCGCATTGGGAGGTGAAGAAATTCAGCCACTGTGCCTCTATTAGGAATGGGCAAGTCGATCCGACAAAAGAGCCTTATTGTAATTTTACCTTAGTTGCCCCAAATCATATCGAAAGTGGTACGGGTAGGTTGATTAAATGCGAGACGGCTGCAGAGCAAGGGGCGGATAGCGGAAAATATTTGTGTAAAAAGGGTGAGGTGATTTACTCAAAAATACGGCCAGCTTTGGCTAAGGTATGCATTGCTCCTAGTGATGACACAATTTGTAGTGCTGATATGTACCCCATTAAAGGCTGCTCTGGTCTTACCAATAAGTTCTTATTTTGGACGTTATTGTCTAACTGGTTTACGAGTTTAGTTGTGTTGGAATCAGATCGAGTGGCAATGCCAAAAATTAATAGAGAAAAGCTTGCTGAAGTGTCGATTCCTGTTCCCCCTGCTCTTGAGCAGAGGGAAATAGTCGATGAAATAGCGGACAAAACCGAAACAATGGACCGACTTATTGTAAGGGCTAAAATGGCTATAGAGTTGGCTAGAGAACGCCGAACCGCCCTAATCTCAGCCGCCGTAACCGGAAAAATCGACGTTCGGGATTTTCAGCAGGGTGGCGAAGCGGCATGAAGTACATTCTCCACCTTTCCTATTCCTCATCCACCAGCCAGACCGAAATTTCAGAAGAGCGGTTTGAGGAGCTTTCACAAGCCAAAAGGTTGCTGGTAGAGATGCTGGAGGTGGAGCAAAAATACGACTTGTTGCTGCGAAACCATATTCGCTTTGAGAAAGTGCTTTATGAATCCGCTATGCATAGCATGTTTTGTATGGAGCGCGATTGGTCGGATTTCATGGAGTACAGTCAGGCAGCGAACCTAGAGCTGATGAATCTGCTGTCGATGTGTCTCACTTATGTTGATCATGTGCCTCAGCATTTGAAACGTGCGACCCCCGAAGGCGAATCGTTAAAAGAGAAATTCAAGACCAAAACCAGCAAGGTATATGACGATAACTTAGCCTATCGAGTCCTAAGTAAATTGCGAAATCACGCTCAGCATTTCGGGCAACCAGTAAATTCGTATACAGTAAATGCTCGATGGCATGACGATAGAGAATCAAGCTTTCGAGCTGCGATTCCATTTTTAACCGTAGATGAGTTGGCCAAGAATCCTAAATTTAGTAAGAAGTTATTGAAAGAACTAAGGGCGTTGGGTCAGCAGATTGATCTTCGTGAGCTAGTCAGGCAAAACATGTCTGGTTTTGGGGTTTTGCATAAGTGGGTAAGGCAAACCACCAAAGAGATGGCGACAGAAGCCCGTCAGCTCATCGAGAATACAATCGATGATTACTTGAAAGAGCACGGTGAAAAAGGCCCTGCAATGCTACTTACTAAGCTAGATGCTGAAGGGAATAAAGTAGAGGAGCATCAGTTGTTCAAGGATATAGGCAAGCGATACGAGTATTTAAAAGCCAAGAATAAGACGCTGATTAACGTTGAAAAACACTATGTCACCAACGCGCTAGAGCCGAAAAGGTAAGCTCAGACGGAATTGCCTCTTTGAATTAATAAACGAGCCAGATTATGCAAGACGCGACAAGAGAACGAATTTTTCAGGATGAAATAAGTGGGGTCAGATGAAACTTTTGGCACATATATGCTCAATTTCCAAACGCTAAAATCTCAGAATCTTTATAACTGTGTGCCCTCAATCGCCGGGCGGGCGAAGCACTTTTCTGCTTGTCCAGAAAAGTACTCAAAAGAGGACACCCCGGCGTCTGGCCCTTCGGGTGCCTTCACTCCAATTGATTTTAGCGGGCCGTATCGACGCGCCGTCCGTGGCGCGGCGATACTTGCGCAAACGTCCTGTTTGCTTACCCACTAAAATCAATCTCCGTTCAGCTCAGTCGCAGGGGCTCGTTTGGCACTTCGTAGGAATAAGTGGGGTCAGATGAAACTTTTGGCACATATATGCTCAATTTCCAAACGCTAAAATCTCAGAATCTTTATAACTGTGTGCCCTCAATCGCCGGGCGGGCGAAGCACTTTTCTGCTTGTCCAGAAAAGTACTCAAAAGAGGACACCCCCGGCGTCTGGCCCTTCGGGTGCCTTCACTCCAATTGATTTTAGCGGGCCGTATCGACGCGCCGTCCGTGGCGCGGCGATACTTGCGCAAACGTCCTGTTTGCTTACCCACTAAAATCAATCTCCGTTCAGCTCAATCGCAGGGGCTCGTTTGGCACTTCGTAGTAAGCGTGATTGTAATCAACGGAGATAGCGTCATAGATATTCATTTTGTGGTTTTTTCACACAGTGCTACCGTGTACCGTTTGCTCGGTGTCAAAAATAAGTGGGGTCAGATGAAACTTTTGGCACATATATGCTCAATTTCCAAACGCTAAAATCTCAGAATCTTTATAACTGTGTGCCCTCAATCGCCGGGCGGGCGAAGCACTTTTCTGCTTGTCCAGAAAAGTACTCAAAAGAGGACACCCCGGCGTCTGGCCCTTCGGGTGCCTTCACTCCAACTGATTTTAGCGGGCCGTATCGACGCGCCGTCCGTGGCGCGGCGATACTTGCGCAAACGTCCTGTTTGCTTACCCACTAAAATCAATCTCCGTTCAGCTCAGTCGCAGGGGCTCGTTTGGCACTTCGTAGTAAGCGTGATTGTAATCAACGGAGATAGCGTCATAGATATTCATTTTGTGGTTTTTTCACACAGTGCTACCGTGTACCGTTTGCTCGGTGTCAATATGTATAACAACTAAGGTCGCTATATGAGGTTGTCTAAGGAAGAGGTGGCAATAGAAGCTGCGGCGCTTGCGTTTGCAAAAGCCCACAAAAAGCCGATTGCCAAGCGTTTAACAGACAAGGCGGTTTATCCTTCGGAGGAGGAGCCGGTATCGGTGTTTATGGCGGGCTCACCAGGGGCGGGTAAAACCGAGGTGTCGTTAGAGCTCTTAGACGATTTGGCGCAGGGTGAAAATCAAGTAATACGCATCGACCCGGATGAGCTGCGGAACGAGTTTACACAGTACGATGGCAATAATAGCTATTTGTTTCAAAAGGGCGTGTCGGTTTTAGTAGAAAAAATTCATGACTTGGCGCTCAAGCAAAAGCAAAGTTTCCTTCTCGATGGCACCTTGTCGAATTTGGACAAGGCCCGGACGAATATCAAGCGTTCGCTCGGTAAGGGGCGGGCAGTGCATATTCTTTATGTCTACCAAGACCCTTGTTTGGCGTGGGAGTTTGTAAAGGCCCGGGAGCAAGCCGAAGGCCGCCGCATCTTATTGGCGCATTTTATCGAGCAGTATTTTGCCGCGCGGGAGAATGTGAATTGCCTGAAACGTGAGTTTGGAAAAGAAATTGCCGTGGATTTGGTGTTGAAGGACGTTAACAACGGCCGTCGAGCCTATGAGGCAAATATCGATGTTGTTGACAACCATGTGCCTGAAAAATATACTCCGGCCGACTTAGAGAAACTGCTTACAATATGAGCTACAATCAGTCTTATGATTACTTTTGGCCAAAACAAACCGCTTAAATCGACGTCATTTTCGGACTTTTTCCGAAATGCGTCTTCGCGTGAGAAGAATAAGGTCTATAGCCGTGTGCTAAAGCGCGCCACAGCTCGACAACAGGCGATTTTGGATCAGGCTAAGGCCAAGATTGAGCAGCATCAAAACAGCTCTGAATAGGCTTTTCAGGCGCAACCATCACCGCAAAACTGGCCGAATCTTTTAATAAACCCCAGCCCTCTAGCTGGGGTTTATTGGTTTTAGGGTATCAAAAAAATCTGTCAGTACCGTATAGGGCCAAGTTTGCCGTAAAAACTACGGTCATGGGCGGATAATAGGGCTCGCTTGCTAAAAACTCCTGCACGAATCGACAATGCCCGATTTATTTCATTGCTTAGCCTTAGGTTGGCTGTGTGGTTTAATAAGATGCTGATATTATTGAGTTTTCTTATTTCATCACTAATCGAAGTCGCGGCCAATATCCATGGTGCTCCCTAGCGGGGACTAGAGTGACGCCCTTATTTTTTAACCATCAGGGATTTCCTCATGGCTCGTTCAATCATTGGCGAGCAAAGCTTGGCACAATTCTCATCTGCTGGTAGGTTGCCCCTATATCTGCCTACTACCACCAAAAGAGGGTGGACCTCAGTAGATTAGCGGTGCTTGTCGTGTATTATTGGGCGCGATGGTAAGTAACAAATGAACATTACAAATAAAAGGACGTTAAGCCATGGCGGTCACCAACGAAGTAGTCTTCCAAAACGATATGATTCGCCAGATGGTGGCCGGTGGCTGGGTGGAGGGCACAGGTAGCGGCTACAACGCCGAGCGCGCCTTGTACGAGCAAGATGCTCTGACCTTTGTAAAAAATAGCCAGCCCAAGGAGTGGGAGAAGTTTTGCAAGGTCTTCCCGCAGGACAGCGAACGCCACTTTCTCGACCACTTGGTGGCGCAGCTGGCCAAGGCCGATATTAATGCCACCGACCGCGCCTCGCGCACCTTTGGCACCTTGGGTGTGCTGCGCCACGGTTTAAAAATCCGCAATGCCCGCTTTAAGTTGTGCCAGTTTAAGCCCGAGCACGACTTAAACCCCGAGACCCTAGCCCGCTACCAGCAGAATATCTGCCGAGTGGTGCCCGAGCTGGTGTATAGCCCCTATGCCACTGATGAGTATTTCGCTAAAACCGGCACACAAGCGAAGAAGTGGCGTATTGATTTAGTGCTGTTTATTAACGGCCTACCCATAGCCACGTTGGAGTTAAAGTCCGAGTTTAAGCAGGCGGTAGAGCGGGCGATAAACCAATACAAAGCCACTCGCCTACCCAAAGACCCCGCCACCAAAAAGCCCGAGCCCTTGCTGAGCTTTAAACGCGGCGCGCTGGTGCACTTTGCCGTGAGCCAGTACGAAGTGTATATGGCCACCAAGCTGGAAGGCGCAGACACCTTCTTTTTGCCCTTTAACAAAGGCACCCAAGACGGTGGCGCCGGTAACGAGGTACCCGATAACCCCGAACAGTACGCCACCGACTATTTGTGGAACGAGGTATTAACACCCGATAACCTGCTCAACATTATCGGTCGTTTTATTCACCTGCAAATTGAAGAAAAAGAGGACTGGGAAGGGCGCAAATACAAAAAAGAAACACTGATATTTCCCCGCTACCACCAGTGGGATGTGGTGAACAAGCTGATTAACGCTGCGGCGACTGAAGGCGCGGGGCAAAAGTATCTGATCCAGCACAGTGCGGGCTCGGGTAAATCCAACTCCATCGCCTGGACAGCGCATCAGCTGTCTACCCTGTACGACAATGCCGGCCATAAGCAGTTTGATTCGGTGATTGTGGTTACCGACCGCACAGTGCTGGACGATCAGCTGCAAGACACCATCTATCAGTTTGAGCACGCCGATGGTGTGGTGGGGCGTATTAACCGCAAAGAAGGCGACGGCAGCAAATCCGAGAAGTTGGCGGGCGCCCTGGAAACCTCGCAGCCGATTATTATTGTCACCATCCAGACCTTCCCCCATGTACTGGATGCTATTGAGAAGTCTGCCTCGCTCAAAGAGCGCCGCTACGCGATCATTGCCGACGAGGCCCACTCCTCGCAAAGTGGCTCCACCGCCCGCAAGCTGAAAGAGGTGCTCATGACTGAGCAGGTGGACGATGATGTGGAATTGTCATCTGAGGATATTCTGGATGCCTCCATCGCCGCGCGCCGCGCCAGTGAGAATTTAAGCTACTACGCTTTTACCGCCACGCCCAAGTCCAAAACCCTGGAGCTGTTTGGTCGGGTGCCCAACCCAGAGCTGCCCGCCTCTAAAACCAATAAGCCCGAGGCCTACCATGTGTACTCCATGCGCCAGGCCATTGAAGAAGGGTTTATTCTGGATGTGCTGAAAAACTACACCAATTACCAGGTGGTGTATCAGCTAAAGCAAAAGCTGGAGGCCGAAGACAAAGAGGTAGACGCCGGCAAAGCCAAGGTAAAGCTTAACCATTGGGTACGCATGCACGACCACAACATCTCGCAAAAGGTGAAGGTGATTGTCGAGCACTTTAAAAAGAACGTAATGGGCTTGCTGGGCGGCCAAGCTAAGGCCATGGTGGTCACCAGCTCGCGCAAAGAAGCGGTGCGCTACAAAATGGCTTTTGACAAATACATCGCCGATTGCTTAATAGAGGATCAAAGCTACGCCAACATACAGGCTATGGTGGCCTTCTCGGGTGAGGTGCAGTTCTACCCCAACGACCCGGATAGCACCGCGCTACTGGGCGAAAAGTTCACCGAAACCAATATGAACCCAGGCCTAAAGGGCCGGGAGATGCGAAAAGCCTTTGACAGCGACGACTATCAGGTGATGATTGTCGCCAATAAGTTCCAAACCGGCTTTGACCAACCCAAGTTGTGCGCCATGTACGTGGACAAAAAGCTGGGCGGGGTAGAGTGCGTGCAAACCCTATCGCGCCTTAACCGGGTACACCCGGGTAAGAAAGAGTGCGGCACCTTCGTACTGGACTTTTTTAACGACCCGCAAGACATTCTGGATGCGTTCCAGCCCTACTACCAAACCGCCGAGCTGGAAGACGTTAGCAACCCCGACCATATCTTTGATCTGCAAGAAAAGCTCAACAGCGCCGGCATTTACCAGCGCTATGAGGTAGACCAGTACGCCGAGTTCTTCTTTACCAAAAGCAAGTCCAACGCGGCCATCAGTAATATCTGCAAACCCGCTGTAGAGCGCTGGCAAAAGCGCTATAGCTCGGCGGTAGAGGCCTATACGCAAGCCAAAGAGATGTTCGAGCGCACCAAGAAAACCGGCGACGCCGTGCTGATAGCCAACGCCGAGAACAGCTTTAAAGAGTGCAAGGTAGAAAAAGACAACCTGGAAATCTTTAAAAAAGACCTAGGCAGCTTTGTACGCTTTTACGAATTTATCAGCCAAATCGTCGACTACGACGATAAAGACCTTGAAAAGCTCAGCCTATTCGCCCGCGCCCTGCGCCCCATGCTGCGCGAGACAGTAATCAAAGAAGACGAGCTGGACCTAAGCGGCGTGGTTATGAGCCACTACCGCCTCGCCAAAATCCGCCAGCAAGACATCAAACTACGAGAAGAGCAGGGCGAATACACCCTGGAGCCCGGCAACGAAACTGGTACCGGCAAGGGCAAAGACAAAAAAGAAGAGTTTTTGTCGTTGATTATCGAAAAACTCAACGAAGTCTTCGCCTCGGAAAACCTCACCGACAAAGACATGATCAACTACGCCTACACCGTGCGCGACAAACTCTCCGAGAACCAGTCCGTCATGCACCAAATCGCCAACAACACCCGCGAACAAGCAATGCTAGGCGACTTCCCCAAAGCCATAGACGACGCCATCCTAGGCAGCAGTGAAGCCCACCAAGAACAAATGATGCAACTACTGGCCAGCCCGGAGAAGACCCAGCAGTTTGCCCGGGTGATATTTGAGTTGTTGGCGGGGAGATAGAATGGTTGTTTTGGGATCGGTCGGCAAGAGAGGCGTAGAGTATGCAGTTCTGTGCGACCGAGTATAACAGCGTCTAGAAGTTTCTTATGCTACAGAGGAAGGAATCTCTGGCTTATTTCTGACATATAATGTTTTTTACTTTAGATAGATGTTTATAAGGAAGAGGAATAAGTGAATTACGTTAGTTGTGATAAAAATTGTTAATCTTAAAATATTTCCTATTTTGAGGTCCGTTTGATTTTTAGAGTTTTTAGCCGGAGAAGGAAATGAGTCAAGAATATACTAACTACCGTGTTAGTGCGAAGGAATCATTGTCCAGCATTGAAAGAAAACTGTCTGACCTGATAAAAGATAAGCCTTACAAGATTCGACTCCCTGCAAAGTTGAATAACGATGGAGCTTTGGGTGTAGAAGCTTCAGTTCTACAGTTACTTGGAACCTGGATTAGAAAAAATAGACACAAGAAAATATTCCATACCTATCAAAAAGGAGAGGCTCAAGAGTTTTCTAAGCTTTGTACATCAATGTATGGCATATGTGCTCTTTCTCTTACAGATGAAGTTTGGGATGTGAGTGGAGAGAGGCTGAAAAGGGGGATGGTTCTAAATTATGCAAAAGACAGTGTTGATGCACTTAAAAGAGGAGATTTTGCAAATAGTTTTAAGAGTAAGTATATGGGAATCCCATTTATAAAAACTCCAAGTTATGATCGGGAGTTGGAGATGCCATTGTACAATAATTCCGATGTGATTGAGTCCAGCGCGTTCTATCGAATTTTTGAGAATATTCTTAGGGAGAAAATTGCAGGGTATTCGAGGTTCGAGACTCTAAAAAAATCTATTGATTTGCATGATTTATCTGATCTTCTGTGGGAAGTTTTTAAGAATACCCATGATCATGGTAGAAGTCACGTGAATGGAGATTCGATAGCTACAAATTTCAGGACTGTTATTATTCGTCAGCCTGATATTGACAAGAGTTATTTTGATGGGTGGCTTGGCGATAATCCGACGCCTGCTCAGAAGAAATTTGTTGAATATTGGAAAGATAAAAACTTTGAGAAGTACCCTTTTATAGATTTGTCTGTAGTTGACTTTGGTGAGGGATTTGTGGAAATGGCGAGAGGTAAAGCTGGCTCTTTAGATGGCAAGATGGTTTTCTTTCAATGCTTGGAGTCAGGGTGGTCTCGTCTTTCTGGAAAAAGTAGAGGGGAAGGGTTGTCGAAAGTTTTGAGTGCTGTTAGAAAGCATAATGGTTGGTTAAGGATTAGATCTGGGAAGTTTTTAATTGAGAAAACATTTGAGGCTGAGATGGGTGAGTCTCTTAGTTTTGGTGATATTCAAGAGATGGATGAAGAGGTTTCGGGGGTAAGTTTTCACGTCTCTTTCTTTCTGAAAGGGTACGGCGATGGGGGGCTGTCATAGTGTTTGTATATGAATGCCTAACCCATGGTAAGCATTGTTTGGTTATGTTTCTTGGGCAGTATACTAAAGACTCAAAAAGAAGGGTTGTTAGCGGAATTCAGCGAGCTTATCGTGATAATTTGACCCCGGAGATGGTTTTATTTGTTTATCCTAATTATCTAAAATCTGAAGTCGAAAGTTTGATGGAGGATGATAGCGTTAGAATCGACGTTACGCGCCACACGTGTTCGGCCATCTATGGTGTGTCATTTGATGAAAATGCTCGTTTAAGAGTTAGGAAGGCATACAAAGATGGTCCGCCAGGTGTGAAACTAAATGGTGATACTCTTTTTGAGGACTTGGCTAGTTCTGGACTCGATGCTTTAATGGCTAAGAGAGTAAACGATGTGATCGTAAAGTCTCCAGCAGGAACTACCTTTGTCAAGCCGTCGGGGCAGGCACTGGAGGAGTTTATTTATGCTTCTCAGTTGGCGCGGTGCAACTTTGAGAACCAGTTTATCGCTATGTGTCTTTTGCGGCATGCCCCAGATGCTCAATCAATAGATACTATATATATCGACACCTTTAGTATTTCCTCAATTGCTGAAGCTGTTGTCTACTATTTGAAGCAGTTTTTGAATATTCCCTGTAAGCATATTGATTATAGAAGTTTCAGTTCATATTCGGGGTTAGAGGAAAGCTTTAGACCAGATAATGTAAAAGGGACGTGGGTTATAATTTCCGCTTCCGCCTCGACGTCAATGGGGAGGCGGTTGGTGAAAGAGTGGGGTATAATTCCTTCGCAAGTGGTTACCATCTTGTCATATAAGGATTGCTTGAAGGATGATGATCGTAATGATGGGAATGCGGTAGTTTTCTGTGTGGAGAAGTATTCATCTAGGGAAGGTAAGAACTTTTCTCCCACCAAGGTTCAAGTGCAAGGAGAAAGCTTTTCTGCTGAGGTTTCCACGCCGGATAAGGTGGCTTTATTGAAAAAGCATAAGCCATTGTATATAGATGATTCCGTTTTTAGGTTCTACAGTGGCGATGTTTTTTCTGTTAATCGGCATGACCGAACGCTCTATGTCGATTATGTTGAGCTTCGAAAGTCGTATGAAGGGGGGGGAGGAGAGCTGGACCGCGAGGCTGATTTATATAAGTGGATTCGCCAGGTTGTAGAGTGGACGGTGCCTAGGAGCCTATCCACAATTATTTATTGTTCTGATCCGGCGAGTGTCCAGCTTGTAGATGATTTTAAGTCTGTGCTAAAACAGTGCGGATTTGATGTGGATAATCTACGGGTGATTAATGAAAGTTCTCAGTCTGCTATGGATGATATTAAGGATAGTGCGGTTCTTGTTCTTTCACCTGCTATCACTACGGCACACGTATTTGTAGATGTTAACCGATCCCTTCGGCTTGCGAAACATACCGGAATGCGTACTTTTGCCACTCCATTTGTTGTTTCTCCGTCTAAAAGTCAATTTGAAAGTGTAAACAAAAGTCTTACCCAGGGGGTTGGTGGGTTCAAGTATCATTTCGTAAAGTTTAAAAAATTATACCTGAATGGAAAGTATGTATCCCCCTGGGAGCGAGAGCTGGATGTTATTAAGGATCTTCTTAATGGGGAGGCTGACGACTCTGAGCTTTTTTGGGTTGAGAGAAAGTCTCAGCTAGAGAGAAGAAGTGTCGGATTGAAAAGTAAAGTCGGTATTCATTGCACATCCCCTAGAAAAGATTTAGAGATTGCAAATGATTTCGTATTTTGGCCTGATGGATATAGCGTGGGTGATATTAATTATTCATCGGTTTTTGCGACAATAGGGTGCATATTACAGAATTTGCGTGATAACTGTATCGATGGGGTTCAGCTTAGCGGGAATATTTACAAGCACTCTGTGTTAGACCCTGAAAATTTTATTAGGTTTAATGATCCTATTATCCAATCGTGCTTATGGCGTTGCGCCTTACCTGGTGAGCTGGATTATAGGCGTTCCGATGTTCTAAGTGGCGAGATGACTAGAATCTTAATAAAAATATTTAAGGCTTCGGGGTCCGAGCGAGGAGTTACCAGCCTAGATTTGTTAATGGGTATTGCCACACGATGGATAAAAATATCTTCCAGTGAGATGACTAAAATCATTGACTCAGCAGAAAGTTATCTTATTAAGCCGCATGAAAAGCTGCTTATTAATTATCTCAAGGGCGAGCTATCGGAGATGCAAAGGTGACGATTCTTTAGGATATTAAACTTTGAAGAACTATGTTTGTGATAGGAGAGAATTGTGCCTTGCAACTGGATGATACGCGCCGGCCGCGGTGGTACCTATATCGAAGATTTCGAGGCTAAAGGCTACGCCGCCATTGGCTGGTCAAAGCTGGGTGATCTAACGCAATACAAAACTAATGACGCCCTTAAGGAAGCTTATCTACGAGAGTTTTCCCAAGCCAAGCCCCAAGCTATGGCGAATGCGGTCGCTATAATTGTAAAGTTCCGCGATCAAATTCAGAAAGACGATACGATCATTAGCTATGACACTGAAACCCGGCAATACCTTGTCGGCGAAGATCAGGGGCAATACCTATTTAAACCTGACGAAGTTGGAGACTATCCGCAGCTTCGGGTGGTGAATTGGCAAGGCAGGGTAGATCGAGATGCCCTTAGCCAGTCTGCTAAAAACTTATTAGGCTCTGTGTTAACACTGTTTTCGGTGAGTGACGACGTAATCGCCGAAATGCGATCTGCGCTGGCGGGGAAACCTCGTAAGGTAGAGGTACCTGAAGAGGCTCTGGAAGAGTCTGGCAGTTTTGAAATACTTAAAGACGAAGTGGTCGGAAAAAGCCACGAGCTGATCAAAGACAAGCTTGCCTCTCTACTACCGGAAGAGATGGAAGAAATGGTCGCAGCCATATTGCGCGCTATGGGCTATAAAGCCAAAGTTTCTCCCAAAGGCCCAGACCGGGGTGTGGATGTCATTGCGTCACCAGACGGCTTAGGGCTCACTCAGCCACGGATTAAGGCCGAGGTAAAGCACCGGGACGGCTCCATGGGTGCACCGGCGATACGCGGCTTTATCGGCACTCTACGTGAAGGCGATTCTGGGCTATTTATCAGCTCGGGCGGTTTCACCCGCGAGGCCCGCTACGAAGCCGACCGCTGTACCTTTCCGTTGACCTTGGTCGATATGGATGATCTTTCAGACCTGATCGTGGCTCACTATGAGAAATTTGATTTAGAGGGTAGGGCGCTGCTGCCGTTGATTCGGGTGTTTTGGCCGGCGGAGTAACGCATAGGTTTTAAGGCCCGAATGAGATTATCAGCCATATTTAGGGCCTTATCAGTAAGTAAACCCTTGGTAATATATAAAGGGCTTTAGAAACTAAAGCATTTATTTCACTCCTTGGTGGCCTACAGCTTTAGTTTCTAAAGCAATGGATGTTCGATATTTGATCAGTTGCTTTAGTGTTTAAAGCCCAATGCTTTAGAAATTGATACAGAAAAAACGTTTGAAATCGATGGGTACCTAGCCGTCGCACTTGCGTAGTAACTACGTAGCTATGGTTTCCCCCACAAAGTTCGAGTTTGCGCCTGTTAACTATTGTTTACCTTCCAGGCTGAATTTCCGTATCGGTATTCTGGTCGGTTTGCAGTCATGTTTACCCTTGCATTCGTCAATGTTTTGCCAAGTAAGGGCGTATAGCGCGCATTGGCCATATGGACTGCTCCGGTCTCTAGTGGGGTCGCGCGTTTTAATTATTAAACGGGCATCTATGAGTTCCTTGAGGGTACGGGCCAGGGTTGCTGAGCTTTTAATACCCCAGTTTTCCGTGAAGCTGAGTGGGGCGCTTAAATCTCCGTTATTACTGCCGCGGTACTGATACGCAAACAATACGAGCAAGCGCACGGCATTGCCAGACAGCTGTCTAAAACTGTCTGACTCGATTACTGGGTCTGGAATACCCGCATAATGCCCAGAGCCTGATTTGCGCTTAAAGTTATCGCGCCTAGATGCTTGTGGCATTGCTCAGGCACCTAGTTCGGTGCACCGAACCAGCTCAGGCTCGCTGATTAAGCTTTGGCCCGGCTCAACTTCTTTATTTAAAACTTTCTCTCGCGCCTCGGCTTCACTGCGTGCTGTTATAACAAACGGCGTGGTTTCGGTTGTACGTACCTCCACGAGGTACCGTATTTGTGCTGGGTGTTTGGCTTTTGTGGGCATAAATCCTCCGCTATTCGATAAAAGGTCTGCGTATGGCTACTTGGTGGTGCTTTACGCAATATCTTCGCTGGTGCTGGTTTGCTCTTTAAATTGTTCTTTCCATGCGTCTAGAGCGCCTTTTTCATAGCGGACGGCTTTGCCCATC
Source organism: Gilvimarinus sp. 2_MG-2023 (assembly GCF_030547685.1). Lineage (GTDB taxonomy): Bacteria > Pseudomonadota > Gammaproteobacteria > Pseudomonadales > Cellvibrionaceae > Gilvimarinus. The sequence continues at coordinate 3,116 of NZ_JAUOQM010000049.1, read as the reverse complement.
TTCCGGTACGGGGGTGCCTTTACGCCGGCCAGAAGGCCGGTATAGCGGGAGTTGTTGAGCGTGCGGGTTGAGAAGCCCAGATATTCAGCGGCTTCGGTGGTTAAGAATAGAGTACGTACAAGTTCGTTGTTGGTCATTGGGGTCACCTCGTTGTCATTGAGGTTTCCCACTATAGGGCGAATAAATCGTGGAACAACAAGAGCTGTAGAATATTCTAAAGTTTTGAAGAATATTCTAATGTCTTTTTTCGCGATCTCGCTTTTGCTTTTCTTTGGTAAGTGCTTCTCCCTCTTGTAAATAGTTGCTAAGCGCTTTAGATGTAACTGGTTGGTCTAAGTTTTTTGCTTTTATAGCTGCTAAAAGCGAGTTCGCGTTCTTCGTGATATTTTCGGAGGGGCTATCGTCTGCCACTATGGACAACGCGTATATAGTCCTCAAAAGTGCATTTTTAGTCTTAGTTGCCAATGGTTTATCAAGCCCGGCAGCGCCGTCTTCTATTTGCGCTCCGGATTCGCTTCCAGTCTGGCAGGCCCCCAGACTAGCGACTTCATTTCTTTTTTCATACCAAGGTAACAAGCCCTTTGACAGTGCCCAGTCAAGCCATTTGGGGGTGAAACGTTTTTGTAATGCCCACTTGATAATGTACTTGCTTTCGTAAAGATAAATAGGGCCACGATCATCCGAATCTCTGGAAATTTTTACCGAATCCGGATGTTTAGAGTTGCGCCAGACTTCCTTGATTCGAGCTACTAAGCGGTTGAGGTTTAAGAATTCACTATCTTCTGCTAATAGATAGTGAATTTCTCCAGACCATTCGATCACATATTTTTCGTCAGCCTCAAGATCTTTAACTCTGTTTATTAAATATTCACGACGAAACATACCCATGAAAAATGGACTGGTTTGAATATCGATATTTGCCAAGATGAAAGGGAAATCATTCTCTTCCCAGTAGTCCATTAGCAAAAGCGTTTCGAGGTTTGCAATACGGTTATAAACTTGGTTTTCGGGGTTGATCACAATTTGCCCTCGACGGTTAGAGTTGAATCAAGTAGTCTTTTATGACGCTGAAAACACGATATTCAGTGCCATATTGATGCTTTCCACTCTTGTTTTAGAGTGTGGAAGTGCTACCAAAATCTGCGGTAATTACGTTTCCAGTTTCTGTTTCCGCTTTTAGCTGGTCGAGATAATCCGACCAGTGTTGCATCATCTTTCGGCGTTGCTCCAGGTGCTTGGTGCGGTTATAGGCCCGACCGTGAACGTCTTTAACAGCGTGCCCTAGCTGTTGTTCTATCCATTCCACCCGATAGTTCAGCTCTTCATCTAAAAGAGTGCGTGCCATGGCCCGAAAGCCATGAGGTGTCATTGTTTCGTTGTCATAGCCCATGGAGCGTAATGCGGTACGTACGCCGTTTTCACTTAAGGGGCGGCTGGCGCCTCGGGCGCTTGGGAACACGTATTTGCCGCGCTTATGGTGGTCTCGTAAATCTTCCAGTATGGCCAGTGCTTGATCACTTAAGGGGATAATATGCGGCTCTTTGGTTTTCATCTTTTCGGCTGGCAACTCTATTTGACGCTTAGCCCAGTTGATTTCTTCCCATTCAAGCCGGCGCAGTTCGCCCGGGCGACAAAAGAGCAGAGGGGCCAGTTTTAACGCTGCCTGAACGGTTGGAGTGCCTTGGTAGGTTTGGATGTTTGCGTACAACAAGCCTGCCTCACGCGGCGTGGTAATGGCCGCTAGGTGTTTCTTTTGGGGGGTGGCCAGGGCTCCAGTGAGGTCTGCGGTAATATCCCGCTCTGCTCTGCCAGTAGCTACCGCATAGCGAAATATCTGGCCGGCGTATTGTTTGGCTCTGTGCGCGGTTTCTACGGCACCACGGCTTTCTATGCGCCGTAATACTGCTAGCAGCTGAGGGGGTTTAATTTCACTGATGGCCGTTTTGCCTAGCTTGGGGAACAAGTCCCGCTCTAGCAGGGCTTTAAGGCGCTTGTCACCACTTTCTGACTTTTTGCCACGTTTCTCCAGCCACTCTAATGCAATGACCTCGAAAGCATTTTGGGCGGCGTCTTTGCCTGCTTGGCGTTTGGCTTGTCGTTGTTCACCTGGGTCTATATCGTTTTGTAGGTTGTGGCGGGCGTGGTCGCGCAGCTTGCGCGCGTGTGCCAAGGTGACCTCGGGGAATACGCCCAGGGCCAGCATTTTCTCTTTTCCTGCCAGCCGGTATTTAAAACGCCAGTATTTGGCACCGCTTTTTTTGACCAATAGCAGCAACCCTTTTTCGTCGTATAGCTTGTAGTCCTTTTCGCGGGGTTCTGCGCTTTTGACTTGGCAGGCGGTGAGTGGCACGGCTTTACCCTCCTGGGGCTAATCTGGGGGTATCAGCTTTGGGGGTGTTTGAAATACCCCCGCAGATACCCCCACAGAAGAACGAATCTGGGGGTACAGTGTAGAACGTCAGTGTAGTGGGGGCAATAAAAAAGCCCCGTGGTTAGGGGCTTCTGGGATGGTACAGGTATTTCAAAGTACTTTAATTGGTGGAGGCGGGGGGAGTTGAACCCCCGTCCGCCGGCACTCCGCTCGCGGATCTACATGCTTAGTTTCCGTTAATTGGTTTAATTCATCTGCGACCCAACGGGCAGGGTGCAGGGAACGAGTCTGCTAAAAGTTTCGCAATGTTGCCACAGTCATAACAACACAGCTATCCAGTTCTGTATGACAGTCTGCAACGCGGTACTGGCACCTTGTTACGGACCGCTAACGGCGTACCGTTAGAAGTGCTTCATCAACCGCTTACGCGGCTAATTGGGCACCGTAGTTGTCGTCATTGGCAACTAATAAAATGCAGCTTTGGATTTACGTGATTCGCTACCATCACGACATGCACCTTGAGTTTTGCCACCGGCGTCGAATCCAAATCGCCCCCAAAACTGGGTGCGGCAGGGCCGCGTAAACTCACCCTCTGTGACAATATGATGACGGTTAAGTTCACAGGGGGCGGCTATTGTAGGGCCGAGGGGCCTTGGATACAAGGGATTAAAGTGTCTGACGTCAGAAGTCTGATGTTTGATGCAAAACGCGGGGGGTAGAATGCGAAACGCAGAACGCAGAACGC
>NZ_JAUOQM010000048.1:348997-579624 GCF_030547685.1 Gilvimarinus sp. 2_MG-2023 | reverse complement strand
TCCAGCGTCCAGCGTCCCGCATCCTACCCATATCCCACATTTGTCCTTTACGCTACAATAGCGCGCTTTTAGACGCTGACAGTTATGCCGCTTCAGCGCTGACTTTACTCCCGAACCGACACAAGAGACTCGTATGACCGTTCGCACCCGTATTGCACCGTCGCCCACCGGCGATCCCCATGTAGGCACGGCCTATATCGCTTTGTTTAATATGTGCTTTGCCCGTCAGCACGGCGGCCAGTTTTTATTGCGTATTGAAGACACCGACCAAACCCGCAGTACTGCCGAGTCTGAGCAGGCTATTTTCGACAGCCTGCGCTGGTTGGGGCTGGAGTGGGACGAGGGCCCAGATGTCGGCGGTGACCACGGCCCCTACCGCCAGAGCGAGCGGATGGACATTTACAAACAATACGCCGATGAGTTAATCGAGAAAGGCCATGCCTTTTACTGCTTTGCCTCCAGTGACGAGCTGGACGAAATGCGGCGCGAACAGCAAGCGCGCGGCGAAACCCCCAAATACGACGGCCGGGGTTTAAAGCTGTCTGAGGCGGAAGTACAGGCCAAGCTCGCCGCCGGCGAGCCCTATGTGGTGCGTATGAAGTTGCCCGAAGAGGGCGTCTGTGTGGTGGATGATATGCTGCGCGGCACCATCGAAATCGACTGGGCGCAAGTGGATATGCAAGTGCTGCTCAAGGCCGACGGCATGCCGACCTATCATCTGGCCAATGTGGTGGATGATCACTTGATGGGTATTACCCACGTGATTCGCGGCGAGGAGTGGATTAACTCCGCCCCTAAACATTTAAAACTCTACGAATACTTTGGTTGGCAGGCTCCCGTACTGTGCCACCTGCCACTGCTGCGCAACCCGGATAAATCCAAACTCAGCAAGCGCAAAAATCCCACCAGTATTCAGTATTACCAAAAGGCCGGTTTCCTGCCAGAGGCGGTGATTAATTACCTGGGCCGCATGGGCTGGTCCATGCCCGATGAGAGCGAGAAATTCTCACTGGCGCAAATGCAGGAGCACTTCGACATCAATCGCGTCAGCCTGGGCGGGCCGATTTTCGATGTGGAAAAACTCAGCTGGCTCAACGGCCTGTGGATTCGCGAAGACTTAAGCACCGAAGCGCTGGCGGATCGCTTAGGCGAGTGGGCACTCAACCGCGACAATCTGTTAAAGGTGCTGCCTCACGCCCAGTCGCGCATGGAAACCCTGGGAGACTTTATCCCGCTGGTCGCATTTTTGGCCGCCGGCCAACTGCCGCTCAGCGAAGCTCATTTTGCCAGCAATAAGCTCGAGCTGGACGAGCAAAAACAACTGCTGCAATTTGCCCTCTGGCGGCTGGAAGCTCTGCGCCACTGGGAGCGCGATGCCATCTTTGAAACCCTAAAAGAGCTGGCCGGGCACATGGGTATCAAACTTAAAGACTTTCTGGCGCCCATCTTCGTCGCCATTGCCGGCACCACCGCCTCTTTCTCGGTGATGGACTCCATGACCCTACTGGGCCCGGATATGAGCCGCGCGCGTTTGCGGCAGGCGATTAATATTTTGGGGGAGCCGGGTAAAAAGCAGCTTAAGAAGCTGGAGAAAGCGTATCAGGCTTTGGGGAGTAATCCTGCGGGTTAATTGTTTTGTGGGCACATGGATGTGCCTGATTTTCCTTTTGGGTGCTGTGTTCTGGTTGGCCCCCAATTGTCTCATTTTTGTTCTTTAACAGATTTTTCGTAATTCTCGCCCTCTGTCGCCGGGCGATGGCGAGCCCCTTTTTCCTATGCGGCAAAAAGGGACGAAAAAGCGCACCCGCGCAGCTCAGCCCTACGGGTTCCCGAATGCACACAGATTTTACGGGTCGGAAAAAATCACCTCCCGGTGTTTTTCCTGAATTGCACGTCCTTGTGCAATTCACCCGCAAAATCAGCGTCCCTTCGGCTGGTTGCGATGGGGGTAATACTCCGTAGCTAGGGTTGTTGGTGGGCTAGAGAGTAGGTGGGCGGTTAGGGGATATCCCTAGAATGTTGAAAAAATCGACAAATTGCATAATCACCGTGCAAATGGGCTAACTCGTTGAAAATTATTGGCAAAAAGTATTGACAGGTCACCGCCTCAGGCCTATTATGCGCACCTCTTTTGGGGCCTTAGCTCAGCTGGGAGAGCGCAACACTGGCAGTGTTGAGGTCAGCGGTTCGATCCCGCTAGGCTCCACCAAACAAACAAAAAACCCCCGTACTCGCGAGAGTACGGGGGTTTTTTGTTTGTTCCGCTGAAAGTTCAGCGGGAGCGAGGTTTAGCCCCGGTTCACTAATTTGCCGGGAGCAAATTAGCACGACGGTGTCGCCCAGAGGGTGGCGCACAGGGAGGTGCGCCATGCATCCCGCGAATCGTCAAAGTCCCATATCCGCATTCGAAGTGCCCAATTGGACAGGGGGTTTTTTGTTTGTGGGTCTTGTGGGTGAGACCGCTGACGCCAGTGTGTTTGATGTGCATGGATGCACGAAGACCCAATACACTCGCTGCGCTCGCGGGGCCAGCTTTGTCGCGGGCGCAGGGACAAGGTGAATGCGCTGCAAGCGCAGAGAGAGCAGCCTGGGCTGAGCGCAGGAGCAGCCACCGCTATGCGTATCGTCAAAGTCCCACAATTACCTTCGAAGCTCGGCTTATTGTTTTCAGGTTTTGTTTTCAGTTCTGCAGTTTTATCTTTATAAATCAACATTTTCCCGTAATTCTCGCCCTCTATCGCCGGGCGATGGCGAGTTCCTTTTCTGCTTGTCCAGAAATGGAACCAAAAGAGGACACCCGGTGATCGGGCATTCGGCTTCCCTCCTTCCGGTCTGTTTTATTGGGCCGTATCTACACGCCCTCCATGGCGTGAAGATACTTGCGCGTGCATCCATGCTCGCTTACCCAATAGAACAGACCTCCACTCGGCTCGATCACATGGGTAGTGGCCGCTTCGTAGCTGAGATCTGGAGGGTTTTAGATGAGCTACTGAAATTTAAGTCCATATTAAGTCCAATTAGAACCGCTACGGGAATAGGGTCACGTCTGCTCAGAGTTATTTGCTGGGCTATTCATGGTATGTCATATATGGCATGCTTTCGGCTCTACCTTATTCAGGGGGTGCGACCATGCGTGCCGATAAACGCAAAAAGCTAGAGGCCGCCGGCTGGGCAGTTGGAGGCGCAAGCGATTTTCTCGGGTTAACGCCCGAAGAGTCAGCTTATATTGATATGAAAATATCACTCGGTAACGCCTTAAGAGAGCGTCGAAAAAGCCAGCAAATAAGTCAGGTCGCGCTGGCTAAGAGAGTAAAATCCAGCCAATCACGCATTGCCAAAATGGAGGCCGGCGATCCGAGCGTGTCGATTGACGCGTTGATTAAATCATTGCTGGCGTTGGGGGCTTCCTCAACCGAGCTGTCTAAGGCAATCTGTAGTGCAGGTTCGGAGGCGGCTTGAAGCACGAGATCCAGTAGGAGGGAAGACTATTGGTTGGGTGGGGTAAACTGCTCGAAATGGAGTAAACTGTCCCCGGAATTCCGGCTAGTTGCCGCTAGCTACGGGCTTCAATTTACCCGTCAACAGTCGCAAGGAACAGCGTTTCTATGAATATTCAACCATACAAGGCAAGGCAAAATCGCCCTGCGGGCTGGACGCGCTAACGCGCGCCTTTGCTTGCGGCGTTAGGCAATCACAGATCGGATTGAGATATATAATTTGGAGACTAATGTGAGTGACGAAAACATTGAATTTAAGGAAGATGAAGAGCAGCTAGAGTCTGATGAAGATATTGGCTCACTTGATCAAGTTTCTTTCTCATCTGCTGTGGTCAGCGGAAATGACTGGACAACGGAAACTCTTCTCAACCAGATCAATAAGGGAAACATCCTACTAAATCCTGACTTCCAGCGCAGAGATGCATGGGACAAAAAGAGGAAAAGCAAATTTATTGAGTCCTTGATACTAGGGTTGCCAATACCACAAGTTGTGCTGGCTGAGTCTAAAGAACGAAGAGGTTCATATATCGTTCTAGATGGAAAGCAGCGCTTACTGAGCATTCGCCAATTTTCTGCTGGTCCTGATGATAAAGTTTATGAACAGTTAAAATTAACTGGCTTAGAAATAAGAGTTGATTTGCAACGAAAAAATCTTCAAAACCTTAGGGGTGACCTTGACTTATTCGATGATTTATCTGCGTTTGAGAATCAACCTATCAGGACAGTGGTTATCAAAAATTGGCCTAATGAAGATTTTTTGTACCATGTATTTTTGAGGTTAAACACTGGGAGTGTACCTCTTTCACCCCAAGAATTAAGACAGGCCCTTCACCCTGGACCATTTGTTAGCTTTTTGGATCGATCCTCATCAAATAGTGATGCCCTACGGGAGATACTAAAGTTGAAAAAACCAGACTTTAGGATGAGGGATGCAGAGTTGTTACTCAGATTTTTTTCGTTTAAAAACTTTCTTTCTGAATATGGTGGCACATTAAAGAAATTTCTTGATGATACATGCAAGAACCTAAATGAAAACTGGGAAGAAAAAGAACAATTGATAGCTAGTCAGCTACAGTCTTTTGAAATCGCTCACAGGTTTATTAAATCCATATTTAACGGTAATCAGTACAGGAAATGGAATGGTTCATCCTATGAGTCCAGATTTAATAGAGCAGTTTTTGATGTTTTAATGTTGTCTTTTGTTGACGAAGAAATAAGAGACTTATCAGCAGGAAGGGAAGAGGAAATAGAGGCTGCATATATAAAACTCTGCGATGAAAACAAGGAATTCATGACATCTATTGAGTCAACCACTAAGAGTTTGTCAGCGACGCAAATAAGAATCTCTACTTGGTTCGAGGTGTTGAATGATCTTTTAGGAGCAAATTTACACGTTCCAAGGTTGATAGATAATCGCATTGTGTAAAAGGAGTCGGGATTATGCGTTTATCCAACCGATTTAAAGAGCTTAGGGGCAGGTTAAGAGAGCTTCGGCTCCACCTGTTGCCTGCGAACTTTTCTCCAACCGGCGATTATACCGATAGACAGCAAGATAGAGCTAGAGGCTATCGGTTGCTTGTTCATGCGGAAATTGAATCTTATTTAGAAGATGTATCGAGAGAAACTGTCACTCAAGCTATACGCGACTGGAAAACAAGTAACAAGCCATCTAACATCATCGTATCATTCTTAGCAGCATATCATTCTAGCTGGAGTGTAACGGAGGAAATTAAAAACGAAGAGCTCATTCAAATAGCTAAATCTAGAAAAAACGCTAAGGATTCGGTCGTAGAAGTAATAGATTTGGCCCAAAGGCAATTTACTAAAAAGCTCAAAGACAATCATGGAATCAAAGATAAAAACTTTAAGACACTTATTCTCCCCACTGGAATAGATATTGGCTCCCTTGATCAAACCTGGCTAACAAATATTGATAGTTTTGGCACAAAAAGAGGAGAAGTTGCACACAAGGCTAAACGAACCCAGGGAACTATAAATCCTAAGGATGAATTTGAATCGGTACAAGCGCTATTGAATGGACTTGAGGATTTGGATAAAAAAATTATGCAACTAAGAAGCGAAAATGCCTAATAAGCGACAGTGGTTCAACCCGTAGCTAAAAATATTTAATGCGCGGTAAATTCCGGCTCGGGACACAGGGTCGGGCCTTACATTTCACACCTCACTGGGAGAAGTCGGCCCAAGTGAGACCTATGGCGTATTCAATAGCAGGATACCCTTAATTTCCCATGTCTATGCACAAATATTATCAAGAGAGATGCTTGCGCTTCCTTGCGCACGCATTGTGTCTGAACGACATTACCTATTTATTTCTGGATGATATTATTCAAAGGTTTTTCGCAATTAGTTCTGCTTTCAGAAGGCCGCCCTTCGTGAAAAGCTTAGGAGAAAAATTGGGTTTCTTTTTGGCTTTGTAGGCATCGTATATTTTTTTTAGGCCATCTGCCGTTAACAAGGAAATATTTACCTCGGTATCCATTTCGGCAGATTCGATGAAATCTTCAGAAAAGCTAGGGGCCACGATCAACACTTGAGCCACCCGTGCTCCTTGATTCTCGCAGCGGTTAGCATACGCTTTTACTTGTCTAGAGGCGGTTGAGTACTTCGCAAAATCGCCGTTCTTGCAGGTTTTAGCTTCACCGATAATAACATCATCGTCACTTATTGATATTATGATGTCGGCTTTATCTTTTGCTGTATTAATTCTATTCCTCAGGTCTTCATCGACGGCGAGATCTAAGCCCTCAAATATCGTTCTAGTTGCCTCTTCAAATTTCAACCCAATTTCAGATTCGTTTATATCAATTCCAACTGATTTCAGGTTTGCTAAGTCTCTTCTCGCAAGAGCCTCGTAGTTTTCGATTAGTTTGTCGTTCGCATTTGAGAATGCTTCGAGAATGGCTAATCGAGGATTCCCTCTGTTAGAAAGCTCCAAGGAGTTTCGGACTTGCTTAACTTCATCGTTTGACAGTGTGTAAAGTATGTCATGGGGGGTAATGGATAAAGCCCTAAGTCTGTCAATGCTTATCTCTTCGTTGTCTTCTAGCTCAAACTCCTTTTTTAGCCGTCCGCTTAGGTTTTCACCGTTAGGGTAGATGTCTGAAAACCTTTTCTCTAACGCTAAATACATATCTTTATAGCTCGTTACGCTAATGGCGTTGAGTTCGGTTTCGATTGATTGATTTAAGCTGTTGAATATGACACGTACTCTATCGTCTAGCGTCACCCCTAGGCGGTCTGAGTCAATCGTGAGGTCATTCATTAGTTCCTTAAGACGATCTTTTCGCTTACTTACATTAATGTCTTTGTCAAATAAGTCAGTTGTAAGAACATCGCGTATGCTGGTCGAGCAATGCATAATGGTTCTTATTTTCTCCGACCGGTCTACACCTCTTATTTTTTGTCCGTAGTTCTTTAGTATGTTCGATAATTCGGCATCGGATAAGGTTCTGAGTATCCTTAAAACATGTTTGTCCGCTAGTTCCTTTCCTTGTGCATCATTTAGAATTCTGACAACCTCATCCGGAACTAACACTTCAGAGCTTTTTTTATTGATGAAGATTACTCCAATTTCTCGTAAGTATTGTAAGCATTCATCAACAGTCTCTTTTCCTGCTTTTACCGGATTCGAAAGATGTTCGATTGCTGAGGCTTCGTCGTGAGAGATCTTAAGATGATAAGCGAGCTTGTTTAGAACGCTTCGCTCATCATCGGAAATGTTTGCTTGTCGATTGATCCGCAAGTCATTGTTGTACGCAACTTCTAAGCAGTCTTTGAAAATTTTCAACCTATGGGGTCTGTCAAACCCTTCGGTTGAGGAATCCTTGATATCTGCAATAATTTGTTGTGAGGTTTTTTCTAGAAGCTCACACTCTCGAGAATAAAGTTGCTCAATCCAAGAGATACGTGCGACACAGTTCCCGTCGCGAGTCAGTATGTTCACTAGTAGCGCCACGGAGGCTCCAGAAAGAGAAAGTTGTTCTTTAACTGACTGCTGATACTCATTGGCTATAGCTTGAAATAACTGGGTTACTTCGCGGCCAGAGGCTTCCTTAATCTGTCGGTTTATTTTCTCAAGTGTCTTGGTAACGTCCTCGTTTCCTGACTCGGCAATGGCGCAAAGTTTATCCAAGTTGTTGATAAATTTAGATTTTTCAATTTGGTTGAGTGAAGAAAGTACTTGTTGAAGCTTCATTTTGATCCCTCAAATATATTGTTTTAATGAATAATCGCTCAGAGATAGTCAAAAAACTTGTTTTGAATTACTGGTTTTTTATTTACTTTCTAAGCATTAGAGTTTTATTGAGCACTTTTATTTATGCGATTTCGCTAGATTGTGGCGCAATATGTAGGTTTTGCCAATGGTACCGGAGAAAATTTTCTATTTCGGTACGCGAGATATGGATCAGTAGGGCCGGGATCAATGTACCGGAAGGGGGGCAGCTCTTGAATTGTGAATCCCGGAGACCTCGTCACCCCCGTTACTCGTTACCCGTCAACCGGGGGGCAGTTAATTTTTTAGGCTGCGCTGTTCCCAGTCTCGGTTCGAATAAAAAATGACCACGAACAAAACCAACTCAACCCAGACACACTCACGGCAAGCTTAACCCTTTAAACCACAGCCTTTACCTTGACAAAACCTCCGCAAAAAGCGGAACCTAACAAATCACTCATATCTTGGTGCTAGCCTCCGTGAACAACAGCGATCTACTCTCTACCTTTATTTTTTCGGTGTCGGTAAGTACACCGATTTTCCTGATGATTGCTCTGGGCGCGGTATTGCGTCGTGTGGGCCTGATAGATGAAGCGTTTATCAACACCGCTTCACGTTTGGTTTTTTCCGTCGGGCTACCCGTGCTTTTGTTTTTCAGTAACGCTACCGCGGATTTTGGCTCGGCTACCGATGCTCGCATTATGATCGCCGTTGTTACCGGTGCTCTACTCGTTTTTGTATTGAGCTTTGCCACGGCCGGCTGGTTTGTGCGAGATAAAAAAGACCGGGGGGTTCTTACCCAGGCGGCCTTTCGCGGCAACTTGATTATTATCGGCCTGGCGTACTGTGCGAATGCTTACGGAGAAAAAGGCATCGCTATGGCGGCTCTGCCCTTGGCCGTCACCATCGTTCTGTACAATGTTTTATCCGTAGTCGCTCTCAACCGGGACCTAGACGGCGAGCGCGGTTTTCGCGGCGTATTTGTGGCCATTGCGCGCAACCCTTTGATTATCGGCATTGTCGCTGGGCTTATTTACGGCGCTTGGGGCCCGTCTATTGCCGAGCCGGTTCGGCGCGCGGGGGGCTATCTGGGAGACATGTCTTTGCCGCTGGCGCTGTTGTGCGTCGGCGGATCGCTTAATATGAAATCGCTGGGCCAAATGGGCGACGGCGTTCTGGCCGCTAGCTGCTGGAAGCTGTTGATCTCGCCAGTCATAGCGGTGGCGCTGGCGCTACTATTGGGGCTTAAGGGCGATGCGGTTGCGGTGGTCTTTTTATTGGCGGCTGCCCCCACCGCTACAGCAAGCTTTGTGATGGTTCGCGGCATGGGCGGCAATGCCGCTTTAGCGGCGACCATGATTGTGCAAACAACGCTGTTCGGCTTGGTGAGCCTTACCGTCGGGCTGTGGCTTGTCGAGGCGTTTGCCCCGACGCTTTAGGTGATTACTTTGTGCATGGCGGCGAGTTCCGGGGGCTGTTTAGGGCGTTGTGCGGATGCCGAAATTAGGTCTTGAAATGTGAGTCACATTTACAGTTATAACGTCGTATTAACGGCCAAACCTTGACGCTTTCTGTTTGCCAGAGTGCTGCCCCATGCCCTGTATCGGTTTGGTGATAGGGAATATAGGGCAAAGTATTTTGAGGCCATATTCTAATGTATGTACTCATGCGGCCAAAATTCTTTGCCCTTCGGTGAAACCAATTTTAACGTTCTTAATATTTTACCGAGTTAATTTTCCGTGCCGAACCGCGGCTAGCCCCGTTAAAATTAAGGTAAAAATCAGTAGTGCGAGCCCTGGGATACCAATAGCTGGAAGCGCGTGGACGTTACCGCTGGTATTAGTACCTAAAGCGCTAACGATTAAATTCACCTGACCGGCAGTACTTGTGTCTATGCTGCCGGAAAAACCATTGGGTTGGCTGCCAATTGTGAGGCCGTTATCGCTCAGTGAGCCTGTGTAGTTGATTAATCGGTACGTACCGAGACCATAGTTGCCTAAATCGGTGATGTTGAGTGTACCATCCAGAGTTAGGTTGCCGTTCACTTCCACCAAATCGTTGACACTGCTGCCGATGGTGCCTGAGGTGTCCAACTCAAACTCCAGCACAGATGTGCTTGTCAGATCGAGGTCACCGTTAACGGTGAGCGTTTCCGGTGAGTTGCCGGGAGCAAGTGTGCCGTTCATTTGCGCAGACCCCAAGCTGCCGCCACCGGCAAGGCGCGCTGTAGCGCTAATTTGAATGTTTGAGGTTGTACTGCCATTAACCGTAAGTTGGCCGCTTTGAATATCGATTAAGCCGGTGTGTGTGCTGCTTCCCGTTAAAAACAATGTATGACCGCCAGACTTGGTCAGTGTACCTGCTCCGGTTAGAGCGCCGGCTATTGTGATGTCGGCAGTATTACTCAGGGTGAGGTTGCCACTGTTCAGGTTAATGGCATTGCTGAAGGTGTTGGTGGTGGTGCCGGTCAGGGTCCAGCTGGAGCCGTTCATGGTAAGCACTTCCCAACCTGACTCCAGTGTGTCGAGTGTATAGCTACCATTGTTGGTCAGAGTAACCGTATCCGTTCCGCTGCCGCCTAAAAATCGGGTTGTACTTGATGGGGCAAAATTCAATTCCAGCTGATCGTCACCATCTTCGAAGCGAAAGCCGCTTACATTATTCATGGTCCCGCCATTAAATGTAACGGTATCGGTCCCGCCTCTTAAAGTGACACTTCCCCCACCTGAGGCCAGCGTGCTACCGGGTTCTAATGTGAGCGAGTCATTTCCGCCCTGGCCGAGAAGCAGTATATTACTATGTGTACTTATGGCTGAACCGGTTAGGTTGATGCTCCAGCTTGGGGCGCCGGCCACGTTTGCAGCGATTACTCTATAGTCGCCTCCCGATAACTCTCCGGCAATATTGAAGTTTGTATGCCCGGCTTCGAGTGTAAACAATCCGCCAGAATTCGAGTTGATCATTTTAGCGCCGGAAGCGATATTTACGGTGTAATCTGGTGCCGCTATGCTTATAAAAGGCAAGGTGAAGGAGTTGATTGCAATATCGGTTGTAGCGTCCACAGTGATTGTGGGGTTGGGGTCAGTACCCCCGTCAATCAAGTAATGGTCGCTAGGGCCGCTGGTGCCACTAATGGTCCAGTTGCCGCTGCCTGCCGGGTTTTCGATAGCATCGGCAAATGTGTAACCACTGGCGAGTGTTGTTATTAGTGCGATGATTAATAGGTGCCGCTGAGCCATGCCCGTTCCCTTTATACTGTCAAGAAACGATATTTTGCAAGTGCTCTTGTGGGTTGACCACCCTCTAATTAGAGGGGAGAAATATGTCCTCAAATATGTCCTCAAATATGTTAGAGAATATGCCAGTGTCAGTTTTTAAGGTGTAAGCAGGCTGAGCTCAGTCAAAATTGCGATTTTCTGTAGGAGGACTACAAGTGAAGGCTAAGATGGTTGTTGCGAGCGTAGCCGCGCTATGTATTTGTGGTCTCGGTTGGTATTTTCTTAATTATCAACTCTCATTGGGGAATCCCAATAAGTATCGGGCACATGATTCTAGATTGCCAAGCTCTATGCCTAGCCGTAGAGTTGATAGTGCCAGTCACAGTGTGGAAAAGGTGAGACTCAATCCGCCTGAGCAGGATAGTGATATTTTTGAAGATAACATGAGTTATGACTCGCAGTGGTGCAACAGCATACAACTGACAGAGGAGGCCAATAAAAAAGCTAAAGAAGACCACGATAGTTGGTTAAAAGACCACGGTTATATCATGGAAAATAAAAATGCATATTCATCATATAGCCAAGACACATTAGAACAATTAATGAATCAAGGTGACACCACCGCAATGGCAGTGCTTGCTACAAGTGGTGCAGACGATATTAAGCTACAAGCTGCGTATGAATCCGCTGTTTATGGCTCAACCGGGCCTTCTTTGCTTCCTATAATGCTAGCTTATGAAGCCAAGGCAAGAGCTTTTAAAGAATCTGGGCAGCTGGATAAAGCAAAAGAGATGTATTTGCGCTCGCTTGCCTGGCACCAGTTCACCGCGTTGAGAGGTGATTACATGCATATTGAAGGAACGGTCTACCGCCTCAGAAAGGGCAGGGCAGTCACTGATGTTGATGCCAGTGATTATGATGAGATAGAACGGATTGCAGCAAATATTTATAAAAAACTCAATGATGAGCGAGTGAAAAGACGGCTGAAGCCTTTCAACGATTCTGCACCCAAGGTTGTTGAAAACCTAAACAATCTGGCATTAGCATCAATGGCGGCCAAGGGTTGGGATGGGTGGGGGTCCCATCTTGTCAGTCACAATGAGTGTATTAAGAAAAATGTCATGTATCTATCTTCCAGGTCTGAGTAGATTTTTCTCTCAGTAAGAAAGTTCCTTACGATCCCTAAGCTCGTCATGTGTGTAGTGGTCTAATAAAACCGGACGCCAACCTTGGGGGTTTAGGGATGAGTCTTGAATTGTTTGCTGCTCGTGAAGGGCATAACCTCTCAAAAATTATTTCAGGCAAGATTGGAAACTCAATTGTCGCGGTTTAAAAATACCGTGATCTTTTACCCGCCCCCAATTTTTCTGATGGAAAATTTTTGGGATCCCCAACTCTTACCCCCGATTTTACTCGCTATCTGAGAGAATGGCGGAGCTTGTAGAGATCTGTGAAGGATATATTTTCAGTGTTTGTTGGCTTGCAGGGCTTCAATTTCTGCGCGAATTTGCTCGGCCTCCTCAGTTAGCAGGGAGTAGGTTTTAATGTCGCCACTGCGTTGGGCGTACATGGCTTTTTCTAAGATTGCCTCATATTTTTTTTGCAGTTTTTGCGCGGGGTCTTTGCGAAAGAGTGACAGCATATTGAGTCCTAATGTGTGTTCAGGGTATTGGCGCTTGTTTGGTATACGTGCAATAGGCAGGTTCGGTTTACTACTTGGCTTTGGATAAGTGGGCTCAGGATAAGTGGGGCCGAAGGCTTATGGCGTATTTAATAGTAGGGGTACAGTTGCTTTTTGTCAGTAACGTTACCGCGAATTTCGGTTCTGCCACCGATGGGCATATTATGATCGCCGTTGTTACCGGTACTTTGCTCGTTTTTATATTGAGCTTTGCCACGGCTAGCTGGTTTGTGCGAGATAAAAAGACCGAGGGGTTCTTGTCCAAGGAGCCTTTCGCCTCTAACCCCACTTTTGTTTGGCCGCCAAAGCTGCGTATTTCTAAGGTTTTGACGTTAGGCGTGCTTATAAGGCGTTAAGGCAGGCCTGGGCTGTTTTGGCCCGATCCGACATTAACCACCAATAAGCGCATAAAGTATCAAATAATGGGTTTTGCATCTTATAATGATACTTCTCGGCGTCACATTTTTGCTGTAATCGCGTACTATCTCATCTATACCACTTACCAACATAAAGGATGTATCTATGAGACGTTTTGGTTTATTGACGGTATTGGCCTGTATGGCTGCGAGTACCCACGCACTAGAGCTTCACAGTGATGATATGCAAGAGGGGCATATGCTGAATAAGGCTCAGGAGTTTAATGGTTTTGGCTGCTCGGGCGATAATATATCGCCGCACCTTAAGTGGACGAACCTGCCAGAGGGCACCAAGAGTGTTGCTGTTACCGCTTATGATCCGGATGCCCCAACGGGAAGTGGCTGGTGGCATTGGTTAGTAGTGAATTTACCGGTGGATACCGCAAGCTTGCCCGCCGGTATTTCCGGCAAATTGAAAAAAGGGCTGGAGGTGGAAACCGATTACGGCACCCCTGGCTTTGGCGGTGCTTGCCCGCCGGTTGACCACGGAATGCACCGTTATCAGTTTACGGTTTGGGCGCTGAACACGTCTGCGTTGGATGTCAGTGCTGAAACGCCGGCGGCGGTTGTAGGGTATAAGCTCAATAGCGCGGTAATCGCCAAAGATACCCTGACGGCTACCTACGCTCGCTAAGCCTGTGGCTCACCAGAACGCGGTGTACATCACTCGCTACCAGGGGCAGCGGCAACAACTTCTGCGCAATGTCTATATACCCGCGCCGACACTGGTGCGGGTGCTGCGTGGCAGTAAATCGCTTGTGTGGCGCGGTGAGCGGGTAGAGGTGACCCCTGGACGCTGGTTGGCATTATCGGCAGGCCAATCGCTGACGTTTGTTAATCAACCAGGTGATCGGGGATTTGAGTCGGTGACTCTGTCTTTTTTAGCGCAACCGCCGGGGGAGTGGCTGACCGAGGCTGTGCCCGCCGTGGAGGCGCCGTGTCTGGGCGCCAACACGGCGTTGGCATTTTGTTTTGACGCTCTGGTTAATGGTGTGTCGCACCGAGTGGATGAGACCGCCCAACAGCATTTAGCACTGGCTTTGTTTGCCCAGTTGCGCCAGGCCAACAAGCTAACCTTGTTGTTTCCCGGTGAGGAGCTTACCTGGCGTGATCGTGTTGCCCGTTTTTTGATGGCAGATCCCGGAGCCGCACATTCACTGGAGGCCGTCGCGCAAGCGCTGGGAGTTAGCCGCGCAACATTACACCGGCGGTTAAAACAAGAAAATAGCTCGTTCAGACAGGTTCTAGCGGATATTCGTATGGGATATAGTCTGACTGTACTGCAAAAAGGGTATACGGTTACCGAAGCGGCAATAGCGTGTGGGTATGAGTCGCGCACCCGGTTTGCCCAGCGCTTTAAGCAAACTTTGGGGGTATCGCCTGGGCAGTATTGTCGGACCTTAATCAAGCCCGCAGAGGTCAGTATTCTGCGTCCAGAGACTATAGAACTCTGCTAACAGGTTGTTCCTTTTTTTACTCAGCAGCGCTGCCAGCGGTTGCTACTTTCACATTTCACTAGGCTGCGCAGTTTTTTACCGTTTTTATGACACGGGAATTATGCGCGATAAAGGCTCAGCTGCTCTTTTAGCCGTTCGGCTAGGTTCATTAGGGCATCACCGGCGCGCCGGGTAGCTTCGGTTTGCTCCGAGCTTTGCAGCGCTAATTGCTTAACGTTTTCGACGTTTTGATTGATCTCATCGGATACATGGCTTTGTTCTTCTGACGCGCTGGCTATTTCTGTGTTAAGCGCTGAAATATTTCTGACAGACTTCATTGACTCGCCAATAGCTTGGCCAGACTCTGTCGCTTTTTCTGCTAAGTGAGTGGTAATGTTTCGATTTTCAGCCATTGTTCGGGTGGCCTCTTGCGCTCCCGATTGCAGCTTCTCTATTTGTTCACGTATATCTCCAATGGAGTTTTGTGTTCGGGTGGCCAGAAGCCTAACTTCGTCGGAGACAACGGCAAAGCCGCGACCATGCTCACCAGCTCTTGCGGCTTCTATGGCGGCGTTTAGGGCGAGTAAATTTGTTTGCTCAGCGATGCTGTTAATGACATCAAGCACCCCAGCAATATTCAAACTGTGCTCGCCTAGTTGGTTGATCGTGTCGGCACATTGCTGCGTGCTCTGGGTCAGTTGCTGAACAATCTCGATGGTATGATGTAAAGAGTCTTGTCCGCTATTGGCTTGTAAGCTGGCAGTTTTGGCTAATTGGTCTGCATCGCTGGTACTTTTGGCAATGTTTTGAGCTGCCAAGCTCATTTGCAGCATGGCTTCGCCAACACTGTCTATGCCTTGATATTGTTGTTCTACGGAGGCTTTTGAGTCTTTGGCTATTTGGGTAAGAGAATCGGCGGAGTCGAGCAGTTGGCCGGAAGAGTCGGTGATTGCCCGGATGGTATTTTGAAATTTTTCCATTAGCTGATCAAATTCGTTGGCAACAACACCAAATTCGTCCTTGCCTGCGCTGTCGAGCCGGACCGTGAGGTCACCATTGCCCTCGGTAATGCTTTTGATGGCATTAATTAAATGTTGCATGGGGCGGGTGACAAATACTTTGAGTAGCGCGAGCACTAAGCCAATGACCAGCAAGCCAGACAGTGCGACAGCTGCTGCGACTTTGGCTGAAACATTTCGGGCAACACTTGCGACTTCATTTTTGGAGTAAGCGGTGACAATGGTGTAACCCCATGGTGTAAATTCAGTCTGTTTTAGATTCCAGGCGTTAGGGGCGGCGAGTATGGATTCAATATCGCTTTTGCTGTGATTGTCGGAGTGGAACCGAAGTCGACCTTTGTTATCTAAAATGGCGACAAATCCTTGTTCTAATATACGAGCGCTCGCCACTTGCTGGTTTAGGGAGCTTAAGTCTGCCGAATAGCCTACGTACCATATGCCGATGGTGTCACCTGACAGGTTGTGCATGGGGGCATAGCCTGTCAGGTAGGGAGAGCCTAGGATATCGACCTGGCCATAAAAGGCCGAACCGTTTTCGATAGATTTAAACGCCGCACCCTCGGGGTTCAGGATTGTCCCTGTGGCTCGTTTGCCTTGTTTTTTTACGTTGGTAGAGACTCGAATATAATCGCGCCCATCGTAAGCGAAGAGAGTGGCGGTTCCCCCCATATCGGAGGTAAGGTCGTCCACCAACCGGTAGTTGTTACTTTGTTCATCATCCCCCAAATACAGCTCAGGCGCCTTACGGTCTGCCACCTCAGTGATTGCGCCCAGACTGGGAGTGCCTAGAGATTTTCCTCGTTTCACCAGTACATTCATGCTGCTTTGCACCCGCTCAGACATGATTGTGTTGGTAATTGTCAGCATGTTTAAAGCTTGTGCGCTTTTTTCAGCGGCGGCTCGCGTGGCTGCGCTGTTGGCTAAGCTAGTTTCGATTGATACGATCCAAACGGCGGCTAGGGTGATCAGAGCAAAGACAAGGACGATCAGTCCGAGTGTGAATTTTCGGTTAATGGACATAGTATTTCCATCTGATAAGGTCGCAATTAGGGGGGCACCCTGAGGTTAGCATGTTATCGACTATGTTTTGAATAACTTAAATGTGAAGTTAGGGCTAGCAGCGGTGTAGGACGTGGTGTTTTTGGCACTTACGAGGTCTAGCGTTTGAAAGATGCAGCCAAGTTTTTGTAAGGCTTGCCGGCTTGCACGTAAACCGGTCACAAAGGGCAAGCCTTAAATTATGAATTCCTGGCATGACTTTCGTCGCATCAAACCTGAGTAAGTAACGAATCGCAGTAGATTAATTTTACGAAGATACCGATACTAAATTAATCGTGCGCATCGAAATTCATCTGGTTTAAGGGGTGGTGTCGTTTCAGGATTAGTCAGCGTGGTTAAGGGAGATATTTTTGATGCCCTGGCCACTGGGCGGGTCTCGCCGGTCATTTGTGTTCTGATCTTTAGTGTTTACTTTTTATAGGCCATTTAGAGCTGTCAGTGGGGGCTGCAAAAGTCCCTGTTTGGTTTGAACAAAACCGAGGTGCCTGAGAGTTGTTAAACCAAACCGCCATCGGCGGCTTAGGGCTAAGATGAGCGCCGAGGGCTGTATAGGAAAATCACTGCTTGCAAAAATGACCAAAAACTCGTCGTAAGTGAAGCGGGGATTGCATAGCCAATAATGCCCCGGGCATGGCTGCATACGAGGTTGGGCGAATTTACCCCATTGATACTGGGAAGTTTTCAGTGGCCCCTTATTTAGCCGATGTTGTTGCTCAATCACTGGTTTAGCTCTGAGTACGAGGCAGCTTTAGTTTGCACATGGAATACCGTCCGACGGGTAGGGCATGTTTTCTGAGCCTGTGCACCAAAAGGCCGCGAGGGCGACCAGCCGCTGCTACCCCTTACAATCATTATGCTTAACTACTCGCCAGGGTGTTGATTAATGCGCCATGGGTTTTGTTTGGCCTTGCCGGTTGCTCCAAATTGTCGCAAGGAGAATACGCACGATTTCGGAGCATACAGATAAATTGTTACCTGTGGAGTTTAGAAATCTACCGCTGTTGATCATATTAAAGGCGTTATGAGTTAGTTTTGTAGTAAAAAGTGTAAATCAATCCCTCTGACATCTAGAATCGGCTAATTCTTTGTGGTTAGATAGACTGGCGTAAACCAAAATGCAGAATAATTGGTTAATTTTCGTGTTTTGGGAAGGTACGGTGGGCGTGCACTAAACGAGTGCCCTCTCGGATGCGCCTTTAGCTGTATCAAATATAACTAATAAGCAAAGGATACAATGTGATGAAACTTAAGCTCTTAGCAGCGTCAATTATTGCGGCTAGTCTTGTTGGCTGTGGTAGCGACAACGACAGCGACGGCAATAACTCAATCTCTATTTCAAGCTCAAGCACCTCCAGTGTGGTTTCTAGCTCAAGCGTTAGCTCTACCGCGAATACCTCTGCAACTTTTGCTGGGCTTGAGGGTACTGTGGCTAACGATACAGCCACCTTAAGTGGTACCGTTACTGTTACTGACCCTGATGCGGGTGAAGACACCGTTGTCGCCTTAACTGATGCTACCGCGACCTATGGCACCTTTACTATAGACGCTGACGGCGCTTGGACTTACACCTTAGATACCGCTGGTGCTGATGTAGCCGCCTTAGATGGCGCCGACGATACGCTGACAGATACCATCGCCATTGAATCTGCTGACGGCACTGCAGCGACTGTGACCATTACCGTTACAGGTGTTGATGCTGCCGGTGGCGCGAATAAATACGCCGCCATTACCGACACAACTGATGGCGATACCGGCGAGCTTCGCTACGCACTGGATGACGATGGTCCTTTGTCTTCGGGTAAAATAACACTGTCTTTCTTAAAAGACTCTTCTGCAGTGTGGGCAACACGCAAGCCTGGAGATGAAGATGAGGTGGGTACCCCTTCACATGCTTTCATCACGTTATTTAACGAAAATACTAATAATGCGGGTGCAATTATAGACTTTCGCGTTAAAGGTGATGCCTTTGAAATACGTGATCAAGACATCGCCTCTATCGATGATGGTGACATTGTACCAAACAATGACCAATGGCAAGACGTTGAGATTACATGGAATACTCCAGATGGCGAAACACTGCCAGTGATTACGGTGACTATTGATGGTGAAGCCGTAACAACAGACCCATTTACCGCGCAACCGGGTGCGTTAGGTGGTGTAACCCATGTATCGTTTAGACACGGCTTCAATACCGAAACTCTATCGGGCGGTGCTTTCAAAGTTGATAACTTGAAAGTCTACTCTGATGTTGCAGGTACAGCGTTAGTCTTTGAGGATGACTTTGAAAGCTACAGTGTAGATGAATCATTGGACGCTGAGCCTTATCATTCCAATACTCACGAAGCCGTAGTGGCTGGAAGCAGTGACGGTGGTGAAGGCGGTTCAGGTGGTACAGGCGGTTCAGGCGGCGCGAACAAAGCGGCCTTTGTTGATGACAGCACCACTGATGATGCCGGTGAAATTAGAGTGAGTCTTGGCGATGGCCAGCTTGCCGGTCGTTTGACCGCATCGATGCTAAGAACTCCAATCACAGCAGCAAAAGATGGTGAAGAGAAAAACCCTGATGCCTACGTTACCTTGTTTAACAGCACGGGTAGCACGAGCGGTAACCGATCTATCCTCGATCTAAAAGTTCGCGACAGTGGCTTTGAAATTCGAGATGCAGACGATCTGGATATTGAAACTGCAATGGTTCTGGATCAGTGGTTTGACGTAGAAGTCACTTGGACCGCACCAGATGCAACAACTTTATCAGAAGTTACTATCAAGATTGATGGTGAAGAAGTAGCTGGTGGTACCTTTACCACTACGGGTACTTCTAGTGCTGACGAAGATGGTTCGGTGACCAATGTAGCTTTCCGCATTGGTGACTCTGGTACTGTTATTTCATCAGGTGGTATCTATGTTGATGACATCGTCATTTATGATGCTGTAGACGGTGGATCCGTAGTGTTTAGTGAAGACTTCGAGGGCATGGCTGTCGATACTGACTTGGTGCCAACCGAAGACAATGCTTCTGTATTCGCGGATAGAACGCAAGATGCGACTGTTGCTGAAATCGCGAATGACTAAATTTTAAAGCAATCGCTTTTTAATTAAGTTACAGAAAATAGCGCCACATGATATGTGGCGCTATTTTTTTATGTCTAAGTTAATGCTGGTGGCTAATATCGAGCTTTGTCGGTTGTTCGTTACAAAAAATAGTCAGGCAGCAAATAGGATAGGTGCAGAGTGATAAATTTCTTTCACAAACTCTTTACCCACCCCTTGAGTTAACATTGCTCTAAATGTAACCTCTTTAAATCAAAATCCTTAAAGCTTAACCATTAGCTTCCCTTTGTTTTCGCCGGAAAAAAACAGGTTCAAACCATCAACGGCACTAACTAAGCCTTCAAGCACATGGGCGCGATACTGAATTTTTCCCGATTGTACATAGGGCATTAACTGTTGAATCAGTGCTGGGGCATCTTGCAAATGGTCTGGCATGGCGAAGCCCTGAATGCTTAGGCGCTGTTTAATAACGGTAATCCAGTTCGGGCCTGGCCGTGGCTGCTCGGCTTGGTAATCAGCAATCATTCCGCACACCACTATTCGGCCGTGGGTGTTCATACGGTTAAAGATTACCTCTTGAATGGGGCCGCCGGTGTTCTCAAAAAAAACGTCGATTTTATCGGGAGTTAAAGCCTCTAATTGAGCCGCTAGATTGTCGGTTTTATAGTTGATGGCGCCGTCAAAACCTAGATCATTGACGATCCAGTCAGCTTTTTCTTCACTGCCTACCACGCCAATCACTCGCAAACCGCAAGCTTTACCCAACTGACCGACAATAGACCCGACTGAGCCGGCCGCTCCGGTCACCACCAAGGTTTCACCGGACTTGGGTTGGCCGATGTTGAGTAACCCTTGCACCGCTGTTAGTCCAGGTAACGAGAGTACGCTTAAAGCCATTTCTTCGTTAAGGCCAGGTTGCAGCTTAGTCAGTCCTTGACCGTTACTGATAGCGTATTCGCACCAGCCCATCATTCCCATAACGCGCTCGCCTTGAGCAAAATCTGGATGCTTAGAGGCGACCACTTCACCGATGCCATTACTGCGCATCACCTCGCCCAGTGTCATCGGTGGTATGTAGCTGTCATGGTCGTCCATCATCCAGCCGAGCATGGCGGGGTCTAGTGACATATAGGTTTGCTTAATTAGCACTTCACCCTCTTGTGGCTCGGGCGTGGTGGTTTGCACCACATCAAATAGATCGGGCCCAATAGTGCCTTGCTCGTAATAGTGTTTCAGTTGAATTTCGGTGTGCTTGGTCATAGTGCCTCCAGTGTAAGTAATGTCTCGCCTCTGTTTTATCGGTGGCTTATCTCTTTTAATGTAGGCGAGGCTGATAAGCTTCAACCGGCTTTACATAAGTTTGTTGTTAAGGGCGTTACTGGTTATAACCATGAGCTTGACGGTGTAGAGAGGAGGGTGCCGTAAAGAGCAGATGCTGTGCTGGTTTGGGAGTGCATCAAATGCGGTGTACTGGAGTAGGATTAGGATAAAGCTGTCTATACGCTGTACAACTTTATCCCATATCAGTATTTCACTCTCTATCCCGTAGGCTAGAAATCAATAAAAACACGCTATAGGCTAGAGTTTGATTTGCCACCAAGGGCAGTAGCAAGATAGTATGCCGTCGTACACTCCATTTAATAGTCGTGTAAGTCAACAGTTGTCTGGCTAACCGAACTTCATCACTAGATAACTCGACTTACCAGCCAGCATAACGGCAGGAGAGCGGCTACCGTGTAGAGCGATTTTCGTCATCCCTTATGGGTAGGCGTACTAATCTTCAGAACCAATAAATCTAAGTATTTCTGGGAGAATAAACTGTTATGTCACGCACCTTTGGTTTAATGAGCCGCCAGGCGACACTTGCCCTCGCGTTGGCCGGTCTTACCGCTTGTGGCGGTTCTAGCAATGATGATGTCACCCCGCCTACCAGCTCGTCCAGTGTAAGCTCGGTGGTCTCAAGTGTATCGAGCTCTAGCTCATCGATTTCATCCAGTAGCTCCTCTAGTAGTAGTAGCTCATCCAGTGATAGCTCTGCTGCGCCAATGAACGCCACGGCCAGTGCCGATGATGGTAATGAAGCAAGCAATGTTTTAGACGGCGACCTCAATACCCGCTGGTCGGCTGAAGGGGTAGGGCAGTGGTTGCAAATTGATTTGGGCGCTGAGCAGCAAATCGGCAGTATCAATATTGCTTTCCACAATGGTGATCAACGCAATACTTTTTTTGATATTCACACCAGCGAAAACGGCAACACTTGGTTAGCCGTACTCGAGGGTGGTGCTAGCTCTGGCACCAGTAACGATTTAGAGACCTTCGCGCTCGCCGAAACAGATGCCCGCTACATACGCTATATCGGTAAAGGCAACAGTTCCAGCGATTGGAATTCCGTAACCGAGATTACCGTTAGCGAGTCCGGAGCCAACGGCAATAGCCCGACGACGCCTAGCAGCTCTAGCAGTTCTTCCTCCAGTGAAAGTTCATCATCTTCAAGCGAGGGCTCCTCTTCCTCGGTTATTCCACCTTCAGGTGGCGGAACGACAACCTATAATACCCCAGCTGACGATGTGGGTGATGTGTTGGCAGGGGCCGCTGCCGGCGATGAAATTGTGGTAACCAGTTCGGGTGAAATCTCCATTAAAAATATGAATTTCAGTGAGCCGGTGCTCATTCGGGCAGAAACTACCGGTGGCATTACTCTGGACAACGCGGCAATTCAAAATAGTAATAACATTATTTTGCAGGGTTTTGTTTTTGGGCCGAATGACGAAAGCACATATCTAAAGATTGTGAACTCTACCAATATCAAAATTCTTCGCAACGTGTTTGATCACACCGATATGCAGGAAAACCAAACGTCTTTGGTGACCACGCAGGCAAGTGAAGATATTGAAGTTGGTTACAACGAGTTTCGTGGCAAGAATCAAATGTTTAATAGTGATGGTGAAAAACTGACGGGCAGCTACATCAAAACCCAGTACGATGAGCCGGAAATGACCAAGCGCATGCATATTCATCACAACTATTTCCGAGATATTTTGCCGTACCTGGAGGAGGGCGAGGATACCCCAGCGGGTGATTCGGATCGTGAAGTTATGGCGATGGGTATTTCTGACTCACAAGACGTTGTGACCAACAATATTGTGGAGTACAACCTGTTTGAGAACACCGATGGTGAAAATGAAATTATCACGGTAAAGACCTCGAACAACACTTTCCGCTACAACACCTTTAAAAACTCTATGGGCTCTTTGTCTTTCCGTTTGGGCTCCAACAACGAAGCCTACGGTAACTATTTCTACGGTGAAGGCGCGAGCAGTACCTGGGAAGACGATAACTACCAGACCGGTGGTATTCGCGTCTACGGTAGTGGCCATCGAGTTTTTGATAATTACATGGAGAACTTAACCGGTGAAAGCTGGCGCCGTCCGATTCTTATCGATTCAGGTGATACTTCTAACAGCAGCGGCGGTGATGGTCACGAAACCCCGACAATGATCGAGGTTTATAACAATACTATCGTCAACAGTGTTGGTGGTGGTATTCATATCGGCAGTGATAATTACGGCAACATGCCGAGTAATATCTCCATTGACGATAACGTGGTAATGGGTAACTCAGGTATTCTGTTTAACAACCACGCCAATAAGGCGTCTAACGATTGGTCTGGCAACGAGGCTTATGCAACCGGTACCGCGATTGCGGTTGGTGGCGGTGCACTGGGCGCCTCGGAGGTTATGGTGCTAGGCAGTGAACCCACGATTGATGCCCCGACTCCGTTAACCGCCAGTGATGTTGGCCCTAATGCGCCCGAAGCGACACCTTAAGCTCGCTCGTTAGGGGTTATTTTAAAGCCGGCCTTATAGGCCGGTTTTTTTGTGCCCGGACAAAGGTGTTGGCAGCAGAGTGTAGTATTTGAAGTAGACACTGAAATGTACTACGTACAATTGCACTTCAAGCGTGAAAGCGGATCGACAGGTAAAACTGGCCCATTTTCTGTAAACCCGATCTGAGACAAAAAATGGGCACGAGGGTAGAGATTGTGCAGTATTTTCTGGCTTACATTAACGGCGTGCTAAAACCGATTGGTAACAAGGCGGCTAGCCAAATCTAGATTCCAGGTACGCAATAATATCCGATGATTCATACATCCAGCGGATGTCTCCATCGCCCTCATCAATTCGTAAGCAGGGAACTTTTACCCGGCCGCCACCTTGGGCCAACTCATCTCGGTGGGGGCTGCCGGCTTGTGTGTCGCGCAATTGCATGGGCAGGTTGAGGCGATGCAGTGTGCGCCGGGTTTTAATGCAAAAAGGACAGGCAAAGAACTGGTACAGGGCCAGGTTGTTTAGCTCACTATTGACAGTGGCTTGGGCCTCGGGGCTACGCTTAAGTTTACGTGGGAGGGTGAGCCAGCTAATAAAGGCAATAATACTACCTAAGCCAACGCGCAGCAGTTTTACGAGCAATTTCATACCTGTTCCTAGGGTCGATGTAAGACGGGTGCGAAGCCTAACGCGCTTTGCTTAACTTTTAAAGTGGCGGGGGATAGTTGTATAAAAAATAAACGCCGGAACGAACAATGGAGCCACCCTTAGAGCGGGGCTCCAGATTGCAGCCGGCGCCTGTGCGGTGATTTATTTTTCGAAAATAGCCGCCAGTTCTTGGATGTTGTTGACAATATAATCTGGCTTTTGCGCCAACGGATAGAGTGCCTTACCTGGTCGGGCAACAAAGGCTGTTTGTAAGCCCGCTTTGGCGGCACCGGCGATATCCCAGCCGTGCGCGGCGACCATCAGTGCTTCTTGTGGTTCTATACCCAGTTGCTCGAGGGCCCAGTGGTAAGCTCGAAGGTCGGGCTTATAGATTTGAATATCTTCGATACTGTAGCGATTGTCGAAATAGTCCGTAAGCCCGGCATTGGCAAACTGAGTCTTAACCCCGTTATTGGAGGAGTTGGTGAGGCTGACAATTTTAAAGCCCTGAGCTTTTAGGCTTTGCAGGCCCGACTTGACATCCGGGTGGGCGGGTAAGCTCAGCAGAGGTTCCACAATGGCGGTTTTAGCGTTTTCGGCGCTCAGCTCAATATTGTTGTTTTGCGCCACCATCAGCAGCGATGCGACACCAATTTGACCAAAATCGTGGTAATCACCAGTGGTGGTGGTCACCAGCGAGTTATGCAGCATGGTAGAGAACCAAAGCGGAAGAAGCTCATCGCGACCGCCGAGTGCTTTGCCCACTGACGCTCGCATAGACGTTAAGTCCAATAAGGTTTCGTTAACATCAAAAATAATAACTTTGGGCGTTGGTGTGGCTGGTTGCTCGGATTGAGCCATAGCGGTGCCTCCTATCAGTGCACTGATAAACACGAACAATACAGTCAGTAATGGGGTTTTACTCATTTGCGGATACCTATTGCAATGTATGGAGTTGAATGTGTGATGTGACGTTAAACCGGTAAGTTAAGTCTAGGGGCAGACTTATTGGGCAGGGTTAAAACAATATCAGTTCAGGGAAATTATGAAAACCCGTACAAGGTGGGGAGAGTAATAATGAGTGGTATCTCGCGCCGACATCTCATAAATGAGCATAATGTTGCACAAGCTTAAGACTTGCAACTTAAATACGAGGCTACAATAGATGCAAAACACTGCACAGATAATGGGTAGGGGCTGAGCAGTGCTTTACGGTGGCTTACTGGGTTTAAAATTGGTGATCTACTCCGAACCAGATTACGCGACCAATTTTTCCGTCGTCAGTACTGGGTACGCCTTCAATGGTTGAGCCAAAATTGTGCTCATCCAGTATGTTTTCTGCGCGAGCGCGAAGGTTCCAGTTGTTCGCCACTTGCCAGTTAACCCCTAAGTCGAGGCGAGCAAAAGCTTCGTTTTTAACGATTTCACCATCTGCGGCCACGGCTTCGTAACCGGTAGAGTAGTAGTTAGCACTCCAAAGTTGAATGTGATCGCTTAAAAAGTAGTTAGCCCGTAGGTTAAATTGATTTTTGGGCACGGACACCACTTGACCGTCCCAGAAGATATTACCATTGACTTTCGTGCCGTCGGCGCGTGTTGCATCGACCTCAATGAGATGCATATAACCGGCAGATAAGGTAAGTCGCTGGGTGATGGCGCTGAATACTTCGGCCTCTAAGCCGGCTTGATCGACTTCCATACTTTCAATAGCGCCGCTATTGCGCCGAGGCACATTGTTTTGCACGGTATTGTATATCGCGATATCGAATGAACCACTGCTGAAGGTATGTTTTATACCCACTTCAATTGTGTCGGATTCAACGACTTCATCGCCGGCACCTGTGGTGTTAAGCGCATCGGCACCAAAATTACCGTATTTTTCTATGTAGCGGTTGTAACCACTGCTGGCGGAGACACGTACTCGAGTATTTTTTGCGACATTGTAGGCCGCGGTAAGTTCGTAGCCCAGTGCATTATCAGAAGCTAGGTTATCGATTTGTTGCTCACCGTTTAACACAATGTCGTTATTAAACCAGGCTTGTCGCAAACCTACGGTTAATAAAAATTTATCTGAACTAATACCATTGCGAATAATCACCGAATAATCATCAAACTGATTATCCCACTGACCGTCTCGAGTGGATTGCGTTTGTTTGGCTTCTAAGCCCGCTGAGGCTGAGTAGGTGAGGGTATCGTTAATCGATTGGTTATGAAAATAATTAATAAAGCCGATGGTGTTGTCGGTACTGCGGTCACGATTACGAGCACTCCAAATAGCGTGGCTATGGTTGGCAACAACCCCAGCCTCTAAGCTGTTATTCTCTGAAATACTGTGGTCAACTTTTATTGAGCCTATCTGGGAGTGAGTTTGCACCGCTTGTACTTCACCGTTGCGAATGACATCGGGGGTGCTGCGGTCATAAATCAACATAAATTCGGCGCGCGTGGCCTCGCTTGCATTCCAGCCAAATTTACCAACAGCCCCTTGTACTTGTTGGCTGTCAAGATTGGCAGGCTCACCATTGTATTCGCCGTCAAAATATTTACCAGCGACGTAATAATCCCATGATTCGCTGCTGTCGGCAGCTTCTGCTTGCAACTGAGCTTCTTTGATATTGCTGGCATCAAGACTAATTGCCGCATGATTATCGTAACCCTGCCCAGATTTGATATTGGTCTGCAGAACACCGCCGTCGGTACCATTACCATATTGAACCGCTTGCCCGCCTTTGCGAACTTGCATGGTTGAGATCGCGATGCTGGGGATTAAGGTATGTGCAAAACCGCCACCCTCCTGACCCGATGAGCGAAAGGCAGGGAGACCGTCGATAGATTCAGAAGCACCCCAGTCACCAAAGGTTCGAATCTTGGTTGTTCCGCCAAAGCGGTCGCCACCCCAGGGCGAGTTAATCAGGCCAGTAGCATGGTAGCGTAAACCGTCTAATTTATTGACTGCATTCAAGTTTTGCACTACTCCTCCGCTAACCTCGGAAATAGTACGAGCGCCATTTAAACTTTGTTCAACTTGTTTTTGTACTGTTTGTGATTTGTGTTCGTTATCGCCCACAACATTGATGGGGGCCAATACAAACTCTTCGGCGTTGACGTTTGTGCCAACGAATAGGGCGCTAAGAATTGTGGTACTGAGTATTGTTTTTTTCATTGCGTGGCTCCAACAGGTATCCGTAACTGGGGGCAGAATTCTGTCAGAAACTTATCGATGTTGCAAATCATTATTATTAGCATTACAATCCGTGCGGGTTTTTGGTAGGTTAATTCCTTTGCAAATAGAAAGGTTTCGTATTTTAGGGGTGCGGTTTTTTATGGTCGTCACGAGCAGAAAGTTTTGGCGAAAAATGCATTTGTGGCTGGCCATAACCAGCGCTGTACCGCTATTAATTACGGCATTGACTGGCGTGTTGCTGGCCTATCAGCCTACTTTGGAGCGTTTGCTTGAGCCGCAATATTTTGCGGTCAATCCTCAAGGTAAACCTATGACGCTTAAACAGGCAGCGCAGCGGTTAAAGTCCTATGCTCCGGGCATTAGGCTTCATTACGTTGGCGTTCCTAAACCTGATGAAGCTCGCCCTTATGCGTCGTTTGTCTCGGTGCCAAATTCTGCGGGCGGACGTGATCATTTCAATTTATATCTTAACGGCTACACCGGCGAGCTAGTTCGACGCACTAGCGAGGGGCCGGTTAATTTTATTTTAGCGTTACACCGCAACCTCACTATCGGTCCGCCAGGGCGATACATTGTTGGCGGCGCAAGTTTATTATTGATGGTGCTGTCGTTGGTGGGGGTTTATTTGTGGTGGCCAATGCGGCGCTCAACCGTAAAGCGCTTGCGTAAACAAAATGACTCACTTAGTTGGCATAATGTGCTGGGTTTAGTGACTTTGCCAATTGTCTTTCTTTTGGCATTTACGGGCATAACACTCACTTTCAATAAGCAAGTGATGCCAGTTGTGCGCGCGGTGACTTTTTCGCCTATGCCTCCCAAGCCCCCAAAAATTTTCCCTATAAAAAACCCGAAATTGACGTTACTAGATGCGATTGATGTGGTCCAGTCACGCTTTAAAAACACGGATATTAGCGCACTGGGGGACCGGGGTGGGGAAAAAAATACGTATGGATTCTGGTTGCGTCGCCCGGGTCAGATGCACCCTAGTGGCTGGGAACAAATTTTTATACATCCCAATACAGGTGAAACAGTGGCTCTTAATAATCGTTATAGCCATTCCCCTGCTAGTGCCTATGAACGCTCGTGGTATACCTGGCATACCGGTGTGATGTTGGGCTTGGCAGGTCAGATTCTATGGAGTTTGGTCAGTGGTGCATTGGTGGCAGTTGTTATTACCGGCTTAGTTTTTTGGTGGCGCCGCAGGCCCGTTAAAAAAAATCAAATAAAACAAAGAGCCGTAACCACAGCGGCAAAGGTGTCATGATGCGATTAATGCAATCTAGAGTGTTGAGAAAACTTATCATTACGATTTTATTGGGTTTTTGCTTTACGCCGAGTAAAGCTGCTGAAGTGCCTCACGATTTATCTCCTCTTGGAATGTACCTGCAGGCGGATTGGGTGGTAAAAACCGTTATGCTGGGGCTTTTACTCGCATCGTTTTTAACTTGGATAATAGCTTTTTTAAAGTTCTTTCAGCTTTTTCGGGCAAAGCGGGAAATAAAAGAGGCGCTGGCACAAATGATAAATCGCAACACGCTACCTCTGTCAGTTGACGTGTTGGAAGCTGGTGTGGGGAAAACATTTTTGTCAGCCGCGATCGACGAAATAAATACATCACATGGACTGGCAGCGATGGGAACGAAGGAGCGGTTGGGGTATCGGTTTGCTCGTTTGGAAACCGAAGTGGGGCGCTGGATTGCCAGCGGCACTGGTGTTCTAGCCACTATTGGTTCTACAGCACCCTTTATCGGTTTATTTGGCACTGTGTGGGGCATTATGAATAGTTTTATTGGTATATCTAAAGCACAAACGACCGATTTAGCGGTGGTGGCTCCCGGTATTGCTGAGGCGTTACTTGCTACAGGGATGGGCTTGGTGGCCGCTATTCCCGCCGTGATGATCTACAACACTTTGTCCCGTCAAATTGCTCACTACCGCACGCATGTTGGAGGGTTTGCTCATGAAATCATGCGACTGGTGTCTTTACATATTGACCGCGAGGAACATAAGTAATGGCTTTTGGAAAAATGACCGATTCTGAATTACAAGAAAACCATGAAATAAACGTAACCCCTTTTATTGATGTGGTATTGGTCCTATTGATTGTTTTTATGGTTGCGGCGCCCCTGGCGACGGTTAATATCCCGGTTGACTTACCTGAGGTCAGCAGTCAATCGACGCCCGATGCAGACGATTCTATTTATCTAACATTGAATGAAAATCTAACGCTTATTTTGGGCGAAAAGCCGGTAGCTCAAGATGAGCTGGCAACAGCCTTGAGCGGCCTGATACAGGATCGCAAAGGTGAACGCATTTTTTTGCGTGCCGATCGCAGTGTCGGCTATGGCGAGTTAATGGACTTAATGAATAAACTGCGCGGCTTGGGTTATAACCAAATTGCTTTAGTCGGTGAGCAGGGTGGATAACCGGTGACAGACTTTAAAGCACATTACCGGCTAAAACCCCGCCACTGGGCGGTAGCCATTGCGGCAGTCTTGTCGGCTTACGGTGCTGTAGTCTGGGCTGTTAGTCATCATTGGCCTAGTGACATGAGTCAGTTTTCAGGAGGCGGTGCGCCTATCGTCTTCGCCACTTATACCGCTGCACCATCACACGCCCCCTCTCAAATGCAGCGTAGGGCAAGACCTAAGCCCACAGTGGCTCCCTCGGAAGAGCCAGTAAAAAAGAAACAAAATCGTAAACCAGCGCCTGCCCAATCGCGTGAGCACCAGCATCAAGCGACGCCTGCTGTACATAAGCCCGAACCGATGAAGGCAGCAAAAATACCTGAAGAAACCGTCAGTGACGAAAAAGTAGAGCAAGTTACAGCGGATATTGAACAGCCCGTAACCGAGAAAGATTCGCCCGAGTTACAACCCAATCGTCAAGAAACGGCGTCGGCGGCTCGCGCGGCAGAAAAAAAAGCCGCCCAACACACAAAAAATAAGCAGGAGCGATTGGCCGGGCAGCGTGCGAACTGGCAGAGTCTTTTGGCCGCCCATTTAGAAAAGAAAAAACGCTACCCTCGGTTGGCTCGGCAACAGCGCGCACAAGGGACTTCGGTCGTGCGATTTGTTATAGCGGCTAATGGTGAGACGCTGCATTCAGAAATCACCCAAACGAGCGGTCATTTTCTGCTGGACCGGGAAGTGCGGGCACTTCTACAGCGTGCACAACCCTTGCCCACTCGTCCCGATAGCTTACGCGGCAAGCCATTGGAGGTGATCGTTCCGGTGCGTTTTAGTTTGCGTTAGCTTGCTGTTTAGCCCGTTTGTGCCCGTCTTCGTTGTCGCCCAGCTTCCAATAGCTGGATAAATATAGGTGCGTTTTTTCGATTTCGCGTTGGTGTTTAAAATACTGGCGCAGAGCGCGCATGCTGTTGAATTCACACGCGGCCCAAACGGCAACTTTTCCGGGTAGCCAGGGCAGTGTGGCCACCTTATTGAGCAAGGGGTTGCCCTCTGGGTCGGGAGTTGGGTTGATCAGCCAGTGCACCTCGAGCCCGGGCGGGTGGGTTAGGGGTTGTATATCATCGTTGCAGGGCACCTCGATCACGGCGTATCCCTGTGCGTGGGCCGGCAGTTGAGCGAGGTTGACGTGGAGCGCCGGTAGTGCCGTCATATCCCCCGCCAATAAAAACCAATCGGCATTGTGGTTGATTAATTTTTTGGGGCCGGGGCCTGCTAGCGATAGTCGACTACCGGGCTGCGCCGTGCTGGCCCACTGGGCAGCGGGCCCCGGCGCATCATGCAAGACGAAGTCTATATCAATTTCCCCCGTACGCTGGGCGCTAACAGTGTAAGTTCGCATCAACGGGGAGCTGCCGGTCTGTGGGAATAACAGCTTAACGTAGGCACTGGCTTGGTCGGCGGGAAAGGCTTCAAGTGCCTGCCCACCGAGCGTTACGCGACGCATATGAGGAGAGACTTGCTGGACTCGCTCGACACTCAAGTTAAAGACTGGTGGTTTTGCCATAATATTAATCCCCACACTGGTTGTGATCAGATTCCTCAGCCCCATTTTTTATGATGCGAGCGGAGGTTTGCATAAATTGCTCTAGCGCTAGCGGGTCGATACCACGGGTTAATTGAATGCCGACCCGTTGCTCTATGCGTTGTATTTCATCCAGCAGTTGGTTTCCCGTTAGCGTGAGTGCGAGCAGCTGGCTGCGTTTGTCGTCTGGGTTTGGCTGCTTTTCAATAAACCCTGTGGCAATTAAATCATTCAG
This sequence comes from Gilvimarinus sp. 2_MG-2023, assembly GCF_030547685.1. Classification (GTDB taxonomy): domain Bacteria; phylum Pseudomonadota; class Gammaproteobacteria; order Pseudomonadales; family Cellvibrionaceae; genus Gilvimarinus. Next base: position 548,126 of record NZ_JAUOQM010000048.1, on the reverse strand, counting down.
TACCCGGGCAACCTGGGCCTTGTCTCGATTGAGGCTAGAGGCAATCGATTTTCCCGTGCTGAGAGGGTAGGCGCGAATACATTTGAGAGTGCGGATATGAGTGATGGGCAGGGCTATACCCTCAGCCCGAATGTTTTGTACTAGCTGCTTTTTGTAGGTATGAATAAGTCGATGAAGGGTGTCGTTTAAAGCAATATTTGTAGTCATCGTCTCGCCCCAATAGTTGACATTGTCAACTATATAAAAGTAAGGTTGATATTGTCAACTAGTTTTTCAGAGGAGTGATGGCGAGGAGTGAAAAGATAGCCGGCGCGTTATCTCGCGCCGGCTGCAGAGGGTTAGCTGACTTTTTCTAGTGCTTGATCAATGTCGGCGATAATATCATCGATGTGCTCGATGCCTACCGATAGGCGCACCAAGTCCTCAGAAACCCCGGCCGACTTTAACTCTTCTTCATTGAGCTGGCGGTGAGTGGTGGTCGCCGGGTGGCAAGCCAGAGATTTGGCGTCACCGATGTTGACCAGTCGCAGAATCATCTGCAACGCATCGATAAACTGAGTTCCCGCTTCCTTACCACCCTGAATGCCAAAGCTAAGAATGCCGGACGCTTGCCCTTTGGTTATTTTCTGGCTGAGGGCGTGGTAGGGGCTGTCGGTAAGCCCAGCGTAGTTAACCCAGGTTACCTTGGGGTGCGCTTGCAAGTGCTTGGCCACGGCCTGTGCGTTTTCACAGTGGCGCTCCATGCGTAGGCCCAAAGTTTCCAGACCCTGCATGATTAAAAACGCACTGTGGGGCGCTAGGGCAGAGCCCGTATTGCGCAGCGGCACGACACGGCAGCGGCCGATATAGGCAGCTTCACCCAAAGCCTCGGTATAGACCACGTCGTGATAAGAGGGGTCGGGCTCGTTGAGCATGGGGTAGCGCGCTTTGTTGGCCACCCAGTCAAATTTGCCGGAGTCGACAATCATGCCGCCTACCGTGGTGCCGTGGCCGCCAATGTATTTGGTCAGCGAGTGCACCACGATGTCGGCGCCGTACTCGAAAGGTTTGCACAAAAAGGGCGTGGCGACCGTGTTGTCGACAATTAAAACCACGCCGTGCTTGTGGGCGATGTCGGCCAGTTTTTGTAGGTCGACAATATTGCCCGCCGGGTTGCCGATGGACTCGCAAAAAAGCGCTTTGGTTTTGTCGTCGATCAGACTTTCCAGTTTGTCGTAGTCGTCGAACGAGGCCATGCGCACCTCAATACCCTGGCGCGGCAAGCTGTGGGCAAACAGATTGTAGGTGCCACCGTACAGCTGACTGGTACTGACGATATTGTCGCCGGCCTCGGTAATGCATTGAATCGCGTAGGTAATGGCGGCCATGCCCGAGGCGAGGGCCAAGCCGGCAATTCCTCCTTCCATTGCCGCTACGCGTTCTTCTAGCACTGCGTTGGTCGGGTTCATAATACGGGTGTATATGTTGCCGGCGACCTTTAAATCGAATAAATCGGCGCCGTGCTGGGTATCGTCAAAGGTATAAGACGTCGTTTGATATATAGGCGTGGTTGCTGCCTTGGTGGTAGGTTCTGATGTATAGCCACAATGCAGGGCAAGGGATTCGAGTTTCATCGCTGTCTCCGTTTTCCGAAGGGTTATTAGAAGTAGAACGAATGTAGCACACTGCGTTGAGGGGTGGCAGGTGCGTGGCTAAAAGCCCACTTGTATTACGTTTCTTGACGGTTTGTCGGCTCATTAACTGGCGGGCTGTGAAGTCTTACGTCTGGTGCTTGAGATAATTATGCAAATGAGTATAATTATCAGTATCATGTGTTCTTCTATTATCTTAAACGTAGGGTTTCTATGATTACTGTAGGAAAGAAAAGAATTCTCGCCGCGTTTATTGCAGCGCTGAGCGGTGTGTCCGCATCAACTCTGGCCAATGACAGCGAGCTGGGCACCATTGAAACGGTTACCGTGGTCGGGCAGGCAACCAACTTTGAGGTCACCTCGGAGCAATTAGAGTCCTACCAGGCGAACGATTTGTCAGATGTGTTCCGTTTGACGCCTTCGGTCAATGTCGGCGGTTCACTCGGAATTGCGCAGAAAATCTATGTTCGCGGCCTGGAAGATAACTACGTTAACGTCACTGTCGACGGTGCGCCCCAAGCTTCAACCCTGTTTCATCATATTGGCCGGGTTAGCATCGACCCCAATCTGTTAAAGCAGGTGGATGTTCAAGCGGGCGCCGGCGAGGCGAGCAGTGGGGCCGGAACCATTGGTGGTGCGATCCGCTTTAAAACGAAAAGTGTTGACGACCTGCTAGCGAGCGATGAATCCTTTGGCGGCAAACTCAGTGCCAGCCATTTCACCAATGCCGGCGAGCAGTACAATGTCAGTCTCTATGGCCGCCTGACCGACGATTGGGGTTTACTGGGTTATTACAACGACACCAGCCGCGACAATTTTGAAGACGGAAATGGTGACGATGTATTGGGCACAGCATCCGACCAAAATATGGGCTTTGTGAAACTCAGCGGTGCGATAGGTTCGAACCAAAATCTTTCCTTGAGTTATGAAACCCGTGAGGAAGAGGCGATGTTCAGCAGCCGCCCCAACTGGCACGTACAGCCCGATGAGCTGTTGTACCCGAGCAAGGCCGAGCGCGACACTGTTGTCGCTAATTATGCGCTACACCAGGGGCCGGCGCTAAACCTTGAGGCCACGCTATACGATACGGTCTCATCCTTTAAAGGCGGCCGCTTCGATTGGTATACCGAAATTGCTACGTTTGGTTTTGATCTGAGAAATACCACCGAAATAGGCGATCATCGCCTGACCTATGGTGTTGATTATCGCGATGACCAGGTCGATAGTGGCGACCCTTTGTATGCACAAGAGAAGGGTGAAGTGCTCGGCGCTTATGTTCAGGCTTACTCGCAAGTCACTGATCAGTTGTTACTAAGCTATGGCGTTCGCTACGACAACTATGAATTCCAACAGCAGGTGCTGGCCGGGGCCGCGGGCGAGCCGGGTGAATTTGAAGACTCGGATGTCAGCTTCAATGCCGGCCTATTGTATGAAGTGACTCAGCATTGGGCGCTGGGTTTGAGTTACGCTGAAGCCTTTCGAGGCAAAGAAATTGGCGATGGTTTTACCATTGAAACGCCTGAAGCGGCAGGTTCTCCCTTTGCTGAGGATATCGTCGGTGAAACGGTCAGTAATGTGGAAGCATCGGTGGAGTACACGGGGTCAAACTTGAATGCAAAATTAGCGATTTTCGATTCGGAAATTGAAAACGCTATGTTTGATCAACTCTACGGCGGCCCGTTCTACGACAATGCGGGCACGGTAAACACCAGTGGCGTTGAGTTCGATCTCGGTTACGTTTTGGGTGATTTCTATGCTCATATGGGTTACTCCAATGTCGACTCCGAGTTCGACCCCAAAGCGGGCTTTTATACGCAAGACTTTGGCACTATTCATTTAAGTGCCTATGAGTTTAGACATTTGGGTAATTCCCGCGGTGACACTTGGAACCTGGGTTTGGAGTACAGTCCGGTAGAGAGTTTTAAAGCGGGGTTTAACATCGGTTACGTTGACGATTTAACCATCGGTACACTTTATCAAGATTTTGATGCAGGTTGGTTGCCCTCACTCTATGAATTAGAAAAGGAAGGCTATACCACAGTTGATCTGTTTGCCGAGTGGGAAGTTGTTAATGGCTTGAGTCTCAATGCCGCTATCATCAATGTGTTTGACGAGCATTACCGCGATCACTCCAGTGTGGGGGATTATTCAGCGGTAGAGGGTTATGGCTTGGTGGTTGGTCCTTGGGAGGCGGGGCGTGATATCCGGTTGTCGGTCAACTATAGCTTTTAACTGGGTAGGGCACAGATTCAGACTTTGAACTGGTGACCACTGTTACCAAACTCAAAAAGCATGAGCAATGTTCTCGAGCGTTCAGCGCTCAAATAAAAAAGGCGACCTATTGAGTCGCCTTTTTTATTTGCCGATATTGTGAACCTCATCGGTTTCTAATAACGATGCTCTATCTGCTGGTGAGCGTGGGGGTAAATTTTACCACTGAGTGAATTACCCAGTTATCTTCAAAGTAGACCACAAAATCTGAATACTCCCAGCGGTAAATAGCGGGCTCGCCAGTTGGCCCCGATTTGTACTCGGGTTCACCAAACGCTTGCTCGACGGTGTCTTTGGTTTGACCGGTGGTTGGGGTTTTTAGCTCGGCTTGCTCGGTTTGCTGGCCGATAGGTATTTCCACTACGTCGGCACTGACATTGGTGCTTGTGATAAAAGTTGCTATCAATGAAAGCAGCAAAACGCTATACCGGTGTTTCATCTGGCGTCTCCTAAACGTTAAAGGGGCGCGGTCAAGATTTGCTGCTGCGGATGGACTCCATCTGGGATCGCATAATCTGCTGGCTAATCTGTTGACGTTGCGCGCTGTTTTCGTACCTGAATTCTGCCGCAAGTTGGTAGCCTGTGTCTGGATCTGGTTCACATCGTGTTACTTGGCCGTGTAAGGCAATTGCCATGGTAGGGTGGCTGAAGATCACCATCAGGGCGACCCAGTCACCCACTTGGGCAGGGGTGGAGTAGGCGAAACTGATGCCGCCTTCACTGAGTGTTGTGGTGTGGTAGCTACCTAATTCCTCGGCACTGCTGGTTAGGCAGTACATCGCCAGTACATCGATCTTGCGCGATAAAACGTGCAGAAACTCGCCCAAGGCACGATCAGTGACTTTGATTTGCTGCTGTAGCTGCATGGCATCGCCATCGAGCTTTTTAAGTTCGGCCATGGTGCGCAGCACTGGGCTGGCAGAAAAATGACTGGCAGGATCAGCCTGCTCTGTGGGTTTACCCGCTAGGGTTGCCATATTGATACTGGCCTGTACTTCCATTCGGAAGTATTCGCGACGTTCTTTCACTGTTATCTCTCCGCCAACACGACACCGATTATCTCACAATAGCACAGCCTGCCAAGCGGCGTCTCTTGTGATAGTGCCGCCATTAAGGTTAAATGCGCGAATGTTAAAAAACGTCCCTCTAATGATCGGCTTGCGTTATATCCGCGCTAAGCGCCGCACTCAATTTATCTCTTTCGTCAGTGGCTTCTCGTTGCTGGGGATGGCTTTGGGCGTGATGGCGCTGATTGTGGTGCTTTCGGTAATGAATGGCTTTGACCGGGAAATGAAATCCCGCGTCTTGCAAGTGGTTCCACACGGCTTTATTGAGCAACCAAACGGAATAGACGATTGGCAGACGCTGCGTCAAAACGTCTTGCAGCACCCCGATGTTGTGGGTGCGGCGCCCAGTATTAATGGTTATGCCCTGGCCAGTAGCGCAAGACGCACCACGGGAATTGAGTACGCCGCTGTAGAGCCGACCTTACAGCCCGAGGTGTCACAAGTAGCGCGCAGTATGATTCTCGGGGATTTGGAGCAGTTGCAGCCGGGGCGTTTTGGTATTGTGCTTGGGGTGTTGTTAGCCCGTCAGCTCGGGGTGATGCCCGGCGATAAAGTCACCGTTACCTTGCCTGAGGTACGCATCACCCCGGCAGGTGTCTACCCAAGGGCAAAACGGTTCGAGGTGGTAGGTGTGTTTGAAGTCGGAGCGCCGGTGGACCAACGCATGGCTTTGTTGCATTTGGACGACATGCAGCGCTTGTTGCGATTAAGCGCACCCACTGGGCTGCAAGTAGAGGTAAACGATATCTATCAGACGGGGCGGGTGCTGGCTCAATTGCAATCGGAAATGGCCACAGACCTGCAACAAAATATGACGCTAACCGACTGGAGTCACAGTCAAGGCAGTCTGTTTCAAGCGGTTAAAATGGAAAAAATGATTGTAGGGGTTTTGCTCAGTACCATAATTGCCGTGGCCGCGTTTAATATCGTCTCGTCTTTGGTGTTAATGGTGTCCGACAAGCGCTCCGATATTGCCGTCTTACGCACTATGGGGCTGACCTCAGGGCAAGTCATTAAGATTTTTATGGTGCAGGGGGTAGGCGTAGGGCTTTTGGGTATCACCATTGGTGGTGTCTTGGGTGTTCTGGTTGCGGTCAATATCAGTGCTCTGGTCAGTGCGATTGAGACCATGGTGGGGCTTAAAGTATTCGACCCCAGTGTTTATTTCATCAGTGAAATACCCTCACAGTTGTACCTGTCAGATGTATTTATTATTTGTCTGGCGGCTTTTATTTTAAGTTTATTGGCAACCTGTTACCCCGCTTGGCGGGCCGGACAAATACAACCCGCAGAGGCTTTGCGTTATGAGTAATTCACCGGTGCTGATGTGTCGGGATGTGGCAAAAACCTATCGGCAGGGGCCCGAAGCAGTCTCTGTTTTACAGGGCGTTGACCTGAGCATCGAGCGGGCCGAAAGGGTTGCTATTATTGGTGCCTCGGGTTCGGGTAAATCGACGCTGCTGAATATTCTAGGTGGACTGCATACCCCCGACACTGGTGAGGTAAAGGTGGCCGGGCAAAACTTGTCTGGCCTGAGTGATAATGCCCGCGGGCGGCTGCGCAATCAGGCGTTGGGTTTTGTCTATCAGTTTCATCATTTACTGCCCGAATTTACCGCGCTGGAAAACGTCGCCATGCCATTGGTGATTGGCAAGCTAAGCCCAGCCCAAGCCCAAGAGCGTGCCCGGGCTATGTTAGCAAGTGTTGGGCTGGAGTCTCGGGTCGGTCACAAACCATCGGCACTCTCCGGCGGTGAAAGACAGCGCGTTGCGATTGCCCGAGCGCTGGTTACTGAACCTGCCTGCGTACTCATGGATGAGCCAACCGGTAATCTCGATACTCATACCGCAGCGGATATACAGGCGTTAATCAAATCGCTGAACACTCGCATCGGCATCAGTTTTATTATTGTGACTCACGATCTAAACCTGGCCGCGCAAATGGATCGTACCCTGACCTTGCACGAAGGGACATTGACTGCAACCCCCTCAGCCACTCAGGTCGAACAGAGTGTTTAATCGGTTTACAGTAAAGGTGGGCGCTCGTTACGCCTTGGCCAGAGGCGGCAGTCATTTGGTGAGTTTTATCTCCCGCATGTCGGTGGGCGGGCTGATTATCTCGGTGGCTTTGCTGATTACTGTATTGTCAGTGATGAATGGCTTTGACCGCGAATTACGCGAACAAATTCTGCAATTGATGCCCCAGGGCACTATCTATAATTACAGTGGGATCAAAAACCCGGGCGCTGTTATGGCGCAAATAGAAGATCACCCAGAAGTCGTTGCCAGCGCCCCTTATGTCAGTCTAGAGGGGTTAATGAATGCACGCGGTAAGGTGGTGCCGGTACAGGCGTTTGGGGTAGTACCTAAGCAGGAGCGGCTAACGTCTACCATCGATAATTTTTTGCGCTTAAAAGCACTTGATGCTCTCGCCGATGATCCACGAGCGGTTATTTTAGGCGGCGCTCTAGCTCAACAGTTAAGTCTTGATGTGGGCGGCCGGCTCACGTTAATTGTACCGCGCGGTGGTGCTCGCGGCGCGCCCAATACTGTGGCTTTAACTGTAGTCGATATATTTGACTCCGGCACAGAGGTTGATCAACACCTCGCCCTGATGAATTTAATGGCGGCTTCAAAGCTAACTTTGCATCCAGGGATGGTCAGCGGTATTCGTTTTACCGTTAAAGATTTATTTAAAGCCAATCAAACGGTTCTTGATCTTGCCGCGCAATTGCCGGTGGGCTATTACGGCCGCGACTGGATGCGCACTCACGGCGATGTTTACCAAGCCATTCAAATGTCAAAAAAGCTGGTGGCTTTATTGCTGCTGCTACTGATTGGTATTGCTGCGTTTAATTTAATTGCCACCTTGGTTATGGTGGTGGTGGATAAAGAATCGGACATAGCTATCTTGCGTACTCAAGGTGCACGCCGTGGTGATATTGTCGGTATTTTTGTGGTACAGGGGGCGATCATTGGTTTATTGGGAACGGTTATCGGTGCGTTCTTAGGGGTTGCTTTGTCGCAGGTTGTTACCTCGGCGGTGGCCGGCTTAGAGCGGCTAACCGGCATTCAGTTTTTGCATTCGGATGTGTATCCAGTCAGCTACCTACCTTCACAAATTTTGTGGCAGGACGTTGCTTACATTTGTGGTTCAGCGGTGGTGTTGAGTGTGGTGGCTAGCATCTATCCAGCGCTAAAAGCGGCGCGAATTGAACCGGCCCAGGCCTTGCGGTACGAATAGTTTATTGTTCGCGGTTTTGACGTGTGCGTTTACGTTGTTCCCAAGCGCGCACGACATGCCAGCGCCAAAACAATTGCATCGCTATATAGCTGGCCCCACCTAACACCAGGCCGGTTAAAATCGAGCCCAGCATCAAGGGTTTCCAAATCAGTGAAAACTCCTCTAGCAGCCAAGCCCAATTGTGTTCCGATGTTCGTTCGAGCGGGGGCGCATCCAGTATCCAGCGGCCCAGTTGGTAGGTGGCAAAGAAAACCGGCGCGTAGGTCAAAGGGTTGGTGATCCACACCAACGCGAGGGTAATAGGCATATTGCAACGCACCCAAAGGGCGCACAGGGCTGCAAGCACCATCTGTCCTGGAAGCGGCAGAAATGCAAAAAACACCCCAAAAAAGAAGGCCAGCGAAACCGAGTGACGGTTTAAGTGGAACAGATTAGGGTCGTGGAGCAGGTCGCCTAAAAACTGCAGGGCTGGTTTTTCTTTGAAGGCGGCAGGGTCAGGTAGATACCGTCTTATTACCTTGCGAGCCATATAGTTACTTCTTCACCTCAAAAGTGCGCGCATTTTACCCGTAAATGTGTCGGGTCGCTATCTCTCATTGCCGATAACCGCATAACTGAGCAACCCTTGCTACACTGAAGGCACAAAACCCCGTATTCAAGGATGAATATGTATTTATTTGCCATCGCCTTTACCGCAAGTTTATTCGCCATTGCCTTGGCGCCCCAATTACCCCCGTTGATCGGTATTTATCTCGCTGTGCCCATCGCGTTAATGCTTGCCTGGCGTTACCGCTCAGCCCGTCCTGCGTTGTTGGGGTTGAGTTTAGGTTTGGTATTAGCGGTGTGGCACGGGTTACAGTTAACGGCCAACCTTTTGCCGAATCACCTGACCGGGCAAGATATCACGCTACAAGGACATTTAGTCAATGAGGCTGAACGTCAAGGGCGGCGCTGGCGTTTTGATTTGCAAACGCAAGCCCCCGGGTTGCCACAGCGCTGGCAGCTTAGTTGGTATGGCGCTCCCGATTGGCTGACGCGTCTGCCAGCGGGGGCGCCTTTGGAGTTGGTGGTGAGGGCTAAGCCGCCGCGCAGTTTTTTAAATCCGCAGGGGTTTGACTACAAACTCTGGCAGCTGCGCCGTCAGGTAGGTGCAGTGGGTTATGTGCGCAATGGAATATCACTTAGGGGGGCTGCACAAGCGGCGACATCTTCTTCCCCGCGCGATTATTTACGCCAATGGCTGGCTCGGGCAGAGGTTAATAACGACGATGTGTTGGCAGCGCTATTGGTGGGGGATCGCTCGGCCATTAGTGATGAGCGGTGGCAGTTATTTCGCGCCACCGGCACCAATCATTTAATGGCAATTTCTGGTTTGCACGTCGGTTTAGCCGCGGCTATCGGTTATTTCCTGGGCGTGTGGTTGGGCCGATGTTTGAGCCTTGTTTGTCCGTGGCCTGCGGTGTATATGGCTTTTGCCGGTGGTGCACTACTGGCTATCGTCTACAGCGCTTTGGCAGGTTTTGCGCTGCCCACTCAGCGGGCCCTGGCTATGCTGTTGCTATTTTATTTCTGGCGCTGGCGCGGTATGCCACTGTCGGGCATGCAGGTCTTGGCTGGAGCTCTGATCATTGTGGGTGTGTTGGATCCCCTTGCGGTGCTGGATGCGGGGCTGTGGTTATCATTTATTGCTGTATTTAGTCTGTTGTTGATGTTTGCTGGGCAAAAACCGATTGTTCGCCGGCGCTGGATCCCTTGGGTTGGCTCGCAGTTGGCCGTTTTTGTCGCATTATTGGTGCCCTTGTTATTGTTCTTTGGTGAATTTTCACTGGTGGCACCGCTGGCAAATATTGTTGCGATTGCTTTGGTGAGTGTGTGGGTGGTGCCCTTATTGTTTGCCTCAGCTGTCTGTTCGTTTGTATGGTCCGCTGCGGCTAACGGGCTGTTGCAAGGGGCAGATTTAGGCTTGCAGGTACTCTGGTGGTGGCTGGAGCATTTAGTGGCGATAACGAAGTGGTTCGGCGCAGCGGCGACTCTGCGCCTGCAGTTGGCTGACGGCGCGCTAATTCTGTTGGCACTGGGGTGTTTGTTATTGCTTCTGCCGGTGGGTTTGCGCTTTAGGAGCTTGGCTGTGCTTTTGGTTAGTTCGGCTTTATTCCTGCCACCGGCACGGCCACCTGGTTTTGCCATGACGGTATTGGATGTGGGGCAGGGCTTGGCCGTGGTGGTGCAGTCGCAACAGCAAGCGTTGGTATACGACACCGGCCCTTGGTTTGGGGAAAATCTCAATGCCGGGGCAGATATTGTGACCCCTTATATTCGCAGTCTGGGTTTGTCGAGTGTGGAGCTTTTGATGGTGTCGCACCATCACAGTGACCACGCCGGTGGGGCGGCGGGGCTGCTCGAAGAGTTGCCTGTCTCAAGGTTGATAATTGGCGAGCCCTTGCAGTATTTGCAGGCCGCTGATAGTGGGCGGGCAGAGCGCTGTGATGCCGAACAATCTTTGCAACTGGGTGAGTTAGACGTTGAGATACTGTCGCTGCCCGAGCAGCACGGCGCGCAAGGAAATAACGCCTCGTGTATTGTCCTGTTGCAGTGGCGCGGCTATCGAGTGTTGTTGCCAGGCGATGCCGAGGCGGTACTGGAGCCTGCTTTAGCGGCAAAGGTGGGTGCGGTTGATGTGGTCGTCGCGCCGCATCACGGCAGTCGCAGCTCTTCCAGTGCTGCGTTGGTGGGCGCATTGCAACCAGATTATGTTGTGTTCTCGGCAGGCTTTGCCAATCGCCACGGTCACCCGCATGAGGATGTGGTGGCGCGTTACCGGCGCGCGGGGGCCCACTTACACAATACCGCCACCGATGGGGCAGTGATTGTTACGGGCACGCCGCAGGGGGAACTTATCATTCGCGGGCAGCGTCAAATGGCGCAACGATATTGGCGTTGAAGTTTGCCGAGCAAGTGTGAACCGGCGCTATAACCCATTGGCCTCGCGCCTTAATTGGCAAATTTTTAGGCGCAACAGTCGGCATCTAATTAGTGTTAACAGGCCCTAGGACTGTGGTAGTCTACCGCCTTTACTAATTGACGCCCCGAATTGTACAACGGGCAATAATAAAACCATTGAAGAGGGTTTGCTGAGTGTTTGAAGTGATTGCCGCTGGCGGTTGGTTAATGCTGCCGATCATTCTATGTTCAATCGCCGTTGTGGCAATCAGCGCTGAGCGCTACTGGAGTCTCAACCCCAATAAAATTGCACCGCGTCATCTTTTGGCACAGGTGTGGGGTTGGATTAAAAACAATGAACTCAATGCCGAGCGCTTAAAAGAGTTAAAGCAATCGTCGCAGCTGGGTGAAATCTTATCGGCTGGGCTTTCCAATTCGCGCTACGGCCGAGAGATCATGAAAGACTCCATCGAAGAGGCCGCCAATAAAGTGATCCATGAGCTGGAGCGCTTTATCGGCATACTGGGCACGATTGCCGCGGTTACTCCACTGCTCGGGCTTCTGGGTACGGTACTGGGCATGATCGAGGTGTTTAACGCGATTATGCTGCAGGGTACGGGCAATGCCGGTGTGCTTGCCGGTGGTATCTCGCAGGCGCTGATCACCACCGCTGCGGGTTTGTGTGTCGCGATTCCCGCCATGATTTTTCATCGCTATTTTCAGCGCCATATCGACTCGCTGGTTGTGACCATGGAAGAAGAGGCCATTAAGTTGGTTGATGCCTTGCACAGCGACCGTCGTGTCGACGTCAAAACCAAAAGCTGAGCGGGGAAAGCATAGTGCAGTTTCGCAGACAGTCGCGCGATGAAGACTCTATTAACCTCACGCCATTGATTGATGTGGTTTTTCTGTTGTTGATTTTCTTTATGGTGTCGACCACCTTCACCAAAGAAACCCATTTAGAATTGGATCTGCCGGAAGCGGTGGGTGCACCAGCACCAGAGGTTAGCGAACCTTTGGAGATCATTATCAGTGCCGAAGGCGGCTATGCCATCAACGGTCAAGCTTTGGTGAACAACCAGTCGGCGACTTTGAGTGCAGCACTGAGTGAGGTGTCCGGTGGGGATACCGAGCAGCGTATTATCATTACCGCCGATGCCAAGGCCGCCCACGAGAATGTGGTGCGGGCAATGGACACCGCCGGTCAGTTGGGGTTTTCTAATCTCAGTCTCACTACACGTCGCCCAGAGGGCAGCGCCGAATAAACTATGAATAATGACCGGGAAGCCCGCTGGTTAGAGGCTTGGTACGGTGGTAAGCGCTGGGTTTACTGGCTGCTACCGCTGGAAGGGTTATTTCGTGGTATCAGCTTTATTCGACGCTTTTTTATCCGTCAGTACTGCCAGAAAAAAATCCCTGTGCCGGTCATTGTGGTGGGTAACCTATCGGTGGGCGGCACCGGTAAAACCCCCGTTATTATCGCTCTGGTTCAATACCTACAGTCACGCGGGCACAAGGTTGGGGTGATTAGTCGCGGCTATGGCTCGCGCGCTCCTGAATACCCTTACGTGATTACCGCGGCCTCCAGCGCCGAACAGGCCGGTGATGAGCCTCTGTCTATTTGGCGCGCCACCGGTTGTGCCGTTTGTATTGATGCCAACCGGGTGGCCGCCGCTCATACGTTAGTGCAGTCCGGTTGCACGCTGCTGCTTAGCGACGATGGCATGCAGCACTACCGGCTGGGGCGCGATATCGAAATAGCGGTACTGGATGCCGCCCGCGGTATGGGCAATGGCCACTGCTTGCCGGTGGGACCACTGCGAGAAGCCCCTGGGCGTTTAAAAAGTGTGGATTTTGTCATTGCCAACCAAACTCAGTTAGATGGTGAGGTTGATATCGCCACCGGCGCTTATCATATGCGGTTACAGCCAAGGCATTGGTTTCGGGTCAAAACCTTAGAGCGCCTACCGCTCGATACTCTAGTCCCGGGTACCCGAGTGCACGCTGTGGCGGGTATTGGCAACCCGCAGCGCTTTTTCGATACACTGGCGCGCTTAAATTTAGCTCCGCAACCGCACATATACCCCGATCATCATCAATTTACTGTCGCGAACTTTGCCTTTAAAGCCCCTTTACCGGTGGTGATGACCAGCAAAGACGCCGTAAAATGTCAGCCTTTTGCGTCACCTAATTGGCTTGCACTGGAAGTAGATGCCGTGATCGATAAGAAATTCTGGCCCGCCTTGGATGCCGCCCTTAAACACGTGGAAGACAGTTCAACATCGGCGCCTTCAGGACCTGTATTATGAATTTTACCGTGGTTATTCCCGCTCGTTTTGGCTCCACCCGATTGCCGGGCAAACCGCTGGCCGATATTGCCGGCAAGCCTATGATCGAGCATGTTTATCGGCGCGCCTCACAAAGCGGGGCGAGCCGGGTCTTGGTGGCGACTGATGATGCCCGAGTTAAACAGGCGGTAGAGGCTTTTGGCGGTGAGGCCTTAATAACACGGGCTGACCATGTGTCGGGTACCGACCGTTTACAAGAAGTGGCTCAAAGTCTGGGGCTGGGCGATGAAGAGATTGTCGTTAATGTGCAGGGCGACGAGCCCTTACTACCGCCGCAGGTGATTGATCAGGTGGCGGTAAACTTAGCAGAACATCCTCAGGCAAGCGTTGCCACACTGTGTGAACCATTGACCAGTTATGGCGATTTTCGCAATCCCAATATCGTCAAAGCATTGTGTGATCGCAATGGCTACGCCCTGTACTTTTCCCGTGCGCCTATTCCCTGGCCGCGCGATGATAAAGACACGGATAGTGATCTCGCTCTACCGGTAAACTTTCCCGCTCGTCGACACATAGGTCTTTACGCTTACCGGGTAGCCTTATTAAATCGCTTTGTCGGCTGGCAGCCCGCCGTACTGGAGATAACCGAAAGTTTGGAGCAACTGCGAGTGTTGGCCTACGGTGAAAAAATCCATTTGGCGGATGCGGTTGCCGCGGTACCCGGCGGGGTAGATACCCCGGAAGATCTGGCCCGGGTTCAAGCCGTTTTGTTATCCTCGAAAGCTTAATGGCGGCCGTTTTTACTAGGAGTCACTATGAGTGTTAGTGTTTTGTTTGTCTGTCTGGGTAATATCTGCCGCTCTCCAACCGCTGAAGGGCTGTTTAAGGCTCAGCTGGAAAAGGTTGGCCTCGAGGATGTGGTAGCCACCGATTCGGCCGGTACTGGCGGTTGGCACACGGGCAACCCGCCAGATAAACGCGCTATTTCAGCGGCCGCTGAACGAGGAATTGATATCAGTGTCTTGCGTGCACGCCAGGTGCAAGCGGTTGATTTTGATCGTTTCGATTATGTGCTGGCCATGGATAGCGCCAACTTGTCGGATCTACAGGCGCTTAGGCCAGAGGGCTTTACCGGCCAGCTGAGCCTGTTTTTAGATTACGCTCAGGATACCGCGCAAACACAAGTGCCTGACCCTTATTATGGCGGTGATGAAGGTTTTGAGCATGTATTGGACTTAATCGAGCAGGCCGCCGAGGGGTTGCTCGCCGATATTCGCCAACGACATTTGACCTGAGCTTTATCAGCTCGAAGCCGCAGCAGCCACAAGAGAAACACCATGCCCTTGATACTCCCTGAATTCGACCTATCTCGCTTGAACACATTGGCAGCTCCGGCCAAATCGAAGGCCTATGTATCGGTTAAGACAACGCAGGAGTTAGTCGAGGCCATCCAACTTGCCCGCGCAGAAAACTGGCCGGTATTGCCTTTGGGTGAGGGGAGTAACATTGTGTTGGTGGGCGACTTTCCCGGCATGGTGGTGGACATTAACCTAAAGGGTATAGAGCTCGAAAAAGAAGATGATAAACATCTATGGGTGCGGGTACAGGCTGGTGAGAACTGGCATGACTTTGTGACTTATAGCCTTGCCATGAATTGGTTCGGCTTGGAGAATTTATCGCTGATTCCGGGGACGGTAGGGGCCGCCCCCATTCAAAATATTGGTGCCTACGGGGTCGAGTTGGAGTCGGTCTTTGCTGAATTAAGTGCGGTGAATATCGATAGCTGCTTGCCGGTAACTTTTACGCGGGACGGTTGTGGGTTTTCTTACCGCGACAGTGTTTTTAAGCAGGCGCTGCGCGACCAATACATTATTACCAGTGTGTTGTTTAAGCTTAGTAAAACCCCGGATCTACAACTGCAATACCCCGTGCTGCGCAAGCGCTTAGAGTCGGTAGCCCCTGGTCAGATTACCGCGCAGTTGGTAAGCGATGTAGTCTGCGATATCCGCCGAGAGAAATTACCTGACCCTAACACGCTTCCCAATGTGGGCAGTTTCTTTAAAAACCCCGTCATCAGCCGTTCACACTTTGAGCAGTTGCGCCGCGCTGAGCCAGGCGTGGTGGGTTACCCGCAACGCGATGATCTCGTAAAGTTGGCCGCCGCCTGGCTGATCGACCGGGCCGGCTTTAAAGGTCGTAGCTTGGATGGGGTAAGTGTGCACAATAAGCAAGCTTTGGTCCTTACCAACCCGGCTAAGCTCGAGGGCGAAAAAGTCTTGGCGCTTGCCCGCACGATACAAAAAGAGATACAGGATCGGTTTGAAGTAACACTAGAGATAGAGCCGCGTATTTACCCCTAGAAGCCCACTGACTCTTATGCAACGTGATTTGTTTGCCCGTTCAGGCCCCGAGGTATTGGTCGAGCATGATGGTTGGGCTACCTTGCACCGGCAATGGTTGCCCGAGGTACAGGCTGAGCGGCTATTGTCGATATTCAGTGATCAGCTTGTTTGGCAGCAGACTGTCCTTAGGATGTATGGCAAATCAATGCCTATACCGCGTCTCAATGCCTGGTATGGTGAGCCCAGTGCTCATTACCGTTATTCCGGAGCGAGTTTCACGCCCAAGCCTTGGACGGCAGAACTTCACACTTTGCGCTGCCAGCTTGAAGATTTTTGTGAATGTGAATTTAACAGTGTGCTGGCTAACTTATATCGCGATGGCCGAGACAGTGTGGCCTGGCACAGTGATGATGAGCCAGAACTGGGGCCAGAGCCTACCATAGCCTCGCTTAGCTTGGGGCAAACACGCCACTTCACATTGCGTCACAAAACAAGTCGGCACACTTGCCGGGTGGCATTGGCCTCCGGTGATTTATTGCTAATGGGGGGGCGCTTACAACATCATTGGCAACACCAACTGGTCAAATCTCAGCGATTATTAAAGCCTAGAATTAACTTAACCTTTCGTCTGGTGAAGCCCTCCGTTAAGGATAGTTAAGGATAACAGTTCCCCATTTTAGCTATAAACTGCTAATATTCTCTGTGCATAAACATAAAGTGGCTTATACAGCCCGAGTCGTATTAAAAACAAGGTAGGCAGTGCCTATTTTGCGGGGGAGTATCCGGTGACGAAAATACTGGTCGTAGATGATCATGACCTAGTGCGTATGGGCATTGTCCGTATGCTAGACGACGTTAATGGGTATGAAGTCGTAGGTCAGGCCAAAAGCGGTGAGGAGGGCATTGCTAAGGCTCGGGAGCTCACCCCAGATGTT
Organism: Gilvimarinus sp. 2_MG-2023; assembly: GCF_030547685.1. Classification (GTDB taxonomy): domain Bacteria; phylum Pseudomonadota; class Gammaproteobacteria; order Pseudomonadales; family Cellvibrionaceae; genus Gilvimarinus. The sequence continues at coordinate 531,409 of NZ_JAUOQM010000048.1, read as the reverse complement.
GTACTGATGGATGTGAAAATGCCCGGTATTGGGGGCTTAGAGGCGACCCGAAAAATGCTGGCCGCGAACCCCGGGGTTAAAATCATCGCCGTGACGGCCTGTGATGATGATCTCTACCCTTCCCGATTACTACAAGCCGGCGCCGTTGGCTATGTCACCAAAGGTACCGGCTTTGGCGATATCACAACCGCTATTGATACAGTGGTACGTGGCAATCAATATATGAGCAGCGCCATTGCTCAGCAGCTTGCCTTAAAGAATATTTCTGGTCAGGCCGATGTCAGCCCCTTCGAACTGCTCTCGCGACGTGAGCTGGAAACTGCAATGCTAATCGCCGGCGGCCGTAAAGCGCAGGATATCGCCAATATATTCTGTGTTAGCTCTAAAACGGTTAACAGTTATCGCTATCGAATATTCGAAAAGCTGGGCATCAACTCCGATGTTGAGTTGGCACTTCTGGCAGTCAAGCACAACTATTTAGATCCAGAGGCCGTAGTATAACGATAGCCTTATCCGTGTGGGTTTTAGGCTTACTATTATGGGTATAATACCCCCATGGTAGATGCTCATTTTGACCCCAAACAGTTCCTGTCTCATCAGACCCAAGCCCCCGGCGTATATCAAATGTTTAATGCCGAGGGGGACATTCTCTATGTCGGCAAAGCGAAGAATTTAAAAAAGCGTTTAGCGAGCTACTTTAGAGCCACAGGCCTGGCACCAAAAACACAATCGCTGGTGGCCCGCATTGCTCGGGTTGAGGTGACCATCACCACCAGCGAAAGTGAGGCGTTGATACTTGAGCAGAATTTAATTAAGTCGAACCGCCCCCCGTATAATATTTTACTGCGCGACGATAAGTCCTACCCCTACGTATTTATGTCATCCGCCGAGCCCTATCCTAGGATTGCGCTGCACCGCGGTGCGAAAAAGAAAACCGGCGATTACTATGGGCCTTACCCTAATGTTAGCGCTGTGCGCGATAGCCTCGGTTTTCTGCAAAAAACCTTTAAAGTACGCCAGTGCGAGGACAGCGTATTTCGCAACCGCTCACGCCCGTGCCTGCAATACCAAATTGATCGCTGTACCGGTCCCTGCGTGGATCTGATTACCCCGCAGGATTACGCTCAGGATGTGCACCATACGCGCTTATTTTTGCAGGGCAAGAACCAGCAATTACTGCAAGAGCTGGCCAATGAAATGGACGCGGCCTCGGAGCAATTAGCCTTCGAGCGGGCGGCTCAATTGCGCGATCAAATCAGTGCATTGCGCACCGTACAAGCTCAGCAAAGTGTCGAAGAAGGCACCGGCGATATGGATATTGTGGCGGTCGCGCTCAAAAGTGGTAACGCCTGCGTGCATGTATTGTTTATTCGCCAAGGGCGGATACTGGGCAGTCGTAGTTATTACCCCAAGCTCGGGCTAGGCGAGACAGATGCCGATGTGCTGGGTGAGTTTCTGCCCCCCTTTTATTTAAGCGCAGGGCGCGAAGTGCCCGCAGCGGTGGTAACTAGCGCCCCGTTGGAGGACGCCGAACTGCTGAGCCAAGCGTTGGCAACCGCCAGGGGGGCCAAAGTGATGATTACCCATAAGGTGCGCTCCTATCGGGCTAAATGGGTGGATATGGCGCAAAAAGCGGCCGAGCAGAATATTATTGCTCGCATTAATAGCCGTAAAACCGTGACCGAGCGGCTGCTGGCGTTACAGGATGTACTGGGCCTGGATGAAATCCCAGCGCGTATGGAGTGCTTTGATATCAGCCACTCCAGTGGTGAGCTTACGGTGGCCTCCTGTGTGGTGTTTGATAAGGAAGGCCCGGCAAAATCCGATTACCGCCGTTTTAATATAGACGGCATTACCGGCGGTGATGACTACGCCGCCATGGAGCAAGCCCTCACTCGCCGCTATACTCGCTTGCAAAAAGGTGAGGGCAAGCTACCCGACATTTTGTTTATCGATGGTGGTAAAGGGCAAATGGGGGTGGCAGAGCGCGTATTGGGCGAGCTGGGGGTAAGCGGTGTGCAATTGGTGGGGGTGGCGAAAGGTACCACTCGCAAGCCCGGCTTCGAAACACTGTACAATGCCCAAACAGGGCAGGAGATTGTGCTCGGCAGCGACTCACCCGCACTGCATATTATCCAGCAAATTCGCGACGAAGCGCACCGCTTTGCGATTACCGGGCATAAAAACCGCCGCGATAAAAAACGTCGGGGTTCCACTTTGGATGATATACCCGGAGTAGGGCCCGCCAAGCGTCGGGAGTTACTGCGCCACTTTGGCGGATTGCAGGAGTTGCAAAAGGCGAGCATTACTGATTTGGCCAAAACCAAAGGGATTAGCCGCACTTTAGCTGAAGAAATCTACGGTTTCTTTCACTCGGTTTAGCGTCGGCGCTAGCAATGGGTCGTGGTACAGGTATGAAAATTGACCTTGGTGTCTGGCAAGGTCAAATGCTTAAGCGTCTAGCGCAGTGTTGATTGTATCGGCGGGGCCCCTAGTTCGTTGCAACGCTCTCCCCAAATTTTATTCGTACGTTTACTCACCCGCTATCAAGTTTCTATTTCAGACTAACCACTCTTAGTTCGATTCCACCGGTGGTGGGGAAGTACTTTCAGTGTGGCTCTATCCATCTTTTAAATGCCTGTTAAGGCGGTTTCGCTGTATTTTTCTGCGTCTTCGATTGAGCCTTTAGTTACCTTCTTTGTGTTGATAATTGCGCCATTTCTCGATCTTTCAGATCATTTTTAAGGCTAAATTGACACCGCTGTCATAAGTGTAAACGATTACATTGCTATTGCTGAATAGTGAGGGCTCAAGTTTCCCTCTGTAGGCCTTATCTGGTGCGGCTTTACTTGTGGTTGAGAATGATTTCCCACTACCATCGATACTAAGATGATTATGTTAGCGTTAACAAGAAAAAAAGTTAAAAAAAATTAATTCTACCAATGAATCAAGTAGCCTTTGGAGTTACAGCAATGGTAGCGCTGTCATTGGTGGCGACGCTGGCATTGAGCGTGGCGGCTACTAGATGGATAATATATCTAATAATAACAACAGGTTATGGGTATATCTCAGTGTTGGAAAGCTAATGATGGAACATAACATGGCTTAACTAGGATTAATTTCAACGGCTTGCTTTAACTCGTGAAAAGTGGGGCCCATTAGGCCTCGTTAATGTTTGCGTTATTGTTAACATAGGAAATGTAACCGGATACATTTGTGGTGATGTGAACTGGAGTATTGAATAGTGGAAATCCTTGCCGTAAATTGGTTGACGAGTCGAAGTTATAAAGCGTGTTTAAGAGCCAAAATAAAATTCAAATTCAACCTACTTATTGCTCAATTGATGCAATGGGTGCGGTAAAAAAACAGGGTTAACTCTGAACGCAAGGTTGGTTTAAACATCATCTTGGTAAACGCATAACAATGACAAATGCACAGCTGTACGCGATGGGATGGTTCGTTGTTTAAAGAATGACCACCTGTTTGATTAAGTGCAAAGAACACTAAATATTAATAATGTTAAGCACCACAATTTAAAGCACAGCATAATCTTAATAATACGAAGGAGAGTCCCATGTCTAAATATAATGCCAACTTTAAGCGCAAGTTGATCGCCTCAGCGGTGGCTTCTTGTGCTATGGCTGGGTTTAGTGCCCCGTCATTCGCACAAGACGACGCTGGTCAAATCGAAGAGGTCGTAGTAACTGGTATCCGTGCATCTTTGGATCGCGCAATGGATGTTAAGCGTGAATCAACCGGTGTGGTTGATGCCATTTCTGCCGAAGACATCGGTAAAATGCCCGATGCCAACCTGGCTGAATCGCTACAGCGCGTGGCGGGTGTGTCTATCACTCGAAGTAATGGTGAAGGTGCGCGTGTAACCGTCCGCGGTATTGACCCATCGATGAACTTGGTGACTTTGAATGGCCGTAACATGCCTTCGGTAACCAACGATGGCGGCGCTGGCGACCGCGCTAGCCGCGCTTTTGACTTTGCATCACTGGCCGCTGAAAGTGTGAGTGGCGCAGAAATCTACAAAACTGGCCGCGCGGATCTTTCTGGTGGTGGTTTGGGTGCAACCGTTAACTTGAAGACTCTTCGTCCATTGGATGTGGGTGATACTAAAGCATCGGTGGGTGTAAAAGCCGTTCACGACACAACCATTGGCCGTGATGGCGATGGTCGTGAAGTAACCCCAGAAGTATCAGGTGTATTTAGCTGGGCAAACGACGATGAAACCTTTGGTGTGGCGCTTAGTGCAGCTTACCAAGAGCGCGATAATGTTCGCTCTAACGCGTTTGTAAACAACTGGCAAATGCGTGAAGTGGCGGCCGATGGCACCCACGGTAATACTCCAGCCGAAGCATCTATTACCAACCCACTGTCGCCTGGCGATCTATACGCGCTTCCTACCGATTTGCGTTACGCCTTGGAAGATGGTCACCGTGAGCGAACTAATGGTCAGATGACCATGCAGTTCCGCCCAGTAGACTCTTTCACGGCGACTGTTGACTACACCTACACAGAATATGATTTGGATTTTGAACGCGCGCAACAATCAATTTGGTTTAACGAATCAGCGATTACCGCATTAACTTTCGACACCAACCAAGAAGTGTATACGCCTGTTATTTATAATGAAGTTTACGCTGTTGGTGGCGGTAAAGACACCTCGTTTGCCCAGCAAGCATATGCCGCGAATAGTAAAATGGAGTCTGCGGGTCTAAACCTAGAGTGGAATGTAACCGACAACTTTGCATTGGCTTTGGATTACCATAACTCAAGTGCTCGTAACTACACCACGCAAACTGAAATCGGTCTAAACGCTAACGTTACTGTGGGCGAATATGCTGATTTCCGTCCAGATCTTCCAGTGATGGGTAGCACCATTGATGACTCCCCTGAAGATAAGGGCAATGGTAATGGTTATATCGACGGCGGTGATATCTCGGCTGCGATGGGTTCTGCCCGCTGGGACAGCGTAGATTCCGACATTGAACAGCTGCGTATCGACGGCTCTTTAGATCTAGGTGGTTTTGCTTTCTTCGAACAAGCTGACGTTACTTTCGGTATTGAAGATCGTAAAGATACTAACCAAGCTCTGGTAAATACAGGTACTTCACCTCGTATCACTATGGGTAACTGGGGTGGTGTTGATCCCGATTTGTTTGGCTCTGACTGGCAGAGTTATTTCTCGCCCCGTGATTTTTCTGAAGGCTTCCCAAGCTTCAGTGAAACAACCGACAATCCCAACTTCTTAAGTGGTGGTGTTGAAGGTGATATCGATAAAATCATTGATAACCTGGAGTGGATGTATGCTCGTGGCTTGACTGATCCGGCAATTGGTGCCAATTTCGCGGACTTCCCGAATGGTAAAGTTCAGCCAAACAATGTTATCAACACCGATCGTACCATTGTTGAAGAAGTGCAAGCAGCTTACGTTCAGTTCTCAGGCTCATTCAATATTGGTGATATGGCTTCCAACTTGGTTGTTGGTTTACGCCAAGAAGAAACTGACCTGATCTCAAGTTCGGTTGTTAACACCCCTGATCAGCAAAGCTGGGATAGTGATAACGATTTCCACTTGATTTACAACCCAGGTCCGTTGACTACTGTAACGGTAGAAAACAGCTATGATAACTTCCTGCCTAATGTCGATTTTGACATTGCTCTGACAGAGGCCATCAAGTTACGCGCTTCTTACAGTGTGACCATTGCTCGTCCATCTTATGGTAACTTAAGCTCTACTGTTAGCATCGGCGGCCAATATGATCGCAGTGCAAGTGGTGGTAACCCGCTGCTGACTCCGCTGGAATCAGAAAACCTCGATATCTCGGCTGAATGGTACTACGACGACGCGAGCTACTTGTCGGTAGCCTTGTTCCAAAAAGAAGTGTCTGACTTTATTGGAACCGGTGTAACCTCAATGCCAGTCTACGATCTGCGCGACCCACGTATGGGGCCACGCTTTGATCAAGCTATTGCAGATATTGAGTCTGCACGGTCTAATGGCGATTTGAACCGCGACGGTACACTTTGGAATCCTAACAGTGAAGCCCATCAGCACGATATGATGCTGATCAACGAAGGCTTGGATCCTAATGACGAAACCACATCTATTGTGGCAAATTCAAGTGATCCTATTCAGCAGTGGAATGTATCGGTACCGAGCAACTTCCAAGATGACACCATTACCGGTGCTGAGCTTTCCGTGCAGCATTTCTTTGGTGAGACTGGGTTCGGTGTTCAAGCGAACTACACCTTCGTAGAGTCTGATCTGGACGTGGATAACACCAGTCAAGATGAGCAGTTTGCGATGCTGGGCGTCAGTGATACAGCCAACTTAGCGTTGATGTATGACCACGATCGCTTGCAAGCTCGTTTGACTTACAATTGGCGTGATTCTTACCTGACCAGCCTTGCCCAAGGTGGCAACAATGCGCCAGGTTATGTTGCCGATTACTCCCAAATCGACTTCTCTATCAGTTATGAAGTGACCGACAACGTTACTCTCTCCGCTGAAGGTCTGAATGTTACAGGTGAAGATTCACGACTGTACGGTCGTTCTGAGAATCAAATGTTTAGCCTGGAAGACTTAGGTGCTCGCTACTCCGTTGGCGCTCGCTACACTTTCTAATCTAATTAGAGAGTCGATTGTTAAAAGCCGCTGGAAACAGCGGCTTTTTTCATGGGAGAATCGAATACCTGTGACAACAAAAAAGAAGTGTGGGTATGAATAAAGATATCGTTATTGTTGGCGGCGGCACGGCTGGCTGGCTGACAGCAGGTATTTTAGCGGCGGAGTTTAAAAGCGCGGCAACAGTTTCTGTCACATTGATTGAATCCCCAGAGGTGAGCACCATTGGTGTGGGGGAGGGAACCTGGCCTACTATGCGCACTACTCTCAAGCGCATTGGAATATCTGAAACGGATTTTCTCAGACAATGCTCAGCTTCATTCAAGCAGGGGTCAAAGTTTGTCGGCTGGCACGTTGGGGGGCTTGATGATTATTACTACCATCCATTCACCTTGCCCACAGCGACTGGTGAGTCAGATATTCACGCTGTATGGCGTGCACATTATGCCGAGCAATCCTTTGCCGATGTGGCTGGTATGCAGGCACAAGTTAGCGAGAGTTTTTGCGCGCCAAAAAGTATGGCAATGCCCGAATATGCGGGCGCACTGAATTACGGTTATCATCTGGATGCAGGTAAGTTTGCGCAATTACTGCAAGAACACTGCACAAATAATTTAAATGTTCGACATATTAAAGACCATGTGGAACAAGTAGAAAACGCCGAAAACGGCGATATCGCCGCTGTTGTAACGCGCCAGCACGGTGCCATCACCGGTGATTTGTTTGTTGATTGCACGGGCTCACGCAGTTTGTTACTGGGTGAGCACTATCAAATACCTTTTATAGATTGCTCTCACTACTCAATTAATGACCGAGCAATGGCGGTACAGGTGCCCTATGCTAATGATCAAACACCCATTGCCAGTGCCACCATAGCAACGGCGCAAGAGGCGGGCTGGACTTGGGATATCGGCCTCACCACCCGGCGCGGTGTCGGCTATGTGTATTCCAGTGCCCACAGCACCGAAGAGCAAGCAAAAACTCAGTTGTGGCAATATCTTGAAAATAGCGTATCGGCAGATGTACTTGATCAACTGACCCCTCGAACCTTAACCATCAGTCCGGGGCATAGGCAAAAATTTTGGCACCACAACTGTGTGGCTGTCGGAATGTCGGCAGGCTTTATTGAACCCTTAGAGGCTTCTGCTTTAGCCTTGGTTGAGCTGTCAGCTAATATGATTCGCGATGAATTTCCACAATCTCGCGATGCAATGAATATCGTCAGTCAACGCTTTAATGCACTATTTGCTTATCGTTGGCAGAGAATAATTGAATTTTTAAAACTTCACTATGTATTGAGTGAACGTCGAGACACACAATACTGGCGCGATGTTACGGCAATAGAATCGTGCCCTCCGTCGCTACAAGAGTTTTTGTTGCTGTGGCAAGATCGACCTCCCAGTATGCGCGATTTTCTGCATGTGGAAGAGCTGTTTCCCGCCGCAAGCTATGCCTTTGTGTTATACGGCATGGGATTTGAAACCTCGCCTATAAATCAATTGAGATCATCCGCCAATATCGAACGTGGGGTGGCGGCCGTGTCGGAGGTCGAAAAGAAACTCGACAGACATCTAAGCGGACTTCCCAGTAATCGCGAAATTTTAACCGCGATCTTGGAACATCGACTGAGCAAAATATAATACGGCCATGGGGGATTCAATGGATAATAATCAGCACGCAGGTATTAAGCGCATTGTGGTGGCGGGCGGTGGAACAGCTGGATGGATGACAGCCTGTGCTTTGGTTTCCCAAATGGGGCACTGTGTAGACGTTGTTTTGGTCGAATCGGCCAATATTCCAACCGTTGGGGTAGGTGAGGCAACTATCCCAACCATGCAGACTTTTCATTTGTTGTTGCAGTTGCCCGAGCAAGATTTTATCCGCGCCACCAATGCCACGTTTAAGCTGGGGATTCAGTTCGAAAATTGGGGTGAGGTAGGAAAAGACTACTTTCATTCATTTGGGGATACCGGCCATGAGTTTTGGGCCGGACAGTTTCAACATTATTGGTTGCGAGAAACATTATCCGGCAAGCATACAGCGTACGCTGATTATTCCGCTGAAGCCCAGGCGGCTTTCGCCAATAAATTCGCCATTACCAAAAATCCAAGGTTGGGCTATGCCTACCATTTAGATGCCGGGCTGTACGCGCAGTACCTACGCAAAATCAGTGAGTCGCGCGGGGTGCGTAGAATTGAAGGTGATATTAACCATGTTAAGTTATCCCCAGCGGGCGATATTGAATCGCTTTTATTGGAACAAGGGGATGAAATAAAAGGTGACTTGTTTATAGACTGCACAGGCTTTAGAGGTTTATTGATCAATAAAGCACTGCACTCTGGTTACGAAGATTGGTCCGATTACTTTTTGTGCGATAGAGCGGTAGCCGTACAAACCGAAACCGTCCAAGACCCTGTGCCTTATACGCGATCCATAGCCCATGAAAGTGGCTGGCAATGGCGTATTCCATTGCAAAACAGGGTGGGTAATGGTCTGGTGTTTAGCAGTAAATATTTAAGCGATGAGCAAGCGCGTAGTTTATTGTTAAACAATATTGAAGGCGAGTGTATTAACGAGCCAAGATTTATTGGCTTTAAGCCGGGCAGGCGCAAAGAAATTTGGCGTAAGAACTGTGTGGCAATTGGCTTGTCGAGCGGCTTTATTGAGCCTCTGGAGTCGACCAGTATACATTTAGTGTCATCGGCCGTTATTCGCTTAATGCGAATGATTCCGATGGGAAGCCCAAAGCAGCTGGAAATTGATGAATTTAACCGACAAAGCCGTATGGAGCTTGAAGGTCTAAGAGATTTTATTTTACTGCACTATAAGGCCACCGGGCGCAATGACAGTGAATTTTGGCGATACTGTCAGGCAATGGATATTCCCGATAGCTTGCGTACCCGGATGGAAATTTACCGAGATTCTGGTCGAATCTACTGGGATAGCCATGAACTCTTTACCGTTAACTCCTGGAACCAGGTATTACTAGGGCAGGGCGTTATGCCTAAGCATTATCATCCGGCGGCGGATCATATACCTGAGGCGGAGTTTTCTGCAATGATGCAAAACTATCGCAAATCCATCGCTGGGTTTGTCGATAAGATGCCCAGTCATAAACAATTTATTAGCCAGTACTGCTCGACCGAGTAAGGTTGGTTCAGTTTAAGCTTCAAGTCATTGACGTCGGTTTTACTTATTTGCCAATAAATGGGCCGACAATTGAAAATAAAAAATAGATGGTGGTTCTAATGCCCAATGCAGTATTACTTAATAATGTCGCACATAAAGATCTTAAGGTTATTAATCGATACGGTGCAGAGTTTGGTGACAACCTAAGTTCGGTTTTAACCTTTCCCACTGAATTTGCGGATATGCAGCGCGAATATCCGATTTTATTGCGTAAAAATGATAAAACGGGAGAGTTTCAAACCCATGCTGTGTTGGGGTTTGAGCCCGGGGAAAACTTATATTTAAACAATGACAATTGGGATGCGAGCTATGTTCCCGCGATCGTTGCCCGTGGTCCTTTTCTGATTGGTTTTCAAGAAAAAGAGATGGATGGCGAGCTGCAGCGCGAGACGGTTATTCATGTCGACATGGACAACCCGCGGGTCAGCCAAAGTGAAGGGGAGCCCGTATTTTTAGAGCATGGTGGTAATTCTCCATACCTTGAGAAAGTGGTTAAAACGCTTAACGCCATTCACGAAGGGCTAGGTTACGGCAAGGTGATGTACGAGGCGCTGGCAGACCTAGAGCTGATTGAGCCTGTTAACTTGGAAATACAAATCACCCCTGAAGCCCAATATAACTTAACCGGTTATTACGCGATCAATGAAGATAAATTGCGTGATTTAGACGCGGCCAATCTTGAAAAGCTGAACAAAATGGGCTTTTTAGAAGGCGTTTACCTATTGAAATCATCTCTATCAAACATCAAAAGCTTGGTGGAAAGAAAACGAGCCGCGCTTTAATGCGAGGGGTACTCCTATGACTCAATTTCATGCGTCCTTAGTGCCGCGTAAAACCCGTGAGTTAAACGGTATTACGCCCGAGACCATCCCCTGGGAAGAATTGGTTGAAGCCGGTGAGCCTGTCTTGTTGAAAGGTTTGACAAAAAAGTGGGGGCTTGTTGAAGCCAGCCAGCACTCACCTTTGGCCGCGATGGATTATTTAAAGTCATTCTATGCTGGACTCAATGTCGGTTCATTCTGGGCAGACTCTACTATTAGAGGGCGATATACCTATACCGACGATTTTTCAGGCTTCAATTTTGAGAAAAAGCGAGTGCCACTGACCGATGTGCTGGACAGTATTGCGCAGCATTTAGAGGATGATAATCCACCGGGTCGCTACGTAGGTTCCACCACCATTGACGCCTGTTTGCCCGGCTTCCGCCAAGACAATGATCTTAGCTTTAATCACCCTATGTTTGCCGATAATGACCCGCTGGCCAGTATTTGGTTGGGTAACCCCTCAGTTATTTCGGCGCATTACGATGCCCCCAATAATCTGGCCTGTTGTGTCACCGGTATGCGTCGTTTCACCTTATTCCCGCCCGAACAGGTCGACAATTTGTATCCGGGGCCACTGGAGCCAACTCCCGGTGGGCAGGCGATAAGTCTGGTGGACTTAAATAATCCAGATTTCGAGCGCTTTCCCAAGGTTCGCCATGCCTTAGAGGCTGGACAAGTAGCCGATATGGAGGCGGGCGACGCACTTTTTTACCCCAGTATGTGGTGGCACCAGGTTGAGGGGATCGATCGCTTTAATGTGATGATTAATTATTGGTGGAATACTGTTCCCGCTTTTATGGGCACGCCGGCCAATGTTTTAAAACACGCTATTTTGACCCTGCGAGACCGGCCGCTTAACGAGCGTAAAGCTTGGCAGGCCCTATTTGATTACTATATTTTTGGAGATACTGAAAATAGTCGCTCTCACATCCCATCTCAGGTGCAGGGGGAGCTGGCACCGCTAGACGATGCTAAAGCGCGTCAGCTTAGAGCATGGCTGATCAACCGGTTAAACCGATAAAGTTATTGTTTTAAGACTTAAATAAAAAAGATGACTACTTTTGCATGGCTTTGAATAGTAGACCACTTTTCACGTTTTGCATGATGTGGGGCGATTTGAGTAGTGGTAGTTGTTAATTTACCGATTGTTCGAGTGTTATAAAATTATAGGAGCCGTTGAATGGCAATAAAGACTCTTAACAGTATTGCGCTTGCGGGCGCAGTTGTAGCTACTCTCGGGGCATGTAGCCCTACATCTGATCGTCAATCAGCAGATCTAACCGACGCTAGGAAGTATGACGCTAGTATTTGGCCTTCCATTCAAAGTGAGGTACAGAAGGAGCCTGCTCTAGAGAGCCGAATTGATCAAATCTTGTCTCAGTTAACACTGGAAGAGAAAGTGGGACAGATGATCCAGCCCGAAATTCGCCATTTGACCGCAGAAGATGTGAAAAAATATCATATTGGTTCAGTGCTTAATGGCGGCGGTGGTTTTCCCAATGGAGATAAGCATGCCAAAGTCGAAGATTGGCTGGCATTAGCTGATGACTATTATCTAGCCTCGGTAGATAAAACCGACGGACGCGCCGGAATTCCCATTATGTGGGGCACAGATGCCGTACACGGCGTAGGGAATGTGATTGGGGCAACTTTATATCCTCATAATATTGGTTTGGGGGCCACCAACAACCCCGAATTATTGGAGAAAATAGGTTGGGCAACTGCCCGTGAGCTCTCCGTTACAGGTATTGATTGGGATTTTTCCCCTACGGTTGCTGTTGCGCGTAATGATCGTTGGGGACGCACTTACGAGTCTTGGTCTGAGGCCCCTGATATTGTCGGAGCCTATGCCGGTGAAATGGTGCGCGGTTTACAGGGGCAGTACGGCCAAGACTTTATGGCAGAAGGGCATATTATAGCCACGGCCAAGCACTTTATTGGCGACGGCGGCACCAAAGATGGTATTGACCGCGGTGATACCACCGGTGATGAAGTTCATTTGCGCGATATCCACGGTGCTGGCTACTTTACAGCGCTTGAGGCCGGGGTGCAGACAGTTATGGCATCGTTTACTCGTTGGGATGGTACGCGTATGCATGGTCATAAGTACCTTTTGACCGACGTGCTAAAGGGCCAAATGAACTTTGACGGGTTAGTGGTTGGTGACTGGGCCGGACATGGTTTTGTCAAAGGCTGTACATCAGTTCACTGTCCGCAATCTGTTAATGCTGGCCTGGATATTTTCATGGCGCCAGATGCCGATTGGAAAGAGCTCTATGCCAACACTTTGCAGGATATCCGGGATGGGGCAATCAGCATGGCTCGCATCGACGATGCTGTGCGTCGTATTTTGCGAGTTAAATTACGTGCTGGGTTGTTTGAGGCTAAAAAGCCTTCGGCTCGTCCACTCGCCGGAAAATCTGAGTTGCTTGGTGCTCCGGAGCATCGCGCTATCGCTCGACAAGCTGTTCAAGAATCCTTAGTGATGCTTAAAAACAGCAATAACCTATTGCCTTTGTCGCGCGAATTAGACGTGCTGGTGGCAGGAGATGGTGCTGATAATATCGGAAAACAGGCGGGCGGCTGGTCGATTTCCTGGCAGGGTACAGGCAATAAAAACTCTGACTTCCCCGGGGCTACTTCTGTTTACGACGGCATAAAAACAACCGTTGAAGCCGGTGGTGGTAGTGTCACGTTAAGTGAAGACGGCAGTTTTACCGATAAACCGGATGTCGCGATTGTCGTTTTCGGCGAAAACCCTTACGCAGAAATGCAGGGCGATGTTGCACACTTGGCTTACAATCGCGGCAAAACCACGGATTTAGAGCTTTTGCAAAGCTTTAAGGATGCTGGTATTCCAGTGGTATCGTTGTTTATTACCGGTCGTCCTCTTTGGATTAACCGCGAACTCAATGCCTCCGATGCTTTTGCTGTAATTTGGCATCCAGGAACAGAAGGCATCGGTGTTTCTGATGTGATTTTTCGGAACAACCAGGGCGAAGTTAATGTGCCGATGTCCGGCAAGTTATCTTTTTCATGGCCCAAATTACCCGATCAAACACCACTTAATATCGGTGATAGCCATTACGATCCTTTGTTCGCATACGGTTTTGGTCTGACTTATCAAGATACCGATTCGCTAGGCGATAATCTTTCTGAGCAGGGGCTTAGCGTTGCCACAACCACCGATGTGCTTAAGTTGTTTGAACGTCGTCCTATTGAGCCTTGGGCCATTGAGGCGGTGGGTGCCGAAAATGATCGCTTAGTGATGGAAGGCAAATCCATGAGTACATCCACAGTGACCGTAACCGCAGTTGACCGCAACGAGCAAGAAGACGCTCGCCGGGTTGTGTTTAATGGTCGTGGCCCAGGTCATGTGGCTTTGTTTACCGAAGAGCTTCAAGATTGGACCGAATATGTCAGTGACAACGCGGCGTTGATCTTAGATATAAAAGTCGACAGCCCAGCCACAAAAGAAGCCTTTTTACGCTTGGGTTGTGGCAGCTACTGCGCCTCTGATTTGGATGTCACCACCGGCTTGAATGAACACTTGGCAGGTAATGGTTGGCAGACAGTGTCCGTTGATTTGAGCTGCTTCCCCGATTCGGGCGAACGTTTTGGTGTTCGACAACCGTTAGAAGAGTTTATCACGCAAGTGGTTCGCCCATTTAGCATCTACACCGAGGGTGAGTTGGATTTTACCTTTGCCAATGTTCGAGTTGAGAAATATCAAGCCGCCGATGCGACTATTAGCTGCCAGGATTAAATTTTGACGGGGTAGTTAGAATTATAAACCGTCAATGTTAAAAAGAATTCTCGTCTCTCTCTTAACCGCCTTCGGGCGGTTTTTTTGGATCTGTAGATAAAGCCCTACGCTTATGGCAAGGGTGGTTTGTTACATTAATGAGACAGTGGTAGGTGGTTCTGGTATGCGCCTCACCTTAAAACAAAAAAAGCCAACCTGTTTCAGGTTGGCTTTTTTGTGGCCGTACGGCAGGTTTCAGCACAAAAAGGCTGAAACCTTAGGCGGGGTAGTCACGTTTTGCGTAGCCGGTGTAGAGCTGGCGTGGGCGACCAATTTTGTACGAGCTGCTTACCATCTCGTCCCAGTGGGCGTACCAGCCAACGGCGCGTCCAGTGGCAAAAATAACGGTAAACATTTCGGTGGGAATACCCAAGGCCTTCATGATGATGCCCGAGTAGAAATCCACATTGGGGTAGAGTTTCTTCTGAATGAAGTACTCATCTTCCAGTGCGATTTTTTCCAGCTTCTTGGCAATGGCCAATAGGGGATCGTTTTCCAGCCCCAGTTCCGACAGAACTTCGTCGGCGGCTTGTTTCATAACTTTGGCGCGTGGGTCAAAGTTTTTGTAAACGCGGTGACCAAAGCCCATCAGGCGGAAAGGGTCAGCCTTGTCTTTGGCTTTGGCAACATAAGTGTCAATGTTGTCCACTGAGCCGATTTCTTCCAGCATGGTTAATACCGCTTCGTTGGCACCACCGTGTGCTGGCCCCCAAAGGGTAGAAATACCGGCTGCGATAGCAGCAAATGGGTTGGTGCCAGATGAGCCAGACAAACGGACCGTAGAGGTAGATGCGTTTTGCTCGTGATCGGCATGCAACAAGAAAATGCGGTCCATTGCCTTGGCGAGTGTCGGGCTTACTTTGCTGGCCGCTGAGCTGCCAAAAGTCATGTTGAGGAAGTTTTCCGCATACTCCAGAGCTTCGTTAGGCTCAACAAAATCTTCGCCTTTCAAATGCTTATAGCTCATGGCCGCTAAGGTTGGCATCTGTCCGATCAAGCGGTAAGCGGTAGTGTCGCGATCTTCGGCTTTGGTGATGTCGATGTCGTCATTGTACACCGCGGCCAGACCGGCAACAGCGCTGCAAAGTACCGCCATGGGGTGAGCATTTTTGGGGAAGCTTTGAATTAACTTGGCAATGGAGGCGTCAACGGCAGAGTGCTCTTTGACGGCTTTTACAAACGATTGCTTTTGGTCTGCGCTGGGTAATTCACCTTTTAACAGTAGGTAGCACGTTTCCAAGTAGTCAGAGTGCTCGGCCAGCTGATCTATGGGGTAACCCCGGTGCAGCAAAATGCCATTGCCGCCATCGATAAAGGTAATTTTAGACTCGCATGAAGCTGTTGACATAAAGCCTGGGTCGTAAGTAAAAAAACCGTTCTTGGTCAGGCTGGTAACATCAATAACGTCAGGACCGGCAGTGCTTGCGTAAATTGGCAGCTCTACCGACGTATCCTGGCCGTCGACCGTTAAACGTGCTTTTTTGTCAGTCATTACGGACTCCTGTAGTTACTTTGCGGGCTCGGCAAGTATGGCCGGGCTCATGAGTCAGTGGCACAAGTTTGCCCCATACGGCGTCCTGTGGATGCCGGCGGCAGGGTGCACTGCTTATTAGTGTTGAGGGTAAGCTCGCAGCCTGTGCGGCTACTGTCTAGACTTACCTCGAGTATTTTCCGGCCCCTGGAGGGCTCTCTCGCTGTTGCCAGCTCTTGGTTTCGAGCCCGAGATGGGTCGAACTTACGCTTCGGCGGCTCTGTTGTAATGCCCCTAGACATTGCTTTGTGAGGCACTGCATTCCCCAATTCGGCAGTAACTACTTCGTTGAGGAGGCGGCATTATAGATGAGATTTGCTATACAGGCATAGCGTTGGGCGTGAAAACAGGTTTTTTTTGCCAAATTATTGCTCCCAAGCTAGGTATGGACAGAAGTGCTGTCCTGTTTTGGGGCGGTTGCTGCGTCCAGAATGGGGCGGTGGCGCAAAACTGCACGCTTGTGAGGCATAAATTTCGATGTTTTGATGTTGGTGTTTAGGGGGCGAAGTGATTGGAATATCAGTAAAAAATCCAAATTGTGGTCGGGCCAAATTATTTGTGTTTCGCAAGTCGAATCCCTATAATACGCCGCGACTTGCAGGATGTGGCTGGCGGCAGCCTTTGGTGCACTTATGTTGCGCATTCAATACTTGCCCTCCTTATTGATTGGGATTTGCCGTCGGACACCGATTCTTAAAACCGGCCCTTGGGCATAAAGGTGAATAGCTACCGTGAACAAAAAAAGACCTGTCAATCTCGAGCTCTCAACCATTAAATTTCCAATCACAGCACTTGTTTCGATTACGCATCGCGTAACCGGGGTGGCACTTTTTGCGGGTGTCGCAGTGTTGTTGTGGATGCTTGACGCCAGCCTAAGCTCTGCCGAAGGCTTCGCTTCTGTTCAAGACTCACTGGCAAGCCCGGTGTGCAAACTGATTCTCTGGGGTGTACTCGCCGCCCTGGGATACCACACCGCCATGGGTGTACGTCACCTGATTATGGATTGCGGTGTCGGTGAGTCCTATGAAGGGGGTCGCCTGGGTGCCAAGCTTGCACTGGTGGTGGCTGTTGTACTGATCGTATTGGCAGGAGTTTGGGTATGGTAACCTCGATTACTAATTTAGGCCGTAGTGGCCTATCTGACTGGTTTATTCAACGTATAAGCGCCGTCGTTATGGTGGCTTATATTGTATTTTTGGTGGCCTATTTGGTCATCAACCCGGATCTCGATTTCAATCAATGGCGCGCGCTGTTCGCTCAGTTGTGGATGCGTGTGTTTAGCGTGATTACTCTGTTGTCGATTGTCGCTCACGCCTGGATCGGCCTGTGGGCGGTTCTGACCGATTACATTACTACTCAGACCCTCGGTAGCAAAGCTACTGCAGTGCGCGTCTTTGTCCAGCTGATGCTGGCCTTAGTTGCAGTCACTTATGTGGTCTGGGGTTTCGATATTCTTTGGGGGCTTTGATCAATGGCTAATATGCGTACAATTACTTTTGACGGTATCGTCATTGGCGGTGGCGGAGCGGGCATGCGCGCTGCGCTGCAACTGGCTCAGTCCGGTTATAAAACCGCTGTTATTACCAAGGTATTCCCAACTCGCTCTCATACGGTTTCGGCTCAAGGTGGCATCACCTGTGCGATTGCCAGTGATGACCCGCAAGATGATTGGCGTTGGCATATGTACGACACCGTTAAGGGGTCGGATTACATCGGTGACCAGAGTGCTATTGAGTATATGTGCTCGGTAGGTCCCGAGGCCGTATTCGAGCTGGAGCACATGGGGTTGCCATTTTCGCGCACCGATAATGGCCGTATTTATCAGCGTCCTTTCGGCGGTCAGTCGAAGGATTTTGGTCGCGGTGGCCAGGCTGCTCGCACTTGTGCGGCGGCTGACCGTACCGGTCATGCGCTGTTGCACACTTTGTATCAACAAAATGTGCAAAACGACACCGTATTTTTGAACGAGTGGTTCGCCGTTGATCTGGTTAAGAACGAAGATGGTGCGGTTGTTGGTGTTATCGCTATCAATATCGAAGACGGTGAGGTTGTTTTTGTAAAATCAAAAGCCACTGTTTTCGCTACCGGCGGTGCGGGTCGTATTTATGCTTCGACCACCAATGCCCACATCAATACCGGTGATGGTATTGGTATGGCACTGCGCGCGGGCTTCCCGGTACAAGATATCGAAATGTGGCAATTTCACCCCACCGGTATTCACGGTGCGGGCACCTTGGTGACCGAAGGTTGTCGTGGTGAAGGTGGCTACTTAGTCAATAAAGACGGCGAGCGCTTTATGGAGCGTTACGCACCTAATGCCAAAGACCTGGCGGGCCGCGATGTTGTGGCGCGCTCCATGGTCTTGGAAATTCTTGAGGGACGCGGTTGTGGTGAGAACGGCGATCACGTTTACCTCAAACTTGATCACTTGGGCGAAGAAACGCTAAACGCTAAGCTTCCCGGTATTCTTGAGTTGTCGCGTACCTTTGCCCATGCCGACCCGGTTAAAGAGCCAATCCCTGTGGTGCCAACCTGTCACTATATGATGGGCGGTATTCCAACCAACGTAAGCGGCCAGGCCCTGACGCTTGATGCCGATGGCAATGATCAGGTGATTCCAGGCTTCTACGCCTGTGGTGAGGCGGCGTGTGTTTCTGTGCACGGTGCCAACCGTTTGGGTGGTAACTCGCTGTTGGACTTGGTGGTGTTTGGTCGCGCTGCGGGCCAGTACATTGAGAAGAGTCTGCGCGAGGGCATCGAGTTGCGCGAGCCTAGCCAAGCGGATATCGAAGCTGCCATGTCACGACTCAATCGCCTCAATACTTCTGAGGGTGGTGAATCGACCGCTGCGCTGCGTACCGAGCTGCAAAATGTTATGCAGAATCATTTCGGTGTGTTCCGCAAAGGCGAGTTTATGGAAGAGGGCATTAAAAAACTGGCGGATTTGCGTGAACGTATCGCCAATGTCACTCTGGACGATAAAAGTAATGCCTTTAACACCGCCCGAATTGAAGCGCTAGAGTTGCAAAACTTATTGGAAGTAGCTGAGGCGACCGCCATTGCTGCTGAAGAGCGCAAAGAGTCACGCGGCGCTCATGCTCGCGATGACTTCCAGGAGCGAGACGATGAAAACTGGTTGTGTCACTCTATATTTTTTCCAGCTGAGAAGCGGGTGGGTAAGCGCAGTGTAAACTTCGCGCCTAAATCGATGGATGCATTCGAGCCAAAAGCTCGCACTTATTAATAGGGTGGATAAGTTATGTTGAAAGTAGAAATTTATCGCTATAACCCGGAGACAGACTCCGCGCCCTATATGAAGTCTTACGAGGTGGATACACAGGGCAAAGACCTGATGGTGTTGGATGTTATGGAGCTGTTAAAAGCACAGGACTCCACACTGGCTTACCGCCGCTCTTGTCGCGAAGGTGTTTGTGGTTCCGATGGGCTAAACATTAACGGCAAGAACGGTTTGGCCTGTATTACGCCGCTGTCTGAGTGCGTAAAAAAGGGTAAGCTGATTCTGCGGCCTCTGCCGGGGCTGCCTGTTATTCGCGATCTAGTGGTTGATATGTCGCAATTTTACGCTCAGTACAAGAAAATTGAGCCGTATTTGCAGAATAAAAGCCCCGCACCGGCCATTGAGCGGTTACAATCTCCCGAAGATCGGGCTAAGCTTGATGGGCTGTATGAGTGTATACTTTGCGCCTGTTGTTCAACCAGCTGCCCGTCATTCTGGTGGAACCCAGACAAATTTATCGGTCCCGCGGGATTGTTGCAGGCTTACCGCTTCTTGGTGGATAGCCGCGATGAGGCCACTGAGGATCGTTTGTCAAAACTGGATGACCCGTTCAGCGTATTTCGCTGCCACGGCATTCAGAACTGCGTAGCTGTGTGTCCTAAGGGCTTAAACCCGACGCGCGCCATCGGTCATATCCGGTCTATGTTATTGCGCAGTGCGACCTAGGCAGTTATTAATTGCCTTTGAGTAACACAGTGCGCTGTCTGGGAGCAATACTCGCATGCAGCGCATTTGTGTATGTGCCAGACTCAAACTTGGTACAAACTAAGCGGCGCGCTCGGCCAAAAGCTGAACGCGTTTTTGGAAGCTAACGGCTATATCTATATAGCAGGGGAGTCCAGGTTATCGCCCGGGCTGTGTCGGCTGAGGCTGACCAAATCTCCATGACAAGGTGGGTGGAATGCAAGACAGCATTATGGAGCAGCTTTGGAGCACGTCCCATATTTCTGGTGGGAACGCTTCGTATGTGGAAGATCTCTACGATTTATATTTACACGACCCCAATGGTGTACCGGAGCAATGGCGTGATTACTTCGATCAGTTGCCTCGGGTAGAGGGCGTCGTTTCCCAAGATACACCACACTCGGTGATTCGCGAGCAGTTTGCTCAACTAGCCAAGTCTAAATCCAGGGCTGCCTCTCCGACTCTGGCAAGCTCAATTTCCGTCGAACATGAGCGCAAACAAGTTAAAGTGCTGCAATTAATCAGCTCTTACCGTTTCCGCGGGCACCAAAAAGCCCAGCTCGACCCCCTCGGTTTGATGGAGCGCGAGCACGTTCCCGACCTCGATATTGCTTTTCATGGTTTAACCTCCGCTGATCTGGACACGGTTTTTCAAACCGGCCCTCTATTTATTGGCCGTGAAGAGGCGCCATTAAAAGAGATCATCGCTGCGCTAGAACAAACCTACTGTGGCCATGTCGGCCCAGAAATAATGCACATTACCAACCTGTCGGAAAAGCAGTGGTTGCAGCAACGCCTCGAAAGCGTTCGTTCTCAACCTACCTTCAGCCCCGAACAGCGCTTAGCCGTGCTCGAGCGCTTAACCGCCGCTGAAGGTCTTGAACGCCATCTGGACAGCAAATACCCAGGCACCAAGCGTTTTGGTCTGGAAGGTGGCGAAAGCTTTATTCCGTTGGTCGATGCACTAGTGAAACGTGCAGGTGGCTACGGCGCCAAAGAAATTGTGTTGGGCATGGCCCACCGCGGTCGTCTGAACACACTGGTTAATATCTTTGGTAAAAGCCCGGCCGAACTGTTTGGCGAGTTTGAGGGCAAGCGCTTGGTGGATACCTCGGGCGACGTAAAGTATCACCAAGGTTTCTCCTCCAATGTTATGACTCCCGGCGGCGAGCTGCACATGGCGATGGCGTTTAACCCATCGCATTTGGAAATTGTTTCGCCTGTAGTTGAAGGCTCGGTACGGGCCCGTCAAGATCGGCGCTCAGACGCATCGGGTAAAACCGTAGTGCCTATTGTGGTTCACGGCGACGCGGCCTTTGCGGGTCAAGGTGTGGTGATGGAGACATTCCAAATGTCGCAAACCCGCGCCTACAAAACTGGCGGCACCCTGCACTTGGTGATCAATAACCAAGTGGGCTTCACCACCAGTTTCCGCGAAGATGCTCGCTCTACCGAATACTGTACCGATGTGGCCAAGATGATCGAAACACCGATCTTCCACGTCAATGCAGATGACCCAGACGCCGTACTGTTTGTGGCTCAGTTAGCGATGGATTATCGCTATGAGTTTAAAAAAGACGTGGTTATCGATCTGGTGTGTTATCGCCGTCGTGGTCACAACGAAGCGGACGATCCTTCATCGACTCAGCCTTTGATGTATCAGGCCATCCGCAAGCAAAAAACCGCGCGCACCCTGTACTCAGACTTATTGGTCAATAGCGGTGTGTTAAGTGCCGAAGAATCGACCAAAATGATGAACGATTACCGCGCCTCGCTGGATCGTGGCGAAAGCGTAGCCAGTGGACTGGTCAGCGAACCTGACAGCTCACTGTTTGTCGACTGGTCACCTTATATTGGCCACGACTGGAAAACGCCCGCGGAAACCGGTTTCGAATTAAAAGCCTTGCAGGCAGTGGCACACAAAATGTGCGATGTGCCCGACGGCATAGTGCTGCAACGCCAAGTGTCGAAAATATACGACGATCGCCGCAAAATGGCCGGTGGTGCATTGCCCATTAACTGGGGTTTTGCGGAAACACTGGCCTATGCAACATTGTTAGAGCAGGGTCATCAAATTCGCATGACCGGGCAAGACGTCGGTCGTGGCACTTTCTCGCATCGTCACGCCGTACTGCACAGCCAAAAAGAAGGCAAGCGCTACACGCCATTGGCGAAAATGTATGACAATCAACCCGCTTTCGATTTGTACGATTCTTACTTGTCTGAAGAAGCGGTGCTGGCCTTCGAATACGGTTACGCCACGACGACACCCAATGCCCTGATTATTTGGGAAGCGCAGTTTGGTGACTTCGCCAACGGTGCGCAAGTTGTGATCGATCAATTTATTACCAGCGGTGAGCATAAGTGGGGACGTTTGTGCGGCCTGACTATGTTGCTGCCGCACGGTTATGAGGGACAGGGGCCAGAGCACTCATCGGCTCGCCTTGAGCGCTTTATGCAGCTGTGCGCCGAGCACAATATTCAAGTGGTTATACCCACCACGCCGGCTCAGGTATTCCACATGCTGCGTCGTCAGGCGATTCGACCTATGCGTCGCCCGTTGGTGGTAATGAGCCCGAAATGGATTTTGCGCCACCCATTGGCAACCTCCAGTCTGGAAGATTTGGCCCACGGCAGCTTCCAGAATGTCATTGGCGACAATGATCTGGATCCTGCTAAGGTGAAGCGCGCGGTATTGTGCAGTGGTAAGGTTTACTACCACTTACTGGAAGAGCGCAACAAGCGCGAGCAAGACGATGTCGCCTTGGTGCGTTTAGAACAACTTTATCCATTCCCGGAAGAGGAATTGAAAGCCGCATTAGCGCCTTTCACTAACATAAAAGACATCATGTGGTGTCAGGAAGAGCCCATGAACCAAGGCGCTTGGTATTCGAGCCAACACCATATGCGCCGTGTGGTTTATGACCTGAACCCGAACTTGTACCTCGGTTATGTAGGGCGTGATCCTTCAGCGGCACCTGCATCCGGCTACGCTTCGGTGCATCTTGAAGAGCAAAAGCGCTTTATCAATGAAGCGCTGAGTGTATAAGCACGCAACTGAATAGAGAAAGCTAGCGAAAGCTAAGGAAACGTAATGAGCACAGAAATTAAAGCCCCTACATTCCCCGAATCCGTACAGGATGGGACCGTTGCGACCTGGCACAAGCAACCCGGTGAAGCTTGTTCACGTGACGAACTGATTGTTGATATTGAAACCGATAAAGTGGTTTTGGAAGTTGTCGCTCCCGCTGATGGTGTATTGAGCGAAGTGATGAAAGGCGAGGGCGATACCGTCCTGTCAAATGAAGTTATTGCGGTATTTACAGCCGGTGCCGCCGGTAGCACAGGAGCCTCTACAGAGACTTCTGAGCCTGCCAAAGATGAAGCCCCAGCGGCTGAATCGGCTTCAGCCGATGATAAAATTCTGAGTCCGGCGGCGCGCAAGTTAGCGGAAGAAAATAATATTGAGCCAAGCTCAATTGCCGGTACCGGTAAAGATGGTCGAGTGACCAAAGAAGATGTGATGAACCACATCAGCTCTGCCAGCAGTAAACCCGCCGCTGCTCCTGCCAGTGCACCCGCGGCACCTGCACCACTTGCGGCCGAAGGCGATCGTGTTGAAAAACGTGTGCCTATGACGCGTTTGCGTAAGCGCATTGCAGAGCGCCTGCTCGATGCCACTAGCTCAACGGCCATGTTGACCACTTTTAACGAAGTGAACATGGCACCGGTTATGGAGCTGCGTAAGCAATACAAAGACAAGTTTGAAAAAGTTCATAACGGTACTCGTTTGGGCTTTATGGGCTTGTTTGTAAAGGCTGCGACCGAAGCGCTGAAGCGTTTCCCCGCGGTTAATGCTTCACTGGATGGTGACGACATTGTTTATCACGGCTACCAAGATATCGGTGTAGCCGTATCGACCGAAAAAGGTTTGGTTGTACCGGTGCTTCGCAACAGCGAAAAAATGAGTGTGGCTGAGGTCGAGTCCACCATTCGCGATTTCGGTTTGCGCGCTCGTGACGGCAAACTGTCGATCGATGAAATGACCGGTGGTACCTTTACCATCACCAATGGCGGTGTGTTCGGATCACTGTTGTCAACGCCGATTCTGAACTTGCCGCAAACCGCTATTTTGGGTATGCACAAAATCCAAGAGCGTCCGATGGCGGTTAATGGCGAAGTGAAAATCTTGCCAATGATGTACTTGGCTCTGTCTTACGACCACCGCTTAATTGACGGCAAAGAAGCTGTACAATTCTTGGTGGCGATTAAAGAGCTTCTGGAAGATCCAGCGCGTATCCTGCTGGAAATCTAATAGCAGAGGCTACCGGCGGCTTACCCGTCGCCGGAAAATTTAAGTGCCGGAACACCAACGCCGGCTACGCAAAACAATTGGGAAGAAGACTATGTCTGACAAATACGATGTGATTGTAATTGGTTCTGGCCCTGCCGGTTATGTAGGTGCTATCCGCTGTGCTCAACTGGGCTTAAAAACTGCCTGTATCGAAAAGTGGAAAGATAAAGACGGTAAAGGGATTAATGGCGGTACCTGCTTAAACACCGGTTGCATCCCATCGAAAGCACTGCTCGATAGCTCCCACAAATACCATTACGCCCACGATGGTTTTGAGAAGCACGGTATCAGCACTGGCAAACTGGCCATTGACGTTCCGGCCATGATCAAACGTAAAGAAGCTGTTGTTAAGCAAATGTCTGGCGGCGTTGCTGGCTTGTTTATGTCCAACAAGGTCACCAGCTTGTATGGCACAGGTAAATTACTGGCAGGTAAAAAAGTTGAGTTTACCGATAACGATGGTAAAACCACCGTATTGGAAGCTGACAACGTTATTCTGGCCTCGGGTTCTATCCCTGTGAACATTCCAGTGGCCCCGGTTGATAACGACGTTATCGTTGACTCTACTGGCGCTTTGGAATTTCAAGAAGTGCCTGAGCGCCTCGGTGTTATTGGTGCCGGTGTTATCGGTCTTGAGCTGGGTAGTGTGTGGAAGCGTCTGGGTTCAAAAGTCGTGTTGCTCGAAGCCATGGACAGTTTCCTGGCCATGATGGATCAACAGATTGCCAAAGAGTCACAAAAAATCTTTACCAAACAAGGTCTTGATATTCGTCTGAGCAGCCGTGTAACGGGCTCCGAAGTTAAGGGCAAAGGCAAGAAAAAAGAAGTCGAAGTGACTTACACCGATAAAGACGGCAACGAGCAAAAAGAAGTGTTCGATAAGCTGATCGTGTGTGTTGGCCGTAAACCTTTCACCGAAGGTCTGTTGTCGGAAGACAGTGGTGTGAATCTGGATGAGCGCGGTTTCGTTTACGTTAACGATTTGTGCTCAACCGACGCCCCGGGCGTTTGGGCTGTGGGTGATGTTGTTCGTGGTCCGATGCTGGCTCACAAAGGTTCAGAAGAAGGCGTTATGGTTGCTGAGCGTATTGCCGGCCAAAAGCCTCTGGTGAACTACGACATTATTCCTAACGTGATCTACACTCACCCTGAAGTCGCCTCTGTGGGTAAAACCGAAGAGCAACTTAAAGCCGAAGGTGAAGAGTATGAAGTAGGCACCTTCCCCTTTATGGCGGTAGGTCGTGCCGTAGCTTCGGATGAAGCTGAAGGTATGGTGAAAATCATCGCTCACGCTAAAACCGATCGCGTTTTGGGTGCTCATATTGTCGGTCCCGCCGCCTCTGACTTGGTTCAGCAGGTAGCGATTGCGATGGAGTTTGGCTCCAGTGCTGAAGACATTGGCATGACCGTATTCGGTCACCCGACCTTCTCTGAAGCTGTGAAAGAGGCCGCTTTGGCGGTTGGCGGTCACGCCATTCACATGCCGAATCGCAAAAAGCGCAAGTAATAATTATTCCAACAACAAAGAAAAATGCAGGTCCCATGAGTCAATGCTCTTGGGCCCTGTGGCTGCCGAACCTTAGAGCCACAAGGCACCGGTAGCTGGGAAGAAACAAGGGGCGAAAAGGGCGCAAGCCTAGTTTCGCTGTCGTTATTTAATTCACGTTAATAAACGGAAGAGCATCATGAATCTGCATGAGTACCAAGGCAAACAATTGTTTGCACAATACGGTTTGCCCGTCTCCCAGGGTGTTGCTGCGCAGACACCTGCTGAGGCTGTAGCCGCTGCCGATACCATCGGTGGAGAAGAGTATGTTGTTAAGGCCCAGGTACACGCTGGTGGCCGCGGTAAAGCCGGTGGTGTAAAGCTGGTTAAATCGAAAAGTGAAATTGAAGCCTTTGCTAAGCAGTGGCTGGGTAAAAATCTGGTTACTTACCAAACTGATGAAAAAGGCCAGCCGGTCAGCCGTATTTTGGTTGAGAGCTGCACCGACATTGACCAAGAATTGTACTTGGGCGCTGTTGTTGATCGCTCCAGCCGTCGTATCGTATTTATGGCGTCGACCGAAGGTGGCGTTGAAATTGAAAAAGTGGCCGAAGAAACCCCTGAGAAAATCCTCAAGGCAACCATCGATCCACTGGTAGGCCCACAGCCATACCAAGCGCGCGATTTAGCGTTTAAGCTGGGTCTGGAAGGCAAGCAAATCAAACAATTTGTACAGATCTTTATGGGTCTGGGCAAAATGTTTAAAGAAAAAGATTTGGCTCTGGTTGAAATCAATCCGCTGGTTATTACCCCGGCCGGTGATCTGCACTGTCTGGACGCCAAAGTGGGCGTGGATGGCAACGCTATGTATCGCCACCCAGATCTGCACGAAATGCACGACCCTAGCCAGGAAGACGAGCGCGAAGCGCACGCAGCCCAGTGGGAGCTGAACTACGTTGCTCTGGATGGCAACATTGGCTGCATGGTAAACGGTGCTGGTTTGGCCATGGGTACCATGGACATCGTTAAACTGCACGGTGGTCAGCCTGCTAACTTCCTCGACGTAGGTGGCGGTGCTACCAAAGAGCGTGTTGTTGAAGCATTCAAAATCATCCTGTCTGACGACAACGTAAAAGCCGTATTGATTAACATCTTTGGCGGTATTGTTCGCTGTGACCTGATCGCTGAAGGTGTGATCGGAGCAGTCGAAGAGGTGGGTGTTAAAATCCCCGTGGTTGTGCGCCTGGAAGGTAACAACGCGGAGCTGGGTGCTAAAGTATTGGCAGACAGCGGTTTGAACATTATTGCTGCGACCAGTCTGACTGACGCTGCCGAGCAAGTGGTAAAAGCAGCGGAGGGTAAATAAATGAGCGTATTGATCAATAAAGAGACTAAGGTTATCTGTCAGGGCTTTACCGGTTCTCAGGGTACCTTTCACTCCGAGCAAGCGATTGCCTACGGTACAAAAATGGTTGGTGGTGTAACTCCAGGTAAAGGCGGTCAAACGCACTTGGGTCTGCCTGTGTTTAACACAGTAGCCGAAGCGGTTGCCGAAACCGGTGCCGAGGCCTCTGTTATCTACGTGCCAGCGCCTTTTTGTAAGGACTCAATCTTGGAAGCGGCCAACGGCGGCATTAAGCTGATCGTTTGTATTACCGAAGGCGTGCCCACTATGGACATGCTGGACTGTAAAGTGAAGTGTGACGAGCTGGGTGTTACCCTGATCGGCCCTAACTGCCCAGGTGTGATTACTCCAGGCGAATGTAAAATCGGCATTATGCCCGGTCACATTCACAAGCCAGGTAAGGTTGGTATTGTTTCTCGCTCTGGTACTTTGACCTATGAAGCGGTTAAACAAACCACAGATTTCGGTTATGGCCAGTCTAGCTGTGTCGGTATTGGTGGCGATCCAATTCCGGGCTCTAACTTCATCGATATTTTGAAGTTGTTCCAGGAAGATCCACAAACCGAAGCGATTGTTATGATCGGTGAAATCGGTGGTACCGCTGAAGAAGAAGCGGCCGCTTACATCAAGGACAACGTCACTAAGCCGGTTGTTTCTTACATTGCGGGTGTTACCGCGCCTCCAGGAAAGCGCATGGGCCATGCCGGTGCTATTATCTCTGGTGGTCAAGGTACCGCTGATGATAAGTTTGCCGCCCTGGAAGACGCCGGTGTAAAAACTGTGCGCAGCCTGGCCGGTATCGGCGATGCACTGAAAGAGCTGACGGGTTGGTAAGTTTTAACCTGCAGTCAAAAAGGCGGCCTTGGGCCGCCTTTTTTGTATCCGCCGCAATACTCTGTACAGCTTATAAAAAGGTGTAAAACCGCTTTTCATTTATCTGAAAGTGTGGGAAATTGCGCGACTTTAGCGAGCTCATTGCGCTCGTGCTGCCCTCAAAGGAGATATGCGATTGAACGACTCACAAGTTAACCGGTGGTCTGCCAAGCAGTCGGCAGAGCTTTATGGTATCGATGAGTGGGGCAGTGGCTATTTTGGCGTCAGTGCCGAAGGCAATGTCGAGGTGCGCGCTTCGGGTGACAACGGTGAAGTGGCTGTCGCCCTGACCGATATTATTGATGGCTTGTCCCAGCGTGGTCTGGAAATGCCGGTACTCTTGCGCATTGAAAACCTAGTGGATAGCCGCCTCAGTATTCTCAATGAATCCTTTGCTCAGGCGATAGCGACTACGGGTTACCAAGGCGAGTATCGCGGCGCCTTTCCGATTAAGGTAAACCAGCAAAGCCATATCGTGGAAGAGATCGCACGTTTTGGCGAGCGATACAATCACGGTTTGGAGGCGGGCAGTAAAGCCGAACTGATGATTGCCATGTCGGTATTGCAAAACCGCGAAAGCCTGATTATTTGCAACGGCTATAAAGACGCCGAATTTATCGATTTGGGGCTGCAGGCACGCAAGCTGGGCTTTAAATGCATTTTTGTTCTGGAAACTCTGGCTGAGGTTAAATTGGTCATTGAGCGCAGCCGGATTCTCGATATTGACCCGATGATAGGTGTACGCCTAAAACTATCCACTAAGGTTGATGGTCACTGGGCAGAGGACAGCGGTGATCGCAGTCTGTTTGGCCTTACGACCAAAGATCTGGTTGAAGTGATTGATCAGCTCAAAGCCAGCCAGTTGCTGCACTGTTTGCAACTGTTGCATTTTCATCTGGGCTCGCAAATACCGAATATTCGCAATATTCGAACCGGAGTACTGGAGGCTTGCCGCTATTATATCGAGCTTGTGGGTGAGGGCGCTCCCTTAAGCTATATGGATTTGGGCGGTGGGCTTGCAATCGACTATGACGGCACCTCCAGTGCCAGTGGGCACAGTCGCAACTACTCGGTAGAGGAGTATTGTGTCGATGTGGTTGAGGCAATCGCCCAACAGCTTGATGCCCACCAGTTGCCACACCCGACTATTGTCACCGAATCTGGGCGGGCCACAGTTGCCCACACCTCAGTACTCTTGTTTAACATACTCGACGTCGGCCATTTCAAACCGGGCCCGGTGCCTGAACAGCTGCCGGAAAACTTGCACGAGCAAATTTCTAACCTGTGGTACACCGTCAAGGGTGTACGTCTGGAAAAACTGCAAGAGTGCTATAACGACGTTATTTATTACCGGGATCAGGTGCGCGATTGCTTTTTTAGCGGTGAAATTAACCTGCGTGACCGCGCATTTGCCGAAAATCTGTGTTTGTCGGGGTTGCAAAGTATTATGCAACTGCTGCCAGAAATGAAAAGAATACCCGCTGAATTGGAGCAGCTGCCAGAACAGTTGGCCGACATCTACTACGGTAATTTTAGTGTGTTCCAATCGCTGCCGGATTCCTGGGCGATTAATCAAGTGTTCCCGGTTATGCCCATCCACCGGTTAAATGAACAGCCTAGCCGGCAGGCAACTATCGCGGATTTAACCTGTGATTGCGACGGTAAGCTAGACCGTTTTGCTGGTCCCGAGGGGGAGACCAATACGGTTTCCCTGCACCCGGTTAACAGCGGCGAAGAGTATTATTTAGGGGTGTTTTTGGTTGGGGCCTATCAAGAAACCCTGGGTGACTTGCACAACCTATTTGGCGACACCAACGTGGCCAGCGTTCGAATCAACAGTGATGGCAGTCTTGATTTTGTGCATGAGTTGCATGGTGATAGTATCGCCGATGTACTTAGCTATGTGGAGTACGATCCACAGTCTATGTTTCGCCAGTTCCGAATGGCGGCCGAACAAGCCGTTCGCGATGGCCGGATAACAGTATCAGAGCGTCAGAATATGCTGGCGGCTTATTCTGAAAGTTTGCGTGGTTACACTTACTTTGAACGATAAGTTCAATACGGTAAAAGGGTCAGGAAATTATGGCTAAAGTAATGATTATTGGCGCCGGCGGTGTCGGTGGTGTAGTGGCACACAAGTGTGCTCAATTGTCCGATGTATTTACCGAAATCGTACTGGCGAGTCGCACCGAGGCAAAATGTAAGGCAATTGCCGCGCAATTGCCGCGCCCGGTCACAACGGCGCAAATCGATGCCGATGATGTCGAGGCAACGACCGCACTGCTCAAAGCAGAAAAACCTGATCTGGTCATAAACGTGGCCTTGCCTTATCAGGATTTGGCCATTATGGATGCCTGTTTGGCAGCCGGCGTGGATTATTTAGACACGGCTAACTACGAGCCACCGGAAGAAGCTAAATTTGAATATAAGTGGCAGTGGGCCTATCAGGATAAGTTCAAAAGTGCCGGGCGTATGGCGCTGTTGGGCTCGGGCTTCGATCCGGGGGTAACTAACGTATACACCGCCTATTTAAAGAAGCATTACCTGGATGAAATTCACTATCTGGATATTATAGATTGCAATGCCGGTGATCATGGCCAGCCCTTTGCGACTAATTTTAACCCCGAAATTAATATTCGGGAAGTGACCGCCAATGGTCGCTATTGGCGAGACGGCAACTGGCAAGAAACCGGTCCACTGGAAGAAAATCGCTCATTTGACTTTCCCGCCGGCATCGGCCCCAAACAAATCTACCTGATGTATCACGAAGAGTTGGAGTCTATAACCAAGCACCTGCCGGAAATTAAGCGGGCCCGCTTTTGGATGACCTTCTCTGATAATTACCTAAAGCATTTAGAAGTGCTGGGTAACATTGGCATGACATCCATTGATCCGGTCGAGTTTGAAGGTAAAGAAATTATACCTCTGCAATTTCTTAAGGCACTTTTGCCCGACCCGGCCAGCCTCGGGCCTCTGACCAAGGGGAAAACCTGCATTGGCTGCCTGGCGCGCGGGGTGAAAGACGGTGTAGAAAAAACCTACTATATTTACAATATTTGCGATCACGAAGCCTGCTATGCCGAGGTGCAATCTCAAGCCATTTCTTACACGACCGGGGTGCCGGCGATGATTGGCGCCAAGATGATGCTGGAGAAAAAATGGGCCGGCGCCGGAGTTTGGAATATGGAACAGCTAGACCCGGACCCCTTTATGGAAGATTTAAACCAGTACGGCTTGCCCTGGCAGGTGGTTGAGTTAGATCAAGCGACCGGCATGGAAGATTAACGTTTTTGCCTGCCAACCGTGTTTTAAAGCCCGTCTAAGACGGGCTTTTTTATCAGTGAGTAAATTATGCATAAGCGCCGATACTTTGATAATTTCGACCCGACCCGAGTGCCGTCCCCTTGTTTTGTCATAGACAAAGCCGCAGTTGAGGACAATTTAAAAATATTGCATCGCGTCGGCGAGGCCAGTGGTGCCAAAGTTTTAGCCGCACTTAAAGCGTTTAGTTGTTGGTCTTTAGGCGATTTATTTCAGCGCTATTTATCCGGCAGTTGTGCCAGTGGGGTGAACGAAGCGAGGCTGGCCCGCGAATACTATGGTGGCGAAGTGCACACCTATTCGGCAGCCTATAAACCTGAAGACTTAGAACAGGTACTACAGCTGTCGGACCATGTATTGTTTAATTCGTTATCGCAATGGGAGCGTTTTCAAGCCACTGCCATGGCGGCCAAACAAAAACGACCATCAATGCAATTTGGGCTGCGAATCAATCCGGAGCACTCGGAGGGGGATGTTCCTATTTACGATCCGTGCGCCCCCAAATCGCGTATGGGCATTCCCCGCGCCCAGTTTTCCGAACATTTACCCGAGGGCATTACCGGTTTGCATTTTCACACCTTGTGCGAACATGACGTGCCGCCCTTAGCGCGAACCATTAAAGTGGTCGAAGAAAAGTTTGGCACGCTCCTGCATCAAGCCCAGTGGGTAAACTTTGGCGGTGGCCACCATATCTCTCGTGAAGATTATCAAGTGGACGAGCTGATTGCATTAATTCGCGGCTTTGCCCAGCGATATAACGTGCAGGTCTATATTGAGCCGGGTGAGGCCACAGCCATTCGCAGCGGTGTTTTGGTGGCCGAGGTGTTGGATACTTTTGTCAGTACGGTTCCCCAAGCCATACTGGATACCTCCGCTACCTGCCATATGCCGGATACCTTAGAAATGCCATATCGTGCCGATATATTGAACGCGGGCATGCCCGATGAAAAAGCCCATACCTACCGTCTGGGAGGGATGACTTGCTTAGCCGGGGATGTGATTGGCGATTACAGCTTTGACGCCCCGCTCGAAGTCGGCCAGCGCCTTGTGTTTGACGATATGGCCCACTACACCATGGTTAAAACCACGACATTTAACGGCATTAACCTGCCGGCTATCGCCATTTGGGATTCGCGCACCGAAGAGTTGCAGGTGATACGTGAGTTTGGCTACGAGGACTTTAAATCTCGGTTGTCATAGGAAGTTAGGCTGGCGGGAAACGGATTGCGGTGAACAAAAAGAGACGCCATCGATGACGGTGTTGTTGCGTTGAAACCTGCCGTTAATGATGATCTTAAACTGATAATAAGGTTTTGATCCGCTCCTGTAGCATGGGAACGACTTCTTGCTCAAACCATGGGTTGCGTTTTAACCAGCGATTGTTACGGCCGCTGGGGTGGGGCAGGGGCAGTATATCGGGCCAGAGTACGTGCCATTGCTGTACGCGCTCGGTGACGCTTTTGCCGCTGTTGGGCAGGTGCCAGGCTTGGGCGTACTGCCCGATAACCAGTGTGAGTCTAATATGACTTAAATGATCCAGCAGGGGCTGTCGCCAGAGCGGGGCACACTCTGGCCGCGGCGCTAAATCACCGCTTTTACCTGCCCCCGGAAAACAAAACCCCATAGGCAATAGCGCAAAATTGTTCGAATTATAAAATGTTGTAGAGTCCACACCTAACCACCGGCGCAAGCGGTCACCGCTCGGGTCGTTAAACGCCAAGCCAGAGTCGTGAGCCAGTTTCCCCGGGGCCTGTGCGGCAATTAGAATACGCGAACGGCTACTGGCCTGCAGGATTGGACGGGGTGGAAAGGGCAAGTGTTCGGCGCATTCCGTACACTGGCGCACCCTGTGCAATAGAGTTTTACAGTGACTTGCAATCAAATTGTCATCATTCACAGCGCAACGACCTCTATAATGACGTTTCATTGGGGGAATATTGTTTGCGTAGTTTACTCTTTGCCGTCGCCGGCGTATCAGGTTCGGGAAAAACAAGCCTGGCTCACTATCTAAAGACTGCCTTTACGGAGCAGGGGCAATACAGCTGTTGTGTCCTTGCTCAGGACAGTTATTATCGTGATTTTTCTGCCCGCAGTCTCACTGAGCGCGCGGCTATCAATTTTGATCATCCCGCCAGTTTCGACCATAAGACATTGATTCAGTCTCTGCAATCATTGAAAGCCGGTCAATCGATTGAGATGCCACAATACGACTATGCCGAACACAAACGCGCTTCCAAAGTGTGCCAGCAAGTACCTGTGGATATCATTATCTTTGAAGGTATTCTGGCGTTGCACTGGCCACAAATACGAAGCTTAGTTGACACTGGTGTGTACCTGAAAACGCCGCTTGAGACTTGTTTTGAACGCCGACTGGCGCGGGATGTGAAGCAGCGGGGGCGAGTAGAGTCATCGGTCCGGGCACAATTTAAAAACCATGTAGAGCCAATGTTTGAGCAATATGTTGCTCCGCAGCGACAGTGGGCCGATATAGTGGCCAGTGACGGTGGTTCAAACCGCTGGGTATACGATTCACTCCTTAAGGAGATGTGACTTGCACGTTCTGATTAGTCTGTTGGGTATGGCGACTTTGCTGTTGCTGGCCTTTGCTTTGAGTGAAAACCGCTCTCAAATTAACTGGCGCACGATTCTGGTGGCTTTTGCGGCTCAGTTGGGGTTGGGAGCGCTGGTGTTGTACTCCTCCTGGGGGCGATCTGCGCTTAAACATTTGTCTGATGGTGTCTACAGTGTGATTGGCTATGGCCGCGCTGGTATTGAATTTATGTTTGGTGGCTTGAGCGGGGATTCTGTCGGTTTTATTTTCGCCTTTAATGTGTTGCCAGTGGTCGTTTTTTTTGCCTCTTTTGTCTCCGTACTTTATTACCTCGGCATAATGCAGTGGGTTATTCGCTTGCTCGGGGGCGCATTGCGGTTTTTATTGAATACAAGCCGCGCCGAATCATTATCCGCGACGGCGAATATTTTTGTGGGGCATACCGAGGCTCCTATGGTGGTGAAACCCTACCTGCCCACCATGACACGGTCTGAGTTGTTTGCGGTAATGGTTGGGGGGCTTTCGACCGTTGCGGGGTCGGTACTGGCTGGGTATGTCGGTTTAGGTGTGGAGCTTAAGTATCTGCTTGCGGCCAGCTTTATGGCGGCGCCCGGCGGTTTTTTGATGGCCAAGCTGATGGTGCCCGAAACCGAAACACCGCGCGACGACCTGGCTATTGCCGAAGATTCTGAGGGCAATGCTAACGTGTTTGACGCTGCGGCCACAGGGGCCAGTAATGGTATGAAAATGGCCGCCAATATCGGGGCTATGTTACTGGCGTTTATCAGCCTTATTGCGATGGTAAATGGAATGTTGGCTGTGGTTGGCGGCTGGTTGGGGATGGACTATCTCAGTATGCAATGGGTGTTGGGTGGAATTTTTCGGCCTTTAGCTTTTTTGCTGGGTGTGCCCTGGGAAGAAACCCGAATCGTGGGCAGTTTGATCGGGCAGAAGTTAGTACTAAATGAGTTTGTGGCTTTTATTGATCTCGCCGCTCAGCGCGATGCTTTATCGGCCCGCTCAGAAGCCATCGCATCCTTTGCTCTATGTGGCTTTGCCAATTTTGGGTCGCTGGCGGTGTTGCTGGGTGGCTTTGCCACGCTGGCACCAACCCGTCGCGCCGAAGTTGCCAGCATGGGGCTTAAGGCTGTGTTTGCCGGTTTTTTTGCCAATATGATGAGCGCGGCAATCGCATCCATCTTTATTGTCTCTGTTTAATGAGCAAATCATTCGGCGACCGATTGTTATGGCGTCGCAGTTAAATTCAGTGAGATAGAACCATTGTGCCTGTGCGTGCTAACATGCAGTGCTAGCAGGTTGTTGAAAAACCCCATACGTACTCAGGCTTTTACACTGAGCATGCATAGAATTTTTCAACAGTCTGCTTGGCTAATTTGATTTATTTGGGGGAAATCGTGGCCGCAAAAAAGAAGTCGCAAACAAAAAAAACGCAAACAAATAAGTCGGACAGTACCGAGAAGCACTTTCACTCCTTGCACGGCATACTGTTGCCCAAAGGCCAGCACCCGGAAATTCGTCGCTTAAAGCGCGAGGCGGAGGAGCCTTCGCTGCACGGTAATAAAGTGTGGCGCTCCAGCGCGGTGTTAATGGATTATTTGCTGGATAACCCTATTAAAAAGCGTGCCCGTGTTATGGAAATAGGCTGTGGCTGGGGTGGGCTGAGCTGTTTTATGGCAAAGCACTTTGACGCCCGAGTGACGGCATTGGACGCCGACGGTGCCTTGGCGCCTTACGTTGAATTTGTAAAATCGGCCAATCAGGTGAAGCGTGTTGAGTTTATGACGAAGCGCTTTGAGAAAATCACCAAAAAAGATCTTGAGGGTGTCCATACACTGATTGGCAGTGAGATTTGTTTCTGGGATGAAATGACCAAGCCGCTGTTTAATCTTATAAAAAGAGCGCGGGCCGCGGGCGTGAAGAATATATTGATTGCCGATCCGGGGCGTACACCCTTTTTGAGTTTGTTCGATCTTTGTGAAGATAAATTCGGTTGCGACCTGATCGAGCACCGCATTAGCCAACCCTGGAAGACGTCAAAGTTTATTCTGCAAGTTGATGGGAAATAAGCGCGGTCTGAAGTAGGGGTGGGTAAAACTGTTGTCGCTGCCACCTCCAAACCGTTGTACGGTTTTCAGGGGTGGCTTCGGCTGACTCTCCAGTCTTAGTCTCTCAGATTACTTGATCAGGCCCCGTCCACACGCTGGGGGGCGGGGCCTGATAGTCGGGTTTATTGTTCAGACCATACCGTACAGTCTAAACACTGGGCGTAAACACGGTTGGGCTCAAGCTGCAGGGCTGCGCCGATTGAGGTGGCGGAGTCCAGTTGCGCTAAACTTGATAGCGCCCGCTCGGCGCTCTCGGGTAGTGGAATACTCACACTTGATAGCTGTTGCATAAATTGCTCGAAGGGCGTGAGCGGTTGTTCAATGGTTTTTACCTCCCACTGCTCTAGCTTGGCATAGGCCGCTGCCGCTTCAAGGGTATCGGTTAAGGTGCCCAACTTATCCACCAATCCTATTTCTAGTGCTTTGGCACCACTCCAAACCCGCCCCTGACCAATTTGATCCACCTGCTCTGCACTGAGGCCGCGCGCCTCGGCAACGGTATTTATAAACCGGCGGTATATTCCATCGACACTACTTTGCATAATAAAAGCAGTTTGCTTATCCATAGGCAGGGCGGGGTTCATGGCTCCGGCCAGTGACGTGCTGCCGATACCATCGGTGTGGATGCCGAGCTTATCCAGCGATTGATCGAGGGTGGGAATCACACTGAATACTCCGATTGAGCCTGTGATGGTGCTGGGGAGCGCCCAAA
This sequence comes from Gilvimarinus sp. 2_MG-2023, assembly GCF_030547685.1. Taxonomy (GTDB): domain Bacteria; phylum Pseudomonadota; class Gammaproteobacteria; order Pseudomonadales; family Cellvibrionaceae; genus Gilvimarinus. Next base: position 494,613 of record NZ_JAUOQM010000048.1, on the reverse strand, counting down.
TTTCATCGGCACTGGTGGCCATCCAATACCCGCCCGAGGCGGCAACGCCCCCCATGCTGATTAAAACGGGAATGCCGGAATCGCGCACCGCTTGAATTTCTGCTCGAATAACTTCGGAGGCAAATGCGCTGCCACCGGGACTGTCGATACGAATCACTAAGGCTTTTATGTCGCCATTATCACGGGCTTGACGTAATAAATTGATAAAGGAATCGCTGCCTACAGTACCCGGTGGCTGCTCACCGTCGTAGATAGTACCACTGGCATTGATGACCCCAACATAGGACTTACCAGGCAAAGGTAAAGAATGTTGATGATCTAAATAGCGGTACCAGTTAACGGCTTTAAAACTGTCGGCTTGCCGGTCGTAACCGAATTGATCGATCAGTTCGGCACGAAGGTGCTGGCGGCTGTGCACGTGATCCACTAAGCCTGCTGTCAGTGCCATTTGGGCGGGGTCACCTGCGGCCACTTCGAGACGCTGTTGGATATGTTCAATTAAGTTATCAATAGCGCCAACGGGCAATGAACGTTGTGTTTCCACCCGACTGGTGTACAGGTTCCATAGTTGATTGATCCATTGACGGTTATGCTGACGCGAGGCATCGGACATGTCATTGCGCATAAATGGCTCGACCGCATCTTTAAATTTTCCGGCACGGAAAATATGAAAGTTAATGCCGAGCTTGTCGATGGCTTCTTTAAAATAACTGCGGTAGCTGCCATAGCCCATTAACATTACATGGCCCATATCGTGTAAATAAATGGTGTTGGCATGGCTGGCTAAATAATATTGAGCCTGATTGTAATGATCGCTATAGGCGATGATCTCTTTGCCGCTGTCTTTAAAGCTCTGCAGGGCTTGGCCAACCTCATACAATTTGCTGATGCCGCTGCTGGCGAGGTAGTTAAGATCTAATACTAAATGGGTGATACGCTCGTCCGTGCGGGCATTGGTAATGGCTTGTACCAGATCACTGACCAAAGTTTCCGATTCATAAGGATCGCTCCCGTTTAGCGCAGCCAGTGGCGCGACGGGCTGCCGCTCATCGACTAAAAATCCTGAGGGGGCGATATAAAGCGCAAAATTGTCGGGCAATATATCCGCTTCGCGCTGGCTGATGGCGACAATAATGGCCACTATAATAGCGAGAAATATCAAGTTGGCCAGGGCGCGGCGCAAGCAGGTTAGTCCCCGCCAAATGAAGGAAAAGAACCGAGCAACGGGGTTGCGTGAAGAATGTGTATCACTCACAGAATGAGTCCTTTCTTAGCGGGTTAAAGGGGGGCGGCGTTCGGATTTTGTCGAGCTGCCAATAAACTGTGTTGGCGCCAGCGGCTGCCCATCATGGCGGCGCAAAACACTACCACGGTAACCAAAACTCCGAGGTAATCGAGCACGCTGGCCGTGGGCGACATAGCATTGACGACAAACCCCATAAAATAAAACAACACCACAAAGCATAGCCAGCTGTAAGTGCGATAGTGGCCTCTAAAACAGCCGGGAATAAACAGCGCGAGTGGCAGAGTTTGAATGCTCCATCGCACCCAACTGCCATTTGCCTCGGTTAAGTTAACCCAGGTGAAAAGAGCACTCAAAAGGCACAGCGAGCACAGACAAACCAAACGCGCTATGTGGTATTTGCGGGTTAAAGGGGCAATATCGTGAGCTTCGTACTGGGGGATTTTCATCGCTGAGCCCCCAGTGCCAAAGCCAGCTTTGCTAAGCGCGCGCCCTGAGCATGACACAGCGTTCGCTCGGAGTCGCTCAGCTCGGTGCTCGCATCACTCCAGTGGCTGGCGCCGTAGGGTGTGCCGCCGTGGCGAGTGTTGTTTAACTCAGCTTCGCTGTAGGGAATACCACTGATTAGCATGCCGTGATGCAGTAACGGCAGCATCATGCTGGTCAGAGTGGTTTCCTGGCCACCGTGCAAACTGCCGGTGGAGGTAAATACACCGGCGGGTTTATCAATCAGGTCACCGTTGAGCCACAAATCGCTGGTGCCGTCGAGAAAATATTTAAGCGGAGCGGCCATATTACCGAAGCGGGTGGGGCTGCCCAGTGCCAGAGCGCTACAGTGCCTAAGCTCGTCTTTGCTGCAATACACGGCGCCGTCAGTTGGCACCTGGGGCAGACTTGCCTCGGTGTCAGGGGAGACGCTTGGCACGGTGCGCAGCTTGGCCTCAATGCCAGAAACCGACTCAACTCCGCGCGCTATCGCTTGGGCCAGCTCGGCGGTGGCACCGTGGCGCGAGTAATACAGTACAAGAACGTAGGGTGTCACAATAACTCCAGCACGTTTTCTGGTGGGCGGCCAATGACGGCCTTGTTGCCGACAATCGCAATAGGGCGCTCAATCAGCTTTGGGTTTTGCTGCATCGCTTGAATAATGTGTTGGTCACTGAGTGCCGGATCGGCCAAATTTAGCTCTTTGTAGGCCGCCTCTCCCTTGCGTAGAAGTTCGCGCGGAGTAATCCCCAATTTTTTAATAACCTCGGCCAGCTCCGACACACTGGGGGTTTCGTCTAGGTACTTGATGATTTGGGGGCTAACGCTGCGCTCTTCTAGTAGGCTCAGTGCCTGCCGAGACTTGGAGCAGCGAGGGTTGTGATAAAGTTGCATAGAGAAATTCCAGCTCAAGCTAAGAGTGTAAAAGCCGATTATATCGGTAAGCGGGCGCTTAACGTAACCGGCTAAAAGTCTTATTGCTCCCTTGAGTCTTGCGCACAGTGTTAAAAACCGTATATTGTCTTGTTATTGGACAGTATCTCTTCGCTATACTGCGAAGGGCATCTTTAATAATACGCAGTCGCCCTCAAGATAAATTTAAATGGACTCAAAAGCCTCAATGAGTACACCGCTGTTAATTTGTGATGACTCGAAAATGGCCCGCAAGCAGGTTGCGCGCTCACTGCCCCCTGAGTGGGAGGTAGACATTACCTTCGCCACTAATGGTCTTGAGGCGGTGGAGGCTATACGTGCCGGTCAAGGTGAAATGGTCTTTTTAGATCTCACCATGCCTGAAATGGACGGTTATCAAGTACTTGAGACCGTTCAACAGGAAAATCTAAAAAGCGTGATCATCGTGATTTCGGGTGATATTCAACCCGACGCACTAGAGCGGGTGACCGGCTTAGGCGCCCTCGATTTTATTCAAAAACCCATTAACGCCGATAAGTTGCAAGATACACTGCGCCGTTTTGGGCTTATCTAGAAGTATCTTTTCACATGCAGTTTTCTGAATTTGGTCAGCGCTTGACCGCCGGCTCCGGTATTGTCTCGCTGATGGACGATCTTGGCACAGCTTTGCGTGAAAACCCCGATATGCTATTTCTCGGCGGTGGTAATCCGGCTCGGATTGAGGCGGTAGAGTCCTTGTTGAGTGATGCGGCCCGTCATGTGCTGGACCAGCCTGAGCGAGCCCACGAGATGTTTGGCGTTTATCAGTCGCCCGCGGGTGATCTTGTTTTTCGCAAGAGCCTGGCCGAGCACTTAAATCAGCAGTTCGAGTGGGGGGTAGGTGCTGCCAATATTGCATTAGCCAACGGCAGTCAGAGCGCTTTCTTTACCCTGTTCAACCTCTTGGCCGGACGCCACAGCGACGGCTCTAACCGGCAAATACAATTACCTCTGGTGCCTGAGTATTTGGGCTACAGCGAGCTGGGGCTTACGCCGGACTTTTTTCATGCCAACCGGCCCAGCATAGAGCGCTTAAGTGAGCACGAATTTAAATACCATCTCGATCTCGACAGTCTGACGGTCGAGCCCAATAGCGCAGCATTGTGTGTTTCGCGGCCCACTAACCCCACGGGCAATATGATTGGCGATACCGAGATGGCTGCGCTGGATAGGCTCGCTCAAAGCGCCGCAGTGCCTTTAATAATCGATGGTGCATACGGGCTGCCATTTCCCGGTATTGTTTTTACCGAGGCCAGCTGTCGCTGGAATGACAATACGATTTTGGTCTTAAGCCTCTCTAAGCTAGGGTTTCCCGGCGCTCGAACCTCTATTGTGATTGCCGCCGAGCCATTGATTGAAGCCTTCGCCAAAGCCAATACGGTCATTAGTTTGGCCGCAGGCAATATCGGCCCGGCGGTGGCCCACGAGCTCCTTAAGCGCGAACAGCTGCTCGCCATGGGGCGTCAGAGTATTGCCCCTTTTTACCAGCAGCGCTGCCATCAGGCCGTGCAGGTGCTCCAGCGGGCACTGGCTCATTTACCTTACCGTCTGCACAAACCGGAAGGGGCAATCTTTCTCTGGTTGTGGTTTGAGGGCTTGCCAATCACCTCGCAGGCGCTCTATGAGCGCTTAAAAGCGAAAGGGGTGTTAGTGATCGCCGGCGAGCATTTTTTTCCGGGATTGACCGAGCCCTGGCGCCACCGTTACGAGTGTATAAGGTTAAGCTACGCACAGCCAGCGGATGTTATTGAGCGAGCGGCACAGATTATCGCTCAGGAGGTTACTCAGGTTTACGAGCAGGACGGCTGAGCCGATACCAGGGACGGGTGCTTTGGCATAAGTGCTGGAAGTGTTCGCGTTTGCGCGCTTGACTATCGTAAAAATAATACTCGTCGGTGGGGGCGCGGTTTACCCAGCGGTTTGCATTTTTGATGAGCTCAACATGCAGGCTGGGAACCCCAAGCTTGCGATCACTGTTGTGATTCTGGTTCCAGTCAATAAGCACTTTATGGCAGGCGTGAACCGCTGCTTGTTGTTCATCGGTCGCTTCAATTCGTCGGCAGGTAAGAAAGCCGGTAATAGCACTCTCGGTATGGTTTTCAAAAAAAATTTCACTACCACAGACAATCACGTCGAATAGCTTGGGCATAGTTGTCGAGAAACCTTGGTTGTCAAACTGCATGGATGGCGGTCTATCCGGCTGTAGTAAAATCCCTTGAGCGCGCCAGACCTAGTGCTGCGAAAGCTTCCAGGTTGAGTTCGTAAGGGGGGCTTTCCACAGCCAGTGCCCATAAATTTAGCGACCACACGGGTCGGTGATACTTGGGCGGGCGGCATCATAGCTGAAAGTCTAGTCGGAACCTAGGGCTATAGCTAAGTCATTGGCGCCTGTATTTCTGCAAATTAAGACATGGTCGTGGTTAAATGGTATTCCACTAGGGGTATATCGAGCCCAATTTAATCTTCTGTTGGCGTACAACTATGAGGCATAGTGGTATTTATGGCTTATCTTCCTTTGGCAAAATTGCACGAACTTTACGATGGTTATCGCCAATCGCTGCGCATTAAGGGCGTAGATTTACTGCTGCTGCAAGAGGATGGGCGGCTTTTACTGCTGCTGAATCAGTGTCCACACCAGCAGGCGCGCCTCGATCAAGCGACGATCCATGGTTCTTGGCTGCGCTGCCCGGCCCACGGCATGGAATTCTCGCTCGATACCGGCCGTGCCGCCAACCCGGCTACCTGCCAGGGGGCCCTACAGGCATTTCCTCTAGTTTATGAAGGTAACTCAGTGGGAGTAGAGGTGGATTAGCCACCGCCCTAAGCGTACCTTGCGCCAGTGTGGTGCCCGCTCATGGGTTTATTTTGCCTATCGCCCCCATAAGCGTGTTTACGCGGTTTCTCGAAGCTTGTCACTGAGGTATAATTGCGCCCTTTTTGGCGGCCAGGTCTCCTGGAGCGCTGTTTGTTGGTAGGTTTATTTGCGGAGTAACAGACTATGCCTATCTATGAATACCGTTGTGAAAGTTGTGGCCACGAGCTCGAAGCACTGCAAAAACTCAGTGATGCGCCACTAACCGACTGCCCAGCTTGTCAGCAGTCGAGTTTAATCAAAAAGATTTCAGCGGCCGGTTTTCGCCTAAAAGGTGGTGGCTGGTACGAAACGGACTTTAAGTCAGGCAAAAAGAAAAATATTGCGGGCGATGCCGCCAAACCGGCTGCCGGCAAAAGTGAATCGAAACCGGCAGCGCCGGCCAGTTAAATCGGGGACACCCCCTAAGCGAATAGACGGGAATACAATTATGCGCAGTCAATACTGTGGCGCTCTGAATGCCTCTTTTATCGATCAAGAAGTCACCCTGTGCGGCTGGGTTGATCGCCGCCGCGACCACGGCGGTGTCATTTTTATCGACCTACGCGATCGCGACGGCATTGTACAGGTAGTGTTTGATCCGGACGCCAAAGAAAACTTCGCCCTGGCCGATAAGGTTCGCGGTGAATATGTCTTGCAGGTGACCGGTAAAGTACGCGCTCGCGATGCCGCCACGGTAAACGCCAATATGGCGACCGGTGAAGTTGAAGTCTACGGCACTGGGCTGGAAATTCTTAATGAGGCTGAAACCACGCCGTTCCCGTTGTCGGAACACTCCAGTGTGGGCGAGGATGTGCGCTTAAAGTTCCGCTACTTAGATTTGCGTCGTGCCGAGATGCAAAAAAGTTTGCAGTTCCGCTCCAAGGTGACTATTGCCATTCGCAACTACCTGGACGAAAACGGCTTTCTGGATATAGAAACCCCCATTTTGACCCGTGCCACCCCAGAAGGTGCGCGTGATTACCTGGTGCCTTCGCGCACCCACGAGAACAAATTTTTCGCACTGCCTCAGTCACCCCAACTGTTTAAGCAATTGCTGATGGTGTCGGGGTTTGACCGCTACTACCAAATTGCTAAGTGTTTTCGCGATGAAGATTTGCGCGCGGACCGCCAGCCTGAGTTCACCCAAATCGATATCGAAACCTCTTTTATGGATGAAGAGGGCATCATGTCGATCACTGAAGGCATGATCAAAACCTTATTTAACGATATGCTCAGCGTTGATTTGGGTGAGTTCCCGCGTATGGATTACGCTACCGCTATTGCCAAATACGGCTCCGATAAGCCGGATATGCGTATCCCGCTGGAGTTGGTTGATATCAAAGATCTGATGACCGAGGTTGAGTTTAAAGTCTTTTCCGGCCCTGCCAAAGACCCTAAAGGTCGTGTTACTGCACTGAAAGTGCCTGGCGGTAACGAAGCCTTAACCCGTAAGCAAATCGATGACTACACCAAATTTGTCGGTATCTACGGCGCCAAAGGTCTGGCTTACATCAAGGTCAATGACGCCAGCGATATGGAAAATGGCTTGCAGTCACCCATTGTGAAATTCCTGCCCAACGATGTGCGCAAAGCTATTTTGGATCGTGTTGAAGCGGTTAACGGTGATCTGATTTTCTTCGGTGCCGACAAAGCCAATGTCGTCACTGAAGCATTGGGTGCACTGCGTTGTAAGCTGGGTGAAGACCTTAATCTCTACACCTGCGAGTGGGCGCCGCTGTGGGTAGTGGACTTCCCCATGTTTGAGGAAAACGATGACGGTTCCATGCAGGCGCTGCACCATCCGTTCACCGCACCATCGTGCTCACCCGACGCTCTAAAAGACAGTCCCGCCGAAGCGCTGTCACGCGCTTACGACATGGTGCTTAACGGTACTGAATTGGGCGGTGGCTCGGTTCGTATTCACGACCAATCCATGCAGCAGGCAGTATTTGAAATTCTTGGTATTAGCAGTGATGAGCAGCGCGAAAAGTTCGGCTTCTTACTCGACGCCTTGAAGTACGGTGCGCCACCACACGGCGGCCTGGCCTTTGGTTTGGATCGTTTGATTATGTTGATGACGGGTACCAGCTCCATTCGCGATGTCATCGCTTTCCCTAAAACTCAGAGTGCGGCCTGTGTTATGACCGATGCACCGGGTGCGGTTGATGCCACCCAGTTGCGCGAACTGCACATTCGTTTACGTCAGAAAGAAAAGCAAGAAAAAGCGGCCGAGTAATTACCGCACGACCCAAAAAGCCGGGCTTATGCCCGGCTTTTTTTTAAGTAACATAATTGCTCTGTATCGCCAAACGCAGCTAAGAGATCCATCGTAAACAACGCAAAACAGCTCAGGCTGTTTTCAGTGCTCCGGTGGGTTTCGGCCCGCCGATGGAGTAGAGCACCGTATTGCCGTATTATAAGGGTTCGCACTCCTGCCGCCGATGACAAGGGTAGGGCAGTTAGATTCATTTAAGGCCGTATTCTTATGACGCTAGTAATGGGCATAGACCCAGGCTCTCGCAAAACCGGGTTTGGTATCGTCAATACGGTAGGCTCGCGCACAGAATATGTCACCAGCGGTGTGATTCGCATACCGGATATCGCCTTTCCTGAGCGTTTAAAACTGATTTTTGACAGTGTTACCGAATTGATTGAGCAATATATCCCGCAAGAGTTTGCTATTGAGCAAGTGTTTATGGCTAAAAGCGCCGGCTCGGCTCTTAAATTGGGGCAAGCGCGCGGCGCGGCGATTGTGGCTGCGGTTAATCAGAATTTACCGGTTAGCGAATACGAGGCGCGCAAAGTCAAACAGGCAATCACCGGCACTGGTGCGGCGGATAAATCACAGGTGCAGCATATGGTGAAAACATTACTGAAGTTGCCTGGTACGCCTCAAGAGGACGCCGCCGATGCACTGGCCATCGCTCTGTGCCATGTAAACTCCCAACAACATTTGTTAAAAACCGCGCGCGCGCGCAGCTTTCGCCGTGGCCGTATGGTATAAAGGGCTTTTAACGATTGGGTGAACGCGCGACATTATGATTGGACGATTACACGGCACATTGCTCGAAAAGCAGGCTCCATTTTTGCTCTTGGATGTGGGCGGTGTGGGCTATGAAGTGCAGGCTCCAATGACCACATTTTACGCCTTGCCCGAACTCAATCAGCCCGCCACCTTGTTTACCCATCTGGCCGTCAGTGAAACTGCCCAACAGCTGTTTGGTTTTGCCCAGCGCAGCGAGCGCGACCTGTTTAGAACCTTAATTAAAGTAAATGGCGTAGGGCCCAAGATGGCAGTGGCTATTTTATCGGGTTTGGATGCGATGCAAATTGCTCACTGTGTGCATGAAGACAACGTCGGCGCGCTGGTCAAAGTGCCGGGCGTGGGGAAAAAAACCGCTGAGCGTTTAGTGATTGAACTGCGCGATAAACTGCCCGCGCCAGCCGGAGGTGATTTGCTTAATCCCGAGCCTCGGGCTCGCCTGACGACCAATGCTGACAGCGAAGCCGAAAGCGCCTTGGTGGCATTAGGCTATAAACCCACCGAGGCGAGTCGCATGGTAAACGCGGCCAAAAAAGCTCAACCCGCAGCTAGTGCGCAAGAACTGATTCGCTTATCGTTAAAAAAGGTGGCAGGCTAGTACGCCATGATTGAAATCGACCGACTTATCGCCCCCGATGCGATTCCACAGGAAGAACAAATAGACCGCGCCATTCGCCCTAAATCTCTGGCCGAATACGTGGGGCAGCCTGTCGTTCGTGAGCAAATGGAAATATTTATTCAGGCGGCTCATCAGCGCGGGGAATCGCTTGATCACACCTTAGTGTTTGGCCCCCCCGGATTGGGTAAAACCACGCTGGCCAATATTATTGCTCAAGAAATGGGCGTAGCCCTCAAAAGCACCTCTGGTCCCGTACTGGAAAAAGCCGGGGATTTGGCGGCACTTATGACCAATCTAGAGCCTGGTGATGTGCTTTTTATCGACGAAATCCATCGCTTAAGCCCCGTGGTTGAGGAAATTTTGTATCCGGCGATGGAAGATTTTCAGCTGGATATTGTCATTGGTGAGGGGCCAGCAGCGCGCTCAATTAAACTGGATTTACCGCCTTTCACTCTGGTGGGTGCCACTACCCGTGCGGGACTTCTGACCTCACCACTGCGCGATCGCTTTGGTATTGTACAGCGTCTGGAATTTTACAATATCGCTGATCTGACTCACATTGTCGGCCGTTCGGCGGGTTTGCTCGGGGTGGAGATGGATCAGGCCGGTGCGGCCGAAGTGGCCAAGCGCTCGCGTGGTACCCCGCGTATTGCCAACCGATTACTGCGCCGGGTGCGCGACTACGCTCAAATTAAGGCCGACGGACGTGTCAGTTGTGATGTGGCCGACAAAGCGCTCAATATGCTTAATGTAGATGTGCGCGGATTTGATCATATGGACCGCCGCCTGTTGGCCGCTTTAATGGACAACTTTGCCGGCGGCCCGGTCGGGGTGGATTCTCTCGCTGCCGCTATTGGCGAAGAGCGGGGCACTATTGAAGATGTGATTGAACCCTACCTGATTCAGCAGGGGTTTATCAGCCGCACGCCGCGCGGGCGCACTTTAACCGCCTTGGCTTACCAGCATTTTGGCGTGCCCACACCGGATCGATTTAAGGACCCTTCGTGACCTCGGACATCTTCTCCATTCCTGTGCGTGTTTATATTGAAGATACCGACGCCGGTGGTATCGTCTATTACGTTAACTACCTCAAGTTTATGGAGCGCTCGCGCACTGAATTTTTGCGCCAATACGGTTATGATAAGCCCGCCATATTGGATGATGGCAAGCTGTTAGTTGTGCATCGCGCCGAGGTGGATTACAAACGCTCGGCCCGGCTTGATGACTTGCTAAGTGTCACCACCGAAATTGAAAAGCTGGCGCGCACCAATGTAGTGTTCCGCCAACGTATACTCAAAGGGAACGAATTGATGTGCGCAGGTCTAATACGCATTGCCTGTATTGCACCAGAAACCATGAAACCTTGTGCCATGCCTGCCGCCATGCGTGAGCAGTTGGCTACCAATACAATCACTGACAAAAGTTGAGTCGCTATGCCGAACGAACACTCTTTATCTATTTGGGGGTTAATCGCCAACGCCAGTTTGCTGGTGCAACTGGTCATGGCAATTTTGTTTTTAGCCTCGGTCGTCTCTTGGGTGATGATCATTCAACGGGGGATGTACCAAAGTCGGGCTCGCGCTAAATTTCTCGCTTTCGAGAAAAAGTTTTGGTCGGGGATTGACCTGAACCAGCTCTACCGACAAAGCAATGGCAATAACGCTGTCGACGGGGTGGAGAATATATTCCGGGCCGGTTTTAAAGAGTTTATGCGCTTGCGCTCGCAAAGCAGCGCCGACTCCGACGCGGTCATGGAAGGTTGTCAGCGCGCTATGCGTGTGGCGTTAGCCCGCGAAGAAGAAAAGCTCGAAACCAACTTGCCGTTTTTAGCCAGTGTCGCTTCGGTTAGCCCGTACATCGGTTTGTTCGGTACCGTGTGGGGCATTATGAATTCATTCCGCGGTTTGGCCAATGTGCATCAGGCCACCTTGGCAACGGTGGCGCCCGGTATTTCCGAGGCGCTAGTGGCAACTGCCATGGGTCTTTTCGCCGCGATTCCCGCAGTGCTGGCCTACAACCGTTTCTCGGCCCGCGCCGAGTCGATGGAAAATCACTACCAGACATTTGCCGAGGAATTCTCCTCGATATTGCACCGCCAGGTGCACAGCAAACAAGTCTCGTCGTGAACCTCGAACAACCGTTAAGTAGGGTAGTCTAATGGCCGCATTCGGACCCAAAGTAAAAAAGAAACCCATGGCGGAAATCAACGTGGTGCCTTACATCGACGTGATGTTGGTACTGTTGGTGGTGTTTATGGTCACCGCGCCTATGTTAATGCAAGGGGTGAAAGTTGATCTGCCGCAGGCACCGTCGGCACCGATGGACGACAAAGACGATGAGCCCTTAATTGTGTCGGTGGATAAAGACGGCAACTATTACGTAGAGCTTGGTGGCGATCCTAAAGTAGGTAAGCCGCTGGAGCAAATTACCGCAATGGTGTCTAAAGTCTTGGGCGAAAAGCCTGACACGCCAGTGCTGGTGTGGGGTGATACGGCCGTGAATTATGGTGTGGTTATCAAGCTGATGACGGAGCTGCAAAATGCTGGTGCCCCTTCGGTGGGCATGGTCACTGAGCCGCCACAATAAATGTTAGATGCCCTATGAATAATCAGAGCCAGTTTGTCATTGCTGCCATTGTCAGTGTGTTTTTACATGCGCTGCTGTTGGCTGGTATTACTCTGGGCTGGGAAAGTACCTCTGATCCAACGCCACGGGTATTTAAGCCTCGTTATGTTGAGGCCAAACTGGTAGAGCTTAAGGCGCAAGATACTAAAGCACCTGCACAAAAAAAGAACAATGTGATTGACCTAACCAAAAAGCGCGAGCTTGAACAACAGCGTGCCGAGGCCGCTAAGCGAGCGAAAGAGGAGGCCGCTCGCCAGCGCCGCGTTGAACGCGAGCGCAAAGCCAAAGCTGAGGCCAAGAAAAAACGCGACCAAGAAGCCGAGCGCAAACGTCAGCAGGCGCTAGAAGCTAAGCGCCGTGCCGAAGCAGACGCCGCTAAGGCAAAAGCTGAGCGTGAACGCCAAGAGCGTATTGCCGAGGAGCGACTAGACGACGCCATGCGCAAAGAAGAGCAGCAGCGCCAGGCGCAGTTGGCAGCCCAGCAGACGCAAAGTTACGTCAATATGATCTCGTCGCGCATCGAGCAAAACTGGAGCCGGCCACCCTCAGCGCGACGTGGCATGAAAGTCGAGCTCTTGATACAGTTAGTGCCCACCGGACAGGTGGTTAATGTTACTGTGGTGCGCAGTAGCGGTAATGCCGCTTTTGATCGCTCCGCTGAGCAGGCGGTAAGACGTATTGATCGCTTTAGCGAGTTGCGCAATATGCCACCTACATTATTTGAAGAAAATTTCCGTCAATTGAAACTGGTATTTGACCCCAAGGACTTGCGACTGTGAGAAAACTTGTATCACTTTTACTTTTTTGTTTTGTGTCGGCCGCCCAGGCCCAGCTGACCATTGAAATTACTCAGGGGGTAGACAACCCCACTCGTATTGCCGTGGTGCCTATGGGCTGGAGTGGTAGCCAGCCATTGCCGGAAGATGTCAGTCGAATTATTTCCTCTAATCTGGAGCGCAGTGGCCAATTTGACCCTGTGCCCCGTACCAGTATGCTGTCTTTTCCCAGCTCTGAGGCCGATGTGTTTTACCGCGATTGGCGGGTGATGGGCACCGAGTTTCTATTGATTGGCGATATTAAAGAGGAAGCCGGCCGCTATTATGTCACTTATCATTTATACGATATTCTCGCTCAGCGCAAAGTGGTAAGTGCTGGTAAGGTGGATGGTGGCGCCGCCCAGTTACGCGATATAGCCCACCATATCTCCGATAAAGTGTACGAGAAAATCACCGGTATTCGCGGCGCTTTTGCCACACAGGTGCTCTATGTTGAAGCCTTTCAAAATACCGGCAGCGAGGATAAATTCCGCCTGATGTTGGCCGATGCCGACGGCGCTCGGCCGAGACAATTGCTGGAGTCTGACCAGCCACTGTTGTCGCCTACCTGGTCACCTGATGGTCGCAAAGTGGCTTATGTGTCTTTTGAGACCACCCGTCCGGCTATCTTTATGCAAGATCTAGCCACTGGGCAGCGCGAGCAATTAACCAACTTTACCGGTCTAAATGGCGCTCCAAGCTTTTCTCCAGATGGCACAAAAATGGCTATGGTTCTGTCAAAAGACGGAAATCCTGAGGTATATACACTGGATTTAAACAGCCGCCGGTTTACCCGAATCACCAATCATTACGCTATTGATACCGAGCCGAGCTGGACTTCAGACGGAAAAGGGGTGGTTTTTACGTCAAATCGAGGTGGTAAACCACAAATTTATAAAGTGACACTTGCCAGCGGGCGGGTAGAACGCTTAACCTTTGACGGCGAGTACAACGCTCGCGGGCGAGTTTCGAGAGATGGCAAGACTTTGGTCATGGTGCATCAGCGCGGAGGTGTGTTTCATATCGCCGCTCAAGACCTGACCACAGGCACCTTGCGTATACTGACCGAGACAAACCTGGATGAATCGCCTACTATAGCACCTAACGGGGCTATGTTGCTGTACGCGACACGATTTGGGGGAAAAGGTATACTGGCTGCGGTCTCGCTCGACGCAGGCACGAAGTATCGTTTGCCATCCAAGCAGGGTGATGTAAGGGAGCCTGCTTGGTCACCGTTTTTTTAAACGTTTAGTAAGCCAAAAAATCAACAACTTGATCGGAGTCAAACATGATTACTAAAGCAATGAAACAGGGTCTGACTTTAGCCTTTGTAATGGCGTTCTTAGTGGGCTGTTCTAGCACAGACACTAAAGATTCAGACGCTGCTGGTGCAGATGCTAACGGTGGTGTAACAACCGGTACTTCTGGTAGTGGTTCGCTGGGCTCGGCTGATGGCTCTGAAGAGTCTATGGAAGCCTTAGAAACTGTTATTTATTTCGACTTTGATCAGGCGGTACTGCTGCCAGAATCGCGTTCACTGCTGCTGGCGCACGCTGAGAAGCTGCGCGGTACTGATACTGCTGTACGTTTAGAAGGTCACGCTGATGAGCGCGGCTCGCGCGAGTACAACATGGCCCTGGGTGAGCGTCGTGCCAATGCGGTTCGTGACTTTATGGTTCTGCAAGGTGTAAGCCGCGGTAACCTGGAAGTGATCAGCTACGGTGAAGAGCGTCCTCTTTCTATGGGTAGCGGTGAGTCTGCATGGGGCAAAAACCGTCGTGTAGAAATCGACTACTAAGAGTCGCGGTATGAAAAATACCCTGTTGTTGGCGGCCGCAATCGCGGCCGCTGTCAGTACAGCGGCTGTGGCGCAGGTGCAAGTGATTGACTCTTCGCCGCAGTCTGTATCGTCTCCCGTTCGAGGTGCACCGGTATCATCGGGGCAAGCGACTGAGCAATCCGAACAGTTATTTTTCCAACTACAAACCCTGCAGCAAGAGGTTATGAACCTGCGCGGTATGGTGGAGGAGCAATCGTTTGAGATTAAACGGCTCAAGCAACAACGGTTGGATGATTATTTGAATTTGGATCAGCGCATCAGTGCGTTAACCACAGGTGGTTCAACCGGTGGTGCATCTGCAGTGACTGCTAATCCAATGACAAACACATCGGGTGAATCTACACAAGCAAACGGCCAGTCTGAGCTCGGGAAAGCACCGCTCAGCATGCCCGTGACGGCGCCTTCGGCGCTCTCACAGACCCCTACAGTCTCTGATGCCAACGAAGCGGATGTCTATGGCGCGGCTTACGATTTACTTAAGCAGCGGCAAATAGACGCTTCTATTGAGGCTTTTAAAGGTCACTTGCAAGCGTATCCACGCGGTGAATACGCCAGTAATAGCTATTATTGGCTGGGTGAAATCTACCTGTTAAAGAATAACCTGCCCGAGGCGCAGCGTTGGTTTGGCGATTTACTGGCTGAATTTCCCGATAGTCGTAAAGTGTCTGACGCACAGTTTAAGCTTGGTAAGGTCTACCACTTGCAGGGCGATAGCGCCCGCGCAGAAGAACTTTTAAATATTGTCGCAGCCAGCAATGCGGATGCATCGCGTCTGGCTCAGCGGTATTTGCAAGACAACTTCTGAGCATTAGCGTTTTAGATCGTTAAAAACCAGCTTTCGAGCTGGTTTTTTTATGGGCGTTCACTATGAGAGGCGAAAGTGGTGTCAGTGTGGTGGGTAGTGGCATTTTAAGCATTTACATGGTTTTACTTGGGTGTGTCGAGGCCGTGGTTAAAAGTGGGGCGAAAAAAAAGGCCCACTAAAGTGGACCTTTTGGTGAACGATATCCAATCCTTGTTCGTGTCGGCATCCTTGGCCGTTTCTCCCTATAAGTCCGCTTCCTGCGGCTTGGCATCCTGCCTAAAAATTATTTAAACCCCTGTCGCGGTGGTTTATTCGAGATTCCTACACTTGGGTGTTGGTTTGCTCGATAAGACAAATCCGTTGTCGTTCCCTATTAAATTTTATTTTCCCTGGCTAGTCCGTAGCTAACATCCTGTGAACCTTCCTGGCCCCTTGGTCATCCGTGTAACGTCCCTGTGTTAAACAGTATCGCCAAACCTCGTGACGACGAACAGTGGTGTATGACGTTACTTTTTGTGAGACATCTCCTACAAAGTGGATTTTGATGCCATCATCGAATGATTTGATAGCAGGGGACGTAATTACTGCCCGGCAACTTCATTCGCCCTTGCTGCTGGAAAGCATCCAGCAACTCATCTACAGGGCCCATTATGGAAGCGTCACCACAGATCTCAAATAAGCCGTGTTCCTCAATAGCGCGAATGCCGGCATCTTTTACATTACCGGCGACAATGCCCGAGAAGGCGCGGCGCAAGTTCGCGGCCAGCTCGTGTTTAGGGAGTTGTGGCTGCAAGGTGAGGTTGCGCATATTCTCGTGACTGGGTTCGAACGGCAGTTGAAAATTCGGTGCAATTTTTAGCTGCCAGTTAAAGTAATAAGCATCGTCGGTGTCTTTACGGAATGCCCGAACCTCGCCCATCCCCTCAACCATATGGCGTGCTACCGCAGCCGGATCGTCGATAATCATGGTGTAGCGGCTTTGCGCCTCAGCCCCTAGAGTCAGGCCAATAAAATTGTCGATTTGTTCGAAGTAGCTGCGGGCCGATTCGGGCCCGGTAAATATTAGGGGGAAGGGCAGTTGCTGGTTGTCTGGGTGCAGTAAAATGCCCAATAGGTAGAGAATCTCCTCGGCCGTACCGGCGCCACCGGGGAATACCACAATGCCGTGGCCACTGCGCACAAACGCCTCCAGGCGTTTTTCAATATCCGGCATAATCACCAATTCGTTGACGATGGGATTGGGCGCTTCGGCGGCGATAATGCCCGGTTCGGTAATGCCGATATAGCGGCCAACCCCCAGGCGCTGTTTGGCGTGGCCGATGGTGGCACCTTTCATGGGGCCTTTCATGGCGCCCGGGCCACAGCCTGTGCAAATATCCAAGCCGCGCAGGCCCATTTCATAGCCCACTTTTTTGGTGTAGTCGTACTCACCCACGCTGATCGAGTGGCCGCCCCAGCACACCACAATATTGGGGTCGACCTTGGGGCGGATGATTTTGGCATTGCGCAGCATATGAAACACCGCGTCGGTAATCGCTGCAGGGGCCTTGGTTTGCTCGCTAGACAATAACTTTTGTTCGCCGCTGGCAAATAACACATCGCGCAATACGGCAAACAAATGCTCACTGATACCGTGAATCATTTTGCCATCAACAAATGCGCTGCTGGGAGCCCCATTTACTTCCAACTTAATGCCGCGCTCTTCCTGAATGACCCGAATGGCAAAGTCGGGGTAGCGCTCCAGCAACTCTTTACCGTCATCCAGGGTGTTGCCACTATTGAGTACAGCCAGGGCACAGCTGCGAAACAGCGTGTACAGGCCGCCCTGGCTGGCGTCCAATAAACGAGAGGCCTCGGTTTTAGAGAGTATATTGAGTTGGTTTTGGGGAGAGACTATAGCGTCTATGGTGTCGTACTGCCCGTTTTCTTGGTGGGCGTGTTGATAGGGTAATTGAGTATTTGGCATCGCGTCCTCTACAGCTCAGACTGATCGTATTCTAGGGTCGGGCACCTGACGTTAACCGTGCACGGGTTTTACTTAAGTGTACTCTATTTTGTGTTGAGGCTTGGTATCAATAGAGTAGGTTGGTCTAAAATGGGGCGCGAGCGAAGCCAGAAGCGTGCTCGATAGTGGTTCGCCCAGCGCATCAATTGGCCAATAAGTCGTGAATCCGAATTGATCCGTTGAATGAAAGCGGACCGCGCAAGTAGTGTGAGGTATGTCACAAGGCCGCCTCCTTTTTTTGAAACCTATCACAGGCAAAGGTAGGATTCACCTCTTGAAACAGGAAAGTTATATAAGGTTTTTGCTGGATATTAAATAAAAACAGGGAATATGTATGAAGTTTTTTAAGGAAGAGCTGCGCCCAATCGGAATGGCGTCCATGGTAAGTGCTTCTGGGATGTGGTGCTTGTTTGCCTCTGTCGCAGGGGGTTTTAAAAGCTATTGTAAGAAGCAAGACTTGGCACTGCAGACGTCTGAGCATCAAGTTACAGTTAGTCCTGATTATCCCTACTTGGTGGATTTCTCAGAGATACGACATAAATCCTTTCTAAAATCCCACCCCCTGTTAGTTGTTCGTGAAAATCACGGCTACCTTCAATAGCCTCAGTCACTGGGTGAGCCAAACATAAACAGTGTGAGAACCACTTTCACCTATAAAACCAATGGCCACACCGTCACCAAAACAACCGGTAGTGAAACCACAGAATATATTTACAACCATGAGGAGCGGTTAATTGCCGTTAAAAAGAACGGCGCTATCGTGGGTGAATACGATTACAACCCGTTAGGCCAGCGCATCAAGAAAACTGTTAACGGCCAGACTACTTGGTACCTGTATAACGATGAAGGTCTGGCGGCTGAGTATGATGGACAGGGTAATCTTATTGCCGAGTACCAGTTTACGCCTTACAGCACCTGGATGACCGAACCGTTGTTTCAGCGTCGAAATGGGCCGGTGTATTACTATCAGAATGATTATTTGGGTACGCCGCAGCGGATGGTTAACGCCAGCGGTGAAGTGGTGTGGGAGGCGCGTTATAGCGCGTTTGGTGAGGTGGAGATTGTTACTGAAAATGTGACTAATAATTTGTGGTTTCCGGGGCAGTATTTTGATGGGAAGAGTGGGCTGCATCATAACTATTTTCGGGATTATGATTCGGGGATTGGGCGGTATTTGCAGAGGGACCCGATTGGGTTGGGTGGTAGGGTTAATGTTTTTCTTATGGGAACGGGAGTCCTATTGTTTGGGTTGATCCGAGCGGTTTGACTGCTTGGGTAACTGTAGTTGAAGTCTCTATTTATATTCATTGTGTTTTCAAAAGTCGTGCTTTAAGACATTCGGACGGGCGATCGTATCGTGACGCATGGTTTGACGAACTTATGGCGGATAAAGAAAAGAAGCAGAAAAAGAATTTAGAAAGAACAAAAGAAGAATTAAAGAAATATGAGAAATTGGTTTGTGAAGAAGATATTGAAAAATGTAAGTCTGATATTGTATCTATATGGAGAAGAGAGGAAGACGTAATATCAGATGTTTTTCTTGATGAGGTCGCTGGTGGAAATCCATATGAAAGTCCTCCTGTTTGTATTTTTATTCCAAGTGTTTCAATAAGTAAGTGGGGGAGTGGGTAATGTTTGTAATGAAAATAATTTTGTTTTTTTTGATGATTTTGGTCTCCGGCCTATCCTATTCTAAGGATTTTGATGTGTACGATGAATGTATAATGAGGCACGAAGATCTTGTTTTAGAGGTTAGGAAAGTTGGTTCTAGATTTATTAGTGATCATGACTTTTTTGAAGAAAATGTGCCTGAATATTTCAAATCATTGAGGGGCAGTGTATCGTTTTGTGAAGGTGAGACCTTTATATATTATGATGTCTGTGAAAATAAATATTTTTCCCCAAGTTTATATTTGGGTAGGGTTGATTTAATTGTTAATTTTCCTATGCGATTTATGGAGAATATTTATTTTCATTATGTAAATTTAGGCTGGATGAAGATATTTTACCGACATGATAAATATAAGAATTATTATTTGGTCTCCAATTATGACTCGGAGTTGGAGGGGGCGCTAGATGTTTTGACCTTTCTTAAAGATAAAAAAAATGCCTTCAGAGAAAGGCGGCCAAAAGAAAAAGGTGACAGGTTTATTTTCTACTAATTTTATGCGGTAGGTTTATGCTTTGTAGATAAAGTCAAGGAGTGGTTTATATGCCAAGGCGGTCGAGGGTGATTGTGCCAGGATTGCCCCATCATATCGTTGGAAAAAGGGGGCAGATTTATTTTTTCTAGTGATGTATGCAGCTGGGGCCAGTGGAGTTGGAAGTTGGGTTTAAGGAGGGGGCTATATGCCAAGGCGGGCGCGGGTGATAGTGCCGGGGTTGCCCCACCATATTGTGCAGCGGGGCCATAATCGTCAGGTGGTCTTTGTTGAGGATCGTGACTATGAGTACTATTTGGAAAACTTGGCGGAATGGAAGACTTATTTTGGTTTGCAAGTCTACAGCTATTGCTTGATGACGAACCATGTACACCTGATAGTCGGTGCCAATGACCGCCCCGGAGATATTGGCGGGTTGATGAATCGCTTGGCTGGCAGACAAACCCGATTTGTCAACAAAATGGAAGGGCGAACCGGCTCACTGTGGGAGAGTCGCTATAAAATAAGCCCAATTGAGACGGATTCATACCTGCTCCAGTGTTGCCGGTATGTGGAGTTAAACCCAGTAAAGGCGGAAATGGTAGAAAGCGCGCGCGATTACATTTGGTCGAGCTATAGAGCGAGAGTCGAGCTGACGCCTTGTCCCTGGTTGGATCCACTGCCAGTTATGCACGCACTTGGCAACAGCGGCTGAGTTGGAATAGACAATTTGCAAGGGGGAGTCTCCGGAGCTGTTGGAGGGTATATTACTGGCGCGGCAGGAGCAAACGGAGGGGCTAGTTTTGGATCTGGATTGTTTGGCGGAGCTATCCAGGAGCCTAAAGGGTTGTCAAATGCTTCGAGCAATGCAGCCTTAAATAGTACGTTGGCCTGTGAATCTTGTTAATGTTTGGGGTGGAAATGAAGTTTATTTATCGAAATGTAGGTAAAGTAAAAGCCGTCCTTATGATGCTGGCATCTCTAGTTTTTGTTTATTTAGTTATAGAGGTCTTAGATTATGTTTATGGATGTGCGAAAGACGCTCCGGAATTATTAAAATATATTATGTTTCTTATTGCAATACTGCCGTTGGTGTATTCTGCAAAAAAGATCGAGTTGGAATTTGTAACCAAAGCAAAAAATAAGACAAGCGGGAAAAGGAGTTTTAGTTGACCGCTACAATTTGGAAAAATGAAGAGGATAGGATGTCTAATGAATATTATGTGGCCGTTGACGATGGTAATCCGTATGAAAAGCCTCCTGTATGTTGTTTTGTTTCAGGTGTTCCAAAGCTAAAGAAAGCATAGTAGGTGGTTCTAGTGAAACCTTATATTGTTATATTTTTATATGTTATTCCTAATTTGTGTTTTTCTGAGTCATTTAAAGTTTACTCAGATTGCATTGATAAGCACGAAGTGTATGTTTTAGAGATTAAAGACGCAGGTCTTAAATTTATTGAGGAGGATGATTTTTTTGATGATGGGATTATTAATGATCTTCTGGTTTTAAGTGAGTATGCTTCCTTGTGTTCCGACAAAGTTTCTTCGTATTATGATGATTGCGAAGGAAATTATTTTTTTCCTGGATTTTATTTTGATAGAGTAAATAGGTCCGTGGGGTTTCCTTTTAATTATATAAAAAGTATTCATGAGTATTATTTGGGTCTGGGGGCGATGAGGGTGTTCTATAGGCATCAAAAGTATAAAGAGTTTTATTTGAATTCTGGCTATGATTTAAAAATTGATGAGTCTTTTGAGGTTTTGGAGTTTCTTAGGGGAAAAGAAAAATGCCTGAGATCCCGAAAATAAATCTTTCACCTTTAAAAAAGTGAAAGATTTATTTTTACTGATTTGATGCGGTAGGTTTATGCTTTGTAGATAAAATCAAGGAGTGGTTGTATGCCAAGGCAGGCGAGCGTTATTTTATCAGGATTGCATCATCATAGTGTTCAGCGGGGTCAGTAAGCCGTCTTGTCCGTTCATTGGTTTGCATTCTCAAGAGCATGGCAGAGGTCAAAACAGATATCTTTACAAGACAGTTGTCATCTAGTGTTTTGCTTTGCACAGTTTAGGGAGTTGACACAGATTTATGAACACTTTCTGGCTGGTTCGTAATCTAGGCGCCGCTTTGTAGGTGCGTCAACCCATCGAGAAGTGGCAACAACGACTACGGGACAGCCTGAAAGTCCCGCAGGTCTCGCTGAGCATTCAAAAGCCTGCTAGCGGTAACCGTGCACGGGTTTTACTTAAGTGTACTCTATTTTGTGTTAAGGCTTGGTATCAATAGCGCACGCTGTTCTAAAATGGGGCACACTCGTGGGCAAAACCGAAATCGTGATCAATAACGGTGCATTGATTGTTGGCGTTACGGTGTAAGATACTTGTCCGGCCCCTGTGGCCGTGGGCTGTGTGGCCCCTTGAGCCTTTGGCATGCTTCTTGTTGATGTCTGGGGCAAATGTCGGCGGATTAGCCACACTGGATTGATAAAACGCGAAAAAAGTTGGCGCGGTATGCCCCGAGCGCCCGAGTAAAAACATTAGAGTTAAGCCATTGACCTCAGTTACGTCACATCGACAAGTCGCGGAGCCTGCCGGCGCTGTGGACACCACTCGTGTCTCGCGCTCCTGGCAGGCAAGTCTCGCGCTGCGCTTTGCGCACAGGGCCGGTAAAACAGCGGTCACCCGGGCGCAGCATTATGGCCCGTTGAGAATTCAGCGCCCCTTTTACCCCGAGGGCGACTGTGCCCATGTGTATTTATTGCATCCGCCCGGTGGATTGGTGGTGGGGGATGCGCTGCATATTTCTCTCGGTGCCGAAAGTGGTGCTGCCGCTCTGGTCACCACGCCCTCCGCGGGTAAGGTCTACTCGCTCGCGGGTTTACAGCACAGTGATAGTACCACCACGCAATCGCAACACATTGATATTACTGTGGCCCAGAACGGACATTTGGAATGGTTGCCACAAGAAACCATTGTGTTTAATGGGGCTAACGCACGGCTACACACCAAGTTAACCGCCGCACTTGGGGCTACGTTTATCGCGTGGGATATAGCTTGTCTGGGGCGCCCGGCTTGTCAGGAGGTGTTTGATACCGGCAGCGTGCATCAGGATTTAGAGGTGTGGGTAGATGGCGTGCCCCGGCTAATTGAGCGCAACCATATTACCGGTGGTGATGCGTTTATGCAGCAACCCTGGGGCCTTAATGGCGCCGGCAGTCTGGGTACCTTGGTGGCTTCTGGTAGCCCCAGTCGCGATTTGGTGGATCAATTGCTTGAAGAGCTCAACCAAGCCGCCAGCGGCAGTCAACCCAATTGGGGTTTAACCCAAAAAGAAGATTTATTTATCGCGCGTTATATAGGCCCCAGTGCCTATGAATGTCGCAAAGGTTTTATTCACATTTGGCAGGCAATCCGGCCTGAGGTTTGTGGTCGCGAGGCGGTTGAGCCTCGTATTTGGCATACATAATACAGGGGAGAGAGCGGTGGAATTAAATCCGAGAGAAAAAGATAAGTTGATGCTGTTTACCGCAGCGCTTTTGGCTGAGCGGCGCAAAGCGCGCGGGGTAAAGTTGAACTACCCGGAATCCATCGCCCTGATCAGTGCCGAGATTATGGAAGGCGCCCGCGACGGGAGAACCGTGGCGGAGTTGATGGATTACGGTCGGCAAATCCTAACCCGTGAAGATGTTATGGATGGTATTGCCGACATGGTGCACGAGGTACAGGTTGAAGCCACCTTTCCCGACGGAACCAAGTTGGTAACCGTCCATAACCCCATTGTTTAGGAGGCGCTTGTGATTCCAGGAGAATATCAAATTGCCGAGGGCAGTATTGCTCTGAACCCGGACCGCGAAACGGTCACGGTTATGGTGGAAAACACCGGCGATCGCCCCATACAGGTGGGGTCGCACTATCATTTTTTTGAAGTGAACCCAGCGCTGACTTTCGATCGCGATAGCACCCGTGGCTTTCGTTTAAACATTGCCGCCGGTACCGCCGTGCGCTTTGAGCCCGGCCAAGAGCGCGAGGTTGAATTGGTAGCGGTGAGCGGCGATAAAATCATTTACGGATTCCGTGGCGACGTCATGGGGGGGCTTTAAAACATGGCTACAATAGATCGCAAGGCTTACGCCGATATGTTTGGTCCCACCACGGGCGATAAAGTGCGCTTGGGGGATACCTGTCTGTGGATTGAGGTGGAAAAAGACCACACTATCTACGGCGAAGAGGTTAAATTTGGCGGCGGTAAAGTGATACGCGACGGCATGGGTCAGTCTCAGGCCAGTTGCGCCGACACCCCCGACACCGTTATTACCAACGCGCTTATTGTGGATTACTGGGGCATTGTTAAAGCCGATGTCGCCCTGAAAAACGGCCGCATTGAAGCGATTGGCAAAGCGGGCAACCCGGATATACAACCGGGCGTGGATATTATTATCGGGCCAGGCACAGAGGTGATTGCGGGTGAAGGGCAGATCCTTACTGCCGGTGGCATCGACGCCCACATTCATTTTATTTGTCCGCAACAAATCGATGAAGCATTAATGAGTGGTGTGACCACCATGATTGGCGGCGGAACCGGCCCGGCGACGGGCACCAACGCCACCACCTGTACCCCTGGCCCCTGGCACTTGGGTAAAATGTTGCAAGCGGTGGAAAGCTTTCCGATGAACATCGGCTTGCTCGGTAAAGGCAACGCCAGCTTGCCACTGGCACTGGAAGAACAGGTGCGCGCCGGTGCGCTCGGCCTAAAGCTGCACGAAGACTGGGGCACCACGCCGGCCTCGATTGATAACTGTTTGAATATCGCCGAGCAGTACGATGTGCAGGTGGCTATTCATACCGACACCTTAAACGAATCGGGTTTTGTCGAAGACACCATCGCCGCATTTGGCGGCCGCACCATTCACACTTACCACACCGAAGGTGCTGGCGGTGGTCACGCGCCGGATATTATTAAAGCCTGTGGTCTGTCCAACGTCTTGCCATCGTCCACTAACCCGACTCGGCCCTATACCGTCAACACCATCGACGAACACTTGGATATGCTGATGGTATGTCACCACCTGGACCCTAACATTCCAGAAGATGTCGCCTTTGCCGATTCGCGTATTCGCAAAGAAACCATCGCCGCCGAGGATATTCTGCACGATCTAGGGGCTTTCTCCATGATCAGCTCCGACTCGCAAGCCATGGGGCGAGTGGGTGAGGTAGTGTGCCGTACCTGGCAGACCGCACACAAAATGCGGCAACAGCGTGGCGCCCTGGAAGGTGAAACCTCCAGCGTTGATAACTTTCGAGTAAAACGTTACTTAGCCAAATACACCATTAACCCAGCCATCGCACACGGCATATCGCACGAAGTGGGCTCAATTGAAGTGGGTAAGCTGGCTGATCTGGTGTTGTGGAAGCCGGCGTTTTTCGGCAGCAAGCCATCGCTGATTATTAAAGGTGGCGCCATTGCCGCAGCGCCCATGGGCGACCCCAATGCGTCCATCCCAACTCCGCAGCCGGTGCATTACCGGCCCATGTTTGGCGCTTACGGCAAGGCCTGTACCGGCACCTCGGTGTCTTTTGTCAGTCAGGCCGCAATAGAGGCAGGTATTAAAGGTTCGCTGGAGTTGGAGCGCCGTTTGGTTGGTGTTAAAGCCTGCCGTTCGGTGACCAAATCGAGTATGGTGCTCAACGATTATCAGCCCCATATGGAAGTCGACCCGCAAACCTACGAAGTGCGGGCCGATGGCCAGTTGCTAACCTGCGAGCCGGCCACCGAGTTGCCCTTGGCTCAGCGCTACAGTTTGTTTTAGAGGTTTTTATGCTAGAAGCTTTTCATATTGTCGAGCGCCAGCCCGAGCCCACTATGCCCACAGCCGAGCTGACCTTTGAGCAGCGGCAAAAAAGTCGTCACCGCTGTCAAACTCGCTGCGGACAACCCCTCGGCTGGTTTTTAGAGCGCGGCCACGTTTTGGCCGATGGCGAGGTGCTGGAGTGTCGCGATGGCACCTTAGTGCAAATCGTTGCTGCCAATGAAAACGTCAGCCAGGTGGAGTCGAATGACGCCTTGGCCCTAATGCGTGCCGCATACCATTTGGGTAACCGGCATGTGCCCTTGCAAATTGGCGCGGGTTTTCTGCGCTACCAGCACGATCATGTTCTGGATGATATGGTGTACGGACTCGGGTTGACGATAAACGTTGCGCAATTGCCATTTCACCCTGAAAACGGTGCCTATCATGGCTCCGGACACGGACACGGACACGGACACGGACACGGACACGGACACGGACACGGACACAGCCACGACCATTCACATAGCCATGATGAGGCCGTCGGATAAATGGCGGGCCAGGCGCTATTGCATTTAATGCACTTGGTGAGCCCAGCGCTGCCGGTCGGTGCCTATGCCTATTCGCAAGGGTTGGAGTACGCCATTGACAGCGGCTGGCTCAAGGAGCAAAACGAGCTGGAAGATTGGATGCTGTCACTGATGCAGCGTTCTTTAGCGACTTTGGATTTGCCCTTGCTGCACCGCTTTTACGCCGCCTGGCAATCTAATAATATTGACGAGATTAATCGGCTTAACGATTACCTGCGCGCCTGCCGCGAAACCCGCGAACTGTTGTTGGAAGACGAGCAGCTAGGCGTTGCCCTAAACCGTTTATTGCAATCACTAGAAGTAGCGCAAGCGGATATTAACCTTTATCGCGCCACGCCCAGTTTTACCTGTCAGTTTGCATTGGCCGGCGTGCATTGGAATATTGCCATCGAAGATTTGGCCGAAGGTTTTGTGTGGAGTTGGCTGGAAAACCAAGTGGCCGCGGCGACTAAAATAGTGCCTTTGGGGCAAACACAGGCGCAAAAAATATTGGTGGCATTATTGCCCCATATTCCAGCGGTGTGTAAAGGGGCAAGTGATGTGCCCGATGAGCTTTTGGGGCAAAGTTTGCCCGGCGTGGCGCTCGCCTCCAGCCTGCACGAAAGACAATATTCGCGATTATTTAGATCGTAACGCGAGATAATTCTAATCTTATTAAAAGAGTAAATTTAGGAACTGTTATGCAAAAACCCACATTACGACTGGGCATTGGTGGCCCGGTAGGCTCGGGCAAAACCGCATTGGTAAAATCCTTGTGCGCGCATTTAAAAAATAAATACAACATCGCGGTTATCACCAACGATATTTATACCCGCGAAGATCAGGAGTTTTTACAGCGTCACAAAGCGCTGGAAGACGATCGTATTATGGGGGTTGAAACCGGCGGCTGCCCGCACACAGCGATCCGCGAAGACGCCTCCATGAACTTATCCGCCGTGGCCGAATTGCAGCGCCGCCACGAGGGGCTGGATGTTATTTTAATTGAAAGCGGTGGCGACAATTTGGCCGCAACTTTTAGCCCAGAATTGTCCGACTTAACCCTCTACGTCATCGACGTATCGGCCGGCGATAAAATTCCCCGCAAGGGTGGGCCGGGCATCACCAAATCCGATTTATTGATCATCAATAAAATTGATTTGGCACCGTTGGTGGGCGCCGATCTCGATGTAATGGATCGCGATGCGAAAAAAATGCGCGGTGACAAACCCTTTATCTTTACTAATTTAAAAGACGAAACCGGTGTGGCCGATGTGATTGCCTTTATTGAGCAAGCCGGCATGTTATCGGCTTAAGCTTTAACCTATTGCCCTTATATTTGATGTTAGGAGTTTTTATGAACACTGTAATAAAAATCGCTGCCGGCTTAATGACCTTATTGGTGACCTGCGTGGCGCAAGCACATCCACATCACAGCAGTGATGTGTCCGACCATATTCACTTCTCCATCGCAAGCTTTGCCTTGGTGGCTTTTTTACTGGTGGGGTACTGGGTTGTATCGCGCTACTTGCGCGGTATGGGCGAGCGACGCGATCGGGAAGACCGCTAGTGGGTTAATCGGTTTACCTATAAAGCAGAGCTATTTCGATGGGTCGGCCAGGGCAGGACCGGTGCGCCCTGTTTTGTATAATTTATGCACACCTTTGTACGTAAAGCTAAGGCGGTGGGCGGCTTGTTGAGGCTGGCTGTTGATAAATGCGCCAAGGGTCGACTATTAACGCTATTTCGCGTATCTTATGCGGCCTAAAACCGATTAAATCTGGGGCTGCTACGGTGGCCCGACAAGGCTTCATTGACAATTATGAATCTGAATTATCTAGAATTTGAACAGCCCATCGCCGTTCTCGAAGGCAAAATCGAAGAGCTGCAGCTTGTCGGCAATGATAACGACCTGAACATTACCGATGAAATCTCCAAGCTGAAGGAAAAAAGCACTAAGCTGACCGAAAGCATCTACAGCAATCTGACCCCGTGGCAGATTGTGCAGGTGGCTCGTCACCCTCAGCGCCCCTATACCACCGACTATATTAAGCGGATCTTTACCGATTGGGACGAGTTGCACGGCGACCGTCACTTCGGTGACGATCAGGCCATTGTCGGCGGCGTTGCCCGTTTAGATGGTAAGCCGGTTATGGTTATCGGCGAAGAGAAGGGCCGCAGCGTCAGCGAAAAGGTTGCCCGCAACTTTGGTATGCCTAAACCTGAAGGCTATCGAAAAGCGCTGCGCCTGATGGAAATGGCCGAGCGTTTTAAACTGCCAGTGCTAACTCTGATCGACACCCCCGGGGCCTATCCTGGCATCGACAGTGAGGAGCGCGGCATCAGTGAGGCCATCGCCCAAAATCTGGCGGTCATGTCACGTTTAAAAACTCCGATTATCTGTACCGTTATTGGTGAAGGCTCCTCCGGTGGTGCTTTGGCTATTGGCGTGGGCGACCACCTCAACATGCTGCAATACTCCACCTATTTTGTCATCTCGCCCGAAGGCTGCGCCAATATCATCTGGAAAACCGTCGACAAGGCGCCGCTGGCTGCCGAGGCAATGGGGGTTACCTCCAGTGTTCTGGAAGAGCTGGGTATTGTCGATGAAACCATCCCTGAACCACTGGGCGGTGCGCATCGCGATATTGATGTCATGGCCGATAACCTGCGTCTGCGTTTGTCCGATCAGCTTGATCGTTTGTCTGGGGTTCCGATTGAGGAGTTGCTTGAGAAGCGCTATGAGCGGTTGATGAGTTACGGGAATCCGTAACGGTTAGTGTTTTTTCTAAAAAGCCCCTTTTTGAAGGGGCTTTTTTTTGCGTCAGACGTCGGACGTCAGACCTTCAGTTCTCGTCAGACATCAGACTGTATTTTAACCTTTTGCCCTCGGTCGCCGGGCGGGCGAGGTACTTCTTTGGTGAGCAAAGAAGTACCCGGTCGTTCCTGCGCTTCCATGCGCCCACGACATTAGTGAATCCATTCACGTCAAAATCAACCTCGCACATCTCAGCCCTCGGCAACTGCTCCTGCGTTGCTCTAATACACTACGTCCATGCAGCTATTCGGGTTCCTGAATTCAAGCCAATTTTGAGGGTCGGAAAAAATCGCTTCCCAGCGTTTTTCCTTAATTGCACCTCCATGTGCAATTAACCCACAAAATTAACTCAAATTCGGCTGGATGAGATGGGGGAGGGGACTTCGTAGTGGGTTTTGTTTTTGCATCTGACATCAGGCGTCAGACGTCAGACTTTCATCAGACATCAGGCTTTCATTTTTCATCAGACGCTCAACCCCAATTGTTGGCTTCGCACGCTTGCCCACACCTGTGTGCATGCTTTGCGGTTTTCAATATATAAAAAAACCTTTATAGTCAGTGTCTTAACCAAATCGGAAGGTTAGATAATAAGACTCTCGTGTGCGAGATAATGCGCACGCACGCTTTGCTCTCCCTTCCTGGAACTAATAAATAAGTAAATCGCTTAAAAATCAAAAGTTTGTGACGTGTTCCTGACCTTTTCTCAAGGCGTGATAATGCTCATGCATGATATACAAATTTATGTTCTCACTGTCTGAATATGAAGGGGTACCTAATGGATGTAAATTATATGGAATATTTTCCAGCTCTTTTAACTGCTCTTATTGTGGCGCCTTTGGGGTGGTATGTAAAAAAGCGTCTTGAAAATTTAGCTTCAAAAGAAGACTTTAATATTGCACTGGAACAGCTTAGAGCGAGCACGAAAGCAGTAGAAAAAATTAAAATTGAATTGGGAGAGAAGTACTGGGTCAAGCAACAGATCTGGGAAACAAAACGATCGGCGTATGAAGAGTTGATCGCTGGTTTATATGTGGTTAATAGATACTTAGAAATAATCTATTTTTATTATCATGAGTATTCAGGTAATTTCGTTTTTATAGAAACAAATATACCCTGTTGTCCTTATGAACTACCCGGAGAAGAAGAGTACTTTCGCTCCTATCAAGAATATATTGAAGGAGAGCAGGAGGCTTTTAAAAAGAAATATGATAACGAGCAGTCAACTGAAAATCGACAGCGACTATTCGAGAGTGCAAAAGATAGCATCTCACATCTAGACGAATTGTTTGTGTTGAAGTCAATATACTTGCACCCAAATTTGAGTGGTATCCGTGATAAAGTTATTGCCTTAAAATTTGAGTTGTATGAACGGGAAATTGAGCAGGATTACGAGGGCGGAGAAGATAAACGCGATTATTTCGAACGGCTTCTTTCTCATTATTCAATATGCAAAAAGAATGTGGCAGATTTAATTGACCAAGTAAAGGAGCTGGCTACAAAAGATCTCAAGATCACGCTGTAGAGTGGTTAACATAACTAATTGTCATAAGTTTCATCTGACCCCATTTTTTGAGCTCCAAAATAGCTGAAAATGCGGGCGCTAGCCAAAGAAGGAAGAGTGTAATGAGTGCAACGGAAGCCAATGTGCCGGATTCAATTCGCCCCTATTTAAACGAAATCGCGGAACGTTTATGGGTAGAGCGAGCCGTCGTAATGGTCGGTGCAGGTTTCAGCAAGAACGCGGGGAATGAGTTTCCCGATTGGACCCAGTTGGGTGACCTATTTTATCAAAAAAACCATGGTGTTAAACCAGACTCAACCGAACAAAAGTATTTGAATGTCTTGCGACTGGCAGAAGAGCTGCAGGCCGGGATTGGACGGCCTGCGCTGGAGAATTTGCTGCGCGCAAGTATACCTGATCTGGATGTCGAACCTTCTGATCTCCATGTCGAGTTGCTTAAGCTGCCGTGGGCCGATGTGTTCACCACCAATTACGACACCTTGCTGGAGAGGGCCAGTGCCAAGGTCGTGACCCGTCGATATGAGCCGGTTATCAATAAGGAGGATATCCCTTACGCCGTTAAACCCAGAATTGTGAAGCTCCACGGCAGCTTCCCTTCGGAGCGGCCCTTTATCATTACCGAAGAGGATTACCGGCGCTATCCGAATGACTTTGCCCCTTTCGTCAATACTGTTCAGCAGGCGCTCCTTGAAAACACCTTCTGCCTGATCGGTTTTTCCGGGGATGATCCCAATTTTCTTCGGTGGATCGGCTGGATTCGCGACAATCTCGGCAAGGACAAGACTCAGAAAATCTATCTGGTCGGGGTCTTTGATCTGTCGCCTGCGAGGTTACAACTTCTGGCGCAACGCGGAATAGTGGTGGTTGACCTCTCGTGCTGTGAAGGAGTAGAAAAACACGACCATAAAAAGGCTTTGGAGCGGTTTTTCGGTTATATGCAGTCTAACAAACCGGATGTCCTCGATTGGCCCTATAATCCCCAAATGATGTCTCCTTCCCGCGATGCGGACTGTAAAGAGGTTCGCAAAATCACGGAAGAGTGGCAACGGCAGCGGCAGGCCTATCCCGGCTGGTTGATCCTGCCTAATAAAAACCGCGAGAACTTATGGGTGTTTACGAGCGCCTGGGTTGATTGTCTTCCAGACACAGAAAAATCAGCTCCTGGGCTGGACCTTCAATACGCTTTCGAGCTGATCTGGCGACTTGAACGATGCCTGCTGCCGGTTTTCGACAAGCTTGCTGAGCTCTGCGAAAAACTCCTTGAAAAGTATTGGCCATTTCAAAACGAAAATCCTCCAACAAACTACCAGATCCACCCTGGCAAAGAGAAATATCAGGAACTGCCATGGAATGACCTTCGGCAGGCGTGGCTGGCCATTGCAGTGGCGATGCTCCGCTTCTATCGCGAGGAGGGATGTCTCGATAAATGGCAGAAATCAGAAAACCAGCTCAATATACCTTCCCTTTCTGATCATCTTTCGGCGGAACAGAGGGAATTTTTACATTACGAAGGCTTTCTCTTCAGCCTTTTTACCTTGGATCTTCCCAACGCCAAACAGAGGCTTGAAAACTGGCAGCCTAACGAAACTCAACCATACTGGATGGCAAAGCGTGCAGCAGCGTTCGCTGAGCTTGGCCTTTTGAATAAAATGGACGATCAAATTAGACTATCGTTAGTTGAGACTCGAAAGAGGAGAAAAAACTACGCAAGATGTTTTTCGATATCCAATGAAGCGTATCAAATGGTTCTCTTTCGTTATATTAGCGATGTAAACCTTTGGAGTGTGGAAAAAACTGCAACACCCGAAGAAGTAGAGCAGATAAAAAAAGTTTTTTTGGATAAGTGGAAGCGAAATAAGCAGGTATCTGAATCAAAGCGCCAAGCAAGTTATATTGCTAAGCTTAAGCCGCAGGAAACGTTCAGTACTGCTAGTAAAGATTGGGAATGCCTCGTTAAAAATCGCGAAGATGACAGAAAGCTAGAGTGGGATAAGTACCTCAGAAATATTCGGGATGATCAGAGAAAAAGAGAGCTACAACAACAAAATGCCCGTTGGGATGAACTTAAAGCTTTCCGCTGTGACCCGTGGAACGAACTAAAATTGTACGAGCTAAAGTTGGATAGGCCGTCTGTTCAGCGAAAAACATTAACAGAGAAGCGCGAATTTGATATTGGCCGAATCTCCAGGATTCACCATTTTCACGGTACCGATCAAGAGGCGCTTAGCGCCTATTCATTTCTCCGATTTTGCGAGGAAGTTGGCTTGCCAGGCTACACGATGCTGACAAAAACCGCGTTGGTAAGCCTGCAATGTATCTCAAATTACTCTTTATTTTGGGCCATAGCAACACTCTTCAGGCTGGGGAGTGGTGATGCAAGGGATATTGATAGCCTGTTCAGTCGTGAGTCTGTTTACAAATTCTCAGCTGATAAGGCCGACCAACTCATTCAAAATTACCTGGATGCACTTAATCGAAATCGGGATGAAATTCAGGGGGGGGGTACGTTCCGAAATATCAATTACGCTGTGCGCCTTGCCCAGTTTCTGCCCGAAGTGATTTCGAGGCTGTGCTGCAAATGTTCAGATAAAACAAAGGGTCGCGTTCTTGACTTTGTTGCCGGGCTCTACGCTTCATCTTATAAAGCGAATTACGGGAATGTGAAAAATTTGACCAAGCGGCTTATAAGTTCTATGTCTCAGGTGGAGCAATACAGGCTGGTTCCGGGCTTGCTGAAAATTCCTTTTCCCGAGGGTCTGGATCCGTATATCGAAGGTGAGTACCTAAACCCCTTCTCGCTGCTAGAAATCAATCAAAAGCCCGAAGGTGCCCCAGCCGTGAACATTCAGTCCCGATTAGTCGATGATTTGTTCCGGCAGGCTGCGTTGAATGATCCAGCTCGCCGTCGTTGGGTAATCACATCCCTGGTAACTCTTTACGATCTGCAACTACTTGACGATGAGCAAATTAGCAAACTCGCCGAAGTCCTCTGGCGGGAAACAGATCAGTACGGTCTGCCGGATGGTACCAATTTCTACAAATTTGCGTTTCTGATATTTCCTTATCCCGAGAACGTTGACCCCGCTCAGCTTTTTAAAAACTATGTGATGTCTATGCCTTTCCCGATTCAGAAAGACAAGCAGGGTAGGGGGGTCCACATAACGGGTGGTGATATCCACATCGTGCGCGAAATTCTTGGAGCAAACAGCAATGACGGAAGCATCTGGACAGCGGAGGATGCCATCGATATTCTGCAACGACTGCTCGAGTGGTGGGATGCCGATAAGGAGAGACTCAAAGAAAAAGAAAATGTGCCTAAACGTCTTTTCTCCACAGAAGATGAGTTTCGAGTAAGATTTTCTCGTTTGCTGGAGTTGCTTGCTGAGGTTGTAGGTCCCAAACTCAGAACAGATTTATCTGTCGAAATCAAGATGTCCCTCCGTCGACTCTTAAAGGAGGTTCGGGAGTATGGATTGCCGGGCATTACTGCTGAAGCGACATGTCTTCATATATATCCCGATCAGAAGACGGAAGTTTATAATCGAATCAATGAAGCTTTGATATCGGATCAGAGTGATCTTAAAAAAGATGGTCTCAATGCAATTTCAAAAATCATTATCGATGGCAATGAGGCTGATGTTAATTCCTTGGATGCTAATCCAACATCAATGCTCCGCCAATACCTCACATGGTGTTCAATAAATTCTATAAGCTTGGCGTTGTGGGTCATCGCCCGCATTCTGAAAAATTCACCAAACAGTATCTCCGATGGATTGAAGACAGCCGTCCAAAGGCGACTTGATAGATTACTTACCGATACAGAATACGATAGAGACAATCTATATCTGAGTTTTGACGAGAAACTGGAAGTCCGGCGTGTCTCATCAAATGTGGCCGCAGAGCTCTGGAAATATTACAACTCGCGAAGTTTGTCTGTACCAGAAGCCGTTGAAAAATGGCGTCAATTATCTCTTTCTCCCGATGAGTTTTCCGAAATTAGGAACCCATGGAAAGATTGGGATTAATGGGGCCAGATGAAATTTTTGGCACATGGATCTATTGAGAGCCAAACGATAAACTAAATGTAGGGCTAGATGAAACTTATGGCGCATTATGAATTCTTTCTATAGTTAATGTGGAGT
Organism: Gilvimarinus sp. 2_MG-2023; assembly: GCF_030547685.1. GTDB lineage: Bacteria > Pseudomonadota > Gammaproteobacteria > Pseudomonadales > Cellvibrionaceae > Gilvimarinus. The sequence goes on along the minus strand of NZ_JAUOQM010000048.1, from coordinate 460,353 downwards.
GGCGGGGGTTAACTTGTTGTTGATTGAGTCAGGAAATGTAGGGTCAGAAGAGACTTATGACGCATTATGAAGTCTTTATATGGTTGATATGAGGCAGCTGGGGTTAAATTGATGATAATTATGTCATAAGTTTCATTTGATTCCATTTTCAAGATTTTTCCTCTATCTATAGATGGGATGAGCATCCACAATTTTAAATGAGAGGCTGTCAGTTAGAGAAAGTGAAAGGTGTAATTTCTACGTGTCTATTTTTCTTGCACTCAGGTTTAGCTTTATAAATAGTTGTCCGGCCAAAAGCCATTTAAAAACCATCTAATTCTAGGTGGTCGTTTAGTAAGCCAATAAAGGAGTATAGCAATGACTACAACAGCTGTTCATGGAGTCGACATAGAAGGTACGTTCAGTGCATTTATTGCGACAAATGTATCTGATGTAAGGGAGTCAACCGCAACTAAATCAGAACTAATATTAGCCTCAGTGGAGGGGGAGTCAATCTCATCCTCCGGGACTAAGTATGTAACTGTAACGAGTGGTACGCCTTCACTTACACTGGGGATCGGCAATTGGCAGGAGGGTAGTGTGGATGGGGCTTGGATTCGGCTATACCGCCCCGACGGTACAGTCGTTGAGGTATCGACAGACCTTAATAACCCAAACCAACTTGTTTGGCCTGCCAAATCTAGCGGCACATCTCAGATTCAGTCAGCCGTTATCATCAATCCGGAGCCGGGAGATTGGCGAATTGATTACACTGTGTCGGACACGTCTCCGGCACTTCAGGTCATGGCTGGGGCAACACCGTTAACCGGTGGAATGAATACCATGGCTGCAGATACCGGGGCGGCTTTAGAGAGTGTATTCCAGCCGAGTCATAAGCGATCAATATCGTCGTGGGAGTGTGCAGGCTGCAAAATCGCAACTTATGGTTTGGCTGTAGCCATTACGGCAGTTATTGCGGGGACAGATGCGGCGTTTTTATCGGCCGATTGTGCACTGGTCGTTGCCACTGCCGGGCTTGCGGGGGTTACAGCTCCTGCGGCGCTCGCATTTATTGTTGGCCTAGACACTGCTGGCGTTATGGTGGTTGATTACGTGTTGAGTCAACTCTGCATATGGGTAGGAGCGTGCGACTCCTAACCCCTTAGTACTTGTCGTTCGGTGCTAATCGTTACAAGCGCCGCTTGATTGGTCTAATAGGGTCAGAGTCGTTCATTTTGTAACGCCACGCCGTGTATGGCGTGGCGTTACTTACTCGTAAATCCATGTATAGCTGTATACATTATCGAATAAATGTAAATGTGGATTCAGATAAAAATTATGGCGAATTATGAAGTTTTTATATGGTTAATATATAGCGGTTGAGGTTAACATTGCTGTTAATGGCTTGGTTGTTGGGAGTGAAAAATCCTTGAGGCAGTGTTGAAAAAATAATAATCGAAAAGGAATTGAAGGATGGGTAGAGGTGATCAGTTAAATGAAGCTCGGCGTGCAATGGAGGAAGCATCGGCGGTTCAGGTTCTTAATATTATTTGGGGCTTGAAGCTGGGCTTGAATGTAGTCTTAACTCTATTTTTTATCAGTTTTTGTGTGCTCTCTTTTAGCCATTCTAATGTGAAGTACACGTACCCACTAGTAATAGTGTTGTTGTTTGTTCAGGTTTTCATTGCGGTCGAGTCGGTAGCTATTGTGGCATATTTTAAAAGAAAGCAGTGGGGGCTATATGTGCTGCATGTGTATGCTGCAATATCTTTGGTGAACATTCCTGTAGGTACTGTCTTATCAATTATGCATTTTATTAATGCTCCCAAAATAAAGCATTCTTTTTAACCGTTTTTCAATCATTTTATGTTGGTGTATGTGTAATTTTTTTGACCGTTACATGGAGGTTGTTTCAGTCAGGCAGAAATGTTGCTGATTGGTAATCTATAATAAGTAGCGGTAATATAGTCTTTCGGAGCTGTATTTCAGCGAAGCTGCCGATGGAGCGTTAATAATTAAAAAGGAGATGAAGTTTGTCCAATAATGAAGGCTTTAGGGATTCATCACGCCTAACCTCTTGGGTTCGATATATTCTTTATGCACAAATCATAGTCGCTGTACTTTCACTCGTTTCAGGTAATTTCGAGTATCAATTACTTTCTGACTATCAAGATGGGATTTATACCTCTCAAGAGCAAGCGATGGCTGATGGTGTGGAAAATGATCAGCGCCAAAGGTTAATCGGTATAGTCTATTTTGTTGTATTTTTTATCTCGATGTTTCTGATATTACGTTGGATTCATAGAGCAAACCACAACGCAAGACAGCTGGGGGCGGAGAATATGAGGTTCTCATCTGGTTGGTCAATAGGCTACTATTTCATACCAATTCTGACATTGTGGAAGCCATACCAAGCAATGAAAGAAATATGGAAGGCGAGCAAGGAGCCATCTGATTGGGAGTCGCAAGAGGTCAGCAGTATTCTTCCGATATGGTGGGCTTTATGGCTTGTGTCGAACTTTCTGGGTCAGGCACTCTTCCGGTTTTCCATGAAAGCAGAAGAGATTCCCGAGCTGTTAAACCTTAATATTATCTATCAAGTGTCAGATGTTATAGATATAGCATTAGCGCTAGCCTTACTGGCAATTGTGAAGCGAATATACAGTTTTCAATCCAATCATGTCCATGGTGCTAACGATCAAGTGTAGCTGACGGCTGTAAGTATCGGCTGGTTTGAGCGTTTGATTCCTTGAATGGTAAGTTTTGGTGACTTTGTTGGTTGTCAATCTGTTGGGGCCAAATCTTAAATGATTTGGTCTAACCTGTTACCATGTGTGAACGCTGAATTGATGACAAGGAGTCTGAATGAAAATTCTATTGCTGTTTGCTTTGTTGGGGTGGTTTACCTTTTACCAAATCGATTTTTTGTCGGATTCCACTTTTTCGGCTTTGTTCGCCCCTTTGTTGTTTGGGGTGTGCTGCATGGTTATATTGGTTCGGGTGATCATGCTTATTAGGCCTCGTCCCCTATGGGAAGAACCTACTGACGAAGAAAAACAAGTGGCTAGAAAAATATTTGGCAAGCATGGCACCACTGTGGCCGGGGTAAGAATTTTATCGCGCAATCGATATAGACGTCACTTGGACGATTAAATTTTGGTCTATTTCAATAATGGCTGCAAATTGATTTATGACTTAGTTGTGGCCAAGATGCTCAAGTTTACAGTCAGAAGTATCCAATCCATTGTTTCGGCATAAAGGTGTCGGTGACCGCAATATTGGGTGGCAGCTTGGTTCTGTCCATAGTGTCAAGTGGATGGATGCCCTAGCGTTTTTCTAAGTGCGTCGGGGCGTAAAGGAAATATATTTCTGGGTGTTATAAAAGGAGGTTAAAATTGTCGAAAAAGCTTAGGCAGTATATAGGGGCGACTTTTGCAGTAGTGTTCTTTGGCAATATGATTTGGTCAGCTTACGACAATATTACGTTAGGGCGAAAAAGGTGCGAGGATCAATGTTTAGCCAAAGGCGGGGTGGACTTTGTCTGGGTTCCAGAGACGACTAAACACTGGTGGCAGCAGCAGCCGGTGAGAGAGGTGGAAGCAAAGTGCACTTGTATAACTGCAGAGGAAAAACAAAAAAATAAAGAAAGGATTAACTCGATTAGGGAGACAATAAGGGAGCTTAAGCGTAATAATTAAACGCGTGAAATTGTAAGACTGATCCCGGTTTTTTAGAGGTTGGTGGTCGGTTTCAGAGTTGTATAGGAATGATTCACTGAATCGCAGTGGTAGTATGCGTTGCTCTTAAGGGTGAACCGTTTCGGTGCTGGTCATGGCTCTTCCTTGAGCGTTATTTTCCATCAATCAATAGTGTGGATTTATGTGGTGTGGAGTTGGGGCGAGTAAACTTCTGCGTTTACTGACAAGTTACCAAAAATGTCCATCCCCAAAAATATGTTGACTTAGAATGTGTATTGCAAGTTTACACTGGCATAATCTACGTCCATATCCAGTGCGCTTGACTGCAGTACGTTAACTTCATCTTGCTCTATCTCAAAGTTAAAGCGCTCATACTCCACCCTAAGGTCTAAATGCTCTGCTAATTGAAACTTGGCGCCCAGCCCCCAGAATGTTTCATCGCCATCAAAGTCGGTGTTGGCATCTACCAGGTCTGTATTAAAGCTAACTTCACCGTCCCACCACAGTTGGCCGCCTTTGGCGTAGACAGAAAATCTTTGGGTGATCGGAGCTTCTAGCAATAGCGCTAGGGTGGCGCCAGATGGGTCGAAATTAAGGGCTTCGTTGCTGGATTCATCGAAATCAATATAACCACCTTCAAGGCCTATATATTCATTAAATTTCACCAGCGCAAATGCCTTTTTTGCTGTTTCGTCTTCGTCAAAGTCCTCATCTTTTAATGTGGTGACACCATAACCACCACCTACGGAAAACTCAGGCTCGAAGCGCCAGCCATTGTCAGCATTAGATTGCGCGAGAACAGCGGTTGAGGAGGCAAATAAAATACAGGCGGAAACGACAGGTTTAATCATCGATACTACTCCTAAGAATATTACAAAATCGTTTAAGGGTGCGGTGCTTATCGCAACCTATGTGCCAATATAATTTTTACCGCTTAGAGTTAGACTGGTTTCACAGTTATGCGTATAAATTGCGATAAATGGTGATTTTCTGTATGAAATGCGTACAGAGTAAAACGCTGTGCTGTCTGTCTTAGAAAAAAGGTTGAAGCTTCTGGTAAAAGTTACACAAAGGCGTTTAATTTTTTCAAGCTTTATGAATTATTTAATGACACTTGCAAGCGGTTTAGTACGAGCAAAAGTTGAGGCCACAATGGGCAAGTATACGGCCTTTCTTTGAACGTTTTGGGCCTGCCTGAGATCTCTGGTGTCACTTGTGAAGGTTTGTTTAAGGGAGTTTCTTGCTTGATTATCATCCGTTGACTTACCCAAGCCATGGCTTCGACACGGTCACGAATGCATCGATCTTTATTGACAAACTTTTGGCCACTTCAGTGTGTCACCTTAATCGTGCTGAGCATAAGCCCTAGAGGGAACTCTGGGCTAACGCTGCCCGCGTTTAGCCTGTACTATTAACCTTAATAGCTAAAGTTAGTTGCAGCAGAGTAGGGTGGGATGATTAAGATAGATGGCAGCGCGATTAAAGGGCTGGAAGTATTTATGGCAGTGATCGAGGCCAATGGCGTGTCCAATGCTCAATCATTACTTAACAAGGACGCTTCGGCGATCAGTCGCAGCCTGAGTGCGTTGGAGGCCCGCTTGGGGCTGACATTGTGTGAGCGCGGTCGACAAGGGTTTCGCCTAACGCCAGAAGGCCAGCAGGTAGCCGATGAGGCATTAAAGCTTTTTGCAGCGTTTCGCTCCTTTGAGAATCGCACTGAAAGTTTGGGCGGGCGTGGCTCGGGCCGACTTGCGATTGGGGTGATTGACAATATCATAGGAGAGTCACGGTTTTGTCTGGATCGCGCGATTACCGAGCTGAGCCAGTATTTTGATGATCGTTTTCACATTGATTTATATGTAAAGAATCCCTATGAGCTTGAAAAATACCTGCTGGATAAGCGCGTCGATATTGCGCTTGGGATATTTGAGCGCTATCACGATAGTCTTGAGTACCGTGCACTCTATGAGGAGTTAGATTATCTGTACGCCGCTCCTGGGAGTCCTGCCGCCACATTGCAAGCCGAGGGTGCTTCATCTCAGCAGTTGCAAGAGGCGCTAAAACACCAGAATTTTGCAGCGCGTAACTTTCTCAATGAGTCGGATATTGGCAGTCTCGGGTATGACTTACTGGGGGATATCAGCTATACCGCCAACCTTGAAGCCATTGCATTTTTAGTCCTATCTGGACGCTATGTTGGATTTATGCCGGCTCAGTACGCTGCGCCTTTTGTTAGCGAAGGGCGCCTCACGCCGATATTGCCCAATCAAATTAAGCGAGTTTCGACCATGGCGCTGGCTTATCGCCGTGGAGAAGACAAGGACCGGCCCATTATTGCTACAGCACTGACGGTGTTAAACGCGGCGACACATGCAAAAATGAACAAGTAAACAGGTCCAATTTGTCATTTTATGGCTCAGTGTTCGGCGCTACAGTGGCTTTAACGATTATTACCTCAAGGGTCATACACTATGTTAACAATTTTCCGAAAGTCGCTAGCTGGTGCCGCACTGGGCGTGGTGGCTGCAGCACCTACTGTCTATGCTGAGCAAGAATACAAGATAGCCTGGACTATTTACGCTGGCACCATGCCATTGGGGTATGCACAAGACCACGGTATTTTGGAGAAGTGGGGTGATAAATACGGCTTCGATTTACAGGCTGTTCAGCTCAATGATTATATTGAAGCACAAACTCAATTTGCCGCAGGTACTTTTGACGGTTCGGTCGCTATTACACTTGACGCACTGACCATACCCGCTGCCTCTGGAGTGGATACCACGGTGGTAGTGCCGATGAGCACCTCGGTGGGCAGCGATGGCATTGTGATGCGGGGCAAAAATGCAACCTTGGCGGATATTAAGGGAGCGAAGGTAAATTTGGTTGAGCTGTCGGGTTCGCATTATATGCTGGCCCGTGCCCTCGATCGTGTAGGCATGAGTGAACGAGATATTACTATTGTGAATACATCAGATGCCGATATCGGCTCTATTTTTACCGATAGTGCGACAGAGGTTGTCGCTACATGGAAACCTCAACTCAGTCAGATACTGCAACAATTTAGCGATACAGCGTTGGTTTTCGATTCTTCCGATATTCGCGGAGAAATTGTCGATGGGTTAATTGTTCATACCGAAACACTTGAGCGCGAACCCAATTTAGGTAGAGCCATAGCTGGAGCGTGGTACGAGACTACGGCTATGCTTTCTCCCAGTCACCCTGAGCACGATGAGTTTATTGCTTACATGGCAGAGCAGTTGAACACATCATCTGATGACCTGAGGTCACAGCTTAGCACCATTGAGTTTTTTAATGCCGAGCAGGGACTGAAATATGTCACCTCAGATGCACTGGGTCAAACAATGAATAGCATTACCGAGTTTGCGTTTCAGCATGGTTTGCTTGGTGAAAGTGCGCCCGATGCCAGTTTTATCGGTATTGAAACCGGCAGTGGTGCGATTCTCGGCAATGATACTAACGTTAAGTTGCGTTTTAATGCCGAGTGGTTAACCGAGATCGCACAATGAATGAGTTTAACGCTCTGGAACAGTCGACCCCTTACCCATGGCCTTTAACGGGCCATTGGAACTCCAGCAATACGGCGGTAGTGGTCATTGATATGCAGCGCGACTTTTTAGCCGACGAGGGATACTTTGCCAGTTTGGGTGAGAATATCGATCATTTGCGTCAGGCTATTGAGCCGGCGCAGAGAGTACTGCAAGCTGCTCGCCAAGAACCGTTTTTAATTATCCACACGCGTGAAAGTCACCGTCCCGAATTGCTCGATCTACAAGACAATAAACGTCGCAAAGCCTTGCGTCAAAACTCGCCGGTAGGGAGTGAAGGCCCTCTCGGGCGTCTGCTGGTACGTGGCGAAGACGGCTGTGATTTTTATCCAGGTTTTGCTCCGCATGCGGGAGAGATTGTAGTCGATAAACCGGGTAATAGTGCCTTTTACGCAACTGACTTTGAGCATATTCTTCGCCTTAAGGGTATTCGCAACTTAATTTTATTAGGGGTGACCACCGATGTCTGTGTTTCATCCACCATGCGCGATGCGAATGACCGCGGCTATGACTGTCTGTTGCTAAGTGATTGCTGTGGTGCGGCCAATGAGACATTGCATCAACACACGCTTAATAGCCTAAGCCATGAGGGCGGTATTTTTGGGGCCTATGGTCCGAGCGAAATATTGATTAATGCGATGCAGAGCGCAACGTGATCGACCGGTGGTGCTCGCGACACGTCTGCCAATTTTAAATGTAGTACCGTCTGAACGCCGCGAGAGAATGCCACCGAAGCGCTTTAACCCGCTCTTATGATAATGGCTGTTCTGATCATTAGCGCACGGCCGATAAGCTAAGAGGCTCGACCATTGTATAGCGTGATCGGTCGAGTACTGGGCTATGTTACTCTCAAGCTGATATTTGATGCGACGACAAGGATGTTCAGCCTTGGCTCGAACCCGAGCTTTTCCCTTCTCCAGCGGCACATCCGGATCTGTGAGTGGGGCGTCTCAGTAATGGGGCGCTCTACCACGACTACACAAACTCGACGGTAAAACCTATGACTCTTTATAATGGCATAGACGTGGAGGCCTAAGAGTGTTTTTCATCTTGAGGGTGGCGAGACGCCCGAAGTTACTAACGCACTGAAGTCGTCTTCTTTGTTAGCGTAAATAAAAATTGTAAAGTTAATGGTATGAAAAAAACCGATAAAAAGCTCGACAATCAACTCTGTCGCGAGTTGACGAAGGTTTGTGAGTTGGCGAAGGATTGCTATGCGGGGTTTGAATGGTTGACTCACTGGGTAAATTATCAAGACTTTCCTGCGTCTTTGGTTGTGCTGTGTGTGTATGACACCGATGCACAGCTGGCAAGTGCTGATCGAACAGGCGTAAGGCGTTTGGTGGCAACTGGTTTACACTCGATGGGGGTTGAGCTTGCCGATTTGAGTCGCCAGGTGCGTTTTGACAGTGAGGAGAGTTGCGCGCGCGAGGATAACGGCCGCTGGCAAAAGCGTTTGGGTTAGCGGGTTAGTTTGTTGCCTTGTTGGCCTGAGTTTGAGTCTCGCCCGCGCTACGTTTAGGGCGCTTAGCCTGCACTTTGCGAGTAATTTACTTATTATGGGTTTGGTGTTTTACTGACTATAGGCCCATAAGAGCAATATTACCTATGTCATATCATCTGTCCTCACCCCGTATTATTCGTTTTGTCTTGGCGGCCGCTCTGGCTGCCCTGTTGTTGGTCGCTTATATTTCGTTAGCGCCTACTGCCAAGGCGGTGGAGTCGGCGCTTTGGCAAGATTTTGTTGCGGCGAAAGCTTCAGGTTCTGAGCCTATTTTGCCGGATTTCTCTTATGCCGGTTACGACTACTCCGAAAGTGATATTCCCGACACCACTAGCTGGGCTGTTTTTAATGTCACCGATTACGGTGCGGTCGCTAATGATGGCAACTACGATGATGTAGCGATTCAGGCGGCGATAGATGCGGCCGAGGCGGCCGGCGGTGGGGTTGTGTTTTTCCCGGCAGGGCGCTTTATGGTAAGCCCCAATGAAACTGTTGGCGAAAATATTTTTATCAATGGCAGTAATATTGTGCTGCAGGGCAGTGGCTCTGGCACTGGCGGCACGGAAATATTCGCCGATAAGATGAAGGTAAATAACGGCCGCTATATGTTTGAGGTCTCGCCTTTAAGTGTGAGCGAATCAACGCTAACCACGGTAACGGCTGACGCTGCGCGCGAGTCCTATGTTATTGAGGTGGCCGACGGTTCGGCGCTGTCGGTTGGGCAGCGTATTATTTTAAGAACTAACAGTGTGGCCTTTGCGCAAAGCTATTACGAAGATTTAGGCATAGACTCCGACTGGACGCGCCTGCTGGATGAGTCGCGCGGCTTTAATTTAAGGGAGCTGCATACCGTTGCCGACATTGATGGCAATACCGTTACGCTGCGCGAGCCGCTGCATATCACATTGGATACCGATGGTACGACTATCGCAGTGCGCAGTTATTCAGTGATTGAGAATGTGGGTATTGAGGATATCCACTTTAAGGGCAATTGGGATTCCTACCCAGAAGAGTTTGTTCACCATAAAGATGATATTCATGACTACGCCTGGAACGCCATTCGGTTTGATAATGTGGTCAACGGCTGGATTCGAAATGTCGAGTTAAAGGATTGGAATCAGGGCATTTTTATTGACGGTTCGGCAGCGCTCACCATCGACAATATTACTTTTTTAGGCAAGCGCGGCCATACCTCGATTCATACCCGCCGGTCTTACGGTGTGCTGGTTAAAGATAGTCAAGACCTCGCCTGGTTTCACCATGGCCCTGGCTTAGGTTACTGGGGTTGCGGCACTGTCTACCTGCGCTACACGATGTTCCCCGGTCAGCGGATGGACAGTCATTCCGGTAGCCCCTATGCCAACCTGTTCGACAATGTGGTGAACGGACACTTTGATGGCAATGGTGGCCCCCATGAAAGTTATCCGCACCACGGCAAACATTTTGTGGCGTGGAATAATATTATTGAGGGCGGCCCTGGTCACTATCACTTTTGGCCATCAAGTCGCAATGGCCACACCTTTGCTCTGCCTTATTTTTCGGGCCTGCGCGGCGAGTCGGTGACAATGGAAGAGGGCACTTATGGGGCCAATGAGTTGCCCGGTGAAGAAGTGGAGCCGAGTTCGTTGTTTGAGGCGCAGTTGGCGCTGCGTTTAAGTGCCGCGTCTAGCTCTTCCAGTAGTGTAAGCAGTGCCAGTAGCTCAAGCAGTATCGGCAGTTCCAGTACCGCCGGTGGTTCAACGTCCGGTCAGGGCAGTGGTGGGCAGGGTGGCGGTGCGGTGCACTGGCTGGTTTTAATGTTATTGGCTGGCGTTTCGTTGTTTAAACGCTTTAAACCCAGTCGCTGATGCTGGTTAACAATGGCTAATCTGTGGGGCGTAACTATCGAATTTTAGAGCGCCATGTTGATTGCAGGGGTGTCGATTAGAGTCGCTCGGTGCGGTTGTGGAATCACACGGCTGTGGCCTTACGGTAATTGTGCTGTGTGTAAGTTAAGGTGTCCGGCGGTTTTACACCGCGCCGGACAGCACTTTGTCGTACTTGCGGCTGAGGATATCGTAAAAGCTCTCTCGGGCTTGCAGTACACCTTGGCGCAGGGCGGTGGCTTGCTCAGGGGTAATGTCTTTGCGCCCGGCATAGACTTGGCGGCGGTAGGCGACAATTTGCCCCGCGTAAATTTTCAGGCTTTTCTCCAGAGTCTTTTCACCCAACATCAGCAGTTTGGCTTCGGCGGCCGCCATTTTTTGGAAGGTGGCCACTAGGTCTTCGTTGACCTTGTCCAATTCAATTTTGCGCCCGGCGGGCCAGTGCTCACCGTATTCGACGGATTCTGCCGCCAGTGAGGCGTACTTGCTGAATATATGTGTCACTTCACCCACAAAGCCTGAGATTTCTTCAAACGCGTCCAGGCGTTTTTGCTCGCGCAGCGAGCGCGGGCCCAATACATTGTTGTGCCTTTGCCACCACCAGGCGCTGGCAAAGGCAATGCCGGCCCCGGCGGCGATTTTAAAGGTGCTGTCAATAATGGCGAAGGTGATGCTGGTGTCCATGGTATTCCTCACACAGTGCTGCGCTGCTGTCGATAATGCTCATGACGGGGCTCTTTTTCAGGTGCGTCATAAAACCGTCGTTAGACCAATTAATATTCCTATTCAGCAAAAATCGAGCCATTATTTGGCGGACTGCGGTTTAGCCTCCGGCCAGCTTGACGGTGTAACCGGCTTTTTCTAGTTCGGTTTTGAGAGTGTTGCGGTGGTCACCTTGTATCTCAACATTGCCGTCTTTAATGGCGCCACCGGTGCCACAGGCTTGTTTGAGTTTTTTGGCGAGGGTTTTAAGCTCGCTGCCCGCCAGCGGCAAACCTTTTACGATACTTACGACCTTGCCGCCGCGGCCTTTGCTTTCTTTCCAGATGCGTATTATCCCGTCGGTTGGGGTGCTGGGCTGACTGGGTTCATCAGTTTCTTTGATGCGGCCTTGGTCGGTGGAGTACACCAGTCGTGAATTTTTGCTCACTGCTACCTCCTGAGTAATTGGTCGTTTGGTGGGGGATTATAACCTGTATAATGCGCCCACTTAAGCGACGACGATATTGGGGGGGTAGATGCGGTTAATCATCTGTTTAACGCTGGTATGGCTGATTTCAGCCTGTAGCGAGCAGGGCGAGGCCTCGGCTCCTGAGCTAGCGGCCGACCCGGTCGCGATGGGAGCCAAAAAAGCGCGTGCTTGCATGGGGTGTCACGGCCCCAAGGGTGTTTCCCGTATAGCGTCATACCCATCGCTTGCCGGTCTCGATGCCGATTATATTGCGGCGCAGCTACAGGCGTTTCAATCCGGTGAAAGGCAAAACCCAATGATGAGTTCTATGGCGATCAATCTCAGTGAGCAGGACATCCATAACCTGGCGGCTTATTTTGCCGCTCAAACTCCGGCAAAGGTGCAGCCATAATGGAAATCCACGGGCAGTACAAGCCTGAGCTAGAACCCTTGGCCAAGGCGTTTGCCGCTAACTTTAGTGAGTTTAGCGAAGAAGGGGCGGCAGTTGCCGTGATAAAAAATGGTGAGGTGCTTGCCAGTTTGTGGGCGGGCACCCGAGACCGAGCGGGCGAGCAACCCTGGCTGGAAGATACTTGCGTGAATGTGTTTTCCGCCGGAAAACCTTTATGCGCTGTGGTAATCATGCAGTTGGTCGAAGAAGGCAAGCTGGATTTGGATCGCCCGATAGGCAATTACTGGCCAGAGTTTGCCAGCCGCGGTAAAGAGTCAATAACCACCCGGCAAGTGCTTAATCACACTAGCGGTTTAAGTGCGTTTCACCCGCGAGTGAAAGATCCGGTTATTTTCGATGCAGCGGCTATTGTTAGCTTATTGCAGTACGAAACGCCGTGGTGGACGCCCGGGCAAGAGCAGGGATACTCGCCTTTTCTCTATGGTTGGATTCTGGCCGAAGTCGCGCGGCGTGTCAGTGGTGTTAAAGATTACCCCACATTGTTCGCCGAAAGGCTGACCAAACCACTGGGTATGAAGGCTTATTTGGGCGTGCCTGAGTCAGAGCAGGAGGTGCTTGCTGATGTTGCGCCGTTAAAAAAACCACTGGGCACACAGGGTAGTGCCAGCAAGGGGGCCAATAGCGCGGCCCTGGGGCAGCTGATGAAATCGGACCCGCGCGGGGTAACCAACCGCGCCTTTACCAACCCTATGACGCTAATGAACAGCACCAATAGCCAGGTGTGGCGTGAAGCCTGTATTCCAGCGGCCAACTTGCACACCAATGCGCTGTCGTTAGCGCGCTTTTACGCCGCTCTGGTGGCCGATGATAGTCCCTACGGTAAGGCGGCTAGCCTGCAGGAGTTTAGGGCCGAGTCCACCGCCGGCGTTGATAATGTTCTGGGTGTGCATCTGCGTTTTGGCCTCGGCTTTATGTTGTCGCAGGATGTCGACGACTGCCGTTACGGTGGCCCGCAAGGCTTTGGACACCCGGGTGCCGGGGGCAGTGTGGGCTACGCTGACCCTGAAACCGGAATTGGCTTTACCTATGTAACAGCCCGCCTGGGGCAGAGTTTATTGATTGACGCCAGAGCTCAGCGCCTGGTGCGCACATTATCGGAGTGCCTATGAGTCAGGAAATCGAAGATATTCAAAGCCGTATGGCTTTTCAGGAAGACACCCTCAGCGAGTTGAACGACGTGGTTGCCCGGCAAGACCGGCAAATACAGGCGTTAATGGCAGCGCTAAAGTCACTGGCGCAAAAGTACGATGACCTGATGTTTGAGCGCGAGCAATCACAGGGCGCCGTTGATGAAAAACCGCCGCATTATTAATGACTGTTTGTGACGGGATACCGCAAGTTGATGGATAAGTGATTGAGAGTACTTGTAGGGCTTTAATATTGGCCATACAGTGACTACACTTATTTAATAAAGGTCAAAGGGTTAGTCCCACGGATGAATCAGGGAATAGACAATAGGCGCGGTGTGGCGCTCAGATCAAATCAAGCTGCTGATCTACTTAGCTTGACTGGCGCCAATTGGTTTTGGCGCTTTGATCGAGAAACTACCCGGTTGTATCTAACTGATGCCGAGCAGTTGCATTCCATACTGTTTGATCCGCTCCCTGACTTGCTCAGTGAGGAGGATTACTCTGCCTTCTGCGGTACTTTAGCGCATTTTGATCGTGCCAGCCCCAGCGATTGTTTCTGCACTATTTCCTTGCGTCAAGACCTCCTGCATGAAGACACCCAGCCCCAATCCTTACTGTTTGTATTTACTCCTGCCGGTGATATAAATGCTCGTATTGCCGAGGGAGTGGCCATTCCTATAGGGCGGCACGCGGGCAAATTAGGGTTGAGCCAATATACCCTTTCGGTGATGGAGTTGGCTTGTGATGGGCTCGCATTGTTTGATGCAAATGGAACCCTCAGTTGGCTAAACACTGCCAGCCGCAAACTGCTTGGCATGAACTTGCGTCAACAAGCCCGAGCGATTAATCGTTATAACCTCCTGCAAGATACCCACCTTACTGAGCAAGTCGCACTAACCGATGTTCTTGAGCGTGTCAGCTCGGACAAAGTTGGCGGCGCGTTTGTGGTTCGCTACCCAACTCGGCAAGGCGGCGGGCCGCTGAATTTTGGCCAATTCCGGGTCCGTTTTATTCCGCTTGTGAGCGAAGAGTCGGGGGGCGCCTTTTTAATGCATTTACACTTGGCAGGTCAGCACGACTCGCTCGCTAATATTGATAATTTGGTGCTTAGTGACCAGACGGCTCTTACCATTAAAAATCAAAAAGGTTTTTATCTATCTGAATTCTACCCGCTTTATTACGCTTGTGAGACTGATAGTGGTGTCAGTGAGGTCGTGAGGCAGACCGATTTAGATTGTTTTTCGGCTCACTCAGCAATGGCGTTGCGCCGGCTGGGCAAAGAGTCTTTGGCGGGGCAAACTGCTTTGGCCGATATTATGACACTTGCGTTACCACCGCAGTCAATGGAGCAGAGATACACGGTGTTAGATCTGCCGCTGCAGATTCAAGGTCAAAAATCCGGGTTGTATGCTCAGTTACTTAGCCCTCATTCCGATCAGGCACTGTCTACGCCCAAAGGACATGATGTGCAGCGGCTACTCAATGCCGTGCGCGCTGCTATTTGTTATCTTGATTGTTGGGGGGTGGTAAAAGAAGTTAACCAAGCGGCGCGCCAAGTGTTTGGCGCACAGGCATTTAACGATAAGCACTTTGTGGAATACGCCCAGGGTTGGGACGATTCGTCCGAGCGACAGCGTGAAATTATGCATGTGGCCAGAACGGGCATCGCTCAGACCGACTCTTTGGAGAGCGTTACTCAGCACGGGCGCACCCGATGGTACAGTGTTGATAAAGTGCCCACGCGAGATGATCGCGGTGTTATTAGTGGTGTGCTGTTAACCATGAGCGAGGTAACCGAGCAAATAGAGCAGGCACAAAATTTACGGGATATTGAAGCCCGTTATAAAGCCTATCGAGCCAACAGCACCGACGCTATCTGGTGCTACGATATGGAGCCTCCGATACCTTTGCATTGGTCGGTAGATGAGCAAGCCAAGGCCATTGCTAATCACGCTCGTTTGTCGCAGTGCAATGACTTGCTGATTAAAATGATGGGGTTGGATAATAAACAGCAAGTCTTAGGTACAGATTTGTCGCAAATTGGATCACAGAATTACTTTTTTGATATCCATACGTTTATCCGTAATCACTATCAGCTGGGTGATCATGAGATCACTCAAAAAAATAAACAAGGTGACGCGACTTATCGACAAATTTCCTGTGTTGGAGTTGTTGATGGTGGCCACTTGGTGCGAGTGTGGGGCACCACTAAAGATATTACAGCGCGTAAACTTTACGAAGAAAAGCTGGCTTATCAAGCCAATCACGATTCCTTGACCAAGCTGCCTAACCGAGCCAGTTTATATAAAGATCTAGAGCAGTGGTTGGCCGCTCGAAAACCTGATCAGCAAGGGGCACTGTTGCTGATTGATTTGGATCGCTTTAAAGAAATTAACGATACTCTTGGTCATCAAGTGGGTGATCAATTATTGCAGCAAGTGGGGCCTCGATTAAAAGCCGAGTTGGCAGAAGTGCCGGGAACCATTGCCCGCCTCGGAGGCGATGAGTTTGCCATCTTTTTGCAAAGAATTCGTAATTCACAACAAGCGATCATTATTGCTCACCGCACTCTGGATGCACTGCGGAATGAGTTTAATTTAGAGGGGTTCTCCACCGAAATTAGCGCCAGTATAGGCGTGGCCTTGGCGCCCAGTCAGGCCGAAGATGTTAGTACCTTAATGCGCAAAGCCGATGTGGCTATGTACCGGGCCAAAAAAGACATGTGCGGGCTGTCGCTTTATAACGCCGAGTATGATCCGCACTCGCCCAAGCGTTTGGCGATGATGAGTGATTTAGGGCGTGCGATTCGGGAAAATCAACTGACTCTGTATTATCAGCCTAAAGTCAGTTTGCACAATCGACAATGTTACGGTGTGGAGGCCTTAATTCGGTGGTTTCATCCCACTATGGGGTTTGTGTCGCCGGCAGAATTTATTCCTATTGTAGAATTAACCAGTTTGATTCACCCTCTAACCAATTGGGTGTTGGATGAAGCGATTAAGCAGGCCCGCCAATGGCACGATCAGGGTTGCCACTTAACCATGGCGGTTAATTTGTCGGCACGAAATCTGTTGGATGATAATTTGCCCTCCATGCTACGCCGACTGTTGGAACATTACCGGTTACCTGGTAGCGCACTGGATTTAGAGATCACCGAAAGTGCGATAATGACTGACCCCAATCGAGCCCTGCGTAATTTGGATGAGTTGCACGCTTTAGGGGTAGGGCTCTCGGTCGATGATTTTGGTACGGGTTATTCTTCGCTGGCGTATTTAAAGCGTTTGCCAATTCAAACCTTAAAAATCGATAACTCGTTTGTACGTCAGATGCAAGAATCAGAGCGCGACGGCATAATCGTTAAATCCACCATACAGCTTGCCCATAACTTGGAAATTAAAGTGGTGGCAGAAGGTGTTGAAGATCAAGAGCTGCTCGACCGGCTGGTGGCCATGGGTTGCGATAATGCTCAGGGGTATTTTATTGGTCGCCCCATGAATCTCGATGGAATAAAGCACTGGATTGCTGAGTCTGATTGGTGTCATTGTTTGCGCAGCGATTCCTAGTGCCCTTAAAATTATTCCCCTCAATTTTTAGAGCGCTAATTCTCGGCGATTCGCTCTAGCCTCGGTCGATATCGGCCCGCAATTTTTCCACATAGCGTAAGCGTTCTTGTAAAAGAGCCGTTTGATAACTGCTTTCACTGAGTTTAAGAGCGTTGCGCAATTGTAAAATGGCTTTGTCGTACACCCCAATCAAAATAAAATACTCGGCGCGCGCTTCGTGAACACCGGGTACATCGCCCGCTAAACCATTGACTTCGGCGAGTAGATACCAAAGGTACGGATCGTCTTTTATTTGTCGCACCAGCTGCGTTAAAAAGTGAGCGCCGGTTTGATAGCGCCCAGATTGCATTAATACTTCGGCATAGCGAACATTAAAAGGATAATAGTTGGGCAATGTCCGCAAGCCTGAACGCAACTTTTCAATAGCTTGGTCGTATTGTTCAGCGGCAATATCAATGTCGATGTCCATAACCCGATAAGTTAACCGTTCAGGCTCTTTTTGCAGTAAAGGTGCTAATGCCTTATGCGCTTTTTGCGGTTGGCTGGCCAAGTTGTAAGCGAGGGCGAGACCGTATTGGCTGGCATCAACTGACATTGAATTGCCATTGAGTTCACCTTGGAAAACATCAATAGCTCGCTGTGGTGTTTCAGCTTGAAGCGCGCGAACACGTGAGCGCATTAAATGAAACTCCAAATTGTTTGGGGCTAATTTTTTGGGGTAGCGCATGGCGCGGGCGCGGGCATCGGCAATACGGCTTTCCGTAACTGGGTGGGTCAATAAAAATTCCGGCGGGCGCCGTGAGTAACGCGCTGCGCGCAGCATCTGCTCGAACATGTCGGAAGCGGCGTAGGGGTCGTAGCCGGCGTCAATCAATGTTTGAATGCCTAGCCGATCAGCCTCTTGCTCGTTTTGTCGGCTAAATTTTAATTGTGCGTTGGCCGCGGCAGCTTGCGTGGCGCTCATGGCCGCTAACCCTCCATCGGCACTGCCACTGGCCGCAATCACCAAGCTTGCCAGCAGCGCGGTGTAGAAGGGAAGGGCCATATTCTGTTGCTGCTCTAACCGGCGCGCATAATGTCTTTGACTTAGGTGGGCCAGCTCGTGAGCCAGAACCGATGCCAGTTGACCCTCATTTTGGGTGTGAGTCATCAGGCCGGTGTTAACGCCTATGATATTGCCCGGAGCGGCGAAAGCGTTGAGGGAGGCACTTTGGGTAATGACTAAATCGAAATTGCGATTGATTAGCGGGCTGTGTTGGGCCAGCTTGCTTAGCAATGCGTCCAGATAATGGTGTAGTAGAGGATCATTGGAGGTGGGCACTTGGCTGCGATAACTGCGTAGAAACATCTGGCCCAGACGTCGCTCCTCCTGTAAAGAGACTATGCCTGATGTCGTATCGCCCAAATCCGGTAAGTTAAACTCATCGGCTTGCAGGTTGGGTGTTGCTATGACGGATAAAATAGCGCCAAAAAAAACTGCTCTCACGTTACAGAATGACTCCGCGGGTCCGAATGGTTATTTTAGAAGGCCATTAATAGGTACAATTTGTATATATCTTACCACTTGGCGCCAACTCTTTGAGAGTCGTTCGTCGCTAGGGGCTGTTTTGGTATCGTTTGCCGGACACATACTGGATAATGGCCGCAGCTTTGGGGCTGCTGGCGATACTTGTCTAACCCTGTTTGGTTCATTAGCATGTTTTGTTGATACTATAGGTCAGTGTTACAGGTTGGTGCTATGCCCCGTGGCTCCCGTGTTCTAGAGCGTTTTGACTAAGATGAAGAAGTTGCATGATTCTATGACCTACACCGAGACAGCTAGTTCCCCTTGTGTCGATAAGCACCTGGATGCACGCGGCCTGCGCTGCCCCATGCCTTTGTTGCGAGCCAAGCAAGCGCTCAATCAGATGCAGGTCGGGCAGGTGTTGCAAATTGAGGCCACAGATAGTGGATCGGTGCGTGATTTTCAGTCATATGTACAACTGTCCCCACATACTTTACTTGAGCAGAGTGAAGGGCAAGGCGTTTATTGTCATATTATTCAAAAAGGTGCCACTGAAGGCGCCATCGGTCAGGAGCCGATATAAATGTTAAGAATATTTCGCGGCTGGATTGACCGCTACTTCTCCGACGAAGAGGCCGTGTTGCTGGTTGTATTGATTATTGCCAGTTTAGCTATTTTACTGACCATGGGTATGGTGCTGGCACCAATGATTGCCAGCATTATCATTGCGTTTTTATTGCAGGGGGTGGTGGTACGATTACGCTCTTGGGGCGCCCCGCACTGGCTGGCTGTTAGCGTTGCTTTTGTGATTTTGGTGGCAATGTTGGTGTCTGTCTTGTTTATTTTACTGCCGGTAATATGGCAGCAATCGGTTCGCTTTATTGCCGAAATGCCCCGCATGATCGGCGAGTGGCAAGATGTTTTACTGTTATTGCCGGAAAACTACCCCAATTTGGTCACACAAACTCAGGTAGAAGAGCTAATGGCGGTGACTACAGCCGAATTGGGGCGTCTCGGGCAGGGGATTGTGAGTTTCTCGGTCAGTAGCTTGCCGATGTTAGTAGCGGTGCTTGTTTACTTTGTCTTAGTGCCCATTTTGGTTTTCTTTTTCTTAAAAGACAGCAGCCTTATCGTCGACTGGGTGGGTAGTTTTTTGCCTCGCAAGCGGCCCGTTATGAGTAAGATTTGGCAGGAGATGAACCAGCAAATTGCCAATTATGTGCGCGGTAAAGCCATTGAGATTTTGATTGTAGGTTCTGTGACCTACATGGTGTTTGCTTTGCTCGGGGTTAATTATGCTGCTCTGTTGGCCATAGCGGTTGGTCTGTCTGTCTTGATCCCCTATATCGGTGCTGCGGTAGTCACTTTGCCGGTGGCGATGATTGGCTTCTTTCAGTGGGGCTGGGGCTCTGAGTTTTTCTACTTGTTGCTCGCTTACGGCATCATCCAGGCACTGGATGGCAATGTCCTGGTGCCTTTGTTGTTCTCAGAGGCTGTAAATCTGCACCCTATTGCCATCATTATGGCGGTGCTGGTGTTTGGCGGTTTGTGGGGTTTCTGGGGGGTGTTTTTTGCCATCCCGTTGGCAACCTTAGTGAAAGCCATACTCTACGCTTGGCCTATTGGCGTACATGAGGCCGGTTTGCGGCAGAAGAGTTCGCAGACGGACGCATTATGAGGTCAATAGGTCAGCATCTAAGGCTCTGTGGGCTCGCTACATTGCTATGGTTGTTCAGTGCTCAGGCTTGGCCACAGGCCGGTGAGGTTACGACCAGCACCCTAGATGAGCGAAGTTACCGGGCTCTGACTCTTGCCAGTGGGCTGAAAGTCCTGCTGATTCAAGATAAAAGCCATACTGATTTGGATTGGGCTCTGAGTGTTAAAGCTGGGGCTGCCAGTGACCCGTTGGCTTTTCCGGGCTTGCACCGGTTGGCGGCTATAGCGCTACAAGGTCAGTTGACAGGGGAGGTCGATTTTTCAGTAACCCCTCGTTATACCGTATTTGAACTGCCCACTTACGCCCGTCAGAGGACTTTGCAGCAGGCGTTGCAATTACTACGCCCCAGTGATTTTAGCGATGTAGATATCGCCCGCGCCCAACAATTATTGGCCGAAAGAATTCGCTCCGCCCGTCAGGTGGCGCCCCATGAGCATCGCACTGATGTGCTTAAAGCCATAGCGCGAACGGACTTGCCGGGTCAGTCAGCAAGCATCGCGCCTATGGTAAATGTAGGGCCGGCATTGCGCCAGTATATGGCGCAGCATTATCGCGCTGATCGGGCTGCGTTGGTGGTGCGCTCTGCCGCTTCGCTGGATAGAATGGCGGAGCAAATAAAAACCATATTCCAATTTGCCAAGTCTACACCTGCCAATCCGTTGGCAGGTTTTGATGCACTTGCCTTTGAAACTGAAAAATTGCCCATAGAAGTGCATGTGAATAGCTTGGTGGAAGCTCCGGCATTGTACTTTTATTTTCCCGTAGCGGGCCTGAATCAGCTTGAGCGTCAGCATACCTTTGCCATTGTCGATGCGCTTATCACTCGTCAAGGTGAGGGCAGTCTCGTGGCCTTGCTGCAAGCTTTGGGCTGGGGTGAATCGATCACATTTAACACTCATATTAAGCCTAGTGGCGATGGCTTTGCTGTTGTTAAGGTGGGGCTGACGTCACTTGGCGTTAGAGCCAGCCCACAAATTGAAGCTCTATTGTTTTATGTGCTGCGAAATATCCAACAACGAGGTTTGGATGAGTGGCGTTTTACCGAGCTAGCCCGGGCGGCCAATAATCATTTTCTCTATCGCGACGCCTTTGCCGAACGATCCCTGCCAGTACTGGCCAATCGACTGCAAGATACAGAGCCGGCTAAAGTATTAGTGGCCCCCTATGAGCTTGGGGTATTTAATGAATCTGTTGTGCGAGATGCCCTGAAGTCACTCAGTAGCGAGAGTGTGATCGTGATGTTGGTCAGTGATACTGTTCAGGGGGCTAATATTGCCGGGCAGAGCCATACCGCTTATCGTTTGATGGAGGCCGAAGTTAGGCAGCCCGATATTAAGCCGGAGGTGAAGCGCAGGTTGCACTTCCCAGATGCCAATAGGTTTATCCCACAAAAGCTGATTGCCAAATCCAGTCAGCTTTTACTCGGCCCACAAAATAATCAAAACGCGGTGCCATTTACTTTGGTGAATAAGTCGACTATCACGGCTTGGTACCAGGGTGGAGCTCAGTCCGGCCTGCCGGATGCCAGTCTTTATTTGCGCTTACTGACCCAAGGCGGGGGTGCCACAGCAAAGCAAGCGGTTGATACATTATTAGCCAGCTATCTCTTGGCCGATAGACTGAAAGCTCAATTTGATGAGGCGGAGCGCGCCGGGGTGAGCTACATCATACGTCCCACTGTGTTGGGGTTGGACATTGAAGTCTCTGGTTATAATTCGCAATTAGGGCTTGTTATTAGCCGATTGGCTGAAGCGTTGGACCAACCCATGGCCTCGGGCAAACCATTAAACCGTGCGCATCGCTGGCTAGAGATGCAGCTCACCTCACCAGGCGAGGTGGGGGAGGCCTTTACTGACCCGTTTATTTTGTGGCAATACGAACCCTACTGGTCGGCCGAGCAATTGTTACAGGCCTTTGAGGGGGTGAGCTTAGACTCTTGGCGCCACTCGGTTGATGTGCAGTCATTGCAAATGTTGGTCGCCGGTAGTCTCTACCAGCAAGAGGCTAAGCGCTTAGCGGCGCTGGCCGAGCTTAGGCTGCTGGCGGACGAGGCCACTGGCATTTTACCGGCGCGCCTAATCTTGGCTAAAGGGGGTCGACCACAGGGGCTGGAGCGTCGCGAGGAACAGTTAACGCTGTACTTACAAAGTGGCTCCAGTCGCGCTCGTGATTTTGTGTTTTTGCGCACGATTGCCAGGCTTCTCGATGGTGAGCTAATTAATGTCGAAGGGGGGGATCATGGCCCGGGACTCAGTGAAGGGACACCTGTGGCCATACGAGCCGAGCTAAGCACTACGGCTGGAATGGCCGGTTTAACCTTGACCACCTCCGCTGATGTGCTTACAGGTCCTTTGTTGGAGGCGCTTAAACGCCGCTTGGCGGGGCCTGATATTGCTCACAGGTTGGCGGAGTTAAAACGTGTGTGGCGTCAGGAAGAAATTGATGTTGCTCAAAGTAGGGCGGCTTCATCGGCAATTTGGCAAAATCTGACTCAACCGCTGCCCGATGACAATCGAGCAGCACTGGCGGCACTCAATACCGCCTCAGTAGAACGCTATGTTGAAAATCTATTTACCGCCGAGATTCGCTTGATGACCTCTAATGCCAGTGGTTTGGTGCAATACCGGCAACAATTTGATTCGTCGCCCATTGGGTTTCGGCTGCCTAAAATGTTTCCACCACTGTGGCTTGATTAGTTCTTATCATCATAAGTTGCGTCTGGTAAGCCCGATGAACGTTTTTTTGATAGGCTTACGTTAATCTTGTGTAAATTATGACTTAAAGGTTGCACAAAAATTAAACCTGCTTGAGCAATAATCGTACCGGGGATGGGGAAAAGTGTTCCGACTGAGTGTCTAAAACACCACGGGACTGGTAAATAGCCGTTAAATATGTAAAAATTCGCGCATTTTTCGGTCCCCGTATAGGGGGTATTACCCAGCGATTGCAGTGCTTAATGAGGGCGAGGCCACTGGTTTATCCTGCCAGGCTAGGTCCGCGTTGGTACTAACGCTTTGTCTAAATGTGCTCAAAAGGCGCATGACTGAGGAGATTATATGATAGAAGATATTGATGCTCTGGAAACCCGAGAGTGGCGTGATGCCCTGGAATCTGTTGTTCGCCACGGAGGAATGGAGCGAGCTGCATTTCTTCTGAAAAGTCTGTCCGAGGCCGCTGCCGATCACGGTATTGACCAGCCCTCAGCTATCACTACCCCCTACCGCAACACTATTCCACCTGCTAAAGAAGTTCAGAGTCCCGGTGACTCTTATATCGAGCAGAAAATACGCTCGATAATTCGCTGGAACGCGATTGCGATGGTGGTGCGTGCCAACAAAAATTCCGATGAGCTGGGTGGCCATATTGCCTCTTTCTCATCCGCTGCGACCTTATATGAAGTTGGTTTTAACCACTTTTTCCGCGGCAACGAAGATGGTCCAGGCGATCTGGTTTACTTCCAAGGCCACAGTTCGCCCGGTATGTACGCTCGCTCCTATGTCGAAGGTCGTCTGAGTGAAGATCAACTGGACAACTTCCGCCGCGAAGTGGACGGCGTAGGCCTCTCGTCTTACCCACACCCTTGGTTGATGCCCGATTATTGGCAGTTCCCGACCGTTTCTATGGGCCTTGGCCCAATTGGAGCCATCTACCAAGCGCACGTTATGCGCTATATGGATGCGCGCGGCCTGATCGACAAGGCCGATCGCAAGATCTGGGCCTTCTTGGGCGACGGTGAGTGTGATGAACCAGAAAGCTTAGGTGCGATTTCTCTGGCTGGCCGCGAAAAGCTGGACAACCTGATTTTTGTGATCAACTGTAATCTGCAGCGTCTCGATGGCCCCGTACGTGGTAACGCTAAAATCGTGCAAGAGCTCGAAGGCGTATTCCGCGGTGCCGGCTGGAACGTGATTAAGGTTCTGTGGGGCGGTGGCTGGGATGCACTGCTGGAAAAAGACAAAACCGGCCTGCTGCAAAAGCGCATGGACGAAGTCTGTGACGGCGAGATGCAGAACTACAAAGCCAACGGTGGTGCCTACACCCGCGAGAACTTCTTTGGCAAGTATCCTGAACTGCTGGAGCTGGTTAAGGATATGTCAGACGATGAAATCCTGCATCTGGCTCGTGGTGGTCACGATTCACACAAGGTGTACAACGCTTACCATCAAGCGGTTAACACCAAAGGTCAGCCGACTGTTGTATTGGCACAAACCGTCAAAGGTTACGGCATGGGCCCCACTGGTGAAGCGGTTAACAACGCGCACCAGGTGAAAAAATTAGATTTGGAAGGGCTGAAGACTTTCCGCGACCGTTTTAATATCCCGATCGAAGATAAAGATCTGGAAAATATCCCTTACTACCGTCCACCGGAAGACAGCGCCGAAATGCAGTACCTGCAACAGCGCCGTAAGGAGCTGAATGGTTATTTGCCCGAACGTCAGGCTGACTTTGAAGCGCTTGATATTCCATCGCTGGAAGCTTTTAAAGCTCAATTGAAGGGCACAGGTGAGCGTGAAATTTCAACCACCATGGCTTTCGTGCGTGTTCTGAATACTCTGTTGAAAGACAAAAATATCGGCGAGCAAGTGGTGCCAATTGTGCCAGACGAAGCACGTACTTTCGGTATGGAAGGTATGTTCCGTCAGGTGGGTATTTACTCGGCCTTCGGTCAGAAGTACACCCCGCAAGATGCCGGCCAAATCATGTACTACAAGGAAGATGAAAAAGGCCAAATTCTGGAAGAGGGTATTAACGAAGCCGGTGCTATGGCCGCTTGGGTTGCTGCCGCAACCTCTTACAGCAACCACGATAAGCCACTGTTGCCGTTTTACATATACTACTCAATGTTCGGTTTCCAGCGCATTGGTGACTTGGCCTGGTTAGCCGGTGATGCTCAGGCGCGCGGCTTTATGCTGGGTGGTACTGCCGGTCGCACCACCCTTAATGGTGAAGGCTTGCAGCACCAAGATGGGCACAGCCACATTATGGCGAACACCATTCCTAACTGTCGCAGTTATGACCCCACATACTCTTATGAGGTGGCAGTGATTGTGCAGGATGGCCTGAAACGCATGTATCAGGATAAAGAGAATGGCTATTACTACATCACCTTGATGAACGAAAACTACGTTCATCCGGATATGCCGGAAGGTGCGGAAGAGGGCATCATCAAAGGGCTTTACCAGCTGGAGAAAGGCACCAGTAAGAAGAAAAACCGTGTGCAGTTGCTGGGCTCGGGTACTATTCTTAACGAAGTGCGTGCTGCGGCAGAGATTCTGCGCAACGACTTCAGTGTTGAGGCCGATGTATGGAGTGTCACCAGTGTTAACGAACTGACCCGTGACGGTCAGGCCGCCGAGCGCTGGAACCTGCTAAACCCAACTGCCAAGCCGCGCAAGGCGTATATTACCGAGCAGCTTGAAGGTGCCGAAGGTCCGTTCATTATTGCGACCGACTACATGAAAAACTACGCCGAACAACTGCGTGCTTTTGTACCTGGTGAATACCGTGTGCTGGGTACTGATGGTTTCGGTCGCAGTGATTCGCGCCAGAAACTGCGCCACTTCTTTGAGGTGAGCCGCGAATTTGTTGTGATCGCTGCGCTTAAGTCGCTGGCCGATCAAGGCGCAATCAAAGTGGATGTCGTCGCCAAAGCCATTAAGCAGTTTGGTATCGATCCAGACAAAGCCGATCCATTGACCGTATAGTCGCTACCGCGGCCCAGTAGCCGCCTGCGGGCGGTTGCAAGATCAATGGATAATTTGCGTCCGGGCCAAAAGCCTGGGCGGACTGATAAAAGAAGCGAGGATTTAAAGTGGCAATTGAATCAGTAAAGGTCCCCGATATTGGTGGCTCTGAAAACGTAGACGTCATCGAAATTTCGGTTGCTGTAGGCGATACCGTAGAGCTGGACGATTCTCTGGTAGTACTGGAAACCGACAAGGCCTCTTTGGAAGTGCCGAGCACCGTTGCCGGTGTGGTTAAGGCTATCAAAGTCAAAGAAGGCGATAAAGTATCAGAAGGTGACCTGGTGGTAGAAATTGAAACCACAGCCGCCGCTGAGCCCGAAGCGCCAGCTAAAGCAGAAAGCGCACCTGCAGCTGAGTCAGAACCTGCACAGACATCAGAGCAGCCCATTATAGTTCCTGACTTAGGTGGTTCAGATAACGTTGATGTTATCGAGGTTTGTGTAAGCGCGGGTGATAAAGTCGCCGAAGGTGACTCACTGGTGGTTCTGGAAACCGACAAAGCGTCATTAGAAATCCCTGCTCCTGCTGACGGCACCATTGTTAGTATCGCTTTAAAAGAAGGTGATAAGGTTTCACAGGGCGATACATTAGGTGTTATGACCGGGGGCGCCGCTGCGCCGGCTGCGTCTGAGTCTAGTGCTGCCCCGGCGGAGCCTGCTCCTGCAGCTGGTGGTTCATCCATACAGGATGTACCCGTGCCCGATATCGGTGGCGCCGAAGGTGTTGATGTTATCGAGTTGTCTGTGGCCGAAGGCGACGAGGTCGCTGAAGGCGATACTCTGATTGTATTGGAAACCGATAAAGCTTCGATGGAAATTCCAGCGCCTGCTGCTGGTAAAATCGTCAAGCTTGCCATTAAAGAAGGCGACAAAATTTCTCAGGGTGATGTTATTTGTCAGCTTGAGGGTGCGGCGCCCGCGGCGCCTACCAAAGCGAAGTCTGAACCTGCGCCCGCGCCTGCAGCTCAGGCCCCGGCTAAAACAACGTCTGCTGGTTCACCGGTTGTGGCCGACAGCGAAGCTGTTGCTAACAATAGTGCCGATGTTTATGCCGGCCCTTCGGTGCGTAAATTAGCGCGTCAATTAGGTGCCGATTTAAGCAAGGTAAAAGGTACCGGCCCGCGTTCGCGTATCACTAAAGATGATTTGCGCAGCTATGTGAAAAACATTGTTAGCGCTACTCAGGAAGGTCGCGGTACAGCCGGTGGCGGCAGTGGGCTACCCGCCATGCCAGCGATAGACTTTTCTAAGTTTGGTGAAATCGAAACCGTTAAGATGAGCAAAATTAAAAAGCTCACCTCTGACAACATGGTTCGCAATTGGCTGAACATTCCTCATGTGACCCAGTGGGATGACGCTGATATCACTGAGTTGGAAGCTTTCCGCAAAGGTCTTAAAGCCGAAGCAGAAAAGCGTGGTAGTAAGTTAACGCCACTGCCGTTTTTGCTGAAAGCCGCTGGTGCAGCCCTAGTCGCAGAGCCTAGTTTTAATGTTTCTATCCATCACGATGGCGAGCACATTGTGCAGAAGAAATATGTGAACATTGGTGTGGCCGTGGATACGCCTAACGGCTTGATGGTTCCGGTTATTCGCGATGTTGACAAAAAAGGCTTGTGGGAATTGGCCGATGACTTTAGCGCTCTGGTGAAAAAGGCTCGCGAAGGCAAGTTGACTGCGGCCGATATGCAGGGTGGTTGTTTTACCATCTCAAGCTTGGGCGCCATGGGCGGCAACGGTTTCACACCGATTGTCAATGCTCCGGAAGTGGCCATTCTGGGTGTGTCTAAAGCGCAAATGAAGCCGGTTTGGAATGGTAAAGACTTTGAGCCGCGCAATATGTTGCCGCTGGCTCTGTCTTACGATCACCGTGCCATCAATGGCGCAGACGCCGGTCGATTCTTTACGTACCTGACGGCTGTCATTGCCGATGTTCGCCGCTTACTGTTGTAATCGTTTATAGCGACGAGCCAAAGGCCCAGCTGAATTTATTTCAGTTGGGCTTTTTTGTGTCTGACGTTAATGTTAATTGTCGTACGATGATAAGCGGTGGTGGATTTTAAGTGTCGTCCAGAAGTTTTCGGATTTGCTCTTCACTCATGGCGGCAATTTTTAGACGAAGCGTGCTTTCGACCTCTGGCAGAACCGTCTCGATTAGTTCATTCACCAATTGGCTGCGATTGTATGTGCGAGGCTGAGTAGCGTTGGCCATAGCTTGAAACTCAGCGGACCGGTTTCCCTGTAAGCGTTCGCGAATATGCTGTGGTAAAAATGGGTTCTCTCCGCTGGCTTTTACCGAGTGGGTTTTTTCTTTAATTTCAGTGTCTGCTTCGTTGTTTATTTCTTGTTCTGACTCTAAGTTGCCTCCTGTACTTATTAAGTTTGACTCATTAAAAGCTACAGTGGACTCTGCATGGTGTTCGCTTTCACCTGTGGGTTCGTCTTGCGTCAGATTATCTGCGGCTGTCTGATCGGTGGCTGGATTAAAGAGCGCTTGTTGTCCGGGCAGAGGTAAGGGTGGTTCAGAGTAGTGCGTGCTCTTATGGTCGCCTGATTTAATGTTGGCTTCGGTATTACCATCGACGGCGGTTGGTTCATTAATGTTTTTTTGTTGGTTATCGGCAGTAGTGCGCGCCCCTAGATCGAGCTCTAAATTTTCTTCGTCTGAGCCAGTATCGAGGGTTGCGGCTAGTTGGGCAAGCTCGTCTGTCGCAGTTTGTTTTGCCACTTCCTGCTTAATGACTTGGTAGGCCTCTTGTAAATCGGCGTACTCATCTTTATTTAAGCGTCGATCGGACTGTTCGCTTAGGGTCGTTTGGCCTTGAGGCTCGAGTTTATCGATCACCTCGCTAAGCATGGGTATATCGTGATCGTCCAGCAGGCCTTGGATCGACTCCAGCTCTTGCAGTAATTCCGTTTTGGTTTTTTCACGATCCGACGTCATAAGTATTTACCTTACATCATTCAGCGGTATGAGCGCTTTTAAATCTTTCAGTGCTGATAGGCTTCCATATAGGTTGCCAAGTTGCTACACAGTGTGGTGGTGAACTGGGTAACCTCTATCTTTAAAAAAGGCCCAGTGGGCACGTGTGCTTTTTAACGTGTGTGCGTCTTGAGTGACAATTTCTATCACACGTTGGTATTGACTAAAATTTTCCGGTAATTCGTCTTTAAGGCAGATTAATATATCGTGGTATGGCCCCTGACCCGAAGTGTCTAAAATGATCGGTTCGGCACTGTCCTTGTCGGAATGACTGCGAAAGGGTAGGTATGTCTCGGGACGAAAGTGCAAAAGCGTATGCTCTAGAGCACTTTGGTCTTGGCTGGAATTAAGGGCTACCACACTTTGGTGGTCGCCTTTAACCGCTTTATCAAGCAGACGACACGCAAATTCAAATCGGGTTTGCGTGTCGTTTGACTGTAGAACATAAAAGTCGATGCGCGTCATAATTAGCTTGTCAGGTATTCCAGCAATAGGCTAACGGGGCGGCCTGTGGCACCTTTTGCGCCACCGGATTTCCACGCGGTGCCGGCAATATCCAAGTGAGCCCACTTACAATCTTTCACAAAGCGTGAAAGGTAGCACGCAGCGGTCACACTGCCGGCCTCACGGCCGCCGATATTCGCCATATCAGCAAAGTTGCTGTCCAACTGCTTTTGGTATTCGTCCCAAAGGGGCATGTGCCACGCTTTATCATCGGCGGCTTTACCTGCAGCCAGCAATTTTTCCGCTAAGGCTTCATCGTTACTGTATAGGCCGTGTGCGTGGCTGCCTAAAGCTACGACACAGGCCCCGGTTAGTGTGGCAACATCGACAATGGCGCTCGGCTTATAGCGCTGCACATAGGTGAGAGCGTCGCACAGAACCAGCCGACCCTCGGCGTCGGTGTTAAGAATCTCCACTGTCTGCCCTGACATGGTAGTGACAATATCGCCGGGTTTAGTGGCATTGCCCGAGGGCATGTTTTCAGCCGCTGCAATCACGGCGACGACATTAATTTTGGGTTTGATGTCCAAAATCGATTGAAAGGTGCCGAGCACGCTGGCGGCGCCACACATGTCGAATTTCATTTCGTCCATTCCAGCCCCAGGTTTGAGGCTGATGCCACCGGTATCAAAAGTGACGCCTTTGCCCACTAAGGCTAAAGGGGCCTTGTTTTTAGCCCCGCCGCGGTATTCCAGTATGATCATTTGTCCGGGTTCGTCACTGCCGACCGAGACTGACAAAAAGGCTCCCATGCCTAAGTCTTGCATTTGTTTTTCTGACAGGACCTTGACGGTGGCTTCGCTGTGGCCACGAACCATGGCTCGGGCTTGTTTGCTAAGATAGGTCGGTGTGCAGACATTGCCCGGTAAGTTGCCTAATTCCCGAGCAAGATTGATACCTGATGCCAGTGCTATGCCTTCTTTACTGCCAGTATTGAATGGAGCAACGGATTTTTTGTCACATAACAAGGTAAGTTTTTGCAGAGCCGGTTTTTGCGGCTTGTCGGTTTTAAAGGCGCTGAACTGCCACAAACTTGTTGCCAGTGTTTTGGCAACAAGTTTGGCGGAGGCCTTGGCGTCATTGTCGCTAACGGTAATGCCGTTTAAATCGAGCGCAATATGTCGATACTGTTTGGCTAGGGCAGGTAGTTTCCCGAGGGCTGTTTTGAAGTTTTGCTGTGATACCTCACCAGCAGTGGCCTTGCCTAGGCCGAGTAATACAAGTCGGGTGGCACTCTGGCCAATATTTTGTAGCAGTGTGAGGCTGGCGCCCGCTTGGCCGGTAAACTTCTCTTGACTGAGAATCTTGCTAATTGCACCTGACTCGGCGTCTAGGCTGGCGGCAGTCTCAGACAGCTGCTTACCCTCAAAGATTCCGATGACAAGAGCATCTGCCTTGTGCTTGAGGGCATCGCTCGACTTGGCTTGAATTTGCATAGTAATCCTCAGTGTTGAATAAATGTTACGGTAGTGCCCAACATGCGGCGCAGTGGCAAGACAAAGCCCCATCTTTACGGGATAATAGCGCGCGTACGAGAGTCTAGACAGAGTTTATCATGCTCGGAACACAGGCCAAACAAGCAAGGGGATAGTCCCCGTTAAGAGTCGATTGAGGTGCTCATAATTTGATCATATATCGCTATTTAGCCCGCGAAATTCTACTGACAATGGTAGCTGTCAGTGGGACTTTGTTGCTGATTATTATGAGTGGGCGGTTTGTAAAATACCTCGCCGAGGCCGCTACGGGTAAGCTGGCGGTGGATGTGCTCTTTTCAATTATGTTCTATCGTCTGCCAGGCTTTCTTGAGTTGGTCATTCCGCTGGGGTTTTTAATCGCCATTTTGCTGGCCTATGGCCGTATGTATATGGACAGTGAGATGGTCGTACTTTCTGCTTGTGGGATGAGTCCGGCCAAATTGTTAAAACTGACCATGCTACCCACTGTACTGGTGGCGCTTTTTGTTGGGTCTATGAGCCTTTGGGTGAGCCCCTGGGGGGCAGCCAAAACTGAATTGTTGTTCGCTGAGCAACGCTCACGCAATGAATTTACCATGCTCCGACCTGGCCACTTTCAATCCATAGGCGATAACAGTTTTGCTTATGTACAAAGCGTCAGCAATGATCGTGAGAAACTGAATAATTTATTTTTGGCTCAGTTGGCTCCAGATGGTCCAACGATCGCCGTGGCACAAAGTGGTAATCAGTTCTTTCATCCGCAATACAATCAGCGTTTTTTAGAGTTACATCACGGTGTCCGCTACCAGGGGGTGCCGGGCTCTGCGGCCTTTCAAGTGACCGAATTTGAACGCTTAGGCCAATTTGTTCCAGAGCCAGAGGTTACCGCTGCTCAAACTAATGAGGCCGATTCTAAAACAACCCTTTCTTTGCTGAGCGCGACTGATGCTCCCAGCCAAGTGGCTCTGCAGTGGCGTTTATCCATGCCGATTATGGTATTGGTTGTGGCTCTAATTGCCGTTCCGTTAAGCCGCACCAATCCCCGACAGGGCCGTTTTTTAAAAATGCTGCCCGCTATTATTTTGTATTTGGTCTATGTCGCAAGCTTAAGTAGTTTGCGCTCATCCATTGAAGAAGGCGGATTCCCCCTATGGCCCGGACTATGGTTAGTTCACGGGGTGTTCTTACTGCTTGCACTGATTATTTTTATCGGCCCCTCCAATATTCTATCGAGATTTAAACGGGGCGCTGCATGAGAATTTTAAGACGCTATATTACCAAGCAGGTGTTTTTTTCTATATTGGCGGTATTGCTGCTGGTGCTCTGTCTCGATTTTATTGGGCAGGTCATGGATCAGTTAGATCGCTTAGGGGGAAATTACACCTTCTATGAAATGTTGATGTACATACTCTGGCGATTACCCACCAGTGTTTATCAGTATATGCCCTATGCTGTGTTGGTGGGGTGTCTGATCGGTTTAGGGGCGCTTGCGAGTTCCAGTGAGTTGGTGATTGTTCGGGCTGCAGGCATTTCTGTGGCCCGGATTATTGGTATTGTGTTACAGCCGGTAATGCTGTTTATAATCTGTACGATTTCGCTGGGAGAGTTCGTCATTCCCTACGCTGATCAGGTCGCCGACAGTCGGCGGGCTTTGGCTTTGGGGTATACGGTTGATGATCAAGCCAGACGAGGGGTTTGGCATCGCGAAGGCAATCAATTCTTTTATTTTAGTGTGGTACAGCCAGATGGTAAGCTTTTTGGCTTTCGTCGTTACACCTTTTCCGATAACGGCAAGCTGACCGAGGCAAGCTTTACCGGCAGTGCCGCCTTTAACGAAGCGGAGGGAGTTTGGCTGGAGAAAGACGTAGCGGTTACTGCGTTTTCCGACCAGGGCACAGCCTCCCAAGAGTTTGCTGAGCGGCGCTGGGATACGGAGCTGACGCCAACATTATTAAATACCGTTGCCGTAGAGCCGGAAACATTATCAATGACCAGTTTGCATGGTTATGTTCAGTATTTGGCGGGGCAGGGGTTGTACACTCGTGAGTATGAGTTAGCATTTTGGCAAAAGTTGTTACAGCCATTAGCCATTGCCAGTTTGGTGCTCATTGCCGCATCGTTTGTGTTTGGTCCATTGCGGGAGGTCAGCATGGGCCAGAGAATCTTTACCGGGGTGGTATTTGGTATTGGTTTTCGGCTATTGCAAAGCTTACTGGGCCCCTCCAGTATTGTGTTTGGGTTTTCGCCTCTGATTGCCGTACTGCTGCCAATTGCCCTTTGTGCGGGCTTGGGTGTCTACCTGCTGCGCCGAGCAGGTTAGCCGGCTGCTGGTTGTTTGAACCAACGTCATGTGCGTTCAGCCAGCTATCGACCTTTGGGCAGTTGCCAAACTCGGGTGGCACTGAGCCGGTCGTGCAATGTTAGTTGCTCTCTGTCGACCAGCAGCCATAAGTAGCCGAGTCCCAGTGTTGCAATAGACAGGCTGGCCCACGCGCAGCGACGCAAGCCTTGACTGACGCTTAGGTGCTTGCCGTGAATATCGGTTACTTTTAAGCGCCATGCTTTCATTCCCAGTGTTTGCCCAAATTTTTTCCAAAATACACAATAAAAAGCCACTAGGACAATGACCCAACCAATAAAACCGATGGGGCCTAGGCTGGCTTTTTCCCCTTCGAGTAAGGTTTCTCCAAACACGTTAACTTTTATGGCAAGGGCGACGGCTCCATAACCTATACTGACGGCCATCAAAAGTAGGCTGTCATATAACATGGCGGCTAAGCGTTTAGAAATCTTGGCGCTGGACAGAGTGGTGATTGTCGTGTCGGACATAATTGTTTGGGCTAGCTACTTGAGTGATTAATCGTAAAGCTTATGCTGTACGCGCCTGCTCGGTCTGGCCTTTGGCCGAGCGTGATTATGCCAGAACCCATTAAAGGTGTCTCTTCGCGCCGAATGTATACCAACTCTTGTTGCTCTTGGGTTATGTAGGTGCCGTTAGTGCTGTGGTCGATCAACACGAACTTGCCGCGTCTATAGATAATTTCGCAGTGCTCGCGGGAAACTTTGGTGTTATCGGCAAACCATTTTACAAGGCTTTCATCGCGGCCAATGGTCAAAGGCAAATCATCAATATTGATAGTTTGTTGGCGAGAGTCGTGGTGGAGTTCGAGCGATTGCGGTACTGGTAGGTCGGTTAATGACAGTATATCCATAACCGCGGTAGCGTTTTGCGGGTGGGTGGAGGTTTCCCAATGCAATCGGTAAACAATACTGCTGTGTTCTGCACCTTTAAGTCTGACTTGGTCAAAGCGTTCACACTGTTGCGTTAATGCAGGCGGAAGTTGTAATTTAAAAGTGTCGGTCAGCACCACTTGGTTGGCCCGTGCGATATGGGATACATCGGCGGCATCATTGACCACTTGGCCGAAAACATCACCGGTGCTGTCCATTAGTGTTTCACCGTAAGCCATGCCGATACGCAATGAGAGCTGGCCATATTTAAGAGCATGGCGTTGCAGTTTAATGGCGGCGCGGCAGGCCTGCTCAGGGGAACTAAAACGAGCCATGATTTCATCGCCCAGGGTTTTAATGACTACCCCTTCATAGCTTTCGATGATCTCTCGTGTGGCGCCTAAAGTTCCATCGATTTGTTGTTTGGCTTGGGTGTTACCGTGTTCTTTATACAGGCGGCTGCTGCCGGATACATCGGCGAACATTACCGCTTGTAAACTACGGGTTGCAGTCATAGGTCCTGTCTCTGAAATTGAGTCTCAGGCGGAGTATATCATTAGAATCTGCGGCTTAATGAACATCACGGATACAGTTGCCGCGCACTTTAATGCGATGTGAGTTGAGTCGCTGAGTGTGAATCAGCCCCCCCTGAGGTGACTGCTGTTCAATATACAGTTGTTTAAAACGGTATTTTTGCCAATAAAAATTAGCCACTTGCACGGCGGCGGAGCCTGTTGCTGTATCTTCGCCAACGCCGTACTGAGGGGCGAAGTAACGCATTTTGGGGTGCTGAGTATTTCCTACCACCAAAATGAGGGCGCGGCCCGACAGGGCTGTCAGGCGACGAGCGAAGGGCTGTATTGTTCGCAAATTGGTGTTGTGTGTTAATTGAATCAGGCAATATTCTTGGGGGCCGCCGCAGTAGCGACTATCAATAATAGGCGCAGGGACCACCCAGGACCAAAACTTGGGATGTTTGGCGGGTGAAATAGATAGTGGTTGGTCAATGTAATAAGGGCCCGTGGTGTCACAGCCAATCATTAGAGGGCCGCTATCAGTTTCAATATTACAGGCAAAGTTGTGTCCGAGTTTTTGTTGTAAGGCCCGGGCTAAGGCTATCGAGCCCGAGCCGCAGCGTTTTACCTTGTGGTTTCGGTCGAAATGGCTGACCACAATGTTGGTGTCAGCATTCGCATCAGTGTAGTTGTTTTTATTGTGGCGAGCTTGGGTAGCCACCACCCATTTACCATTAGGGTCGAGATGCGGTGGAGTGTCTTCCGTAGTAAATACAACATTATGGCAGTTGCCCCCGCTGCCATTACTGGTGCAAAAAGCCCGATACTCCTGTTGTTTAGTGGGCATATTGCAATAAATAAACGGCGAACAGTTTGTCACTGTCCAGCCATAAGTGGTGCTTAACCCAGCCAGATTGTCTCGCCAACTCGGTAAAATCATCGGGTTTAAATTTATACGAATTTTCAGTGTGGATACTCTCACCGCGGCTGAACTCAATCGTGTGGCCGGCAATATTTACTTGCTGTTCTTTAAGGCTACGCAAATGCATTTCTATGCGGCCGACGGTTTCATTGTAAAAAGCGTGGTGGGCAAAGTTATGCAGCTTAAAGTTTCCGTCGAGCTCACGGTTAATACGTTCTAAAACGTTTTTATTAAATTTTGCAGTAATGCCTTTGGGGTCGTTATAGGCTTGATTGAGAATGGTTGGGGGCTTTTGGGTGTCCACCCCAATCAGTAAAAAGCTGCCAGTGCCCAGTGTGGTGCCGGCATTGCGCAAAAACACTGAGGCTTGTTGTGGGGTAAAGTTACCGATGGTGGAGCCAGGGAAAAATCCTAACCGCGTGCGTTCGCTAGGGTGCAGCGATAGAGGTTTGGTGAAATCATGCACACAGGGGTGAATGCTTAGCTCGCGGTATTGAGACTCCAGCACTCGACAAGCGCTTATCAGGTGCGCCTCACTGATATCAATCGCGGTAAAGCTGCGAACATTTTGTAGGGAGCGCAGCAGGGCGCCTACTTTTCGCAGTGAACCCGCTCCGAACTCAACAATTTCCAAGCCCCGGGGTGCGTTGCCGGTAAAGTAATTGCCCAAATCTTGAGCAACGGTGGGCAGCATGGCAAGTTCTGTGCGGTAGGGGTAGTACTCTTGCAGGTCGCAAATCTCGTCAAAATATTCAGACCCTTGTTGATCGTAAAAATATTTGGGCGACAGCGTTTTTTGATCTTGGCTTAAGCCCAGTATTACATCGGCTAAAAATTCATTATCGGGTAATTCTCTTGCGTCACGGCTTTCGGCGTATTGCATTGTGGTTTCCCTGAGTTATTAGTGTGAATCAATGGTTATTTTTAGCAGGTCGTACACCGCTGAACTGCCAGCGTTGGTGCGGGTGAAAAAAGTTGCGATAACTGTGACGCATTTGAGTTTGCGCCGTTGCACAAGAACCCCCACGAAGCACAAATTGATTGGCCATAAATTTACCGTTGTACTCTCCCAGCGCACCTTGCTCGGCGCTAAAGCCTGGGTAGGGGGCATAGGCACTGGATGTCCACTGCCAGACATTGCCAAACAATGAAGGCTGTGTGGCTGGACCTGGTTGCCAGTGGCCACTCTCGGCAAATTCTCCTTCGACTGTACGGTTTTGCTGGCGCGCGGCGTATTCCCATTCAAATTCGGTAGGCAGGCGCCAGCCGGCCCAGCGGCAAAATGCATCGGCCTCATAAAAGCTGATGTGACACACCGGAGCGGCAGGGTCTAAAGGTTGCCAGCCGTGCAAGGTGAACTCTTGCCAGTTTTTATCCTGAGGGTGCCAGTACAGAGGGGCTTGCCACTGTTCACGTTGGGCGAGGTCCCAGCCGTCACTGAGCCAGGGGCCGGGCGTTTGATAGCCGCCATCTTGAATGAAATTTAACCACTCGCCGTTGCTGATGGGCAGATCCCGTAAAGAGAAGGCAGAAATAAACACTTGATGAGCTGGTGCTTCACAGTCGTAGTGAAACCCAGCGCCCGAGGTACCAATCGTCGTTAATGTTTCTGGGTAGGTGCAAAATTGCGGTTTAGGTGATGCTTTAATGGTTTTAAGCGCATGATTGGGCACAATGTCGGCGGCTGGGTTTAGCCATAGCGCGTGCTTGATGTCGGTCAGGATCAGTTCTTGATGCTGCATTTCGTGGTGCAGCCCAGTGGTTACTAAGGATTGTATCTTGGGGCAGTCAGGTGCCGCGAGTAACTGTTCAATAGCGACATCGACATGGTGGCGAAAGTCGAGCACTTGAGAGAGACCGGGGCGCGAAAGCAAGCCGCGTTGCGCGCGAGGGTGGCGCGAGCCCACAGCGTTATAGTAAGAATTGAATAAATAGTTAAAGTTTTGCTGAAAAACGGTGTAGTTAGGGCAGTGAGGTTTGAGGATAAACTCTTCAAAGAACCAGGTGGTGTGCGCCAGGTGCCATTTGGTAGGGCTGGCGTCGGGCATAGATTGTAGCATCATGTCCTCAGCACTAAGCCCGCTGGTTAGGGCTAAAGTGCGGGCACGCACAGCGCCGAATTGTGCTGCTATCTGTTTATTTACAGGTTCTGTGCATTCATAGAACATCCAATGCTCTCCAGATAAACATGAAAAATCAGCATAGGACACAATCGTGACGATTGAAAGTGATAGAGGTGACAGCGAATTGAAATGACAGGCATAAAAAAAGGCCCATAATAATATGGGCCTTTTAATATTTTGGTACCAGAGGCCGGACTCGAACCGGCACGCTTTTAAGGGCGGGGGATTTTGAATCCCCTGTGTCTACCAATTTCACCACTCTGGCAAAGAGGGCGTGATTATAGCAGCGAGTTTTGCGCCGTCAACTGCCAATTTGCACAATACTGGCAACTGTTGCGCATTTAAGCTAATCTTGCGCGCCTCGACTTAATCAATCGCTTATTAATTATGCAGCGCCAGCAATTCCACTACGACTTACCCGATCAATTAATCGCCAACCATCCGGCAAAAGAGCGCCGCGATAGTAAACTGTTATCGCTCGATGGGGCTACCGGTGAACTTCAGGATCAATCCTTTGCCCAATTGCTCGATTGGGTGGAGCCGGGTGATTTAATGGTATTTAATGATACTCGGGTGATACCCGCGCGATTATTTGCGCGCAAAGAAACCGGTGGTTCGGTAGAAATACTGGTGGAGCGAGTATTGTCCGAAACTCGAGTTTTAGCCCATACCCGAGCCAGCCGCTCACCTAAACCCGGCAGTTGCCTGCACCTCGAAGACGGCTCCCAGCTCAAGGTTGTAGGTAGAGAGGGGGCGTTGTTTATTCTGGATTTTGCCGAGTCGGTGGTACCTGTGTTGAATCGGGTGGGGCATATGCCTTTGCCGCCCTACATTGATCGGGCTGATACAGAAGAAGACCAAGAGCGTTATCAAACTGTATACGGTCGTCGTGAGGGCGCGGTAGCTGCGCCTACAGCGGGTTTGCATTTTGACCAAGCCATGCTGGCTGAGCTCAAAGCGATGGGGGTTGAGCAGGGGTTTGTGACCTTGCACGTTGGGGCGGGGACGTTTCAGCCGGTTAAAGCCGATAATATCGAAGATCACACCATGCATACCGAAGTCGTTGAGGTCGGTGCGTGTGTGTGTGAGCAAATTGCCGCTACCCGGGCGCGCGGCGGGCGGGTGATTGCGGTGGGGACCACATCGGTCCGAAGCCTAGAGAGTGCCGCTAGAGCTCACGGCGGTACAATAGCGCCCTTTCAGGGAGAAACAGACATTTTTATCTACCCCGGTTACCAGTTTAACGTGGTGGATTGCTTGGTCACTAACTTCCATTTGCCCGAGTCGACGTTGCTGATGCTAGTGTCGGCCTTTGCCGGTTACGATAATGCTATGGGCGCTTATCGCCACGCGGTGCAGAAGCAATATCGCTTTTTTAGTTATGGCGATGCCATGTTTATTCAGCGCAATCCGGCGCCCGATGGCCCGTAGTCGGGGCCTTTATTAATCCTTATTTATGAAAAAACGCAGAAAGAGTACAAATATATGACCCGCCAGTGCCAGATGAGTTTTTCTCTAAAAGCGTCAGAGGGGCGCGCCCGTCGCGGCGAGCTGGTGTTCCCGCGTGGCAAGGTACAGACTCCGGCGTTCATGCCTGTGGGTACCTACGGCACCGTAAAAGGCATGGCACCACGTGATATTGAGGAGATTGGAGCCGAGATAATTCTGGGTAACACCTTTCATCTGATGCTGCGCCCGGGGACTGAGGTGGTTAAAGCTCACGGTGATTTGCACGATTTTATGCGCTGGAGCGGCCCTATATTGACCGACTCAGGTGGCTTTCAGGTTTTTAGCCTAGGAAAAATGCGCAAAATTACCGAAGAAGGTGTGGCTTTTCGCTCGCCTATTGACGGCAGTAAAGTTTTTATGGACCCAGAGCTCTCCATACAGGTGCAGCGCGATCTAGGCTCGGATATTGTGATGATTTTCGATGAGTGCACACCGTACCCGGCCACCCCTGATGAGGCGCGGAAATCGATGGAGCTATCGTTGCGCTGGGCACAGCGCTCTAAAGATGCCCATGGAGACAACCCTTCAGCACTTTTCGGCATTGTGCAGGGTGGAATGTACGAGCATTTGCGCACGGAGTCTCTCAAGGGCTTGGTCGATATCGATTTCGATGGCTATGCCATTGGTGGTCTATCGGTGGGCGAGCCCAAAGAAGACATGCTGCGGGTGCTGGAGCACTTAACCCCCGAAATGCCCGAAGAGCGCCCCAGGTACCTAATGGGTGTGGGTAAGCCGGCCGATATCGTAGAAGCCGTTAGGCGTGGTGTCGATATGTTCGACTGTGTGATGCCTACTCGCAACGCCCGCAATGGTCACTTATTTACCAGCGAAGGTGTGATTAAAATTCGCAACGCCAAGCATCGATACGATACCGGTCCTTTGGACTCAACGTGTGATTGCCACACCTGCAAAAATTTTAGTCGCAGCTATTTGCACCATTTGGATAAATGTGGCGAGATATTGGGTGCCCAGCTCAACACAATTCATAACTTGCGTTACTACCAAAACCTGATGAGCGGTCTGCGCAATGCCATAGAGCAGGGCTGCCTTGAGCAGTTTGTGATCGATTTTTATCAGAGCCAAGGGCTCGAAGTACCACCAGCGCCTGAGTAACATTCATTGTTGTTGCGGGTAGTTTCGGTATAATCCGCCCCCGAGTAGGCCTAGGGACTTGAGATAAGGGCAATCAGTCCCATATAGGTTCGAACAAAGAAAATAAACGCCTGATGCCTCCCTTTGGTTGTTTCAGTGCTCACGATGGACTTTCGTATGTCAAACCGCTACCCGATTTGGAAGTATCTGCTGATTGTCGTTATTGCGATACTTGGTTTTATTTATGCTGTACCCAACCTCTATCCACCCGATGATGCGATTCAGATTTCCGGTAGCTCCGGCGATATGGTGATCGGTGCCCCGATTTTGTCTAAAGCTGAAAAAGCTCTAACCGAGGCGGGTGTTGAGTATTTTGACCCGATTCAGAGTGAGCGCAGCGCCCAGTTGCGTTTTGCCAGCGGTGAGGCGCAACTACTCGGTAAAAAAGTGGTTCAGCAAGCGCTGGGCAGCGAATACGTTGTTGCGTTAAACCAAGCGCCTACCACGCCAAGCTGGCTCGTATCTATGGGTGGTGAGCCCATGAAGCTGGGGCTCGATTTACGCGGTGGCGTACATTTTCTGCTCGAAGTCGATGTCGATTCGGCCATTGCCAAGCGTCAGGAGACCAGTGCAGAAGAAATGAAAGACAGCATGCGTGAGGCGCGAATTCGCTATTCGCGCGTTACTCTTGATGAAATGACTATTGTGGCGGAGTTTCGCAGTGAAGAGCTGCGCGACCAAGCCATCAGCCATTTGCGCAGTGAATACCGACAAATGCTTTTCAATACAGACGCTCCGCAAACCGAGGGTCGCTTTGTCTTTCAGGCAAGTTTAAGCGAAATGGCTCGGCGAGAAATCGAGCAGTACGCACTGACCCAAAACCTGACGACATTGCGTAAAAGGGTGAATGAGCTGGGGGTTTCCGAGCCCATCGTGCAAAGTCAGGGGCGCAACCGCATTATTGTCCAGCTGCCTGGTGTGCAAGATACCGCCGAAGCTAAGCGTGTGATTGGTAAAACCGCGAACCTTGAGTTTCGCCTGGAGGCCGAGCGCGACGCGCTAGTCTCAACCACCGAAGCCTTCGAGTACCGAGGTTACCCGGCCAAAATCGAATCAAAAGTTATTTTAACGGGTGACCATGTCGCCAATGCCAACGCGTCGCTCGACCCTGAAACTAACATGCCACAGGTGAATATTACTCTGGACAGTTTGGGCGGCAATAAAATGAACCACGCCACCCGCTCTAATATCGGACGTCGAATGGGTGTACTGTTTATTGAATACAAAACCCGGATGAGCACCGAGGTTGACGAGCAGGGCGAGCAGGTTCAGGTTACCGAGCAGTATGTCGAAAAAGACTTGATAAACTTGGCTACTATTCAAGGCGCGCTGGGAGTTCAATTTCGTATTACCGGCTTGGATTCGCCTACCGTTGCTTCTGAACTGGCGCTGATGCTGCGCTCCGGGGCTCTGGCCGCGCCTATGTACTTTGTTGAAGAGCGCACCATCGGTCCATCACTGGGGGCAGAAAACATCCAACTCGGGGTTAAATCATTACAGTGGGGCTTGGGTTTAGTCTTATTGTTTATGTTGGTGTATTACAAAGCCTTTGGGGTTTTTGCCAATCTGGCATTGGCGGTGAATGTATTGCTATTGGTGTCAGTTATGTCTCTTCTGGGGGCAACTCTGACCTTACCGGGTATTGCCGGTATCGTCTTGACGGTGGGTATGGCGGTGGATGCCAATGTGCTCATTTTTGCCCGAATACGTGAAGAAATTAAAAATGGTGCCAGTCCGCAGGCAGCTATATCGGCCGGTTACGATCGTGCTTATGTCACCATTCTCGATGCCAACATAACCACGCTAATCGTGGCGGTCATTCTTTACGCTATCGGCTCGGGTCCGGTTAAAGGCTTTGCTGTTACCTTATCGATCGGTATTCTGACCTCAATGTTTACCGCCATTATGGGCACCCGTGCACTGACTAATTTAGTCTACGGTGGCCGTAAAAACCTGAAAAAACTCTGGATTTAAGGATTGTGGCCATGTCTTCAAAAAAAGCATTAAATTTTATGGGAGCCCGAATTCCCGCCACAGCCCTGTCCGTTATCTTTTTGGTCGTGGCTATAGGCGCACTAGCGGTTAATGGGTTAAAACTGGGCTTGGATTTTACCGGTGGCGCTCAGGTTGAGGTGAGTTTTTCTCAACCGGCCGACATCCCTAAAATTCGCAGTATTTTAAATGAACAAGGGCTCAAAAACCCCGTTGCAGTGCTGTTTGGCTCTGATACTGAGGTATTGATTCGCACTCAAGGCGCTATGTCCGAGGGCGCTGAAAATGCCCTGCAAACCCGCCTGACGGCTCAATACGGCGATGCCCAACTGGTTGCCGTTAATCGCGCTCCCAGCGGTGTGAGTGGCTATTCGCAGGAGCTACTTATCTCTGGCGTCAGTCCCGGTGAATTAAATACTAACGAGCTATTCCCGCCACGGTTTTATGGGCAAGTGGAGCTTTCTGCCAGCGAGCAAGGTGTGTCGGCACTGATCGAAAATAATCTCGACTCCGCCTATACGCAAGTGCTGCTTGAGGTGTTGGCTGAGCAGACCCAGTCCGCCGTAGAGTTGCGCCGCAGTGAGTATGTCGGGCCGCAAATCGGTGCTGAGCTTCGTGATGAAGGTGGCATTGGTATGCTGGTTGCCCTGGTCGTGGTGATGCTCTACGTGGCGGTTCGTTTTCAGTACAAGTTCTCGGTTGGAGCGGTATTGGCACTGGCGCATGATGTGATTATCGTGCTTGGTTTCTTTGCTTTGATGCGTATTGACTTTGATTTGACTGTGTTAGCGGCGGTGCTGGCCGTTATCGGTTACTCTCTGAACGATACCATTGTGGTGTTTGACCGTATTCGTGAAAACTTTCGCATAATGCGTAAAGGTTCGACTACCGATGTGATCAATGCATCGTTAACCCAAACCTTAGAGCGAACTTTTATCACCTCTTTGACCACATTGCTGGTATTGGGAATGTTGTTCGTTTTCGGTGGTGAGTTGATCAGCGGCTTTGCTATTGCACTGATTGTTGGGGTGGTTGTGGGTACTTATTCGTCAATTTACGTTTCAGCCAACACACTAATGTGGTTGAAGCTCGATAAAGAAGACTTAATGCCACCGGAAAAAGAAGGTGCTGAAATTGACCAAATGCCCTAGTGGCAGTCGGTAAATTCTAGGCGCCTATTTCATTGCGCCATGCCTAAATAAAAAAGCTCACCTTACGGTGGGCTTTTTTTTACTCTAGAATCAGCGATATGCTAACTTTAACAATGCTGTTTTAAATGAGCC
This sequence comes from Gilvimarinus sp. 2_MG-2023, assembly GCF_030547685.1. GTDB lineage: Bacteria > Pseudomonadota > Gammaproteobacteria > Pseudomonadales > Cellvibrionaceae > Gilvimarinus. The sequence goes on along the minus strand of NZ_JAUOQM010000048.1, from coordinate 416,773 downwards.
AAACCATGCATACGATCAGTGCCAGTCAGACGCTCGACACCATGACGCCGGATGAGCTGCGCGACTTGGTGCAACGCTATCGCCGAATTTTCAGCGGTAGTGGATACGGTTTTTGGGAGTGGGATTTAACCAACAGTTATATCGATTGGTCGGGGACTTTTTGGGAGCAGCTAGGTTATAGCGATGAAGATCGAAAAATAGTCACCGATGCCAACCGGTTGCCTGAGTTTATTCACCCTGACGATATCGACTGTATGTATGAAGCTGTGCGGGAGCATTTACGCACCGCGGAACCTTTAAATACCTGTTACCGCATTAAAACCAAATCGGGCGATTACATCTGGACCCAGGTTAGGGCAGACTCCATACGCGATGACTCGGGTCGGGCAATGTATATTTCAGGTGTGAACTTCGATGTTACCGAATTAAAAAACGTCGAGGCGGCCCTGCGCGAGAGTGAAGCGCGACAGGCGCGAATTATTCAAGCCTCCAAAGACGGTATTTGGGAGTGGTACCCAGAGAGTAACGACTTCCAGTTTTCTGCCCGCTGCTGGGAGCACCTCGGCTATACCGAAGAGGATGATCTGGTTACCGCTGGCCACGATCGCATGCAAGAGTGGCTCAGCTTTATCCACAAAGAGGATGCGCCAAAGTTTAATGCTGTATTGAAACAGCATCTGCGGGGGTTTGGTCCATTTGATGTTGAGTACCGCATTTACGATAAGCAAGGCAGTATTCGTTGGATTCGGGCGCGCGGTAAGGCCAGCTTTGATGTGGACGGTCGACCCACCCGGATGTCTGGCACCAATATGGATATTACCGACATCAAGCGAGCCGAGGAGCGAGTGCTTAAAGCCAAAGAGGTGGCAGAAAAAGCAAACCGGGCTAAAAGTGATTTTCTTAACAGTATGAGCCACGAGTTGCGCACACCGCTAAATGCGATCTTAGGTTATGCCCAGTTGTTTGAGTACGATGAAAACTTGCAAGAGTCGCACAAAGACAACATTCGCGAAATTCGCTCTGCCGGCGAACACTTGCTTAAACTCATTAACGATGTATTGGATTTGGCCAAAGTTGAATCCGGAGCCGTGACCACCGCTTTTCAGCCAGTATTGGTGTCAAGGCTTCTCACTGATTGTTTTACCCTAGTGCAGCCTCAGGCCGATGCCCGAGGTATTAATTTGCACGGCGATTTTTCCGGCCTGGCGAACGCTTGTGTTTCCGCCGACCCTATCCGGTTAAAGCAGGCTCTGCTGAACTTAATGAGCAACGCGATTAAGTACAACAAGGTCGGTGGTGAGGTGGAAGTTATCCTGAGTAGCACCGAAGATAACCATTTACGGATTGCTGTGCGCGATACGGGGCAGGGCATAGCCCCTGAGCGTCACGATGAAGTGTTCCAGCCCTTTAACCGCCTAAGCGCAGAGCTTAGCAAGGTGGAGGGCTCAGGTGTAGGGCTGGTGATTACCCGACAATTAATTGAAATGATGCAAGGGCGCATAGATTTTACCAGTGAGCAGGGCGAGGGCACTTGTTTCTGGGTGGATTTGCGCAGAACCGCAGAGGCTGAAGATGTCAGCTTACCGAATGCGCTTGAAGAGCAGGAGCATACAGTTCTCTCGTTGAATGTTGAGGGGCTTTATAATGTTTTGTATATCGAGGATAACCCGACCAATATACGATTGTTGCAGCAATTTTTTAATCGCTGTGAGAATTTTCAATTGGAGGTCAGTGAGGAACCGTATGTGGGAATCTTCCGGGCCAGGCAAACTTGCCCTGATCTTATTTTATTGGATATTAATTTACCGGGGTTGGACGGTTACGATGTGCTCAGTGTGCTGCGTAACGATCCGGTTACCCGAAACATTCCAGTGGTTGGTTTGTCGGCAAATGTGATGTCGATCGATATAGAAAAAGGGCGAGAGGCAGGGTTTTATGAATATTTAACCAAACCGCTGCAAATCAGCCAGCTGGTTGAAGTGTTAAATCGTCTGTTTGCGCCGGGTAGTAAATAGTGCAATAACCGGCCTGCCATCGCTGGGCTGCTGACAGGCCGGTTGTCTACTAGCGTATATGGCCCATATGTTTTTGCACGATTTGCAGTAATGGCTTGAACACCTTAGGGCTGCCACAAACGACATGGCCGGTTTCAAAATGAGAGTTGCCACCGTTGAAGTCGCAGCTGAGGCCGCCGGCTTCTTTGATCAGTAACAATCCCGCAGCGATGTCCCATTGGTTTAGGTTCATTTCCCAAAAACCGTCAAAACGTCCCGCAGCCACATAGGCTAAATCGAGAGCAGCTGACCCCTGGCGACGAATACCGGCGGTTTGACCGGCAATTTCTTGGACCGCAGCCAAGTACGCTGAAATATTGTCCAGTGCGTAGCCACTAAAAGGAATGCCCGTGCCGATAACCGCACCGTTTAAACCTTTGCGGTTGCTGGCGCGAATACGGCGGCCGTTAAGTGCAGCCCCACGGCCGCGGCTGGCGGTAAATTCTTCACGTTTGATGGGGTCATACACCACGGCGTGTTCCAGCTGGCCTTTGATCCGGCAGGCTATGGAAATAGAAAAGTGGGGGATACCGTGTATAAAGTTAGTGGTGCCGTCGATGGGGTCAATAATCCACTCTACATCTGAATCACTGCCAGGCTGAACTCCGCCCTCCTCGCCGATAATTGTGTGATCGGGGTAGGCTTTTTTCAGGTGGTAAATAATCTCTTTTTCCGACGCTTTGTCGATTTCGGTCACAAAGTCATTGCGACTCTTTTCTTCAATGGTTACGACATCAAGGCGCTCGGTGGCGCGTTCAATGAGTTCACCGGCTTTGCGCGCAGCGCGCAAAGCAATAGTCAGCATAGGTTCCATGGGGCACCATTTAACAGAAAGCTTAAAGAACAGGGGGCGATACAGCCGGCGCAATTATAGCGAGTCAGTGCTTTGAAACCAATCAAAATATTTCCCCGCGCGTTTGAGCGTTATTATCTATCCGCTAACAGCTTAGGCCGATTTTTGCTAGAATGCCGCGGTTTTGCTGACCTAACTCTTGCCGAGGCGTCTCAATGAGTGAAAATCGACTGGATAATGTGCGTATTGTGCTGGTGAATACCTCCCACCCGGGCAATATCGGTGGCGCGGCGCGCGCTATCAAGAATATGGGGATGGGGCGACTCTATTTGGTAGCGCCAAAAGAATTCCCGGCTGAAAAGGCCGTCTGGCGCGCCGCCGGCGCTTTGGATGTACTAGATAACGCGGTCGTGGTGGAGACTCTGGACGAAGCTCTCGAAGGCTGCGGCTTTGTGGTCGGCACCAGCGCTCGCGAGCGCCGTATTCCCTGGCCATTGGTGAATCCGCGCGAGTGTGGAGAAAAGGCCATTCAAGAGGCGGGCAGTCACGATGTCGCTATTATGTTTGGCCGTGAGGACCGCGGACTGACTAATGAGGAGTTGCACCGTTGTCACTTTCATGTACATATTCCCTCCAACGAAGAGTATTCATCGCTCAATTTAGCGGCAGCCGTACAGGTTATTGCCTACGAGCTGCGTATGGCTTGGTTGGCCCATAAGGATGGCAAGGCTCCAACTTATAACGACTGGGATGTGCCGCCGGCCAAAGTGGAGGCGATGGAGCGGTATTTTGACCATCTACAGGAAACCTTGGAAAAGCTCGGCTTTCTGGAGCCCGATAATCCGCGCCAAACCATGACCCGGTTGCGCCGTCTTTACAGTCGTATACGGATGGATGAAATGGAATTGTCGATTATGCGCGGTGTGCTTACATCCACACAAAATTACATATACCATGCTGAAAATCCAAAATCCGACTCAGATCAGTAGCTCTGGGACGGGTTTTACGGCCCCGCTAAGGTAGGGGCACTTGGCACAAGGGTAATAGTTGAGTAAAATACTCAGTTATTGCAAATCAGTCTGAAATTCTATGCGATTAACCACCAAAGGCCGCTACGCGGTAACCGCCATGCTCGATCTCGCCTTGCACAGTGAGGCGGGCCCGGTGAGCCTTGCTGACATCTCGGAGCGGCAGGGGATCTCTCTGTCCTATTTGGAGCAACTGTTCTCCAAGTTGCGCCGCGAGTCGCTGGTCATTAGTGTGCGCGGGCCAGGGGGTGGTTATCGTTTGGCTCAGACCTCGGCTATGGTGTCGGTGGCGGCGGTGGTCGATGCGGTGAATGAGTCACTGGATGCCACAAAGTGTAACGGTGCCGGTGACTGTCAAGACGGTCAAATCTGCATTACACATCACTTATGGCAGGATCTTAGCGGCCAAATCCATGAGTTTCTCAGCGGTATCAGCTTAGCCGATCTGGTGGCCAGACAAGACATACAGGCTGTTTGTCGGCGACAAGAGAGCGAGCTAGATTTGCAGAACATTGTCTGCAGTGATCTCAGCTAACGGTAAGGCGACATGAACCCGATATATTTAGATTATGCCGCCACCACGCCGGTTGCGCCAAAAGTTGCCGAGGCCATGGCTCAGTGCCTGACCGAAGAGGGCAATTTTGCCAACCCGGCGTCGCGTTCACACGTGTATGGTTGGCGCGCCGAAGAGGCCGTGGAGGCCGCTCGCGGTCAGGTGGCCGCTTTGATAAACGCCGATGCCCGGGAAATAGTTTGGACCAGCGGTGCGACTGAATCCAACAACCTGGCCCTTAAAGGTCTGTGCCGGCCTGGCGATCATCTGATTGTATCCAGTATCGAACACAAAGCGGTGCTGGATGTGGCGCTCTGGCTAAAAGAGCAGGGCATCGAGGTCGATTTTGTCGAGCCCACCGCTGATGGCACGATATTGCCAGAGCGAATTGAGGCGCTGCTAAAACCCAATACACGGCTGGTTAGCGTGATGTGGGTTAACAATGAGTTGGGCACGGTCAACCCCATTGCGGATATATCTGCCCTCTGTCAAAAGGCGGGTGTTTTACTGCATGTCGATGCCGCCCAGGCACTGGGCAAGCTGCCCATTGATCTAGACGCGCTGAAGGTAGATGCGCTGTCGCTTTCGGCTCACAAGTGCTACGGCCCTAAAGGTATTGGTGCACTCTATGTAAAGCGCAGTCCCAATATCGCTGTACAAGCACAAATACACGGCGGCGGCCACGAGCGGGGTATGCGTTCGGGCACCTTGCCTACGCACCAGTGTGTCGGTTTTGGCTTGGCTTGCGAGCTGGCCGGTCAGGTTTTAACGGAAGAAACCTCTCGTATTAGTAAATTGCGCGACCGACTCTGGCAGTCGATTCGCGATCTGCCTGGTGTGCGCCTAAATGGCGAGGGTGCCGAGCGGGTGTGCGGCCATTTAAATGTAGCTTTTACCGGTATAGATGGCGAAGTTTTACTGTTGAGCTTGCGGCAATTGGCAGTATCAACCGGTTCGGCATGTACCTCGGCCAGTATGTCGCCCAGTTATGTGTTAAACGCTATCGGATTGAGCGCTGCGGATGCACTGGCATCAATTCGGATCAGCCTCGGCCGTTACACCGACGCCGACGATATTGAGCAAGCGGCAGCCCATATACGACAAGTGGTGTTGGGTCTGCAGGGCGGTAAACAGCCTCGGCGCGCCTGATGAGTCTGTTCCGTACCGATTTATACACCAGAAATGATTCAGTAAAAATAGACGGCTAAAGGCCGCAACGATTTGGGCAGCCATAGAGCTGCAAATGATTAGCACGGCAGAAACCCTGCCCACTTCACTATAGGTGAAGGAGAGGAGAAAGATGTCTGAACAGGTTGAACACCTAATCAGGAAAGACTACGCCGCGGGTTTTCATACCGCGATTGATACAGAAACCTTACCGCCAGGTCTTAACGAAGATGTGGTGCGGTTTATTTCGGCCAAAAAGAAAGAGCCGGAATGGTTGTTGGAGTGGCGCCTGCAGGCTTTTCGTGCCTGGCAGGAAATGGAGGAGCCCGATTGGGCACACCTCAACTATACCGCGCCTGACTATCAAGCGATATCCTACTTTTCAACACCCAAAAGTATGGAAGATCGCCCGCAAAGCTTGGATGAAGTTGACCCCAAATTGCTGGAGACCTATGAAAAATTGGGGATTCCACTGCACGAGCAAGAAATGCTCGCCGGTGTCGCCATGGATGTGGTGTTTGACTCGGTCAGCGTGGTGACGACCTTTCGTGAAAAACTGGCCGAGGCAGGTGTTTTGTTTTGCTCGATCAGTGAGGCGGTGGAAAAATACCCCGAGTTGGTAAAGAAATATTTGGGCTCAGTGGTGCCGCAAAAAGACAACTATTTTGCCGCGCTTAACTCTGCAGTGTTTTCCGATGGTTCATTTGTCTACATTCCCAAAGGCGTACGTTGCCCGATGGAGTTGTCGACCTATTTTCGTATTAACGAACAAAATACCGGCCAGTTCGAGCGGACCTTGATTATCGCCGAAGAGGGCTCTCACGTCAGTTACCTCGAAGGTTGTACTGCGCCTATGCGCGACGAAAACCAGCTGCACGCAGCCGTTGTTGAGCTGGTCGCTAACGATAACGCCGAAATCAAATACTCGACGGTGCAGAACTGGTACCCAGGTGATGAAGAAGGCAAAGGCGGTATTTATAATTTTGTGACCAAGCGCGGGGTTTGCCATACCAGCGCTAAAATCAGCTGGACGCAAGTAGAGACCGGCTCTGCTGTGACCTGGAAATACCCAAGTTGCGTGTTGCGCGGTGATAACAGCGTGGGTGAATTTTATTCGGTGGCTCTGACCAACAATTACCAGCAAGCCGATACTGGCACCAAGATGATTCATATTGGTAAGAACACTCGTTCTACCATTATTTCGAAAGGTATTTCTGCCGGTAAAAGTCAAAATGTCTATCGGGGTTTGGTACGTATGAATCCGGGCGCCGACGGTGCGCGTAACTACACCCAGTGCGATTCATTGCTGATTGGTGATCGCTGTGGTGCTCATACTTTCCCTTATATTGAAAGTAAAAACCCATCGGCTGTTATTGAGCACGAGGCAACCACCTCTAAGGTGAGCGATGATCAAATGTTCCTCTGTCAGCAGCGGGGCTTGGATCCAGAAAAAGCGGTTTCCATGATCGTCAATGGCTTCTGTCGCGAGGTTTTTAAAGAGTTGCCTATGGAGTTTGCTGTAGAAGCGGGCAAGCTGCTGGAAGTGAGCCTAGAAGGTTCGGTAGGTTAAAATTTTTACCGATCTTGAGTCGGTACCGTTTGAGAATACTGATTATGTTAACGATTGATAAATTGTGCGCACGAGTTGAAGAAAAAGAAATCCTAAAAGGCTTAAATCTGACAGTTAAGCCAGGTGAAGTGCATGCCATCATGGGCCCCAATGGCGCTGGTAAAAGCACGCTGGGTAGTGTGTTAGCTGGCCGCGAGGCATTTGAGGTGACAGGTGGTAGTGTGACCTTTAATCAGCAAAATCTGCTGGAGCTGGATGTTGAGGCGCGCGCGCACCTAGGTTTGTTTTTGGCGTTTCAGTACCCGGTGGAAATCCCCGGCGTTAGCAATATGGAATTTCTGAAAGCCTCGGTGGATGCGGTTCGCAAGGCGCAAGACAAAAGCGAGTTGTCCAGCGTTGAGTTTATGAAAATGGCGCGTGAGGCGAGCAAGCAGGTCAAACTGGATCAAGCATTTTTGAAGCGTGGCGTTAACGAAGGCTTCTCCGGGGGCGAGAAAAAACGCAATGAAATTTTACAGATGATGTTACTTGAGCCCAGCTTGTGCATCTTAGATGAGACTGACTCTGGCCTGGATATAGATGCTCTGCAAACAGTGGCCGATGGCGTTAATGCCATGCGCGATACTGAGCGTAGTTTTATTGTCGTGACGCACTATCAGCGCCTGTTAGATTATATTGTGCCCGATTACGTACATGTCTTGGCCGACGGTAAAATTGTCAAGTCTGGTGATAAATCACTGGCCAAAGAATTGGAAGCGAAAGGTTACGGTTGGCTAGAAGGCGAGGTGGCTTAATGGGTGTGTTACAAACCCGTGTGCTAGAACTGGCTGAGCAACAAAGTGCCCCTGATTGGTTGTCTGGGTTACGTGAGCAGGGCGCCGAACGTTTTGCGGCCACACCTTGGCCGACACGACGCACCGAGCATTGGAAATACACCCCACTTGCCGGTTTGGCGAAAAAAGTTCTAACACCATCGGAAACAAGTTCTGTCGATTTTCAATCGGTGGCGAGCGTGCAGTCTCCGGCCTATCGGCTGGTGTTTGTTAACGGTGTTTTTGCCGAGTCGCTTTCCGATTCATTGCCCGCCGAGATTACACTATTAGCATCGGCGAATGCCGAGCAGTCAGCCCTTATTCAACAACATTTGGGACGTTTGGCCGATAGTCGCGAGCATTTGTTTGCCGCGTTAAGTGAGTCTACCTTAGAGCAAGGCGCCTTGATTTATGTGCAGGCGGGACAGCAATTAGATAAGCCGATTTATTTATTAAATTACAGTACCGGCGATGCGGCACAATTATCCAGTACTCGGCATTTGGTCGTGCTAGGTGAGGGCGCTGAGGCTGAGATAATCGAGCAGTTTAATACTGATTCTGATCAGCAAAATAATTTAGTGGCCTCTTACACTGAGATAGTGATGGCGGCCAATGCCAAATGCAAACACTACCGTTTAAATCTTGAAGGTGAGGGCATCACTCATGTCGGTGGCGTATTTGTTGAATTGGGGCGTGACGCGCAGTTCAATGGCTTTGCGTTTGCGAAGGGTGCTGAGTTGATTCGCAATGACTACGTGTTAACCCATCGTGGTAGTGGCGCTCATGTCGATCTCAATGGCGTTTACTTGCCGCGTGGAAAACAAGTGGTGGACTACCACACCAATATTCAACACTGTGTTCCTCATTGCACCAGCAGTGAAGTGTTTCGCGGCATTATTGGCGATCGAGCTAAAGCGGTTTTTAATGGGCGCATTCATATTCACCAGGATGCACAAAAAACTCTGGCCGAGCTGTCCAACAAAAATCTATTGACCTCCAATAAAGCTGAGGTTGATACCAAGCCCGAATTAGAAATTTACGCTGACGATGTGCGCTGTGCACACGGCGCCACGGTGGCCCAGCTGGATGACGAGTCTCTGTATTACCTACAGACTCGTGGAATTGATAAAGATCAAGCGCAAATCATGATCAGCTTTGGGTTTATCAATGAGCTGATTCAGGGTATTGAAAACTCGGCGGTCGTAGATTTTTTGTTGCCTATCATTGCTCAGCAATTTGGCCGTTCAGAATCTTTGCTGCAGATGGAGGCTTAAGCGTTTGAGTCACTTTGATGTTGCCGAGGTGCGCTCGCGCTTCCCCATTTTACAGCAAGAAGTAAATGGGCAGCCGTTGGTGTACTTGGATAATGCGGCCACTACGCAAAAGCCAGAGTCTGTGATTGAGGCAATTGCCAATTACTACCGGCACGATAATGCCAATGTTCACCGTGGCGCACACGCGCTTAGTGATCGGGCCACAGAGGTTTTTGAAGGAGCCAGAGAAAAGGTCGCTCAGTTTATTGGTGCGCCCTCCAAAGATCAGATACTTTGGACCCGGGGCACCACTGAAAGTATTAATGTCGTTGCGGCTAGTTGGGGTGAGCAAAATTTAACCGCTGGCGATCGAGTTTTGGTGTCGGCAATGGAGCATCACGCCAATATTGTGCCCTGGCAAATGATTGCGCAAAAACGCGGTGCCAATGTAGAGCCGATTCCGGTTGATGCCGATGGCGCCATTGATATGGCGGCTTTCGAGTCGTTGTTGGATGAGCGGGTCAAAATGGTTGCAGTCGGTCATGTCTCTAATGCCTTGGGTTCGGTAAACCCAGTGGCCCATATTATTGAGTTGGCGCACAAAGCCGGGGCCAAGGTGTTGATTGACGCTGCTCAATCCATTGCACACTGGCCAGTCAATATGGTCGAGCTGGGTTGCGATTTTTACGCCTTTTCGGCCCATAAAATGTTTGGTCCTACGGGCATGGGTGTCTTGTACGGTAAGCGTGAATTGCTGGAAGCTATGCAGCCCTATCAGGGCGGCGGTGAAATGATCGAATCGGTTAGCTTTGCCGGCACCACCTACAATCAATTGCCCTACAAATTTGAGGCGGGTACGCCTAATATTGCCGGGGCCGTGGGTTTGGCTGCGGCGGTGGATTTTGTACAAGGCCTAGACCGCAGTGCGGCCGATCGTCATGAAGCAGAGTTGCTTCATCGCGCGCGCGCAGAATTAGCGGCCATAGGAGGGTATCCGCTGGTAGGTAAAGCTGAGAGTGCCGTGGCAGTCTTGAGCTTTGTCAGCGATTTTGCCCACCCACAAGATATTGGCATGATTCTCGATCAGCAGGGGATTGCCGTGCGTACAGGCAATCATTGTGCACAACCCATCATGGATCAATTCGGTATTCCCGGAACCGTCAGGGCCAGTTTTAGTCTTTACAATACGCACGATGATGTCGATCGACTGATCGCCGGCCTTAAGAAGGCCAAAATGTTTCTCGCGTAAATATCACGAGGTTTGGGTATGAGTGTAGAAAGTTTTAACCCAGCAGACACCTCTTTGCTGGATGTTACTCCCACTGCCGCTGAACACCTGAAGCAGCAATTGGCGCAAGACGCCAATGACGCTCAGGCGGTTCGTTTATCAGTCAAAGAAAGCGGTTGTACTGGGTATATGTATGTTCTGGACTTGGTTGCAGCCCCTTCAACCGATGATATCGTTTTGACGCTCGACAACAGTATTAAACTCTATGTTGATCCGGCTAGCGTTCCGGTCGTGCGAGGTACTTGCATTGATTATGTTACCGAGGGGTTGAATCGACAGTTGGAGTTTCGCAATCCCAATGCGCAGGATTACTGCGGTTGTGGGGAAAGCTTTAATATCGGCTAGGAATCATACATGGCGCTAGAAAGAGAAATGGTGGTTACTCTGGCCGAGTGTCCAGCACGGCGTGTGCCGGACGGTACGCCACTGACCATTGCCAAGGATACCTTCGTCACTATCACGCAGGCGCTCGGCGGCAACTACACTTTGAGCTACCAAGGTCAGATGGTGCGAGTTGACGGGCTGGATGCGGCCGCAATTGGTAAAGAACCTGAGCTGCTCAACTTTGCTGACTTGGGCGATGGCGTCATCCACGAACAACAAGTCTGGTCGGCGTTAAAATCCGTGTACGATCCAGAGATACCAGTCGACCTGGTTAACTTGGGGCTAATCTACACCCTGGATATTGATCAGGCTGCAGGCCATGTGGGCATTACTATGACCTTAACAGCTCCTGCTTGTGGTATGGGGCCGGTACTGGTGGGCGATGTTGAGTATCGTGTGGGGCGTGTACCTAATGTTCGCCAGGTAGAGGTGGAGCTGGTATTTGACCCACCCTGGAGCCGCGATATGATGAGTGAAGAGGCCCAGCTTGAAACCGGTATGTTCTTTTAGCCGGCTTATTTAACCTTGGGAGAGGCAATGACAGAGTTTGGTGTGGATGTGAGCGCAGAGGATATCGTCGATACTCTGAGCTTTTTTGACGATTGGGAAGAGCGCTACAAATACATAATCGATTTAGGGAAAGAGTTGCCACCACTGGCTGAATCGGCTAAAACCGAACAAAACTTAGTGCGTGGTTGTCAAAGTCAGGTTTGGCTCGATAGCCAGCTTCGGGAGGGCAAGTTATATTTTGTTGCCGATAGCGACGCCTTTATCGTTAAAGGGCTGCTCGCGATTGTGCTGGCGGCTTATAATGGTAAATCAGCCGCCCAGGTTGCCGACTATGACATCGATGCTTACTTTGATGAGTTGAACCTGCTCAGTCATTTGAGTTCTACCCGCGGCAATGGTTTAAAGGCCATGGTGCAGAGAATTCAAAATGAGGGTCGCGCAGCCCTGTAAAACCGCACTAAGTGTATGGAATTTATATAAAAATACCCAAAACCCGCGTATAATTCGCGGGTTTTGGGTATATAGAGTGGGCCACTTGGTCCGAGTAAGAACAATTGGAGTGCCAGATGGCCGTAGAAAAGACTTTATCGATCATCAAGCCCGACGCGGTAGGTGACAACCATATCGGAGCGATTATTGCGCGTTTTGAGCAGGCGGGGCTGCGTATTGCTGCCTTGAAAATGATTCAATTGAGCAAAGCGCAGGCAGAGGGCTTTTACGCCGAACATAAGGAACGTCCCTTTTTCCCCTCTCTGGTTGATTTTATGACCTCGGGCCCGGTCTGTGTACAAGTGCTAGAAGGCGAAAACGCCATTGTTCGCAATCGTGAACTTATGGGGGCTACCAACCCTGAAGAGGCGGCCGAGGGCACGATTCGTCGCGATTTCGCTACCGCTGTTAGCGCCAATGCCGTTCATGGCTCTGACTCGCCCGAGTCGGCCAAACGCGAAGTGGCCTATTTTTTCACGGCTGATGATATACACACGCGCTGAGCGCGAAGGTAAAAACGATGACTGATGTAGCGCCACAAACACTGGCCACTGATACCGCTAAGGTCAACCTATTGGGTTTGTCTGAATCCAAGCTGGTGGACTTTTTCGAGCAAATGGGTGAAAAGCGCTTTCGCGCGGCTCAGGTGTTGAAGTGGATACATCAGTTAGGTGCTGATAACTTCGATGAGATGAGCAATATCAGCAAAGCTTTGCGAGAAAAGCTTAAGGTGCGCTGTGAAATACGTCCGCCACAGGTATTGCGTCAGCTTGATTCGACCGACGGCACTCGCAAGTTTTTGATCGAAGTGACCGGTGGTAGTGTGGTTGAAACGGTGTATATTCCCGATGGCGAGCGCGGCACCCTATGCGTTTCCTCTCAGGTGGGTTGCTCGCTCGATTGCAGTTTTTGTATGACCGGTAAGCAGGGCTTTAACCGCGACTTAACCGCAGCCGAAATTATTGGCCAGGTGTGGATAGCAGCAAAATCTTTCGGTCAGTTAACCGCCGGAGGACCGCGCAAAGTCACCAATGTGGTGATGATGGGCATGGGTGAGCCTCTGATGAACTTCGACAATGTTGTCGATTCGATGAATTTGATGATGCACGATAACGCCTACGGTATTTCTAAACGACGTGTCACTTTGAGCACTTCGGGCGTAGTGCCTCAGCTTGATCGATTAGGCGAGTATACCGATGCTTGCCTGGCTATTTCTCTGCATGCGCCAAACGACGAGTTGCGTAATGAGTTAGTGCCCATCAATAAGAAGTACCCGATTGCAATGCTGCTAGAATCTGCTCAGCGTTATATTGAAGGATTGCCTGACACTCATCGTAAAATTACTATTGAATATACCTTAATCGATCATGTGAACGACCGTCCTGAGCATGCTCGGGAGTTGGCCGAACTGTTGCGTGATGTACCGGTTAAAATCAACTTAATCCCTTTTAACCCGTTTAATTTGTCCAACTATAAGCGTGTAAGCAACAATGCCATGCGCCGCTTTCAGGATATTTTAATGCAAGAGGGGTACATCACCACGGTTCGTACTACTCGTGGTGATGATATCGACGCGGCCTGTGGCCAGCTGGCCGGAGAGGTGAATGATATTACAAAGCGCTCGCAGAGATACAAAGCACAGTTTTCACAGGCGGAGCCAGTTACTATCGTCAATCAATAATAATGTTTCGGGTGGAGTGACAGCAATGGCGGGCACGATGCAAGATTGTATATTTCTCAGTTTAAAACGAGTGGCACTTGTTTTGATGGCCGCTTTTTTGGTTGCTTGTGTCAGTACGCAAGAGTCTTCTAAATACCAGATAAACGAAGATAAAGCCCTGGAAAGCCATGTCACTTTGGCGCTTAAGTATATTGACAGCAAAAATCGTGAGTCGGCCCGTCATCATCTGCGCCGGGCATTAGATCTTGATAGTCGCTCCATCGATGCAAACTTTGCGCTGGCGATGCTCTACCAATTAGAAGGAGAGATGGAGCTGGCAGAAAAACAGTTTAAGAAAACCTTGCGCCTAGACCGTGCCGACTCGCGTACACACAATAATTTTGGCGCTTTGTTGTTTAACCAAGGTCGTTTTGAAGAGGCGTATAAACAATTTGAGTACGCATCAGAAGACTTAGATTACAAGGGGCGCCCACAGGCTTTAGTGAATTTAGGGCGTACAGCTTTAAAACTCGATAAGGTTGAAAAAGCTCAAGCTGCATTTGAAAATGCCGCTCGACTGAGTCCGGCAATGGCAGTGGTGAAGTACGAGATCGCCTCGTTGTATTTTTCTCAGGGCGAATACAAAAGCGCTAAGCAATACTTGGCAGCCTACGAGCAAATTGCGCGGCCAATGCCGCAATCTTTATTGCTAGGCATCAAGATTGAACGAATGTTTGACAATGTTAATAAAGAAGCCAGTTATGCTTTGTTATTAAAAAATAAATTTCCTTACTCAAAGGAATACCTTGAGTACAAAAGTATTTTGGAGCAGTCAGAGCAGTAATGATGGATTCGTTGCAGACCAGTGACAAAAGTGTGGGCCAGACACTGGTTGAGGCCAGAACGCGCAAAGGCTTAACCTGTGAGCAGGTCGCCCAAGAACTGAACGTTCAACTCGATAAATTGCGTGCACTTGAAGAAGATAACTTTGATCAGCTCTTTTCCCCTGTGTTCGTCAGGGGTTATATCCGCAGCTACGCCAATTTAATGAAAATCGATGGTGAGCCACTGGTGGCGCAGTACGATGCGGCACATAAAGTTGAAGATCAGCCTCTGCCTCAGAGTGAGTCATTAAATGTCAAAATAAAAACGAACACGCCCAAATGGCCGCTGCGGCTTTTGGTTATTGTAGTGATTATTGCTCTGTGGGTATTCGCGTATTGGTATTTTGCCGATGCATCGGACAGCTCAATTCAGCCCCAGCAGAACAACATGGCTCATACCAATACGCCCGAGACAAGCGTGCAAAGCCCTACGTCGGAACCGGCTCAGGCAGAAGCAGAATCGGCACTAGACAGTGAGCGCATGGGCCAACCCACAGCGGATCAGGTTGACGTCTCTGAAACTGCAGTTAATCAGGCTATCGAAAACGATTCAACCGATAGTCAAGCAATGGCAAGTCTGGCCACTGAGCCGGCACTTGCAACTGTTACTGAAAATACGCAACCCGATACCTTACAGTTGGCGTTTGAGCATGATTGTTGGGTCAATGTCACCGATGCGACCGGCGATGTCTTAGTCGCCGCATTGCAAGAGGCAAAAACACAATTGGTTGTCGATGGGGTAGGACCGTTTGATATTACCCTAGGTAATGCCAGTGGTGTCAGTGTTGTGATGAATAGTCTTCCGGTAACCGTGCCTGATGCCGAAGCGGGTAAAGTTATTCACTTTACCGCTGCTGCAACCCAATAGTGGATTAGTTATGCATCAACCATCACCCATTAAACGACGTCAATCTAAACAGATTATGGTCGGCGATGTACCTGTCGGGGGCGATGCGCCTATTGCCGTACAGAGCATGACCAACACGGAAACCTGCGATGTGGCCGCCACCGTGGAGCAAATTAATCGCATAGCGACGGCGGGGGCAGACATTGTTCGGGTGTCAGTTCCCAGTATGGAAGCCGCTGAGGCTTTTGGCGAGATACGCAAACAAGTAACAACACCGCTGGTGGCCGATATTCATTTTGATTATCGAATCGCATTGCGAGTAGCCGATTTAGGGGTTGATTGCCTGCGTATTAATCCCGGTAATATTGGTCGGGAAAAACGCATTCGCGCCGTTGTAGACAAGGCTCGCGATCTTAATATTCCTATTCGTATTGGTGTGAATGCCGGTTCTTTAGAAAAAGACATTCAGAAAAAATACGGCGAGCCAACACCAGCGGCGTTAGTAGAGTCCGCCATGCGCCATGTTAATATTCTCGATACGTTAGGCTTTGATAATTTTAAAGTCAGTGTAAAAGCTTCCGATGTCTTTATGGCTGTAGATGCTTACCGGTTGCTGGCTAAAGAAATTGATCAGCCGCTACATTTGGGCATTACTGAGGCCGGCGGATTGCGCTCCGGCACAGTAAAGTCAGCTGTTGGGTTGGGAGCGTTACTGCTTGACGGTATTGGTGACACCATTCGTATATCCCTGGCGGCAGACCCCGTTGAAGAGGTGAAGGTCGGTTGGGATTTATTGAAAAGTCTCAAGCTGCGTAACAAAGGTGTTAATTTTATCGCCTGCCCGAGTTGTTCTCGTCAGAATTTCGATGTTATTAAAACCATGAATGAGCTAGAACAGCGGGTTGAGGATATCACCATCCCGTTGGATGTCGCCGTTATTGGTTGTGTCGTCAATGGGCCGGGTGAGGCTAAAGAGGCTGACCTGGGGCTGGCCGGTGGTGCGCCCAGTAATCTTGTCTATGTTGACGGCCAGCCTAACAGTAAGTTGGGTAATGAAGGTCTAGTGGATGAGCTGGAGAGGCTGATTCGAAACAAAGCCAAAGAGAAAGAGCAGAGCGAAGAGTCCATTATTGTGCGTGTTTAATTCATTGTGCGTGGATTCTATATGCTGTGCGCATATGTTAATTAATAACAGTATCTAGACGTAGGTGTTCGATTGAAAAAGATTCAGGCTATTCGCGGAATGAACGATATTTTGCCCGAGGATTCCGCCTTGTGGCAATACTTGGAAGGCGTCATTCAACAAACCTTGGCAGGCTTTAGTTACCGTGAAATACGCTTTCCCATTATGGAAAAAACTGAGCTCTTTAAGCGCTCTATTGGCGAAGTCACTGATATTGTTGAAAAAGAGATGTACACCTTTCTCGATCGCAATGAGGAAAGTTTAACACTGCGCCCGGAAGGTACCGCCAGCTGTGTGCGCGCCTGTGAAGAAAATGGCCTGCTCTACAATCAAACCCAACGTTTGTGGTATATGGGTCCCATGTTTCGCTATGAAAAGCCGCAAAAAGGTCGGTATCGGCAGTTTCATCAAGTGGGTATTGAAACCTATGGTGTGGCTGGCCCTGATATTGATGCCGAGCTGCTTTTGCTGTCTTATGAGTTGTTTAAAAAGCTAGGTTTAACCCATTGCGTTGAATTGCAAATAAACTCACTCGGCAGCGATGTGGCTAGGTCAGAATTTCGCCAAGCACTAGTGACTTATCTTCAATCGCACAAAGATGCGCTCGATGAGGACAGCAGGCGCCGTTTAGATACTAATCCGCTACGGATTCTTGACAGTAAAAGTGAGGCAACCCAGCGCTTGCTGGATGCTGGCCCAAGTTTGAGTGATTACTTGGATGAAGAGTCGCGTCAACATTTTGCCGAATTTACGCAACTGTTGGATGCTTGCGGTGTCCCATACACCATCAATAATCGCCTGGTGCGCGGTCTTGATTACTACAATCGTACTGCTTTCGAGTGGGTTACCGACAAACTCGGCGCCCAGAGTGCAGTTTGCGCCGGTGGCAGGTATGATAATCTCGTGGCTCAGTTGGGTGGAAAAGCCACCCCAGCGGTGGGCTTCGCTATCGGTCTAGAGCGCTTGCTGTTGTTATTACAAGGCGAAGGCAGTGTGCCAAGCTTAGGGACGGTTGATGTTTATCTGGCGGCTGTGGGCAATGTTCAGGCTCAAGCATTATCGTTGTCATCCGAGGTTCGCCGGGCTTTACCCAATTTAAAAGTGTTTATGCACTGTGGTGGCGGCAGTTTTAAAAACCAGCTCAAAAAAGCGGATAAGAGTGGGGCATCAATCGCTCTTATTCTCGGTGAAAACGAAGCAGTGGCCGGCACGGTAACAGTGAAGTATTTGCGAGAAGAGAAGCCTCAATTGACCTTGCCACAAGGTGAGTTGGTTGAAGTTTTAGCTGAAATTAACAATTAAGAACTGATTCAGGTAGGAGAGTAGAGTGAGCGATCATTTAACAGAAGAAGAACAAATTGAGAATCTGAAAAGGTTGTGGAAAGAGTATGGCACCAGCATTATCGCCAGCATTGTGGTCGCCACAGCTGGTTATTTTGGCTGGAACTACTGGCAGGATAGCGAGCAGCGCAAAGCTGAAGTCGCCTCACAATATTTTCAGCAAATGGTTGATGCTGCCAGAGCTGCGCCGACGCAAGTCGAAGATGGTGAAGCCGATGCGGTTAGGTCTACCGTTGATCATTTGGCCGAACAAATTCGTCAAATAGACCCGGACAGTATGTACGCGGCCCAAGGCGCTTTGTACAGTGCTAAAAAAGCCGTAGACGCCGGTGACTTAGATCAGGCGGCGGTCGAGTTGGAGCGTGTAGTGGCCAATTCAGACAGTGCGCCTTTACAACAGATTGCTCGTTTACGTTTGGCCCGGGTTCTGGCCGAGCAAGAACAGTATGACGCGGCGCTGGCTCAAGTTAGTCAGCAAGCTGTGGTGGGTTTTGAGTCTGAACAAGCCGAAGTGCGGGGCGATGTGCTGCGTTTAAGTGGTGACCAAGCCGCGGCTTTGACCGCTTATGAAAAGGCACTGACTAGCTATGCCGGTGACAATCAGCAGCGTCGTGTTGTTTTAGAAATGAAAGTGGATAATGTAAAACCATTGTCGGCCCTTGAGGAGCCCTCTGCATGAGATTATACCCAATCGCCATTCTAGCCTTTGTGCTGACGGGGTGTTCCGTTTTTAGTGATAAAGACGGAACTGAGCCAATGGAATTGGTTGAGTTTGATCCATCGATAACTGTCGAGCAGTTGTGGCGAACAGATGTAGGTGCTGGACAAGGCAAAGGGTTTACCGCCCTAACGCCCGCTTTTTTTGAACAATTGGTATATACCGTCGACCACAAGGGTCAATTAACGGCTCTTAATCGGTTAACGGGCAAAGTCATTTGGCAGCGTGACCTCGATGAGCCCATTGCCGGTGGTGTTGGTCTCGGGGAGAATCAACTGCTTTTGGGGTCCGACGCAGGCCAACTACTGGCACTATCGCGCGAGACCGGTGAAACTTTATGGCGCACTCAGTTAACTGGTGAGGTCACCTCAGTGCCTGCCGGTAATGGCGATGTTGTAGCGGTACAAACACTCGATGGTCGTCTGAACGTGCTCAGTGCCGATACCGGTGAGATAATGTGGTTTTACGACAACCCACCGCCCAAGCTGACCTTGCGTGGCAGACCAACGCCGATCTTAACCGATTCAGCGCTCTATGCCGGTTTTGCCAATGGCCGCTTAATGGCGTTTAACCCAGAAAATGGACTGATTTTGTGGGAGCAGCGTGTGGGCCTACCCAAAGGCCGGTCCGATCTGGAAAAAATGGTCGATATCCACGCGACCCCTGTACTGCAAGATGGCATTTTGTACACCGCCGGTTTTCAAAGTCGAGCCATGGCCATTACCCGGGCAGCGGGCCGACCCTTATGGTCGGTGGACCTGTCGACCCATCAACCGGTGTGGGTTGACGATGGTGAGCTATTTGTTACCACTGAAGACAGCGCACTGAAGGCTTATAATGCCGGCACCGGTGAGCTACTTTGGAAAAATGAGCAAATGCTGCGACGCCATTTAATTGGCCCAGTTGTACTCAATGATTATGTGGCCGTCGCCGATGAAGACGGGTATATTCATTTTATGTCACGCGATGATGGCCACTTTGCATACCGTTTAAGGCTGGATCGTTCTGGCACTCGCGCCCCCATGTGGAGCGATGGCGACAGGCTTTATGTGCTTGCCAATGATGGTACTTTTGCCGCCTTTACGATTGGCGACTAACTCTTATTTGCCGCCCATGGGCGGCTTCTTATAGATTTTCAACACTATGATCCCAGTAATTGCCTTGGTTGGCCGGCCGAATGTCGGAAAGTCCACCATGTTTAACCGCTTAACCCGCAGCCGCGATGCCATTGTCGCCAACTATGCGGGGCTGACCCGCGATCGTAAATACGGCGAGGGAAAAATCGGTGATCACCGATTCATGCTGGTCGATACCGGTGGTATCAGTGGCGAGGAAGAGGGCATCGACACCGCAATGGCCAATCAATCTTTGTTGGCGATGGATGAGGCTGACATCGTATTGTTTATGGTGTCGGCGCGCGATGGCTTATTAGCAGCGGACCATTTAATTGCTAAGCAACTGCGCCAGCGCGGCAAACGTGTTTATTTGGTTGTCAATAAAATTGATGGTCATGATCCCGATATGGCACTGGCTCCGTTCTATGAGCTTGGTTTGGGCGAAGTGTTTGCCACTACCGCTACCCACGGCCGTGGTGTGACCAGCATGATGGAAGATGTGTTGGCGGAGCTACCCGAGCCTGAACTTGACCCCGAGGCACAGGCACCCAAGGGCATTAAAATGGCCATTGTGGGCCGGCCGAACGTGGGCAAGTCAACCTTAGTAAATCGTATGCTCGGTGAGGATCGCGTGATTGTGTATGATCACCCAGGCACCACGCGAGATAGCGTTTATATTCAGTATGAGCGCTTCGATAAGCCCTATACCATTATTGATACTGCCGGTGTTAGACGGCGCAAAAATGTCGCGCTGACGGTTGAGAAATTCTCTATCGTTAAAACACTGCAGGCCATTGATGACGCCAATGTCGTCATACTGGTTATCGATGCTCAAGAAGGTATTGTGGAGCAAGACTTGCACCTGATGGGAACGGTCATTGATGCTGGCCGCGCTCTGGTGATTGCCCTTAATAAATGGGATGGCCTGGAAGAGGGCCATAAGCAATACGTTAAAAATGAACTGGATCGGCGCCTTCGTTTTGTCGACTTTGCTAATATTCATTTTATTTCAGCGCTGCACGGTACCGGTGTCGGCAATCTTTATAAGTCGATCGAGCAAGCGTATCAAAGTGCCACGGACAAGCTCTCCACCAGCTTTTTGACTCAAGTGTTACAAGACGCGGTCGTTGAACACCAGCCGCCGATGATTAACGGGCGCCGAATTAAACTGCGCTATGCCCATGCCGGCGGCAGTAATCCGCCCATCATCGTGGTGCACGGCAACCAAACTGCAAAAATACCGGCTCACTATGTGCGGTATTTAGAAAAAACCTACCGCAAAGCGCTTAATCTGCGTGGCACCCCGGTACGTGTTGAATTTAAATCGTCAGACAATCCCTTCTCGGGTCGTAAAAAACCTGTGCCCAAACGCAGTGCCCGCCGAGCCCCTCGCAAGGGCGGTTAACCGTAAAAAAGAGTGAATCCTTTTCTCTTAATTGGCCTTACCTTAGGGGTGGGCCTAGCGCTGCAATTTACCCGTTGTGCGGGGGAGCTTACGGCGTCCCGTCTCAATGCTTTTGTAATTTATATTGCATTGCCGGCATTAATCTTGTTGGAAACGCCACGCTTAACCTTCGATAGTACGCTTATCTTGCCGGTGCTTGTGGCTTGGTTAGTGATGTTGGTGACTTCGCTGGCGGTATTAATACTGGGCGTTGCTTTGCGTTGGCCAAAACCAATTTTAGGTTGCTTGCTATTAATACTGCCACTGGGGAATACGGGTTTTGTTGGGATTCCCCTTATTGATGCATTGGTGGGTAAAGAGGGTATAGGCTACGCCATATTGTACGATCAATTTGGCACTTTCTTAGCGCTTAACACCTATGGTATTGCGATTGCTGTGGGGTTTAGTGGTGGCCATAGTTCGCTTTCCTTGATTCTCGGTCGCATTGTTCGGTTTCCTCCTTTTATTTGTTTATGGGTGGCCTTGGCAATCGCCTTGAGCGGTTGGTCTTATCCACCATGGCTGCAGACGTCTCTCGCGTATTTGGCTTGGAGCTTAGTGCCCGTAGTTATGGTGGCAGTGGGTATTTCTTGGCATTTGAAGTTAGCCGCGAGCGACCTAAAAGTATTTATCGGCGCCTTAATAGCACTGTTAATCTTCAAGCCGTTACTGGCACTCGGAGCCACCTGGGTGTTGGGGGAGGATGGACTCGTTCAGCTAGTGGTGGTGTTGGAGGCGGGGATGCCGGCGATGATCTCTGCCGGCGTGTTGGCTATGCGCTACCAATTAGCCCCAAAACTTGCAGCCTCCCTAATGGGGTATAGCTTATTGTTTGCTATACCCAGTTTATTGTTTTGGCGCTGGCTCTTGGTGTAAAAAACCTCTAGTGTTGTCTTTGCGGCTTTGGCTGTAAGAAATTTCACCGGTAGAGAATTCTGCCGAGTTGCGAAAGACTAAAACCAGAGCCTGCCGTTTAGCGGGTACCCCTGAACGCACAGAAACCTGATGAAAAGCCCCTTAGCTGTTTTGATGCCAAAAGGGTTGGCCAATGGTGGGTGTGCTGGGATGGGCCGTCTGGCGTTTTTGCATCAATCCCGCTCGATAGGCATCGCGCCCAGCGCTAATGGCACTGCGAAAACTGGCCGCCATTAATGCTGGGTCTTGCGCTTTGGCCACGGCGGTATTGAGCAGCACTCCATCAAAGCCCAGCTCCATGGCATCACAGGCTTGTGAGGGCGCACCTAACCCGGCATCAATAATCAGTGGGCAGTCAAATCGCTGGCGCAAAGCTTTTAATGCATAGCGATTAAGCAGGCCGCGGCCAGTGCCAATCGGTGCTCCCCAGGGCATCAATACTTGGCAGCCTGCTTCGCGCAAGCGCTGACATAAAATTAAATCATCCGTGCAATAGGGCAGGACACAAAAATCTTGTGCGATTAATTCCTGTGCCGCTTCTAACAATTGAAAGGGGTCGGGTTGTAAATTGTAATCGTCACCGATTACTTCGAGTTTGACCCAGTTGGTGGCAAATAACTCCCGTGACATAAGGGCTAGATTGATGGCCTCTTTGGCGGATTTACAGCCTGCGGTGTTGGGCAATAAAGTACAGCCAGTCGATTGAATCATCTGCCAAAAACGTTCGCCATCGCCTTGTGCTGGGTTTTGACGACGCAGGCCCAGTGTCAAAATTTCAGTTTGCGATGTTGCAACCGAATCAAGCATTATTTCTGGCGATTCGTAGAGTGCGGTGCCGAGTAAAAAGCGACTGTTAAAAGTTTTACCGTAGAGTGTTAACGGGTCTGTCAGTGTCTGGTTGCTCATCAGCCACCTCCTACCGGTTGCACAATTTCAACTTGATCACCCTCGCTTAAGCGGGTGCTGGGGTAAGCCGAGCGAGGCACGAATTCACCGTTGAGCGCGCAAGCCACCCGGCTTGGCTCACTTTGCCATTGCTGTAAGGCATCGCTCAGACTCGCGGGTGCCTTTAATGTGACAGGCGAGGCGTTGATGGCAATACTAATGTCGTTAGACTTCATGGGTTGCTTGTTCCGAATGAGGCTGTGAAATAAGTTGTTCGCACGCCAAGTTGTTTTGGCCATGCAGTATGGATAAGGTTTGGGCAACGACTAATGGGGCTAATAAATAACCGTGGCGAAATAAACCGTTGGCACTGATTAGGCCTTCGTTTGCGCTCACGTGGGGCAAATTATTGGCGTATGCTGGGCGCAAGTTAACACCGGCCTCAAGAATTCGCGCCTCGGCAAATGCCGGGGCCAGTGTATACACCGCGCTGGAGAGTTCCAGATTGGATTGCAGTGAAATAGGGGAGAGATCTTCGCTTTCTAACTGCGTTGCCCCTATAACAAAACGGTGGTTGGGTTTGGGAACGATATACAGCTGGTAGCGCGGGTGCATCAAACGCACCGGCCGCTGTAGAGTGACCTCTCGGGTTTCAAGGTGCAGCGTCTCACCTCTTACCCCTCGAAGGGTTGGCTGATCAAACCTGGCCCCGGCGCCGCGACAATCAATGACCCAGTCGTGTTGAAAGTGTCGTCCTGAATTGAGATCGGTTATCTGCTTGGGGCTAACACTCACCTCGCTGTCATACCAGATGGTGACATCGGTTCGCTGCAGCCATTGATCGAGACCGGCCAGAAGTGCGCGGTTGTCTAAATGTGCCTCGGGGTTGATCCACAATCCTTGATCTAATTGATTGCTTAGGTCGGGTTCGAGTTCACTGACTTGCTGACGATTGAGCATGGTTAATGTCATGCTGGTGTTCTCAGCGGCAATTCGTTGACTGTCTCGATAAAATTGGGTCAACTCGGCTCGGTCTTGCGGGTGGGCGACGATCAAACTGCCTTGTTGTTGTATGGCATGGCTCAGCCCCAGCTCGCTGCACCAGTTAGCCCAGGTGTTGATTGCCTCGGTGCCCGCCCGATAAATACTTGGATGCGAAGCGGCCGCCTCGCTGATAGGGGCCAGCATGCCCGCTGCTGAATAGGCGGCACTGGTGTTTGAACCGGAGCGGCCTTTGTCGTAGACCGTGACTGAGTGGCCCAATAAAAGCAGCCGCCATGCCAGTAAACGCCCGAGCAAGCCGTAACCGGCTATGGCGATATTGAGTGGGTGTTTGGCCGTGGGATATTGATGCATAGTGCCTCAAAAACGCGAGGCTGGACGAGGGGATGCCCGAGCTCGGCTCTGGCATCACTTGTTTCCTCCGCAGGTTCCAGCCTGTTCAGGTTCAACGGGTTCGGACGTACCGATCTCAGCCTCCGTACCGCTTATTTGCGACCGAGGCACCCCGACAAGTGTGCTCAATATAAAGGGATTACTCCTCGCTTGCAATGACCTCGCACCGCAGGCGGCCATTGCCCAATCTAGCGTTAAGGGTTTCGCCCGTCGACACCTGTTGATGATGCTTGATCAGTTGACCCGAGTCGTTGGTGAGAGCTGAGAAGCCGCGCTCCAGTGTGGCCAGTGGGCTGACGCTATTAAGAACATGAGCGTGTTCGTGCAGCGTTTGGCGACTGGTGTTAAGTTTTACCGACATCGCTTGTTTGAGCCTGTCGGTTAATTGAGTCTGCTCGCGTTGCAGCTGCCGCAAAGTGTGTTGTGGGGTGGCCCGGGTTAAGCGCTGCTGAATTTGTAGCTGGCGCGTTTGTTGTTGTTTTAATGGAATAGATATGCCTTGCAGGAGGCGGGCTTCGAGCTGGTCAAGCTGCTGAGCTTGGTGGCGAAGTTTTTCGCCGGGATGACGCAAACGCTGATTCAGCCCCTCCAGTCGTTGGTGCGCATGCTTTAGCTTGTTGAGTATCTGTTGTGCCAGTACAGTTTCGCGACTGCGCAGTTGCTGTAATATTTCTCGTGTATTAGGTACAGAGAGTTCGGCGGCCGCAGAGGGGGTGGGCGCGCGCAGATCGGCCACAAAGTCGGCAATGGTAAAATCAATTTCATGGCCAACGGCGCTTATCACTGGAGTGGTCGACTGGAAAATGGCGCGCGCTAAGCGTTCATCATTAAAAGCCCACAAATCTTCAATGGAACCACCGCCGCGGGCGAGAATGATGGTGTCGAACCAACCGCAGCGCTCGGCGAGTTGTAGTGCTTGGATAATTGCCGGCGCCGCTTGTTCACCTTGCACTGGCACGGGTATAACCGTAATGGGTAGGCTTGGGTAGCGCCGTTTAGCTATGGATAAAATATCGCGAATAGCCGCCCCGGTGGGTGAGGTAATCACGGCAATATGCTGCGGCTGGTCGGGCAGAGGCAGTTTGTGCTCTGGGGCAAATAACCCCTCGCGCTCGAGACGCCCCTTAAGAGCCTCGTATGCGCGCTGCAAGGCACCGAGCCCAGCTTCCTCCATGTGTTCGGCAATAAGCTGGTAATCGCCGCGACCCTCGTAGATGCTAACGCGGGCGCGAATTAGTACTTGATTGCCGTTCTCGGGGGCAAACCGAACCGACTGGTTGCGGTTGCGGAACATGGCGCAGCGTACTTGTGCCTGTTCGTCTTTAAGCGTGAAATACCAGTGGCCGGAACTGGGTCGCGCCAGATTGGAAATTTCAGCCTCCACCCAGACTAAGGGGAGGTGAGTTTCCAGCAATTGCCGGCTGATCCGATTGAGCTGGCTAACGCTGACGATCTCTGGTCTGTTTTGGCCGCTTTGATTGGCGCTAAATTCAGTACTGTTGTTCATTTTGTCATTGTATCAGAGCGGGGCGGGGCAATTGCCCGTCAATGTCATAAAAGTAAAATAATTTCAGGGGGTTAGCGAGCTGCTTTGAGGTAATTTTGGGTTTACCTTAGCCGCTACAATGCGCTATAATTCGGCGCTTATTTTTCCCAAGCGAAAAAGGTTGGAGTGCTATGTTGCGAATCGCTGAAGAAGCTCTCACATTCGACGATGTGTTACTGGTTCCCGGATTTTCCGAGGTGACCCCAAAAGATGTGTCATTAAAGACACAATTGACGCGTGATATCGCACTCAATATCCCTCTGATTTCTGCAGCCATGGATACCGTAACCGAGGCACGACTGGCGATTGCGATTGCACAGGAAGGCGGGATAGGCATTATCCATAAAAGTATGCCTATTGACGCTCAAGCCCAACAAGTCCGCGCGGTAAAAAAATACGAAGCCGGTATGGTGAAAGATCCGATCACCATTGAGGCCAGCGCTTCGATTAGTGAATTGTTGGCGCTCACCAAATCCAATAATATTTCCGGTGTGCCAGTGCTGGAAAACGGCGATTTGGTTGGCATAGTGACCGGTCGTGATGTGCGTTTTGAGTCCAATCTCGACGCTTCTGTCGCGTCTATTATGACCCCGAAAGACAAACTTGTAACGACCCGCGAAGGCGCCAGCCCAGATGAAATTCGCGCCCTGTTGCATAAGCACCGTATCGAGAAAGTACTGGTGGTAAACGACAAGTTTGAGTTGTGCGGCATGATTACCGTTAAGGACATCAACAAGGCCGAACAATACCCCAATGCCAGTAAAGACCCTGAGGGTCGTTTATTGGTAGGCGCCAGTGTTGGCACCAGCGCTGACACCGATGAGCGTGTTAAAGCATTGATGGATGCCGGTGTCGATGTATTAGTGGTTGATACCGCCCACGGTCACTCGAAAAATGTCATTGATCGGGTGCGCGATATTAAGACTAAATTTCCCGGTGTGCAGGTGATTGGCGGCAATATTGCGACCGCCGCCGCTGCTAAAGCACTGGCTGAAGCCGGTGCCGATGCGGTAAAAGTCGGTATTGGCCCAGGTTCCATTTGTACTACCCGTATTGTTAGCGGTGTGGGCGTACCCCAGGTAACCGCTATTGCAAATGTCGTTGCGGCTTTGGAGGGCACAGGTGTGCCCGTTATTGCCGATGGTGGAGTGCGCTTTAGTGGTGATTTGGCAAAAGCCATTGTCGCCGGTGCCAATGCTGTGATGATGGGCTCAATGTTCGCTGGTACCGAAGAGGCCCCCGGTGAAGTTGAGCTTTATCAGGGCCGTACTTATAAAGCCTATCGTGGTATGGGTTCCTTAGGCGCCATGGCGCAAACACAGGGCTCGTCCGATCGTTATTTTCAAGACGCCAGCGAAGGGGCGGAAAAATTAGTCCCCGAGGGTATTGAAGGGCGTGTACCCTACAAAGGCCCACTGAGCGCTATCGTGCATCAAATGATGGGCGGCTTGCGTTCAGCGATGGGCTACACTGGTAGCCAGCATATCGACGAGATGCGCACTAAGCCTGAATTTGTGCGCGTAACCTCAGCTGGTATGGGGGAAAGTCATGTACACGATGTGCAAATTACGAAAGAAGCCCCTAACTACCCGGTTAGCGGACGCTAGTGTCGCGCTTATTAAACCCGTAAAATCAACCCCTGCTAGCACAGGGGTTTTTCTTTTATCACTTGGTACAACGGAATATTAATGACTCAGGATATTCACGCTCAGCGTATATTGATTCTCGATTTTGGCTCGCAGTACACCCAGCTGATTGCGCGACGTGTGCGCGAAGTAGGGGTCTATTCAATCATTCGTGCTTTTGATATGAGCGAAGACGAAATTCGCGAGTTTGACCCTAGCGGTATTATCCTTGCTGGCGGCCCAGAATCGGTAACCGTTGCCAATTCGCCTCGCGCGCCTAAGGTTGTGTTTGAACTGGGCGTGCCGGTGTTGGGTATTTGTTATGGCATGCAGACCATGGCCGAGCAGCTTGGCGGACAAGTGCAAGGCTCAAACGTCCAAGAGTTTGGCTATGCACAAATCAAGGTCGAAAGTGCCGGTCCCTTGCTGGACGATATTAAAGACCATATTGAAGCCGACGGCAGCGCACTGCTCGATGTGTGGATGAGCCATGGTGACAAAGTGATTCGTGTACCAGAGGGTTTTGAGGTGATGGCCTCTACACCTTCGTGCCCAATTGCGGCCATGTACTGTGAAGAAAAAGAATTTTACGGTTTGCAGTTCCACCCTGAGGTGACTCATACCTTGCAAGGCAAGCGTATTTTTGAGCATTTTGTTTTAAAGCTTTGTGGTTGCGATGCACTTTGGACACCCGCTAACATTGTCGAAGATGCCTTAGTGAAAATTCGCGAGCAAGTCGGCACAGATAAAGTGTTGCTGGGTTTATCGGGTGGTGTTGATTCCTCTGTTGTGGCGGCTTTGCTGCACAAAGCTATCGGTGATCAGCTCACCTGTGTGTTTGTCGACAACGGGTTGTTGCGCAAAGCCGAAGGCGACCAAGTGATGGACATGTTCGCCAAAAATATGGGTGTTAAGGTTATTCGCGCCGATAAAGAGGCGCTGTTTTTAGGGCGCTTGGAGGGGGAGGTCGACCCAGAGCGCAAACGTAAAATTATTGGTAACAGCTTTATCGAAGTCTTCGATGAAGAAGCCGCCAAAATTAAAGATGTAAAGTGGTTGGCGCAGGGCACTATTTATCCCGATGTGATTGAGTCGGCCGCGGCTAAAACCGGTAAGGCGCATGTTATTAAGTCGCACCACAATGTGGGCGGTTTGCCCGACGATATGGCGCTTGAGTTAGTTGAGCCTTTGCGCGAACTGTTTAAAGATGAAGTGCGTGCGATTGGCTTAGAGTTAGGCCTGCCGTATGACATGGTGTATCGCCACCCATTCCCAGGCCCAGGCCTAGGCGTGCGAATTTTAGGTGAAGTGAAAAAAGAGTACGCCGATATTTTACGCGAGGCCGATGCTATCTTTTTAGAAGAGCTGCACGCGGCCGATTGGTACCACAAAACCAGTCAGGCGTTTGCGGTGTTCTTGCCGGTTAAGTCGGTAGGGGTGGTGGGCGATGGTCGTCGTTATGAGTGGGTGATTGCGTTGCGTGCCGTCGAAACCGTCGACTTTATGACCGCTCGCTGGGCACACTTGCCTTACGAGTTGTTGGAGAAAACCTCTAACCGTATTATTAACGAAATCTCTGGCGTTTCACGGGTGACTTACGATGTATCGAGTAAGCCGCCTGCGACCATTGAGTGGGAATAAATCCACACTGAGCGATATAATCGCTTACCCCGCATTACTACCGAGCTTGAGAGGGCACTGAGCCCTCTTAAGCTCGATGCCCGTCAAAAAATAACCTTGTGCCACACGCTACGAACGGTTCCGGTTAAGTTGCCGCCTGCAGCTTATTGGATTAAAGGCTTATTGTGCATGGCTTGCCGGTCGATCTTAACAAAGTAATCTTTAAGGAAATCAATTAAGAGTCTGAGCTTTTTTGAATCGGCACTTCCTGGCGGAAAAACCCCATAGATATCAATATTATCGAGCTGATAATCATCCAGCACAGACTCTAAGAGCCCCGCTTGAATTTTAGGTCGGGCATCGTAAAGTGGAATTCGCCCTAAGCCATGGCCACCTTCGACAAAGGCGGTGCGGGCCGCAGCATTGTTTGTGCTAATCTCGCCTTTTACGGCAACACTGTATGAGCGACTCCCCTTGCTAAGCTCAGTAGCGCCAGACGTCAGCTTGTAAATAACCCAGGTGTGCTGCTCTAATTCCGTTGGGGTGGTCGGCCGGCCGTGTTTTTTAAAATAGGAGGGCGCGCCACACAGGCAGGTAGGCAGCGTCGACAACTTGCTCGCTTGCAGTCCTGAATCGACTAATGGCGCGCCACGTATCGCTAAGTCGATCCCTTCTTTGACGATGTTCACCACCTCATCCGTTAGCATGACATCCAGCTCAATTTTAGGGTACAGGCGATGAAACTCATTGAGCGCTGGCACGAACATCTGCAGCCCGGCGTTAACCGGGCAGGTGATCTTTAATAAACCCTCAGGCTCATTTTTGAGGTTCTCCATTTGTTGATTGGCACGTTCGGCCTGTTCTGCAATGATGCGGCAGGACTTGTAATACTCGCCACCGGCCTCGGTTAATGTGATGGCCCGAGTCGTGCGGTTGAGTAGTTTTACGCCAATCTGCGATTCCAGTTTCTTTATATGATAACTGACCACCGCACGTGATAAGCCAATGTGCTTGGCGGCTGCGGTGAGGTTGCCTTGCTCGACGACCTGAGCAAAAACCACCATGCTTTTAAGTTGCTCGAATGATACATTCATAACCAATTGTATCAATATATTTAACAATGTTGTCAATTTTGTTTGTATTCTTCAATTTAATTTAAGGGAATACACTGTAGGCAAGACTTAAGCAACCAATGGTTAGAGGGCAATAACATGACTGAAGTAAGCGCTAAAAGAGTATTAATGGTTCTCACCTCCCATGACAAGCTAGGCAACAGCGGTGAAAAGACAGGTTTTTGGATCGAAGAGTTTGCGGCACCTTATTACGCTCTGGCTGATGCGGGTGTTCAGGTAACGCTGGCCTCACCCGCTGGTGGTCAGCCCCCTGTAGACCCTAAAAGTGAGCTGGAAGATTTCCAAACGACGTCCACTCGTCGCTTCGATGCCGATAAACACGCACAGGCTTTAGTGGCAAATACCACCAAGCTGGCAGACGTTAACGCTGAGAATTATGACGGTGTGTTTTACCCAGGAGGCCACGGCCCTTTGTGGGATTTAACTGATAATGGTGACTCCATCGCCTTGATCGAAAATTTTCTGGCGACGAATAAGCCGGTTGCCGCTGTCTGTCACGCACCTGCTGTGTTTTTGAATGTGAAAGATGCTAACGGCGAGTATGCGGTTAAAGGCAAAGCGGTGACGGGATTTACCAACGCTGAAGAAGCAGCGGTGCAACTTACGGACGTTGTGCCTTTCTTATTAGAGGATGAGCTGAAGAAGCGCGGGGCTGAGTTTCAAAAAGTGGCCGATTGGCATGCCTTTGCCGTTAAAGATGGTTTGCTAATCAGTGGTCAAAACCCACAAAGTTCAGAACTCGCTGCAGAAAAGTTATTGGCTGCACTGACGTCTTAGATTGGAGAGACTCGCAATGTTAAATTTTAGTTTTCACAATACCACCCAAATTCATTTTGGTGAGGGGCAAATACAAGCTCTGCGCCAGGCAATACCAAAAACCGCCAAGGTGTTGGTCACCTATGGTGGTGGCTCGATCAAGACGAATGGCGTTTATGACCAAGTGGTTGAAGCGTTGAATGAGCATGTTTGGTTTGAGTTTTCCGGCATCGAGCCCAATCCACAATATGAAACACTGATTAAAGCCAAGGACTTAATTCAAGAGCATGATATTGATTTTCTCTTGGCCGTTGGCGGGGGATCTGTTGTCGATGGTACTAAGTTTATTGCGGCGGCGGCACTGTTCGAAGGAGACGACCCTTGGGATTTTATCGCTAAAGGAGAGCCTATTAAGCAGGCCTTGCCACTGGCGTGTGTATTAACATTACCGGCTACGGGTTCGGAGTCAAATTCTGGCGCTGTCGTGACTCGTGATGGCAATAAACTGCCGTTTATGAGCCCTTACGTTCAACCGGTGTTTGCCGTGCTTGACCCTTCGGTTACTTTGTCGCTGTCTGATCGTCAAATCAGCAATGGTGTCGTCGATGCTTTTGTTCATACGATGGAGCAATACTTAACGTATAGCGTCGATGGCAAAGTGCAAGATCGTTTTGCTGAAGGATTATTGCTTACCCTGATCGAAGAGGGACCCAAAGCATTGGCCGCAGACACAAAAGCGGATTTGAATGTTCGCAGTAATATTATGTGGGCGGCAACCATGGCGTTGAATGGCCTAATTGGCGCTGGTGTGCCACAAGATTGGTCGACTCATATGATTGGTCATGAGTTGACGGGCTCGTATGGCATTGATCACGCCCGCACATTGTCGATAGTGTTGCCAGCGGTCATGAAGGTGTGCAGTAAAGCTAAGCGCGAGAAACTATTGCAGTACGCCGAGCGTGTTTGGAATCTAACAGACGGAAACGACGATGTGCGTATACAACGGGCGATTGAATTGACTGAGGAGTTTTTTAAGTCGATGAAAATGCCAACTCGTCTGTTTGATGTTGATTTAGGTGAGGCCGATATCGACGGCTTAATTGAGAAGTTAATCCAGCATGGCATGCTTAAGCTGGGTGAGCACGGCGACATTACCCCCGAGGTTAGTCGCAAAATTTTACAGACTGCGGTTTAGTTTGACCCGCTGAAAGTAGGAGTAAAGATATGAACGTTTCCAGTGAACAAAACATCGAAGCTAATCGCCAGTGGCAGCTAGCCGGTCGCCCGCAAGGCGCGCCAACGTTAAGTGATTTTAATTTGGTAACGATCGATAAGCCTACGCCAAAAGACGGTGAGCTTTTATTGCGTGTAGTCTACCTTTCTTTAGATCCTTATATGCGGGGTCGCATGAATGATGCTAAATCATACGCTGCGCCTGTAGCCATTGGTGATGTTATGGTGGGGGGGACGGTATGTCGTGTTGAGGCCTCCAACCACCCGGATTTTGCAGTGGGAGAGTGGGTGCTTTCCTACTCGGGGTGGCAGGATTATGCCATTTCCGATGGCACTGGGCTGCTAAAGTTGGGGGCTGAACCCAGTCAGCCTTCTTACGCTTTAGGTGTTATGGGAATGCCAGGTTTAACCGCGTATATGGGCCTACTGGACATTGGCCAACCTAAGGCCGGTGAAACCATTGTGGTGGCGGCAGCGACCGGAGCCGTTGGCAGCCTGGTGGGGCAAATTGCAAAAATCTATGGTTGTAAGGTCGTTGGTATTGCCGGTGGCGCCAACAAGTGTCGGTCTGCTGTAGAAGAGTTAGGGTTTGATACCTGTGTCGACCATAAATCCCCGGATTTTGCCGAGCAATTAGCGAAAGCCTGTGACGCGGGTATCGATGTCTACTTTGAAAATGTTGGTGGCAAGGTGTTTGACGCTGTATTGCCATTGCTGAACACAAGCGCTCGCGTACCTTTGTGCGGTCTTATTTCGCAATACAACGCGACCAGTTTGCCTGAAGGGCCAGACCGCCTATCAATGCTAATGGGGTCCTTGCTGATTAAGCGTATCAAGATGCAAGGGTTTATTGTGTTTGACGATTACGGCCATCGTTACGACGAGTTTAGTCAAGCAATGACGCAATGGCTACAGGAAGGAAAAATAAGCTACCGTGAGCATGTAGTCGATGGTTTGGCCAGTGCTGTTGAGTCGTTTATCGGTCTGCTGGAAGGCAAAAATTTCGGCAAGTTAGTTGTGCGTGTTGGTCCTGATCAGCTTTAACACTTCCTCAGGAATATCTTACCAGCCTTGGCATTGAAACATTATTACGCTAATTCGCGTAATAATGCTTGCCACTGAGTATGTTTGCCATTTTAGCGTTTGGCTTACTATTGCCATCGCACGGAAGTGGTGGAGCGCTGGTAGGGAAAATGCGGACTATACGGTTGTCGCTGATAAACAGCCGGGCTTTGAAATTTGCCAAAGCCCGGTTTAGTTGTTTTTAGTTATTCCGGCAGTGGAATAAACTGCTCTTCGTCGCCTGGCACTTTGGGGAAGCTTCCAGCCTGCCAGTCTAATTTTGCTTGTTCTATTAGTGCTTTGTTACTGGCAACAAAGTTCCACTCCATGTAGCGTTTGCCAACCGACGCGCCGCCCACGACCACGAGGGTGGTATCGCGATTAGCCGTCACGGTGATGCCCGCCTCAGCGTCGAATATCGCCATGCTATGCTCTTCTAAAGTAGTGTCTTTAAGAGTCAGCTCGCCTTCGACCACATACAAGGCTTTCTCATCTGCGGCGGGCAGTTCAAGGCTTTGGCCGGTTTTTAGACGCGCCTCAATGTACAAGGTTTCCGAGAGGGTTTTTACCGGCGAGGTGACGCCGTAGGCGCTGCCCATCATAACCCGCACCGGTACGCCGTTCTGTTGTACGGTGGGAATGTCTATTTGGTCGTAGTGGAAGAACCCCGGTTCGCTCTGCTCTAGCTCCGTGGGCAGGGCGAGCCAAAGCTGCAGGCCGTGGATATCATGAGGTCCGGCTTTAATTTCTGCTCGCTGGCGCTCTGAGTGCACAATGCCGCGACCTGCCACCATCAAGTTAATGTCACCGGGTAATACCCGCGCCTCGGTACCCAGCGAATCACGATGTAGCATTTCACCGGTAAAGAGATAGGTGACCGTAGCCAAACCGATATGAGGGTGCGGCCGAACATCGATTCCCTGGTCTTTTTTAAAATGAGCGGGCCCCATATGATCGAAAAATACCCACGGGCCAACACTGCGGCACTCCGTGGTAGGTAGGGTGCGGCGCACGCAAAACCCACCCAGATCTTTGTCTTTGGGTTTAAGCACCAGTTTTAACGCGCTGCAGCCGCTGATAACGCTGCAATCTTGAACCAGTTCGGATGCGAGGTTACTCATAATTAACTCCTGTTAAAAAAGGGCACCCCTTTAGTGTTAGATGCCCGTTAGGTTCTGCCTTAGCCTTTATTGATCCGGTTAAGTATGCTCTATTTAGGCTGCTTCACAGGCAAAGAAAGTTACTGCAAAGCCGCCGAGGTTGATGTCGTCAACCTACACTAAAGGCTCCCAAATTGACCGCGCTGTAAGTCGTCAAACGCCTGCAAGATTTCTTGCTTGGTATTCATCACAAAAGGGCCGTGCCCCACGATAGGCTCATTAATGGGCTCGCCGCTCAGCAGCAGTACCAAGCTGTTTTGCGAGGCATGTAGAGTGACCTCGGTCTCTTTGCGCTCGAGTGACACCAGGCTTCCCTCGCTGAGTGGTTCGGAGCCATTGACGCTCACTTCGCCCTGCAGAATCACCACAGCCGTGGTCCAGCCATCGGGTAAGTCGAGCAGCGCTTTCCCTCCCGCATTCAGTTGTAAGTCCCACACCTGCATCTGGCTGAAGGTATCGGCAGGGCCTTGATGCCCTTCAAACTGACCGGCGATGGGGCGAAGTTGGCCCGCATTGTTCGCCAGCTCGACGGTTGGGATATCCGCCTTGGTAATGCTCTGATAGCCCGGTTGGGTCATTTTGTGTTTTTGAGGCAAATTGACCCAAAGTTGCACCATTTGCAGGTTACCGCCCTTCTGGCTAAAGGCATTGGAGTGGAATTCTTCATGCAGGATGCCAGCACCGGCGGTCATCCACTGTACGTCACCGGGGCCAATAATACCGCCTTGTCCAGTGGAGTCGCGATGCTCCACTTCACCTTGATAAACGATGGTCACCGTTTCAAAACCTCGGTGTGGGTGCTCGCCCACGCCACGCTTTTGACCGTCGGCCGGAAACAGCATCGGACCGGCGTAATCCAGCAGTAGAAACGGGCTCATCTGGCTGCCTTGATTGTGATAAGAAAACAGCGAGCGCACCGGAAAACCATTACCTACCCAGTGGCTGCTAGGGGCTTTAATAATACTGGCGATTGATTTCATAGGATTCTCCTGTCGTCGTTTATGGGTATTAATGATATAGAGAGAGCAGTAATGCGCTAGACTGCTAAAATGAGTCTCACTGTTGCATAAATGGAACGATAGGTATGCAAGACCTGAATGACCTCTATTATTTTGTTAAAGCGGTGGAATATGGTGGTTTTGCACCGGCGAGCCGGGCGTTGTGCATTCCTAAATCTAAGCTGAGCCGCCGTATAGCAGCGCTGGAGGAGCGGTTAGA
The DNA here is from genome assembly GCF_030547685.1 of Gilvimarinus sp. 2_MG-2023. Lineage (GTDB taxonomy): Bacteria > Pseudomonadota > Gammaproteobacteria > Pseudomonadales > Cellvibrionaceae > Gilvimarinus. Next base: position 381,132 of record NZ_JAUOQM010000048.1, on the reverse strand, counting down.
CACCAAATTGATCTACCGCTCCACTCGCAGCTTTCAATTAACCGAGGTAGGGCAGACCTACATCCAGCACTGCAAGGCGATGTTGGTGGAGGCGGAATCGGCGCAGGAGGTGATTGACTCGTTAAAATCCGAACCCAGAGGGACTATTCGCCTGACGTGCCCGATCGCGCTATTGCACGCCCATGTTGGCTGTATGTTGGCCGATTTTATGCGCCAGTATCCGCAGGTAAATATTCAACTTGAGGCTTCTAACCGGCGGGTGGACTTGATCGCCGAGGGAGTCGATGTCGCAATACGCGTGCGACCGCCGCCGATTGAAGACAGTGACCTTGTGATGCGGGTGCTGTCTGAGCGCAGTTTGAGCTTGGTGGCGAGTCCGGGGTTGGTCGCAAGCCACGGCCAACCGAGCCACTTAACGGACCTGTCTGCGTGGCCAAGTTTGGGGCTGGGCCAGCCTCAATACTCGTTTGTCTGGCGCTGGCACTCGCCGAACAGTCAGATGATTGAGGTGCCGTTTAAGCCGAGATTTGTCACGACCGATATGCTCGCGCTTCGCAATGCTGCTTTAGCCGGTGTCGGCGTGGTGCAACTGCCGACCTTGATGGTCACGCAGCAAATTAATGAGGGTAGCTTGATTAAACTGCTCGACGGCTGGCGTGCTCCACGGGAAGTTATTCATGTGGTGTTTCCTTCTCGCCGCGGCTTGCTGCCATCGGTACGGACCTTGATAGATTTTTTGGCAGATCGTTATTCAAGCTTTGATGAACAGTAGCGCAGATTTTTCTTGTATTGATGTTCTTTGCACATTGATCAGCATAAAAGGAGTGACCAAGTGAGGATACTGAATAAAAAAATTGTCGATTGCTGTTGTGGGCCTACTTCAGCGCGGCGACTAATAGGGGGCTTGGTTTTGCTGCTCGCAAGCGCGCTTTTGGCCGCTTGCGGTCAGTTGTTGTCGGGTAAGGTCTACACAGAACTCGATACTTTAAAGGCGGGTGAATACCAGCTTGACCCAAACCATACCCGGGTATTGTTTAAAGTGAATCACTTAGGTGTTTCGTCTTTTGTTGGGCGCTTTAACCAAAGCCGGGCGGCGTTAGATTTTAATGAGTCTGACCCCGCTGCCAGTACCATTGTGGCTGATGTCGAGATGGGGTCACTGGACATTAATCGCCCCGACTTCGCCGATACCTTAATGGGGTGCGATTGGTTGTGCGTGGAAGATTATCCAAGCGCGCGGTTTGAGTCTCGCGGTCGCGCCGAGGTGGACGGTCGGCAACTGAAGTTTAATGGTGATCTGGCCTTTCGCGGGGTGACTCAGCCGTGTGTCTTAATCGTTAATATCAATGGCGCCACTACGAATCGGTTAACGGGTGATTACACCCTCGGCTTTGAGGCGCAGTTAGTGTTCCTGCGCTCAGACTTTGGTATGAATCGGTTTATTCCCGCGGTGGGGGATGAGGTCAGCATCGAGGTTTACGCCGAATTTATTCGCCAGTAAGTTTGATGCCTTCCGGGCCAATAGTAATTAATCGCTGCTTATACAATGCCCCCAGTGCTTTTTTGTAAGCGCCTTTACTGACGTTAAAAGTTTTATAGATTTCGTCGGGGTTGGCGCGATCTCCTAGCGGTGATTGGCCGTCGTGACTGTTTAAGTGGTCGAGAATTTTTTGCTGCAATCGGTCGCGACCTTTATCCCCCGGTGGTTGCAGGCTAAGGTCGATTTTTCCGTCTTGGCGAATAGCTTTAATATAGCCTTTAGTTTTCTCGCCATAGTGTAACGGTTTAAAAGCGTCGTCACGAAATACAAGTCCGAGATAGCGATCATTAATCACCGCTTTAAAACCCATATCACTCCGGCCACAAATCAGCAGCTCTACCGGTTGGCCGACGTCTAAGTCTTGCGTGCTTTCTATTAAGTGGCGATTCAGTTTCGAGGAGCCCACAATTCGATCTGAGTAGGGGTCGAGGTAGAGTGTGACTACGTAGGAACGATCCACTTCAAAACGTTTGTGCTGTTCGTTGTAGGGCACTAGTAAGTGTTTGGGCAGACCCCAGTCCAAAAAGGCCCCTGCATCGTTTATATCAACCACTCGCAATAGAGCTGTTTGGCCGACGGTGACCACGGGTTTTAACGTGGTCGCCACTAAAATATCTTGGCTGTCTAGGTGGATAAATACATCGACACTCTGGCCCAGCGCCATGGCTTCGGTGACGTAGCGTTTAGGCAATAAAATTTGTCCCAGTTCGCCGGCATCCAGATAAGCTCCGAAATCAACGAATTTTACGATGGGTAGCTGATTGTATTGTCCGATTTGTGCCATGGGGTATACCGTTGTTAGCAGCTGTTAGTCCGATACATTAATGCATCGAGTTTTTTAGTTGTATTAGGATTTTGAACTCTTGCTCTGTCACCGGTTGTACGGACAGGCGGCTCTGTTTGCGCAGTACCATGTTATCCAGTGCTTGGATGTGTTTGATGGTTTGCATGCTGATGACTTGTGCAAACACTTCTTGCAGTTGAATATCAACGCTAAACCAGCGCGGTGTTTCAAGACAAGATTTTCCGTCAAAGTACAAACTGCTGGAGTCAAATTGTAATGGGTCTGGGTAAGCCCCCGAGACAACCTTGGCGGTGCCCACAATACCCATTGCTTTGCAGCGGCTGTGATAAAACAGTACGGTGTCGTCCTCGGCAATTTGGTCGCGCAATAGATTGCGCGCCTGATAATTGCGAATGCCATCCCAGCGCGTGGTTTGCCGGGGCTCAGCGGCTAAGTGTTGTATGCCGTAACAATCGGGTTCTGATTTAAATAGCCAGTAGGGCATAAACTTTATCGGGTGGTCTGTACAGTCAATTTAACGCTTATCGTCTGTGGTATCAAAAGCTTTCAGTCTTTCGGCCGTTTCTTTGTCTACCAGCTCAAGCTCCATTCGGCGCGCACCGGTATCAACGCTTTTAACTTTTACACAGACGCTGTCATCGAGGAAGAATTCAGCCGTCGGGGTGGTAAGCGTCAGTCTGCCACTGTCAAACTTGGGTTTAGGCTTGCCTTTTTCCGATAAAGAAACAAAGCCATCGAGCCCAATATCATCGAGTTTTACATTAATGCCGCGGCCGCTTACCCCAACAATAGTACCAAAGTGCACAGTGCCTACTTTGTCGGACATGTACTGACAGAGCAGCCAAGACTCCAGCATGCGCGTGGCTTGGCGGCCGCGAGTGAGAGTATCTTGTATGCTTTCTACGCTATCGCTGGTGGCACTTGGGGCGGGCGTTTTGTTGAGTAATGCTTTGAGTGCGTAATGGTTGTATAGGTCTTGGTAGCGTCGAATGGGCGATGTGACGGTGGCGTAGTGCTCAAAGCCCAATCCAAAGTGGCCTTTATTTTCAAGACTTAAACTTCCAGCTTGCTGCATACGCTGCAAAAGAGAGTTTAGGCGTGCTTTAGTTTGATCGCTGGTATCCGGCTGGCGCAGAGCTCGAAACAGTGTGCGAAAGTGTTCAAGTTCGCTAAAGTCTTTGTCCGCTAGTTCGGGCAATTCATTGGCTATCAGCTGATTAACCTCGGCGACTCGTTCGGGACGAAAGCCGATGTGGGTGGAAAATAGGCCTGTATTGGGCGTTTCACTAAACAACTTGCCGGCACAGATATTGGTGGCAAGCATGGCTTCTTCAACGAGTTTTTGCGCCATATTGCGCTGACGTTTTTCAATGCGTTCTATTTTTTTACGATCATTTAAATAGTATTGAAAGTCGGCCCGATCCTCCATCACCAATCCGTGTTGTTGGCGATAATTGAAGCGGGCAGCGGCCACTTGGTTTAGTGCTTGTAAACTAGCGATTACAGGGTCCGGCAGTGCCTGCTGAAGGTCTTCACTGTCTTGCCCTTCTAGTAGATCGGTAACACCCTGATAATTTAATTTGTGGTGAGATTTGATTTTGGCAAATTTAAATTCGAAGTCGGTTATTTTTCCGTCTTGGTCGATGTGCTGTGTGCACACTAATACGGGCCGAACAGCCTCGGGAACAAGAGAAAAAGTCTCGTGGGATAATTCCGAAGGCAGCATGGTGATCGGGTGACCCAATAGGTACAGAGTCGAGGCCCGCTGGCGAGCGCTCAGTTCCAGCTCGCTGCCGTAGTCAATTACGCTGCCGGGGTCGGCGATGGCAGTGGTTAGCACCCAGCCGGTATCGTTTGCCACGCAGTGCAGGGCGTCGTCCATATCGCGCGTAAATTCCGAGTCTATTGTCACGAAAGGTATTTCGGTGAGATCCTCGCGCGCTAAGGTGGCTAATGCTTGATCATCAATTGAGTGAGAAATGCGCTGCGCCTGCTCTCCTGCCGTGTCGTCCCATTCGCTGGTCAATTGATATTTAGCGGCAACATAGCGGCCTTCAATACCCGCTTCTTCGGGTCTGCCGATACGTTCGGTAACTTTAATTTGGCCTTTGCCATCGTATTTAAATGGGTGGCGTATGACTTCGCACTGCACCAAGTCCCCTTCAGCGCAATTGGTTCTATTTTGAGGTGGAATAAAAAGCCAGCGAGTAAAGGGGGGGAGGTCGGGCTCGACAAAGTGAGCGGCGCCTTTGCGCACATAGCGACCCACAAATTGTTTAAGTGAGGTGCTGAGCAAAGTTTCCAGCGTAGCTTCTAGTTGTTTTTTATTGTTTTCGGTTAGGCTGACCTTGACCCGGTCGCCCGGCAGTACTCGCAGCATCTGCTCGGGATCGACAAAGGCATCCCGGCCGTCGTCAAGGCGTACAAAGCCAAAGCGCTTGGAGGTGGCTCTTATCACCCCTTCTGCAAATTCTTTTTCCGAGACGATAGAGGTTTTTAATTGGGTCAGTTGCGAGAGGGCATCTTTGCTGAGCATGAATCACTACTTGTTGATTGGGCGGGTTCAATAAAGAGACATGATAACAGGAATTGCCGCTTTTCGTGTTGGCTATAGTATCATTGCGCCATGGATTTACTAAATCAATTGATATTACTAGGCGCTGTTCTTTTTCTGATCAGCATTTTGGCCAGCGCGCTATCGCCCCGAGTGGGGATGCCTCTGTTGTTGGTGTTTTTACTGGTCGGCATGCTGGGCGGTGAAGAGGGCCTAGGCGGTATAGCTTACGATGATGTCCAGTCAGCGCTGTTTCTGGGTACTTTGGCGCTGGCGGTGATTCTGTTCGATGGTGGCTTGAGGACGGATATCCACAATTTTCGTGTGGGTCTACGCCCGGCGCTGGTCTTGGCCTCTGTGGGGGTTGTGATAACCGCCGGTATTTGTGGTGCTCTGGTTGCTTGGCTTTTGGATTTGTCGTGGGCCGAGGGTATGCTGGTCGGTGCGATTGTCGGCTCAACCGATGCGGCGGCGGTATTTTCCGTGCTCAATATGCAGGGATTGGCCTTGAAGGCCCGTGTTGGAGCCACACTAGAGATAGAATCGGGTTTAAATGACCCTATGGCGATTTTTTTGACCATTACCATGGTCGAATTCATTCGCATGGGGGGCACAGGGCTGGATTGGGCTATGGGGCTAACCTTCTTTTGGCAGATGGGGGTTGGTGCTTTAGTAGGTATTGTTGGTGGGCGCGTACTGGCCTGGGGCGTTACAAAGCTTGAATTAAGCCCCGGTTTGTATCCTCTATTGGCTCTATTTGGCGGGCTGTCGATCTTCGGCTTAGCTGCGGTTGTTCAGTCCAGTGGCTTTTTGGCCGTCTACATGGCCGGCCTTATGGTGGGTAATCGTGTGTCCCGTGGGCTTTACAATATTCAGCGCTTTCACGATGGTATCGCCTGGCTGGCTCAAATCAGTCTGTTTTTAATGCTCGGTTTGTTAGTGACGCCATCCGAGCTGATCAGTTATGCCCCCAGCGGGTTTCTTATCGGGTTGTTACTGATTCTAGTAGCGCGTCCTATTGCAGTGACCGTTTCGCTTATTCCCTTCCAGTTTTCCTGGCGTGAAAGCTTATTTATCTCCTGGGTGGGGCTGCGCGGAGCAGTTCCTATCGTGCTGGCAATGTTTCCCTGGGTGGCGGGGCTGGAACACTGGCCATTCTTTTTCAATATCGCTTTTTTTATCGTGATTGTCTCGCTGGTCTTACAGGGCTGGACGGTAGCGCCGCTGGCCCGTTGGTTAAAAGTCGAGGTGCCCACCAGTAGCTCACGAGTGCAAAGGGTTGAGCTTGGTGTGCCTGGTCAAGCTGATTATGAGTTTGTCGGTTACAAGCTTTTGGAAGATTCACCTGCCATTCGTTCCGGCTTGGACCGATTACCCACTAATCTTGATGCTCAGGTCATTTGCGTATTACGCGACAGCGAGCCGGTTAGAGAGCTAGAAGGCTGTCAGCTAGCCGTGGGTGATCATGTGTATCTTCTGGCAGCAGTGGTGGCCCTACCAGGGTTGGATAAATGGTTAGTCGGTGAGCCAGAGCCAGATCGCTTAACGGCACAAGCCTTCTTTGGTGAGTTTGTGGTGTCTCCACGGGCCAAGTTACGGGATTTAAGCGAGGTTTATGGGTTTGAGGTGCCTGAGCATATGGCCAATTGGAGCATCGGTCGCTATATTTACAGCCGTTATAAGAAGCCCGTGGTAGGGGACCGGGTGGATTTAGGCCATGTGGAATTTATTGTGCTCAATATGCAAGATGCGAAAGTCACCAAAGTGAGTTTAAAGCTGCATCATTAAGAACAGGGACGAACCAACACTCAAGATTTAATCAGCTGGGCCGATAGTATAAGAACGGCGGTAGTAAGGATAACCGCTGATTGGTGTACTACACTGATTTAAAAACATAATGACTTTAGTGAGGCTTGGCCGCAATGAGTTGGTATAACAATATGAGCTTTCGCTGGAAGCTCTCTCTCCCCCTTATGATATTGGTTTTGTTGTTTTTATACTCCAGTATCTACTCGATTTTCTCCTCCCGCACTCTGGCCGATAACGCCGATACCATAGCCGACATCAACTTACAGGAAATCCAACTGATTTTGCAGGCCGACCGGGATTTGTATCAGGCATTAACAGCCGAGCGCACTATCTTTGTCAGCGGTGTGGTCGATGTCGGGGTGAGCGCCTTAAAGGCAGAACACAAAGATAATGCCGAGCAGGCAAAGCAGCGATTTTTGCAATCGCTGTCCATTTCCAATAGCGCGACCGATGACGAGAAACGACAGTTTTTAGGTTTATATGATGCTTGGTATCAATATAGTTCGAACCTAGTCGATCAAGCTGCCTATGGTGACCCTAATGCGGTAGACGGTATTGAGCTTGAGGGCTTCGAAAGAAGTTATGAGTTATTTGATGCTGTGCGCACTTTTATGGATGTGGTGGGGGAGCGACGCCTGCAACACGTAAGTGAGTTTCAAGAGCGAATTAACAATGAGGCCAATTCGATAACAGGTCAATTGATGACCATTGCTATTGTGTGCACCTTGGTCGCTATTTTGGCTGCTATTTTGTTACCTATTATGGTCATTCGGCCCATTAAGGCCATCGGGGATCGTATTCAAAATATTGCCGAGGGCGATGGCGACCTGACTATTCGTATCGATGTGGATAGCCGCGATGAGCTGGGTGAGCTTTCGGGGCACGTCAATCGCTTTATGGAAAAGCTGCAAAACTTAATCGGCCGAATACGCTCCACCACAGAAGACGTCGCGTTGTCTGCCAACGACATGCAGGCCGTATCCGCGCAAAGTCAACAAGCAGCCGATGAACAAGTTCAGGCTATTACTATGGTGGTTGCGGCAGTGAATGAATTGACCGTGGCGATTCAAGAAGTGGCTCAAAATACCAATGATACTGCTGACAGTTCTAAAAATGCCGCCGAAGTCACCAGCAATGGCCAAGAGCGTATACGAGTTGCAGTGGACCGCGTACAAGAGCTTTCTAATCGCATTAATGACACCGCTCAGGTAATGACGCGCCTTGATGAAGAGGCTAAAAACGTTAACTCTGTGATTGACGTGATCAAAGGTGTGGCCGAGCAAACCAACCTATTGGCTCTCAATGCCGCCATTGAAGCTGCACGGGCGGGTGAACAAGGTCGTGGCTTCGCGGTAGTAGCCGATGAGGTGCGGACACTCGCCAGTAGAACTCAACAGTCCACGGAAGATATTCAACAAATGCTGGTGCAACTGCAAAACGGGGTGCAAAGTGCTGTGGAGGCAATGAATTTGTCCAATGATATGACCGGTGAGGCAGTACAGGCCGCCAATGAAGGGGGAGAGTCACTGGCTAATATTAATGACGCAGTGGGCTCTATCACCAATATGGCCATTCAGATTGCTACCGCGGCAGAAGAGCAAAGTTCTGTTACAGCGGAAATTGATAAAAATTTAGTGGAGATTAACCAGCTAGCCCTGGATACCTCCGAAGGTTCTGGCAAAACGGCCGAGGCCAGCCGTAATCTCAATCAGTTATCTGATGATTTGCGTGAACTGGTAGGAAGTTTTAAGGTATAAGCAATATTAACTTCCACAAAGGCTAGGAGATATCGTGAGCGGTACACGAGATAAGAGCATTGTTTTGATCGGCATGCCCGGTGTAGGGAAAAGTACAGTGGGTGTGCTCTTAGCCAAAGAGTTGGCCAAGGAATTTATCGATACTGATTTATTGATACAAACTCATACACAGAAAACCTTGCATGACATCGTGCTAGAGAATGGCTATCAACACCTGAGAGAGTTGGAAGAGGCCACCATTCTCACGTTGGAGGTTGATGGGCATGTTGTCTCAACTGGCGGCAGTGCAATATATGGTGCTGAGGCTATGGAGCATTTGGCAAAGTCCGGGCAGATTATTTTTCTGGATCTGCCCTTGGCGTCACTTGAACCGCGCATCCACAACATGAATACCCGAGGCATTGCCCGTCCCAATGGGCAGACATTTGCCGAGGTTTATCAAGAGCGTGTGCCACTGTATCAAGCCGCAGCCGATATCACGATTCAGTGCTTAGATAAAACCCCGATAGAGATCGTGCGCGAAATTATTTTTCACGAGGCCGAACAATACGCCGAGGTTGACGCCTAGTCGGATTGGGGCTCTTTAAGCTCTTGCAACTTATTCTGACTGAGTTGCTGGAACTTTGGGGTCAGGCCTTCATCGGCGTAGACTTCATCGCCAAACTCGTCCTTAGCAACCACCTCAGAGCCTTTCACATAAGGCATTGATTCCTCCACCTCGTGCAGCGCCGCCGACAGTAAGTCACTGATTAACTGCTCCACAGTCAATCTAGGGTACATCTGTGCCAGAGCCTCTAACTTGGCCGCTTCGATGATGGGTAATCGAACGGCATATTGATTCTGAGTCAGCTGTCCTTTTGCGCTTTTTTCCCAGTGTGCTAGCAGTTCACAAGGTTTCTTGTCCATTTAGATAGCCTCTTTGGTGCGTAAATGTAAGCTTGTTTATCTCTAACCATAGCAAAAAGTATTTTAAAATCAAAAGGATACCGTCAAAATGAGCGGGTACCTTGTGATTGTGGAGGTACGCGTGTATTGTAACCGCTTTTTGCAAGCAGCGCTTTTTAGCGCCAACCGGAACCACCGGGGTTAATACGTGAGGAGAGAGTGGCGATGAAGGTTATCTTATTGGGGGCGCCGGGTGCGGGTAAAGGCACTCAGGCAAAAATGATTATGGATGAGTTTGGTATTCCCCAAATTTCCACTGGAGACATGTTACGTGCCGCAGTTAAAGCCGGTACGCCTCTCGGACTGAAGGCTAAAGACATTATGGCCGCGGGCGGCTTAGTGCCCGATGATTTAATTATCGCATTAGTGAAAGAGCGTATCACCGCGGACGATTGCGCCAAGGGCTTCTTATTTGATGGATTCCCGCGCACTATCCCGCAAGCGCAAGCAATGCAGGAAGCTGGTGTTGATATTGACCATGTTATTGAAATTGATGTGGCCGATGAAGAAATTGTCAGTCGTTTGAGTGGTCGCCGTGTACATGAAGCCTCTGGGCGTGTTTATCATGTCGAGCACAATCCGCCACAAACTGCCGGGCTTGACGACGAAACCGGTGATAAGCTAGTTCAACGTGAAGACGATCAGGAAGAAACCGTGCGCAAACGCCTGGCAGTTTATCACGAGCAAACCAAACCGTTGGTTGAGTTTTATCAAGCTTTGGAGGAGCAAGGTGGTGCAAACGCTGCGAAGTTTACCAAAGTTGCGGGTGTTGGCAGTGTTGATAAAATTCGTGAACAGCTTTTTGCCGTTCTACATAAATAATCGACAACAGATTTCGTTAAAAGGCCCTACGGGGCCTTTTTTTTATGTTTTTTTTATCATTTTTTAAAAAAATTGTAGAATTAATGTTTAATTTGTCTTAAAAACGTGCAAGTTGAGTATTTATTAAATATATTGACACTGTGCTACTTACCTAGTGCATGTAAACAATTAAGGCGCATGAATTAAAAAGAGTTAAGGAGAGAAGTTATGGCTAAAGTTGCAAAAAAAACACCGCGAAAGGCGGTTGCCAAACGAAAATCCGTTGCACGACCATCCACTAAACATAAGGCTTCAAAACGCACTGCGAGTACGCCAGTTGATCCGCGTGTTGCCAAGGCACAAATCGCTGTTGATAAAACACAGTCCCTGGTTAATGAGCAGGTCAAAACATTAGCGGCTGCTCGTAAAAAAGCTCGAGCGGCAAAAGCCAAAGCGGCTAAAAGCAAAAAAGCGGTTGATGCACGCGCGGCTAAGTCAGCAGCGAATGCTGCCAGTAAAGCCTCGGATAAAGCTAAAAATCTTCGTGCTAAATTGGCTGAACAAAAATCAGCTTTGGCTAAAGCCAAGGCTTACGCGGCAGTTAAAGCTGTGGAAGACGCCAGCAAAGAGAAAATCAGTGCGCTACAAGAAAAGCTTACTCATGCAGCGGCATCTGATTTAGACAAAGCTAAGGCGGCCTTTGAGGCCAAATGGAAGCGAGTGCGAGCCAGTGCCGATGCTAAAAAAGTGACTGCAGCGGCTAAAAAGCTGGATGCCAAAGCAAAAGCGGCGGAAAAGAAAGCTAGGGCCAAGGTTCGCGCTATTGAGAAAAAAGAAGCGGCCAAGGCTAAAGCGGCCAGTCGTAAATCTGGCACAAAGCGCAAAGCCAAAGCGCGCTCGACACGTTCAGCCTCAAAATCATAATTGCCATTATGTCACTCGCAACCCCGGTCTAAGCCGGGGTTGTTGTATTTTGTACCGGCTGAGTCGCTCTCGACACTGGTCTAATATATTCATCATGGCTCTTGGTCGGAACCGCTGTATCTGGCAAAATGTTGTTTTGTCCAGCCAGTAGTTATCCTATGCCTACAATTCTTGCCCTCGATACCTCATCCGAAGCCTGCTCCGTTGCCTTAATGCTCCCTACTGGCGAGTGTGTAGAAACATTTGAAATGGCCGCTAAAAGCCATACCAAGCGTGTTCTGCCGATGGTTCATGCGATGCTGACCGAACACGGTGTGGCCTTGTCTGATCTTGACGCCATTGCCTTTTCCGCAGGCCCGGGTTCCTTTACCGGTATCCGTATCGGCATGGGGATTGTGCAGGGGCTGGCCTTTGCGAGTAATATTCCGGTTATTCCCGTTTGTACTCTGCAGGCCCAAGCACTGACCACCTGTGAAGCTGCCCCAGAGCAGAGCGTTTTAAGTGCTCTGGATGCGCGAATGGGGGAGGTGTATTACGCGGTGTTTCAGTTTGATCCTTCGCAGTCAGCTCTGGCTATCCAATCGCCTCCGGCAGTGTCTGCCCCGGCAAGCGTGTCACTGCCAGCCGGGTTTAACCGGGATCAATCCATAGGGGTAGGGCAGGGCTTTACAGTGGATACCATGGCGGCGTATGTAAGCGACTTTAATGCCACAATTGGGCCGCGAGCATCCGCTGTTGCGAAACTGGCCGTTAGTGCCTGGGGCCGTGGTCAAACTCAGGATGTAATGGCCGTGGAGCCCAATTATATTCGCGATACTGTAACCTGGAAAAAGCGCGAAAGAATCCGCACCTAATTCAATATAGAGATATCTGCCATGCAAAAAACCGAAGTGCAGCACTTTAATCAACGACTGATCGATTTTTTGGCGGCATCGCCCACGGCGTTCCACGCAACGCAGAACATTGCCAGGCGCTTAAGCGAGGCGGGTTTTATCGCCTTAAAAGAAAATGACTCTTGGTCGTTGCAAAAGGGGCAGGGATACTTTGTTACCCGCAACGACTCGTCGATTATTGCTTTTAAGTACGGAGAATCGCCACTGGAGCAAAGTGGTATTCGTATGTTTGGGGCACATACCGACAGCCCGTGTTTAAAGCTCAAACCTAATGCTTATAGCGTCAATGCCGGCTATTCGCAGTTGGCGGTTGAAACCTATGGCGGAGTGTTACTTAACACTTGGTTTGATCGCGACCTGTCGATTGCGGGCCGGGTAACTTATAAAGGCGATTCGGCTCTGCCGGCCAGCTGTTTGGTTAATTTTGACCGGCCCATCGCCTGTTTACCCAGTATTGCCATACATCTGGATCGAGAGGCCAATCGTAATAAAACCGTCAATCCACAAAAAGAAATGCTGCCCATATTGATGTTGGCCGAAAAAAAGCCTAAGTCGTGGCACGAGCTGTTGACTAGTCAAATAAATCAGCAGTACCCCGCTCTCAAAGTAGAAAGCATTCTCGATTTTGAGTTGTCGCTCTACGACACACAGGCGCCAGCGGTTGTTGGTTTTAAAGAAGAATTTATTGCCAGCGCCCGCCTGGATAATTTGCTCAGCTGTTATGTTGGGCTTGAAGCACTGTTGCAGTCGGATTCATCGGAGTCGTGCCTGCTGGTGTGTACCGATCACGAGGAAGTGGGCAGCGCCTCTGCCTGTGGCGCCAAAGGCCCGATGTTGGAGCACTTTTTACAGCGAGTTATTCCCGATACGGAGTTAAGGCTGCGCACCTTGGATATCTCTCTGATGCTGTCGGCGGATAACGCACACGGCTTGCACCCCAACTATCAAGACAAGCACGATTCAGGTCACGGTCCGCTGTTAAACGCTGGGCCGGTTATCAAAGTAAATGCTAATCAGCGCTACGCCACGACCAGTGAAACCGCGGCGCTATTCAAGTTGCTCTGTAAGCAGGTTGATGTACCCGTGCAGAGTTTTGTGTCGCGCTCCGATATGGAATGCGGCAGTACTATTGGCCCCATCACCTCAGCTGAGGTGGGTGTGAAAACACTGGATATCGGCGTGCCAACCTTTGCCATGCATTCTATTCGGGAGTTGGCCGGGGCGGAGGATGCTTACGCTTTATCGCAAGTGGCGACGTTATATTTTAAGCAAGTGGCAGCCCCGGGTAAACTGGATTAACAATGCGGGTTTTATTGCTCTCCGGTTACGATGCCGCCAGTCATAAACGTTGGCGGCAGGCACTGGCGGAGTATCTGCCCGAGTGTGAGTTTACCCAGTTAGCCTTGGCCCCGCGCTTTTTTAGTTGGCGTATACGCGGCAGTAGTCTGACTTTTGCTAGCTTGAAAACGGCTGCCCTAGAGGCTGAATATGATTTGTTGATTTGTACCTCGATGGTGGATTTATCGAGCCTGCGCGGCATGGTGCCGAAGTTGGCAAAATTACCCACCATTTTATACTGTCATGAAAATCAGTTTGATTATCCTACCAATCACCAGCAGCACTCCTCCATTGAACCGCAGATAGTCACTCTCTATAGCAGCATTTGTGCTGATCGCGTCGTGTTTAATTCTGAATTCAATCGCCAAGGGTTTTTGGCCGGTGCTCACAAGTTGTTAAAAAAGCTACCCGACGGAGTTGACCTTACGTTAGTGGAATCCGTCCGAGCAAAAAGTCAGGTATTGCCTGTGCCCTTGGAAAATAATTTGTTTAACCAGTGTGTTAAGTCAAAAAAAACGGCACTTTCGATGCCTGCAAAAATCGTTTGGAATCATCGGTGGGAATACGACAAAAACCCTGAACTTTTGTATCGGGCTCTGCAACATTTATTGAGTGATGATAATCCCCATCCAGCGTTCCAATTGCATTTAATCGGCCAGCAGTTTCGCCAAAAACCTGCGGTTTTCGACAAGATAAAATCGCTGTTAGAGTCTTATCATTGCTTGGGAGAGTTAGGGTATATAGAAAGTCATAAACAATACATGAATATTTTGCAACAATCCGACATTGTCCTTTCGACAGCCGATCACGATTTTCAGGGCCTATCGGTATTAGAGGCTGTAGCTTTAGGGTGTAGTCCGTTATTGCCGAGGCATCAAGTGTATCCAGAAATACTAGGGGAAGACTTTTGTTATCCGGTAACGGGTAATTTAGAGCGCGATAGTCAAACCTTGGCGGACCAACTAAGGGCCAGGCTTAATGAGTATGTCAGCGGTAGGCTGGCAGATGCCCCCGACCTTTCTCATCTAAGCTGGGGATATCTAGCGCAGGGGTATCGCCAGTTACTCACTGGAACAATAGAGCAGTTTTACACCTGATATAAGCTCGTCTCACCGCTACACAGCCGAGGGCTGACCCTGTATGATATCCACCGACTAAAACCACCTGTTTTTTTGGATAGACAATGAGCAAACAACGCGTTTTAACTGGTATTACCACCTCTGGCACACCCCATTTAGGCAACTATGTCGGGGCGATCCGTCCGGCCATTGAGGTCAGTAAATCGCCAGAGTTAGAGTCCTTCTACTTTATGGCTGACTATCACGCTCTGATTAAGTGTCAGGATGCCGAGCGTGTCGAGCAGTCGCGCAAAGAGATTGCGGCCACCTGGCTCGCACTGGGGCTGAATACTGACAACGCGGTGTTTTATCGTCAATCCGATATCCCTGAAATCCCCGAGTTGAACTGGTTGCTGACCTGCATGGCGGCAAAAGGGCTGATGAACCGAGCGCACGCCTATAAAGCAGCGGTTGCCGCGAACGAAGAGTCCGGTGAAGATCCGGATTACGGCGTCACTATGGGGTTGTACAACTATCCGGTGTTAATGGCGGCGGATATTCTGATGTTCAACGCGAACAAAGTCCCCGTGGGGAAAGATCAAATACAACACATCGAAATGGCGCGCGATATTGCGGCGCGTTTTAACCACCATTATGGCGATCACTTTCAAATGCCAGAGGCGGTGATAGACGATAAAGGCTCTATTTTACAGGGGCTGGACGGTCGTAAAATGAGTAAGAGTTACAACAACACCATTCCATTATTTTTAACGGAAAAACAGCTCAAAAAACACATTAACAAAATTAAAACAAACCTGCTTGAGCCCGGAGAGGCGAAAGACCCGGATACTTCCACTGTGTTTCAGATTTGGGAGGCGTTCGCCAGCGCTGAGCAAAC
This sequence comes from Gilvimarinus sp. 2_MG-2023, assembly GCF_030547685.1. GTDB lineage: Bacteria > Pseudomonadota > Gammaproteobacteria > Pseudomonadales > Cellvibrionaceae > Gilvimarinus. The sequence continues at coordinate 365,810 of NZ_JAUOQM010000048.1, read as the reverse complement.
CGCTGAAATGCGGGCCAAATTCGAAGCCGGTATTGCCTGGGGTGAAGCAAAACGCGAATTGTTCGAGTTGGTCAATGGTCAGCTCGGCGAGGCGCGTGAAAAATACTTCGATTTGATGGAACGCCCCGCCGACATAGAAGACATCCTGCAGCAAGGCGCTGTTAAGGCGCGGGCCGAAAGTGCGCCTTTTATTGAAAAGCTGCGTCAGGCTGTGGGCTTGCGAAAGTTTTCTTAAAAGACTTATGCTGGGCCGGTTAGGGCACTGATAACCCGATAGATGCCACCTGTAAGTGCTGTTAGCTCAGACTCTGAGGTAATGTAAGGTGGCATGATGTAAACCAGCTTGCCAAATGGCCGGACCCAGATACCTTGCTCCACCAGAGCCGGTTGTATTTCGTTCATGGGCGGAGCGTAGCTCAGCTCAACCACACCGATTCCCCCTAACACCCTCACATCTTTCACATAGTTCAGTGTACGGCAGTCGGCCAGCTCGCGGTTGAGTTGGGTCTCGATGCGTTGGATATTGGATTGCCAATCGGAGGTTAACAACAAATCAATACTGGCACTGGCCACGGCACAGGCGAGGGGGTTGCCCATAAAAGTCGGGCCGTGCATAAAGACGCCGGCCTCACCGTGGCAAATGCCATCGCTTACCTTGTCGTTACACAGGGTGGCGGCGAGGGTCATATAGCCGCCGGTGAGTGTTTTTCCCAGGCACATGATATCGGGGCTAATGTTGGCGTGCTCACAGGCAAAAAGCTTTCCCGTCCGGCCAAACCCTGTGGCTATTTCGTCGGCAATCAGCAAGACATTGTATTGGTCGCACAGGGCGCGCACTTCGCGCAAGTATTGGGGCGAATACATCCACATGCCGCCCGCGCCCTGAACAATGGGCTCTAAGATGACGGCCGCCACTTCGTTATTATGCTTCGTTAATAACTGGCGAATACTGTCGAGATCGTGCGGGTTGAAGGTATCGTTAAAGCGGCTTTGGGGCCGGGCAGCGAATAGTTGTGGGGTAAGGTTCTGGCTGAATAGATGATGCATACCTGTCACTGGGTCGCATACGCTCATAGCGCCAAAGGTGTCGCCGTGGTAACCGTTTTTTAATGCAATAAAGCGATGTTTTTCGGGCAAATTTTGCGAGTGCCAATACTGCAGGGCCATTTTCATGGCCACTTCCACACTGACTGAGCCCGAGTCGGATAAAAATACTTTGTTTAACCCATTCGGACTTAAGCTAACCAGCTTTTCGCAAAGGCTAACCGCGGGCTCATGGGTCAGCCCGCCGAACATGACATGGCTCATGGCTTGGCTTTGCGTTAGCAGTGCTTGGTTAAGTTCGGGGTGGTTGTACCCGTGTAAGACACTCCACCAGGATGACATGCCATCGATTAGTTGGCGCCCATCGGTCAGGGTAAGGGTAGCGCCCTTAGCACTGGCTACGGGGTAGGTAGGAGAGGTGGCGGTAAATGAAGAGTATGGATGCCAGACGTGCGCCCGGTCCCGCTTTACTAGGTTGTCACTGTTGGTACTCATACGGCCTCATAACTGGAAAAAGCGCCAAGCTAAGGCTTTTAGCGGCGCTTGTCCAGTCCGTAAGGGCTGAGTTCTGTTAGCTAAAGCGCCGAACCAGTTCGCTTTGCCCTTGTGATAGCAATGCCATTTCAGAGTTCAAACGGTTAGTTTCATCCACCTGTCCCTGGACTTGCTCGGCCAGAGAGGTGATCGACTGTGTGTTTTGCTCGATATCCACCGCCGTGGCCGACTGCTCTTCGGCCGCTGCGGCTATTTGATGAGACATCTGGTCAATAGTGGTCACCGCAGAGGATATGGCGGACAGGGCCTGACTGACATTGCCCATTTCGTTAACACTGCGTTCCACTAAGTTTTGGCAGTCGGTCATGTTCTTTCCCGCCAGCCCAGTTGCATCGGTCAATTCGCTGATAATACTTTGAATATCTTCGGTGGACTCCTGGGTGCGCTGGGCCAGAGTGCGAACTTCATCGGCCACCACCGCAAAACCGCGCCCCTGCTCACCGGCGCGAGCCGCTTCAATAGCGGCATTGAGGGCCAGTAAGTTGGTTTGCTCGGCGACACCTTTAATAACGTCTACGACCGATGCAATTTTCACACTGCCTTCGGTTAACCGGTTGAGGACGGCCCCTAAGTCGCCCACCGTTTGCGATAGGTCGTCAATGGCGACCCCGGCTGAGCGGATTACTTGATTGCCTTTTTCCACCTCACTTAAGGCCTCGCCAGTGGCGCCCGAGGTTTGTGTGGCGCCCGAGGCGACCTCCTGTACGGCGATGCTCATTTGCCCCATGGCGTGTGCCACACCAGAGGTTTGTTGCTGCTGTTCGGTAATATGGGTGAAAGTTCGTTGAGCTTGCTGCTGTGATAGCTCGGCGTGCTGTCTCAGTTCGTCGGCTGACTCTTGAAACCGGCCCAAGGCTGTGCGGATACGAGATTTCTGCGCGAGTTGTGCTAGGCGTATTTCACCTATTTCGTCGCTACGGCCAGTATATATAAAGGCTGCAATAGGGTCGTGATGAATTTTTCTCGCTTCGATGAGAGCGTCTGAAATTAGCAACTTGCGGGTGGTTTGTGCGAGAAAAGCTAAAACAATACCAATCAAAGCCGCCCCTAAGTATTGCCCTGGACCTGTGCTTTCATTGATCGCTAAAAATACAGATATTAATATAAAACTAAAAACGCCTGATAATAAAGATAGGCCAAATTTCTGCCAAAGCTTTAACAGGGGGGAGCATAGACCTTTGCCCGCTTGTAATCGAGCATAGACCATTTCAGCTCGCTGTATCCATATTGGGTCAGATTTCACCCGAACCGACTCATAACCCACTATTTTACCGTGCTCGGCGACCGGAGTTACATAGGCATCTACCCAGTAATGATCGCCATTTTTACAGCGATTTTTGATAATACCCATCCAGGCATTACCTTTCTTGAGTGCCCCCCATAGCATGGCAAATGCATCTTTAGGCATGTCTGGGTGGCGCAGAATATTGTGGGGCTGATTGATCAGTTCGTCGCGCTCATAGCCTGCTATTTCACAGAAAGTATCATTGCAAAAGCGGATAGTGCCTGCCAAGTCAGTAGAGGATACGATTTCATCGCCCGCTTTGACAGGTACCTCTTTGTTGGTGACCGAGCCATTATTTCGCATGAAAAATCCTTGTCTGTCTCTTGTGGGGTTAACCCACTAATTGTAGTTCGTTTTTGGCGTCTAAAGTTTGATTCGCGTCAGTAATGTTAAGTAAATTAGACAGTTGGTTATTCAGTTGAATTCGAGCGCTCGGGGTCATGTCGGTAAACTCAAGACTCACTTGTGTGTGCCTGAAGGGTTCCCTAACTAAGCGTACAGATTTTACCTTGGCCTGACAGTTAACCTGTATCTGGTGGCTCAGGCGTACCTGGCACAAGGGCAGGTGTGCGTCGCGCCGATAAGAATGCAATTGATTACCTTTTAGGCGTAATCTCATTCCGCCCCCCGATATATTCACGATATTAGCTTCGGTGGGGGCGTTGCCTATTGTTCTGATGGTGGCTTTCAGTGAGTCGTAACCGGGCTCATATCGAAGCCAGCTGCGCCGTGGTCGGTATTCGACCTTGGAGGGCAGTAGAACTGCAATAGCGTTGCGGCTTTGACTTTGGTCGCTAATGACCGGAAGTCTCAGTGTGAGTACCTCGCTGTGCCTCTGATGTCGCAGGGTTAGGCTCTGCCCCTCCATTAATGCCAGAGTTGACGGGGTTAACTGATCGAGCCAAAGCATGCCCCGCTCGGTGTCCACGGCCAATATCATACTTTGAAAACTGGTGCCGCGATTGTCTATTAGAACCTCAAGCAGCTGGCGGGAGCGGCAGAGACTTAATAGCAGTTCATGGGATGAGCTTTCAGTTTTGAAAGAGGCTGACTTGTTTTGTGATGCAGTAATCTCGGCCTCGTGCGAGGTTCCTCGATCAGACAGTTTACCCAGAATTCGTTCCAACAGAGACATACCGCTTTCCTCAAACATTACCGTGCAATACTGTGACTCATTGAGTCCACACCAGTGCTAGAGCAAGCGCCATGCCATTAATGTCCAAAGTAGGCGCGATACGGGATTGCTGCTGTTGGGGCTCAAGCGCGGAGTGTGATTACGTTACTAAGCGGCACGGCATTGCCGCCAAGCGGCAAATTGGATTCCATCGCTTGGGCAAAAACCGTACAATGGCGGAATATATGAATCAATGGGTAAATATAGGGTATGAGTAAGGCTGTATCTGAGACTTCAGTGGCGGAACTGGATCGCAAAGAGCGTTTAGAGTTTAATAAATTGCAAAAGCGACTGCGTCGTCAGGTGGGTAGTGCTATTGCTGATTTTGAAATGATCAGCGAAGGCGATCGTGTCATGGTGTGTTTGTCGGGTGGTAAAGATTCATATGCCATGCTCGATATTCTATTAGGGCTACAAAAAACGGCCCCAATCAATTTCGAGCTTGTTGCTGTCAATATGGATCAAAAACAACCCGGATTCCCCGAGCATGTACTGCCGCAATATTTAGAGTCACTGGGTGTTCCTTACCATATTGTGGAAAAAGACACTTACAGCATCGTGAAAGAGATTGTTCCTGAAGGTAAAACCACCTGTGGGCTTTGTTCGAGACTGCGCCGGGGGACTCTATACGGTTTTGCTGATGAAATTGGGGCGACCAAAATTGCTATGGGGCATCATCGCGATGACATAATTGAGACATTATTTCTCAATATGTTCTACGGTGGCAAGCTGAAAGCCATGCCGCCCAAATTATTAGCTGACAACGGTCAAAATATTTTGATTCGTCCGCTAGCTTACTGTAAAGAGCGGGATTTGGAGCAATATGCTGAGATTAAACAGTTCCCCATTATTCCTTGTAATTTATGTGGCTCACAGGAAAATCTACAGCGTCAGGTAATTAAGGATATGCTGCAGGGCTGGGAAAAATCGCACCCCGGTCGTCTGGAAACCATATTTTCGGCTATTGGCAGCGTTGCCCCGTCGCAACTGGCGGACCGTCAGCTATTTGATTTTGCCGGCTTAACCCCAGTGTCCGGCAGTGAGCTTGAGCCGGGTGAGAATCAATTTATCAACGCCGTTCAAGTTCAGTAATATCTTGTCGCTGCTAGGTTGGCGAACTTGCACTATACTGTCTTTAATGTCTGCGTTTGCTGGGGTTTAGGTTGAAACTTGGATTAAGTTCGCCTTCTCTAGGCAGTCGCTAACTCACCACGGTATGGCATCGGTGAGTTAATGATCGCGCAATGGATTGCCCCAGCCGTACATGTCAGCGCGAGGTGGAGAGTTTGGGCTGTCGGAGTGCCCCGTTGAATTGCATCACCACATGAATCACTAACCCCATTTATTCAGCCACCGGCACTGGATTACACGCAATAATGAGACAAAAAAAGCCGTCTTTTTTTCAGGGCATCTCTTTTCAATTAGCTAAAATCGGCATTATTTTAGCGATATTGCTCAGCTTTTTTATCAGTGCGATACAGGTGTACATTGATTATCTTGCTCAATCCAAAGAATTAGATCAATTAATATACCGGGTGGCAGAAGTAGCCACACCTCCCGCCGCTAGAGCCGTACATACACTAGACGCTGATTTGGCCAATGAGGTTGTAAATGGCCTGTTAACCTATGACTTTATCTATCAGGTAGCTATTTGGGATGAGCGCGGCAACGTTTTAGCCCAAGCTGACAAGGCTCTAACAGAGTCGGATGTTACTTGGATGGGAGGGCTCTTCACCCATGATGATGCCTCTTATTCCTCTGATTTAATCGTGGCCGGCTACGAGCAAATGGTGGCCGGAAAAATCAGTTTTACGGTCGACAGAGACCGGGCATTGGAAAATTTTTATCGCCGCTCGGAAATAAACTTTTTTGTCAGTAGCTTTCGTAGCCTTATTCTCGTTGTGCTGTTGTTTGTCGCTTTCTATTTTAAGCTAACCAAGCCATTGGTGCAGCTTTCTCATGAAATTAACGAAATTGATCCTGATCGGCCTGGAGCTAAGCGGTTGACGACCTTAAAGTCGCATAAAGCCGATGAGCTTGGCACAGTGATAAACAGCAGTAATCAAATTCTCGATGTGATTGAGCTGTCACTTGCCAAACGTCGTGTAATTGAACAGGCACTTAGAACCAGTGAAGAACATTTACGTCAGATTGTCGATAGCTTGCCTGTCTTCATCGGCGCGCGAAATGCCGATGGCTACTATCTGTTCGCCAATAAAGCCCTAGCTGAAATGTTGGGTCACACCCCCGAGGATATGCGCAATGTGCATATCAGCGATCTATTAAAATCCTCTGTGCTCGATGTCGACACTGTTATCAGAGGCGATGCCCGGGTTATTAATAACGGCGAAGAAATCGACGTCGCGGAAGAAAGCTTTGTCAGCGCCAGCGGTGAGCAGTTATATCTGCAAACTCATATGATGCCACTGCAGTATTATGAGGAAGTGGTTTGTCTTGTGGTGTCTATGGATGTCACGGAAAGAAAACTGGCTCAGGCTAAAATGGAGCATATGGCGCATCACGATGCGCTGACCGGTTTGCCCAATAGGCTGCAGTTGGTTGAGCGTTTAGAGCACGAAGCGAGACGAGCCGTAAGGCATGGCTATTTTGGCGCTGTGCTGTTTATCGATTTGGATAAGTTTAAAAATATTAACGACTCTCTGGGGCACCCGGTGGGCGATTCAGTGTTGCAAGAGGTGTCGTCGCGTTTGCAAAGTGCTGTGCGAGAAGAGGACTTGGTTGCGCGCCTTAGTGGCGATGAATTTGTGGTGGTGTTGACGGTGCTCGACCATAACCAGGAAGTGGCAGCCTTAAAAGCGGGTGAGGTGGGCGAGAAAATTCGGGCATTAATCTCGCAAGCGTTTATTCATGAGGATATGGAGCTGCGTATCACTTGCAGTGTTGGGGTTGTCGTTTATCCCGAGAAAAATAATGTTGTGCATGAGCTCCTGCGCTACGCCGATACCGCTATGTATCAGGTGAAAGAAAAAGGGCGCGACGCGATTGAATTTTTTAACGAAGATATGGCCGATAAAGTCAGTCGGCAGTTAGTGATGGAGGGTGAGCTGCACCGGGCGCTTGAGGAAGAGCAGTTTGTATTATATTTTCAGCCCAAGGTAGATGTGCAAAGCGGTGCAATTGTCGGTGCCGAAGCTCTGTTGCGTTGGTTTCACCCCGAGCAAGGCATAATTTCACCGTTTGAATTTATTCCGGTGTTAGAGACATCTGGGTTGATTATTGAGGTCGGCCAATGGGTGTTAGAGCAAGCCTGCGACGTTGTGCAAAAATGGAGTAAGGCGGGCTTGTGGCACAAAGGAATGCAGCTGAGTTTAAATATCAGTCCGCGGCAGTTTCGTCGCGACAGTTTTGCCTCCGATGTTATCAAAACAATAGAGCAATACAATTTGCCTGATCAAACCCTCGATATGGAAATTACCGAAGGGATAGTCATTCAGCAAATAGAAGAAGCGATTGAAACCATTACCCTGCTAACGCAAAATGGTATCAGCTTTTCACTGGATGATTTTGGCACCGGGTACTCATCCATCAGTTATTTAAAACGGCTGCCAGTTACCACTCTTAAAATTGATAAAAGCTTTATTCGCGACATTATTGATGATCGCAATGATCGGGTTTTGGTGGAAACTATTGTGACCATGGGGCGATTGTTGGGCTTAGGCCTTGTGGCTGAAGGGGTGGAAAACAGTGCCCAGCTGGATATCATAAAGTCCTATGGTTGCCATTATTACCAAGGCTTTTACTTTAGCCCACCGGTGCCGGCGGATCAGTTTATTGCATTGCTCGAAAAGCGCCCGAGCAAATAGGTGACCGCCGTCTCGACCCGTAAAATACGCGGGCCTAGTGAGATTCCGGTAAAGCCGCGCTGCTCAAAGGCATCAATTTCTTTATCCAAAAAACCGCCCTCGGGGCCAATTGCAATCACACTGGAGTCGCTGACATTATGGGGGCTGTGCTGCCGGGCATAGGGGTGGGCAATAAAACCTTGGCGCTCACCGAGAAAGTCTTGCAGTTCGTCTTCAATAAAAGGGCGAAAGCGCTTCGCTTGATGGATAGCCGGCATCCGGGTATCCCGGGCCTGCTCTAACCCCAATATCAACTCTTCCCTTACTTTGTTTTCGCGCAATTGAGGTGTCTGCCAATAACTTTTATCCACACGGGCACTTTGCAGCAATATCAGCTCTTTTACCCCAAGCGTACTGATGGTTTGCAAGATACGTTTCAGCATAGGAGGGCGGGGCAACGCTAAAATAATACTGATGTTCGACGCCGCTGGCGGCTCTTGGGTGAGCGACACCGACATGGTCACCGAGTCGGAACCCAGCTCAATGACCTGCCCAACACCCGTTTGACCATTGATTAAGCCAACTTTTAAAGTGTCCCCGGCGCTGATGCGCTGAACCTGAGTAATATGCCGAACCCGGCGTTCATCGCGCAGTGTGACGGTATTGTCGCGGCTGAAATCACTGGGGAATAACAAGATTAAATTCATAGTTTAAGGACAGAGGGCAGGGTGGGTAAGTTGGCGCCCCGGAGACGATTCGAACGTCCGACCTGCCGCTTAGGAGGCGGCTGCTCTATCCAGCTGAGCTACCGGGGCCTGTCGCTCCTGTGGAGCGAGGCGCCCATTGTAGAAACTTTAGCGGCTAAAGCCAAGTTGTCTTAGGCTTTTACCGCATTACCACTGTTGACTGATCTTGTGGTGACGCCTTTGGCGTTGTACAAATTATCACCGGCAGACTTACCTTTTACCAAGTCTAATATTCGACTTAGCGTTTGTTGTGAGCGGTTGATTAATTTGCCGTTTTTGGTGTTTTGTTGGTTGCATTGGGTAATGACGGATTGTATCTCCTGCCATTTGGTAATCAAGGGTGTCAGCGATGGGGTAGATTGCATATATTCCAACCAACCATCGCTGTCGTTAGCCAGCCCCAAACTCAGCAATAAAGAGGTTCGTTCTCTGGCGTGAGCATCCAGAACATTGAGGTGTTCGGCTTTAACGCTAAGGGTGGATTCCAGCTCGGTATGTTGTCGGTTTTTCAGCAGCTCGGTTTCGCGCTGCAAAAGCTCCAGTAGGGCCTTGGCGGCGGCAAGGTCATTGTCTAGCATTTGCGAGACAAGTGAGGGGTTAACTGACATAGTGGGCACCTATGGTAAGTCGAAAAAAATGGGTAAGTCGAAACTGTACGAAACCCTAAGGCTGCAGTTGGCTCAGCCCTAGGGTTTAACCGATAAGGTCGTCCTGAGACAGAATAGCTTCGGCCAGCCGTTCGGCGTTTATTTCAAAGCGCCCTTCGGCAATCGCTTGCTTTATTTCGGCGACTTTGTCGCTGTCCACATCGGGAGCCGTATCAACGGCTTCTTGCAGGCGGCTTAGCGATTGCGCCTCGGCGCTCAGTACCACTTGATCAGTGGCCGGTTGTGGACTTGATGGCGCGCCGCTTTTTCCCTCGGATTTCGTTGAGAGGGGGGCGCTGCCACTGGAGCGTCCGGTTGTCGCTGTACCCGGTTTGTAGGTATTGCTTGTGTCAATAGCCATATGCTTAATCCAACTTTAAAAGGTCAGTTATAACCTGGTGCCCATACCAGATTGCCAAAGGATATACCTCTCGCATAGCTGCTATCGGCCGTCTGTATTATAACTTTAGCGATTATTTACAATAAATTTCTGCCTGTGGCTTAAGGATTAACCTCGACCCGGCCAGTTGCCACGATATTGGCAGTCACGATACGCTGCGATGATAAATTACGTACCCGTATTTGTTCGCCTACCCGACCGCTACCCAGTGCTTCCGCCCGCGTGTTAACTCCGATAACGCCATTGGAGGCCGCGAGGGTGATGATATCCCCCCGGTTAATCGCCAGTGGTATTGTCAATATTCCGTCGCGCAAGGGTTCTCCGGCTTCTATATTGCGTCGAACCTCCTTTCCTATTGCATCCGAATTGTCGGTAAAGTAACCACTTCGTAAGTTAGAGCTATTCATTCGACTCTCAGTAAGATCCGATTCTACTAAAATGTCTCCGCGACTCAAGGCTTTACTGGCGACAACGATATTCTGGAAAACATTCACCTGAGCTCCAATGTAAATGCTCCACGGCGCAGCGCTTAAACATTGAGTTTTCACCGTAATAGCACCGCCATTGTGGGTTAAATCTCTGACCTCGAAGTCTAGTTGGGAGGGGCAGTGGGCGAGTCGCAATCGAGGGTCGAGCCTATTAACGGTAATTTCTACGGCATCAAATCGATTTTGATAGTAATCTTGAAGGTATTCTTTGGTGGCCAACCGCAATTGCTGCAGATCGTGCGGTGGGTTGTGGCCGGCTTCATTGGCAGCAGACACTAAGGAGACAAACCCCAGTGCGACTGTATAGCCTAAATTGACGCAAAAAGTACGTAGGCGGCCCATAGTTGTCCTATTCTATAAACACAGTGGCAATAAACGATAATCTGGGCTGAGATTGAGCCTATACTCAATGCAGTAGGCGCCAGATGACACATAATTAACGGGTTTTATTAAAGAGTGTCAAAAAATAGCCGTTAATAAGAGTTAAATACATATAAGTGGGGATACTGCAAGGAATGTGCCTTCGCGTCTAGCGCATAGGAAGGGAACCGCTTTAAATTGATGGCGATGTAAAACTGAGGCGAGAATATGGCAGGTGTACTCGATAGTGTTAACCAACGAACACAGCTGGTGGGTCAAAACAGATTGGAGTTATTGCTGTTTCGTCTGGCTGGAAGGCAAACCTATGGCATCAATGTTTTTAAGGTAAAAGAGGTTTTGCAGTGCCCCAAGCTGAATGAGATACCCGGGCGCAGTGGAGTAGTGCGGGGCGTGGCTCATATTCGCGGCGGCACGATGCCAATAATGGATATGAATCTGGCTATTGGCCGCAAACCGCTGGAGAACATCGAAGAATGTTTTGTCATTATCACGGAGTACAATCGAACCTTACAAGGCTTTCTGGTTCGTGCGGTGGAGCGTATTGTTAACATGAATTGGGGTGATATTCATCCACCGCCCATGGGGGCCGGCAAAGAGCACTATTTAACCGCTGTCACCGAGGTTGAGGAACGCCTGGTTGAAATTGTCGATGTTGAGAAAATTCTTGCCGAAGTTACGCCTGTCGATGAAACAGTGAGTGAAGGTATTTTTGAAGACGGGTTAAGTGAAAGGGTGGTGAAGCGACATATTCTTATCGTGGATGATTCCACCATTGCCAGGAAACAAATCCAAAGGGTTGTGGAGTCTATGGGCATTGCCACCACCTTGAAAAAAGATGGTCGGGAGGCTCTCGAATACATCAATGGCATGATCGAAGAGGGTAAAGACCCGTATCAAGAGCTGATAATGATCATCTCTGATATTGAAATGCCGGAAATGGATGGCTATACCTTTACCGCTGAGATACGTGGTAACCCTAAACTAAAAGATATGTATGTGGTGCTGCATACATCGCTTAGCGGTGTTTTTAACGCGGCCATGGTGGAAAAGGTTGGCGCCAATGACTTCTTGGCTAAATTCCATCCCGATGAATTAGCTAAGCGGGTGAATGACAGGGTTTTGGCGATCACAGGGGAAGACCTGCTACAAGAAAGTGGTAATGAGTAGTAAGGCCTTTATATTCAATTAGATAGGTTGCTTATTTAAAGTGGTTTGTTGTTTAGTGGTTGTTAAGGACTGATATGAGTAGCCCGATTAAATCTTCACATACTCTGGAGCAGGTAGAGTTTGATCAGTTTAGGGTGTTTCTAAAAGACGCTTGTGGTATAGCCTTGGGCGAAAATAAGCAGTACCTAGTGGCCAACAGGGTTCGGCGGCTGCTAGAAGAGTATAACCTGCCAAACTTTGCCGAGTTGGTGAAGGCACTCAAAATGAATAGTAACCGGCGCTTACGCGATCAGGTTATTGACGTTATGACCACCAATGAAACTTTTTGGTTTCGCGATGGTTACCCGTATGAATACTTAAAGAATGTTCTCCTGCCCGATCTTATGGCCCCAGCTAATAAGATGTATGGTCCGCTCCGGATTTGGTCGGCGGCTTGCTCTTCGGGCCAGGAACCTTACTCGCTGAGTATGATTGCCGAAGAGTATAAGCGGAAATCCATGGGTGCCTTGGCTCGGCCTGTGCAGGTCGTGGCAACCGATCTTTCGTCGATTGTGCTTGAGCAGGCAAGGCAGGGAATGTATGACCGATTATCAGTTATGCGGGGTCTGTCGGTAGAACGTCGTAATCAATTTTTTACCACAATTGATGCCAATAATTGGCAAATAAACCAAACCGTACGGGAGCGGGTCGAATTCCGCCCACTCAACTTGATGGATTCCTACGCGGCGCTGGGGCGTTTTGATATTGTTTTTTGCCGCAATGTCTTGATTTACTTTAATGCCGAGCTAAAGCTTAAAATCCTGCAAAAAATACACGCCAGCTTAAAACCCGGAGGCGTTTTGTTTCTCGGTTCATCCGAAGGCGTAGGCGCAGCCTCGAATTTGTTTGAAATGGTTCGCTGTGAGCCAGGTATCCTCTACCGGGCTATTTAACAATTTATAGCTTTCGATTAAGCGGCAAAGGCGGTAAGCCTTTGCCGCTCTTGTCCTTACATTCTTACCTCTGCAGTACCCGTTTATATTTCAATCAAAAATAAAACTCAATAAAATCAATGAGATATTAGATATTTCTAGGTTTGGCATGGCCTGTGCTTTATTGCTTGTGACGCTAACGCAACGAGGCAATCATGGCAATTTCTTTCGATCAGGCACTGGGTGCATTTGAACCGGCTCTTAAACTTCGCTCACAGCGGGCAGAAGTTCTGGCCAACAACTTAGCGAATGCTGATACCCCAGGCTTTAAATCTCGAGATTTTGATTTTCATAGTGCCTTGGCTAAGGCTGCCGGAAACATGCCCGGAGCCTTAGCAAAAACGGACGAAGGCCACCTGAATATTCATGGCAGTTCCAGCGGTAGTCCTGGTTTGGACTACCGCACGCCACATCAACCATCGGTTGATGGTAATACCGTCGAAGATCAGGTTGAACACGCTGAATTTATGAAAAATGCGTTGGAATTCCAAACCAGCTTTATGTTGCTAAACAAAAAATTTAAAGGCCTGAGCAAGGCTTTGACCGGACAGTAGGAGTAATACCATGGGGCTCAATACTATTTTTGATGTTGCCGGTTCTGGCATGAATGCTCAAAGCCTGCGCCTGAACACCACCGCTAGCAATCTTGCTAATGCACAGTCGGCCAGCTCCAGTGCCGGAGATGTTTATCGCTCACGTCAACCCGTGTTTGCCGCTGTCGCTAAAGACACCTTAGGCACTAACCGTCTTGAAGCTATTGGTGGCGCGGATCGCGATGCCAGTGCTGGGGTAACCGTCTTGGGTGTGGTTGAAAGCGATGCTCCCTATGAGCAGCGCTACGAACCAAACCACCCTTTGGCGGACGAAGAGGGCTATGTGTATTACCCCAACGTCAATGTGGTGGAGGAGATGACTAATATGATTTCGGCATCTCGTTCGTTTCAGGTCAATGTTGAAGTGATGAACGCTGCCAAGCAGATGGCCCAGCGCGTACTCACATTAGGACAGTAAGGAGTCTGCCGTGACACAAGTAAGTAACGACGGAACCTCAGCGGCCAATATTCTCAGTAACCTGAGTATTGCGAACAAAGAGCCGGAAGAGGCAAGCAATGAATTAGGGCAGTCGGCTTTTTTAGAGCTCATGATTACTCAAATGAATAATCAGGACCCTTTGAGCCCTCAGGAAAATACTGAATTTATTGCCCAATTGGCTCAGTTTAGTTCGGTTGAGGGGTTGGAGCGACTCAATGGCCAGTTTGAGAGTTTCAACGGCAACTTTATGTCGAATCAAGCACTGCAAGCCTCATCGCTGGTTGGGCGGTCAGTTTCCGTACCAACGGATACGGCGCTGCTGACCAATGGCGGCATTGTTGCCGGCTCTTTGAATCTGGAGCAGTCGACCAGTGCTATGGAAATTAATATCTACAGCGAGGGCGGCTCACTGGTGGGTAAAGTACCCGTCGATGGGCGTGAAGCGGGTGATATGGTTTTCCGCTGGGACGGTCAGTATATGGAGGTGGACGGTGAGCTTGTCGACTGGAGTGCCGGTGAAGAGCCTCTACCGCCGGGGGAATACCGAATTGAAGTCAATGCCATGATCGATGGCGAAGCTGAACAGCTGGAAACCTCACTGGGTGCCAATGTTAATAGCGTTACCCTAGGTAATGATGGTTCGATCACGCTTAATTTGGCAGGGGTTGGCCCTGTCGACATTAGCCAAGTAACTCAATTTAATTAATGCCAAGCGGCTAGTTTCTAAAGGAGAAACGGACCATGCCATTTAACGTTGCGCTTAGCGGTATCCGGGCCGCCAATACTGATCTTGAAGTCACCGGTAATAACATCGCCAATGCCAGTACTACCGGCTTTAAGACTTCACGTGTGGAATTTGGCGATGTTTACGCAGGCTCCTTACTCGGTAGTAGTTCAAACGCCCCAGGTAGTGGCGTTAATTTACTAAAAATTCGCCAGCAATTTGGTCAGGGCAACCTGAACTTCACTGAAAACCAGTTGGACTTAGCCGTAAGTGATGCAGGCTTTTTCGTGGTTAGCGATCAGGGGGAGCAGCTCTACACGCGTTCGGGTGCTTTTGGCCTCGACAGCGAAGGCTTTATCGTCACCAATACGGGAATGAATTTACAAGGTTACAGTGCCGATGATAATGGCAATGTAAGTGGTACGCTGAGCGATTTACAGGTGGATGTAAGCACACAGGCGCCGCGCCAAACCACAGGTGTCGAGGCCACTTTAAACTTGAATGCTAATCAAAGTGTATTGGAGTCCGTCGGCTCAAGCTTCACGACAGACGGTTCAGCAATCGGAGTTGCCCAGGTTGGCATTAGTGATGCCACGACCACTACGATGAACCTAGGGGCTGTGGCTGTACCGATTGACTTTGCCGCTAACCCAACGACTTTTGATGTCACTTTGGCCGGCTCCACACCAGCCTCGGGCAATGGAACGTTGAGTTTAGTTATTGACTCTTCTACCGCAAACTCAGTGCAAGATGTTGCCAACCTAATCAATAGTGCTATTTTCAGTAGCCCGACCCCGATTAACGTTCAGGCGTTTGCCAACGGCGGCAACCTTGAGCTGCGTGATATCAATGAAGGTGTTTCTAGTACTGTTACGCTAGGCGCGGTGACTGGGGCAAACGCGTTGTCTACCGCGATGACCGGTGCGCCGGCGTCGGTAGCAGGGATCGCCAACGTCGACAACGGTTATCAATCGCAGACGTTAGAAATTGAAGGTCCAAGCGGCGGCTCAGTGACTTTCAATTCGGAGGATGGAGCCTCTGCAGCACAGACCGCATCGGAGCTTAATTCATTGGCTGGTGTCACCGCCTCCGCAACGACCGAAGCGACAGTACAATCGGGCACTTTGGATAACACCAATAGTAATCTGACGTTAAACGGTGTGTTGCTTACCTCCAATACTCCAGCGAATATTGCGGCAGAAATAAACGCCTTATCTACCTCGACTTTGCCTGGTGTCACCGCTGAGGTTAATACAGCCGGTGATTTGGTGATAACCTCGAGTGTTGGAACGGATTTAAGTTTTGCCTTTGACTCCGACGTGAACGCCACGCCTGGTGTGCTTGATGTGATCGGCCGCTCAGGTACCGGGGTGCAAAGCTTGACCGGTATCAATGACGGCCTAGTGATCGGTGGTGAAGTGTCGATTGTGATGGAAGAAGGTTATGTCATTGCAGATAGCGTGCCGGCGGTAGGTAATTTATTTGCTCCGTTGACGGCGGCAAGCTTTACTGAGGTGCCCATTAACTCTTTTGACCCTAATGATCAGGCCACCTATAACCACGCCACCTCTGCCACGGTCCACGACAGCCTGGGCAACCCTCATACAATGACGCAGTACTTTGTTAAACAGCCATACGATCCTGCTGACGCCTCTACCTCGCCCAACCACTGGGTAATGTATGTACAGGTTGATGGTCAAGAAGTCGGTGACCCAGATCCAACTTTGCCGTCTCCAGAGAACACTTTGCCAACTCGAGCCTCTTACAATGTGCATTTTAACGAAGACGGCAGCTTAAATGAGTCGTTAACGGATACAATGCTGGTTTCTAACTGGACGCCGGTTGATGATGAAGGTAATGAAACCGGATCACTGGGGCCGTTAAATGTGTTGCAAGGTGGGGTGGTGCCTGTGGTTGAGCCGCCTTCAAGTTCTAACTTTTTGATTGATTTGGCGGGCTCTACCCAGTTTGGTGCTGAGTTTGGGGTGGAGCAACTGGATCAAAATGGCTATACCACTGGTCGGCTGGCAGGTTTGGACGTTAGTGATAGTGGCATTATCTTCGCCCGTTTCACTAATGGTGAAGCCCAGGTGCTGGGTCAGGTTGCACTGGCAAACTTCAATAACGTCGAGGCACTCAAGCCTGCAGGCAATACCATGTGGGCGCAAACCTCCGATACTGGTGAGGCTGTTATTGGTGCTCCTGGTACGGCCTCTCTGGGGACCATCAACTCGGGGGCTCTGGAGGAGTCGAATGTGGACTTATCAGAGCAGCTGGTAAATTTGATTATTGCCCAGCGTAACTTCCAGGCCAGTGCCAAAACCATCGAAACGGCCAACCAAACTACACAAACTATTATCAATCTGCGCTAACAAAGCCAAACAAGCGGCAAATAA
>NZ_JAUOQM010000048.1:280357-348870 GCF_030547685.1 Gilvimarinus sp. 2_MG-2023 | reverse complement strand
TTATTTGCCGCTTGTTTGGCACTTGGTTATCTAGTTTGGTGTGTCAATTTATAGGTTAGCCTAATTATCCTTTATACTTGCCTCGCTTTACTCCCCTAAGTTGTTGAAATAAAAAGAATATACTTTCCTTTCTTGTTTGAAATCTGCCGTTGGCACAGCCATTGCTATATCACTGCTAGAAGATTCTTTTTCGTCAAAGTGACAAAAAACTAGCGGAGTCAAGTATGGACAAAGCCCTCTACATTGCCATGACCGGAGCCAAGCACAACATGATGGCTCAAGCGAATCATGCCAATAATATGGCCAACGTAAACACCACCGGCTTTCGCGCCGACTTTGCGCAAGCGCGTTCCATGGGTGTTTATTACGGTGATGGCCAACCTACTCGTGCTTACGCTTTAACTGAGTCACCCGCCACAGATTTTGAATCTGGCCCTATCAATGCGACAGGTCGTGACCTCGATGTGGCCATAAACGGCAATGGTTTTTTTGCAGTTCAAAGTAACGATGGGTCAGAAGGCTATACCCGAGCAGGGGACTTTCAGCTCGATGCTAATGGCATTTTGCGCACGGGCAGTGGCCTTCCTGTGCTGGGGAATAATGGCCCCATTGCTTTACCTCCAATCGAAAAGATTGCTATAGGAGCCGATGGCACCTTGTCCATTGTTGCGCAGGGTGAAGGTCCGGAAACTCTTGTTGCCATTGATCGCCTCAAGTTAGTTCAGCCCGACCTGGCCACATTGGAAAAATTCCCCGATGGTCTGTTTCGTGATTTGAATCAAGCAATCTTGCCGGCTGATGCCACAGTACAGGTCAGCGCCGGGGCACTGGAAGGCAGTAACGTCAATGCCGTGGATTCTTTTACCGATATTTTAACTTTATCTCGTCAGTACGAAATGCAAATCAAACTAATGAAAACTGTTGAGCAAAATTCTGAAAGCTCATCCAGCTTATTGCGCATGAGCTAAGCCTTGTAGGCACAGGAGAAAACACCATGCACGCAGCACTTTATGTCAGTAAAACGGGTCTGATGGCTCAAGATAAACAGCTTACAACGATCTCTAATAACCTAGCCAATGTGGGTACAGTGGGTTTTAAACGGGATTCGGTTACCTTCGAAGACTTACTGTATCAAACCCAGCGTCAACCTGGGGCACAGAATACTCAAGATAATGAACTCCCATCCGGCTTACAACTGGGTACAGGGGTGCGCGTAGTCGGTACCAGTAAGCAATTTACCGCTGGTAGCTTACAGGTGACAGATCAAGCGCTTGATGTTGCCATTAACGGTCGAGGCTTTTTACAAGTGCTTAGGCCCGATGGCAGTGTAGCCTATACTCGCAATGGTCAGCTGCAAATCAACGGTGAAGGCGAGGTCACTAATGCCGATGGTTTTTTGATCGAACCCGCGATTAATGTGCCAGAAAATACCAGCAAAATTACCATCAGTACCGATGGGGTAGTGAACGCATTTATTGAAGGGGAAGTCGAACCTCAACAGCTGGGCGATATACAACTGGCGGACTTTGTTAACCCCGCCGGTCTGCAGGCGATAGGCGGTAACTTATTCGTAGAATCCGTTGCCAGTGGTAACCCGTTGATTGGTGCTCCCGCACAAAATGGTTTGGGCAGTTTGCAGCAAGGTATGTTGGAAAACTCTAACGTTGAAATCGTTGAAGAGATGGTGGATATGATTTCCACACAGCGGGCTTACGAAATTAATTCTAAAGTGGTGTCGACAGCAGACCAAATGTTGCAATACATCACTCAGACTCTATAGCGAGCCATTAGTATGAAACGGTTATGGGTAGTAATAGTCAGTGTCGGTGCGGCGTTTTTGACCGGCTGTGTAACAGGGCCTAAACCTCAACCAGGTGACCCATATTACGCACCGGTGGTGACTACGCGTGCCCATGAGCCGATGAATACCAGTGGCTCTTTGTACCAATCTAAACAGGGGATGACGCTGTTTACCGATACAAAAGCGCGCAATATTGGTGACATTATCACCATTAATCTTACCGAGCGTACGGTGTCGAGTAAAAGCGCAGGCGTGAATGTTACCAAAGCAAGTTCCACGAGCTTGCCGGGTGGAACTCTACTGGGGATGACCCCCACACTTAACGGTAATTTACTCGATACCGATATCAGTCAAGATCGTGACTTCGAAGGCGACACCGGAGCCGACCAGAGCAACAGTTTAAGCGGTAGCATTGCAGTAACCGTGGCCGATGTGTTGCCCAATGGCAATCTTGTGGTGCGCGGTGAAAAGTGGATGACGCTCAATCGGGGAGACGAATTTATACGAGTCAGTGGCATTTTGCGCCCAGAAGACATTACTACCCAAAATACGGTGGATTCTACTCGATTAGCTAATGCGCAAATTTCATACAGCGGCACAGGCGAGCTGGCCAGCTCACAAAATATGGGCTGGTTATCGAAGTTCTTTAATAGTGCCTACTGGCCTTTCTAGGAGTCAAGCATGAAGCAAATATTAACGGTTATGATTTGTGTGTTGATCTCTAGCATAGCTCACGCCGAGCGCATTAAAGATATTACCGATGTCGCCGGTGTTCGCCCAAACCAACTGATTGGTTATGGGCTAGTGGTCGGTTTGGATGGCACTGGAGATCAAACTACACAGAGCCCGTTTACCACTCAGTCATTTAACAATATGTTGAAACAGTTCGGCATCAACTTACCTGAAGGCAGCCGGATGCAAATGAAGAATGTGGCGGCGGTTATGTTACAAGCCGAACTGCCAGCTTTTTCTAAACCCGGCCAAAAATTGGACGTAACCGTCAACTCCATTAGTAATGCCAAAAGCCTGCGCGGTGGCAGTTTATTGATGTCAGAGTTAAAAGGGATTGATGGTAATACCTACGCCATTGCCCAAGGTAGTCTTGTTGTCGGCGGGTTTGGCGTAGATGGTGGTGATGGCTCCAATATTACCGTTAATGTCCCCAGTGTCGGCCGTATTCCTGGAGGCGCACTGGTAGAGCGAGTGGTGCCCAATAATTTTGCTAACGGCCAACCCATTGTTTTTAATTTACATAACCCAGATTTCACCACAGCTAATCGTGTGGCTAAGGCTATTAACGATATGTTGGGGCCAGAAGTGGCCATGCCGATGGATGCAGTATCAATACGGGTAACCAGCCCCGTTAATCCATCTCAGCGTGTCGACTTTTTGGCACTACTAGAGAATATTGAAGTGACACCGGCTGAAGAGGCAGCTCGGGTCGTGATTAATTCTCGTACGGGTACCATCGTTGTGGGACAGCATGTGCGCGTATCTCCCGTTGCTATTACCCACGGTAGCCTTACAGTTTCGGTGTCCGAAGACTTTGATGTAAGTCAGCCCAATCCATTTAGCCAAGGTGAAACCGTGGTTACACCGAACTCGGAAATCGATGTGGAAGAGGAGAACAACCCCATGTTCAAGTTTGCACCCTCTGCAACCTTGGAAGACATTGTTAGAAGCATTAATGATGTGGGTGCCTCACCTGCGGATTTAATGGCCATATTAGAAGCATTAAAACAATCGGGCGCGCTTAAAGCGGACTTAATGGTGATTTGATGAGCACAATTACAAACCAACAAGCGCTTTCTAACGTTCAGGATACTTTTCTCGATAGTCGAGGCCTTGAGGCCGTGCGTAGTATGGGACGAAACGACGATCCCGCCGCACTGAAAGAGATGGCCAAGCAGTTCGAATCATTGTTTGTACAACAAATGATGAAGAGTATGCGTGCTGCTGGGGATGTGTTTGCTGAGGGTAACTATATGCGCTCATCCGATACAGAGTTTTATCAGCAAATGCTCGACCAGCAGATGTCATTAGAGTTAACTAAGGGACGAGGTTTGGGCTTAGGCGATACGCTCTATCAGCAAATGATGCGCAGTTATAGCGAACACTTCGAGCAACCGAACAGCGACGAGCCCGAACAAGACACTGAGCGCAATGGTGTATTGCGTGTGTCAAACGAGGTAACGGCAGCCCCAGTGAGTGACAACAGTGATACTGAGCCGGCTATTCTTGGGTTTGTGGAAAAAATGAAGCCATACGCACAATGGGCGGCCAACAAATTAGGCGTTAACCCCGCCGCTTTAGTGGCACAGGCGGCTTTAGAAACCGGCTGGGGTAAGTCCATCGCAGAGACGTCCGATGGAGTTAGCTCGAACAATGTATTTAATATCAAGGCGACGGGCGGTTGGTCCGGCGATAAGCTTGCGGTTAATACCACAGAATATATAGACGGTGACGCGGAATCGGTGCAGGCTGATTTCCGTCAATATCGCTCACTGTTTGAGAGCTTTTCAGATTACGTTAACCTGCTGCAAAAACCGCGTTATGCTGAGGCGGTTGCGGCTGGCGATAGCATCGAAGACTTTGCGCGAGGATTGCAGCAAGCAGGTTATGCCACAGACCCGGTTTACGCGGAGAAAATTATAGCCATTGTCGACCGAGAAGAATTATCAGCGGCATTCGGCGGAGGAAATAGCTAATGTCCGGTATCTTATCCAACGCAATTTCCGGCCTGCAGGCGAGCCAAAATGCCCTGCGAACCGCAGGGCACAATATCTCAAATGCGAATACAGAGGGGTACAGCCGCCAGCAAGTTGAATACACCACACGTCCGGAACAAAGTATCGGCTCTGCTGGTTTTCTTGGCAGTGGCGTAAGCACCACATCCATTGAGCGGGTCGTTGATCAGTTTGTGAATGGTCAACTGCGCTTGGATACCTCCGCGTATGGACAGATTGAAACTTACAACGTAAATATAGGAAAAATTGACAGTCTTTTTGCCGATAGTAGCAGTGGCCTGTCCGGCGCTTTGCAGGATTTTTTCTCTGCGGTGCAAAATGCCGCGGATGAGCCTTCTTCTACTCCGGCACGGCAATTATTCGTCGACCAAGCTGAAAGTGTAGCACTGCGCTTTAATCAAATTTATGATCGTTTACATGACCTGCAAACTGATATCAATATCGAGGTTAAGACCGTTACCAAACAGGTGACCTCTCTTGCTCAGTCCATTGCCGATATAAATAATCAACTCAATAAAGTCGGTGGGGCTTCTGCTATGCCCAATGATTTGCTTGATAAGCGCGATGAAGCGTTGTTGCAGTTGTCGGAACTTATTGACATTCAATCGGTTGACTCTGGGAATGGACAGATGAATGTCTATATTGCCAGCGGCCAGGCTCTGGTAGTTGGTACTAATGTCGGTAGTTTTTCGGTGGACGAGCAGGGGCAAGTTCAGCTTCAAAATGGGTCACAAACTGCGGATGTGACTAGCCAAATCAACGGTGGCAAATTAGGCGGGTTATTAAACTTTCGCAGTGATGTATTGCAGCCTGCCAAAAATGAGCTCGGTCGGGTTGCCCTAGCGCTAACCGAAGAATTTAATCAGTTGCAGCAGCAAGGCCTAGACCTGGATGGTGACTATGGTGCGAATTTGTTCGTCGATATTAATGATCCCTCTCTAGCAGCTGATCGAGTACTTCATGGTGATAATGCAGCGCCGTCCGATCGGCAAATCAGCGTCACTATTGACGATATAAGCCAGCTAACCACTAGCGATTACGAATTGAAGATTCCCACAGGGTCAAAAAACTACGTTATTACTCGCAAAGATGATAATGAAATCGTTGCTCAGGGTTTATTGCCTGGAGCCTATCCCGCGGAAATTAGTTTTGATGGTATTAGTGTTAATTTGGTGTCCGGTTCTTTCCAGGCTGGAGATAAATTTACGATACAGCCGACTGCAAATGGCGCTCGGGATATTGAAACCTTATTGACTCGCCCCGAGGACATAGCGTTAGCATCGCCTATACGTACGGGTACATCGTCTGGTAATGCAGGCAGCGGGCTTGTGAGTGCCGGTGAGCTGATGCAAGTCACTGACGCCGAGGGCAATACGTTACCGATGTTTGCGAGTGCGGGGGAGCTTAGCCCTCCTTTAGTAATACGCTTCACCTCAGAGACGACCTATGAGGTATTAGATAACTCTAACCCCGCTTATCCTGTACCACTTAATCCACCGATGAACAATATGGAATTTACCCCTAATTTGGAAAATTCCGTATTTGCTACAGATCCTGGCTCAACTTTAGTGGCGGGAGATGGGTTTACAACGGGCTTGGGGAGTCGTGTGCCTGAAGCTCTGGGGATGGTCGGTCCGGCACAGCCGAATCAATACCCTGCCGAGCGTTATACTTTTGTTAGCACTGATCCAGACACCGGCCTTAGACAGGAACAGGTCGTGCTCACCGCGCCCAATGCGTCAGCTGAACAAACAGCGTCTTTGCTCAGTGGTATCGCTGGTGTTACCGTCAATGCACATACTACCGCTAGTATTAGTGGTATTAGCACCACATTCACCAACCCTTTGCAGTTACAGATTAACGGAGAGGATTTGGTTGAGTACGATGGCGCATTAATAGCGTCAGGCGTACCGGACCCAAATACTGATGAGCTTGGCTTTTATCAATATATTGCTGAGCAAATTAATGCCAATCCTGCGTTAGTGGCGAAAGGTGTTAACGCGAGTATTACAACGGGAAGTGGCGGTCAGCCGCAATTATTTGTGGCAGCATCTAGTGGCGTAAATTTGGACATCCGACTGGATGGCGCACCCGGCGACACTATTGATGTCAGCGACGGAGTGGGTGGGCTCGATCAGGCGCTCAACGCTGGCGCAGACAATGCTATCACTGTCGGTGGGCGCATGGATATTGCCATGTCAGATGGCATTGAGTTAATCAGCGCGTCAAGTGAAAGCCCTCTGTTAGGAGATACAACGGCAGAAGACTTTGTACAATCAAATTACTTAGGTTTTCAGGTTACGATTAAAGGTCAGCCACAAGCGGGCGATACATTCACTATAGACTTCAATGCCGATGCAAGTAATGACAACCGCAACGGATTGAAATTTGCCGAGTTGGAAACGGCTGGAACCATCGATGATGGTGGCTTAAGCTTTGCTGAAGCCTACGGTCGACTGGTGGAAGATATTGGCACCAAGAGCAACCTCTCCAGCACTAATGCCAGTGCGGCGAAAGACTTGCTGGAGCAAACCCAAAGTCTGCGAGACAGTATCTCAGGGGTTAATTTGGATGAAGAGGCGGCTAATTTGATTAAGTTTGAGCAGGTTTATAGTGCCAATGCACGTGTGATTACTGTGGCACGTGACCTGTTTGATACCTTAATTAATTCTATTTAGGCTTAAAGGTCGATAACGAAAGGGTTTTGCCATGCGTGTGGCTACTTCGCAAATATACAACATTGCTAACATCGGCATGACAAATGCCCAGACTGCCTTGACTAAAACTCAGGAGCAAATGGCCTCAGGCAAGCGCGTACTCAGCCCTGCTGACGACCCAGTAGCAGCCACTCAAATACTGCAGTTGAACGAAGAAATAAGTCGAACCGAGCAGCATATTAAAAATATTGATGTGGCTGAGAACAGTCTGAATTTAGAAGAGACAGCGCTCGATAGCGTTTTGTCGCTGGTTCAGAGAATGCAGGAGTTGGCTGTTAGTGCGGGTAACACGGCCGTATTAACACCGGACGATTATAAAGCCTTAGTTGCTGAAACGAATAGCCGTATTGAAGAGTTGCTCAGCTTGCAAAATACACGCAACGCAGCAGGCCAGTATATCTTTTCAGGCTATCAGGGGGACGCACAACCCTTTAGTTTGAACGCTGACGGTCAGCTCAGTTACCACGGCGATGAAGGTCAGCGTCAGGTGCAGGCCTCTGGCAGTGTTGCTGTGGATGTGAGTGATTCGGGCAAGCGTATATTTGTCGACATCCCCAGCAGTCATAACACTTTCTACACTGAAGCTAATCCCGCAAATCGCGCCACTCCGGCTGCGCGTATAAGTGTTGGCGATGTAGTCGATCAAGAGGCTTTTGATGAGCTCTACCCAGATAACCTAATCATCCAGTTCAATGAAACCAGTGCAGTGATTCCTGCGGGTGCTAACTTTTCGGTTATTAACCAGGCAACCGGGCAGACCTTACTCGCCAACGAGCCATTTGTCAGCGGTCAGAGTATCGAAGTGGCGGGAGCCTCGTTTAGTATTTTGGGGGCACCTTCTGAGGCGGCATTAGCGACTCCATCGACCGTTAACTATGGCGGTATAACCCCGACTGACTTTACGGTGAGCCAAGCTGAAATCACGCTTAGCTTAGGAGATCAAACCGAGACCTTGGTCCTGAATCAGAACATTACCAGTGCGGCAGACCTAGCGGCGGCACTTAATAGCGGAACCAATGCCACCAAATTGGCACGCTTAGGCGTGGTGGCAGATGCGACCGGTTTTAGCGCCGCCAGTGGCCAATCATTAGTGGTGCAATCCCCCAGTGCTGCGGTCGATGCTATGCTAGGGATTACCACCAGTGGTGCGGGCACTGCATCAGTTGATGGAATAGAGGCCGTAAAAGGGGATTCATTCACGCTTATTAGCACTAACAAGCAAAGCTTATCGACCACGCTCACTCGATTAAGTGAGGCCATGGATGAGCTTGATGGTACGCCCGCAAGCGAGGAGCGCCTAGCAGAGGTGGTCGGGCAAACGCTGGCCAATCTAGACAATGCCGTTACCAATATCTCGGTGGTTCAGGGCGAGGTGGGGGCTAGACTCAACACGTTGGAGAGTACCCGCGAACAGAACCTCGATACCAAGCTCTATACAGAAACGGTGTTAAATGACCTAGAAGCGCTGGATTATGCTGAAGCTGCCACCCGATTGGAGATGCAGCAGCTGGTATTATCGGCGGCACAGCAGAGCTTTGTGAAGGTGGCGGGCTTATCGCTGTTTAATTACATTTCGTAATCACGGGTGACTGATGCAAGAATTTGACTGGCGCGGTATTATTGAGCAAACGAAAGAGTTTAATAAACGTTTGCGGGATAATGCTGAAAAGGGTGAATGGGACCGGTTTGGTGAATTAAGCCTGCAGCGTGATCAGGTGCTGCATCAGCTGGATTGCCCAGCACTGCAGACCTTGGATGAGTCCGAATCAATGGCTTTAAGTGCTGAAATTGCGGCCTTGCAAAGGCAAAATCAGACAATTCAGGCAATATCTCAACGTTACCTGGCCGATATTCGTCAGGAGCATCAGCAAAATCGCACCAATAATCGCGCTATTAACGCTTATCACCGCTCTTAAAGACTTAATTGGAAGAAAAATAACAAATAAAATCAACCAGTTAAGATATTTTTTAAAAAAATGCCAAAAATCCTAAAGCTTCCTGAAAACTGACCGATAACCTACACAGAAGCAAATGCAAACCCTGCGGCTTCGGTAAATCGGCTGATCACAGCTGGCAAGACTGTGAACAGGAAAAAAACTTAGGAGATTACTCATGGCTCTAGTAATTAATACCAACGTTGCCTCCCTGAATACTCAGCGCCAGCTGTTACAATCAGGCAACGCGCTTGACCAAGCCACCGAACGTTTGTCGTCCGGTAACCGTATCAACTCAGCAAAAGACGATGCCGCCGGTCTCGCGATTGCTAACCGTATGACCTCGCAAATCCGTGGTCTGGATCAAGCGGTTCGTAACGCCAACGATGGTGTGTCGATGATTCAAACCGCAGAGGGTGCCTTGCAAGAGGTGACCAACATTCTGCAGCGTATGCGTGAACTATCGGTTCAGTCTGCTAACGGCATCTATTCAGATGACGACCGTGCACGATTGGATTCAGAAGCACAGCAGCTCAAAGAAGAAGTGAGCCGCATTGCAGCAGAAACAACATTCAATGGCCAAGCGCTGCTGGATGGCAGCTTGCAAGATACCGCGCTACAAGTAGGTTCTGAGCAGAATCAGACCATCGAAATTTCTGTAGGTTCGTTCAGTACCAGTTCTTTAGGTGGAACGTCTGGCGATATCGTGGGTGAGGCTGCTACAAATGGTCTGGCGGATCTAACAGCCTTGGATACTGCTGGCGACATCTCAATTAATGATACTGATATCAGTGCCTTAGATACTGCCACTACCCTAAATGAGGCGTTGGCGACTATCAACGCAGATTTGGATGGCAAAGGTGCTGAGGCCTCAGCTATCGTGAACGTAGAAGGGTCTAGCGTAGGTTCTGGTGTACTTGTTACTGGTACCGATCAGCTAACTCTAACGGTCACCGATGGTAATGGTGAAACTCAGGTTACCCAAGTTAGTGGCACTAAGAGTCTTGACGAGTTGGTTGCCAAAATCAACGATGAAACCTCGCTTGAAGCGCGTATTAACGATGCAGGCCGTATCGAATTAAGTGGCGCTGGCGCTACTTCGGTTACAGTGGCAGGTTCTGGTGATGCACTAACCAACTCTGGGCTAGATGCGGCAACCACAAACTTCTCAATGGTTTTCAATGATACCTCTGCCGATAAGTCCGGTGTGAAAATTGAAATGGGTACTGCAACTGCCGCGGAGCTCCAGGCGCTCGGCATTGATGCTCACGATGATGATGGAAATTTACAGGGTGCGGCGACGACTGCCAGTACTGACCTTGAAGAAGGTGATTTAATCATCAATGGAATTGAAATAGGTGCTATTGATGATCAGGACGGTACGCCAACTATTTCAACTCAGGCTGCCGAAGTCATTAAGGTTATCAATGAATCTTCCGACTTGACCGGCGTTGTCGCCTTTGCCGGTGATACCACAGGTGCTATTGCGCTTCGCTCCACTGACGGTGGTGAAATATCCATTAAGGCTGGCGATTCATCTACTGCAGCTAGCGTTTTAGCCGCCACTGGTTTGCAGGAACGTAATGCAGCTGGCAGTTCAGGTTCTGTGGCAAGTATTGATATCTCCACGGCGGCAGGTGCTCAAAAAGCCATTGGGATTCTCGACGAAGCAATCAGCCAGGTAAGTGAAACCCGTGCAGACTTGGGTGCGGTAAACAACCGCCTGGACTTCACTGTATCTAACTTGACCAACGTATCAGAGAAGACGTCTGCTGCTAAGTCTCGAATCATGGATGCAGATTTCGCTCAAGAGACCGCGGCATTGAGTAAGTCTCAGGTGTTACAACAAGCAGCTACTGCCATGCTGGCTCAGGCGAATGCCCGTCCACAGCAAGTACTGTCTTTGCTGCAATAAGACTGAATCTACCCACCGGGTCACCGGTGGGTTTTATTGATTGAGGATTAAGCTATGAATGAAGTGAACGCAACAGTGGCAGAACGCTATAGCCCTGCGCGCTCTGGTGCGGCTTCATCGGCACAGGCTGACTTCGCTAAACCAAGCGGCAAAAGTTTGCCACCCGAAGAAACAAAACATCAGGTGGTAGAGGCAGAGAAGATCCCCGCGGGAGAATTTCAGCAAAGTGTTCAGCAAGCGGTAGCCCATATGAATGAGTTCATACAGTCTACCCAGCGCGACCTGCAGTTTAGTTATGATGGTGACTCAGGTGACACTATTGTGAAAGTGTTAGATAGCTCTACTAAAAAGCTAATTCGACAAATCCCGGATGAGATTTTCTTAAAGTTGGCCCGTGAATTGAATGCAGATGAGCCGGTATCTTTACTGACTGCTCAGGCATAATAGTCAAAAAGAACGCTTCAAGGTGCCTTACGGCACCTTTTTTTTGCTCTAAAATTAAGGAAGGTTTAAAGTAAAGCTGAGTTTAGTCGATAACCTCATGTAGGCAATAATTTTTTGATATCTGGAGTAGGGTATGGCAAACAACATTATCAGCAGTCTCGGTGGGGGTTCGGGAATTGATACCACCAGCTTGATCAATGATTTGGTGAGCATAAACCGTGCCCCGGATGAAAACCGTCTGGATACCAAAGAGGCAACTTTAGAAACGCAAATTTCTGACTACGGCTTGTTACGCAGCGCATTGTCGGAGTTGGAGCTTTCTGTTGCACAGTTAGGCAGTGCTGACACCTTTGATGCCAAATCCGTTTCTGTACCCGAGACTTCATTGCTCGGTTTAACTGAACTGGATTCCAGTGCAATCGCCGGCAGTTATCAAGTGCAAGTTGAGCAAATCGCTCAATCTCAGTCCCTGGCAAGCTCAGGATTTAGCAGTGCCGATGCGGAAGTTGGCAAAGGGGAAATCACCCTGCGGTTAGGGCAATGGAATGCTGCTTTGGATGATTTTTCGGTAGATACCGAAAAAAATGGTGCCACGATTGTTATCGATGATTCTAATAATACCCTGGAAGGGTTGCGGGATGCGATAAACGCCGCCGATGTCGGGGTGCAGGCTAGTATTGTTAGTGATGGCAGTAGCTTCCGTTTACTGTTAACGGGCCCCACCGGGGCTAGCAATGAAGTTGAGCTGACGGTGGCCGAAGATGCAGGTTCCCCAGGTTTGTCTCAGTTTGACTTTAACACTGTCAGTCAAAATATGACTCAGCAGCAGGAAGGGAAAGATGCGATTTTACGAGTTAATGGCCTACAGGTGACTCGTGAGACCAATAGCGTGGATGATGTTATTAACGGTTTGTCCATGGATCTGTTCAATGTGTCCAATACTGAAACGGTCAATATCACTATTGGTGAAGATCGAGACTTGGCTGAAACCGCAATCCGTGATTTTGTTGAGGCCTATAACACCTTTATAAATGCGGTTGAGCAGCTGGTCGGCATTAATGATGAAACCGGTGAGTACGGAAGCCTGCATACCGACTCCATGGCCGATAATATTATTGATCAAGTGCGCAATGTTATTAAGAGCACAGTTCCGGGTATACAAGGTGACTTCTCGTCTTTGGCGCAGTTGGGCATTCAAACGAATGTGACAGATGGTACGCTTTCAATCGATGAAGATCCTGCTCGGGTCAATACGAATTTCAATGCGGTGATGGCCCAAAACTACGATTTAGTGCGTGACATATTTGTACCGCAAACCGGGTCAGACTCGGCTGCCGTTGAGGTGACGAATTTTACCCAATACAGCCAGCCGGGTAGCTACGAAGTCATTATTACCCAGCAACCTAGTCGCGGCTCCTTATCAGGTGCAGCAACGGCTGGGTTTCCTTTGGATACCACGGGTAAAGATTATAGTTTTGCAGTAGAAGTCGATGACAAAACTGCCCAAATCAGTTTGCCAGATGGGAAAACTTACACCAGCGGTGCTGAATTGGCCGCTGAAATCGAGTCATTGATTAATGCGGGGCAAGAGTTGTCCGGAACCTCTACCAGTATCACGGTGGATTATGACGCTGGCGCACTTAATTTTATCTCCAACGCCTATGGTAGCAGTAGTAAAGTGAATATTACTAGCATAGGTGCTGATACAGCAGACTTGGGTTTAAGTGTGGCAACCGGTGGAGTAGGGACCAATGTGGCCGGTACTGTCGATGGTGAGGTTGCATTCGGTTCAGGACAGGTACTACTGCCCAAGCTTGGTACGGCAGCAGAGGGGCTCGCCTTGAAAATTAAAGAGGGGGCTACGACAGCCACTATTAACTTCTCGCGTGGTTTTT
The DNA here is from genome assembly GCF_030547685.1 of Gilvimarinus sp. 2_MG-2023. Classification (GTDB taxonomy): domain Bacteria; phylum Pseudomonadota; class Gammaproteobacteria; order Pseudomonadales; family Cellvibrionaceae; genus Gilvimarinus. The sequence goes on along the minus strand of NZ_JAUOQM010000048.1, from coordinate 335,417 downwards.
CCGGCACTATGAGCAGCTTGATTAATGGTTTTTTAGGTAGCACTGGTCTTATTGCATCGCGAGAAAGTAATATCGAGCAAGACTTAGTTGATATCGAAGACGATCGAACTGAATTGGATCGTCGAACCGATGCATATCGAGCGCGTTTAGAAAGCCAATTTTTGGCAATGGAACTGATCGTTAATAACTTAACCAATACAGGCTCCTTTTTGCAGGATATTAACGATCGCCTACCTTTCACTGCGCAGAGTTAAGCGGTTATTCAGCAAAGAGCGTTTGGCTCTATCGGGTGTTTATGTGTGGGCGATTATTTGACAAATAGTTTAGAAATAAAGAGTGTTGATACTAAAGTTTTATTGCCCGCAGCCGTTAGCACTTTAGCTTTGATAAACCTTAAATAGCCGCAACAGAGAGTGTGTGTATGAGTCCTTACAGCGCTGCCGCCAAACAGTACCAGCAAGTCAACGTTCAATCCAGTGTCGTTGATGCCTCCCCTCATAGGTTAGTTCAAATGCTTTTTGAGGGTGCTTTACAGCGCATAGCCGAAGCAAAAGGGGCTATGTTACGCAGCGATATTGCGCTCAGAGGTGAGAAAATCTCAAAAGCCATAAACATTGTGCAAGGCTTGCAGGGTAGCTTGAATGACACCGAAGGCGGTGATCTCTCAGCCAGCCTGGATCAGTTGTACGATTATATTGCGCGTAGATTAATAGAAGCCAATCGCCAAAGTGATCCGGCTATGCTTGATGAGTGTGGACGTTTATTAGGCGAAATTAAAACGGCTTGGGACGGTATCTCCGCCGGGCCGGGAGTGTAGTAATGAGCTTGCAGCTGATTGATCGTCCGTCTTTACAGGGCCCTTTAGGCGTGGAGCAGTTACAACAAGTACAGGCGGATATGTACCGCGCCTTGGCGCGCGGTGATTATCACCGTGTGCGCCAGCTGGACGACACCTGTGCGGTAGTGCTCGACGCACTGGTTAGCGCCAACGGCACCGACAAAGCTACACTCTTAGATGCCATGCGCGACTTAAAGGCTGTTTATCGGCAAATGCTACAAGAATGTAATCGCCTTGCGCAATGCAAAGCGGTTGGTTAACCGGCTCGGAGTCGAGGACTGTATGGTAGGTTACAGCGGAACCAAGGCGGCGTCACAATATCGCAAGCTCGGCCTCGAGGTCGATGTGAACTCGGCGTCCCCTCATCGTTTAATCCAATTGTTATTTGAAGGGGCCTTAACTCGCCTCCAACAGGCGGAAGTCTCGATGACTCGAGCCGATTATGCGTCGTCGGGCGCATTAGTTGGTCGTGTTATTGAGATTGTAGCCGCTTTACGTCACAGCCTGGACGAACAGGCTGGCGAGCTCGCCAACCAGCTGGATAGCTTGTATCAGTATTGTGAATTTCGCTTGTTCGACGCAACCCGCGATCAAAACCCCGAGTTGTTGCAAGAGGTCGGGCGTCTCCTAAAAACCTTAAAAGCTGGTTGGGATGGGATTGCGACTGAAGGGAAAGCTTGAGATAATCCTCCTAAGCTATTGTTTTTACGCTGATTGCCCCTGTTTTCTGTCAATTATTTGACTAAACTTCAAACGCCGTCTATTCCTGTAATAGGGGTGCGTGAAGTTTTGACGTGCAGATTGGTGAAACAGGGAGCTAAAGCCGTTCCTGCAGATCATGTGGTTGATGTATGTGTCGAAATAACAAACTCTTGATCCTGGAAGACGATGCACAGCGCACGTCAACGTTTCGGGCGATTTTTGATTTTTTAGGGGAAGAAGGCCACTTTATCAGTACCACTGGCCTCGATGAGCATATCGCCCAAGAGCCAGAGGGTGGCGATTATGTGTTGATTTTAATCAGTGAACATTGCACGGATTGGGGTGAGTCTCTGGTTGAGAAAATTCACGCTTGGAACGATGAAGTTGCAATTGCGTTGATTGGTGAGAAGCCTGTTACCGATGGCTTTGATCCTCTCTTAAAGTGCAAAGTGATTGGTGCTATTGATGTCGCCATGACTTACAACCCTCTATTGGATTTAATACACCGAGCCCGTTTGTATTGCGAGGCACAAAGCGCCAATAAAAAACACAGCCAGCAGCGCCCGGTGCATTTGTTTCGCTCTTTAGTTGGCACTAGCCGCGAGGTGCAAAACGTACGCGAAATGATGAGTCAGGTTGCCGACAAAGAAGTGTCGGTACTGATCACCGGTGAATCGGGCACGGGAAAAGAAGTCGTGGCCCGCAATCTACACTATCACTCCGACCGTCGTGAAAAGCCTTTTGTGCCAGTGAACTGTGGCGCCATTCCTGCCGAGTTGCTGGAAAGTGAGCTCTTTGGTCATGAAAAGGGGGCTTTTACCGGAGCAATATCAGCCCGTGCGGGCCGTTTTGAGCTGGCCGAAGGCGGCACTCTGTTTTTGGACGAAATTGGCGATATGCCTCTAAACATGCAGGTTAAAATTCTGCGCGTACTGCAAGAGCGTTGCTACGAGCGCGTTGGTAGTAATAAAACCGTTGCAACTAACGTTCGCATTATCGCCGCTACTCATCGCAATTTAGAAACCATGATCGATGAAGGTAAATTTCGCGAAGACTTATATTACCGCCTGAATGTATTTCCTATAGAGTTGCCTGCTCTAAAAGATCGTGCCGAAGATATCCCGCTATTGGTGAATGAATTGGTCTCGCGCATGGAGAGTGAGAATCGTGGCTCGGTTCGATTTAATTCGGCGGCCATTTTATCTCTTTGTCGCCATGAGTGGTCCGGCAATATTCGCGAGCTGGCTAACTTGGTGGAGCGCATGGCAATTATGCACCCCTTTGCAGTGGCGGGTGTTACAGACCTACCTGTTAAATATCGCCATGTCGATGTCCTTGAGGAGGACTTTGGCGCAGGTCAAGTGCAACCAGAAGCCAAAAGCACCACCATGGTCAGTATGGGCGATACGCCGTTGTTGCCGGATCAGGGTATTGATTTGCGTGATTATTTAACCAGTTTAGAAAAGGGGCTTATTCAGCAAGCCCTTAATGACTCTGGTGGTGTGGTCGCTCGAGCTGCTGAGCGTTTATCCATTCGACGTACCACCTTGGTGGAAAAAATGCGTAAATACGATTTACAGCGTTGATCTTACCCCTCCAACACTAGAGCCCTGAATACAATTATGGGCTCTTATTTCTAGCAAGCTGTTGAAAAACACTTACGTACTCGGGCTTTCAGTGTGGTTTGTAATCTGGGCGCTATTTTTCATAGTGTCTCCACCCATCAAAAGATGGTTAAGACGAGTATAGTCTTGTATGGAAGCTCCGAAGAACAAGGCTGGAAGTAACCCTCTATCGTGTATTGCCACAGGCAAAGTATAGACTCTGGTCGTCGAGACAAAACACAGTATTGACACTCTACAGGCCACGCTGGCCATGCCGGAGGTTTAGAGAAGCCTGCCGGATGTCAAAAATGCACTCCCTTAATACTCAACCCTCTGTGTAACTCATTTTAAGCCAAAAAATTGACCCAGCCTGCCAATGTTGTCTCTAAGTGCTTGAATATAAAGGGTTGTTCGCGCTGGCATCACTATTGCAATTAAAGACCTAACGCATCCGATACGACAGATAGTCGTCATTGAACATAAGGCATTGGGTAAATTTCATGGCAAAAAAAGCCGAAGTGCATCAGCTTCCCGGACACCCAGGGGCGGAGTCGACACATAAAGACAAGGCGCAGGCACTGGCCGAAGCCTTTTCCATGTTTTCCGATATGTCTGAGCAGCTAACCGATTCCTATCGCCAGCTAGAGTTACGCGTAGCCGAGCTGAATGAAGAGCTGACCGAGGTCACCCATCAACGCTTGCAGGAGTTGGCTGAAAAAGAACGTATTGCCCACCGTCTGGAAGGATTACTCAACGTGTTGCCCGGAGGGGTTGTGGTGCTGGACTCGCGCGGTTACGTACGCGAATGCAATCCAGCGGCCATTGACTTGTTAGGAGAGCCGCTGGAAGGTGAGCTTTGGCGGGTGGTGATTGCCCGCAGTTTTGCTCCCAAACAAGATGATGGACATGAAGTATCACTGAGTGATGGCCGCCGAATCAGTCTGGCCACCCGCAATTTAGGTGACGACGGGCAAATTATCCTATTAACCGATCAGACCGAAACCCGGCGCCTTCAAGGTGAGCTTGCCAAGCACGAACGATTATCGGCGCTGGGTAAAATGGTGTCGGCTCTAGCCCACCAAATTCGCACGCCATTATCGGCTGCACTGCTTTATGCCAATCACTTAAAACGCGACAACCTCACACAAGAGAAAAGACAGGGGTTTGCCGGTAAGGTCTCCAACCGTTTGCTGCATATGGAGCGGCAAGTACAAGATATGTTGCTGTTTGTAAAAGGTGAATTGCCAGTGCAAGACCTTTGTAGTGTTGCTGAATTACAGGCGGAGTTGGCCGAGGCGATGGAGGTGCCTGTATCAAGCAGCAACAGTTGTGTTGAGTGGAATGTACAGGGGGTTAATGCGTACTTGCATTGTAATCGCGATGCGCTGGTCAGTGCACTGCTTAATCTCGTTAATAACGCCATTCAGGCAGTGGGTAGTCGGGCCAAAATAGGCATCCGCTTCAATCAGTTTTATATCGACCAGAGACCTTGGCTGGCAATTGAAATTCGCGATAGCGGCCCCGGTATCGATCCGCAATTGTTGCCAACCTTGGGCGATTTGTTTGTAACGACCAAATCGCAGGGCACAGGCTTAGGGATTGCCGTAGTTAAGGCGGTAGCCAAAGTTCACGGCGGGCGTTTTAGGTTGCAATCAGAACTAGGCGATGGCGTAAAAGCCACGCTTTTATTGCCCTGCGATGCAGAAGCTACCGTAAACAGCTAAATAATTTTTTGATTAGGTGAGAAAAATGAATGATACCGCTGTGATAGCCCCACTAGACGTCACTGGCGCCAAAGTTTTGGTGACAGAAGATGACCCAAGTTTGCGTGAAGCTTTGGTGGATACTCTGGAGTTAGCAGGCTATGAGGTACTGGAGGCCGATTGCGCCGAGCAGGCGCTCATTCGTTTAAAGACTGTAGCTGATATCCGATTGATCGTATCCGATGTCAATATGGGTAAGTTGTCCGGTTACGACTTGCTTAGAAACGTTAAGACCGATTATCCGCACATTCCCTTTTTATTGATTACCGCTTACGCCAGCATTTCTGACTCGGTGATGGCAATTAAAGAAGGCGCGGTTGATTATTTGGTTAAGCCCTTTGAGCCCGACGCGTTACTGAATATTGTTGCCAAACATGTGGGGCAGGGGGGCGGTTGTGATGACGATGAACCAGTGGCCCAATCTGAGGCCAGTCAGCAATTATTACAATTAGCCGAACGCGTTGCGCAATCTGAATCCACCGTCTTAATTATTGGCGAATCTGGTACCGGTAAAGAGGTGCTAGCACGCTATATTCATAACCACTCTCCCCGGGCAGCCAAGCCTTTTGTCGCCATTAACTGCGCTGCAATTCCTGAAAATATGCTTGAGGCAACATTGTTCGGGCATGAGAAAGGCGCTTATACCGGCGCACATGCTAGCGCTCCGGGAAAATTCGAGCAGGCCAATGGTGGCACACTGCTGTTGGATGAAATCTCGGAAATGGATATCGGCTTGCAGGCAAAATTATTGCGTGTCTTGCAAGAGCGAGAAGTGGAACGTTTAGGTGGACGAAAAACCATTAAACTGAATGTGCGGGTGATTGCCACTTCTAACCGCGATATGCGAGAGGCGGTAATGGCTGGGCAATTTCGCGAAGATTTATATTACCGGCTCAGCATTTTACCTCTGCAGTGGGCGCCACTGCGCGATCGACCAGAAGACATCGTTCCTTTGGCAGAAAAACTGCTGCAGCGTCACGCTTTAAAACAAAACCGCCGCGCTATCACCCTGGATAAATTTGCCAAGGCGGCTCTATTGGATTATCGCTGGCCGGGCAATGTGCGCGAGCTGGATAATATTATGCAGCGCGCGCTAATTCTTCAGCCGGGCCGTGTTATTACCGATTCTGATTTGGGATTGATTGATACCACTTGTTACAGTGCCAAACCCAGTTTATTAAATGGCCATGCCGCCGCTCCAGCGAGGGAGGCAGCCGCTAGTGCGACAGCCGAGAATGAAAGCGACCTGCGTGAGAATATTGGCAGTGATTCCACAGGCGCAGTGCTCGGCAGTGATTTAAAGCAGCGTGAATTTGAAATTATTCGCCAAACGTTAATCACCGAGCGAGGTAGCCGCAAAAAAACCGCTGAAACTTTGGGTATAAGCCCCCGAACTTTACGCTATAAAATTGCTCGATTAAAAGAGGAAGGTTTAACGCTGGATATTTAAGAGAAGGTTTTCAGCTGCTGCTATATAACCGCTTCAGTGTGTCTGAGGCGGTTTTTTTATGCGCGTGAGCTGAGGGCGGTGAATAATTGCCGGCGGCAAACCTTGGCCCATTTTGTGCAGTATTCAATATAACGACGGTTTTTATCCGTAAACCGCCAATTAATCGACACATAGACACCAAATGGCACCGACATGAGTAATCGAGTAGACATCAATAATTTGCTGCACGAGATGCGTTCGCTCAAATCGCAAACACAGGCTTTTCAAAAGCCCCAAGGGCTGCAGGAAAGTATCGCGACTGAATCGACAGGGCGCGTCAATCAGGCCAATCAGGTGCCGGGCTTTGCCGAGATGATGTCTCAGGCAGTCAACTCGGTTAATGATGTACAACAAAACGCCGGACAATTGGCTAACGCATATCAGCAGGGTGACCCCAGTGTGGACATTACCGATGTGATGATTGCTTCGCAAAAAGCCAGCGTCTCTTTTGAGGCGGCGCTACAAGTACGCAATAAGTTGGTAGAGGCCTACCGCGACATTATGAACATGCCGATTTAATGGAGTAACGCATCATGGCCGAAGAGCAAGCGATGTCAGATTTAGCCGATCCCAGTGCAGACAAATCCGCCCGAGGCAATGATTTGGTTGAGGGTTTTAGCAGTTTAACGCTGTTGCGCCAAGTGGGGCTAATGGTGGGTTTAGCCGCATCGGTAGCGATTGGTTTTTATGTGGTGCTCTGGAGCCAGGGTGAGGAATATCGTCCTCTGTACGGTAGTCTCGATCGGCTCGACTCCGCCCAAGTGGTCGATATTTTAGAGCAGAACCAAATTCATTATAAAATCGAGCCTTCTACAGGTGCTCTATTGGTGACTTCTGATGAGGTACACAGCGCTCGTTTAAAGCTGGCGGAAGTGGGAATTGGCAATACCCAATCGGTCGGCTTTGAATTGTTGGAGCAGGAGCAGGCATTAGGCACTAGCCAGTTTATAGAAAGTGCCCGGTATCACAGAAGTTTAGAAGGGGAACTGGCACGTACTGTAACCAGTATTCATACCGTGCGTTCGGCTCGGGTTCACTTGGCCATTCCCAAGCGCAGTGTCTTTGTACGCGATGCCAGAAAGCCCAGCGCATCCGTATTTCTCGAAGTTTTTCCCGGCCGTGACGTGGCGCCGCGACAAGTGAAAGCCATCGCTAATCTAGTGGCCTCTAGTATCTCCGAGCTTAGTTATGAAGATGTGACGGTCATCGATCAGCATGGAAGTTTGTTGTCGGCTGGGGATGAATCGCCCGAGCTGGAGCTGGCTGGTAAGCAGAGACAGTACACTGAACAGTTGGAAGAGAGCCTGTTAAAACGAGTTAATAGCATTTTAGAGCCGGTACTGGGCGGCGGTAATTTTCGCGCAGAAATTAATGCCGATGTGGACTTCACCGCTGTTGAGCAGGCTCAAGAGGTGTATGACGATGAGCAGCCGGTGGTGCGCAGTGAGCATCTGCAAAATGAGCGCCGTACCGGTGACGAAACTCTGGGTGGTATTCCCGGCGCGCTGACGAACCAGCCTCCGATCGATGGTCAGGCACCCGAGCAAATTGATCCGGCGACTGGTCTGCCCTTAGCTGAACCACCGGTTCAGCACAGCCGCGAGGATGTCACCCGCAATTATGAGGTGGATAGAACCATCAGTTACACCCGTCGCCAGCAGGGTAATATTGAACGCTTGAGTGTGGCGGTGGTGCTGGATGATAAATTGACGGTCGATGCCGAAGGACAAAATGTTCGCACAGCCTGGGAGCCGCAAGAGATTGATCGTTTAGTGACCTTGGTGCAGAACGCAGTGGGCTTTTCTGAGGCGCGCGGCGACAGCGTAACGGTGATTAATTCATCTTTTGCAGCGCGTAATGATGGGCAAATGGAAGCGGTTGAGGTACCTTGGTGGCAACAAGCGTGGCTGCAGCCCTATGTGAAGCCCTTGGCCGGTTTTTTACTGATCCTAGCGTTAATATTTGGCTTGCTGCGCCCAATACTGAAAAGCATCGCCAACACTGGGGCCGAAACGGCCGAAGATGAAGAGGCGCGCCAGTTACAAGCACTGGAAGATGCAGGCCTTGGCGGCGATATGTCGAGTGATTCTGTCACTCTAACCGGGGGGGCGGTTGCCTTACCTGGGCCCGAAGAGGGTTATGAGCAGCAGCTTAACGCCATTAAAGGACTGATTGCTGAGGATCCGGGCCGGGTCGCTCAGGTGGTGAAATCCTGGATTAATAAAGATGAGTAACAATCGTGGCTGAAAAAAAAGACGACACGCCCCAGGTAACAAAGCTTGACAAGGTGGATCAAGCGGCCATTTTGTTGATGTCATTGGGTGAGCAGGATGCGGCCGAAGTGCTAAAGCATATGGGCCCAAAAGAAGTCCAGCGCATTGGTAGTGCCATGTCGTCACTCCAAAACGTTCAGCAAAGCGACGTTCAGGTGGTGATGCAAAGCTTTTTGGAGGAGGCCCGCAACCTGACCGGTTTAGGTATGGGTGCCGATAATTATATCCGCAATATGCTGGTTACCGCGCTGGGTGAAGATAAGGCAAGCTCATTGGTTGACCGTATTTTGCTCGGTGGTAATACCACGGGTTTGGATACTTTAAAGTGGATGGAGGCCCGCTCTATTGCCGATATTATTCGCAATGAACACCCCCAAATTCAAGCCATCGTGATTGCCTATCTGGACGCCGACCAGTCGGCCGAAGTGCTGTCACACTTCACTGAGAAAGTGCGCATCGATATCATGATGCGAGTGGCCTCCCTGGACACCGTTCAACCCAGTGCATTGCAAGAATTAAACGATATTCTGGAAAAACAATTCTCGGGCAAAGCGGGCTCTCAAACCAAGTCCATGGGTGGCTATAAGGTTGCCGCTGAAATTATGAACAATCTCGATGGTGGTATCGAAGCCGAGCTGATGGATGCCATTAAAGAAGTTGATGAGGATATGGGCAACCAGATTCAAGATCTGATGTTTGTCTTTGATAACCTCAAAGACGTCGATGATCGCGGCATCCAAATGCTCCTGCGCGAGGTATCCTCTGAGGTGCTCATCGTTGCGCTCAAAGGCGCTGAAAACGAACTGCAGGAAAAAATATTCAAAAATATGTCCAAACGTGCGGCCGAGTTGCTGCGCGATGATCTAGAGGTGAAAGGTCCGGTGCGAGTCTCAGAAGTTGAGTCTGCGCAAAAAGAAATTCTTACCATTGCCAGACGAATGGCCGATGCCGGCGAGATTGTACTTGGTGGCTCTGGTGAGCAAATGCTTTAACCTACTAGAGTTCGCCTATGAAAGAACCCAAAACCAACCCCAATCGAATCCCCGCCGCCGATGGAGATACTTGGCAATCTTGGACCATGCCGGTAATCGGTGATGACGGACAGGTATTGAGTGCTGAAAAACGTCAAGCCGAGGATGAGAATGTTGAAAGCATTGAAGATGTCGAGGTGGAGGCTAACGAGCAATCTAAGCCTTTAACGGCCGAGCAGTTGGCGGATATCGTCAAGCAGGCCGAGAATGAAGGGTTCACCGAGGGGCGCGAAGAAGGACTTAAAAACGGTTACGACGAAGGTTTCAAAAGTGGCCAGCAGCAGGGGCTACTCGAAATGCGGCAACAGTTAACAGCCGAACAAAAAACATTCCAAAGCCTGGCATCTAACCTACTCGAGCCAATCGATCGGCAAGATGATTTGCTCGAATCTATGTTGCTCACGACACTTGAGCGCTTAACCCGAGCGGTGGTGGCCAGAGAATTGACCACTGATTCGGGCGATATGGTTGCACTGGTTCGCCAAGCGGTTGCGGCTCTGCCCGGTGGGCGAGAGCAAATCAGTGTGCACCTTAACCCCGATGATTTATCCGTGGTTGAAACCTATTGCCAAGAGCACGCGCTGGATTGGCATTTTCAAGCCGCTCCGGACATTGCCGCGGGCGGCGTTAAAGTAGTGACCACCGATAGCACAGTCGATCACACCATAGAGCGCCGCTTAGACGATATTATTGAAAGCTTCCTCAGCCAGCATAATGTCGATGAAAACACTTCTGACGAACAACTATTGAGTTCTCTGGAGCGCGCGTCTGCAAGCAAGACCCCAAGTGGTGGCTCATCGGCTTTTGATTCTATGTCAGAGACCATGTCAGCCGCTGAACCTGCGCCTGTCGACCGTCCAAATGACGGTACTGAGTCTACTCAGGCACCCACGGACACAGCTGGTGCTGCGTCGTCTGATATAACAGACGCTTTCGAAACAGCGAGCACTACTGAAACGACGAACACGGCCGAAAAAAGTAAGGCGGCCGCCACCCCCGAGACAGCGCAAACCGATAGCGCGCCTGCAGATGACGAGGTAAATCATGACTGAGCGTCGCCCGCTGTCTTATCGGTTGCGTCGTTATTTACCCGAAAGTACGGCTCTTATCCCTGAAGCCGAGGGCCGATTAGTGCGCTCGGTGGGTTTGACGCTCGAGGCCATTGGCTTAAATGTCTCTGTGGGGCGGCAGTGCGTGGTGATATCGCGCGACGGTCGCAAGGTCGAGGCAGAGGTGGTCGGTTTTGCCGGTGCCAGCATCTATTTAATGCCGGTCAAGCGAGTAGAAGGCTTGGAGCCTGGAGCAAGAGTTGTACCACTGGCTCATAGCATGGCCATGCGCATTGGCTTGCAAACCTTAGGGCGTGTGATCAACGGCTTAGGCCAACCGCTGGATGATAAGGGCCCTTTGCTGGGCAGTGACATCCTCGACAGTCTTCCCAATGATATTAATCCGCTTAAACGCCACCCCATCAGTGAACCGCTGGATGTCGGAATTCGGGCTATAAATGCCTTAATTACCGTGGGCCGTGGCCAGCGTATGGGTTTGTTCGCCGGCAGCGGGGTGGGTAAAAGTGTGTTGATGGGCATGATGACCAAGTACACAACAGCCGATGTCGTAGTGGTGGGGTTAGTTGGTGAGCGCGGTCGCGAGGTTAAAGAGTTTATTGATCATATCCTGGGGGAAGAGGGGCTGGCACGTGCGGTTGTAGTGGCCTCACCGGCTGATGATGCTCCCTTAATGCGCCTGCGGGCTTCACAGTTGGCCAGTCGGGTGGCCGAGTACTATCGAGATCAGGGGCTCAATGTACTCCTGTTGATGGATTCACTGACTCGTTTTGCCCAAGCTCAGCGGGAGATTTCCCTGGCCATTGGTGAGCCACCTGCTACCAAAGGTTATCCGCCGTCGGTATTTGCCAAGATTCCAGAATTGGTGGAGCGGGCCGGCAACGCCGCCGAGGGAGAGGGCTCCATCACTGCTTTTTATACGGTTTTAACCGAAGGGGATGATCTGCAAGACCCCATAGCCGACTCGGCTAGGGCCATTCTCGATGGGCACATTGTTTTGTCGCGTCAGCTGGCCGAAGAAGGTATTTACCCTGCAATTGATGTCGAGGCTTCTATTAGCCGCGCCATGCCCAATATCGTTCAAGAAGATCAGCTTAAAGCGATGCAGAAATTTAAGCAGATGCTGTCGCGGTATCAGCAAAATCGTGATCTCATCGCCATTGGCGCCTATAGTCCAGGCACCGATCCGGCCACAGATGAGGCCATTGAGCGTTTCCCCAAATTGCGTGCCTTTATTCAGCAGGGGCTCACTCAGTCCGTGCATATGGCAGAATCCACTACCAATCTTAATGCCGTCTTGCAAAAAGGCCCGGCCAATCCTCGATCGGCAGCGGCACCCAGCCCGCTGGCCGCCGAACACGGCAGAGGCTAGCTAACCGGTGGCTGCCCGTCGATCCGAGCGCATGGGGGTTGTGCTCATGGTCGCGAAACGGCACGAGCAGGAGGCGGCCGGTTACCTGCAACAGCACCAGCAGATCGTCCAACAGCAGCGCGAACAGCTAGGCCAGCTGACCGAATACCGGCAAAATTATCTTGAACGAATGAGTCACACGCAGTTGGCCATGTCACCTGGGCAGTTATCCCACTACAGCGCTTTTATTCATAATCTAGAAGCTATGCTAGAACAGCAGCAACAACAGCTGAGCGAGCTTGAAGCTCAATTAACTAAAATTCGCCAGCACTGGTTCTCTCAACACAACCGCTGTAAATCTATTGAAGAGCTGATTAATCGGCTTAGAGCTGGTGAGGATAAAGACGCCGAACGCCGTTTACAGAAAGAGTTAGATGAAATGGCGGCTGCGGCTTTGAATCGCCCTAAAGATTAGCTCAATACTGAGGATTATGGTTACGTTTAAGCGCCAAAATAGGCTATTCTTGCAGTTAACTGAAAGGGACAGGTTCACAGGTGTCTACGATAAGACAGCTGGAATTACAGGTAATTAGGCAACGGGGTTAAATATGGCAATATCTACCACGGTATCCGATGATGGAACAATTCTCACTATCGCGATCAACGGGCGGTTTGATTTCAGTTCACATCAGGATTTTAGGGGCGCCTACGAAAATTTGGATGCCAAACCCAGCCGCTATGTGATTGATATGAGCGATACCGCTTATTTAGACAGCTCGGCTCTGGGTATGCTTTTGCTCCTGCGCGATCACGCCGGTGGCGACAATGCCAGTATTGAAATAAAAAACACCAGTACTGATGTCAAACGTATTTTGACAATCTCGAATTTCGAACAGCTTTTCACTATAGATTAGCACCTGTACAGGGGCATGGATGTGATACGCAATGATCGGGAGATTACCGTACTGGTTGCGGATGATACCGATACCGATCGGTTGATTCTGGAAGCTATTGTTAAAAAAGAAGGGCATCGGGTTATCAGCGCGCGCGATGGTGTTGAGGCCGTGAAAAAATTTGAGAAATTACGCCCTGATGTTGTTTTACTCGACGCTTTAATGCCAAATATGGATGGTTTTGAGGCGGCCCGTCGAATCAAAATATTGGCCGGTGAAGAGCTTATTCCGATCATATTTTTAACCTCATTAACTGACACTCCATCACTGGTGAAATGTCTTGAAGCCGGCGGCGATGACTTCCTATCAAAACCCTACAATCGAGTGATTCTGCAGGCAAAAATCAAAGCGTTTTACCGCATGCGAACCATGAATCGCACTATGCTAAATCAGCGTGACCAAATTGCCTTGCACAACGAACATTTCTTGCAAGAGCAAACGGTCGCCAAACAAGTGTTCGACAATATTACCCGCGGTGGCGATTTAAATACCGACAGCTTGCAATATTACCTCTCACCTTTGGCGGTTTTTAATGGCGATGTAATGGTGGCCTCATCCACCCCGGCGGGTAATATGATGCTGTTGTTGGGTGACTTTACCGGCCACGGCTTACCGGCTGCTATCGGCGCTATGCCACTGGCAACCACCTTTTATGACATGGTCAATAAAGGCTTTTCGATGGTGGATATACTGTCGGAGATTAACGGTAAGCTGAAGGGCATTCTGCCGGTTGGATTATTTTGTTGCGCTGCCATGGTTGAGGTGAATTTTCGCAAAAAATCCATTCGAGTCTGGAACGGTGGCCTGCCGGCGGCTTATATCTATCATAACGATGGCACGATTGAACCGATCAAGTCGACCCATTTACCGCTAGGTGTTCTGAACAATAAAGACTTTAAAGCCGATCCGGTCTTGTTTCAGCTCGATCACGGCGAACGTATCTATCTCTGGTCTGACGGTATTCACGAGTCTCGAAACGCCGACGGGGAGATGTTTGGCGAACAGAGGTTGCTCGCCTCATTTACTAAAAACAAAGATCCTTCCCAGTTGTTTTCTGAGTTGTTACATCAAGTTAAGCAATTTTCCGGTGATGTTGAGAAAAGTGATGATCTATCTCTAATAGAAATTTTAATGGCTCCGGTAGAGGTCGCTTTTAAAGAACAGTCTGAACCGGCTAAGGCACAGTCGCAATTGGCGGAGTGGAGCCTAGCCTTTGAAGTGAAACCTTCAAGTTTCTCTATTTTTGATCCGTTGCCATTGTTACTGAGTGTTTTGCTGGAGGTGCCGGGACTTCGTAACCACAGCGGCACTTTGTATACCGTTATCTCAGAGCTTTATACCAACGCCTTAGAGCATGGTGTGCTTGGTTTGGATTCTAAGCTTAAAAATGATCCCGCGGGTTTTGAGCGCTACTACGAGCTACGCAAACAGCGAACCCGAGAGGTTGTAGAAGGTTATATTCGAATCGAGCTTAAGCATCGGACCTCGGAAGGTGGCGGCACCTTAGAAATCACGGTTGAAGACAGTGGGGTAGGCTATGATGTGTCTGGGTTGGCATTAAGCGACACTGGAAAAGAGTACAGTGGCCGGGGGCTTAAGCTCGCCTCTTCGTTGTGTGACTCACTGCAGGTGGTGCCCCCCGGCAATTGTGTTAAAGCTCAGTACCGCTGGCGAGTGGATGATTAAATCATAATAACGAGGTGTGCCCATGACCGGGAGTAATCACATTGATCACGAAACCTTGGCAACACTGCAAGAGGTAATGGAGGAGGATTTTCAGCGTTTGATTGAAACCTTTCTCAGTGATTCCCAGCAGAGAATACAGGATATGCAAAAAGCCTTGGCCGCAGGTTTGGCCGAAGAGCTAAGGCGCGCGGCCCACAGCTTTAAAGGCAGCAGCAGTAACATCGGTGCTAATGAGCTAGTTAGACTCTGCAAGAATGTTGAAGATCGAGCTCAGGCAGGAATTTTGCGAGACTTGGAGTCTCAAATCATTGATATTAAAGAAGAATATCAAATAGTGAAAAGTCAGCTGGATATCTATTTATAAAGCTCAACTAAACTGGCACTTCACTTGCTATCTCTTAAGGTAAGTAAAACAAGAGACGACTAAAGCGGCAATGGCTTGCCGTTTTTGACAGGAGATAGCGAAAAATGGCCGACTCAACCACCATCAGTGCGTTACTGAACCTGCAGAACCTGCCTGGTGCAGACAAAAGCGGGCGCCAAACCGCAAGCTCTGGCGATCTATTCTCTAGTGTTATGCAATCCACGGCATCTGTACGCGCAGCCTCTAAGCCTGCTGCTGTTAGTCATCGCTCTGATACAGCGCAAAACCAAAGCCCGTCCAGTAAAGTTCAGCAAAACAATCCCCAGCGGTTTGAGTACAACGACAGAAATGACAGGGTTACTGAAGCGCATACAGGAATAGACTCTAAAAGCTCCGCGGCAAGTTCTGCGAATAAGCCGGGATACCACTCAAACGCAGTGGATTCGAGCTCTCAGTCAACGGTAGATGACTCATTAACTCCCGAACAAGAAAAGCTGTTGGCTTCTCTGCCTGACTCGCAGGCAAACGCTATTAGGGCTCTGCCCGCTGAAGATCAATCAACGCTATTATCTTTGATGCTGGCGCAAGGGCAACTCAATGAACTCTCTCCTGAGCTCTCTGCCTTGCTCGAGGGAGGCACGGTTAAACAGCTTCAATCCCTAGACGAGATCCTGGCTAAGTTTGATCAAGTATTGGCAACAGCCGAGGATGGGGAGGCTGCATTGGAGGAGCTAAAAGCCATTTTAGCTCGAAGCGATCTGTCTGACGATCTGCAAAATGCCCTCTTGGCTCAAGTTCAGGGGGCAGAGGGGATAGCGGGGTTACGCGCACAAGTCGCTGAACTTGCTCAGGTGGCAAAAAATCTGGCGAGTGTATTGGATTCTGCTCAGAGGTCGACCATTGCCCAGCTGAAATCTGCGGTAATGGCTGGCGATAACCCATTTTCTCAACGCTTAGCCGATAGCACTGGGTTTAACAATAATGCAGCTGCCTGGCAGGGCGGAGAGACTCAGGCCCAGTCTGGCGAGAGTGCAGCCATTGTTAAATTGCAGGCCGACAATCCATTTGCCGGCCTGCTGCCCCAAGCCGGAGGTGAGAAAAACCGCTTAGTCAGTGAGGCTGCCCAGCTGCATAATTTATTTTCAAGTCGTGGTGAGGGAATAGGTGATCGTTCCTCCATTAACAATGTGGCCAACCTAGCTCAGCTAACACAGCAAGTCTCTCAGGCATCAGGTCAAGTTCGGGTGCCAGTGGCTCAGGCTCAGGTGACTACCAGTTTTCAAAGCCCTGATTGGGGGCAGGCGGTAAATCAAAGAGTGGTGCTTTTGGCACAGCAAGGTATTAAAACCGCTGAAATCCGATTAGACCCTCCCGACCTTGGCCCCTTGCAGGTGAAAATCTCAATCAATAACGAGCAGACTCAGGTTAATTTCACCAGTCATCATGCGGTAGTGCGTGAGGCACTAGACCAAAACGCTTTCCGCTTACGGGAAATGTTGGCCGAACAAGGTATGACTCAGGTGGATGTCGATGTTTCCAGCGAAGATCAGCCGCAGATGGCAGGTCATGAAGGTGATTCTGAAGGTGAGGCGGGTGGTCATGGGGGAGAGGCTTCACAGGGGGAATCTGAACAAGGCTCCCCAACCGTCATTTCCACGGTGGGGCTGCTCGATCAATATGCCTAAGGGCAATCGGTTTATATGCTATTTCCTGCGACAGCTGCTGAATTACACTCCCCCGGTTAACCATTAACCGAGGGAGTGTAATTAAGATCCTTAGATACTCCCGCCAGTCTATTGCCTCTACTTTGTTGCGTTATTTCTTCATTGTTCCTTTCCCCGCTGTCCGATACACTTCAGAGATATAAGGGTTAAGCCTATGGCACGACCTTTGCTGAAGTAATCAAAAATACCGATAAATACTGCAAATGACGGAAATTTGACATGGCGGAAGAAGATCAAGAGGGTGGCGAAGCTGGCGCAGAACCAAAAACCGCTGGCAGTAAAAAAAAGTGGATAATCATTGCCTTGATACTACTGCTGTTGATTGGGGTGTCCGTCGCCGTAACGCTCTACCTTCTCAATGGTTCTGAGGATGATGAAGAGCTATTGACCGATGAGGTGGCTGAAGAGATCGAAGAGGAAGCGCCCGAGATTCAGCCGGCTATTTATTATCCCATGAAGCCCGACTTCACCACCAATTACGAGGTGCGCGGTCGGCAAAGGTATATGCAGCTACATGTAACCTTAATGTTACGCAATAACGATGTGGTTGCGGCGCTAGAATTGCACATGCCAGCCTTGCGAAATGCGATGGTGATGTTACTGCGCAATCAGGACTACCAAGAATTGCAAACCGCTGAGGGCAAGGAGCTGCTGCGTCAGCAAGCCTTGCTAAAAATACAGCAGGTACTGGAAAAAGAGATTGGTGAGCCGGGTATAGAACAAGTTTTGTTCACCAACATGGTCTTACAATAGGGGTTGAGCTGTGCAGGACTTATTAAGTCAGGATGAAATCGATGCGCTGTTACATGGTGTTGATGATGGCGATATTGATACCGATGCCGACAGTGACCCAGGTGCGGTACGATCTTATGATTTAACAAGCCAGGATCGAATTGTCCGGGGGCGTATGCCGACCCTGGAAATGATCAACGAGCGTTTTGCTCGTTACACCCGTATCAGCATGTTTAATATGCTGCGTCGCACCGCCGATGTGTCGGTTGGCGGGGTACAAATTCAAAAGTTTGGTGAATACGTGCATACCCTGTATGTACCTACCAGCTTAAATATGATTAAGTTTCGACCGCTGCGTGGCACGGGGTTAGTCATCTTAGACGCCAGACTGGTTTTTAAATTAGTAGATAATTTTTTTGGTGGTGATGGTCGCCATGCCAAAATTGAAGGCCGTGAGTTTACCCCCACTGAGTTACGTGTTGTGCAGATGGTGTTGAATCAGGTATTTATCGATTTGGGTGAAGCTTGGAAGGCTGTAATGCCAATAGAGTTTGAATACATTAACTCTGAAGTGAACCCATCATTGGCAAATATTGTGAGCCCTAGTGAAGTCGTGGTGGTCAGTACTTTTCATATAGAACTTGACGGTGGCGGTGGCGAGCTTCATATCACCATACCCTATTCAATGATTGAACCGATCCGCGAAGTGTTAGATGCAGGTTTACAAAGCGACAGCGAAGAGCAAGATGAGCGCTGGGTAAAAGCACTGCGAGAAGACGTTTTAGCGGCAGCGGTGGATTTAGAGTGCGAGTTGGTTCAATGTGATATCCCACTGCGCGACATAATGGATTTAGAAGCAGGTGATGTCATTCCAATTGAATGGCCCTCACAACATGTAATGACTGCCAATGGTGTCCCTGTATTTCGTACGCAGCTTGGGCAGCACAAAGGTAATCTGGCATTTAAAATTAACGAGTTTATAGATCACAGTAGCGCTTACAATATAACCGTTACTGAAGGAGGAAATTCACGTGGCAAATGATGATGAAACAAACACTGGTGAAGATTCCGAATTGGATCAAGGAGCAATGGCGGATGAGTGGGCTGCCGCTATGGAAGAGCAAGTAGGCGATGAAAGCTCCGAGGTGGATGTGGATGAAGTCTTGGCTCAAACCGCTGGTGATGATTCCAGTGCTGTTGGTTTCGATGAATTACAAAATGAAGGTTCTCCGCGGGAGTTAGGTCCCGAACTTGATCTTATTCTCGATATTCCCGTCTCTATTTCAATGGAGGTAGGTAGCACTGCCATTACCATTCGCAATTTACTCCAGCTCAATCAGGGCTCAGTCATTGAATTAGACCGACTGGCCGGCGAACCACTTGATGTCAGGGTCAATGGCACTTTAATCGCTCATGGCGAAGTGGTCGTGGTTAACGAGAAGTTCGGGATTCGGATGACAGATGTCATCAGTCCATCTGAACGTATTAAAAAGTTGAAATAAATTGATGCAAATTTTCCAGGCAGTGAGTTCTGGTTTGATATTATGTGCCGGGTTACCAGCTTTAGCACAAGATAAAACCAGTGCCGAAGTCTCGGCCGGTGTAGGGTCGGCTCAGCTGTTTTCTGTGTTGTTGTCGCTGGTGTTTGTGGTAGTGCTGATATTTGCTCTGGCTTGGCTGGTGCGTCGGGTGGGCATGGGCGGTGGGTTTTTGTCCCGTTCAGCGGTTATGAAAGTGGTCGCCACCTTGCCATTGGGTGCCAAAGAGCGATTGGTTATTGTCGATGTTGCCGACAAACAGCTTTTGCTCGGAGTTACCGCCCAGTCTATTCAAACCTTACATGTATTTGACGAGGCGATTGCCAGCACCGAGATACAAAGTGGCGAGCTATTCAGCGAAAAACTCAAAGCGGTTATGACCGGTCAAAAGCCAAAGGCTGTAGACAATAATGATTCACAGGGAAAATCGAGTCATGAGTAACCTGTTGCGTACGCTCATTTTGTTAAGCAAAATCATAGTGCTGGTCGGGGGGTTATTAAGTGTCACCCACAGCTGGGCACAACAACCAACGGATGATTCGGTTGCTGCACAGAGTGAGGCTGAGGGCTTGCTTGGTACTCAGAGTGCTTTGCCTGCAATTCCGGGGCTGCCTGCCTTCACCGTACAAACCAATGCCGATGGTGAACAAGAGTATACGGTAACCCTACAAATCCTCGCCATGATGACAATGCTGACGTTCTTGCCAGCGTTGTTAATGCTGATGACGTCTTTTACCCGTATTATTATTGTGTTTGCTATTTTGCGTCAGGCATTGGGGTTGCAGCAGTCACCCTCCAATCAAATCTTAATAGGTCTTTCTTTATTTTTGACGCTGTTTATTATGAAGCCGGTATTTGATGAGGCGAATGCCAACGCTTTGCAGCCATATTTGAATAGTGAGTTAACTGCACAGCAGGCCCTGGCTGAAGCTTCAAGACCTTTTCATCAGTTTATGTTGTCGCAAACTCGTGAGAGCGATATTGCATTGTTTGTCGGAATCGCCGGCAATGTTGAAATTCAAACCCCGGAAGAAACGCCTTTTACTATTCTGGTTCCAGCATTTGTGACCAGCGAACTCAAAACCGCATTTCAGATTGGTTTTATTATTTTCATTCCGTTTCTTGTGATTGATATCGTGGTTGCCAGTGTTCTGATGGCTATGGGTATGATGATGCTCTCGCCCCTGATTGTGTCCTTGCCATTTAAAATCATGCTGTTTGTATTGGTAGATGGGTGGGCCATGATTATTGGTACCTTGGCGGCCAGTTTCGGTGTTTAGCTCTATAGATCGGAGGCCCTAATGACTCCAGAAATCGCACTCAGTTTATTTGCCGATGGGCTTTACTTGACCGTCATCATGGTTCTATTAATTGTGGGGCCAAGTTTGGTCGTAGGTTTAGTGGTCAGCATGTTTCAAGCGGCCACTCAAATTAATGAGCAAACTCTCAGCTTTTTGCCACGTTTGATTATCATGCTATTGACCATTATGTTGGCGGGGAACTGGATGGTATCTAAATTAAGCGATTTATTTAATCGCCTTTTTAATAGTATTCCAGGGCTCATAGGCTAAGCTGTGCAAGAGCTTGTTCTCAGTACCGATCAGCTGATGCAGTTTATTGGTCAATATCTCTGGCCCTTTCTGCGTATTGGTGCAGTATTTATGGCGGCGCCAATCTTCGGGGCTAAAACGGTAACAGCACGTGTTCGTGTCTTGTTAGCTTTGTTTGTCACTCTACTGGTCAGCCCCATGATTGAAGTGCCCAGGGGAGTTGACCTACTGAGTGGTCCTGCTTTAATGATTGTTGCCAATGAAGTATTGATCGGATTAGCTCTGGGTTTTAGTTTTCAGGTGGTTTTACATATATTTGTCTTGGCCGGCCAGCTGATCGCTATGAAAATGGGGTTAGGTTTTGCCTCTATGAACGATCCTAGCAACGGTATTACTGTTACAGTCCTTTCTCAGTTTTATCTTTTA
This sequence comes from Gilvimarinus sp. 2_MG-2023, assembly GCF_030547685.1. Lineage (GTDB taxonomy): Bacteria > Pseudomonadota > Gammaproteobacteria > Pseudomonadales > Cellvibrionaceae > Gilvimarinus. Next base: position 314,326 of record NZ_JAUOQM010000048.1, on the reverse strand, counting down.
TTGTCTACCGTTTTATTTTTGATCTTTGATGGTCACCTACTAATCATTGCATTAATCGTAGAAAGTTTCTCGACCTTTCCTGTTGGTGGGGCAGGGTTTGGCCCCGATCAGTTTATTCAAATCGCCAATATGGGCAGTTGGATGTTTAGTGCGGCTTTGGTAGTGGTGTTGCCACTGTTTACAGCTATGCTCGTGATCAATATGGCGTTTGGCATTATGAACCGATCTGCGCCTCAAATTAATGTTTTTAGCGTCGGCTTTCCGATTACCTTGATTTTCGGATTGTTGTTTATGTGGCTGAGTCTGATTGTATTTTTACCATACTTCGAAGATGTCTTTTATCAGGCGGGTATGTTTAGCCGTGCTCTGTTGAGGCTCCCATAATGGCTGAAGACAACGACAGCAGTCAGGAAAAAACGGAAGAACCCTCCGCACGAAAACTTGAAAAAGCCCGTGAAGACGGACAAATTCCACGATCTCGCGATTTAACCACAACTTTTATATTGCTGGCAGGATCCATCGGTCTGTTTGTATTTGGTCGTTTAATTGCTGATAAATTTGTGGCTTTAACTCAAAATAATTTCACCTTAAGTCGTACAGAAATATTCGATACATCAGCGATGATAGGTCACCTTGTAAGCTCTTTTTACGCAGGACTAATCTCTATTGCTCCTTTTTTGGCGATTTTATTGGTGGCCTCCATTGTTGGCCCTATAGCTTTAGGGGGCTGGATGTTAAGTGCTAAAGCTATGGCGCCAAAGTTTAGTCGAATGAATCCATTGGCAGGCTTAAAGCGAATGTTTTCGGTCAAGGCTTTGGTAGAGTTGGCCAAATCTCTTGGGAAAGTTTCCGTGGTCATGTCGGTTGCTGTTTTGGCTCTTTTTATATGGCAGCAGGATATGATGCAGCTAGGGGCCTTAGAGACCAATGTGGCTATCGTTGAGTCTGTGCTGATCAGCGCCTATACCACCATTGCTATGTCGGCAGTCACTATATTGGTTGCCGCGATTGATGTGCCTTTTCAAATTTGGGATCACGCCAAAAAATTGAAAATGTCCCATCAAGAACTCAAAGATGAGCATAAAGATACCGATGGTAAGCCAGAGGTAAAAGGGCGCATTAGGCAGATGCAAAGAGAAATCGCCCAACGCCGAATGATGTCACAGGTACCCGAAGCCGATGTGGTTATTACCAACCCAACACACTTTTCCGTCGCTCTAAAATACAACCCAGATGACATGTCTACCCCCATCCTATTGGCTAAAGGCGGTGATCATACGGCTTTTCGTATTCGCGATATCGCTAAAAACAACAAGATTGATATCATTGAATCACCCGTATTGGCCCGTGCGATATTCCATACCACAGAGGTTGATGCTGAAATTCCAGCAGGACTTTATATGGCCGTTGCTCAAGTTTTAGCCTATGTGTTTGGTCTAAGAAATTTTCGCCAAGGCAAAGGGGAGAGGCCGGTTTTTCCACGTGATATTAATGTACCGCGGGATATGCGATATGATTGATTTTTGACCTGCCTGCTAGTGCTATCTGTTTTTCCTTTAATCTAACCTGCCTCCTTTTTTTGTTTCGCTTTAACACTTAGGTATGGTTCTTGCGATAGAGCAAGAAACTACAACAGAGCGTCAAAAAAACGTACAACTTTATGGCACTATCTTTGGGGCAATTCACAAAGGCTGATGGCAAGGCCGCATTTAATCAAGTCAAGGGAATGGGCCGGGGAAACCTAGGCATCCCTGTTTTACTGATTATGTTGCTGGGCATGATGATCTTACCCATGCCCGCGTTTATGCTCGACGCTTTCTTTTCTTTCAATATTGCCTTATCGATCGTGGTGTTGCTGGTGGGGGTTTATGCCCTACGGCCATTAGATTTTGCCGCTTTCCCGACTATTTTATTGGTGGCGACGTTAATGCGCTTAGCGCTTAACGTCGCTTCAACCCGAGTTGTCTTGCTCAATGGGCACGAAGGCGGTGATGCCGCAGGTAAGGTGATTCAAGCCTTTGGTGAGGTCGTCATAGGCGGCAATTACGCGGTGGGCTTGGTGGTCTTCTTGATTTTGATGATCATTAATTTTGTCGTTGTGACCAAGGGTGCCGGACGGATCTCCGAGGTCAGTGCCAGATTTACCCTCGATGCCATGCCCGGTAAGCAAATGGCGATTGATGCCGATTTGAACGCGGGGCTTATTGATCAAGAAGAGGCCAAGCAGCGGCGTGAAGATGTGGCCAGTGAAGCGGATTTCTACGGTGCAATGGATGGTGCCAGCAAATTTGTACGCGGCGATGCAATCGCCGGGATTTTGATTTTGGCAATTAATATCATTGGCGGCTTGGGTATCGGTATGGTCCAGCATGAGTTGGAGTTCGCCGATGCTTTACAAAAATACATTCTGTTGACAATCGGTGACGGTTTAGTGGCGCAAATACCGTCGCTAATGCTGTCTACCGCTACCGCTATTTTGGTTACCCGGGTGAATAGCTCGCAAGATATGCGCTCTCAAGTGATGTCGCAAATGTTCGATTCACCGAAAGCACTTATGATAGCGGCAGGCATTTTATTTATCATGGGTGCTATACCTGGCATGCCCCATGTGGCCTTTTTGGGCTTAGCGATCTTATGTGGAGCCTTTGCCTATTATATTCACTGGCGCAAACAGCAACCCGAGCCCGTTGAGGATAATTATATGCCCGGTGGTGCTAATGCTGGTCGGCCAGTTGCTAAACCTGCCGGTCAATCGATGGCCCCAGGCCCAGCACCAGCTCCAGCGGGTGCTTTGCCCCCGGCAGAGAACACTGAGCTCGGCTGGGATGATGTTCAGCCGGTGGATGTGATTGGACTGGAAGTCGGGTATCGGTTAATTCCCATGGTGGATAAAAACCAAGGCGGTACGCTATTGGGTCGCATTAAAGGCGTGCGGAAGAAGCTGTCCCAGGAAATGGGGTTCTTGGTGCCTACCGTTCATATACGAGACAACCTAGAGCTTGCGCCTAATGCCTATCGATTAAGCCTTATGGGGGTAACTGTGGCCGAGGCTGAGGTACACCCGGACCGCGAGCTGGCGATTAACCCGGGCCAAGTTTTTGGCGATATCGATGGTATTAAAGGCAAAGATCCCGCTTTTGGTTTGGATGCAATTTGGATTACGAGTGGACAAAAAGAGCAGGCACAAACTCTAGGTTACACAGTTGTTGATACGAGTACTGTGGTGGCTACCCACCTGAATCATATCTTGCAAGATAATATCCATGAGCTAATTGGCCATGAAGATGTACAAAAGTTGCTCGATATGCTGGAGAAAACTTCACCTCGATTGGTCGAAGAGTTAGTACCCAACACAGTGACCTTGAATACCCTGTTAAAAGTATTGCAGAACCTATTGCGCGAGCGGGTTCCTATTCGCGATATACGCTCAATCGCCGAAGCTTTGGCGGGGGTGGCAGGAAAGAGTCAAGATCCCGCCACTTTAACCGCCGCGGCGAGAGTCTCACTGGGCCGTCAAATCATCCAAAGTATCAATGGTACCGCGGCCGAGCTGCCGGTTATCACGTTACACCCTCAGTTGGAACAATTGTTGCTGGGTACTGTTCAGCAAGCACATAAAGCCGGGGTAGAAGAGAGCGCTTTTGTAGAGCCAGGGTTGGCAGAGAAGCTACAAAAATCATTGGCAGAGGCCGCACAGAAGCAGGAAATGGCCGGCAAGCCAACCGTTTTACTGGTGGCGGCGCCTTTGCGAATTATGTTGGCGCGTTTTTGCAGACACAGTATCGCGGATATGCATGTGCTGGCATACACAGAGATACCAGACAACAAGCAAATTACCATCGATGCCTCGGTTACCGCTGACGGCTAAAGGTGAAGTAGGAGATAGGCATGAAAGCAAAAAGGTTTGTAGCCAAAGATATGCGGCGGGCACTTGAATTAGTGCGCCAAAACCTCGGCGAAGATGCTGTGATTCTTTCTACCCGACGGGTAAAAGAGGGTGTGGAAATTTTAACCAGTAGCTCCGATGCTACCACGGTTCAAGCAGCGCCGGGTATGTTGTCGAGTCAATCTCAGCCACAGCCATTGTTTCCCGACCACCAAGATAAGTCAGATAAAAGTGGAGCCGATATAATGGCCGACATTGAGTTGGCCAGTCGTCGCTTGGCTGCCCGTGCGGCAGTTGATGAGTCTGCTGATGAGTATTTGGCAGAGCGTCAGGTTGTTAATGCCGGTATCCGCGTGTCTAATGCAGCGGTAGGCAACATGACCAAGCCTAAAGCAACGGTTAAAACTCAATCAGCGGCCGAACGTTATGGTTTGCTGGACGAACCAATTGAGACAGCTAAACTTGAGCTGACCGAGCGTGCAGACTCAGGTGCAGAGCGTCAGAGTATTGCGGATTTACAAGAAGAAATCTTACAAATGCGACAATTGCTTGAACAGCAGTTGTCGTCTTTCGCGTCTGCGCCGCCTAACACCAAAGCGGCCGCACCTATTAATGGCGGCATGGCCCAGCGCTTATATAATTTGGGGTTTTCTGAACGCGTAACCCGAGCGGTGCTAAAAAAGCCTTTAAACAATCGTTTAATTGCCAAGGCTTGGCCTGAGGTAATGGCCCGTTTGGCGAAAGCCATACCAGTTTGCCGAGAAGATGTGACCGCCAGCGGGGGTGTTTTTGCCTTTGTTGGGCCAACCGGCGCCGGAAAAACCACAACCGTTGCCAAGCTAGCGGCGCGCTATGTCATGCAACACGGCGCTGATAAAGTCGCTTTAGTGACCACCGATACTCAGCGTTTAGCGGCACACGACCAATTGCGTTCTCTGGCGAGCATTCTAAAAGTGCCCCTGAGAGTAGTTGATGATCACAACCCTTTGCCCCAAGTGTTGCGCAGTTTACGCAATGTCGAATTGGTGCTTATTGATACCGCAGGCTTGCGTCACGGCGACCCTGTGCTAAAACAACAGATGAAAGCTCTGGCCCAGATCCCTAAAGTGCGCAGTTTGCTGGTTTTGCCGGCCAATAGCCAAGCTCAGATGTTAAAAGCGTCACTTCACGCCTACAATGAGGCAAAGCTGCAGGGTTGTGTGTTGTCTAAACTGGATGAAACCACCAGTATCGGCGAGGCCATTGATTGTGCGATACAGGCAAAACTGCCAATAGCCTATACTACCGATGGTCAGGAAATTCCTGATGATATAGCGGTTGCCAAAGGCCCGAGTTTATTGAGCCGAGCAGTGCGTGTCGCGGGCAATGCTGAATCAAAAGTAACTGTGCGGCGATAAACTCTGTGAGTGACAGGCATTACTGTGTAATGATTGACAATAGATTGCGTATTACAGATAACTTATTGGGCCTCACCTGGGTGAGTGCGACAAAGAGAGTGTTGAGATGAGTCAAAATCGCCCTGTGCAAGTCATTGCTGTTTCCGGTGGTAAAGGCGGTGTAGGTAAAAGTAATATTTCGGTTAATCTCAGTATGGCACTGGCTCAGCTGCGTCGCCGTGTGGTATTGCTGGATGCTGATCTTGGCTTGGCCAATGTCGATGTACTCTTAGGAATCTCCCCCAAATACACCTTAGCTGATGTACTAGCGGGCAATTGTGATCTTGAGGATGTGTTAGTCACCGGGCCTGCCGGTATCAAAATTGTACCGGCGGCCTCGGGTGTACAAAGAATGGCGGAGTTGAGCCCCCAAGAGCACGCTGGGCTGATTTCTGCCTTTAGTGATTTGAGTGATCAAGTTGATGTGCTCGTCATTGATACTGCGGCAGGTATTTCCGATACCGTGGTGAGTTTTGCTCGTGCGGCCAATGAGGTGCTCGTCGTGGTATGCGATGAGCCATCATCGATTACCGATGCCTACGCACTGATCAAACTTCTGAATAAAGAACACGATGTGCAGCGCTTTCGAGTGGTGGCCAACATGACGCGAGGAGCCAGAGAGGGGCAGCTCATGTTCGCCAAACTCAATGCTGTTTGTGAGCGGTTCCTAGAGGTAACACTGCAGTATGTTGGACAGGTTCCTTTCGATGAGACCGTTCGCAAATCGGTGCAAAAGCAGAAAGCTTTACTGGAATTTGCACCTAATTGCAAAGCTGCTCAGGCTATCCGCCAATTGGCAAAAACGGTTGATGGTTGGCCTCTGCCGGCTGCACCAACCGGCAAGTTAGAGTTTTTTGTAGAGCGGCTTCTGCAAACGGGTGGGGCGGGGTATTGAGTAATGAACGCGGCAAATGGGTTGGCTATGTACAGTAATTCTAATTCCCAGGCGAATCCTATCAATGTCGAAGACTACGCCTCACTGGTAAAGCGTATCGCTCACCATATGATGTTAAGAATGCCTGCATCAGTGCAGGTCGATGATTTAATACAGGCGGGCATGATTGGCCTTCTTGAGGCGGCACAAAAATACGACGGATCTAAAGGCGCTAGCTTTGAAACCTATGCTGGCATTCGAATTCGAGGTGCCATCGTCGATGAAATGCGACGCGGGGACTGGGCTCCAAGATCTGTTCATCGCAACGCTCGACGTGTCAGCGAGGCTATTACCCGGGTGGAGGCTCGACATGGACGCGATGCCGACGACAGTGAAGTGGCAGCCGAATTAGGGGTTGAACTGAACGATTATCACGCAATGCTGCGCGATGCCAATTCCAGCCGTTTGTTTAGCTATGAAGAAACCTTTACCGACGATGCCGGAGCTTCTCTTTCCGGTGAATCCAGCGAGTTTGATAACCCTCAGGACAATATAACGCGAGAAAGCCTAAAGGTATCTCTCAGTCAGGCGATAAACCAATTGCCGGAACGGGAAAAAATGGTGTTGGCCCTTTACTATGATAAAGAGCTAAATCTTAAAGAAATTGGTCAAATATTAGGCGTTAGTGAGTCCCGGGTTAGTCAGATACATTCTCAGGCGGCTAGCAGACTCAGGTCCAGACTGTCAGATTGGACCCAGAATGATTGATCATAGGGTACAATAGCCGGGTTCCGATCTCAAAAATATAGGATCGGAACGTAAAGTGGCCGCTGGCACTGGATTCATTCTCCCCAGCGACTAGAATTAGAGTAATTCAGACTCCCTTGAGAGTGATACGGAGGCAGCATTGGATAAAGAAATGAAGATTCTAATTGTCGATGACTTTTCGACAATGCGGCGGATCATCAAAAATCTACTCAGAGACCTTGGGTTTACCAATACCCACGAAGCTGATGATGGTGTGACTGCACTGCCGATGCTGAAAAGCGGCGGGTTTGATTTCTTGATTACCGACTGGAACATGCCAGGGATGAGTGGTATCGATTTGCTTAAAGCAGTTCGCGCCGATGAGAAACTGGCGCCTTTGCCAGTTCTTATGGTCACTGCCGAAGCAAAGCGGGATCAAATTGTTGAGGCGGCGCAAGCGGGTGTTAATGGTTATGTCGTCAAGCCTTTCACTGCGGCGGCACTGAAAGAGAAGATTGAGAAGATTTTCGAGCGGGTAGGTTAATAGCTCAGAAAATTACAACAATAAAGGCACTCCGATGACGTCTGATACTCAAGAAAACGACAACAAAATGTTCGTCAAAGAACTGCAAGAAAGTGCCAGTTTGCTGGTGGAGAAACTTCAAGGTAATGATTACGATGAGGCGACCCGCTTAATTGAATCGATAGTGTCTTCCCGGGATCAGCATCTTTTCCAGTCTGTGGGCCGTTTAACCCGCGGTCTGCACAGTGCCATTGTCAATTTCAATGTTGACGGCGACCTCTCCTCAGAACCTCCCAGTATTGAGCGTTCTGAAATTCGCGATGCTACCGACCGTTTAAAGTATGTCATTGATTTAACCCAGAGTGCCGCTGACAAGACCATGGACATGGTTGAAGAGGCCGCTCCTATTGCGATGAACCTGGGACAAGAGGCTAACTCTCTCAAACAAGAGTGGACCCGGTTGCAAAGTGGAGACATGAGTGCGGACGAGTTCAGAGCACTCTACACCCGTATGGATGATTTTTTGGGCCAAATGGAAAGTGGTACTCAGCAGCTGGGGAAAAACCTGCAGGAAATCATTCTCGAGCAGGGCTTTCAGGATCTAACCGGTCAAGTGCTCAAGCGCGTAATGGGTCTGATTAATGAAGTCGAACAGGATTTGGTCAGTTTGGTTCGAATCGCCGGTCAGGTAGAAGAGATTACAGGTTTACAAGTTGAGGCCGATAACGAGGGTAAGGCCCGCGTTGTTGAAGTCAGTAAAGGCGAAGGCCCTCAAATTGATAAAGAAAAAGAAGACGTAGTATCAAGTCAGGACGAAGTAGATGACCTGCTGTCCAGTCTCGGCTTTTAGAGGAAGAGTGAATGGGATTCGGTGATGATGAAGAAATTCTACAGGATTTCCTGGTTGAAGCCGGTGAGATTCTAGAGAACCTCTCAGAACAACTGGTCGAACTGGAGCGTCAGCCCGACGACCGTGAATTACTGAATGCCATTTTTCGCGGTTTTCATACCGTTAAGGGTGGGGCCGGTTTTTTACAATTAAACGCGATGGTGGAATGCTGTCACGTCACCGAAAACCTGTTCGATATTCTGCGCAATGGTAAACGCGAAGTGACATCTGAGCTTATGGATGTTGTGTTGCAAGCGCTAGATGCCGTTAATTTGCAATTCGAACAGGTCTCTCAACGCGAAGAGCTCACCGCGGCCGACCCCGAACTCCTTTCACAGCTCGAAAAACTGGTCGCCTGCGAGGATCTGAACGGACCCAGCGCAGCCCCTGCCGATGACGGTGCTGTCCCGTCTGAGTCGCAAAGCGCTTCGCCCGATACCGTTCGCGCTAGCAGCGATATCACCGACGACGAATTTAATGACCTTTTGGATGCCTTATCCGGTACTACGGCGGGCCAATCTACTAACGAACCGAGCGGCGCGAGCACTACTGCGGCCACTACACCTGATGGTAGTAGTGATGAGATTTCCGAAGATGAATTTGATGCATTACTCGATCAACTTCACGGTGCCGGGCAAGCTCCCGGTGCGGCAGCGCCTTCAGCGCCAAGCGGCAATAGCAAGCCGGCAACCTCAAGTGATGAGATTAGCGATGACGAGTTTGAGGCTCTGTTGGACGAATTACACGGCAAGGGTAAGGCCCCGACAAAAACCGCTGGCTCAGCTCCTGCTGAGAGCACGCCAGCCGCCGACAGCTCCGAGCCGGCTAAAGCCGCTGGAGCCAGTGATGATATCAGCGACGACGAATTTGAAGCTTTGCTGGATCAAATACACGGTAAAGGCAAAGGGCCTCAAAGTAATGCAGCTCAAGACAAAGCTCCCGCTCCAACACCTTCTGCTAAGCCAAAAGTAGAATTAGCGCCTAAAGCTTCAGCGTCTCAGGCTCAAGCCAAAAGCGCTACACCGGGTGGCCCACAAAAAGGCCGGCCTGAGCGAGAAGGCGCGCCAGCCCAAGTAGAAACAACAGTGCGGGTAGATACGCAACGGCTCGATGAAATCATGAATATGGTGGGCGAGCTGGTCTTGGTGCGCAATCGATTGGTGCGATTAGGTGATAGCGCTCAAAATGAGTCTTTATCTAAGGCGGTCTCTAATCTTGATGTTGTAACGGCTGATTTGCAGTCATCCGTTATGAAAACTCGTATGCAGCCAATTAAAAAGGTGTTTGGTCGCTTTCCTCGTGTGGTGCGGGACTTGGCTCGCAATTTGAAAAAAGAGATTGACCTTGAACTGGTCGGTGAAGAAACCGACCTGGATAAAAACTTGGTTGAAGCTTTGGCCGATCCCTTAGTTCACTTAGTGCGCAATTCGGTAGATCACGGTATCGAACTGCCAGAAATTCGGGAACAAAAAGGCAAACCACGCAAAGGGTGTGTTGTGCTGGGCGCGGAGCAAGAGGGCGATCATATTCTTCTGTCTATTACCGACGATGGCGCCGGTATGGATCCGGATAAGCTGCGCAAGATTGCAGTGGAGAAAGGTGTCTATGATGAGGATACTGTGCAGCGGTTATCCGATAGTGAAGCCTTTGCGTTAATTTTTGCTCCCGGCTTTTCAACGAAAAAAGAAATCTCCGACGTGTCGGGCCGCGGCGTCGGAATGGATGTGGTGAAAACTAAAATCACCCAATTAAATGGTTCGATAGAAATTCAATCGAAATTGGGTGAGGGCACTCGCTTTAATATTAAAGTCCCGCTTACCCTGGCAATCATGCCAACGTTGATGATCATGTTGGAAAATCAGACCTTTGCTTTGCCTTTGGTCAGTGTAAATGAAATTTTCCATATGGATCTTACCCGTTCCCACGTGGTGGATGGCCAAGAGTGCGTGGCAATACGAGATCAGGCAATACCTCTATTTTTCCTGAAAAATTGGTTGATCAATGGTGCGCATGTATCCACCAAAAATCAAAAAGAAGGCCATGTGGTGATTGTAACGGTAGGCACACGGCGTGTGGGTTTTGTTGTAGACCAATTGATCGGACAGGAAGAGGTTGTTATTAAACCTCTGGGTAAAATGTTACAGGGTACCCCGGGGATGGCCGGCGCTACGATTACCGGTGATGGCACCATCGCTCTTATTTTAGATGTGCCTAGCTTATTGCAGAGCTATTCTAATGGCGCGTGATTTTGAGTTGTAACGGTTATGGATTTTATCCTGATAAATGGAGATAAGGCATGCCCGTACGGGTAATGATTGTAGATGATTCACACTTCTTTCAAACACGATTGAAGGAAATTATCGGTAAAAATGCAAATCTTCAGGTGGTTGCTGTTGCAAGTAATGGCCGAGAAGCTGTAGAAATGGTTGCCAAGGCCAAACCTGATATTATCACCATGGATTTCGAAATGCCGGTGATGGACGGGGTAACCGCGGTCAGGCATATTATGGCCGAAAACCCTACGCCTATCTTAATGTTTTCTTCGTTAACCTACGAAGGTGCACGTATTACTCTGGATGCATTGGCCGCAGGTGCTTTGGATTTTATCCCCAAAGATTTTGCCGAAGTGTCTCGCAACTCCGTGACTTTAACTCAAAAATTACACGAACGATTACTTACTTTAGCTCGTCAAGCAAAAAGTACCCCAGTCGTTAGTTCGGCCAATACTGCAACAAGGCATGCAGCCACTGCTGATCGTGTAACCCCGCTGCCGAAACGGCAACCATTAACGAGCAGCCGGCCAAGAGTCGAATCAACGAAATCCAGCTCAACTAAAAAGACATTTTCCAAGCCTAAACTGCTCGTGGTTGGCGCCTCAACCGGAGGGCCGGTGGCATTGACCGATGTGTTGACTAAATTGCCGGGAAATTTTCCAATACCTATTTTGCTGGTACAGCATATGCCGGAGAATTTTACTAAAGCTTTTGCCGAAAGACTTAACAAGCAATGTGCTATTGAGGTTCGCGAAGCGGTGGATGGCGACACCTTACGGCCGGGTGTGGCATTGTTGGCGCCCGGGGGTAAGCAAATGATGCTGGATTCTCGTGGCTCAAAAGTAAAAGTAATGCCCGATGATGTGAGAATTAACTATAAACCCAGCTTGGATATCACTTTCGGTTCCGCCGCTAATAGTTTGTCGGATCGTGTGCTTGGCGTTGTGCTAACCGGGATGGGGTCTGATGGATGCAAGGGGGCAGAACTGCTAAAACAAAAGGGCGCTCAAATCTGGAGTCAAGATGAAGCCAGTTGTGTCATTTACGGTATGCCAATGGCGGTCGCTAGAGCTAATTTATCTGATCGAATACTGCCATTAAAAGAGATTGGCATAGAAATCGCCAATGAGGTGACCTAATGGATCTGCTCAGTATTATTGGCGTCATACTTGGTTTTGCGGCTATTATTGGCGGTAATTTTATTGAGGGCGGATCTCTGGGTTCGCTGGTTAATTTGCCTGCCGCGTTAATTGTATTTGGCGGTACGGCTGGCGCTGCCATGTTGCAGACCCCGAAAGATTGTTTGTCGCGGGCGTTGGGGATGTTCCCTTGGGTGTTTCGACCACCGTCTGTGGATTATGCCAAAGGCGTGAAGAAAATAACTCATTGGTCGTCAGTTGCACGTAAAGAAGGGCTGTTAGGGCTAGAGCGTTTGGCGGAAGAAGAAAAAGACCCATTTGCCCAAAAAAGTCTGGAGTTATTAGTTGATGGTAATGAGCCTGACAGTATTAAACGCGTACTGGAAGGAGACATGATTTTAAAAGAGCAAAAATACATGGAGGCCGTTCGTGTGTATGAAAGCATGGGAGGTTACTCGCCAACCATAGGCATTATAGGCGCAGTCATGGGGCTTATACATGTTATGCGCAATTTGGCAGATCCCGAACAATTGGGGCCAGGTATAGCCGTTGCTTTCGTCGCAACAATTTATGGTGTGGCGCTTGCCAATTTATTTTTATTGCCTATTGCCAATAAATTACGGCAGTGTGTGGACCGCGACAGTCGCTACCAAGAGCTTTTCATCGAGGGGGTCATGGGGATTGCCGATGGTGAAAACCCTAAAGCCATTCAGGTAAAGCTGAGCGGCTACCTCAATTAATGTAGACCCTGTTATGCCTCGCCGCCGATCATCAGAGCTAAAAGTAAATCACGAACGTTGGTTGGTATCCTATGCCGACTTTATTACGTTGTTATTTGCATTCTTTGTGGTGATGTACTCTATTTCACAAGTGAATGAAAGTAAGTATCGAGTGCTTTCCACAACGCTTGATCAGGCCTTTGAATCTGATTCAACACAGAAAAAAACTATCGATATCGATCGCCCCATACTAAACCAGCAACAGTCGGTCGTTCATTTAAATATGGCTCGCGGCGGAAATTTAGGAATTTTAGAACAAAACTTTCGTGATGAATTTGATCAACTGATTGATGATGAATTAATGCGCATTTCAAGTAATGAAATGTGGCTGCAAATTGAACTACGCGACAATATTTTATTTGATTCCGCCAGTGCCGATGCCAGTGCGCAAGCCCGTGAAATTTTTAGTAAAGTATCTACTATTTTGGCCGAAACCCAAAACCCGATTCAAATTGAAGGCTTTACGGATAATGTACCGATCAATACTGAGCGCTATCCCAGTAACTGGGAATTGTCTTCGGCGCGCGCCAGCGCGATCGTAAAATGGATGGTGGCAAACGGTGTCGATGCCACCCGACTTGCGGCTGTGGGCTATGGTGAGCATCAACCAGTAGCGGCGAACGACAGTGCCGATGGGCGAGCACAAAACAGACGAGTGGCCGTGATGATTGCCCGCGATGCCTTTGACCGACCGCGCAACTCGATCGATGCGCTGGCCGGAGACGCGGCACTTGCGCCAGCCTCTGAAGCTGAAAATACACCTGAAGATATGGCGCAGTCGGCCGATACCGTCAAAAGACCTGATTCGAATCAAGGCTTGATAGAGGCTGTGCAGATGGAAGACGGCGATTTGCTGTTTAGCAGTGATCCTGATTTACCTCGTGAAAACTAGTAGGCACAATAGTTGCTGTTGATACCGAATAGGGCCAATACTATAAACTGTGTCAGCATATTGACGCTGGAGTAAACATTGATCGTTTGGACGGTGGCAAATCAAAAAGGTGGTGTAGGTAAAACGACCACCAGCGCAGCACTAGCCGGCCTTGCCGCCGAGCAAGGCCGTCGCGTATTGCTGATTGATTTGGACCCGCATGGCTCTTTGACCAGCTACTTTGGTCAAAACCCGGATACCGTAAAACTCAGTGCTTTTACGCTCTTTGCCGAACGAGGCAAGTTAAGTCGGGACTTTGTAAAGTCGGTCATTATCAATAGTGGCCATCAGAAACTTGATTTAATCCCATCGGCTACCGCCTTGGCGACATTGGAGCGCCGCGCTGTGGGGCAGGGTGCTTTGGGGTTAGTTATAGGTGAGGTATTATCCGCGGTCAGTGACGATTACGACTTGGCCATTATTGATACCCCTCCTTTGCTAGGCGTACTGATGATCAATGCGCTGGCAGCTTGTCATGAGTTGATTATTCCGGTGCAAACAGAATACCTCGCTCTGAAAGGGCTTGAGCGAATGGTCAACACGCTGAATATGATGGCAAAATCCAATCAAAAACAAGTCAGCTACTGTATCGTACCGGCTATGTTCGATCGCCGAACACAAGCATCCGTCTCAACCTTGCGAACCATACGCCATGATTATCCTTTGCAGACTTGGCCGGGCAAGGTTCCAATTGATACTAAGTTTCGTGATGCCAGTAAGGCGGGGGTCCCACCACATCTATTCGAGCCGCAAAGCCGAGGCGTTGAGGCCTACCGATCTTTATATAAATGGTTAGTCCGCAGCAAAAGCAATAAATCGGCTAATACTTCACAAAAAGTAGGGGTCGGCTGATGAGTGATAGCAAAACTGATGATGTACTCCAGGACTATCTCAGCGATTTGTTGGGCGTCGGGTCTGAATCAGAATCGTCAACTCGGTCTGCGGCGTCGCCTGCGATAGCTGCACCTCAATCCGAAGCCGTAAAACCGATGCCGCTTGCCGAAAAAGATGTTATGGCAATTAAGCGCGAGCAGCTGCAAAAATTACTGCAAAGCGCGCGTGTTCAAGTAGAGCAGGTGGCCGATGTAGACCTAAACGAGCCCGCCGCTGTGCCTGTGCAAGCACCGGTGGTGCCCGTCAGCCAAGTTACGAGTAAAGAGTCGCCTTCAGTTGGTGAAACTCTAGAGGCAATAGAGGATGCTGTTGCCTTAAATGTGCTAGATGAACAGCTCGAATGGCTTGATAATGGCCGTCCTCGCTGGGCACAAAACACCTTTGAGGTGTTGTTATTTAAAGTAAGCGGTTTGACCTTAGCGGTGCCCTTAATCTCTTTGGGGCAAATTCAGCCTTTGACCGATGAATTAACGCCTTTATTTGGGCAGGCTGATTGGTTTATGGGACTTCAACCCACCGCATCTGGCAAGGTACGTACCGTCAATACAGCAAAATTTGTGATGCCAGAGCGATATGATCCCGCCTTTGAGCAAACGGCTAAATACGTGATCTCTATCAATGGTGTGCCTTGGGGTTTGGCTGTCGATAATGTCGAGCAGCCCATTACCTTAAGCCCGGAAGATGTAAAATGGCGTGGTACTCGTACCCAGCGACCCTGGCTGGCAGGCACTGTTAAAGCCCATATGTGTGCTCTGCTGGATATACCTATGGTCGGTAAATTGTTAACTGACTCGGATAAAAATGCCCGGCTCGCTTGAGGTTAGTCCAAGCTAGTGTTGTTGGCGCATTTTGTGCGGTAAGCTATAGTAATGAATAGTGTTATGCTATTTGGTGTAGAGATTATTAAGGGCTAAGTGCCCAGCGAGCGAGGAAATGTGCATGGCTAGCAATGCCAATCAAAATCATAATGCCGACGATCCGGTGTTGCAATGGGTGACATTTCGGCTGGATGGTGAAACCTACGGCATCAATGTAATGCAGGTCCAAGAGGTGCTGCGCTACACAGAGATAGCACCAGTACCGGGTGCGCCGGCCTACGTATTAGGGATTATTAATTTACGGGGTAATGTCGTAACCGTTATTGATACTCGCCATCGATTCGCTCTCCCTACCGGTGAGGTGACCGATAATACACGTATTGTGATTATCGAGGCCGACAATCACGTTATTGGTATTTTGGTGGATAGCGTGGCCGAGGTTGTCTATCTGCGTCAATCTGAAATCGAAATGGCACCTAATGTCGGCAATGAGGAAAGTGCTAAATTTATCCAAGGCGTGTGCCACAAGAATGATGAATTGCTTATTTTGATTGAACTCAACAAGCTGCTTTCCGACCACGAGTGGGCAGAGTTAGAAGATATTTAAGCGAGCCAATGAGCTTTTCTATATGACTGAGAGCCCGTTACTTTTATGGTTATTAGCCGCAGCGCTTCTTGCGACTGTGGCTTGTGGCGTTTGGTGTATGTTGCTCAGCAACCGAATTGGCCGAATCCAATCTCAGCTAAACAGTACCGCGAAAGATTTGACCACCCTAAAATCCGGCGCAATTGGTATGGGGCAGCGTATTATGGCTATGGAGTCTAGTTCAAGCGTTCGAGGCACTGACGCGGATGATATTCCCGCCAGTGTACGACCATACTCGGAGGCGACTCACCTGTTGGAAATGGGTGTGTCGCGTGAAGAGGTGGCTAGCCGCTGCGGCCTCTCCCGCGCCGAATCTTCCCTGTTGGATGCTTTGCGCAAAAAACCTACCGCTTAATTGTTTTTTCTAAATTATTATTAGTAGTTTTAACAAAACTTTCTTTCTGCAATAACCCATCTGCGCGCACTCAATTCCACGCTTTATGTTATTGAGCGTTAAACAACTGACCATTTATGGCAATAGACTTCTTGTCCATCAAATAAAGATAGAGCGGCATAATTTGCTCGGGAGTTTTAATGGTTTGAGGGTCTTCGGCCGGATAAGCGGATGCACGCATGGCAGTGCGGGTGGCCCCGGGGTTGATGCTGTTGCTACGCACACTGGTGCCGTCGAGCTCATCGGCCAATGTTTGCATTAAGTTTTCTTGCGCCGCTTTACTGGCCGCGTAAGCGCCCCAATAGGCGCGCCCTTGGCGCGCCACCGACGAGCCGGTGAAAATCACACTGGCGTGGCCAGTAGGGGAGCTATGCAATAATGGCAGCAAGGCTTTCGTTAGCATAAAGGGTGCATTGGCGTTTACCTGCATTATGCGAGCCCAGGTGTCATTGGCATAATCTCTGATGGGCATGCGATCGCCCAGCTCTGAGGCGTTGTGTAAGATTCCGCTTAAACCACCGAATTCGCTTTGTAAGGCATTACAGAGATCGGTGTATTCTTTTTCTGTGGCGCCTTCAAAATTCATCGGATATATGGCGGGTTGCGGACCGCCCGTATTTTCAATGTCGTCGTAAACGGCTTCTAGTTTTGCCAGGGTTCGCCCCAGTAGAATAACGGTGGCGCCGTGGCTGGCGTAAGTTAATGCCGCTACACGACCAATCCCATCGCCGGCTCCAGTGACGAGGATGATGTCATTGGTCAGTGCTTGGGAGGCCGGAATGTAATCAATTGGCAGAGTGTTAATGGTTTCGCTCATGGATAGTTATCGGTCTCTTGATTGCATCAATAAATGATGGACTAAATCGGGTAGCTGTTCCGAATGTTGGACTAAAAAATCGGCCAACCATGATTCGGCAGGGTCGTTTGCATCAATATAGCCATAACCACAGGCAATGGTAGTCGCCCCGGCATCGTTACCACATTCAATATCACGTCTGTGATCTCCCAGATAGAGAATGTTTTGACAGTCGACCTTTAGATGCTTGGCGGCCAGAATCAATGATTCAGGATGAGGTTTTCGATTGACAACATCATCCGGGCAAACCACAAAATTCGGCGGCGTCGGGAAGTTAATTTTTTTCAATAAAGCTTCGGTATAAAGTCGAGGCTTGTTGGTGGCAATGCCCCAAGGCACTCCTTTATTTTTTAAGTCTTGTAAAAGGGTTTCAATGCCTGGAAAAAAACGGGTTTCCTTGCCGATACCATGTAAATAGTGATCGAGAAGTTGCTGGCGCAATGGGGCAAAGGTTTTATCTTCAGTCGTGCAATCAAAACCAAGGGTGACCAGTGCCGCAGCCCCGTTAGATACTTGTTCGCGTATAACGTTAAACGGTAAGCCTTCTTTATTGTAATCGCGGCGCAATTGATTTAATGCCATAACAAAGTCGGGCGCTGTGTCGAGCAAGGTGCCGTCGAGATCAAACATTACCGCAGTAAGAGGTGAGGACATTAACGTTGATTCCGTTCTCATAAGTTAGGTTTTTGGGCGTGTAATATATAATTCACGCTGACATCGTCGGCAGAAATGCTAAAGCTTTGCATAATGGGATTGTAGGTGATGCCGGCTAACTGCTGAGTTTGTAACCCTGCACGTCGAACCATAGCGCCCAACTCACTCGGTTTAATAAATTTTTGATAATCATGCGTTCCCTTGGGTAATAAGCCCAATACATACTCGGCACCCACAACCGCCATGGCCCAAGATTTTGGATTGCGATTTAATGTCGAGAAATAGCCATGTCCGCCGGGTTTTAATAATTGGTTGCAGGCCTGAACAATAGAAGCAGGCTCGGGGACATGTTCGAGCATCTCTAGGCAGGTGACAATATCAAATTCACCGGCATGTTGCTGGGCAAAAGCTTCGGCGCTGATTTTTTTATAGAGGATATTTAAAGACTGCTGATCGGCGTGGGTTTTAGCGACCTGTAGAGGTGCTTCACCTAAGTCAATGCCGGTAACCTTGGCGCCTCTTTGGGCCAAAGCCTCGCACAAAATCCCGCCACCACAGCCTATGTCTAGTACTTTTAATCCGGCCACCGGTGAGCGCTCATCAATAAAGTTGGCTCTGATAGGGTTCATTTGATGCAAAGGTTTAAATTCACCGTTCTGATCCCACCAGTGCTCGGCGATTTGCTCGAATTTCTCCAGTTCATGCGGATCGACGTTGTCGGTGTTTTTTGGCTCGTTCATGGAGTTACTCACGGTTAATTTTCTTGGACCAAGCATTCGCTTTGTCTGCAATGTCACGCTCATTTAAGGTTTGCAAGTGCGATGACAGCATTAATGCTCTGCCGGCCACCCAGCTATGGCTAACCGAAAGAGAGCGATTGTTGTATGCGAGGGTAGAGGCGATATCGTAAATAGGCCGACAACCGATATGTTTAGTTTCCAAGGCGATTATATCCGCGGCCTTGCCGACCTCTAGGCTACCAATCTCGCCCTCAAGTCCCATAGCTTTGGCGCCATTAATGGTTGCCATGGCCAGTATTTCATGGGCGCTGGGTTGTGCCGGGTTGCCTGCGACGGCTTTGGCAAGCAGGCCCGCCGTTTCAAGTTCGCCTAGCATATTGAGGTCATTGTTGCTGGCGGCGCCGTCGGTCCCCAAGGCAACATTGGTGTTGTTATCGATGAGTTGACCCACTGGGCAAAAACCGCTGGCGAGTTTAAGGTTGGACTCGGGGCAGTGAATCACATGGGCACCACTTTGGGTGAGCAGTGCTAAATCCGTGCTGTCAATTTGCGTCATGTGAACGCACTGAGTCTGTGGTGTGAGTAAACCCAGTTGGTGGATGCGCTCGATAGGCCGCATGCCGTATTTTGCAATCGAATCTTCAACTTCCTGAGCGGTTTCATGCAGGTGTATCTGAATGGGGGCCTGCATTTCTTCGGCTAACACGGCAATACGCTGTAGGTGTTCATCCGATACAGTATAAGGAGCGTGTGGGCCAAAGCCGATGCGAATAAGGTCATCGGCCCGGTACTCGTCGTGCAACTCTAGCCCTTTGGCAATGTACTCATCTGGCCCTTCCCCCCAATTGGTGGGGAAATCTAATACCGGAAAGGTGATTTGACTGCGCATATGAGCGCGGCGGGCTACCTTTGCCACCTGCTCGGGAAAGAAGTACATGTCAGCAAAGCAGGTGGTACCTGAGCGAATCATTTCAGCAATGGCCAGTTCGGTGCCGTCGCGGACAAAATCCCCGTCAACATGGGCCTTTTCTGCGGGCCAAATGTGCTGATTGAGCCATGTGTCGAGCGGGTAGTCGTCGGCAAAGCCACGCAGTAGTGACATGGCGGCATGTCCGTGGCAATTCACCAATCCAGGCATCACGACGTGCTGGTCAAGATTAACACTTTGTTCTGGGGTAAATTGCTTGTCGGCTTCTTCCCAGGGAAGGATGGCGACAATTCGTCCTCCGGATACCGCGATGGCACAATCTTGATAAACGCGTTCGGCGGGTAGAATGGGGATTATCCAGCGGGCTTTGATTAATAATTGCACAGCTTTGCGCGCGGGCATTGTCTTGTCCTTGTATGGAGCACCTTACTTGAACAAAGTGCATCGAATTTCACGGCTAAATTATACCTTACTGACAGCAGGGTGTGGGTGTTGTTACTCACCTATGCGTCTGATTTTATGGTAATATTGCCAGCTCTTTGCCCTCTGTGAAGAGGGTGGGCCCGGAGCCGGTGCAGGGCTTGCTCAACTCAGTCCTGTACGACCGAAGCACCGCTTAAGACAATAAGGAACGCGTTATTCCATGGGCGATTTAGCGAAAGAAGTACTTCCCGTTAATATTGAAGATGAGCTTAAGCAGTCGTATCTCGACTATGCTATGAGTGTCATTGTAGGCCGGGCCTTGCCGGATGTGCGAGATGGCTTAAAACCCGTGCACAGGCGGGTGTTGTTCGCCATGAGCGAACTTAAAAACGACTGGAATAAATCCTACTTAAAGTCGGCCCGTGTTGTCGGGGATGTGATCGGTAAATACCATCCGCACGGTGATTCAGCAGTGTATGACACCGTTGTGCGTATGGCGCAACCGTTCTCATTGCGCTACATGCTGGTAGACGGGCAGGGTAACTTCGGCTCAATCGATGGCGATAGCGCCGCTGCCATGCGTTATACCGAAGTGCGTATGCAGAAAATTGCGCACGAATTGCTGGCCGATCTCGACAAAGAAACCGTCGATTATGTCCCTAACTACGATGGCAGCGAACAAATTCCCGATGTACTGCCCACCCGGGTCCCCAATCTCCTGGTTAACGGCTCATCCGGTATTGCGGTCGGTATGGCCACCAATATCCCACCGCATAACTTAACCGAAGTGGTTAAGGGTTGCCTGGCCTTAATCGATAACGAAGACATCACCATCGATGAGTTGATGGAGTATATTCCAGGCCCCGACTTTCCTACCGGCGCTATTATCAATGGCCGCGCTGGTATCGTACAGGCTTACCGCACTGGCCGCGGACGCATCTATGTACGTGCTAAGGCCGATATCGAGGTCAACGATAAAACCGGCCGCGAAACTATTATCGTTACTGAGATTCCATATCAGCTAAACAAGGCTCGACTGATTGAAAGAATCGCCGAGCTCGTTAAAGACAAAAAAATTGAAGGTATCAGTGAGCTTCGTGACGAGTCCGACAAGGATGGCTTGCGGGTGGTCATTGAGGTCAAGCGCAACGAATCGGCTGAGGTTCTTCTCAACAACCTGTACTCCCAAACACAACTGCAAAATGTCTTTGGCATAAACATTGTGGCGCTGGTGGATGGTCAGCCTAAAGTACTCAACCTCAAAGAACTGCTGGAAGCTTTTGTGCGCCACCGCCGCGAAGTGGTGACACGACGCACTGTCTATTTGTTGCGCAAAGCTCGCGAGCGCGGCCATATTCTTGAGGGTCTGGCTGTCGCGATTGCCAACATCGACCCTGTTATCGAGCTCATTAAGAGTTCGCCATCGCCTGCTGAGGCAAAAGAAGCGTTAATTTCTCGTGGCTGGGATGCCTCGGAAATGGGGCAGTTCCTCGAGCGCGCTGGCGAAGATGCATGCCGGCCGGAGGACTTGCCCGATACCTTCGGTATGCGAGAAGGCAAGTATTTCTTATCGCCCGCTCAGGCACAGGCAATTCTAGAGTTGCGACTGCACCGCCTCACTGGCATGGAGCACGACAAGCTGCTCAGTGAATACAAAGAGAAAGTGGAGCAGATAGCCGAATATCTAGATATTTTGGCCAATTTTAGCCGCTTGATGACGGTTATTCGCGAAGAGTTAGAGCAAATTGTTGCCGATTACGGCGATGAGCGACGCACCGAAATTACCGCTTCCACACTCGACTTGACGATGGAAGATTTGATCAACGAAGAGCAGCGAGTGGTGACTATCTCCCACGGCGGATACGCCAAAAGCCAGCCATTGGCTGATTATCAGGCTCAGCGTCGCGGTGGTATGGGTAAATCTGCCACTGCCGTGAAAGATGAAGACTTTGTCGAGCATCTATTGATTGCCAGTACCCACGATACCGTTCTGTGTTTTACCAGTGCGGGTAAAGTGTATTGGTTAAAAGTCTATCAAATCCCGGTTGCCGGGCGTCAGTCTCGCGGCCGACCAGTAGTCAATCTGATGCCGCTGGAAGAGGGCGAACGGATTACCTCAATTCTGCCTGTGCGTGAATTCGATGCCGATCACTTTGTCTTTATGGCCACCGAAAAAGGCACGGTTAAAAAGACCTCTCTCGATCAATTCTCCCGTCCGCGCAGTGTTGGTTTGCGAGCCATTGACCTAGAGGAAGGTGACAACCTGGTGTACACCGCCATTACCGATGGCAGCAAAGACATTGTGTTGTTTGCCAGTAATGGTAAAGCAGCGCGCTTTAATGAAACGGCCGTACGATCCATGGGTCGCATCAGCCGCGGGGTGCGTGGTATCCGCTTAAGTGAAGAGCACTCGGTCATTGGAATGGTGGTGCCGGTTGAAGATGGCAAGGTGTTAACTGTCAGTGAAAACGGCTACGGCAAGCGTACTGAAGTGTCGGAATTCCCAGCCAAAGGTCGAGGCGGTCAGGGCGTTATTGCCATGGCTAGCAGCGAACGCAATGGCCCCTTAGTGGGCGCGGTACAACTGCTGGATGGCGAAGAGATTATGCTTATCTCTGATCAAGGCACTTTGGTGCGTACCCGAGCCGATGAGGTGTCTATTTTAAGTCGTAATACCCAAGGCGTTCGACTTATTAAGCTGCGCGACGGCGAGCACTTAAAAGGTGCTGCCCGAATCGAAGACACCGCTGATGAGCAAGATGTAGAGCAAGTCGAGGGAGCAGAAACTAGTGAGGAGCCTACGGCACCGGCCAGCGACGCTAGCAGTGATGAGAGCAATGAAGGAAATGATGAGTAATGACCGATAGCGATACGCAACAAGCCGCGCTGCTAGAGCTGCGCGACAAAATTGACGATATTGATGCGCAAATTGGTTACTTGATATCCGAGCGAGCCCAGTGTGCCCAGCGAGTGGCCGAGGTTAAAACCGCATCCGGTTCAACCGATGCCGTGTTTTACCGGCCTGAGCGGGAGGCTCAAGTACTGCGTAAGGCCATGGCTCGCAACCAGGGCCCGCTAAAAGATGAAGAAATGGCGCGCTTGTTTCGGGAAATTATGTCGGCTTGCCTGGCGCTGGAGCAACCGGTCAAAGTGGCCTATTTAGGGCCTGAAGGGACCTTTACTCAGCAAGCCGCACTAAAGCACTTCGGCCAATCGGCGCTGGCCGTACCCTTTTCGGCGATCGATGAAGTGTTTCGCGAAGTTGAAGCTGGCGCCGTAAATTATGGCGTGGTGCCCGTGGAAAACTCCACCGAGGGGGTGGTTAGCCATACCTTGGATAATTTTATGAACTCAAACCTTCGTATTTGCGGAGAGGTTGAGCTCAGGGTGCATCATAATTTGGTTGTATCGGATGTCACCAATGTAGAGAGCATCTCTCGCATATACTCCCACGGTCAGTCCTTAGCGCAGTGTCGTAAATGGTTGGATTCACACTATCCTAATATTGAGCGAATTGCGGTTAGCAGCAACGCTGAGGCTGCTCGCCGACTTAAAGGTGAGTGGAATGCGGCAGCGATAGCACCACAAAAGGCTGCCGAGCTATACGATTTACGCATAATCGCCGAAAAAATTGAAGATCAGCCGGATAATAGCACCCGCTTTTTGATTATTGGCACCCAGGATGTTCCGGCCAGTGGCAAAGACAAAACCTCGCTGTTGGTGGCTATGCGTAATCAGCCAGGTGCCTTGCATCGGCTGCTTGAGCCCTTTCACAGAAACAACATTGACCTCACCAGAGTGGAAACTCGTCCGTCGCGCTCAGGAGTCTGGACTTACGTCTTTTTTGTCGATTTCACCGGCCACCAGGACGACCCGCTGATCAGCAGTACTTTAACCGAAGTGGCCACGCGAGTTGCCGACCTTAAAATTCTCGGTTCTTACCCTAAGGCTGTTCTTTAATAATGCTCGGAACTCAAACGGGTGCAAAGCCTTTGATTAATAAATTGGTAGTGGTTGGGTTGGGACTTATCGGTGGCAGTTTCAGCAAAGGCGCCGGTGTCAGAGGGCTGGCAAAAGAGCGCATTGGGGTTGTTCGCCGCGCTCAAACCGCCCAGCAAGCCATTGAGCTAGGAGTGATTGACCGAGCCTGTCTGAACTTGGATGAGATTATCGCTGAGCTCGGCGAGGGCGATATGGTGTTTATCGCCGTCCCTACGTTGTCGGTGGAGTCGGTACTGGAAAAACTTAAACCTTGTCTGGCTCGCGGTGTAACGGTCACCGATGGCGCCAGCGTTAAGGGCAGTGTCGCCGAGGCCGCTCGGCGTGTGTTTGGCGATATTCCCACAAATCTGGTGTTGGGCCATCCTATTGCCGGCTCAGAAAAAAGCGGAGTTTGCGCCGCTAATCCGGATTTATATCTTAATCATCGCGTGATACTCACACCGGTGGACTCTACCTCGGTCAGCTCAATGCAGTGTGTCACTCAGTTGTGGCAAGCACTGGGGGCCGAGGTAATTAATATGCCGATTGCTGAGCATGATCAGGTGCTCGGTGCGACCAGCCACTTACCCCACGCGATTGCCTATTCGTTGGTGGATACACTGGCCCACGACCTCGACAATCCCAATATTTTCCGATATGCCGCCGGTGGGTTCCGTGATTTCACCCGTATTGCCTCCAGTGATCCGCGTATGTGGCACGATATTATGCGAGCCAATAAGGATGCGGTGACAGCCTCGCTAGAGTTGTTTATGGATAATCTACAGCGCTTAAAAACCGCGATTGAAACCGATGATGGCGACTACCTGCTTGCCACCTTCGCCCGTGCCAAGGAGGCCCGCGATCTCTACACACAGCTAGGGTCGACCAACAGCGGTGATGAGCCGTAATTTGGATGGGGCACGCATGCCACAGACCTGCAGGCTATAAGCATAGAATTATTTAATCGTTAACAAGGCGCTTATTTCCATGTACCTTGCCTCGATTAGAGTATTGGGCCAAGTTCCCCTATAATACGCGCCGCCAACTGAGTTGGCATCCCACTAACCGAATGACTGAAAATGTGAGCGGAATGTCTGAGCAATACAATCTGACGCACCTAAAGCAGCTTGAAGCTGAAAGTATCCATATTATCCGCGAAGTGGCGGCCGAGTTTGATAACCCGGTTATGCTCTATTCGATTGGTAAAGACTCCGCGGTGATGATGCACCTCGCGATGAAGGCCTTCCACCCCGGCAAACCGCCTTTCCCATTAATGCATGTTGATACCACCTGGAAATTTCGCGAAATGATTGAGTTCCGCGATCAGCGTGTCAAAGACTTGGGTTGGGATCTCTTGGTACATGTTAACCAAGAAGGTGTTGATATGGGCGTAGGTCCGTTCACCCACGGTAGTGCTAAGCATACGGACATTATGAAAACCCAGTCCCTTAAGCAGGCGCTGGATAAATATAAATTTGATGCTGCCTTTGGTGGTGCCCGCCGCGACGAAGAGAAGTCACGCGCCAAAGAGCGCGTTTACTCGTTCCGCGACCGCAACCATCGCTGGGACCCCAAAAATCAACGTCCAGAGTTGTGGAATATCTATAACGGCCGGGTTGATAGTGGCGAAAGCATTCGCGTATTTCCTTTGTCGAACTGGACCGAGCTCGACATTTGGCAGTATATCCACCTGGAAGATATCCCATTGGTGCCATTGTACTTTGCCGATAAGCGCCCCGTGGTTGAACGCGATGGCACTTTGATTATGGTGGACGATGACAGAATGCCACTGGAACCCGGTGAAAAAGTGGAAGAGAAAATGGTCCGCTTCCGTACTCTGGGCTGCTACCCACTCACCGGTGCGGTTGAGTCAGAAGCCACAACCTTGCCCGAAATTATTCAGGAAATGTTGCTGACGACCACATCCGAGCGCCAGGGGCGCGTGATTGATCACGACAGCTCGGGCTCGATGGAAAAGAAAAAGCAGGAAGGGTACTTCTAGGGCCTCGGGCTTACTGCCGAGCGCTTTTCACATTACCTAGCAAGCATATTCATGACCCGCAGCGCTTACGTTGCGGGGGAACGAACCAAGTTGAGAAAGTAGAATGAGTCACCAGTCTGAACTTATCGAAACAGATATTGATGCTTACCTTAAGCAGCATGAACATAAAGAGCTGTTGCGGTTTCTAACCTGTGGCAGTGTGGATGACGGTAAAAGTACGTTAATCGGCCGCCTGCTGCACGATTCAAAAATGATCTACGAAGATCAATTGGATGCAGTTCGATCTGACACCACTCGCCACGGCACCACCGGTCAAGAGTTTGATTTGGCTCTGCTGGTTGATGGTTTGCAGGCCGAACGAGAGCAGGGCATCACCATCGATGTTGCCTATCGCTATTTCTCTACCGCAAAGCGTAAATTTATTATTGCCGATACGCCGGGGCACGAACAGTACACCCGCAATATGGCCACTGGTGCTTCAACCTGCGATTTGGCTGTAATTTTGATTGATGCCCGCTACGGTGTTGTTACCCAAACACGCCGCCACAGTTACATTGCTTCTTTGTTGGGAGTAAAACATGTGGTTGTCGCGGTCAACAAAATGGATCTTAAAGATTTTGATGAGAATGTATTTGACCAAATAAAGTCTGATTATTTGGAGTTCTCACAAAAGCTTGGCATGACTAATGTTCAGTTTGTGCCTATCTCGGCACTCGATGGCGATAACGTCGTCAATCGCTCCGAGCGCTCTGATTGGTATGCCGGTCAGACCTTAATGGAAATTTTAGAAACTGTACCGGTCACGGCTGACAAAAATTTCGACGATTTCCGCTTCCCGGTTCAATATGTAAATCGACCCAATCTCGACTTTCGCGGTTTTTGTGGCACAGTCGAGTCGGGCATTGTAAAACCCGGAGACACTGTTCGCGCCTTGCCTTCCAATAAAACCAGCAAAGTAAAAGAGATTGTTACTTTCGATGGCAATTTAGAACAGGCGTTTGCCGGTCAAGCGGTGACCATTACCCTTGAAGATGAGATCGATGTCAGTCGGGGCGACACCTTGGTAAAAGCCGATGATCAGGTCGAAATGACCAGCGGCTTAAAAACCCATGTGGTGTGGATGAATGAGAAAGCATGCGTCCCCAATGCCGACTATCTATTCAAATTTGCCAGCAAAGTTGTTAACGGTCGCTTTGCCTCGTTTGATTATCAAATTGATGTCAACACCCAAGAGCACACAGATACTGATCAGCTGAGTCTAAACGATATCGCGGTAGGGCGATTAAGTTTGGATCAGCCCGTTGTGGTCGATAACTATCAACGCAATCGCGCCACTGGTGCTTTTATCGTGATTGACCGATTGACCAATATTACGGTGGGTGCGGGTATGGTTATCGATACCCAGGCAGACGTTAGCTCATCCGTTGTGAGTGGACATAGTGAGTTTGAAATTGAACTCAATGCGCTGATACGCAAACACTTTCCACATTGGGAAGCTAAAAATCTGCAAGACCTATTGAAGTAAATACAGCTTTTGCACGACCTTCTGAAACCCTTGTAAGAGAAGTCTTACAAGGGTTTCAGTTTTTTCGGCATTGTAAAACCCTCTGCTAGATTCTAAGTTGAAAGGGCAGCAGCGACTGCTTAATTTTTCACTTACCTACAGGGAGGTTAGCGATGAAAAAGCTAATTAGACTTGTCACTTTAGTATGTGTTGTTCTAGCAATGCCTGGTTTCGCGGATGAAAATCAGAGCATGTCGATTATTAATGTCAATGAAGCCGGCCTAACGTCTTTGGTGCAGCTCAAAGGGATAGGCGAAAGCAAGGCAAAAGCGATTATTGCTTGGCGTGAAGAGCATGGGCCGTTTGAGACTGTCGATGAACTACTGTCCGTGAATGGCATCGGTGAATCCACATTAGAATCCATTCGAAAGCAGGTCAGTTTGGAGTGACATCAGATTGAGCGAATGCCAGTTGTAAAGGGCTCAATTCCACATAAATCGACTCCCCGCTGGTTACCCACTGGGGAGTTTTTCTATTACACTCAGATTACCTTGATTTTTGAGTAAATCACAACGGCGTGCAGAACTTGCTGCGCGCCTGATCGAAGTTTGTTTTAATACCCTCTACGATGATGGCAAATGAGAGGGGGATATATGCGTCAGCAACAAGGGCCACGGTTAGTGGTGGCCATGGATTACAATAATTCAGATGATTGTTTAAAAATTGCGCACCAGCTCTCGCCTTTAGAGTGCCGATTAAAAGTGGGGAAAGAGCTTTTTACTGCTACCGGCCCCCAGCTTATCGAACAGTTGATGGCCTTGGGCTTTGACGTTTTTCTCGATTTAAAATTTCACGATATTCCAAATACAACTGCAAAGGCTGTAGCTTCCGCGGCTGAGCTTGGCGTGTGGATGGTCAACGTACACGCCACCGGTGGTATCAGAATGATGGAAGCTGCCCGTGAGGCGCTCGTCCCATATCAGTCTAAACCTCTACTGATTGGGGTGACTGTGCTAACAAGTATGAGTGATTTAGACTTGGCTCAAACTGGAGTGGGGCGCTCGCCTCGTGAGCAGGTACTGTACTTGGCTGATTTAGCCAAACAGTGTGAACTCGATGGTGTGGTTTGTTCGGCGCAAGAGGTAAGTGACCTCAAGCGTCAGTGTGGCGACGGTTTTTTAACCGTAACGCCAGGCATTCGACCCGCCAGCGCGGTTGCCGATGATCAGCGCCGTGTTATGACCCCGGCAGAAGCGGTAGCGGCGGGCAGTGATTATCTGGTGGTAGGGCGACCCGTCACTCAGGCGACCGATCCCAACCAAGCTTGTCGTCAAATCTTGTTAGATATGAGTCAAGCGTAAATATTCCATGAAAAATGTAAGGACTGTATTTTGATCGTTACGATAGATGGCCCCAGTGGCGCCGGAAAAGGTACGATAAGCCAACTGCTGTCGGCCGAACTCAATGCCACATTGCTCGATAGTGGTGCACTTTATCGTTTGGTCGCACTGGCCAGTATCAAACACGCTATCGCCATAGAGTCTGTCGAGGCTTTGGTGGAGTTGGCGCGTCAGTTAGATGTGACTTTTATCAGTACTCCAAAAGGCGTTGAGGTCACGCTGGCGGGGGAAGATGTCACCTTAGCGATTCGCACCGAGCAAGTCGGTATGCAAGCCTCCAGGGTAGCCGCTATTGCCGAAGTCCGCGAGGCACTGCTGCAAAGACAGCGTGATTTCGCCGCTACAGGTGCGCTGGTGGCCGACGGTCGCGATATGGGCACAACCGTTTTCCCCAATGCGGACTATAAATTCTTTTTAACCGCAAGCGCCGAGGCCCGCGCCGAGCGTCGCTATAAGCAGCTAGCAGAGCGTGGTGAAAGCGTTGATATGAACGCTTTAATTGCTGATATTCGAGACCGGGATGAACGCGATCAATCGCGCGCAAGCTCCCCGTTAAAGCCCGCCGATGATGCAGTGCGAATAGATAGCACCGATTTGGGGATTGATGAGGTGTTACAGGTCATCTTAAAGCATATAAACTAACGCCTTGTGTGCAATCACAGGGCGCGCCTAAGTTGGTGTGAAACCTGCATTGTTCTATCACAAGGCACAATCATGACAATGTTTGATTATTCCTCAAGTGTGTAAACTGCTTGTGCTATGTCTTGGTGCAGTCACTTGAGAATTGATTAAAAGGGCATCGCCGCCCACGTTGACGATATAATTAGGGAGTTTGAATTCAATTATGCCCAGCCTGACATGTTTTAAAGCCTATGATATTCGCGGAAAATTAGGCGAGGAATTAAATGAAGAAATCGCCTACCGTATTGGCCGCGCATACGGTCAATTTTTAAAGCCCCAAACCGTCGTTCTGGGCGGTGATGTACGCCAAACCAGTGAAGCTCTAAAAACCGCTGTGGGCAATGGTATGCGAGACGAAGGGGTCAGTATTGTCGATATCGGCATGACAGGTACCGAAGAGGTGTACTTTGCCACCAGCTTTCTAAAGGCGGATGGCGGCATTGAAGTCACCGCGAGCCACAACCCCATTGATTACAATGGAATGAAGCCGGTACGGGAAAACTCCAAACCCATCAGTGGCGATACCGGCCTGCTGGATATCAAGCGTATCGCAGAGCAGGGTGAATTCGAAACGGTTGCCGAGGCCGATCGCGGCGGCTATGAGAAAAAAGATGTGCTCGCCGATTACGTACAACACCTGTTGAGCTATGTTGACGTGGCCGAGCTGAAGCCATTAAAAATTGTGGTTAATGCCGGTAACGGTGCCGCAGGGCATGTTATTGATGCTATTGAGCAATACCTGCCGTTCGAATTTATCAAAATCCATCACGAGCCCGACGCCAGCTTTCCTAACGGCATCCCCAACCCTCTTTTGATCGAAAACCGTCACTCAACCCGCGACGCGGTAATCGAGCATGGTGCCGATTTGGGTATCGCTTGGGATGGTGACTTTGACCGCTGTTTCTTCTTCGATGAAAAAGGAGACTTTGTCGAAGGTTACTACGTGGTAGGTCTGTTGGCCGAAGCGTTCATTACTAAGGCACCTGGCAGTAAAGTCGTGCACGACCCGAGGCTGGTGTGGAACACCCAGGCCATTGCTGAGCAGTGCGGTGGCGAGGCGGTGCAATCGAAAACCGGCCATGCCTTTATTAAAGAGTTGATGCGCAAAGAAGACGCTATCTACGGCGGTGAAATGAGCGCCCATCACTACTTTCGCGACTTTTTCTACTGCGACAGCGGCATGATCCCGTGGCTGCTGGTGACCGAATTAATGATCCGTAAATCTGCAACGCTTTCCTCAATGATGGAGGAGTGCATTGCTAAGTATCCGTCTCCCGGAGAGATTAACCGCACCGTTGACGATGCTAAGGCCTCTATTGCAAAGGTCCGGGCACATTTTGCCGGTGAGGCCAAAGCGATTGATATTACCGATGGAATTGGCATGGAGTTCGATGACTGGCGTTTCAATTTGCGCATGTCGAACACCGAGCCCGTCGTGCGACTCAATGTTGAAAGTCGCGCCGATAAAGCACTCATGCAACAAAAAACCGATGAGATCATTGCGCTGTTAGACAGCTAATTGAAAAACTAAGGTGAAAGTGGGGTCATAAATGAGAGTTAAAAAAGCAGTCATTCCAGTCGCAGGTTTGGGAACACGCATGTTGCCAGCGACCAAGGCCTTGCCGAAAGAGATGTTACCGGTGGTCGATAAACCGTTGATTCAATATGTCGTCGATGAAGCGGCAGCGGCGGGTATTAAAGAGATTGTGTTGGTTACTCATGCCTCGAAAAACTCCATTGAGAACCATTTTGATACCAGTTTTGAGCTTGAGGCACAGCTCGAGGCCCGGCTTAAGCGTTCTTTATTGGAGCAGGTGCAGTCGATTACGCCGCAGGGCTTGACCGTTATATCGGTACGTCAGGCGGAGGCAAAAGGTTTGGGGCACGCGATTATGTGTGCCAAGCCTGTCATCGGTGATGAGCCTTTCGCGGTGTTGCTGCCCGATGTGTTGGTCGATAGCTACGAGTGCAACCTAAAAAAAGACAATCTTGCTGGCATGGTGAGTCGCTTCGATGAAACCGGCGCTAGTCAGATCTTGGTTGAAGGCGTGCCTTGGGAGTGGGTCTATAAGTACGGCGTGGTCGATTGCGACGGCAAAGACATTGGACCTGGTAATAGCCAAAAAATTAAAGCGATGGTGGAAAAGCCACCGGTCGATGAGGCGCCCTCTAATATGTCAATCGTGGGGCGGTATGTCCTCTCGGCTGAGACATGGAATTTACTTGAGCGCACGCAACCTGGTGCCGGGGGTGAAATTCAGCTGACCGACGCACTCGACATGCTGCTAGAAAAAGAAAGCGTAGAGGCCTATGAACTGGTAGGACGCAGTCACGATTGCGGCAGTAAGACCGGCTACATGATTGCTAACATCACTTATGGTGCCAGACATCCAGAAGTGGGGCAGGGTGTGACTGAGTTTTTGCAAAAAACCTACGCGGGCAAGAAAGACAGTTAAGCCTAGAGTCATAGGTGGCTGAGTCGTTCTTAGAGTGCTCTGCCCGCGATAACACGACTGAAACCACGGTTATTAAGCGGCCGGAGGGGTAAAGTTCCCCTCCGGCCGCTTTTTATCTTGCCAATGCTTAATGTTTCTGCTAGCCTGCCCCACCTGCTAACACCTGCTAACACCTGCTAACACCTGCTAACACCTGCATCTGCAGAAGCAGGCAAAAACGGCGATCTTTCTCGTCATTTTGCAGACGTTAGCAGCCGATCGGTTTGTCCTTGCCAGCGAAGAGGTCAGGCCGGTTCAATTTTTTAATCGACCCGCGCTACTGGCTGTGCGGCGCTGTATCGGACATCGCTTTTCTGATGTTGCGAACGGCACTTATACAGGTATATTTGTGACCATGACTGAGAGTTTTGCAGAGTTATTTGAAGAGAGCTTGAAAACCGTCGAAATGGCGCCCGGCACCATCGTAACCGGCGTTGTTATTGATGTGGATAAAGACTGGGTGACTGTTCACGCTGGTCTGAAATCTGAAGGCGTTATTCCAGCTAATCAATTTGCCGACGAAAATGGTGAAGTTAAGCTGGAAGTGGGCGATGAAGTTCAAGTTGCCCTGGAAACCGTGGAAGACGGTTTCGGTGAGACTCGCCTGTCTCGCGAAAAAGCCAAGCGCGCTGAAGCTTGGAAAGTGCTGGAAGCGGCACACTCAGCCGATGAGGTTGTTAAAGGTGTTATTAACGGTAAGGTTAAAGGTGGTTTCACCGTTGACGTTGCTGGTATCCGCGCCTTCTTGCCTGGTTCTTTGGTTGACGTTCGCCCTGTGCGCGAAACCGCTCACCTGGAAGGCAAAGAATTAGAATTTAAAGTGATCAAGCTCGATCAGAAGCGCAATAACGTTGTGGTATCTCGCCGCGCGGTATTGGAGCAAGCAAACTCTGCAGAGCGTGAAGAGCTGTTGGCAACCCTGCAAGAAGGCATGGTTGTTAAAGGTATCGTTAAGAACCTGACCGACTACGGCGCGTTCGTAGATCTGGGCGGTGTTGACGGCCTGCTGCACATTACCGATATGGCTTGGAAGCGCATTAAGCACCCAGGCGAAATCGTTAACGTTGGTGACGAAATTGACGTTAAAGTGCTGAAGTTCGACCGCGAGCGCAATCGCGTATCTCTGGGTCTGAAGCAATTGGGTGAAGATCCATGGTTGCAAATCACTGGTCGCTACCCAGAAGGTGCCCGCGTTAAGGCTGTGGTAACTAACCTGACCGACTACGGTTGTTTCGCAGAGCTGGAAGAAGGCGTTGAAGGTCTGGTTCACGTGTCTGAAATGGATTGGACCAACAAGAACATCCACCCCTCTAAAGTTGTTAACGTTGGCGACGAGATTGAGGTGATGATTCTGGATATCGACGAAGAGCGTCGTCGTATCTCACTGGGTGTTAAACAGTGTCAGGAAAACCCCTGGGACGCGTTTGCCCGTACTTGTGCCAAAGGCGACAAGATCACCGGTAAGATTAAGTCGATCACCGATTTCGGTATCTTCATTGGTCTGGATGGCGGTATTGATGGTCTGGTTCACTTGTCTGACATCTCTTGGCACGAAGCCGGCGAAGAAGCCGTGCGTAAGTACAAGAAAGGCGACGAGATTGAGACTGTTGTTCTGGCCATTGACCCAGAGCGTGAGCGTATCTCACTGGGTATCAAGCAGTTAGAAGCTGATCCGTTCTCAGAGTATGTTGCTGAAAACGACAAAGGCACTGTGATCAAAGGTACCGTCAAAGAAGTTGATGCTAAGGCCGCTATCATCACTCTGGCTGACGACGTAGAAGCTGTATTGAAAGCCTCTGAGTTGTCACGTGAGAAAGTTGAAGACGCCCGCAACGTGCTGAAAGAAGGTGAAGAAGTTGAAGCTAAGATCATTAGCGTTGACCGCAAAAACCGCACTATCAGCCTGTCGGTTAAGTCGAAAGATGTGGCCGAAGAGAAAGCAGCTGTGAAAGAGCACTCTACCAAGCAGGCCGAGCAAGCCCAGCCTGCGACCTTGGGTGACTTGATCAAGGCGCAAATGGAAGCAAAAGACTGATTTTAGTCTGAGCTCAAAAAAGGCCAGCTTTAAAGCTGGCC
>NZ_JAUOQM010000048.1:0-280242 GCF_030547685.1 Gilvimarinus sp. 2_MG-2023 | reverse complement strand
CTTTAAAGCTGGCCTTTTTTTTGGTCTTTAATTTGTCATTGAAGTTTTGTACTGCTGATTATTGTTATTCTAGATCAATAACTTACAAACTTTTCATTATGTTGGGTTTAAGTATTGCGTCTAACCTAAGTCCGTTATAAGCTAAGTTTCGATCCCCAGTTTGCTTTTTTTGCCTGGACAAAAACGGACAATCGAGATCAAGGCATGACAAAATCTGAGTTGATTGACTACATATCGGAAAAGCAGGACCATTTACCTGTCAGAGATGTTGAGCTGGCGGTTAAATTGCTATTGGATTATATGTCGGACCGCCTCGCCGAGGGGGATCGCATAGAAATTCGTGGTTTTGGAAGCTTTTCTCTCCATTATCGGGCACCGCGAATGGGCAGAAATCCCAAGACCGGTGAGGCCGTAGAGCTTGAGGGCAAATATGTTCCTCACTTTAAGCCCGGTAAAGAAATGCGCGACAGAGTTAATGAAAGCATTAATGATTGATGCTTAGGTTAGAGCTTATCGCCGCTTGTTCATAAGAGGGCATTATGAGAACAATAGGCTTTTGGGTTTACACAGTTATCCTGCTAGTGGCTCTATTTGGGGGCTACCTCTTCAATTTGGAAAACAATCTACCGGTTTCAGTGATGGTGTTTGGCCATCAGTTACCAGAGCTTTCACTCGGCGTTTGGTTACTCGCTTTTTGCTTAGTAGGGCTGCTGATAGGTATGTTTGTCAGTCTGCTGCCATCCCTTGATCACAGGCGACGGATTGCCGCTTTAAAACGTCAAAATCGACAATTGGAACAAGAAGTCCAGCTGCTGAGAAGTCAGAGCTTGCGGGATTGATATGGGCGATATCGCCATTTTTTTGTTATTGCTGGCTGGTGTTGCGATTGGCTTTCTGGCCGGTCGTTTCTCTCGTACTCGAAGTAGCAAGCAAACACACCCCAAAGATTACGCGCTTAATTATTATAAAGGGTTAAGTTACCTCTTTAATGAGCAGCCTGATGGTGCTATCGATGCATTTATCGGCGCTTTGGAGGTGAACAGTGACACCCTCGAAACGCATTTGGCGCTCGGTAATATGCTGCGCCGGCGGGGCGAGGTGACCAAAGCCATTAAAGTCCACCAGAACCTATTGGCTCGCCCCGGACTTAATGTACGCCAACAGCACGAGTCACAGCTGGAGCTGGCTCGCGATTATGTCAAATCTGGCCTGCTGGATCGGGCTGAGGCACTATTATTAGAGCTGGTGAAATTATCGCCGAGCTATAAGCAGCAAGCGCTCGACCATTTGGTGGAAATATACCAAGATGAAAACGAGTGGGATAAAGCCATTGCTGCGGCCAGCACCATGGATGAAAAACTGTTTCGCCCTCGCTCTGCCGCCACCTTGGCGGAACTAAAAGCTCACTTTGCCTGCGAACAAGCCGAAGAAGATTTAATCCTTAAAAGTTGGGGCAAGGCTCGCAGCCACCTACAAGAAGCTCTAAAATTTGACCGAGAGTCCGCTCGGGCCAGTTTATTGTTCGCTCAGTTAGAGTTAGGGCAGGGCCGTTATCGGGAAGCTCAAGCGCACTTACATAGGGTGCCACAGCAAGATCCAGACTACATATTGCTGGGTTTGGATATGCTTTGTGAATGTTACGACAAGCTTGGTGATGTACGCGGGTTACATAAATATTTGCTTGTACTGTTAAATCAGCACCCTGGAAATAGCTTGGTTCTAAAAGTGGCTGAACGCCTGCGCTGGACTAACGATGATTATACGGCCGCTGACTTTATTGCAGCTCATTTAAAAGAGCGACCCAGCATCAGAACGCTTAATCGTCTGGTGGAGCTGCACTTGCCCTATTCAGAGGGGAGGGCTCGCGAAAATCTACAGTTATTAAAACAACTGGTTGATCGCGTCGTGGAAGAGAAGCCAAGCTTTTGTTGCAATAAATGCGGATTTACCGGCAACACCATGCACTGGCTTTGCCCAGGCTGTAAAGCCTGGGGGACTGTGAAGCCGATTCGCGGTGTGGCGGGCGAATAACGAATTCTAAAAACAATGTAAAAGTTCATAGGTTTACTGGCTGACATGTAAACAATGTTTGACGTTATATCATTATGAAAGTAACAATATTGGGTTGGGGTTATGTAGGCTTGTTACTGGCAGCCTTCGCCCCTAAAATTCTCCAGGCTGTTAGGACAAGAACCCCCTGTAAAAACAAACCCCGCTTAGCAAAATCAAACATGTTTACGGCCATTAATAAAAAGGGAAAATCTTCGCGCTTTGGGGGATAGCTTAAGCCCAATGCCGATGATTGTCAGATTCAGGGCTTCGAATTTCAACTTAATTGGCGTTAGCTTAACCGACGGAACGCCGTATTGTGGCGCGAGGCCTTATTTACACTCGATGGCTCGGGCTCGAATGCGCCAATAAGTGTTAGCTGAGCTGCTTATTTCAGAGGCATGGTTAGCTCGTAGATTCTCTATTTGTCGTCATTATGTCAAAATAGCGGCAGACATTAAGGGCGCAGCCATTGGGTTACGCTTTTTGATATTTTGATAAATAGAGAAACTTATGATCGTTCCTGTGTTATTGGCTGGCGGCTCTGGTAACCGTCTTTGGCCTATGTCTCGTGAGTTGTTTCCCAAGCAGTGCCTGCATTTGACAGATGTTGAGCAGACATTGATACAAAAAACACTCAAACGAGTGGAGGCATGCGGTATCGATACCCGTCCTGTCATTGTATGCAATAACGACCACCGCTTTCTTATCGCTCAACAGCTTAGTGATATTAATCGCAGTTGCGATATATTGCTGGAGCCGGCGGCACGAAATACTGCACCAGCTATAGCATTGGCGGCGGCGTTTGTTGCTGAGAAATACCCTGGCGCTACTATTCTGGCCCTTCCAGCTGATCATATTATTGATGATGCAACAGCTTTTAGTCAGGCTATTGAGCAGGGTTTGAATTTTGCTCAAAAAGGAAAGATTGTGACCTTTGGTGTTGTTCCTCAATATCCAGAAACGGGTTATGGCTACATTGAAGCTGAACAGTTTGGCGTTGCCAGTAATATTACCGCTTTTCATGAAAAACCCGATGCGGCTACTGCTGAAGAGTATTTGCAGGCAGGTAATTATTACTGGAACAGTGGAATGTTTTTATTCGCTGCAAATACACTACTATCTGAGGTGGAAATTTATGAGCCTGAGGTATATCAGTGTATTGCTCAGTCACTCAGTGAAAAATACGTTGATTTGGACTTTGTTCGAGCCGAAGAAAAATCCTTTAAGGAGTCTCCCTCAGTATCCATTGATGTTGCTATCATGGAGCGTACCAAGCTTGGCGTGGTTGTTCCGTTCAGTGCCGACTGGAGTGACATTGGCAGCTGGAACTCAGTGTTAGACGCCATGCCTAAAGACGCTGCAGGTAATGCGGTGGTTGGCGATGTTATCGTCAAAAATACGGAGAACTCTTTAATTTATTCCACTTCTCGTTTAGTGAGTACTCTAGGGATTCATAACTTGGCGGTGGTTGATACTCCAGACGCTTTGCTTGTAATGGATATGAATCAAGGCCAGGGAGTTAAAGAAATTGTAGCTCAAATTAAACAGTCGGGGCGCTCGGAACACCGGCGCCACTCTTTATTGCATCGGCCTTGGGGCAGTGTCGAGGTAATGAATTTAGGTGAGCACTATCAAGTTAAGCATGTGAGGGTGAAGCCGTCGGCCAGTATTTCACTGCAAGTGCATAAGCATCGTGCGGAACATTGGGTTGTGGTGCAGGGTGAAGCTGATGTTAGCGTGGGTGGCAAAGCTCAATCATTGGTTAAGAATGAATCAATCTATATTGAGGCGGGAGATGTACACGCTTTGCATAATACGGGTGAAGAGATGCTGGAAATAATCGAAGTACAAACTGGCGATTATTTTGGCGATGACGATGTGGTCCGCTTTACTAATAATTATATAGAAAGTATCGATCAGTAATGGCTGGCTTGAGCGTACTCGTCACAGGGGCAAGCGGCTTTATTGGACGCTCATTGCTGCAATTGATTTCTCAATCTTCAGGTCATCGCCTAATACCCGCTTCACATTCGCTAGCCATGCATCAGGGGCTAACGCTCGCCGCCACTGATACGATTGAGATGTTAAGTGAAAAGTTAAAAGGCGTCGAAGTCGTTGTTCATTGCGCGGGCCTGGCCCATATCGCTCGCCCAAGCCCAGCGCAAAAAAAGGCATTTATTTCGGTAAATGCTGAGTTTACCGAGAAGTTGGCTCTCGCTTGTGTAAAAGCTGGAGTCGCACATTTTATTTTTCTGAGTTCCATTGGTGTGAATGGTGAGGGGAAATGTGAGCCCTATACCGAAAAAGACAGCCCCAGTCCGCGCACACCTTACGCGCAATCAAAATATTTAGCTGAACAAAAATTATGGCAGGTGGCCGGCAACTCCGAGCTTAATATAACCATACTGCGCCTGCCTCTGGTTTACGGGCCCAACTGTAAGGGCAATATGAACAGTTTATTAAAGCTAACACAGGCGAGGCTGCCTCTGCCATTGGCAGGCATACACAACAAGCGCACCTTACTGGATGTCGATACTTTAGCGAGTATTGTCTTAGCCTGCCTCAATAATGCTAAGGTATACAATCAATTGTATTTAGTGGGCAGTGCCGAGCCTGTATCCACTCCTGATATTATGCGCAGCTTGGCTGAGGGCTCCAAGGTGTCGTTAACCCTTTTTACTTTGCCGTCGGCTTTATTAAAAGCGGCTGCTTTTGTCTTGGGGCAGCAAAAAAAATTATCAAAACTCACCTCTGATTTAACCGTCGACTCTTCAAAGTTGCACGCTGCTTTAAATTTCTCTTCGGCAGCGAGTGTCTCCACCCGGCAAAGCTTGATCGCCTACGCTCGCCACGCTCAATCACCCAAGGGGGCTGACTAATGGCGCTACTTTTTTTGGGGTTTGTGCTAGGTGCACTCTTAACCGGCGCCATTCGTATGGCTGTCAGCAAAATGCATATGCTTGACGTTCCCGGTGAGCGCAGCTCACACACGGTAGCCACGCCGCGTGGCGGTGGCGTGAGCATTATACTTATCGCTATAGTCGGTGGTGTATTGCTGTTGCCCGTACAAACCGTCTGGCCAATACTGTTGTCAGCATTGTGGGTGGGGTGTGTGGGTTTGTACGATGATTATCGACAAGCGTCGCGTCGATTGCGGTTGGTCGTCCAATTGTTGTCGGCCGCGGTGGCTGTCTTTTGCATCCGTCCCGAGGCGCTGTCACTGAGTGGTTGGCTGCTCACTGGTGTGTGGTTATGGTTGTTACTGCTGGTGTGGTTTGTCTGGTGTACCAACTTATATAACTTTATGGATGGTATTAATGGCTTGGCAGCACTAGAGGCCATCAGTGTGTTGCTTTCCTTATGTTTTTTGTTAGGCGTTGAGTACACAGAGTTAGCACATTATTTTTTACTGTTGGCTGGCGCCGTATTTGGCTTTTTACTTTGGAATTTCCCCAATGCAAAAATATTTATGGGTGACTCTGGCAGTGCCTTTTTAGGGGCTTTGTTTGCGGCGCTGAGTGTTTATTTTGTGGCGACTAATGCTGTGATGTTTTGGGCCCTGTTAATTTTAATGGGTGTCTTTGTGGTGGATTCAACTTGCACCTTACTGAGACGCGCAATTTTGCGACAAGCCATTTTTAACGCTCACAGAACCCACGCCTATCAATACAGTGCAAGGGCTTTACAATCGCATACAAAGGTAACGCTTTTGGCTGTCGTGGTAAATGTGTGTTGGTTGTTGCCATGGGCGGTAGCAGTGGTGGTGGGGTCGGTATCAGGTGTTGTGGGGTTGTTGGTCGCTTATACCCCGTTAGTCTCTATCGCTTTAAGGTTGAAGGCGGGTAAGCCAGAAAAGGAAGCGGTAGGCCAGCATTAAAATATTTCACTAGCGGCGGGTGAGACTTAGAAAAGTCTATTGGGTTATTTATTTAACCACGCGTAGAACGCCGCTGTGTGACTTGTGTAGCCACACCGCATCTCCAAGTGCTTCTTGGGTGGTATAACCGGTGGGGGCTGTCATCAGCAGTTCTCGCACCCGGTCGCAACTGTAATCGTGGCAAGCGGTATCGAGATCATCCAATATGACTTTTGTTTCGGGCCAGGTTAAACAATACTCTTCGGCGCGCATAATGCGATCGTGATCGGTGCCACTGACATTATCGCCAATTAAAAGCTCTTCATAGAGTTTTTCACCGGGGCGTAAACCCGTGTAGGTGACATCGATATCGCCATCGGGCTCGGTTTGTGATTTAACCGTCAGGCCCGATAGGTGAATCATGCGTTTGGCTAAGTCATCAATTTTAACCGGCTCACCCATATCCAAGACCAGTACATCGCCACCGGTTCCCATGGAGCCGGCTTGAATAACCAATTCTGCCGCCTCGGGAATAGTCATAAAATAACGAATAATTTCTGGGTGGGTGACGGTAACGGGGCCACCGGCTTTGATCTGTTGGCGAAACAGGGGGACTACTGAGCCCGATGAACCCAATACATTACCAAAACGCACCATGCTGAACCTTGTACTGTTCTGGCGTTGTGACAAGCCTTGCAGTACCAGTTCTGCCATACGTTTCGAGGCACCCATAATATTGGTGGGGCGAACGGCTTTGTCGGTAGAAATGAGTACAAAAGATTCTACCCCGGCACGTATAGCTGCCTCAGCGGTGTACCAGGTGCCATAAACGTTATTGCGTACACCTTCAACGATATTGTGCTCAACCAGTGGTACATGCTTATAGGCGGCGGCATGGTAAACGGTTTGTACACCAAAGGTGCGCATTACTGTTTCTACACGGTGTTCTTTTTGCACCGAGCCGAGTAGGGGGATAATCTCAAGCTTAAGATTATGTTCGCTGGCAATGCTCTTAAGCTCAGACTCCAGACGGTACAGGCTGTATTCATTCAGCTCAAACAATACGATTCGGCGCGGTTTACGCTGAATGATTTGTCGGCAAAGCTCGCCTCCAATGGAGCCGCCGGCGCCGGTGACCATCACTACTTTGCCAGATATACAGGCACTTAGTAGCTCGGTATTGGCTTTAACCGGGTCACGGCCGAGCAAATCTTCAATATCAACGTCACGTATATGCTCAATTCGGGCCCGGCCACTGATCAAGTCGGGAATGGCCGGAGCAGTCTGTACGGTAACGCCTAATGGCTCGAGTCTTTTAATAATCTGAGCTCGGCGCGAGTGAGGGGTGTTCCCCAGTGCTAGCAATACTCGTGTGGCACTGCATTTACGGATAATTTCCGGAAGCTGCTCGGGGCTCTGAACCTTAATGTTGGCAAAAACCGAGCCTTGGCGAGCGCTGTCATCATCGATAAAGGCGACGACTTTATAGTTTGTAGCTTTAAGCGCCAGTCGCAGCTGGTGCCCGGTATAACCGGCGCCGTACACAATAACCGGCTCGCGTTTGCCGACTCGGGTGCCATCCAGCACCATGGCGATATGGTGCACCAGTAAACGGGGGCCACCGAGCAATATTAGGCTGACGGTTAAGTAAATAAAGGGGACGGAACGAGGTATAAATGAATGGGTATAAAAACTGCCCACGGCTAGAGTTAAAGCTGAGAAGCAGCTGCCTAAAAATACAGTATTGAGCGCCTGTGGCGTCATGTAGCGTAAAATAGCGCGGTACATGCCCATTTTGATAAAGGCGATCAGGGTAAATACGATGGTAATGCCTAGGGTGCCAAGCTCTCTTTCGGTAATGGGGATGTCGAATTTGCCCAGACGTAGGCAGACAGAGGCGTAAAGGGCGATTGCAATCGCAAAGGTGTCGTAGGCAAGAGAAACTAACCGTTTGGTCGTTCTTGATGAATCAAATAACGCTTTTAGCATTAAAAAGGGCCTAGTGGTCAAAAACACGCGATCTACATCCTTAAGCGGGGCTATTATACGGTATTTGTCGAGAAAGAGTGAGTCTCAACACGTAATTCGCCTATTATTGGGCACTCGTTGGCTAATATCTGTTTTAATTTGTTAACTAGGGGGCTGAAAAACACTTGCCAGTGTTGCCAACCCTTGATAAAGTTCGCGCCCTGTTGAGCGCAATGCTCGCAGCGCCTTAGTACGACCGTAGCTCAGCTGGTTAGAGCACCACCTTGACATGGTGGGGGTCGGTGGTTCGAGTCCACTCGGTCGTACCAATTTCCCTCTATTTTCTTGACCTATCGTTTATGTCGCCTAGGGCGGCGCCAGTTCTATGTTCTGCGCTTATTGATTGATGGTGAGTATGCGACTGGAAAGCTGAACAGGGGATTAATAATAGGCAGTTATTTCTGTTGTGTTATTTTCGCCTCTGGCTCCCAATTGTTTGACCCTTGTGTTTGCGCTTTTATCGAGGCTTGATATTGGAGTGGGTTGCCAGTTGCCCCCGCGCTGGAAAAACTCTTGTCAATGGCACTATTAGGCCTAAAAGTGGCGATTTAACGCCATCGGTGGGGGTAATTGCATCAACAGATATCACCCTAGATATAGTCATTTTTGGCGGCAGTCTGTATGATGCGAGCCCGGTATCTCACCTTCCACGATCGGCAGTTGTGCGATACACACCCACTTAGTTTGTTTGTTGGTTCAGTCCGCAGCAGGAAAGTATTGGCTAACCGTGTTGGCTTACCTACCTATGTGTCGCCCATAAGGATTGCCGGCCGGGCCGACGTGTTGCGAATTGGATAATACGAGTGGGCCGCCCAATAGCGGTCCAGCTGTATTGGTCTGTGCTCAATCGGCCCGGGTCTGCGCAACAAACCATTGGCTACATAAGTAATCAACCTTGTAAGTGGGGTGTATGGCGAGCATAGATTGCGGTAATAAAAAAACTAAAAAGTAACGAGTGATAGCCTGCGGTGGTGTTGTTTGCCTAAATTGATGGGCTGGCGGTGCTTAAATGTGTCCAGTTTTTCTTAGAAGCGTGTGCGCCTGCGCAATGGCGACACAAATACAGCGCTTGTATAAAGAGTTGAGTCAGGAGAAGTATTATGAGTTTATATGCAGAGTATTTGGCTGAGATCGAAACCCGCAAATCGGAGCTAGGGTTGCAGCCCAAGCCCATCGACAGCGCTGATTTGCTGTCTGAAATTATCGAGCAAATCAAAGAGACCGGGCACGAGCACCGCGAAGACTCATTGAAGTTCTTCATCTACAACACCTTGCCAGGCACCACCAGTGCCGCAGGCGTTAAAGCGGTATTTTTAAAAGATATTATTCTGGGCAAAGAGACGGTTGCCGAAATCACCCCCGAATTTGCGTTTGAGTTGCTCTCGCACATGAAAGGTGGTCCGTCTATCGAAGTGCTGCTTGACTTGGCGCTTGGGAATGACGAAGCGATCGCCAAATCTGCCGCTGAAGTATTAAAGACCCAGGTGTTTCTGTACGAAGCTGATTACGACCGCTTGAGCGCAGCGTATAAAGAAGGCAACGCACTTGCCAAAGAGATTCTGGAAAGCTATGCCAAGGCCGAGTTTTTCACCAAGCTTCCCGAATTGGAAGAGACCACCGATGTTGTCACTTATGTGGCTGCGGTAGGTGATATTTCTACCGATTTATTATCGCCAGGTAACCAGGCGCACTCTCGCTCTGACCGTGAACTGCACGGCCAGTGCATGATCACCCCCGAAGCGCAGCAAAAAATTCAAGCGCTACAAGCCGACAACCCAGGTAAAAAAGTGATGTTGGTGGCCGAGAAGGGCACTATGGGTGTAGGTTCATCACGTATGTCGGGTGTTAACAATGTGGCACTGTGGGCCGGCGAGCCTGCTAGCCCATACATTCCATTTGTGAATATGAAGCCTGTCGTGGCGGGTACCAATGGTATTTCCCCCATCTTTTTAACCACCGTTGGAGTTACCGGTGGTATTGGCCTTGATTTGAAAAACTGGGTCAAAAAGACCGATGCCGATGGCAAAGTCATCAGAAACGATGCCGGTGAGCCCGTGCTGGAGCAAGTCTACTCGGTAGACACTGGCACCGTACTGACCATCAACTCTAAAGAGAAAAAGCTGTATAAAGACGGCGCCGTTGTCGCGGATGTTGCGGACGCATTCACCCCACAAAAAGTGGAATTTATGCGCGCTGGCGGCTCTTACGCTGTGGTATTCGGCAAGAAGCTGCAAACCTTTGCCGCCGAAGTGCTCGGAGTTGAGCCCGCTGACGTCTATGCTCCCTCTAGTGAAATATCTCACGCCGGCCAGGGCTTGACCGCGGTAGAAAAAATCTTCAACAGAAACGCCGTGGGCGTTGCCTCTGATGCGCCGCTGCACGCCGGTTCCGATGTTCGAGTTAAGGTAAACATTGTCGGCTCGCAAGACACCACCGGCTTGATGACCTCGCAAGAGTTGGAATCCATGGCCGCAACCGTGATTTCACCTGCGCTCGACGGAGCCTATCAGTCAGGTTGTCACACAGCGTCTGTGTGGGATAAAAAAGCACAAGCCAATATCCCGCGTCTGATGTCATTTATGAATAACTTTG
Organism: Gilvimarinus sp. 2_MG-2023; assembly: GCF_030547685.1. Lineage (GTDB taxonomy): Bacteria > Pseudomonadota > Gammaproteobacteria > Pseudomonadales > Cellvibrionaceae > Gilvimarinus. The sequence goes on along the minus strand of NZ_JAUOQM010000048.1, from coordinate 269,714 downwards.
GCCTGATTACCGCGCGTGACCCTAAGGGTGAATACCCGGCTATGACCGACGTGATTCACAAGGTGCTGAATGACATTACCGTCGATGACCAAGCCATTATTATTGGCGGTGACTCCCACACGCGTATGTCCAAGGGTGTTGCCTTCGGTGCCGACTCGGGTACCGTGGCCATTGCTTTGGCAACGGGTGAGTCGGCCATGCCTATTCCTGAGTCCGTTAAAGTAACCTTTAAAGGTGAAATGGCTGACCACATGGATTTCCGCGATGTGGTACACGCAACTCAAGCGCAAATGCTGAAGCAGTTTGGTGGCGAAAACGTCTTCCAGGGGCGTGTTATCGAAGTGCATATCGGCACCTTGCTGGCAGACCAAGCGTTTACCTTCACCGATTGGACCGCCGAGATGAAGGCGAAAGCCTCTATCTGTATTTCTAATGACGAAACACTGATTGGCTCTCTCGAATTGGCTAAGAGCCGTATCCAAATCATGATTGATAAGGGTATGGACAACGAAGCGAAAACCCTTGCCGGTTTGATCGCACTGGCTGACAAGCGTATTGAAGAAATCAAGTCGGGTACCAACCCGGCGCTTAAGCCTGATAACACTGCAAAATACTTTGCGGAAGTTGTGGTTGATTTGGATCAGATCAACGAGCCAATGATTGCCGACCCAGACGTAAACAACGACGACCCGTCGAAGCGCTATACCCACGACACCATTCGCCCCGTTTCATACTACGGCGGTGATAAAACCGTTGATCTGGCCTTCGTGGGGTCGTGCATGGTGCACAAAGGCGATATGCAAATCATCGCCCAGATGCTGCGCAATATCGAAGCCGATAAAGGCGCCGTTGAGTTTAAAGCACCATTAGTCGTGGCACCGCCGACCTACAACATTGTGGACGAGCTAAAAGCCGAGGGCGACTGGGCGATATTGCAGAAATACTCCGGTTTTGAGTTCGACGACAGTCACCCTAAAGGCGAAGCGCGTACCAAGTACGAAAACATTATGTACCTGGAGCGCCCTGGTTGTAACCTGTGTATGGGCAACCAAGAAAAAGCCGAGCCGGGCGACACTGTACTGGCAACCTCTACCCGTCTGTTCCAGGGCCGTGTAGTGGCTGACAGCAACGACAAGAAAGGCGAGTCACTGCTTGGCTCAACACCGCTTGTGGTACTGTCCGCCGTGCTGGGTCGTATGCCAACGTCCGATGAGTATGTGGCAGCGGTTCGCGGTATCAAACTGACGGACTTCCGTCCGCCGGTTGAAGCCATGACAACGGATGCGAAAGCTGAGCCGGTTAAGATGGTTTAAGCTTTAACCGTAGTATGGTTTTGTGGAATGCGCACCTTTTAAGGTGCGCATTTTTTTTGTTTGTTGGGTGGGGTTTTGGGGTGGGTATTGCGTCGGTCTTCAGACGTTGGACTTTCATTTCTCATCAGGCTTTCATTTCCCAGACATCAGGCCTCCGTCATCAGACCTCCGACGTGTATATCGCCCTCTGTCGCCGGGCGGGCGAGCTACTTCTTTGGTGAGCAAAGAAGTAGCCAAGAAACTCACCCCGGCCACTGGCCCTTCGGGTTCCCTCGCTCCGGTAGATTTTAGCGGGCCGCATCTACTCGCCATCCTTGGCGAGAAGATGCTTGCACAAACGTCCTGTTTGCTTACCCACTAAAATCAACCTCCACTCGGCTCAGTGGCATGGGGGAGGGGACTTCGTAGCAGATTTTGTTTTTGGATCTGACATCAGACCTCAGACACTCACATTATCCATGCGTGCTTACCCACAGAAATAGCGCGAAATGAGGCTGGATGCGATGGTGGAGGGGAGCTTTGTAGCGGGTTTTGTTTTTGCGTCAGACATCAGACGTCCGACCTCAGACATTCACATTATCCATGTGCAATTAACCCACAAAATTAGATCGAATTCGGCTGGATACGATACTGGAGGGGAGCTTCGTAGCGTGCCTTTTTACTTCAGGCTTGCCTGTTGCCAAACTGGCCATTCCATGGCACTATTTTCCTCAAGTGTTTTAATGGTTTTGTGGGGTTATATCTGATTTCCACAAATCAGTAGGCTGGCCAGTTGGAAGGTGAAGTAAATAAGTACATCGGGAGTGGTGTGCGGGCACTTATCCCTTCTGTTTTTCTGCGTTTATGTGGCAACTATAAATAACCGACAAGCCTGTATCTCAATTCAGTTATAGACGATTTTAAATTGACGGTGAGAACTGTAAAGAAAGTTGGCTCGCTTTGTTTTTATTGTTGAGACAGAATATTTGGCATAAAACAACTGAAACTCAACGGTTTGACGCGTTGTATTTATATATAACTTTAAGAGTAATAGGTTGCCAAGTGTAAAATGAGGCGGCTTACTTTTAAACTCGAAACAATGCGCTAACTTAATAAAAATTATAGCCTTAATAGAGAGTTGTAATGATTTCTAAAGCTATTCTAGAAAAGATAGGCTGCCTGGCGCACTTTTCAACTCGCACAATAATAAGCTGTTAAATGGCCAAGCATGGATAACGGTAGTATTAATAAACACTTTAAGCGTGAAACGAAGATAATGATTTGGGTTTTCATTGCTCCAATTATTATTGCTTTTTTAGTGGCGATGGTTGCTCCTCAATTTATGTCATGGAGCGACATAGATTCATGTTTAGGTTATGGTGGAAGCTATGATTATGAATTGTGTACGTGTGACTATGAAAATAATCATCCATCAAAAGAGGTGCATCAATGCCACTAAATGCATTTAACAAGGTTGAGAAAAAAATAGATGAGGGTCAGACCTTACATTCCACATCAAAATGTAAAATGTAAGGTCTGACCCCGGTGTTTCTACTAAAATCAATCTAGGAGTGATACATTGCCAGGCGCATTTTTCAACTCGCACATTAATGAGCTGTTATAGCAACCCAATTTAGAGAGAATGAATATGAATCAACTGGTTGTAGTTTTGGTCATGATTTTGTTGCCAGGAATCATTGCGACGATTATCAGTGACAAGCTTACAACTCATTCGAAATGGGATTCATTTAAGTTTGGCCTGTATGCGTTTACTTTAGGTGTTCTTACTTACGCTACTTTACAGCTTATTGTATATCTAGTGGATATGTGCAAAGCCATTTCATTGATTCCATTCAGCTGGACTAATCTCGCAATTTGGAATAGTGCGCTAAATGGAGGTGCTGGGATAAAAGCATGGGAAATTTGTGTCGCTGTTTTTCTTTCTGTGCCTGTTGCGTTCTTCGCTTCATGGACTATTAATTTCAAATTATTTAATAAATTTGCTCAGAAAATTAACGTATCTACCAAATATGGGGATGAAAATTTATACTCGTATTATCTGAATGCCGAAGAAATAGATTGGATATATGTGAGAGATCCTAAAAATAATTTCACATACCAAGGCCGTGTTGTTTCACATTCTGAAAATGATAAAGTTCAGGAGATTGTTCTTTCGGAAGTTAGTGTATATCGGTATGAAGACTCTGTGTTTTTGTATAGCGTGCCAACGATATACATATCAAGAGAAATGGGGCAGTTAGTGATTGAGGCAATACCAACAGACAGACTAGGAGAGACAAGTGAGTAAAAAACAGCCATTAACAGAAGGCCATGTACGCGGTATTGAAAAAGGTGCTAACAAGCCTGCACAAGCTAGTAACGTAAAACCAACTCAGCCACCACCAGCCCCAAAGCCACAACCAAATAATAGTGATTAAGGGCTATAACAAGCGCATGTTGTCGGACTGGTTTTCCGCTGCGCTTCAAACCAGCCACAAATGCCGGCGTTATACCAATCACAGGGTCCAGTGACTCTCTCAAAGTAAGGAGATAAAACAGATGCCAAACGTTGTTTTTTTTAGTTTCAAGGAAGAGGACCGCGGAGTTGTTCTTACAATTAAGGGGCGTGCGGTAAATCCTCGATATACCTCTCTCAATTTCCGAGTTAAAGATTTATTAAAAAGGTGGCAAACAGAAAATGAGAGTGTAATTAAGCAAGCTATATCCAAAAACATAACTGGCACATCGAGAACTATTGTTTTTGTCGGTGCTGATACTTGGAAAAGTTATTGGGTGCCACATGAGGTTCAAATGACATTGGATCGAGGTAAGCCTGTTTATGCAATCAGACTTAACGGTGTCCAAGGGAAAATACCTAGCTGCTTATCCCAAAATGGCATAAAGGTATACTCATGGAGCGAAGCCAATCTGCAAGCTTTAGCTACAATGTAGGAGGCTTTCTTTTGGAGCATCAGGATTATCCAGGTTTATATAGAGCAGCCGATTCAGCCTCAGCTAAAGCACAGTTGGCTTATCTACGCTCATTCCAGTGGCACATTGTAACCCTCATTACGGGTGCTGCGCTTGCAGTAAATCCTGTACCAACTGCGCTGTACTCGCTAGTAAACGCTGGTGTATTTCTGGCAGCCCTTGGAATATCAGTGCTTATCGCTGCAAAACGGTACGAAAAATCATGGTACAGTGCACGAGCGGTAGCTGAGTCGGTGAAAACATCAACTTGGCGATACATGATGCGAGCAGATCCATTTCTAGATGCAGCATCTGTCGGCGAAGTAAATAATGTTTTTCGGCGTTTACTTGAGGGGATCTTATCTTCAAATAATCAAATTGGTGATTTGCTTGGGGGAGATGACTGCGCGCGGGATCAAATAACACAATTTATGCGCGATACAAGGGCGAAGCCAATTGAAGAAAGACGGCAACTTTATCTGGCAAGTAGAATTAAAGAACAAAGAAACTGGTATGCGGAAAAGTCAAAATATAATAAAAATAGAAGCACTTTATTTTTCGTATTGCTGGTTATGCTTCAGATAATTGCTGTTGGCTTAGTTCTGTCAAGAATTGCATTCCCTGAATGGAAAATATGGCCTACAGAAGTTTTTGTGGTCGCTGCTGGCTCCGTAACAGCATGGATGCAATTAAAACGGTTTCAAGAAATTGGTACAGCATATGCGCTCACAGCGCACGAAATTGGCATAATCGAGAGCAAAATCACTGAGCCGGATACGGACGAATTATTCTCTGAATTCGTTAGAGATGCGGAAAATGCCTTTTCAAGGGAGCATACTCAGTGGATAGCAAAGGTTGAGCACTAAATAGGTATAACAAGCGACTGTGGTTCAATCCGTAGCTAAAAATATTTAATACGCCCACTCCTGACCATTACGAATCATAGCGTTTATGATGGTCAAGAACTTCCTCATAGCCGCTGTTAAAGCGACATTTTCATGTCGACCGACGAATCTTCGCTAGACACTGCTCAATTGTCAGAAAAAGTCTCACACTTATTGGCTGATGGTGGGGATTATAGCTTCGTTATTCAGGCTGATAACAGCGTAGCTCATGCAGAACAAGTTAGAGCGATTCTACAAAAGCTTGGGGTGCAGGAGCGCCATATCGCTATTGCTCGCCCTGTCCTTAGCTGATTGGCCAACCTGGGTGCAGAAGGGGCCGGCTCGCTCTGGTGGGCCTATTTGGCCAGTGATGCTTGTTAACCTTTCTTATTGGTCGATCCTTTGTTGCCGGTCCTTGGCCCTCCCGCGTGTATAAAAAGCCCAGCTTCTCTAATTTACATTGTTTCACGGCTATGGCATTGTCGTTTTTATTTGTCTCCTGACTGGTTTGGGGGCTAATTAAGTCTAATGAGAAGTAGTATGAAAGACGGTCTAACCCCGACAAAAATCATAATACCGGTGGCCATTGTGCTTTTGGTGGCGGTCATTATTGTGGTGTTGGTTAATTCTAAGCCAACACCGGGTACCCGGCCTCAGAGCGATGGCCCTAAAATCAGTGTGGAGACGCTGCCAGTTCACAAGTCTGACATTGCCCCGGAGGTGCTCTCTTATGGGCTGGTTGAGCCGCGCACTCAAACGCGTTTGGTCTCTCAGGTCGGTGGTCGGGTTGAGCGCATTTCTGAATCCTTTACCGACGGCAGTTTCTTCCAGAAGGGTGATTTGCTGCTGCAAATTGAGCCTACCGATTATGAAATCGAATTATCCATCGCCAAGGCAACGCTGGCGGAGGCTGAGCAGGCGCTAGCCGAAGAGGTGGCGCGGTCTGAGCAAGCGCGGGTGGATTGGGATCAGCTGGGTGGTAACGTCGCTGCGCGGCCACTGGTGCTGCGCGAGCCCTATATGCGGGCGGCGGAGGCTCGGGTGGCATCTTCTCAGGCATTGTTAAAGCAGGCAGAGGTGAATTTGGAGCGCACGTCAATCCGCGCGCCTTATGATGGCCGCGTGCTCTCCACCAGTGTGGATGTGGGGCAGGTCATTGCGAACAATACCGAGTTGGGTGAAATATACGCGACGGATGCGGTGGAAATTCGCCTGCCGGTTAAAAATCAGGATCTTGCGCTGCTGTCTCTGCCGGAGGCCTATCGCACTCAGGCGCAGTCTACCGAACCATTACCCAAGGTGAGCATACGCTCTGAGTTAGCTCAAAACGAGGTGTGGCAGGGCAATATTGTTCGTACCGCGGGCAAAATCGACAGTAGTAGCCGGCAGCTCTATGTGGTTGCCCGAATAGAAGACCCTTTTGGCGAGCGCTCAGTGGGGCGGTTTCCGTTAAAAATTGGTCAGTATGTGACCGCGATTATTGAAGGCGTTACTCAGGAGGGTGTCATTAGCATCCCCAACCAGTCTATTTATCAGGGCGCCTATGTGTATCTGTATCGTGACGGAGCGGTGTTTCGCACCCCGGTTGATATCGGTTGGCAAAATGGCGACTTTGCGATTATTACTCAGGGCGTTGAGGATGGCGACCAGGTTGTAACCTCACCACTGGGGCAGGTTGTTTCCGGCACTTTGGTCAGTGTTTCATCCGGTCACAGCCCCGCTGCACTTGGTGGTGAATCCGACCTTAGTATGAGTAAAACGAAGGCGGGTGATTCAGATAGGGTTCCTACAGCCGAGCCTGCCGGAGCGGCACCATGATCAGTTGGTTTGCCAAGAACGATGTCGCTGCCAATTTATTGATGATTACCATTGCGTTGCTGGGTTTATACTCAATGAGCAACGTGATTAACCTGGAATTTTTCCCGGAGTTTGAAAGTCGGCGTATTACCGTTGATGTCACCTTGCGAGGCGCCACCCCGGAAGATGCTGAGCTCGGTTTGGCCACACGAATTGAAGAGTCGATTAAAGACCTGTCGGGCATTGAAGATTACAGCAGTGAATCCTCCGAGGGCGGTACCAGTGTTCGCATTAACGTAGAAGAGGGCTACGACCCGCGCGAACTTCTGGATGATGTTAAGGGGCGGGTGGATGCCATCAATACTTTTCCGGCAGATGCCGAGCGGCCGGTTATAACACTGTCCCGACGCCAGCGCGCGGCCATTACGCTCACCATTGCCGGTGATGTTTCCGAGCTTGAAATGCGAGAGTTGGTCGAGCAGCTTGAGCTGGATGTACTGCAACTACCCACAGTGACACAAGCCTCGATTGTCGGGGTCAGAGATTATGAAATTGCTGTCGAGCTTGAGCAAGACCGATTGCGCGAGTTTGGCCTGACCATTGATCAGGTGGCCGAGGCTATTGCGCAGAGTTCGCTCGATCTTTCCGGTGGTAATGTCGCCGCCTCGGGTGGCGATGTACTGATTCGTTCCAAGGGCCAGGCCTACCGCAAAAACGAGTACGAACGCATTGTGATTCGAGGCCTGCCCGATGGCACGCTGTTGCGACTGGGCGACATCGCTACAGTTTCCGATGGCTTTGAAGAAGAGGCCGTGCGCACCCGTTTTAATGGCCGCGTGGCCGCCATTTTAGATGTGTATAGCGTGGGTGACCAAAGTGTAATTAAGGTGGCCGATGAAGTTAAAGACTATGTGCACAAGCGCCAGGCGACTCTAAACGACAATATCGAGCTTACCTACTGGAACGATAAGTCGACCGTAATTAAAAAACGCATTAATACCCTAACCAAAAATGCCATTCAGGGCGGTATTTTGGTGATACTACTGCTGTCGTTATTTTTACGACCTTCTGTGGCCATTTGGGTGTTTTTAGGTATTCCCATCAGTTTTTGCGGTGCTTGGTTGATGATGCCCCTACTGGGTGTGTCGTTTAATATGATTACCTTGTTCGCCTTTATTATCGTGCTGGGTATTGTGGTTGACGATGCTATTGTCACCGGCGAGAACGTCTATACCCATTTACAGACATCGGAATCTGGCCTGTCGGCGGCTATTAATGGCACGAAAGAAGTCGCAGTCCCGGTGACCTTTGGCGTTATCACCACGGTGGTGGCTTTTATACCACTGATGTTTCTAGGGGGTAATCGCGGCAATATTTTTGCTCAAATTCCATTGATTGTGGTGCCGGTACTTTTATTCTCATTGGTGGAGTCTAAATTAGTTCTGCCCGCTCACTTAAAGCATATTCGGGTTGGCAAGGGTGAAAACTCTAGCAAGTTACAGCGCTGGCAGCGCGATTTTGCCAATGGCTTTGAGCGTGCCATTTTAAAGTTTTATCAGTCACTGCTGGAGCGTTGTTTACACAACAAACTCATTACCAGTTTATGTTTTTTTGGCGCGCTGGCGATTATTATCGCCGCCATTAATACCGGCCACACTCGATTTACCTTTTTTCCCCGAATTCCGAGCGAAACCGTCAGTTTGGATATCACCATGCCGACGGGCACACCGTTTGAGGTGACCGACTCTCATATGCAAAGAGTGCAGCAGGCCGCGCAAGACCTGCAAACCAAATACACCGATGAGTCCTCCGGCGAAAGTATTATTAGCGATATTCTGGTGCGTACCGGCGGTTTTGGTGGTGTTTCGCACCTGGGGCGGGCCAGGTTTGAGCTGGCACCGGCCGAGAGTCGTTCTATTAATGTGTCGAGTCTTGAATTGGCCAAAGAGTGGCGCGAGCAAATCGGCCCCATTCCCGGGGCGGAGAATCTCGCCTTTAGGGCGGAGTTTGGTCGCTCCGGTGACCCGATTGATATTGTTTTGCGCTCAGATAACCTTGAAGCGCTGCAGGCTATTTCGGCTGAAATTCAGGAAAAATTGGCCACCTACGATGGTGTGTTTGATATTAGCGATAGCCTGTCTCAGGGCAAAGAAGAGCTGCGCATCGACTTAAAACCCGAGGCGCACTTAATGGGCGTGACGCGCTCAGATGTTATCGGCCAGGTCAGGCAGGCGTTTTTTGGGGTGGAGGCTGAACGCATACAGCGCGGACGCAACGATGTGCGGGTTATGGTGCGCTTTCCGCGCAGCGAGCGTAACTCCACCGCCTATTTAAATAATATGCTAATCAGTAACGGGCAGGGCGTCGCGGTGCCACTGTCGCAAATAGCGACGCTGACCCCAGACTCCAGCCCGACGGAAATCAAACGCGAAGATGGTTTTAGGGTGGTCAATGTTGTGGCCGATGTGGAAAAAAATCGCGTTAATATGAGCGCTCTGGTGAATGATTTAACGCTCTTTGTGGACGACGTCATCGCACGTTACCCGGGCGTCAGTTATTCATTAAGTGGTGAGCAAGAAGAGCAGGCCGAGTCTATGCTGAACTTCTATTACGGCTTGGGCGCGGTCTTGTTTGTAATCTACTGTTTGTTGGCAATTCCGTTTAAGTCCTATGTTCAGCCCTTTATTGTTCTGTTAATAATCCCTTTCGGTGTTATTGGCGCCATGGTGGGGCACTGGGTGATGGGCATGACATTAACCATTATGAGCCTGCTCGGCATGTTGGCGCTAATGGGTGTGCTGGTCAACGACTCACTGGTACTGGTGGATTACATTAATAAAAAGTCCGCCGAGGGGCGCAGTGTTATGGATGCACTCCTTACCGCGGGCGCGGCGCGCTTTAGGCCGGTGATGCTCACATCGCTCACGACCTTTTTTGGCTTAATGCCCTTGTTATTTGAAAAGGAAACTCAGGCTCAGTTCTTGATTCCTATGGCGATTTCACTAGGTTTTGGCATCATTTTTACCACCTTTGTCACCTTGTTAATGGTGCCGGTCAACTACCTTATTTTCCACAATTTGAGCCAGTGGTTCGCTAAGCTGCGCACCGGCTCATCGGCCTAAGTCTAAGCTCTCCTGCGTTATGGGCCATTACCCCGTAACGCTTGCGGGTTACGGGGTGGGGCACGCCCCAATCGACATTCACGCTTAATGGGTTATAGGTAGATTGCGCTATAGCGCTGTCTGAGCGGGGGCCGGGCAGGTTCTAAAGGCTCTAAGGTCAACTAATCTGGCGATTCCTGTGACTTTATCCTTTTATAATAATCATAAATATCAATGATATAGCATGTGTTCTTAATGTTGTTTGTTATTTCTGTATATCACCTTCCTCAGACTTTTACCGCGAAAGGTTTTTCCACTGCTGTAGGGCTTGAAAACTTAAGCTTAGCCCCCAATTATTGAACCAGACGTAAACAGCCCTAACGGCTAGGTACTTTATAGTAGGTTCTTTGTAGATAGGAGCGAACCCGATGACCCTAGAAGCCCAAAAAGAAACCCGTGGCTTTCAGACAGAAGCCAAGCAGCTTCTGCACCTAATGATCCACTCGCTGTATTCCAACCGCGAAATTTTCCTGCGTGAGCTGGTCTCTAACGCCTCTGATGCGGCCGATAAACTGCGATTTGCGGCCGTAAAAGATGACGCTTTGTACGAGGGTGACTCAGAGCTTCAGGTGCGCGTCAGCGTCGATAAAGACGCAAAGACCATTACCATTAGTGATAATGGCATTGGCATGAACCGCGATGAGGTCATTGAGAACCTGGGTACTATTGCCAAGTCTGGCACTGCGGCCTTTATGGAGCAACTAACCGGCGACGACAAGAAAGACGCCCAACTGATTGGTCAGTTTGGTGTGGGCTTTTACTCCTCTTTTATTGTTGCCGACAAGGTAGTTGTGACAACCCGCAAGGCCGGCAGCGCTGCTGACCAAGGGGTGCGCTGGGAGTGTGATGGCGACGCCGAGTTTGAGATTGAAAATATCGAAAAAGCGGGCCGCGGTACCTCAATTGAGCTGCATGTAAAAGCTGACGCTGAAGAGTTTCTCGATGACTGGCGTCTGCGCACTATCATTAAGAAGTACTCAGACCATATCGCAATTCCGGTGGTTATGCAGAAGCAGCAACCAGTGGGCGAGGACGAAGAAACCCCCGCTGAGCCGGAAGATGAGGTGATCAACACCGCTACCGCCATGTGGACGCGTTCACGCTCTGAGGTGAGTGATGAAGAGTACAAAGAATTTTATAAGCATGTGAGTCACGACTATGCGGACCCATTAACCTGGAGCCACAATCGGGTAGAGGGCAAGTTGGATTATACAAGCTTGCTGTTTATTCCTGCCAAAGCGCCATACGATCTTTATAATCGCGACGGTGCCCGTGGCCTAAAACTCTACGTGCAGCGTACTTTTATTATGGACGATGCCGAGCAGTTTTTACCGTTGTACCTGCGCTTTGTTAAAGGGGTGGTCGACTCTAACGACTTGTCACTCAATGTGTCGCGGGAGATTTTGCAAAAAGATCCGAACATCGACTCCATGCGTACCGCGTTAACGAAGCGTGTGCTGGATATGTTGACCAAACTTGCCAAAAACGACCCTGAGCAGTATCAAACCTTTTGGAATGAATTTGGCGAAGTAATCAAAGAGGGGCCAGCAGAAGATTTTGCCAACCGCGAAAAAATTGCCAAGCTGTTGCGTTTTGCCAGTACCCACACCGAAACCGATGCGCAAGATCAGTCGCTGGACGATTACATTGCCCGCATGAAAGAAGGGCAAGATAAAATCTATTACATAGCGGCGGATAATCACAACACAGCTAAAAACAGCCCACACCTTGAGGTCTTCCGTAAAAAAAGCATTGAAGTATTATTGCTGTCAGACCGTGTGGATGAATGGCTGATGAGCCACCTGATGGAATTTGACGGTAAGTCACTTGCCGACGTAGGTAAAGGTGAGCTGGACTTAGGCGGCATGGATTCTGAGGAAGAGAAGAAAACTCAGGAAGAAGTGGCCGAAAACATGAAGCCCTTAATCGAGCGTGTGCAAAAAGCACTGGGTGAAAAAGTGGCTGAAGTACGCATTACCCATCGCCTGACGGACTCACCCGCGTGCGTGGTTGTGCCGGAAGATGAAATGGGTGCGCAAATGCGCCGCCTGTTAGAGCAAGCCGGTCAAAAAGTGCCTGACTCTAAGCCTATTTTTGAGTTAAACCCCGAGCACCCGCTGGTTAAGAAGCTCGATCAAGAGCAAGACGAAGACCGCTTTGCGGACTTGTCTGATGTGCTGTTCGATCAGTCGAGCTTAGCCGAAGGCGCTCACTTAGCGGACCCGGCAGCCTATGTGAAAAAGCTTAACAAGCTACTGCTTGAGTTGAGCCATTAGTAGGTAGCTACAATAGATAGACCAGTACCATGCGCTTGGGTCTTGAAAGTTAGCTTTTAAGGTTTGAGCATATTGCATAAAAAAGCCCGCGTTAGCGGGCTTTTTTATGGCTCCTCGTAAGTTTGTTTAGTATCCACTGATCTATTCGGTAATACCGTGGATACTGATTGAGCACATAAGCTTGGTCGGCATTTGAATACCCATTAGCTATTCAGGGCATACTGAGCATGCAAGTAGCTTTGCAACAACCTTCGAGAGTTGGTTCAATAGCTAACGCTTTAAGCCCCTACAACTGAGCCGAACGGATACTTATTTTAGAGGGTAAGTGAGCAGGACGCTCACGCAAGTATCGTCAGGGCATGGATGACCTGTCGATACGGCCCACTACAATAGGCTGGAGAGAGGGAACCCGTAGGGCCAGATGTCGGGCTGGCCTTTGTTTTGGTTACTTTGATTTGGCCACGCAAAGAAAAGTAACTCGCCACGCTCGACGACATTAGTTTATAAAGTATCCGCGTATGCGGCAGCCTTCTACAGCCTTTATTGATAGCGTCACATTGTAAAATTAATTTTTCGCTTAAATCGTGCGGCCCCTTATTTCGACATGTAGATAATAAACATGGCTCCACACAGATCTACAAAAGCTCTTTTTTATTGGGTGCGATTTTTGATATAACTCTCATAATCGGGCACGCTGCGATTAAACTCAGTTGAAAACAGCGGTGAGCTGACCATAAAGTCAGCACTGATAATGTTACAGGCGACCGGAATATTCCAAACCGCGGCGATGCGCAGCAGTGCTTTTACATCTGGGTCGTGGGGCATAGGCTCAAACGGGTCCCAAAAGAAAATAAGAAAATCCACTTTACCTTCGGTTATCAATGAGCCCACTTGCTGGTCGCCACCTAAAGGCCCGCTGATTAAACGCTCAATGGTTAGGCCTGTTGCTTCACTGATAACCGATCCGGTTGTGCCGGTGGCATACAGGGTGTGGCTGGCTAAAACCGCTTTGTGCTCCCGGCACCATTTAACAATATCGGGTTTTTTATTGTCGTGTGCGACCAAGGCTATGGATTTATTGGCCGGCAAGGTGATTTCTTTATAATCCATGATGTTACCTATAATTCTGGCAGTAAGATTTAACTGGAAATACGCCCCAATATTTTATCCATCATTCTGGTGGATAAAAACCGCTTTAATGTCCCCATTAAATAAGTTGGGAAGGTGACGTAGTAGCGGGGCTTGGCTCGTTTCGCGTTTAAGGCGTGGGTCAGTCTTTTATAGACCGCCTCTGGGCCCAAAGTGAATTTTGAGGCAGGGCCTTCTTTGGCCAACCGGTGTACAGCGGCGGCGTATTTAAAGCCGTGCCGGCTTTCATTAAAATCAATATTACTCTCTAAAGCTCGCAATGCATTTTTGCGAAAGTCGCTAGTAATAGGTCCGGGTTCAATCAAAGACAGTTGAATGTCGGTGTCGGCCAACTCTAAGCGCATGGTGTCGGCCATGCCTTCCAGGGCAAACTTACTGGCGTTGTAAGCACCGCGAAACGGCATGGCGGCAAAGCCCAGTACCGAGCTGTTATGAATAATACGCCCGCCATTGTTGTTAAGCATTACCTTGATAACGGCATTGGTTAATTCACACCAGCCAAAAAAATTGGTTTCAAATTGTTTGCGCAGGGTTGCGCGGGTTAGATCTTCAGCCGCGCCGGGCTGACCATAGGCGCCGTTGTTAAACAGGGCATCGAGTTTGCCGTCGGTTAACGCTAAGGCTTGCTCCAACCCCTGAAAAATACTGTCAGAGTCGGCCACATCCAGCTGAATGGCTTGCAACCCTTCGGACTTTAGCCGGTCGACATCCTCTGAGTGCCGGCAACTGGCAATTACCTGCCAGCCGTCTTGTTTGAGAGCGTGAGCGCAATAATAACCGATGCCGGTAGAGCAGCCGGTGATTAAAATACTGCGTTGCTGGCTCATGTTTACTCCTTGGTGATCAATAGTCCACAGCTGGCAATACTCGCTGCCGTTGCTGAGCGTGTTAGTGAGAGCAGAGTGTAAAGTGTTTGCTCAGTTCCTGCCATTGCAGGCTGACTTTCAAGTGAATGGAGTTGTTGCTGTAAAGGGGCGCCGGCAGGTCTCAGTGGTGCGATAAAGTGCTGCAACGTACTCATACGTCATTTATTTTCAACAGAAACCGTTATGGGCTCGTGGTCAAAGCTCGCTATTGGGTTATAAATTAGCTGTGATAGCGCAATCATTTTGCTATTATGCTGTCAAAGCGTTGGGCCCTATTCGCTAAAGTCAGCGGCCCGATGCCATAACAATCATAAGGAGAGCCCATGCACCGTATTCAAAAAATCACTCTTTGCAGTGGATTATTTATAGCCTCGTTAGTTGCCTCTTCCATGGCTTTGGCCGGGGAGGGGATTTGTACGGCCCCGGCAGGCAAGGCACCACAAGGATCGCTACAGCCACAACGCCTGAGTGTGGCGGATAACACAGCAGCAGGCTTGTATGAGGGGCCGGTATGGCACAATAACACACTGTACTTTTCGCATTTTTTGTTTTCTGAGGGCTTTCCCTCCAAGGTGCTGGCTTACGATGGTCAGACCTTGTCTGTCGCCATAAAAGACTCAGGCTCTAACGGCTTGGCGATCGACGGGCAGGGCCAGCTTTTGGCCGGGGCACACAAACACAAAGCGGTGGTCCAGCTAGATATCGAATCGGGTAAAGCGACCCCCGTGGCGAGCGAGTATCAGGCCAATGTGTTTAACTCCCCCAATGATTTAACCCTTGCCCGCGATGGCAGCCTGTTTTTTACCGACCCTGACTTTCAGCGCGCAGCCGCCCCCGGCGGTCAGCCCGTCACCGGTGTATATCAGGTTAAAAACGGCGAAGTAACGCTGATTGACGACACCATAGCTAATCCCAATGGTATTGCCCTAAGCCCGGATCAAACCACTTTGTATGTGGCTGGTGGCGGCGAACATGGCTTTGTCCGAGCTTATGATTTGAGCGGCGATTTACCTTATTCGCAGCGTACTTTTGCCTCAGACATTACCGTACCCGATGGTATGGCGGTGGATTGCCTGGGTAATATCTATGTAACCGAGCATACCGCTCAAAGAATGCGGGTGTTTAGCGCCGCCGGAGAACAAATTGCCGATGCCCAGTTTGATGCCAATGTGACCAATGCAGCGTTTGGCGGAGTGCAGGGCACCACACTTTATGTGACCGGTATGGGTGCGCTGTGGGAAATTGAGCTGGATGTAGCGGGAATGCCTTACTGAACCAAGCTGCGAGTGATAAAATGCAGGCTGTTGGTTTGTGTTAGCGGAGTCCCATGTCTGTATTCAACCCTGTAAAAACCCCCTGTGTTGGTATTTGTTCAACAGGCATTGGTGATAGCGTCTGCCGGGGGTGTAAGCGTTTTTCCCATGAAGTGATTCACTGGAACGGTTATACCGAAGCTCAGCGTCAAATTATCGCGCAAAGGCTGGAGGGCTACTTGACTCAGTTGGTGGCTAATCGCTTTACCATCGTCGACGAAGCTCTCCTGTTAACCCAAATCGAGCATCAGCAAATTAACTTTAAACCCGAGCAGTCACCGTATTGCTGGGTTTTCGATTTATTGCGAGCAGGGGCCAGTCAGATTGCGACACTTGCCGATTATGGTTTGCAGCTCAACACGCCTTGGCGCGATCTGCCCCTGCCCACTATACGCGATGATATTGATAAAGATTTTTATGCACTCTCTTGCGCCTACTATGAACGATATATCGCGCCAGGTTTGGCCGCTACCGAGCAATTTTAATGACTGATATTACTCCGATCACCGACTTCCTAAAGTGCGAAACTCCCCAGGGCTGGATTGACAATGCTATTGCCAATCCGGCAATTCTATTGCTGGATCATGCCAACTGCGAAAAAAAGGCGGCATCGACGGCAATACAGCTTATGTATCGCTATGTATCCGATTTCGAGCTGCTCAACAAAATGTCGCGCCTAGCCCGCGAGGAGTTGCGTCACTTTGAGCAGGTGATTGCTATTATGCAGTCACGCGGTATCGCTTATGAGCAAATCAGCGCGGCTCGCTATGCCGCCGAATTGCGTAAGCCTGTGCGTACCCACGAGCCCGCGCGCTTGATTGATACCCTTATTGTGGGAGCCATTATAGAGGCGAGATCCTGCGAGCGATTCGCCAAGCTGGCGCCATTTTTAGACGATGAGCTACAAAAGTTTTATTTGTCTTTATTAAAGTCCGAGGCGCGTCATTTTCAAGACTATTTACAGCTTGCACAAAAAGCCGCAGGAGATGAATCCATTGCAGAACGGGTAGAGCACTTTTTGCTATTGGAGCAAACCTTAGTCATGGGTGAGGATGATGAATTTCGTTTCCACAGTGGCCCGGTAGAGGCACAAGCCTAGCTGGCAGCAAAACATTAAATCACTTTTACTGCTACTGTCTGTAATATCTATCCACAAAAAAGCCGATCAGTTTTTAAAACTGATCGGCTTTTTTGATTGTGAATGCTCTGCTTTTTACTGCAGGACCACCTTGGCGTTGTTAAGCGCTGCGACGGCGAAATAACGGCTGGGGCTGGTTCACGCTGGCCTGGTAATACTCGGTGAAATCATTGAGTGATTTCATGGCTTCGGTTAAATCGATGCTTTCGTCTTCAAACTGAAAAGCGTTAACACCACAGCGGGACAAATAACCCATTTGATCGCGAATAAAAGCGCCGATAGCGCGAAGCTCGCCACCAAAATGAAAGCGCTCGCGCAATAAGCGCGCAGTTGAAAAGGCGCGACCATCCATAAAGCCCGGGAAATTAACCGCCACCAGAGGCAGTGTGCTTGCATCTTCACCGAGATCAAAAGCGCTTTCGTCGCTATCGATCCAAACGCCAATGTCAGAGCGGTGAGTCAGGCTATCTTTCTGTGCTTGCCACACCGATAAAGGCACAATAACGCAACCGGCCGGAATCACAACCGCTTCGGGGCTGTCATCGGGTTTGTCGAGTAAGGTCCATTGGTCTTCCGTGATCGCGCCGTCTTTAACTAGCTTTGGCATAAACTCGCTCCTTAAAAGGGGTGATACCGATACGCTGATAAGTATCGATAAATAGTTCTTCTTCGGTGCGGTTTTCTAAAAAGACATCCACTACCTTTTGTACCACTTGGGGCATGTCGTCAGCGCCAAAAGCCGGACCTAATACTTTGGCCAGCGATGCGTTATTACCGGCGTTGCCTCCCAGCATCACCTGATAAAACTCCTGACCTTTTTTGTCCACACCGAGAATGCCAATATGTCCCACATGGTGGTGACCGCAGGCGTTCATACAGCCCGAGATATTCAGGTCCAGGTCGCCCAGATCATAGACGTAATCGAGATCGCTAAACTGACGCTGAATTGCCTCGGCAATAGGGATGGATTTGGCATTGGCCAGAGAACAAAAATCGCCGCCGGGGCAGCAGATAATATCAGTAAGGGTGCCGATATTCGGTGTTGCAAAGCCCGCAGATCGGGCCGCCTCCCACAAGGCAAACAGATCCGACTTTTTCACATCGGCCAGCACCATGTTTTGTTCATGTGTGGTGCGCACTTCACTAAAGCTATATTGATCGGCCAGGTCGGCGATGACTTCCAATTGACCATCGGTGATATCGCCCGGTGCAATCCCTGTCGGCTTCAGGGACAGGGTAACCGCCGCGTAGCCGGCTACTTTGTGGGGGCGTACATTGCGCTCAAGCCATTTGCTAAAGGCGCGATTGTCGGCCGATTGCTGCTCGAGAGCGGTTTGCACGGCATCGTCATTGAGCGTTTCATAGGCGGGCTCAGTGAAGAAGGCTTTCGCATTGTCGAAATCTTCATCGCGTAGGGTGCTGGGCGACTCTTTAATTTGCTGCCATTCTTGCTCTACCGCTTCGGCAAAAACATCGGCACCCATGGCGCGCACTAATATTTTAATGCGTGCTTTAAATTTGTTATCGCGGCGCCCGTGCAAGTTGTACACCCGCAAAATAGCTTCCAGGTAGTTCAATACTTCCAGGCGAGGCAAAAACTCACGAATAACACTGCCGATAACGGGTGTACGACCCAAGCCGCCACCGACGATTACTTTAAATCCGATCTCGCCATTATTGTCGGTCACCAATTGCAAGCCAATATCGTGAACCTGAATGGCTGCGCGATCTAGCTCAGAACCTGAAATGGCAATTTTGAACTTGCGTGGCAAAAAGGCAAATTCAGGGTGAAAACTTGACCACTGACGAATAATTTCACAGTAAGGGCGTGGGTCGACTACCTCATCGGGGGCAGTGCCTGCAAACTGGTCCGAGGTAATGTTGCGTATACAGTTACCACTGGATTGGGTGCCGTGCATCTCAACCTCAGCCAGCTCCGCCAGAATGTCAGGCACTTGCTCTAGATCTGGCCAGTTGTACTGAATATTTTGACGAGTACTGACGTGACAATAGCCTTTGTCGTAATCTCGCGCTATGCGGGCCAAACGGCGTAGTTGAGTGGTGTTTAACATGCCGTAGGGCACATTAATTCGCAGCATAGGCGCTAGACGCTGTACATACAGGCCGTTTTGTAAGCGCAAGGGCAAAAACTCAGCTTCACTTAAGCTACCGTCAAGGTAGCGACGGGTTTGGTCACGAAACTGAGCCACGCGTTGGCTTAAGATGTCGTGGTCATATTTGTCGTATATATACATAAATCAGTGTACCGTTACTGAAATGACCCCCTATTTGGGGTTCCGCAGGCGCGCAAGGATACAGCAAAATGGCCGTATTCGCGAGAGCTGAAAAACGCGCAACATAGCAGTTAAGCTGCGGATTTTGAACGAATTGTTTTCTATATAAAGCTAAACATTAGTTATATGGGCTCAAAACCTTGCGCAGCAGGATAAGATTCTGTATAAGAAATAACCATTGGAGTGTCACTGCATGGATTGTAGTTAATGGAAATTGTGCCCAAAATGACCTACTCGGCACATAAAAACTCGAAAAATCATATAAATAACTGGGAGAATAAAAACAATGAATGATCAAATTGAAATGCAAGAGCAGGGTGATGGTGTGGCTGATGCAGTTGCGGCACTATGTCTTATTGCTGTTTTTGTAACCGCTTGTATTTTTTGGATCAGCGGTCAGTAATCGGTGTTTTGACTCTCTGCCGGGGCTACAGGCTGCGGCAGAACTTCCCCCATATTTGATATTCCTACCGCATGAAGCCAACTGACTCTGACCTAACCGATAGCGGCCGTTTACAAGCCCATAATAGCCTTATTTACTGGGTAAACCGCTTGGCCAGCTCTATGCGTGAAACCTTTAATGAAGCCCTTGTGGAGCAATCCATTACCTGGCCACAGTGGTTGAGCTTAAATGTGCTCGCCCACGGTGAGGCCGACACACCTGCTCAAATTGCCGACAGTATCGGTATCGATCGTTCTGCGGTGACAAGACTACTGGACCGTTTGGCTGAAAAAGAATTGCTGACACGGGTCCACGATGATGGTGATCGCCGCTGCGTACGCATTGCTCTTACCGCCTTGGGTGAAAGTAAAATGCAGCAAATAGACCAGTTAGCCATGCAGCATCAACAGCGCTTTTTAGCGCAATTGCCGGCCACAGAGGTTCGAGTGTTCAAAACGCACATTCAAAAACTGCTGCGTGAAGGGGGTATTGAATCGAGTCGCCAGTGGCGCAATATCGACTAACCGGCCGTTGCTGGTGGTTGGGGTAAGTCAGTGACTAGCCAGTAAATAATTGACCAGTACCACCAAGCCGCCAATAAAAATACCCATAAATATCACACCTGAGACAATATAAACTTTTAAGTTGCCGCCCGAAAAGTCTCGCTCTCGATTTTTATTGCTCTGTACACCCAGCGCTGCTGCCAGCGTGCTGAGCACTACCTGAGCAAACCCCAGAGGCTTATTCTCTTTAGTGGACGGAGCTTCAGTGTGAGGCTCAACGTGGGCATTTGTGTCATTGCGAGTTTGCATTTCGGGGTTATCCATCAGGTCAGATAGGGTAAACTGTTGCTAAATTCTATCATAGCTTGTGTCATCCGCTCTTGGCTCGGTTGCCGGCATGAAAATCCCATTATTTATAAGATCCGTGCATGAACAATAATACTCCACCTGCGGCCGATCAGTTGACCGTTTTACCCAAATGCCACGATCCGGTGCGCATTTTACGGCGCGATAAAGACTTTTTATTGATCGAAAAGCCTGCTGGGCTGCTTTCAGTCCCCGGTCGCAACCCAGCCAATCATGACTGTGTGGCGTCGCGCCTGCAGCTGGAGTACCCCACGGTCAGTATCGTGCATCGCCTCGATTTTGACACTTCCGGTATTATGGTCGTCGCTCTCAATAAGCCCGCGCACGCCAAAATAGCCCGCCAATTTCAGGAGCGGCAAACCTTCAAACTCTACTACGCGGTAGTAGCGGGGGGCCCGCCAGAGCAGAGCGGCGTTATAAATCTGCCCATTGCCCCCGATGCCGAAAACCGGCCCAAGTGTAAAATTGACCCCGAAGGTAAGCCATCGGTGACTCACTACAAAGTATTAGCGTTTGACGAGGCGCTCAATCGTAGCTTGGTGGCACTCGAACCCAAAACAGGGCGTTCACACCAACTGCGTTTGCATATGGCTCACTTGGGGTGTCCTATACTGGGGTGTGAGTTTTACGCGCCCGAGGCGACGCGAGCGCTAGCCGACCGACTACTATTACACGCCAGTGAGCTGCGCTTTACCCATCCGCATGATGATTCGGAGGTTTCAGGCGTCGCCGAACGGCCATTTTGGCGGAGTATCTAGCAATGCGTCACTCTCTTGGCCGCTTGCGTGTGTGGCTCTATTTTCAGCTGGAACCAAAAGCCTGGGGTTATGGCTTATCGCCATTTAACTGGGTGATATGCGCACTGATTGCCCTGTCTTCTACCTTGGCGATACTGGAAACTGAGCCTGGGGTGCGCGAGGGCCGCGAGGCTTTAATTCATGGCCTCGAGCTTGTGTTCAGCAGTGTCTTTCTCGTGGAGTATATCGTTCGGGTTTGGTGCTGCGTGGAAAATCGCCACTATCGTCACCCGTTTAAAGGCCGCTTGGCGTACCTACTGTCGCCCGCGGCCGTACTCGACTTATTGGCGGTTTTGCCTTTGCTGCTAGGGGTGGTCGGCCCCCAGACTTTACTCCTGCGTTTTGTTCGTTTGTTACGTATTGTGCGCCTTGCCAAGTTTGGGCGCTTTTCACGGGCGGTTCACCGAATTAATGTGGCGGTGCGCTCGCGCGGCTACGAGCTCTCCATCAGTATGATTATTGCACTGAGTTTTATGGTGTTTGCCTCAATTCTGCTCTATTTTGTGGAGGGTGATGTTCAACCCGAGGCATTTGGCAGCATTCCACGAGCGCTCTGGTGGTCGGTGATTACGTTTACCACCGTGGGTTACGGCGATGTTTACCCAATAACGCATTTGGGCAAGGTGCTGGCCGGGCTGACTGCTATTGCGGGCATCGCACTGGTGGCAATGCCTACCGGTATATTGGCGTCGGCTTTTAGCGACGCCATGCAGCGCGGTCGATTTGAAGAAGATGAGATTAAAAAGAAGAATTAAACTCTGGCTGGGTGGCCCTTGAGCGCCCGTGGAGTAAATAAATGTTTTGACGGATCCACAGTATTTTCAATATGGCGCGAATTCGAGTAAAATACCTGAGTAATTTGATCAAGTATCTAGGTAAGTAGAATAGTTATGGTTGCAGTTGATATCACACCTTCCGCCCAGCAGTACCTGAAAGAGCTCCTGCAAAAGCAGGAAAACAATGACGGTATGGGCATCCGTATGTTCGTCGCTAACCCAGGCACAGCCAAGGCTGAAACCTGTATCGCTTATTGTCGTCCGGGGGAAGAAAAAGAAGGCGATGTCAGCATGGAGCTAGAAGGTTTTAATGCGCTGTTTGAAGAGCGCAGCCTGCCTTTTTTGAAAGATGCGAAAGTAGACTATTCAGCCGATAAAATGGGTGGTCAGCTTACTATCCGCGCCCCCAACTCCAAAATGCCACAGGTTACTGATGACAGTCCTCTCGAAGATCGGATTAGTTATATTCTGTACAACGAGGTAAACCCGGGGCTAGCAGCACATGGCGGAGAAGTAAGCCTGGTGGAAATAACCGATGATGGCTACGCTATTTTACGCTTTGGCGGCGGTTGTCAGGGGTGTAGTGCAGTGGATATGACCCTCAAAAATGGGGTGGAAGTCGCCCTAATGGATAAACTGCCAGAGTTAAAAGGCATACGCGATATAACCGACCACACTGATCGCACCCAAGCTTATTATTAATGGCTAACGTATCGCCATAACGACCGGCATTAAAAAAGGGGCGCTAAATGCGCCCCTTTTTTAATGCCTGCGAGTCTTAACTCGCAATAAGTCGTTTACGACTTATTGCGTTGAGCCAGTGCCGGCTTGATCTTGTCTCGCATAGAGCGCAAGGCTTTTTCGGTGGCTTCCCAGTCAATACAAGCATCCGTTACCGAAACACCGTATTCCAATTGGCTTAAGTCATCTGGAATCTTTTGGTTGCCGGCGCCTATATTACTCTCAACCATCAGGCCGATAATGGACTTATTGCCATCCACAATTTGGTTGGCCACATTGTCCATAACCAATGGCTGTAGGTTGTGATCTTTGTTGGAGTTGGCGTGGCTACAGTCAACCATAACGTTGGGCACAACTTTAGCTGAGTTCAGCTCGTCTTCGCACATGGCAACACTAACAGAGTCGTAATTGGGCTTACCATTGCCGCCGCGCAATACCACATGCCCGTAACCATTGCCTTGGGTGTGAATAATAGAAACCTGACCGTCGGCGTTAATACCGAGGAAGCGGTGCGGCTTAGATACCGATTGCAAGGCGTTAATGGCCACGGTTAGGCTGCCGTCGGTGCCATTTTTGAAGCCGACCGCAGAAGACAGGCCGCTGGCCATTTCGCGGTGAGTTTGCGACTCAGTGGTACGCGCACCAATGGCAGACCAGCTGATTAGGTCTTGCAGGTACTGAGGTGAAATTGGGTCCAGCGCTTCGGTAGCCGTCGGCAGACCAAGCTCGGCGATGTCGAGTAAGAGCTTACGACCAATATGCAAGCCTTCTTGAATTTTGAAGGAATCGTTCAAGTAAGGGTCGTTGATCAAACCTTTCCAGCCTACCGTAGTGCGAGGCTTTTCAAAGTAAACACGCATTACGATGTAAATCGTGTCGCTAACCTCTTCGGCAATTTTCTTCAGCCGGGCGGCGTAGTCTTTGGCGGCTTCGACATCGTGGATAGAGCAGGGGCCTATAACCACAAATATTCTGTCGTCTTTGCGCTCCAGAATATTGCGAATCGTCTGGCGACCTTCGGTGATTACTTTACGAGCCGCGTCGGATAAGGGCAGCTCGCGCTTTAATTCTGCGGGAGAAATCAACAACTCTTGAGAGACTACGTTGACGTCATCAACGGCATTTTCTGTAACTTCGTGTGACATTCGCTTTCCAGTTATCGCTATGTTAACCACCCATAATGGGTTCATGGGGCTATTCTACTGAAATTTAACGGTGTTTTGTGGATGTTTTTAGCAATTGTCGCTATTTGTTTTGGCTATATTCGCCAAATTGGACTTAATAGAGAATCAATGCGTGCTCCTCGGGCAGTAGAGGATTGTAAATAGCGCATTGTAGGGTGTGCTCTGAACCTGAGAATAGGTCGCGATATCGCTCTAGCTGGGGCCTGTATTCCTCTTTTAAGCGGGTCACAAAACTCTCCAAGGCTTCGTCTGGCTCTTTTTGGGTGGTTTTATAATCAATAATCCAGCGCGTATCGCGCTCAATAAATGTCCGGTCAATCACATGGCGTCGAGTCGCGGTCTGTGATTTAGAATAAAGCTCTAGCTCGGTTAGGCTCGACTCATGCTGATTATTTAACAGCCAACACCCAGTGCGGGTACTGAGTGCCTGGGTGATGGCGTGGCGGGCAATCTCGATGCATTGATTTTGATCTTCGGGCAAAACACCGCTTTTCAACAAAATGGATCGCCAAGCCTTTTCCCGATTAAGGCAATAAGTTTCTGTCTCATCAGGTAGCCCGGCAAGGCACAATTGCTCGAATATACTGTGAATTAGAGTGCCGGTAATTCGCAACAAACGAGCATGTTTAGGCTCATATTCTGGCAGGTTGCGTGCATTTTCAGGCGGCGGTGTCTCGGTGCGTAGATGGGCCAAGGTAGGGTTGTCCGCCAGGGCCGGGCAGCTCCAGTTCGCTTGCAGTCGTCGAATATATGTCCCCGGGTGGCTGGATGGCGCCTGTGACGATTGGTTGCGTTCGGGGCTGGGCGCAATAAATTTGAGTGTTGTTTCCAGCAGTGGCCACAGTTGTTTTAACAATCCCTGAGGCTTGGTGTTGGCCGGGACGGGAGCTTCGCCGTCGGATGGTTCCGTTGTTTGAACGCAGCCGGTTAAATAAAGGTTTTCAATCGCGCGGGTGCAGCCCACATAAAACAAGCGGGTCAACTCATATTCACTTTGTAGCTTTTGTTCGTATTTTAGATGTTGATAAAGGGCCCCTTGATCATCGCCTGTAGGGGCCACCGGGCTCAATAGCAAATGAGCCTGCCCCTGTAGATCGAGACGTTCTCGCCAGAGTATAAGTTGTTTGTCATCATTGGCTGAGCGGCGGTCTAGACCGGCAATAAACACGGTATCAAACTCAAGCCCTTTTGATTTGTGCAGGGTCATTAATTGGATGTTGCTGTGTGCATTGGCCGTGTCTGAGAAGAGCTTTTCAATTGCACGGTCAAACGCTGGCCAGTCGGTAATTCTGCCAGCGCTATCGTGGTTTTGAAGTAGGTTGAAATATTGTTCGGCATCACGATGGTCCGAATCGCGAAGAAGTCCGGCCGGGCCGCCAAGGGCCAACCATGTGCCATAAATCCAACTGGCTAAGGATTTTCGCCCCGATTGTGAAAAGCTCGACTTGAGAGTTGTTACTAACCGAGTACAAATCATTTGTCCGTCATTGGATAGCTGCTGTAAACGCTCGTCGTTTTGCAAGATCTGCCAGATAAACTCAAAGCCCTGAATGTCGCGATCTTTGGCCTCGCGGTCAGGTTCACCCACAAGTGTGCATAAATCAAAATGATTCAGTCCAACCCAAGGCGTGCGCAAAAGCGATAACCAGGCAATTCGATTATCGGGCTGCAGCATCACTCGGGTTAAGGTAAGCAGGTCAATAATAACCATGCGTCCAGCCAGTGACTCCATATCCTGGGCAATATAATCCAGGCGACGTTTTCCCAGCTCTTGCATGATTAATTGCAAATGCGAGCGCGCCCGACCTAATACCGCAATGGATGCATCGGGCCTACGTTCTTGAGTTTGAATAATTAAATCGACAATATGCTCAGCTTCTCGCTGACGGGCTTGATCTTTGTTAACAATGGCCGAATCGAAATGACTGAGATAGGTAACCACCGCCGGCTCTTGCGTCTTGGGCTTAAAAGCGTCAGAGGGATTGTATTTGACGGCCCCCCGGGAAATGTCATCCTGTGAAGGAAATGCCTGGGCAAACGTTTGGTTGACCCAATCTACAACGCCTGCTTGCGAACGAAAGTTAACGGTCAAATCCAGCGGGTGCAACGTTAAATCACCGATTCCTTGACGCCTGGCTTTTAAAAACAAACCCACATTGGCATTGCGAAAGCCGTAGCACGATTGCATGCCGTCGCCGACTAGAAATAGTGTTCGACCGTCGCCTGCCTCCCAACCAGTGGTTAATTTTTCTAATAATTCAAATTGTGGTAATGACGTGTCTTGAAATTCATCGATTAAAATATGTTGAATTTGATGATCCAGCTTTAAAAGTATATCGCTGACTTGCTCTTCATCTTTTAAAGCGTGCAAAGCGGCCAATGCCACTTCGGTAAAATCACTAGCGCCACGCGCGGCGAAAACCACCCATAATTGCGCCACTAAACGGGGTAGAATTTGAGACAGTGCATTTAATATTGCCCACTCATTATCGCTATAACGAAATGCAGGTAACGTTTTGATCTCACGCAAGGCTAGTAGAGCCTCGGGGGCGCAATCTTGCAAAGTCTCTACGATCATTAAAAACTTATCTTTAAGTGGTTTTCCCACTTTGCCGGCAGGGAATCCGGTACGTTTATCTTGTCGCTTACGGTAGTCGCCACTTGAGCTTAAAAAGATTTGCCCCAAGGCTTGCCACAGGTTGTACTTATCAACTTGAGCGGCGGGTAAACCAATGGTCCCCTTAAAGCACGTGTAAGGGTTGTCGGGATCCTCCTCTGCTAAATAGCTACCAATTCCGTCCAGTAATTGGCCTATGTCGGATTGCACTGGCCATAACAGCTCCGTCAGATAAGCAAGATGCTCCTCAACGACTTGTTCGAGAGAGCTTTCGAGAGATTGTCTTGCGGATTCGCCGTTTACCGACATAATTAAAGGTAACCACTGTTCGCGTTTGCCCAATAGGCGAACAAGAAGTTCAACGACCTTTTCCAGCTGATTATCTAAGTGTGCTGCAAGCTCGATTAAAGCCTCGCCGGTGGCGTTATCGGCCTCCATTTCGCTTAATAAATTTTGCGCTGCTTCCCGGTAAGCACTCTCTGGGTCATCTAAGTTGTCAGGCGCACCACCCAATTTACTGTCAATAGGCAACTGCGAGACGATAGAGCGAGATAAGCCATCGATGGTCAGTATTTTTAGCCGGTTGGGGTTGTTTAATAACTGCCAATTCAACTCGCTGTCTCGGGCTAAAACGTCTTTGGCAGTTTGCCAAAGTGATTGTTGATGAGCTTGCCCCGGCATGGCGTTGTCGCGTGCATCAATTAATGCGTGGAGCACACGCTCTTGCATCTCGCTCGCAGCTTTGTTAGTAAAGGTGATGGCGAGTACTTGTTCAGGACTTTTTACGGTTAGCAATAACTTGAGTAAGCGGTGCGTTAAAAGGCCAGTTTTACCAGAACCGGCGGGAGCTGATACGGCAAAAGAGCGCTCCGGATTAAGCGCTTCTTCGCGTGCAACGTGATCACTAGGCTGTACGATTGTATTCATGGGCGGTTTTGGCTCCAGCGATCGAGTTCACTGTGTTCATTAATACGGTTTAAGCTGATAAGGTCTTGTTCAAATCTTTTACTTTGTTCAAAGCGGTAATCCACAGGCGCATACCCCGTGGTTATTTCATTCAACAAGCCCGATAGCTGTTCTCGCCAAACTTGCAGTTGCGCCTGCCAAGATTCACTCTCTGGTTCGCTTATACCCTTAATACTTATGTTGTCGCCCCAACCGGTAAAAGCGGTTGAATGGCTGTTGAGTGTGGCGAAACTAATTCCTTGCACCTCTGAAGGGTTGATTTCACAGGCATAGAGCGGTAACTGTGGGTCAAAAAAACTCGCTGCCTGCCAGTTCTTAGTGGCTGTCGCCCCGGTTTTATAGTCGATAATCAGTGTGCCTTTCCCATCTAAGGTGTCTATTCGGTCCACTTGTACGTTCAGTTGGTAACCGGATAAATCAATAGCGTAGAGCTGCTCTATCGCGGTTACTGTAAAGTCAGGCCGCTGTCGTTCCTCGTCAATCCATTTATTCAATAATTTAATGAGACGTATTTTTTCTTTTGCGATAAAACGCGGCCCTAAGGTTTGATTCAATTGGTTGTTAGCCTTCGCTAAGACCGGGTCGATTAAGCTTGCAAACAATTGCTGGATTTTCTCCTCTGACATATCGATGAGCGCAGCTTTGTTGCCGACGGTTTGCCAAAAATCAGCCAGAATTTGATGCAAAATATTGCCACGGTCTAAAGCTGACAAACCCAGGATTGGTTCATCAAAGGCTCTGGCTCCCAAACGAAATTTAGCCAGCGCCGAGAACGGGCAGGTGGCCTGCATCTTGAGTATTCCGGTGCCGCCAGGTAGGCGGCCAGGTGGTAAGGCGGGTGCGTATTCACAGTTAACGATTTCAAGCTTGGATAATGTCGATACGGTTAAATAGTTTTTTTGCTGAGTACTTTGCTCTGTGAGCACAACCTCATTCATCGAGTGTGCAGGGCAAAGCTCCTCAATGATTCGGCTTACTTGTAAATGCCGGTCGCCACTGATGGTGGGATAGCTGAAAACCACTTGTGGAGCACTATGTAACAAGCGCTGGGTCAAGCGAGCTGCATAGTTGAGCTCACGTTCTGAGCTCGATTTAGGCATACCCCAGTCACGTTGCAGTTGTACCGGCAACAAAGGGTTGGGGCTGGCCGCCGGTGGCCAGGCGCCATTGTGCATACCCATAACCCATAAATCCGTGAATTGTAACCCAGCCGCTTCTAGCGTGCCTAAAATTTGAATGGGGGAGTCTGGTGTTTGCGCCTGAAAAGGGGTACGGCGAAGCGTATTACTCAACGCTTCCAGGTAATCCCAAAAACTGCAAATAGGGTGCACCAAGCTCAGAGTATCTAACTCCTCTAGTACTTGATAAAACATGGCTACTTGCTGATGCTCCATGCTGTTTAAAACACGATCACCCGGCCAATAAAATAAATTCAGTAATTGAAGAAGTTCTTGCTTCCAGTGATGAAATTTTTTCTGTGCATTCCAATTTCTAGATTGAGACGCCACTTTCACTAAGCAGCGTTGTAACGTGTAGAGCTCCTCGCTGTCACTTTCAATGTCTGGCAAATCACTAAATACTTGTCGGATACTGCCTAGCGAATACTGCTGGGCAGCTTTTTTGCGAATTTGATTAATCGCTTGTTGCCGTGTTCGCCACTCGATCGAATATTGGCCAATATACCGATTGCCAATAAAGTCACAGGCCGAGGTTAAGTTGTGTTTTTTCAATAGCCCTTGTGCCAGCATCAGTGCAGCATCAATGATAGGAGTGTCCGCCAGAGGGGTGCCAGCCGAAAAGTTATAGGGAGCAACTTCAGCAGGGGTTGTGGGCATCGGTTGCAGCGGCGAGAAAATCGATTGAAAAATACCTTCCACCTGATGCCGGATTTGACCTAAATTAGGGATAACAACCCCAATAACGGCATCCGGTTGTCGCTGTAGGATACGATTCGACCATAACGCCGCCTGCAATATTTCATCTGGGGTATCGGTGAGCGCTTGCAGGTGAACCTGATTTGGGTTGGTTTGAGAGGTTATTGTTTCCGCATTTGGCAGCGCCGCCTGAATAAATTGGGTGACCAATGGGGTAAAGTCATCAAAACCGTAGAGTAGGGCACCCTCTTCAAAGGGTAGGTGGCCGGCGTTTATAGCATGAATTAACAGGTGTTGAATGTTTTCTTCGGTGGATAGTCGATAGTCGGCTAAAGCTTTATGATAGGCTAAATACCACACATCAAATGGGTGGCTGGTCTCATTGGTTTGTTGCGCTTCACGCAAGGTTTGTATTGGGCAAAGCCAGGCATCGAGCGCCATACGGGCCGATTCTGCTTGTGAAATCAGGCGATTGGATTGCAGCAATTGCTGAGCTGTGGCGTAGTGTTCGATCACAACTCGCCAGAGGTAATCGCGCTGATGGGCGCCAATCAAAGACAGGTCATTATCTGGCAGGCCTGATAATTGATAACGAGCCCACAATTGTTGCTGCCATTGGCTCAGTGTCAATACCCGCGGAGCTACCCATGAATGATTATTTTGCAGGTTATTAAAGGCTCTAAGTATCTGATTTTTCTGCCTATTGTTGGCGGTGACAATCAGTTTTCCCGCTCTCAGTGCCGGCTCAAAAGCACTGATATCCATTAAAATAGCTGACATGTCCATCCCATAATTGCGTTAAGTTTTAAAGTTTAAAGCTGTAAGGGAGTGCACCGCAACATTTTTGCTGTAGGCATCCCAAAGGGCTAAATTTGATATAGAATGACATTTAGGCGCCACTTAAAAGCCATGGAGTTACGTTGTACGCTATAAATCGCTCATTGAGCACTAAGTTACTATTGATTGTGATCGGTTTTGTCATTTTAAGTGGCATACTAGGCGCTATTCGTGTGGGTTTTGCAGAATCGCAAAGAATCGAGGCCCTCTATAATAATCGTCTGCAGGGTCTATCCACTCGGTACATACAATTTTTACAGGATGAGCTCCAACAACGAGCCAACATCTTGGCCGCTTCTCGTTCGATTTTTATTGATAATCACTCTCTGTATTCTCCGGACACTGCTATCGACTTAAGACCGTACCGGGACGCCGATGGAGCCTATCGTTTATTTGAAGAATACTCAGGCGTTTTTGTACCGAGCTTTCGTAAAATTAACGAGGATGTAAATAAATGGGTATCCGTTAGTAGTAAGACCTGGGAAACACTAACACCAGTCGTTGAGCAAACATTCAACGCTTTTTATTTTATTAGCCATAATAATGTATCTCGGGTTTGGCCGGTTAATATTGTTACTGGCCACTTACCCGAGCATGATGTTACGAAAGAAATCTTTTTCACTGAAGCCGCACCCGAAAAAAATCCTAGTAGAAGCCCCCAGTGGACGCCAATTTACTTCGATAAGTATTCACAAACATGGATGATATCACTGCTGTATCCAGTCTATATCAATGATGACTTTATTGGCATTGTTGGTGGGGACATTAACATTAGTTACTTAATTGACAAGTTAAATCAATTAGATGCTGACGGCAATCAAATACACTCTTTTATTTATGATGAGAAAGGACAATTAATTATACATAGCGGAGACTCACCCCAGCAGAATATTACCACTGGTGAGCATTACCCAATTCTTAAAGCCTCGCAAAGTGGCTTTAAAGCCTATATGAAGTCAGTTGTATCTGGTGATGTCGAATTGGGTGAAATGGCGGCCGTAACTAGTGGCGGCAACGAACTCAATATTGTGGCTCAAAAGTTCAACAACATGGAATGGTTTATTAGCTTTTACTATCCACAGTCGTATATTGAAAAAAATTTCCAAAGCTCTATGCGCGGTGCTTATACCAATATTATTGTTTGGGCGGCATTCCTTTTTGTGGTGCTTTTTTTCAGCATAAGACGATATGTGGTTCGGCGTGTAGTCGCACTCGCCAATGCAACCGGCAAAATCAATCAGCACAATTGGGGGTTGAGTGTACCCGAAGAAGGGAACGATGAAATAGCTCGCTTAGGCAGTAGCATCAATAACATGCTTGATCAAATACGTCGCCTAGTTCACGGTTTGGACGATAAGCTTGACTTGCTAGACCGTGCAAGCCAAGAGTCTCGACGTTTGATGAGCGCCATTGAAAATAGCGCCAGTCTAGTCGTTATACTCAACAAGCATTGGAAAATTGAATATGCCAACTCACAATATTGGCAAATTAGTGGCTATGACTCCACAAATATGCCATTAGAGTTCGACCCATTACTGTTTGATGCCAACGATGAGCAGAAGCTATCCTTTCAAGAAATTCAAACCAAGCTAGAAGAGCAAATTCTGCGTGGATTTTACAGTGAGGATTCCGGCAAATGGCAAGCTGAATACCTTGCGATCACAGCCAGTGGCCATAAATTCTGGCTAATGCAAACCGTAACTGCCATCTTAGGCCCGGATCAAGAACTTGAATATTATGTTTGTGTCGGGCAAGACATTACTGACTTAAAAGAAAAACAACAAGAAGTTGAAAAACTCGCTTACTACGATCATCTCACAGGCTTGGCTAACCGGACACTGTTTAAATCACAGCTGCAGCTAGCGCTCGGGCGAGTGTCTCGCAGCGGTCAAAAAATGGCCCTGTTCTATATTGATTTGGATCATTTTAAACGTATTAACGATACATTCGGCCACGAGTCGGGCGATTACTTGCTTATAGAAGTCTCACGTCGGCTAAGAGAGTGCTTAAGGCAAGAGGACGTTGTGGCTCGCCTTGGTGGCGATGAGTTCGCGGTATTACTGCACCATGTCGAAAGTCCACAATATGCCTATGTAGTGGCCGATAAGATTATTCAAGCTCTAAACAAACCTATCGATATTCAAACTAAAGAAGTCATACCTGGTGGCAGTATCGGTATTACGATTGCTCCGGATGATAGTGTTGATATCGATGTGCTAATGAAAAACGCCGATCTTGCCATGTACCAGGCGAAAGAAAAAGGCCGCAATGCATTCCAGTTTTATACCGCGGACATGAATCATGTGGTGGAGCAGCGTCTAACCATTGAGCGGGAGTTGCGACAAGCATTAAAAAGTGGTCAGTTTGAAGTGTACTATCAACCTTTTGTGAGCTATACAACCGGTCAAATA
Source organism: Gilvimarinus sp. 2_MG-2023 (assembly GCF_030547685.1). Taxonomy (GTDB): domain Bacteria; phylum Pseudomonadota; class Gammaproteobacteria; order Pseudomonadales; family Cellvibrionaceae; genus Gilvimarinus. Next base: position 237,060 of record NZ_JAUOQM010000048.1, on the reverse strand, counting down.
GTGGGTGCAGAAGCTCTGGTGCGTTGGAATCATCCAATTCATGGTTTAGTGCCACCTTGTGACTTTATTCCTGCAGCCGAAGAATCTGGATTAATTGTACCGCTTGGAAAATGGGTTTTAAAAACAGCGTGTTATCAAACCAAAGGGATTCAAAAAGCGCTGGGTCGAAAATTTGGCGTATCAGTGAATTTATCCGCGCGCCAACTGAGTGAGCCCGACTTTATCAAAATATTAGATGCCTGTATCAATGAAGCAGGGTTAGACCCATCTTTGCTGGAGTTAGAAGTAACAGAAAGCACACTAATGGAAGATACTGAAGCGGTTATTGCAAAGCTTCGTGAGATACGCCAGCGCGGCTGCAGCATTGCAATTGATGACTTTGGTACCGGCTATTCTTCGTTAAGTTACCTTAAGAAGCTGCCTATAACCTGTTTGAAAATTGATCGAAGTTTTGTCCAGGATTTGCCCGGCGATGAAGAAGACCGTGAAATCACCTCACTCATTATTGCCATGGCTAAAAGCCTTAATTATGAAGTGGTTGTAGAGGGTGTAGAGACTCTGGAGCAGCATAATTTCTTGGCGCAGCGAGGCTGTCATATTGGTCAAGGTTTTTATTATAGTCGCCCATTGCCCATGGACCACTTTATGACCTTATTGTTCTCTGAGACCAGCAGCGAAAGCTAATTCAAGGGGGCGGTTCTTTAAGGTGAAGTTTGTCTTACTTGTGGTTGCCGCAGGCCTACTGTCACTGTATCCGGGTGGTTGGGTATACCAGTAAACCCCTTGCTTAGTGGCAGACACGTTCGATATTCGCTCTTGAGAATTGTCGAGGTTTAAAATAGAGCTTACTCGTCGGGCGATAGCTAGCCCCGAATCTATAACCTGAATAGGTCTGGCTAAAACAGCTTCAATGTCGGTCTTTAACCAGGGGAAGTGTGTACAGGCAAGCACCAGGGTGTCTAGTTTTTCGGGTGTTGGATTATCTCGAGATATAGTCAATAGCGGGGCCAATATAGCGTTAAGCGCCTCTTTGTTTGGCTCGACTCCTCTCAGTTTATTCTCGGCAATTTGCACAAGCTCTGAGCTACCCACCGACACAACCGTACAGTGGGAAGCAAACTCACGAATTAGCTGCTTAGTGTAGGGGCGGTTGACTGTGCCTGGCGTGGCCAGCACACCAAAATACTGATTGGCAGATTGTTCGGCTGCCGGCTTAATGGCCGGCACAACCCCGATAATGGGTAGGTCCAAGACCTCTCTTAACTTAGGTAAGGCCAAAGTGCTTGCCGTGTTACAAGCAACCACCACCAAATCGATGGGATTGTCTGATAACTCTAAAGTTTGTTGTATTAAATGGACGCAGCGATCAATAACAAAGGCTTCGGATTTTGTACCATAGGGAAAACCGGCATTATCAGACAGATAATCTATGCCTACCGACGGGCAGTGCTGTCGTACCTCATGCACAATAGTCAGTCCGCCGACGCCTGAGTCAAAAACCAATATGTTTGGGTAGGGCTCAACCATGTTCGCATAAATCCGCTATGGCTGTTAGATAACGACTGTCTTCTTGCTCCAGTAGGTCGCTGCCAGTGGGCATGCGGTAGGCTTTAAAAAGGTATTTCCGAGCTTCGCTATCTTGTCTTAAATTCCACAAGCATTGCCCTAAACGCATATAGACGAAAGGGCTCTTGTCGCCACCTGGGCAATGGGTTGCCGAAATTAATGACTCCACCCCTTGCTCGTATTGTTTGAGCTTATAATAAGCATCTCCAATAGCGGTTAGTACCCAGCCGGCTTGTTGGTGTTCTATTTGGGGTTTGGGGATTGTAAGCCACCCTTGATAGAATGAGCGCAATGCTAGCCTGTACTCGCCCTTGTCGTATAAACGGTAACCATCAGCGCAGAATCGACGAATTTGGCGTGTTAGTAGGTTGTCACTCATTCGATAGCATCTTTTTGTTTTATGCAGAATTGAGACACATCAGTCAATGCATCAACAGTATAGCGATACAATACAAGATTGTTTAGCTTCAACCGTGAAAAAACACTATGTTTGATCAATTTGTAAACATTTTTGATGGTCAGATGGCGGTTATATTCGCTGTGGTACTCTTCACACTGCTTCTGGCACTCTGGCTAACCTATATTCGCCCCACCAGCCGTCTTATTCGAGAGTACAGAGCGCAAATATCAGAACTCACTCATGCCGCGAACCTGAACAATAAAGACCACCAACATCAAATGAGTATGCTGGAAGAAAGTGTATCTAGGCATCAGCTTAGCTTGCAAAGCGCTCGATCTGAATTGGAGGCGTACAAACAGCGCCATGAAACACTGCGCGAATTTAACACCACAGCGAAAACCAAATTGGCGCAGTTTGAACAATTACAAAATGATTATAAAAATCTACAGCGCCAATTTGTATCCTTAACCGCCTCGAATGCTAAATTAGAGGCGGAGCTTGACAGTGAACGAAGTCAGTCTATTGAAAAGTTGGCTATTTTAGATGATGCCAAACAGGCACTGACTAAGGAGTTTGAGAATACGGCCAACAAACTGTTCGATCGTAAAGCGCATCAGTTTGATGCTACCAGCCAAAACTTATTAACAGGCACGCTACAACCATTTAAAAATCAAATCGAATCCTTTCGCAAAAAAGTTGAAGATGTCTATGAAAAAGAGAACTCAGACCGAAGTAAACTTGCTGGGCAAATCATTGAGCTACAAAAACAAGCTCAAAGAATTGGTCAAGACGCTATTCAGCTTGCCGACGCTTTAAAAGGAAATAATAAATCACAGGGCAACTGGGGTGAGGTTATTTTAGAGCGATTACTGGAGCAATCCGGCCTGCAAAAAGGACGAGAATACGAAACACAACAGTCAATGAAGGATGCGCAAGGGCAAAAGAAAATCCCTGATGTTGTCATTCATTTACCTGAGGGGAAGCATATTGTTATCGACGCAAAAGTTTCCTTGACTCATTATGAGAAATATTGCAGCGCCGATAATGAAGATTCTCGCCAAACACACTTGCAGGCGCACATTAACTCTTTTAAATCTCATATTAAAAACTTAAGCGCCAAAGACTACGAGCAATTGCCTGAAGTGCGAGGGCTCGATTTTGTATTTATATTTGTACCCATCGAGGCCGCTTTTATGCTTGCCTTACAAAACGACATGTCACTTTATAGTGATGCGTATAATAAAAATATAATTCTAACGAGTCCAACGACATTGCTTGCCATGTTGCGCACCATTGAGAACCTTTGGCGCAACGATAAGCAAAACCGTAACGCTGAGCGTATTGCCAATGAGGCGGGTGCGTTGCACGATCAATTTATATTGTTATTGGAGTCTCTCGAGGCTGTGGGTGATGGCCTGGACCGCACCCAAAAGGCGTTCGATTTAACCCAAAGACGACTACAACTCGGCCGAGGCAATCTATTGCGCAAGGTGGACAATATGAAAAAGCTCGGCGCTAAAACTAAGAAAATCATGCCCGAGCATTATCACAGTGCAATAAATCAATCACCGAATCAGGATGAAAACAATGAATGAGTTTCCAGCATGGGTATTATTGTTAGCGTTATTTATTATCCTAATATTAACCATCACAGCAGGCGTCTACCTTTGGAAGCTGAAAAAGCTGAGATTACAGCAACACAATGAGATTGAACGCCAGCACGAGGCCACACAAGCCCAGAGGGGTAGGGTGAACACAAGCATCCAGGTGATTGCAAAAGCCGTTGGTAGTGAAGACATCACTCTTACCGAAGCCAGTATCCGTATATCTATGCTGTTAGACAGCCTTGATGTCGACCCGGCAGTGAATACTGAATTTTCAGCGTTCTATCAGCTCCGGGAAGCGACATCCCACATACCTTTCCTTGAGGCATGGCAGAAGCTGGACAAGCAGGAAAAACGCCGATTAACTAAAGAGAGAGTGGCGGCCGAGGCGCGACATCAGGAGGCCGTGCTTAAGGCGGCAAAAGAAATTATTGGGCGGAACTTTTAGTATGGCTGGAGGGTGTAGCACCCTCCAGTGATTTATGACATTTTATGGATCTATTACCGTTTCATCAATACAGCACCACATTCGATATGATCAGTAAATGGGAATTGATCGAACACGGCAAATTCAACCACCTTATGGCTAGCACTCATCGCCTGTATGTCTCTGGCCATGGTTTCAGGGTTGCATGAAATATACATGATGTTCTGAAATCGCTTGGCCACCTCGGTCGTGTGTTCATCCAAGCCCGCTCTGGGCGGATCGACAAAGATGGTAGTGAAGTTGTAATCCTCTAAGGCAATGTCTTTTAAGCGCCTGAATGGCCTCACATTATCGAGTGCTTGCGAGAAGTCCTCACTCGACATTCGAACCACATTAATGTTCTCCACATTATTTTCGCGCATATTATACAGAGCAGAATTGACCGAAACTTTAGAGATTTCTGTGGCTAAAACTTTATCGAAGTTCTGCGCGAGCGGCAGGGTGAAATTACCGTTACCACAATAAAGTTCGAGCAAATCACCACCAATGTCTAAGCTTTTTTCCACCGCCCATGTCAGCATCTTTTGACAAATGACAGCATTAGGTTGAGTGAAGCTGCTCTCAATTTGTTGATAGGTATATTCACGGCCCAAAACGGATAGCTTTTCTATGACATAGTCGCGCCCAATGATCACTTTCTGTTTGCGGCTGCGACCAATGATACTCACACTAAGTAAGCTGGTTAGAGCTTCAGCCTCAGCGTGCCAAGCATCATCCAGCTTCTTATGATAAATCAGAGTGATGACGGTCTCACCCGCTAGAGTGGTCAAGAACTCTGCCTGGAATAGTCTTTTGCGAAGGGTTTCACTTTGGTTAATTTCAGCTAAAAGGCGAGGCATCAATTCATTGATGCGGTGATAGCCCGGTGTAAACTCCTCGATTAGGTAAGGGGTTTTATATTCACCTTTTTTATACATCGCATAAAAAGCCGTTGAGCCCTCCTGCCATACTTTAAACTCTGCCCGCATCCTATATCCGGATGCGGGGGATTCGTACACTTCTGGTTCGGGAATGTCAGTATCAGAAAGTAAGCGTCTTACTTTGTTTAGCTTTTCATCAAGCTGTGCTGGGTAACTTTCATCCGAAAATGGAACTATTGTCATTGCTATCTCTAAGTTAGTCTTGAATATCGGTAGGTTCTTGCTTGCTACACTTTCCCCAGTCACATTCGATTAATGCCAACCCAGAATTTTGACAGTAGCTCGCATAGGTTTCTTGGGGCCAGCTGTTGTTTAGCGTGAGCAATTCAACCGCTCGGGGGCAAGTTTGGGCTAATGATTGGGTGACCTGGTAGAAAGATTTGCCTGGCGTAGGGAGTTTTGGTAATAACTTGAACAACTCAAAGGCTCCCAGGGCGCCGGCATTAATTGAGCTAACTTGCTCATAAAGTGCTGATAGTTTTCGAGGTTCTGCATAGGAATCATAAAAGGCATTGGCTTGTTCAAAGCTAGCCTGACAAATGTCATAGCGTGCGTCTGGGCCGCGATTGGCTAAGTTCTGTTGCTTTTGCACCCGCACTACAACGTCTCGGTACTGTTTAATATCCTGCAGTGAAAAAGTACCCCCTTGCCATTGAACCCAGTCCTGTCGCGTGTGAGCAAGGTACAACTCACTGGCATTTATAGGCTTTGAATTTGCTTTGAGCCAGTCAAGGTAAAGGGAGTTGGCCTCATCACCAATCTCACCACCGAGGCTCATACAACCATTTAAAGACACCATTTGCTCAATCGCGCGGGGGTGAATCTGTTTTGATAGTTGTAAGATCTCTGCGTCAGTCACCGGTGGTGGCTCTTTGGTCTGACAAGAAATGACTAACATTGACAGCATTACCAATACGGCTGTACGAAATATGACCATCTGTGATGACATAACATTTACTCCGGTGAGGCTTGGTGGGCGGAATTATGTGTACTTTCCGTAGCAGGCTTGGACAGAGGAAGAGTAATAACAAACTCCGTTCCCTCACCTAGGGTCGAATTGACACTGATCGACCCTCCATGGTGCTCTGTGATTATAAAGTATGATACCGATAAACCTAAGCCAGTCCCTAGGCCTATTTCTTTGGTGGTAAAAAACGGCTCGAATATGTGACGTGTGACTTCTTCAGGCATGCCAGGGCCGTTATCTTTAACGGTTAAAATGGCGTTATCGTCTTTTTGCTGAAGTTGGATAAATATTTTGGCTTGATTATCCAAATTAGGCCCTAATGCTTGGGCGGCATTGCGTACTAAATTGAGTAATACCTGTTGAATTTCAGCAGCACAGCCAATCAAATCGGGCACACTTTGATCAATATCGACCACCAAGTCGGGCAGGGGGGATGGCTCAGCCTTTAATAGGCTTATACCATGGCTTATAACATGGCCTAGATCATAGGGCTGAGGTCGTTGATTACTATGGCGAGAAAAATCTAGCATATTGGTGACTATGTCGGCCGAGCGTTCCCCCGCTTCGCGTATGTCTTCTAAAAACTGGGAGACTTTGCGATCGGCAAAATATTGCTGCAGAGCATCTAACTCTAGCCCTAGTGAATGCGCAGCAACCTGATTTGCCGGAAGTTCCGGTGATGTTCGACGGTAAATATTTTGCACCCCGTGCAGTATGGTACTAAGGGGGTTGTTAATTTCATGAGCCATACCAGCGGCGAGCTCTCCCAGTGAGAGCATTTTTTCGTTTTGGATCATCATATTTTCAACACGAACACGCATGGTGACATCATCTATACGAATAACGGCCCCGATGGATTGTGCAGCAATCAGAGGGTAAATCGTAAGGTCGCAAAAACGAGTATCGCCAGAGTACAGCTCTTGAAAGTTTTCAGTTATATACGGTGTGCCGGCATTAATGGTTTCGGCAATGGTGGCGCTTTGGATCGGTAAGGTGGGGTATACATCCAGAATATGTTGTCGCAGTGCCTGCTCAGCCGGAATGTCACACCTTTTTTCTGCTGCAGCATTCCAATGTGTAATAAAGCCTCGGTGGCTGACCCCGATAATAATCGAGGGCATCGAGTTAATGATGCTGTGTAAGTATTCTTGAGTTTCACGCAACAGCAGCTCGGTAGCCTCGTGGCGTCCAATTTCTTGATACAGCTGATCATTCGTGTTGTGTAAAGACTCGGTACGTGCTTTTACTTGCTCCTCTAGCGCATCGCGCGAAGCACAAAGTGCTTGTCGAGCGCGAGTGATCTTTAGCCGGCTACGCTGAAGCCCAACAATTAGAGCAGTCTGTAGGGCCAGTAGCAGGATAATAATAAACCATAACCAGCGTTGGTCAGAGGCAACGTCTGAGGGACTTGCCATAACCGATTCGCTGGTCACCACGAAAGCGCCGCAGAGGATTAACCAAAAAGGAATTCTTTTCACAACATATTTAAATGAGTCGAATAATAAGGATTTTTTCAGTCTAGCATTTTATGGCCCGCACTTATATTGCTTCTAACTTCTTAATATTGATTAAAAAATAGAAAAAATGCTTACAATATAGACACTTAGGGGAATTATTTAAAAAAATGTTTGACAGCTTCCGGCATTTCAGTAGAATGCCCACCATCTGATGAGGGGTGGTTAGCTCAGCTGGGAGAGCATCGCCCTTACAAGGCGAGGGTCACAGGTTCGATCCCTGTACCACCCACCAATCAGCATTGCGGACCGGTAGTTCAGCTGGTTAGAATGCCGGCCTGTCACGCCGGAGGTCGCGGGTTCGAGTCCCGTCCGGTCCGCCACTATTTAAAAAGGCTCCACTTTGTGGGGCCTTTTTTATGCCTGTTAAAAAGGCACATGTTGACTTGACGGGACGATGAACCCGCGAAGCGGTGTTCGACCAATTCGTCGGGAGCGAATTGGCACAGCGTAACGCGCTGCCCGAAGGGCGGCCATCAGGAAGATGGCCGTAACTAATGGCAGGATAGCCATTTTGCACAGCGCGAAGGCGTTGCCACTAGGGTGGCCGCCACGGGCCGAAAAATGGCTCCTGCATATTCGGCATTCCCACCATCTATAGCGGTTATGGCGGCCATGTTTCCCGTCCGATCCGCCACTATTTAAAAAGGTAATGCCGCTCGGGCGGAGCGATAACATTTGAGTTGATCAGCCAGGCACTGACATACCCCCCCAAAATCCTCATCTACTACTTATTGACGATACGTCTATTCTCTGCGAGCAGGTTGGCGCATATAAGCATATTAAGGATCGTTTTTATCACGTAATTGTCACATTTTTATGCGATTTTAACGTTGATGGAACTAAAACGCGCTGTTTTAGCTCTAATAGTCGATTGTTAATAATTAGGAGATTTACAAATGCAAGATTATTTAGAAGAATTACTCGATACAGGGTTCGATGACCTTGATGATGAGTACTGTGAGGATTATGCCGAAGTATAATGGCCTGAAAACGGCCATTATTGTGTCCTTTCTAATTACACCCTCCCGCAAAACCTGAACTAAATCCCACATTTACACCTTTAAAGCCCAACTAATACGACATTAGCTGATTTCTGACTGTGCCAACCCTATAATTAGGGAGTAATCTATACCTAGGCGACAGTGGTGATACAGGATGCGAAATGTCGAACCGTGATATAACAAAGGAAGCGATAGCCATTTTTGTCGATGATTTTATCGATAGAGAGCTTCAGTACCCTGAGTTTGAGGCGGTTATGGACGGTTTTGTACCCATGCCAGACTTTGCCGGTACAACTGTCAATGCGGTTTACCTGTTAATTAATCAAGACTTAAAAATCACAGGTTGTGTCTTTTTTAAAGTTGGCTTTAACACCAAAGGCATGATCGCCGATAAGTGGAACGTCCCCCTGCAGCAACTTGTGAATAACGCGGCAAAGGGGCCTGACCTAGGCGCCAACCCCATTGCATTGGCTTGTTATAGCCAATGCCCCATTGCGATGCAGCAACAAAGCCTCTGGGATCCAACGATGGAGCCTGGGCGCAATAGCTTTGTATTGCTTAAAAAAGCCGTTGCCAGTAATCGTCTAGGTCTAGTCTTCCCAGAGCCAGAATCCCCCTCCAATTCGGAACTTAATTCAGGGCAGATTGAATTTAATGAAAGACTGGAACGAGAGTACGCTACCGCAATGCGTACCCGGCTTGCTCATACACTGAAAGAGCAGCGGCTACGCATCAACACGCTAAAAAGCAAGATGTCTCTGAAAATAGATGCCCTTAAGCGTGAACATCAAATACGCCTGGCCGATTACCAAGTTCAAATGCGATCACTGCAAGAGGTGAACGCACAATTGCAAGCTGATATTGAGGCACATAAAAAAGAACTGGAGCTAAAAGACAGTAAAGTCCAGGGGGTTCGTGAATACTATGAACACAAGCTTAGTGCGGCCCAGCTTAACGGTGGGGCACAAATAGAGGCACTCGAATCGGGTTTTACTCAAGAATTGGACGCTCAGGTCGCACAGGTAAAAGAAGAATTACAACAACAGCTAGACATGAAAGATATGGAGCTGTTTTACCGCCAACAGCAAGAAGAGAGCTTGCGCGAGGAGCTAAACACCTTACGCGACGAACATGAGTCTTTACTTGAGCATGGCAGCTCAAAAATATTGGTGCCTCTGAGTAAAGCGGGTATAAGTTTTGTAGTCTTCCAGCCGGGGCTGGGGCAGATAACTTTACCACCCGACCAAGTGGCGGAGTACATGTCAGCCCCGGCAGAATTTGCAGCGGACAAATGCGGTGTGACGGTAGAAACCTACAAACTATGGCTCGACCATAACCATTCACCATACTGCAACGCCAAAAATGCTGACGGTGAAGAGTGTGGTGCGGGTGTAAAAAGAGTGGCCAACCCCACCGATTTTCACAACGGTGAAACCAACCGCTGCGACATCCATAAAAGTATAGGCGGCAATTTAAACATAGGGCGCGGCTAATGAGTGCCCAAATGCCAGAAAGTGCTCTGTTAGAGCGCGCCATGATGGTTCCTTATCAGGCCATTAGCATGCCGAACACTACTAAACGTGGCTTAAAGCTCTTGATGCGCAGAGACGATTTGATTGATCCCAACGCAATTGGCAATAAATTCTACAAGCTCTACTTCAATATCAATCATGCAATTAAAAGCCATAAGCGCCGCTTAGTTACTATGGGTGGCCCCTGGTCAAACCATCTGTTGGCCTGTGCACAGGCGGCCCGAAAAAACGGAATGCAAAGCCGGGCATTAATTCGCGGAAAGCATCATAAATTCCTTAGCCAAACCCTGCAAGACTGCCAATCATTAGGCATGCAGTTAGATTTTGTCAGTACTACCGAGTATCAGTCACTAACGAATTTACCGCACAGTGAGCAAGCTTCACTGCCCGATAAATTATTAGAAAACCGGCAACATGATTACTTTATTCCCGAGGGAGGATGTAATGATTTAGGGGTTAATGGCTGTCAATACATTGGTCAGGCAATTCGACGATATTCCGGCACCCCCTCTAGCGTATGTGTCGCGGTTGGCACCGGTGGTACCTTTCGGGGAGTTGTGCAAGGTTTAGGTGGCCTTTGCCACACCTTGGGTGTTGCGGTGCTTAAAAACACACACAAAAAAACGACTCTTTTCGGTTTAGGCAGCATTAATCATCAGCCATGGAGTTTAGCGTGGGGCTTCGATCTTGGCGGCTACGGGCGCCGACTACCTGCCCAGGCCGTAAATTTTTGGCGAACATTCGAGCAAAATAATCAAATAGCGATCGACCCCGTTTACACATTGAAAATGCTGTGGGGGGTTGATCAATTGGCCAGACTAGGATATTGGAATACTGGGGACACTGTCATTGTGATACATACTGGTGGGCTGCAAGGGCGCAGAGGGTTCTCCCAACAAATGGATTGGCCAACACCTAAACCTGTAATGTGACCTAAATATGGATAATCTATTACAACCAAATCAAGCGTCCACTCCGGTCGATCCGGCACTTATACACTCTCTCGTGCCGCTCAAAGACATGAGTAAAGCACATGTTAATGAGTTGCTGGAATTTGCCCAAACAGAATATTTGTATCAAGGACAAACGCTTTTTAATCGCGGTGCCATTGATAACTGCCACTTGTACCTGCTCTATGGAGATTTACTTTTAGAGTCAGAATGCGGCGTTCAGCAGGTAATTAAAGGTCGCAGTTCATTACTACCAATTGCTCACTGCAAGCCAAGACAGCAGCAGGCAACAGCACTAACCGATTGTGCGGTGCTTAGAATTGAAAGCAATACTCTGGACAAGCTGCTCACTTGGAGCCAGGTTGCCGATTATCTGCACAGTATTATTGCCCGCGATCGCGACCTCGATGAAGATGTGCAGTGGATGATGCAAGTTTTACATTCAAACTTATTTTTCAAAGTTTCCCCATTAAATGTTGACGAAGTGTTTAGTCAAATGGAGTCGACCGTTGTCGATACAGGAGAAGTCATTTTACGACAAGGAGAGCTCGGTGATCGCTGCTATTTCATTAAAGAGGGAGTGGCCCATGTCACAAGACAAGGTGAAACCGGTAACGAATTTGTAGCTGAAATACATCAAGGCCGATGTTTTGGCGAGGATGCTCTGGTTAACGATGCCCCGCGTAACGCCACTGTGACCATGGCCACTGATGGTGTTTTAATGTATCTACGCAAGCAAGAGTTTTATCGGTTAATAAAAGCGCCCGATGTACCCACTGTGCCGCTTTCGCAGGCCATCGAGTACGTGAATGATCTACCACAGGTACTGGTCGATGTTCGATCCGATGAAGAGTATGCCGTTGGCCATCTGCACCAAGCGGTCAATATACCTCTGCACTTACTGGGCATAAAGTCACGCTTATTGCGCATTGGCGTTGAGTATATTTGTTATTGTGATACCGGCCGACGCAGCCAAGCCGCCACGCATTTATTGCGAGAGCAGGGCTTTATGGTTAAAGCGCTCGCGAACTGTGAGCAGGTTTTTGAGGGCTGTAAGGATAGCCCTGAGCTAGAAGTTGGCTCAAACTATGTTCTGCGCGAAGGCTACTCTAAGCCGGGCCATTGATTGTTGACTACACAGTAGCGGCGGGTCTCGAACCAAAAACCATTCTGATGGTATTGCAATTGTGCCACCATACGGGGATGTCCATCGTAGGTTATTTGGCCATATAATGCCGCGCACAACTGAGGAGCTGTTAACGGTATACAACATTTATGAAGCCGGGCAGGGCCAATCCAGCGATTGCGAGGAATAATCGTGTAGAGGCCTTTTTTATCAACCCTGTGCAGCTGATTAACGGGTAACCATAGATATTCAGCGGCAATTTTGTTGTGATACTGGCCTTGATTCGCGATAGATTTCAAGTCTCTATGCCCGGGCCAAAATAGCGCACCTTTTAGAATTAAACGCTGTTGTATTAAGCCGAAATCAATCTGGTTTCGGGCTAAAACAGTTTGTGTGGTGGTCTTATGTAGCAACGGAAATTGATGGCCTTGCAAATGATCCAGTTTTTTCCCAAGACTGTCATTGGCGTTGGGGCCAATCCAGTGGTGGTACGACTGAGGATTATCACCGACCAGCAAATAAAACTTTACCGCAGCTTCAATGTGTATAAACCGAGCATTCTCTTCTATGACATAATCGAGTGAACCAATGGTTTTTTTGTTGTGTTCAATTTGTAAATTATGGGCAAGGATTTTAGTGTTCCCGCCAGCTTGCCAAAAAAAGCTCCAAAGTGACTCAAAATATAAACCTAACCGAGTACTTTTACGCTGTGCTAAATGCGCCAATAATAAACTGGGGTTGTCATCCTGTTGTTTTAACCACAGGCAGATATCATCTTTATTGGTTGCGGGCTGATAAAACTCCATGCCGTTGGCCAGCGGAGTGCTCAATAAGTGCTCGCCCATACAGCTAGCCGCCAGGTCACGAACCTGCGGTGTACGCAATGAATGCACAAATTCTAGCCAGGGGTTGATAGGCATCTCCTTGGTTAATCGGCGTGTTATTATTCGCCTGCCATAATTAGGTGTCAATCAATAGCTAGGCTATGAGGATTATAATGAGTCAGTTTTCTCGAATTGGACTAATCGGACGTCTCGATAATGACCGGGCAAAATACACGGTTCGACGACTTATAGAGTTCCTTGAGACCTGCGACGTTAAGGTTTATATCGATGAACAAACCGGGCAGTTAATTAACGTTGATCGCGACTTTAAAGGCGTAAGCAAGGTTGCTATGCCAGAATTAGGCGCCAATTCAGATCTGGCTATTGTAGTGGGAGGTGACGGCAGCTTACTCAGTGGGGCTCGAGATTTGGTCGAATACAATGTCCCCATTTTAGGCATTAATCGTGGCCGGCTTGGGTTTTTAACCGATATTGTGCCGGACGATATTGAACAAAAAATCACCGAAGTGCTTACCGGCGAATACGTGCAAGAACAGCGGTTTATGCTGGATATGCGCGTTGAGCGTTGTGGCGAGACGGTATGCCGGGGCGATGCCCTGAATGACGTGGTGCTCCATCCCGGTGAATTTATCCGAATGCTCGAATTTGAGCTCTATGTCGACAAACACTTCGTCACCTCACAGCGCTCCGATGGCATGATCGTATCAACGCCTACGGGCTCTACCGCCTACGCTCTGAGTGGTGGTGGCCCCATTATGCACCCCAAATTAGACGCCATTGGTCTGGTACCGATGAACCCTCACACCTTGAGCAGTCGGCCAATGGTCGTGCCCGGCGGTAGCTTAATAGAAATTGTGGTGGGCGAGGGTAATAGCGCTATCCCGCAAGTGACCTGTGATGGCCAAACCCACGATACAGTACAAGGCGGCGATAAAGTCATCATCACCAAAAAACCACAAACTCTGCAACTTATTCATCCAGTCAATCATAACTTTTATGAGCGCTGTCGCTCAAAGTTAGGCTGGGGAGGGCATCTACTGGAGCGATCATGAGTGATCTCCAAGCCACAGAAGAGTTAAACGTTAAAGCGAGCCAGTTGGATATTATTGGCGATGTACACGGCTGCGCCAATACCTTACAAAGGCTGCTGCAAAAGCTCGATTACCAAAAAGTGGCTGGGGTCTATCGCAACCCTCAACGCAAAGTAGTCTTTGTGGGTGATATTGTCGATCGTGGCCCTAGAATACGTGAAGCTCTAGCCATAGTGCGTGATATGGTGGATGCTGGGGAGGCCACTATGGTGCTGGGCAACCATGAGTTGCATGCATTGTGTTACTGTTTGCCTAACCCCAATATTCCCAACCACTATTTGCGCCCTCATACCCCTCGCAATACCTCTATTATCCAAGAGACGTTAGAGCAATTCGCAAATCACTCCCAGGACTGGCAAGACCACTTGAGGTGGCTTAAGCAGCGCCCACTGTATTTTCAAATGCCGGGAGTGCGTGTTATTCACGCCTGTTGGGACCAGTCGGTTATTAACAGGCTGGCTGCTGTTATTCCCGAGGCTAGGTGGTCAGAGTTGGCGGACCCAGCCAGTCAGCTGTCACGCGACGTTAAACGCTTAACCTCAGGTGTTGAATTACCTCTGCCTGAGCCCCATATTATGCTCAGTGCTGAAGGGTACAGACGCAGGTCGTTTCGGGCCGGCTTTTGGCAGTCAAACCCAGTAAACCTGGGCGCCTTAGCCTTTCAGCCGGACCCGCTACCAGATTCAGTGGCCGCGCTACCTGTTACTGACGATATTAAAGCGCAGCTGGTCGTGTACGATTCAAGCCAGCCACCACTATTTGTGGGTCATTATTGGCTCAATGGCTCACCCAAGCCAATTACAGAAAATATTGCATGTCTGGATTACAGTGCAGTAAAGTTTGGTCGCTTAGTGGCCTATCGATGTGATGGTCGTCAGACGTTACACCCCAACCAATACAACTGGGTTTATGTTGACCCTTAGGCCGTACTTTGTCCTGGATACCCATTCAATCATTCCCAATCGACCGAGATTTAACCGATCTGGTTGAAAACTTGCGATCCGGTGGCGTTAATTGTCGAGTAATTGAGCGCAATGGTGAACAAGTCCTATTTTTAGACCCGGCCCAACAAGAGGCTGGTCGGGCGATTCTGCAACGCTGGGAGCAAGGTGATTACAATAACGCGCCTAGGTCACAGACAAGCCTGTGGCATGGCCTATCGCTGCACCAGCTTGCGCAAACGCCAGTCACTGCCATTTTGTTAATATTGAGTCTGGCGGGTTACTTTGTCAGCACCTTACCCGCGTTACAACATTGGCAGTTTGTCCTTACATTGGTTCCAATAGAAATCGTATCGGGCCGATGGTTAGCCTTTGGAGAGCTCTCCGACTCATTAGGACGCCATGAATATTGGCGCTTAGTGACCCCTGCGTTTTTGCACTTCTCCATTCTACATTTAGTGTTTAATGGACTTTGGACCTGGGAACTGGGCCGACGTATAGAAGTGCTCAAAGGCACCAGCTTTGCAATGGGCTTTTTTATGGTGGCCGCCATTTCGGGTAATTTATTACAATATTATTGGTCCCCCGAGCCATCTTTGCTGGGGGGCATGTCCGGTGTAGTCTATGCGTATTTAGGTTTCTTAGCGGTTTCACACGCGCTTAAGCCCCATCCGCTAACGGCCATTCCGCGCGGTATTTTGATGTTTATGTTGATCTGGCTGGCTATAGGGTTTACCGGTGTAATCGACTTTGCGATAAGCGGCAGTGTTGCCAATGCGGCACATTTAGGTGGATTAATTGCAGGCGTATCTATAGCAGCTATTAGCTTGCTATTTGATAGATTTTTTTCGGAGCAGAAATGAACGACAATTTTCAGCAGGTTATTAATAACCTGACCCCAGATGTTTACCAAAACCTGAAGCGTGCCGTTGAACTGGGCAAATGGCCAGACGGAAAAGTTTTAACTCAAGAGCAGCGCGACACCTGCATGCAAGCGGTTATTGCCTACGAACATATTCACCTCCCCCCCGAAGAGCAGGTAGGCTATATTCCACCCAAGCCGGGTGACGCCTGTGACGACGAAACAAAACAAAACAGCTCGGAGCAGCCTCTTAAATGGAAGTAATTCCCGTAAACGAGCTGCCAGAGAGTATGAGCGGTGGCTTAAAGAAAATGGCTGTTAGTTTAAATAATAGCAATGCTCAGGTTAGTTACGCCTTACACTGCGGCCAACACACCGTAAATGCCAATGAACTCATTGGTCGCACCTTGACGATCACCTATGCCGGAGCAATCCACTGCTTGCACTGTAACCGTAAAACTCGCAAAAGCTTTAGCCAGGGCTACTGTTACCCGTGCTTTCAATCACTGGCCCAATGCGACTCCTGTATTGTGAGTCCAGAGAAATGTCACTATCACATGGGCACGTGTCGCGATCCTGCATGGGGCGATGATTTTTGTATGAATGACCATATCGTGTATTTGGCGAATTCATCGGCACCTAAAATAGGCATCACCCGCGCCACGCAAATCCCCACGCGTTGGGTTGATCAAGGTGCCGCTCAAGCGTTACCCATTCTCAAAACGTCCAGCCGCCGTATAGCAGGGCTGGTCGAGGTGATTTACAAGCCCCACATCAGTGATCGCACACAATGGCAACGAATGTTAAAAGCGACTCCTGAGGACATTGATTTACATCAGTTAGCGTTAGAGCTACAGGCCAAAGTGGCGCTGGAAATAAAGACAATACAAAATGAATTTGGCACGGACTGCATGACGGATTTAGTCTCGAACGATACTAAAAGCACCCGCATACACTATCCGGTTAATAGTCACCCGGTCAAAGTCAAATCCGTTAATCTTGATAAAACACCAGTTTTCACCGGCGAACTTACCGGCATCAAAGGTCAATACCTAATATTTGGTGATCAGGTGCTAAATGTGCGTAAGTTCGGCGGCTATCATGTCGATATATCCATTTCTAATTCGTGAGCCCTTTATGAATATTGCCGAATCAGAGACTGCAATGAAAACAATTTATTTAAAAGACTACCAACAGCCAGCTTATTGGATTAAAAAGACCGAACTGGATGTAGCCATTTACAGCGGTGAAACGTTTGTTCAGAGCAAGCTTACCATTGAAAAAAATTCAGCGGTGCAAAGCCAAATTTTGGACTTACACGGTGAAAACCTAGAGCTGCTTGAGATTAAAATTGACGGCAGAAATCTGGCGGAAAGTGAGTATACTTTAACCGATACTAGCCTGAGTTTAACGCCCCCCGTTCAGAACTTTACACTAGAGACGCGTGTTCGAATTGAGCCTGAAAAGAACACATCGCTTGAGGGTTTGTATCGCTCCAGAACGATGTATTGCACGCAGTGCGAGGCCGAAGGCTTTCGTAAAATCACCTATTATTTAGACCGCCCTGATGTTATGAGTGACTTCACCACTCGACTATCCGCGGATAAAACCACCTGCCCGGTGCTGCTTTCTAACGGCAATTTAATCGACAGTGGCGATCTGGACGACAGTCGTCATTTTGCGGTGTGGCATGATCCACACCAAAAACCCGCTTACCTTTTTGCAATGGTAGCGGGAGATTTGGCTCATATCGAAGATTCGTTTACCACCTGCTCTGGGAAACAGGTGTGTTTAAAAATCTTTGTCGAACCAAAAGATTTAACCAAATGTGATCACGCTATGGCGTCACTCAAAAATGCCATGCGTTGGGATGAAGAGCAATATGGCCGTGAGTACGACCTCGATATCTTTATGATTGTCGCGGTTGATGACTTTAATATGGGGGCCATGGAAAACAAAGGACTTAATATTTTCAACACGTCGTGTGTGTTGGCAAGCCCTGAAACCACTACGGATGCTGGTTTTCAGCGAGTGGAGGGAGTTGTCGCACACGAATATTTCCACAACTGGACCGGCAACCGGGTTACCTGCCGGGACTGGTTCCAGTTGAGCTTGAAAGAAGGGTTCACGGTTTATCGGGATTCGGAATTCTCCGCCGATATGGGATCGCGAACCGTTAAGCGAGTTGAAGATGTTGCGTTTTTGCGTACTCATCAGTTTGCCGAAGATGCCGGCCCAATGGCACACCCCATTCGACCCGCCAGTTATATGGAAATATCCAACTTCTATACCTTAACCATTTACGAAAAAGGTTGTGAAGTGGTGCGCATGATTGCCAACCTGCTTGGGCCTGAATTATTCCGTCAAGGTTCAGATCTTTATTTCCAGCGCCACGATGGCGAGGCTGTTACCACGGAAGATTTTGTAGCCGCAATGGCCGAGGTATCCGGCCGTGACCTGACTCAATTTGGCCATTGGTACAATCAAGCGGGGACACCTGAGCTCACCATTACCGATGAGTACGATGAAAACTCACGTCAGTACACTTTAACCATCAGCCAATACACACCACCCACGCCTGAATTGAGTGAAAAGAAACCATTTCATATACCGCTGCGGGTCGGCTTAATTGGTGATGCCGGCGAATTGGCACTAACACTGGCTGACGAGACTGTAGAAGACTTACCCTCTGATAACACCGATCGGGTATTAGAAATAACAGAAACTACGCAGAGCTTTGTATTTAACAATGTGCCAGAAAAACCCGTACCTTCTTTACTGCGCGATTTCTCAGCACCTGTGAAGATAAAATATAATTACAGCCGTGACGATCTGTGTGCACTCGCCATACGCGATAGCAATGGCTTTAACCGTTATGAGGCGGTGCAAAACCTAGCGATGGCGGTTATCGACGACGCACTTAATGCCAATGCAAGCGGCGCTAGCTTTACCTTGGATTCGCGTTTAACCGACATCTATCGCCAATTGTTAGCTCAACCGGATTTGGATCAGGCTATGCTCGCTTATATGTTGAGCTTGCCCGCCGAAGGCTATATAGCCGAACAACAAACACTTATTGACCCACTGGCTATTCATCGAGCCCGTCTGCAAGTCAAAAGCGCTCTGGCTCAAGCACTGCATGCTGAATTCAAGGCGGTGTTTGAAAACCTCAAAGCGATTGTGCCTTACAGTGCCGATGCGCAAGCAATTGCCAAGCGCAGCTTAAAAAATGTGTGTCTGTCGTATTTAATGGATGCCCCTGGCGAACAAGAGCTCTCTTTGTGCCTTGAGCAATTCCAATCAGCCAACAACATGACCGATGAGATGGCAGCTTTAACCGCACTGGTTATGGCCGATAACGAACAGGCCCAACAAGCCGCCGAGCAAGCGTTAGCAAGCTTTTATAACAAATGGAAAAATGAAGCCCTGGTGGTCAACCAGTGGTTGGCACTGCAAGCGCGCAATACGGCCGCCGGTGGTCTTACACGGGTCAACGCTTTAATGCAACACGAGGCTTACGATAGTACCAACCCCAACAAAATCAGATCGGTTATCGGCAGTTTTTGTGGGGCGAACACGCCTAACTTTCACAACATTAGCGATCCGGCAGCGCAGGGGGGCTATGCCTTTTTAGCCCAGCAGATTCGTGAGCTAGACGCTAAAAACCCACAAATCGCCGCCCGCTTACTGAGCCCGCTGACGCGCTGGCGTCGTTATGCTGCGCCTTTTAGTGAGTTAATGCGTGAACAGCTGCAGGAGTTAGCCCAACAGCCCGGTTTATCTCCCGACTGTTATGAAGTGGTCAGCAAAAGCCTGGCTTGATAGGCTAGGCAATGGTGCAATAGGAGTCTTACATGCCTGAAACAAGCAATAAACTGGTTATCGCCATTTCCTCGCGAGCACTGTTTAACTTGGATGAGAGCCACCAAGTCTATAAAGATAATGGGCTTGAGGCCTACGCCCGCTATCAAATTGAGCACGAAGACGAACCGCTGGAAGCTGGCGATGCTTTTCCTATGGTACAAAAATTATTGCACCTAAACGAAGGGCTAGCCGGAGAGTCTCGGGTAGAGGTCATCTTGCTGTCGAAAAACAGCGCTGATACCGGTCTCAGGGTGTTTAATTCCATTGAGCACTATAAGCTCAATATCACCCGTGCGGCTTTCGGTGGGGGGCATAGCCCATACCGTTACGCACAAGCGTTTGGCTGTCAATTGTTTCTGTCCACCGAGGCCGACGACGTACGCAATGCATTAGAGCACGGGATTGCCGCCGCTACCTTGATGGCGCCTAAAACTAGCAGTAAAAACGCCAGTCAATTGCGCTTTGCCTTCGATGGTGACGCCGTTTTATTCTCGGATGATGCCGAGCGTATTTTCAAGCAGGAAGGGCTGTCGGCTTTCACCGAAAGTGAAAAAGCCGCCGCTAAGACACCACTACCGGGCGGTCCATTTAAACCATTTTTGGATGCTTTACACCGCTTACAGGCCGAATTTGGCGATGTAGAGGATTGTCCCATTCGCACCGCTTTGGTTACCGCACGTTCTGCGCCGGCTCACGAGCGAGTTATCCGCACACTGAGAGCCTGGAATATCCGTATTGATGAGTCATTATTTCTCGGCGGACTGCCTAAGGGCGAGTTTTTAAAGGCCTATGGGGCCGATGTCTTCTTCGATGACCAACAGGCACACATCGATTCAGCCAGTGCCCATGTTGCCACCGGGCATGTCCCCCATGGGGTTGCTAACACCAAGTCAGTTGAGCAAAAACCCAACAGCAATGGATAAATATTATTCAAAAGACTATATTTTGGTACTTAGCGCAAAATTCGACTATTCTATGGATGAATAATCAACTATATTTTTATAACACGAATATCAAAAGCCATTTGGAGGGCTTATGAAGCTGCAACAACTCCGGTATATATGGGAAGTGGCTCATCACGACCTTAATGTATCCGCGACGGCGCAGAGTCTATACACCTCACAGCCCGGTATCAGTAAGCAAATTCGCTTATTGGAAGATGAGCTAGGGGTAGAAATATTTTCTCGCAGCGGTAAGCACCTAACCCGGATTACCCCAGCCGGAGAGGCGATTCTAAAAACCGCAGGTGAAATACTGCGCAAAGTAGAAAGCATCAAACAAGTAGCTCAAGAGTTTAGCAATGAACGCAAGGGTAGTTTGTCCATTGCCACGACTCACACCCAGGCTCGCTATGCACTACCTCGGGTGATTGAAGGGTTTATCGAACAATACCCCGACGTGTCCCTGCATATGCACCAGGGCACGCCAATGCAAATCTCCGAAATGGCCGCCGACGGCACTGTCGATTTTGCCATTGCCACCGAGGCATTAGAGCTATTCAGTGACCTGGTAATGATGCCTTGTTACCGCTGGAATCGCTGCATCGTGGTTCCCAAAGGCCATCCGTTGGCGAGCCTGCCGGAACTGACCTTAGAGGAGGTGGCTAAGCATCCCATCGTCACCTATGTGTTTGGCTTTACCGGTCGCTCTAAGTTGGACGAAGCTTTTATTAATCGCGGCTTGGCTCCCAAAGTAGTCTTTACCGCCGCTGATGCTGACGTCATTAAAACTTATGTACGCCTAGGCTTAGGGATCGGTATTATTGCGCACATGGCATTCGATAATGAACTCGATGACGATCTGGTTGCACTTGATGCCAGCCACCTGTTTGCCACCAGCATCACCAAGGTTGGCTTTCGGCGCGGTACCTTTTTACGCGGGTTTATGTACGATTTTATTCAACAGTTTGCTCCACATCTTACCCGGGAGGTTATCGATCAGGCTTATGCGTGTCATTCTCGTGCCGAGCTTGAAGAATTGTTTGCCGAAATTCCTCTGCCTTCCTATTAATACTCGCCTGGAGTTCTCGTACGAGTCTCCAGGACGACCGCAACAATTTTATCTCGCAGTAGTGATCTGAAGACTCGGGCCATACGAATACCCAGTCAGATGACATAACTCAAAAGGTGGCTAGCTCATGGTAGAGTCCGGCAAAATTCCTGTGGCGATTAGTGAATGCTTACTGGGAGAGCGCGTGCGCTTTGACGGTGGGCATAAACGCTCAAGCTACATCACCGATACCCTAAGTGATTACTTTGAATACCGAGCCTATTGTCCCGAAGTGGCCATAGGCCTCGGGATTCCACGCAAACCGATACGTTTATTGGCAACCGATGGTATGACTCGCGTGGTACAAGCAGATGACGCGAGTATCGATGTTACCGATCCGCTGCGCGACTATGCGCGAAGCCTGACGAGCGATATAGAAAACGTATGCGGCTATATTTTTATGCAAAACTCCCCCAGTTGCGGTGCTTTTGGCATGAAGCGTTACGGTAGTAATGGATACCCGCTGGATAAAAATGGACGGGGCGCCTTTGCCGATGAAATTATGCAGCGCTTTCCGCTACTGCCAATCGAGGAGGCAGGGCGACTAAACGATGCTGGATTGCGCGATAACTTTATCAGTCGAGTCTTTGCCTATCACGATTGGAAGGTATCAGTAGCCCAGGATCCCAGTCCGGGCGCGTTAATTGAATTTTACTCACGCTATAAATATCAAGTAATGGCCCATCATGTGCCCAGCTACAAGGCAATCGGACCCTTACTGGCGGATTTAAAAACACCACCGATCGAAACCGTATGCGAACAGTTTCTGACTATTTTTATGACTGCCTTATCGCATTTGGCAACACGCAAAGGCAACACCAACACTCTGTTACATCTGCGCGGATATTTACGCGGGAAATTAGATGCTCAAGAGAATCAAGAGCTATCTGGGTTAATCGACAATTATCGCGAAGGCTTGGTACCGCTGGTGGTGCCGCTTACGTTGCTAAAACACCACCTACTAAAAATTGATGATGACTATCTGCAGCGCCAGACGTTTTGGAACCCGCACCCAGAGCGGCTCGGCTTGCGCAATGTAATCCCCACCTAATCCCGCAAAAATAGTGTTGCTTGGACACAACCAAAAGGAATTGTAAGACGTATTAAGGATGAACTTAGATAATAAGTGGCCGAAAAGCAATCAACGGGACAGAGGTCAAATCATGGTGATAGTGCAAGATGAGAAACATCTATTAATTGATACGCTTAAAGCGCATTACCAAACCTTCGATAAATCCAGTCTTGCGGATATACTCTCGCTCTACAATGATGACATCTGCTTTATCGACCCCGTCGAAAGGCTCGACGGGAAAGAGGACCTACGCTTATACTTTGCCAACTTGGCAGAAAATTTAACCAGCTGTCAGTTTGATTTTCAATCCGTTATTAATGATTACTGCCCGCAGGGCGAATCCAGCGCGGTCTTATTTTGGCAAATGCGCTTTTCCCACCCCAAGCTTAACAGCGGTGTGGCTACCAGTTTGGCAGGTTGCTCTCACCTTCGTTACAGCGATAAGATCTACTACCATCGCGATTACTACGACCTGGGGGAGATGCTGTACGAAAACATTCCGTTACTGGGCCGCTTGATACGCAGCATTAAAAAGCGCTTGGCAAGCAAATGAACCGGCTTATCTGGTTTCGCAACGATTTACGACTGATCGACAACCCGGCGTTGCATCACTGTCTTGACGATAAAACGACTGGCACTGACGACGCCCCTGTGTCGGCGTTGTTTATTCTCTGTCAAGAGTACATCGATACCCATCCTATTGGCGCCAAACGGCTGCGCTTTATGCAAGAAGCTCTGCTTAACCTAGCACAGGGTTTGGCCAAGCAAGGGATAGAGCTACGCACCGAATATGTGGAGAAAAAGGCCGATATCGCTCAGCGTGTAGTTGATGTCTGCAGCCACGTCGGCGCGCGCGTCGTGTTTTGCAATCGTGAATACCCGCTCGATGAAAGACGCCGAGATCAAGACTGTAAAGCGCTGTGTGAAGAGCAAGGAATTACCTTTAACGCCTATCACGATCGCTGCCTTATCCCCCCTGGCGCACTTAAAACTCAGGCCGGTGACCATTACAAGGTGTTCACTCCCTTTGCCCGCGCTTGGCGCAAGCTGGCAGATGCCTCACAATTTCAAATCTACTCCGCCCCCAAGAGCAAAATTCAGGCAGTTGCAGCGCCTAGCGACACTATCAACCGTTTATTTTCCCGCGCTGGCGCCGATTGTCAGCCCGTACTTTGGCAAGCCGATGAACACTCTGCTCTGGATGCGCTGCAAGATTTTATAGAACAACATCTGGCCGATTATGACGAAGAACGAGATTATCCCGCACTGCAAGCTACCTCGAAACTGTCTCCGTATTTGTCGGTTGGGTTGTTAAGCCCCAAGCAATGTTATATCGCCTGCCGCCACGCGGTCGGAGTGAGTGAGAATGTGGGCGCCCACACCTGGATTAACGAACTGATTTGGCGTGAATTTTATATGCATATCGCCGCTATTTATCCCAAGGTGAGTATGCATCGACCGCTGCAGGCCTATACTGAATGTATTCCCTGGCGTCAAAACGAAACCGATTTTCAGCGCTGGTGCCAGGGCGAGACTGGCATCCCCATTATCGACGCCGCTATGCGGCAGCTGAACCAAACCGGTTGGATGCATAATCGTCTGCGCATGATTGTGGCCATGTTTCTTAGCAAAAATTTGCTAATCGATTGGCGTAAGGGCGAGGCTTATTTTATGTCACAGCTTATTGATGGCGATTTCAGTGCTAACAACGGGGGCTGGCAGTGGAGTGCCTCGACCGGCACCGATGCCGCACCGTATTTTCGCATTATGAATCCGCTGACTCAGTCGGAGCGCTATGATCCACAGGGCCACTTTATTCGTCAGTGGTTACCTGAACTTGCGGCCGTAAAAGGCAAGAATATTCACAACCCCGGTCCGATAAATGGCTACCCGGCACCCATGGTTGACGTAAAAGCCACCCGCAAAGAGGCTATTGCTGTGTTTAAAGCCTGCAAAGAGCAATACGCCAAGGAGTCCCATGAACACTAATCCATTAGCCGGGCGCAAAGTGCTCTTAACCGGCGGCACCCAAGGCATTGGTCTGCAAACATTAAAACTGTTGTTAGACAAGCAGTGTAGGGTGGTTGTACTGGCCCGCAATACAGCCGCCGTTGCCGATTTACAGGCACAGTACCCAGAGCATTTAACGGCGATTGCCACCGATATTACTCAGCTAGACTCTGTGCGCCAGGCGCTAAGTAATATTGCGGTATTCGATTCGGTGATTCTCAACGCCGGCACCTGTGAATATATTGAAGCCAGCCAATTCGACGCCGCCAGTTTTGCCCGGGTAATTAACGTCAACCTGCAAGGCAACGCGAATATTTTAGAGGTTGTTATTCCCAAGTTACTTAAGTCCGAGAAGCGGCCGCATATTGTCGGTATTTCTAGCTTAGTGACTGAGCTACCTTTACCTCGGTCTGAGGCCTATGGTGCCAGTAAAGCGGGGTTTGCCTATATGCTTAATTCGCTGCGAGCCGACCTTTACCGGTTCGGGGTGGATGTTACCTTGATACAGCCAGGGTTTGTCAAAACGCCTTTGACCGATCGCAATGATTTTGCGATGCCATTTTTAATGGAGCCGGAGGTGGCCGCACAACATGTACTGAAAGCCATTGAGCAGCGCAAGTACAACTATCGTTTCCCATGGCAGTTAGCCTTGTCGTTGCGCTTAATCGCCCGTTTGCCTCTGCCTTTACAGGTTAAATTTTTACAAAAAATGGTCCCTAAAGAATGAGCGATGCAAAACAACATATAGCGGTTATTGGCAGCGGCATAAGTGGTCTGTACAGCGCGTTTTTACTTAGCCAAAAATATCACGTCTCTGTGTTTGAGAAAAATAGCGAAATTGGCGGTCATACGGCCACCAAAAAAGTCAGTATCGACTCTGGCGACTACAGCATCGATACGGGATTTATTGTCTACAATGACAGAACCTACCCTAATTTTATAAGACTGTTAAACCAGTTGGGTGTAGAAGGGCAGAACACCGAAATGGGCTTTAGCGTCAGCTGTCAGCACACCGGTTATGAATACGCCGGTACGTCTATTGCCGGTCTTTTTGCTCAGCGGAAAAATATATTTAAACGTGCACATTGGCGCTTGTTGCGCGATATTGTGCGCTTTAATAACCTGTGCTCGAGTCTCTACCAACGATTGCCGTTGTCCGATCGTAGGACACTGGGTGAATTTTTACGTCAGGAAAGTTTCTCCAAAGAGTTGGTGGCTTATTATATTTTGCCCATGGTGTCGGCTATCTGGTCCTCGGGTACTGCCATTGCGGAGCAAATGCCTCTGACATTCTTTGTTCGCTTCTTTCATAACCATGGATTGCTGAGTATATTTGATCAACCGCAGTGGAAAACAGTGCGCGGCGGCTCAAACCAATACCTAGCGCCCTTAATCGCTCCCTTCGTCAATCAAATCACCACCGATGCACGTATTCGCGCTGTGCAAAGAGCGGAGGCGGGCGTAGATATTCATTTTGACGACAACTCGGTAAAAAGCTTCGATGCCGTCGTGATGGCTTGCCACAGTGACGAAGCCCTGGGCCTGTTACATAGCCCCAGCGCTGCCGAGAAAACAGTTTTGGGGGCGATAACTTATAAACCCAATCAGGTTGTGTTGCATACGGACAACACCATTTTACCCACCCAGAAAGCCGCCTGGGCCAGTTGGAACTATAAGCTCGAAAGCGATACCGATACACAAACGTTGCTGACCTATAATATGAATATCTTGCAAAATATTCGCGCCCCGGAAACATTTTGTGTCAGTGTGAATCCGGGTGATCGACTCGATACCCGCAAAGTGCTCGGTGAGTACCAGTACCACCACCCGGTTTTTACTCGAGAGTCGATCGCCGCGCAGCAGCAATGGCAGCAAGTCTCGGGAGCCGACCGAATATATTATTGTGGTGCCTACTGGCGCAATGGTTTTCACGAGGACGGTGTTGTGTCGGCGCTAAAGGTGGCTCAACAGCTGGGCGTAACACCGTGACACTTCCCGACAGCGCGGTCTATACCGGTATCGTACGCCACCGGCGTTTTTATCCGGTGGTGCACGAATTTAGTTATTCAATAACGCTATTTTTACTCAATTTGGATGAGATAGATCAATTAATGGCGCAGTCGCGCTGGTTTTCTTGCCAGCGCTGGAGCCTGGCGCAGTTTCGCCGCTCCGATTATATGGCACCGCATCATCAAGACTTAAAATCTATCGCCGTCAGCGAAGTCGAAAAAGCACTTCTGTGCACGGTGAATTCACCTAAAGTCTATTTATTGAGCAATATTCGCCAGTGGGGGTTCTGCTTTAACCCCGTTAGTTTTTATTACGTGTTTGATACCGAGGAATTAGTCGGCATTGTAGCCGAGGTCAACAATACCCCTTGGAAGGAGCGACATCGCTATGTGGTTAATACCACCGATCAAGTGTCCCCTTATCAATACCACTTCGCAAAACGCTTTCATGTATCGCCCTTTAATCCGCTGATAATGGATTATCGTTGGCAGTCCAATGAGCCGGGGCAAAGTATCGATATCCATATGGAAAATTGGCAAAGCGATATAAAACATATGGATGCAACCTTAAGTTTACAGAAAAAAAGCTGGAGCTCTGCGCATCTGAATCGCGCGTTAATTCGTACTCCCTTCAACACAATTAAAGTGCCGCTGTTAATTTATTGGCAAGCTATAAAGCTTTGGTGGAAGAAGGCCCCCATTTACGACCACCAACCTGTAGACAAATAAGTAACTGCGTCGAGGAGACCGATCGTGACCAACGCAAGCGCCCACAGAGGCATTAACGAACTCTCAGGACATCGAGCCAAGGTTTTTAACAAAAACCATAGAATTGCCAAAAAACTGGTACTGGCTCAACTTGGCAAGCTTAAAATCGGCTGTCTGCGCATTCACGATACAGGGCAGTGTACCGAGTACGGTCAAAGTTCCGATGAAGCTGAACTTGTGGCCGACATCTATGTACACGACCAAGCAGCCTATCGGGATGTCGCTTTTGCCGGCTCGGTGGGCTCGGGGGAGGCCTATATGTCGGGCTATTGGTCTTCGCCGGACTTGACCCGTGTGGTGCGCATTTTTGTACTTAACTTATCCACACTGGATGCTATGGATCAATCGCAATCCTGGTGGAGTAAAGCGGCGCTATCAGTATTCAGCTATTTTAATCGAAACTCAAAAGAGGGGGCTAAACGCAACATCAGTGCCCACTATGATTTAAGTAACGAATTCTTCTCACTGTTTCTCGACCATTCAATGATGTATTCGTCGGCTATATTTCCCAATATCGACAGCTCATTGGATGAGGCCGCGCAGTACAAACTGCAGGTGGTGTGTGAAAAATTGCAATTAAAGCCCAGTGATCACCTGCTCGAAATAGGCACCGGCTGGGGTGGCTTAGCCGCCTACGCTGCCAGTCAGTACGGCTGTCGTGTTACCACCACAACAATATCGAAAGAACAGCACGATCGGGCAGTTGAGCGGGTAGTAGCGCAGGGCCTGCAAGATAAGGTAACCGTTTTACAGCAAGATTACCGCGACCTTCAGGGCACGTTTGACAAGCTAGTTTCTATTGAAATGATTGAGGCGGTGGGTCACGAACATTACGCCGGTTACTTTCGTCAATGTGGCCAGCTACTCAAGCCCGACGGACTGATGCTGATTCAAGCGATTACGATTGCCGATCAGCGTTACGAGTTGGCCAAAAATAGTGTGGATTTTATTCAGCGTTATATCTTCCCAGGTGGCGGCTTGCCATCGACTCAAAAAATAACCGAATTAGTCACACGACATACGGCTCTAAACCTTATTGGATTTGATGAAATTGGCAGCCACTACGCACAAACATTGCGATTATGGCGGCAAAGATTTTGGCAGCAAATGGCTGCCGTGCGCGAACTAGGTTTCGATGAGCGCTTTATTCGTATGTGGGATTACTATTTATGCTACTGCGAGGGCGGCTTTATGGAGCGCACTATTGGTACTGGCCAATATGTATTTGCCGGCCCTGAGTACCGTTTCTGATGTTAACAGGCTGTCGTAGACTCTTTATTTTCGCCAACTTTCTGATGTTTCAGGTTGGCTGGGCAATAGCAGTGATGCTTGGTAGTCGCGCAGCCATTGCTTATGTAATTTTCGCCGGAACACTGCATTTTTATTATAGCACCACACGAAGATTCGATTACTGCGCCGTTTTACCGTTGTTCGCTATCGGTTATCTGCACGATGTGGCGCTGTTGTTAACTGGTGTACTGGTCATTGGCGATAGCATCATACCACCGCCGTGGCTATCGGCGATCTGGGTGTTGCTGGGCTTAACACTGAACCATAGTTTACATTTTATCTATCGAAATAAAATTTTAGCTTCACTGTTAGGCGCTGTGGGCGGAGCCGTAGCTTATAGTGCCGGGGTTAAATTAAGTGGTGCCCAGTGGGGAATATTGGATGGATGGGGAAGTCTAATAATCGCATTTGCATGGCTATTCATTTTGCCGTTGCATTATTCGTTAATGAAAAAATTTGTTCAGGTCGAAACGTAAACCTTATGGTCAAATTGCAACCACTGATTAACACAGATCCACTGCTTAAGCTGCTCGGTTGGGCAGGTACCACCTTACTGCTTTTAATGGTTCTGACAACATTGAACATCAGTACTGCTGAAGCCGATGAAAAAATTCCGGCGATCAGTGGTTTTGCCTATACCATGTCAGATAATAGCGACACTCAAGCGCCGTGGCTTTACCGCGAAGACTACTACTTCCTGACAGATAATCAGGTGCAGGTGTTCTATACCAACCACTCGGAGCAGTTAATTGCAGAAAAAGTTCTCGATTACGCAACGGGGCGATTAACACCAAGTTTTATTTTTGAAGATCAGCGACATCAGATTAGCAAACGGGTAGAAGTCAACGCATCTAATGTTGAGTTGTATCTGAAATCTGGCCCGCAAGCTGAACGAGCCACGCTTGAGCGTAAAAAGAATCAAGTAGTGGATGCCGGCTTTACCGCCGTTATTCGAAACAATTGGTCGGCATTGCAGGCAGGGCAGAGCATCGACTTTTTCTTTGCACTGCCCAACCGAGCAACTAACGCTCGTTTAGCCGCGCGGCAGAAAAAGTGCCCAGCGCGAATGCAGGCAAACCATTGCTTTGAAATGGCACTGAGCAATCGATTTCTCGCAATGTTTGTCGACTCGATTACACTCGGCTTTGATCAACAGCAGCGCCTGACGGAATACCGCGGGCGCTCCAACTTGTCCGACAGCACAGGGGGTGATCAAGACGTGATTATTCGCTATCGTTACGCTGACCCGGAACAACGCCTTTAAGGTCGTAGGCAAAGGCAATTATATAAGCGACTGCCACATAGAGTTTTTCTGGTATTTCCTCACCCAGCTCCAATGTCACCAGAAAATCCACTAAGGATTTGTTGTCACACAGGGGCACTTCATGTTCGTTGGCAATGTCGATGATTTGTTGCGCCACATCGCCACGACCTTTAGCGCTGAGTATGGGGGATTTCTCACCGTCGTAATACAAGGCAACCGCTTGCAGTAATTCGGCATTATCGTCATTGCGATTCATGTTTTAACATCCACCAGGTTATAACTCAGCTCATTACTATTGCCTGCCGGTTTACCTTGAAAATAATTGACCTGCGTAATAGCGAGTCCCGCCGATTGCATGGCCTGGCGAATCGTCTCAAGTTTGGCTTTGGCCTCTTGTAAAACCGATGTATCTTGCGCCCAAAACCCTAAACCTAGCTGCTCATTACAGTAGCGTATATGCACGTAAATATCGCCCACAGCTTCGGTGTTAATATGCAGCTTTACTAACCAAGCATGGGCTTGAGTGGACGTTTTATCGTTGACGTTATCACGCTCCGGTTCAAAACTTATTCTGGCATGTTGAGTCTGCTCGCCCCAGCGCACGGGCAAATCAACAGCAAATTGCTGGCTACTGCCGACTGATTCGGCCGATTTAGGATTGACAGGATCCGCTCCTAACTGTTGGCCGCGAATTTTCGCCAGGCTATTTAAGCTCAACTGATGGGTCAACAACATAAGCTGCGTTTGTAAACTTGCGGCCTCGGCGCTTTGTGGTGCTGCGGTTACTCCCGACAAAAACGCTTGCGAAAGACTGGGCAGCAGTCGGTTTACCTCTAATAAGTTGGCTTTTGCCATTTGTGCTGCATGACCGGTTAACGGTGATGCAGCATTGTTGCTGGAATTCACATTGGAGGCCGGTGTAGAGGCCGCGCTCGTCGAACTGGGAGTCATTAATGATTTGATGATTTGTGCCAGACTGTGCGTACTGGCAGATTCAGAGCTTGTACTCTGAGAGGCCGCGCCTTGCGCGATAGAGCCCGCCTGAGTGGAGGCTGCTAGGTTATTAGCGCCCGTAAGCCGCGCCAAATTAAGCAAAATGGCTTTGCGATCCGTGTTGAGCAGAAGCTCGGTGGATTTACCCTGAGCACCAGTCAACAGCTTCATTAGATTGGCCTCAAAAAAAGTACCGCTATTGTTAACTGCCTGCTTAATAGCCACACCAGCTATGTTCTGTGGGGCAGTCCTAAGCACTTCAATGGGCACCGCTTGCTTGTCTAACGCCTTTAAAGATTCGTTAATCGCATTGGCCAGCTTATTGTGGGGCAACAATTTACTGAGCAACTGCAAGCTTTGGCTTTGCTGCTCAAGGCTTACGCCCTGCAGCCTGGGTAGAATTTCCCGTAAGGTTTGTTGTACCGCGGCCACCTCGGGACGACTCATTTGCCCCAAAACCGAAGCTGTAGCGGTGGTTGAGCCTTGCTTGGGGCCCGCCGATTGAGGATTAACCATTACCGGCTTGCCATTTTCACTCATTATCTCCAACTTCTGTGGGTTAACTCGATTCACCCAAACGCTATCCCCCTTTGCTAAGGGCAGGGCGCTCAACAGCGCGACCTGTTGAGCTTGGATTTTGACATTGACCAATTTGAGGGAGGATTGCTGCAACAGGCTAGTCGCCAACTCCGGCTTAATGGCGTTGAGTGCGTTACTGCTTGGCCTGGCCCCAGTTGAACTTGCCTGAGCTTGCATTAGCTGCTTTTCGGCCCCGGTCAACACACGGACCCCCGTCACCTCAGCGGCTACCGGTTGCCCAACACGCAATGACAGGTTGGACAACAAACGAGTCGTGCTGGTCGTAGTGGCCGCCGTATTCGCGGAGGCAGGGGCGTGCAACTGGGTAAAATCAATCGGCATATGAATCCTGATAGACTCTCAAAATAGATCTTTATACTGGAGAGTACAGCCCTAGGTAAACTTTTGCCGCAAAGGACTATATAATCAGCGCGCAGTTATAGGTATAGTCGGCCGTTGCCCAGCGAAGTTGAGCACTAATGCCCGAAAGATCACTCCTAACAACGGAAGCCAGTTTTGCTAGCCAGTTTGTCCTTTAATAATATCAGCTGTGAGCGAGATGAACGAATTTTGTTCAACAATCTCAGCTATGAGTGTAAATCTGGCACCTTGTTACAAGTGGTAGGCTTTAACGGCGCGGGCAAAACCACTTTATTACACACCCTCTGTGGCCTAAGACAACCCGCCACGGGTCAGATTCTCTGGCAAGCACAAGACATCAGCTTAAACCCCCAATTATTTAAGCAATCTCTGTTCTTTCTGGGGCATCAAACGCCGGTCAAGGGTCATCTTACCGTTACTGAAAATATCCAGTGGCTCCGCTCACTGCACCCAGCACCGTCATATACGTCGATCCAGCAAGCCCTGATTGAGGTCGACTTACTTGCTTATGCCGATACACATTGCCACCAGTTATCAGCTGGCCAAAGGCGCCGTGTGGCCTTGAGCCAACTGTATTTGACCCAAGCATCGTTGTGGGTGCTTGATGAGCCCTTTACCAGTATTGATAAAGCCGGCGTGGCAAAGCTGGCTCAGAGGCTACAGCAGCATACCGAGCGCGGGGGCATCGTAGTTTTGACCTCCCATCAGCCGGTGGAGCTGGAACACCTGCAAAGCTTGGATTTGTCGCGCTACCAGCCAAGCCTTGAGGAGCATATCGCCCATGGCTGAGTTGAACGAAGCTAATACCGGGGCCGGTGCGATATTAAGTCGTGATATGCGTCTTATTTGGCGCCACCGCAGCGATATCGTCAACCCCGTGATCTTTTATTTGATTGGTATTACCATGCTGCCGTTGGCGATTGGGACCTCCAAGCAGCTGTTGGGAACCGTAGCCCCAGGTATGCTCTGGATTATGGCCATGCTCGCCACGTTATTGTCGCTTGATGCATTATTTCGTACAGATTTTGAAGACGGCTCACTGGCACAGTTTCAATTATCCAGCCAGCCCCTGTATTTAATCGTTTTATACAAAGTGCTCGCTTATTGGTTGAGTACCGGCTTGCCACTGACTCTAATGGCACCGATGTTGGGATTAATGCTATCGCTTCCGGCTGATGGCTACTGGGCTTTACTGCTAACACTCTTACCCGGCACGGCAATTTTGACATTGGTTGGCGCCCTAGGGGCCGCATTAACCGTCTGTTTACGCAGCGGAGGGTTGGTGATGACTCTAATTATTATGCCGCTCTATTTGCCTGTGTTGATTATTGGCTCTAGCGCCGTATCGAGTGCGGTTGCCGGTTTTGGTTTTGACCGCGAATTGGCGCTTTTAATTGCGGGTTTAGCGATAGCGTTAATTGTTATGCCACCGGCCATTGCCGGGGCACTTAAAATATCAACCAATCAATAAGAAAACACCTTTAACATTATAGGTGCCTAAGAGTTGGAGGAATGCTTTTGGCTTGGCAATGGTTTCACAGGCTCGGATCCCCTCGCTGGTTTTACGACAAATCCAGTCGCTGGTTAATTTGGTTAATGCCACTTACCCTGGCCCTGTTAGCAACAGGCTTGGTGTGGGGCTTGGCATTTGCCCCCATCGATGCCAAGCAGGGCGATAGTTATCGAATCATTTTTATTCATATGCCTGCCGCCGTAGTTGCCTTAGCCGGCTATTACGTAATGGCTGTTGCCGGCGCTGTTGGCCTTATATGGCGAATGAAACTGCCTTTTATGGTTATGAAATCAGCCGCCCCCATAGGCGCGGTTTTAACGGCACTGACACTAATCACCGGCTCGCTGTGGGGGCATCCCACCTGGGGCACCTTCTGGGAGTGGGATGCCCGCAATATTTTTATGCTGATACTGCTGTTTTTGTATTTGGGCATTATATTGCTGGGCTCTATTTATCCTTCTCGCGATGCCGGCGATAAAGCTTGTGCTCTGTTAGCATTAGTCGGCACGGTCAATGTTCCTATTATTTATAAATCCGTCGATTGGTGGTACAGCTTACATCAACCGGCCAGTATTAAATTTACCGGTGAAAGCAGCATTCACGCCAGTATGTTGTACCCCTTGCTCATCTGTGTTGTGGCCTATTATTGTGTGTTTTCACTGGCCCTTATTTTATATACCCGCCATGAAATTCTTGTGCGGGAAGCGCGCACTCAATGGGTAAAAGACTTATCTCAATTGCCCGGTAAAAACCAAGGGGGAGCTCATGCCAAGCTTTAAATTTGACTCACTGGCAGAGTTTATTCACATGAGCGGACACGGCATTTATGTGTGGAGCTGTACCGCGATTGCCTTGGTTTTATTAACAGCGCTTATTGTGCACCCTTTATGGCTGCGCAAACGCCAACTTCAGAAGTTACGCCAGCAGCAAGCAGTGCTCGCAGCGCAACTGTCCCAGCACCAGCAAGAAAACCAAACTTAGGTATCAATATGCATCCGGTTCGTAAGCAGCGTTTAATCATCGTGCTTGCCATTGTGGCGTTATCCTCGTTGGCCATTGGCTTACTGGTCTACGCGCTGAGTGAGAATATTAATTTGTTTTACCCTCCGGCTAAATTCAGTGCCAATGAAGTACCGCGAGAGGTAAGGGTGCGCGCGGGCGGCTGCGTTGAGCCTGGCTCCGTGGTGCGTGACTCAGATTCTCTGTTGGTCAAATTTGCTTTGGTTGATGGTACTGGCCGGCTTAAGGTGGCTTATGACGGAATACTGCCCGATTTATTTGCCGAGGGTGAAGCGGCTGTCGTAAACGGCACCTGGTCCAATAACAATGTTTTCTACGCCGACCAAGTGCTGGCCAAACACGATGAAACTTATATGCCACCAGAAGTAGCCGAAGCGATGAATAACGGCGAACAGCATCAAGCGAGCTGCGAGGAGGCCAATTATGGTTCCTGAGTTAGGACACTTTGCGCTCATTATTGCTTTGGGCCTAAGCGCGGTACTGTTTGTTTTGCCTTTATGGGGCGCCTATACCGCAAACACCACCTTAATGTACAGTGGCCGTTCACTGGCGACCGGGCAGTTTATAATGGTCAGCATTGCGCTGGCCTGCTTGGGTTATGCTTTTTTGCACGATGATTTTTCGGTCTCTTATATTGCCGGTCACTCCAACTCCTTAATGCCTGTTTACTATAAAATCAGCGCTATATGGGGCGGCCACGAGGGCTCTTTATTGCTTTGGATGTTTATGCTTTCGGGCTGGACATTTGCCATAGCCATGCTCAGCCGATCTCTGCCATTGGATATGCAGGCTCGGGTTTTGGCCGTAATGGGTTTTGTGGCCACGGGGTTTGCCTTATTTATTTTGCTCACCTCGAATCCATTTGATCGTATTTTGCCCATGGCGCCTTTGGAGGGTTCTGACCTCAACCCGCTACTGCAAGACCCGGGGCTGATTTTTCATCCGCCATTACTTTATATGGGCTATGTCGGTTTTAGTACTGTCTTTGCTTTCGCAATTGCGGCACTACTAACCGGTAAGCTCGATACTGCCTGGGCACGCTGGTCGCGACCCTGGGCCACCACCGCGTGGGCGTTTTTAACGTTGGGCTTAGCGCTTGGCAGTTGGTGGGCTTATTACGAGTTGGGTTGGGGCGGCTGGTGGTTTTGGGACCCCGTCGAAAACGCCGCCTTTATGCCTTGGCTGGTCGGCACCGCTTTAATCCACTCGCTGGCGGTTACTGAAAAACGCGGTCTTTTCAAAAGTTGGACGATTTTATTAGCCATTTTTGCTTTTTCTTTAAGCTTACTGGGAACCTTTCTGGTGCGTTCAGGGGTGCTCAATTCGATACATGCTTTTGCCAACGACCCGGATCGCGGTTTGTTTGTTCTCGGCTTTTTGGGCGTTGTAGTCGGTGGGTCTCTATTGTTGTTTGCCTTGCGTGCGCCGGTGGTTAAATCCCGCCCGGGTTTTAACCTGTTCTCGCGCGAGGCATTATTGCTGGCCAACAATATTTTATTAATGATCAGCATGCTCACCGTTTTATTTGGTACGCTGTTTCCACTCATTGCCGATGCCATGAAGCTAGGTAAATACTCGGTAGGGGCCCCGTACTTTAATTTAACCTTCACCCCGTTTATCACCATGGTGTGTTTGCTGATGGGCATTGCACCTTTTAGCCGCTGGAAGCGCAGCTCCGGCGACAGCATTCGCCGCAACATAAAAGCGCCGATTATCATTTCGCTAAGCGCGGCTGCTTTAGTGCCTTTATTGTTAGGCAAGTACACAACTATTGCCGTTGCCGTAAGCTTTGTCGGTGTTTGGGTGCTGAGCACTACCTGGACCGATTTGCTGGTTAAATCAAGCCATAAAGCGGGTTTTAGTAAAGGGCTAAAACAACACAGCCTAAGTTATTGGGGCATGATCATCGCCCACACTGGCATTGCCTTTACCGTATTAGGGGTAGGCTATACCACCCAGTACAGCGATGAGCAAAAAGTACGCATGAGTATTGGCCAACCTGTGGTAGTGGCGGAGCGCGAATTTACGCTGGAATCGTTAGATAAAGTACGAGGCCCTAATTATATTGCCGATGAAGCACGCGTCGTTATGCGAAAAAATGGCCGGGTGATACGCGAGTTTAAGCCACAAAAAAGGCGCTATTTAGCCAGCGGGCAAATCATGACCGAGGTGGCTATTGCCCCTGGGTTCTTGCGCGATATATACATCGCCGTAGGCGAGGCGGAAAACATATCGCCCAACACCCGTCCCATGCGGATTCACTACAATGCTTTTGTGCGCTGGATTTGGCTCGGCGCTTTATTGATGGCAGTAGGTGGCATGCTCGCGGTTATCGATAAACGATACCGCAAAAGAGTTCGAACGGCGGATGAAAAATCACCAGCAAACGCAACAGCAATATCGGGGGCACAGTAATGGGGCGACTTAAATTATTTTTACCGTTATTAATTGTATTAATTCTGCTGCCTCTATTTTATGTTGGATTATCCATTGACCCAACTGCAATGCCCTCGGCACTGGTCGGCAATCCGGTGCCCGAGTACTCTTTACCTTTGGTTGCCAATGAGCAACACAGTGCCAGTCACAAGGATTTAACAGGACAGGTGTCCTTGCTCAATGTATGGGCCACTTGGTGCTTTGCCTGCAAAGCAGAGCACCCATACTTAAACTCTCTGTCTGAAGAGGGTATCAACATTGTTGGCGTGAACTATAAAGATGATCGCAAAGCCGCACAGAAGTGGTTGCGAGAATTACACGACCCCTACCTTTATAGCCTCTACGATCAAGACGGTAAACTGGGGCTAGAGCTAGGCGTCACTGGCGCCCCCGAAACCTACCTAGTAGACAAGCAAGGCATTGTTCGCTATCGCCATATCGGCGTCGTCAATGAACGCGTCTGGCAAGACACCTTAGAGCCGCTTTACAGCCAATACAATCAGGTTGGGCAATAAGGCACTAGTGTTCCATTCGCTTTACGGGCTTAGCAGGAGCCGTTTAAAACTGAACGAGTGGGGTAGCTTACTGAGACTCTGCACGGTGGGCATATTGCCCCGTACGATTAAATTGAACGCCGCCTAAGGTTCATCGTCTCGTCTGCCAACATAGACAATTTCAACGGGCATAAAAAAAGGCCCCACAAAGTGGAGCCTTTTTAAATAGTGGCGGACCGGACGGGACTCGAACCCGCGACCTCCGGCGTGACAGGCCGGCATTCTAACCAGCTGAACTACCGGTCCGCAATCCTGAATTGGTGGGTGGTACAGGGATCGAACCTGTGACCCTCGCCTTGTAAGGGCGATGCTCTCCCAGCTGAGCTAACCACCCCCGTTCAGGAGATGCGTATTCTAATGAAAACTTAGGGCAGGTCAACTACTTTTTTGCATATTTCTTACATTTATTGATTGCTGTTTAAATGTTGATCGGCACTCAGCTTGTGGGGTCGCGTCGAAGCGGGCAGGGCGGTATACTCCGGACAGCTCTAAACAAGGTATTTTCATGCGTCTAGCTTTACTATTTTCACTGTGCTGGTTAAGTGTTTTAGCCACAGCCGAGCAAATCTATTCATTCGACGACCCAGTGGACCGCGAGCGCTTTGATCAGTTTAATCAAGAACTGCGTTGTCCCCAGTGTCAAAATCAAAACGTGGCTGGTTCGGACTCTTTAGTGGCCGAAAGCTTACGCCAGGATTTGTACGAGCAAATCCTGGCCGGGCGCAGCGATAAGGAAATCGTAGATGACATGGTTCGCCGCTACGGCAACTATATTTTGTACAAACCCCCTCTGGAGTGGAAAACAGCGGTGCTCTGGTTAGCCCCAGCGCTTTTGTTGGTACTGGGCACTCTAGTGCTCTGGCGCATGGTGCGCCGCCGTCAAACAGCACCGACGCCACTTACCGATGAGGACGAGGCAAAAATTGCCTCAATGTTGGCCAAATATAACAAGGAAAGCCAATGACACTTTTTATGCTTGGGGCAGCTGCACTATTACTCATTGCCCTGATAACACTGCTTTGGCCTCTGTGTCGCCACAGGCGCAGCAGCGATGCTGTTCACATTGGCGAACAAGAGCGTGAAGCGCAGAACATCGCCTTATACCTTGAACACCTGAAAGAGGTTGATGCAGACCTGGATCGGGGGCGAATTAATCAGGAGCAGCACCTAAAACTGGTGACAGAGTTAAAACGAAACCTGCTCTCGGACCACAGCACTGAGCGACGCTCTAGTGCCCACAGTAGTGGCTTGTGGGTGTTGTCGGTAAGCGCAATAATCATGGCAGGCGTTTGTGTTTGGCTTTACCTGGCACAAGGCTCTATCGGTGATGCACTTTTTGTAAAATTACAAAAGCGCGTGGCAGAACACAATGTCGCCGCCATGCAAGCCGGCCGCCAGCCCGATATCGGGCCCACCACTGAGCTGATCGAACTGCTGCAAGAGCGCGTCAAAACTCGCAGCGACAACCCTCAATATTGGTATTTATTGGGGCGCTATGCCAATCAGGTCGGGCGCTACGAATTAGCGGTTGAGGGGTTTCGGGGGGCTTATGACATATCGCCCAACGATCCGGGAATTGCCTCCCAGCTGGCGCAAGCACTGTTCTTTGTCGAAGACAATCAAATAACCGACGAGATTCGTTTTTTAATCGAACGCGCCCTAGAGTCTGACCCCGAAGACACCACAGCCCTCGGTCTGGCGGGAATTAATGCTTTTAGCTCTCAGGATTATGCGGCGGCCATTGAACACTGGCAGTCAGCGGTGGATCTAACCCCCGTGGGTGCCTCGGGCAGGCAGGCACTGATGGCCGGTATTAACCGGGCCAAGCAGGAATTGGGCACAGAGCCTGATACTGAAACAAACGCGACCTGGAAGTTGCCGATTGAGGTGTCATTGGCGCCCAATCTTAGCTTGCCGGACTCCGGAACTGTGTTTGTCTTAGTGCGTGAGCACAACGGCAGCCCCATGCCCCTTGCAGTACAACGCTTGCAGCTGACAGAGTTTCCTTTGTCAATTATTCTTGATGAAACTATGGCCATGACAACCAAGAGCCGTTTGCACGCCAATGGCCCATTGGAAGTGGTCGCGCGGGTTTCTCTGGCGGGCACAGCCGCACCGCAACCTGGCGATTTACAGGGGAGTACCGCTCCTGTCGACATGAGCAAGCTCGCAGACCCAGTTCAGGTCGTTATCGACCAGACGCTATAGCTCAGTGATAGTGGCGCTGAGGCCTTGGGCTGAGTGCCACAAATCTTGCCGCGTCCGCGCACCACGTCTTCTGCTGCATTCAATTTACCGCCACTCACACCCCGCAGAGCCCAATATGGGCCAACCACTTGTTTACTTTTTATGCGATTGTGATCTCAATTGCGCGAAAGCATTGATTTCTTTGTAAATTGAGGCGTCACGCGGGTGTAAAGCGCTTCTCAAGCGTGTAAAATTTCCAGCTTTACTTGGGCACGGTTTAAGAGCCAGTGGCGCAGGACATCACCCAACAGGGATGTAAAAAACCTGAGCTTTGTCGCACCTAAGAAACCCGGTGGCCATCAGGCACGTATAAGAGTGACAAGGACCTATGCGGTTAAAATGTATTAAATTGGCGGGGTTCAAGTCCTTTGTAGACCCCACTACAGTTAACTTCCCCAGCAATCTAGGCGCCGTGGTAGGCCCTAACGGCTGTGGTAAGTCCAACATTATCGATGCGGTGCGCTGGGTGATGGGGGAGTCCTCGGCCAAAAATCTGCGCGGCGAGTCCATGACGGACGTCATTTTCAATGGCTCTGGTGGGCGTAAACCCGTCGGCCAAGCCTCCATTGAACTGGTCTTCGACAACAGCGATGGCACTTTGGTAGGCGAGTACGCCGCCTTTACTGAAATCTCCATCAAGCGCAAGGTTAGCCGCGACAGCCAAAATATTTACTACCTGAACGGCGCCAAGTGCCGCCGCCGCGATATTACCGATATCTTCCTGGGTACCGGCCTCGGCCCACGCAGTTATGCCATTATTGAACAGGGCATGATTTCGCGCCTTATCGAAGCAAAACCCGAAGAGCTGCGGGTTTACATCGAGGAGGCCGCCGGCATATCAAAATACAAAGAGCGCCGCCGCGACACCGAAAACCGTATGCGCCGCACTCAAGAAAACCTTGAGCGCCTAACCGATATCCGCGATGAGCTTGAACGCCAGCTGTCTCGCCTGGAGCGTCAGGCCCAAGCGGCGGAAAAATATACCGAATTTAAAAAGCAAGAGCGCAGCCTCAAGGCACAAGTGCAAGCGCTTAAGTACCGCAATCTTGATCAGCAGGCTCAGGGTAAGCAGCAGGGCATTCGCGATCTCGAAATCAAAATGGAGTCTTTTGTGACCGACCAGGTCAACAAAGACACTCAAATTGAAAAATACCGAGCTCAGTACACCGATTTAGGCGACAAATTCAATGAGGTGCAGGGGCGCTTTTATGCCATCGGCGCCGATATTGCCCGGGTTGAGCAGAGCATCAAACACGCCGAAGAGCGCAACCGCCAACTGCAAACCGATCTTGAGCGCACCGATCAGGAATCTCGCGAAGTTAAAGACCGGCTCGAAACCGACCGCGATCGCGAGCAACTCTGGCAGGCAGAACTGCTTGAGATAGAACCCGAGCTGGAATTAATCGAAGCGGCCGAAGAATCCTCAGGTGACCTGCTGCATGAGGCTGAAGAGCTTATGCAGAACTGGCAAAACGATTGGGACCAATTCAACCAGCGCGCGGCAGAACCACGCCAGCGGGCCGAAGTCCAACAATCGCGCATTCAGCACCTTGAGCAAGTTCAGCAGCGATTGCTAGTGCGCATTGAAAAGCTCGATGAAGAGAAACGCGCGCTAGGTGAAGACCAAGAGTCCGGTGAAGAAGTCGAACTGTTGCGCGAAGCCATGGCCGAACTTGAGCTTGAACTGGAAAGCACCCGCGAAAAAGGCGAGGGGTTTCTCGATCGCCTTGAGCAGACGCGCAACGAAAACAAACAGCTCACCGACCAGCTCGACAGCCAGCGCAGTGATTTACAGAGCATGCGTGGTCGTCACGCCTCCCTCGAAGCGTTGCAACAGGCCGCTTTAGGCGAAAAGAACAAAACCATTACCGAATGGTTAGAAACCCATGCGTTGGTGGATGCTCCGCGCCTAGCCGAGCAGGTTAGCGCTCGCAATGGCTGGGACACAGCCCTGGAAACCGTTCTGGGCAACACCCTGCAAGCGGTTTGTGTCGAGGGCGCAGATGGCGTGGTCAATACCCTAGAGGGGTTAGAGCAGGGCGAGTTAATTCTGCTGGACACCAAAGTCCGTACCGACAGCCCCAGCCACACCAAAGCCGAAACACTGGCCAGCCAAGTTGACGCCAATTGGGATACCGACGGATTGTTGGCGGGTATTTATATTGCCGACAATTTAACCGATGCACTGGGCATTCGTGCCACACTGAGCAGCGGCGAATCGGTCGTCACCAAAGACGGCCTATGGCTCAGCGCTCACTGGATAAAAGTAGCCCGAGAAATTGACGCCAGCGCCGGTGTTATCGCCCGCAAACAAGAGCTAGAAACTCTGGCCGAGCAGATCGCTCAAACCGAACAAAAAGTAGAGTCGCTTGCCGAGCAGCTCGAACAAAACCGCGAGGCCATTAAATCGACTGAGGCGGCACGCGAACAACATCGACGTGAACAAGACAGCCTAAACGCACGGCACAGTGAGTTGCGCTCAAACATTAGCGCCACTCAAGTAAAAGCCGAGCAACTGGGCCAGCGCAAATCGCGTTTACAAGGCGACATTGCCGACGCACGCGAACAAATGGAGCAAGAGGCAGAACAACTCGCCGAAGCGCGCACCATTTTAAGTGATGCCATCGAAGCGATGGAAGCCGATACTGAGGAGCGCGAAACCTTACTGGCTCGTCGCGACGAGTATCGTACCAAACTCGACACCGCTCGCCAAAAAGCTCGTCACGACAAAGACAAAGCGCACGAGCTGCAAATGCGCGCCGCGTCACTCAATACGCAAATTGACAGCATCAAGCTCAATATTGCGCGCATGGAAGAGCAAACAGAAACACTGGCAGAGCGGCGCGAACAACTCGCCGAATCCATGAGCGAAAATCGCGACCCGGCCGAAGACAATCAACTAGAGTTGGAAGCCGCGCTGGCCAAACGCATTGCCGTCGAAGAAGAGTTAACCGAATCACGCCGCGCCCTAGAAACTGTAGAGCACGACCTGCGTGAAGCAGAACAATCGCGCAACCGCGCCGAGCAAGAAGTGCAAGCCGTTCGCTCGCATCTAGAGCAAGAGCGCTTGGCCGCACAAACGTTCGAAGTACAGCGCAAAACCTTGGCCGATCAACTGGCTGAAGATAATTTCGATCTGGACAGCCTGCTAGAAAACTTAGCTGAAGACGCTGAGATGCAACCGCTAGAGGCCGAGCTAGAACAGTTGGCAAACCGGATATCTCGCCTAGGCGCCATTAACTTGGCAGCCATCGATGAGTACAAGTCTGAGTCTGAGCGCAAAAACTATTTGGATGCTCAGAATGAAGATCTGCTAGAAGCGCTGGAAACACTGGAAAACGCGATTAAGAAAATTGACCGCGAAACCCGCACCCGCTTTAAAGAAACCTTCGACAAGGTCAACAGCGGCTTGCAAGAACTGTTTCCCAAGGTGTTTGGCGGTGGCCACGCTTACCTAGAGCTTACCGGCGAAGATTTACTCGACACCGGTATCGCCATCATGGCGCGCCCACCGGGCAAGCGCAACAGCACCATCCATTTGCTCTCCGGTGGTGAAAAAGCACTGACGGCCATCGCTCTGGTATTTTCCATTTTCAGACTCAACCCAGCGCCTTTCTGTATGCTGGATGAA
Source organism: Gilvimarinus sp. 2_MG-2023 (assembly GCF_030547685.1). Taxonomy (GTDB): domain Bacteria; phylum Pseudomonadota; class Gammaproteobacteria; order Pseudomonadales; family Cellvibrionaceae; genus Gilvimarinus. The sequence goes on along the minus strand of NZ_JAUOQM010000048.1, from coordinate 193,571 downwards.
GTTGACGCGCCGCTGGATGACGCCAACGTGGGCCGTTACGCTCGCATGGTGGAAGAAATGTCTGAGCACGTACAATTTATTTATATTACCCACAACAAAATTGCGATGGAAATGGCGCATCAGTTGATGGGGGTTACTATGCACGAACCCGGTGTATCGCGCTTAGTAACCGTCGACGTAGACGAGGCGGCCGAGCTGGCCGCCATTTAACAACATTACGGTAAAAAGGTAGCTGGACTTGCTATGAAAGAGTGGTTAACCATCATAGTGGTATTGTTAATTATCGGTATTTTACTCGATGGTTGGCGCCGTATGCGTATGGCGCGTAAAGACAATATTCGTGTGTCAAAACGGGCTCGCCAGTTCAACAGCTCAGACAGTAAAGACGATGCCGGGCATTACACCAGCGAGCTGCCCAACGGTGGTGCCCGTGTTATTGCCAAACGCAACCAAGCTGACACCGCCGCCGATCCCGGTCAACCTAACATTGAACTGACCCCGGAAAATGCCGGTACGCACAATCAGCAAATTCCACAGCAAGTTTCCCTTAACTTGGATGAATCTGTTCCCATGCTAATGGAGTCGGTTGAGGCCGAACGCAAAGCTGATGCCGCGGCAGAAAACTCGCCAACACCCAATCATGGTGCCGAAAACACGGCGCAACCAGAGTACTCCTCATCAAATCGAGTGGAACCTAGCTTCGGTGCGCTGGATGGTGACGACTTGCCGGGCCAAGAGCACGAGCCTATTTTCTCTGAGCCCAACGGTGATTTTGAGTACGAACAAGCAGCCACTCAAAACACAACGCAGACAACATCACGGGCCTCTCAAGCGCCATCTGCGCCACCGGAATCCGAACAACCCATCGCCCAGCCAGACGAAGTTATTATTATTAACGTTATGGCTCGTGAGGGTTATCAATTTGCCGGCGGCGCACTGTTAGATGTCCTTTTGCAGTGCGGCCTGCGCTATGGCGACATGAACATCTTTCACCGTCACGAGCAGGGTATGGGCGAAGGCCCCATCCAATTCAGCTTGGCCAATATGGTTCAGCCGGGCACCTTCGACTTGGATAACATGGAAAACTTTGCCACACCCGGTGTTAGTATGTTTTTGACCCTGCCGCTGCGTACCGACAGTATTCAAGCCTTCGATGCCATGCGCTATACCGCTCAAACCATCGCCGAAACACTGGACGGTGAACTAAAAGACGAGCAGCGCAGCATCATGACTCGTCAAACCATGGAGCACTGCCGCCAACGTATTGTTGAGTACGAGCGCAAGCGCTTGTCTCGCGCTAACGCATAGAGGGGGTTTCTGTGATTCAGCAAGCGCCCCCCGCAGCTGCGCGCCAGCGCGCATTTGAATTGCGCCACGATATTGATGAACACAACTACCGCTATTACGCGCTCGATGAACCCTCCATCCCCGACGCCGAATACGATCGCCTGCTCAATGAGCTGCGTGACATCGAACAACAGCACCCAAGCTTAATCGACAGCAGCTCACCCACTCAGCGGGTGGGCGCTGCACCGCTGGACGCCTTCAATTCGGTCCCTCATGAAAAGCGCATGCTGTCTTTAGACAATGCGTTTAGTGATGACGACCTGACTGCTTTCGATCAACGTTTAAAAGATCGCCTAAAAAGCGATGAGACGATCGAATACGCCTGCGAGCCCAAGCTCGACGGTATTGCGATCAGTATTTTGTACGAAAACGGCCAGTTCGTTCGAGCCTTAACCCGGGGCGATGGTAGCACCGGTGAAGACATCAGCCAAAATGTGCGCACCATCAAATCGGTACCGCTCAAATTGCGCGGCGAGAATTTGCCCGAGCGCTTAGAGGTGCGGGGCGAAATTTACATGCCCGGCGCCGGCTTCGCCAAGCTCAACCAAAGCGCAGCGGCCAAAGGCGAGAAGGTATTTGTTAATCCGCGCAATGCCGCCGCCGGCAGCTTGCGCCAATTGGATTCGCGCATTACCGCCAGCCGTCCCTTAGAATTATGCGCCTATAGTGTGGGTATTCATCAGGGTTTGGCATTGCCGAGTAAACACACCGACATTTTACATTTACTCAATCGTTGGGGTTTTAAAATCAACCCTAATATGGCGGTCGCTCAGTCCATTAACGACTGCATTGCCTACCACCAGCAATTGGGTGAAAAGCGCGATGAATTGCCCTATGACATCGATGGGGTGGTGTTTAAAGTCAACAGCATAGACTTACAAGAAACCCTCGGTTTTGTCTCACGCGCACCGCGCTGGGCAATTGCCTATAAATTTCCCGCCCAAGAAGAGATGACTCAGCTGCAAGATGTTGAGTTTCAGGTAGGACGCACCGGCACGTTAACACCGGTTGCGCGATTAAAACCTGTGTTTGTCGGCGGGGTAACGGTGTCCAATGTTACGCTGCACAACAAAGATGAAATTGATCGTTTAGGTGTACAAATTGGCGATACCGTTATTGTCCGTCGCGCGGGGGATGTTATTCCACAAATCGTCAGCGTGATTAAAGAGCGCAGGCCAGACGACACCCGCGAAATTGAGTTTCCCGCCACTTGTCCAGTATGTGGCTCGCCGGCAGTACGAGTACCTGGTGAAGCGGCTATTCGCTGCGAGGGAGGGCTTATATGCCCAGCTCAGCGCAAAGAAGCCATTATTCATTTTGCCTCACGCAAAGCCATGAATATTGACGGCTTGGGCGATAAAATTGTCGATCAACTGGTCGATAAAAGCTTGGTTAAAAATGTGGTGGATTTGTTCTCACTGTTACAACAGGACATCGCCGGTCTGGATAGAATGGGTGAGAAGTCGGCCGCCAATTTACTCAACGCCTTAGAGGCCGCAAAACAAACCACATTACCAAGGTTTATTTATTCGCTGGGCATTCGCGAGGTAGGCGAGGCCACAGCACGTAACCTTGCCGCGCATTTTGGCTCGATACAGGCACTCAGTAACGCCGATGAAGATGCACTGTTAGCGGTCGATGATATTGGCCCCATCGTTGCGCGCTTTATACGCGACTTTTTTACCGAGCAAAACAACCTGGATATTATCGCCAGCCTCCAAGGGCTTGGAATCACATGGCCAGAGAGCGAGCCGCAAAATGCAGCACTAGAAAACGCAGCCGAGCTACCACTGGCAGGGCAAACGTGTGTCTTAACCGGTAGCCTAGAAGCTATGACCCGCGATGAAGCAGGGGAGCGACTGCGCACCCTGGGGGCAAAAGTGTCTGGCAGCGTTTCGAAAAAAACCGATTTTATTGTGGCAGGCCCCGGTGCTGGCTCTAAGCGCACCAAGGCCGAATCCCTGAGCATTGAAATTTTAAGTGAAGAGCAATTACTTGAGTTACTAAATCAATACTCAACCTGATACAAAGAGTAGGTGTTATGGATTGCGAATCAATAGTATACGGCTGTATTAAAGACAGTATATTGGGCGATGGGCAGAGCGAGCGTATTCAAATGAATCGCAGCGCTATGCTGTCATTACCCCGGGCCGAAGAGTGGCCATTTCTCTGCCAAGAGATGTTCTCAATCCCGGACCCTGTCACACAGCCTGGCAACTACCAAACCGATGTTATGCACTTCGGCGCCTCTTATCGCGCCGTGGAATACGAATGGACACAGTGGATTGAGCAGTTTGAAAGTCTGCTCAGTCGTATGTACTGGGTGTCTGCCACCGTGCACCTAGAAACCGAACTCAGCGGCACCCATACATTTACCTGGGAATGCAAGCGCAATTACCATGTGCCGGGCTCTGGTGACATGTTTGTGCAGTGCGAATGGAGCCACGAAGATTATCTGCGAGCTTAACTATGAAACCCAATAACTTTCGTTTTCGTCGCCTACGCCGCACCGCGGCATTGCGCGATATGGTCAGAGAAACCCAAGTCAGCGTCAACGACTTAATTCTGCCTATTTTCGTCGAAGAAAATATTGCTGCGCCGGTAACCATCGACTCCATGCCCGGGGTAGTGCGTTACCCCGAAAGCCAATTGGCTGACGCCGTGGCGGATGCGTGGGAGCTAGGCATCAAGGCGGTATTGTTGTTTGGTGTGGCCGAGCACAAAGATGCCATCGGCGCCGACACTTGGCACAGCGAAGGCCTGCTGGCGCGTATGATTAAAATCGCCAAAGTAGCGGCACCAGAAATGACCGTAATCAGCGATAACTGTTTTTGTGAATACACCGATCACGGCCACTGTGGCGTGGTGTGTAATGGCGATGTGGACAACGACACCACCTTAGCCAACCTGCAACAGCAAGTGGTTAACTGCGCAAAGGCCGGTGTCGATATGATTGCCCCATCGGGCATGATGGACGGTATGATCAGCGCCATTCGCAGCGCATTGGATGACGCCGGTTTCACCCATATACCGGTAATGTCGTACTCCACTAAATTTGCCTCGGCTTTTTACGGCCCGTTTCGCGATGCGGTTGACAGCACTTTTAAAGGCAGCCGCAGCACCTACCAAATGGATGCCGCCAATGCCCGCGAAGCACTGGCCGAATCCATGCAAGACGAGCAAGAGGGCGCCGATATTTTAATGGTCAAACCCGGCACCGCCTATTTGGATGTACTGGCTAACATTCGCCAGCACAGTGAGCGCCCCTTGGCTGTTTATCATGTCAGTGGTGAGTACGCTATGATTAAAGCCGCCGCCGCCGCTGGGGTTATTGATGAACAAGCCATTGTCTGCGAAACCATGACGGCCTTTAAAAGAGCCGGAGCCGATTTAATCATTACTTACTACGCTAAGGACCTTGCCCGTTGGCTCAAGGATCATTAGCCTACAGGCCAGCATTCAGCAAACAGAATGTGATGTTACGCAAAACATAGAACCAAAATCACAACACAGTGAAAGGCCAACTGAGAAAGCTATGTCCAAACAATTAATCGTCGCCCTTACAACCACTGTCATTGGAATTTTTACCATTGTAGTAGGGCTTTATATTCTGAGCCAAACCCCGGCGCCGGCTAATTTTAACGCCGACCCTAGCGCTCAAGGAACCGCTGATAAAGCAGATTATATGATTCCCAGCTTGCCCCAATCTGAATCCGCAACGGGTGATACCACACTAATAGAAGACGCAGCCACAGGCTCAGAGCTCTGGTGTGAAGCCATGATGCAATTGCCAGACGCCCAGTGGCAAACCGCCGATGCCAAACTTTTCGCTCAACATTGTATTTACCCAACGCCATAGCCTGCGAGGCATAACCTGTGAGTTTTGATTTAGAAAAAACCATGCAAGCGGCGCGTGATAATACGCTGCAAAATAAGTTTAATCGCTTGCGCAGCAATAAAGCTTTTGAGCTTTTTGTAGTGGGTATTATTGTTTTCTCTGCTTTGGTTATCGGCGCCAAGACCTACGATATTCCGCCTCTCGTATCGCAGGTAATTGTAATTACCGATTGGTTTATCACTTTATTCTTTTTAGTGGAAATCACCATTCGTTTTCTTGGCGAGCCGCACAAACGCAACTTTTTCAAATCGGCTTGGAATATCTTCGATACGTTAATTGTCATTGTCAGCCTGGTGCCAATTGAAGACAGTGATATGGCGCTTATTGGCCGTTTAATTCGGGTGTTCCGCGTCCTGCGGATGGTTTCCATTATCCCCGAGCTGCGTATTTTGATTAGCTCACTATTAAAGGCGATGCCACAACTCGGTTACGTGGCGCTACTGATGTTCATTATTTTTTATATCTACGGCGCCGTGGGCAGCTTCTTTTTTGCCTCCATCAATGACGTGCTGTGGGGCGATATCGCCATTAGCATGTTAACTCTGTTTCGGGTAATGACGTTTGAAGACTGGACCGACGTTATGTACGAAACCATGGAGCAGTACCCGTTTAGCTGGTTGTTTTATGTGAGCTTTATTTTCCTTACGGCCTTTGCCTTCCTCAATATGATTATCGGCATTGTGGTTAATGTCATTGAATCGGAAAATCGTGCCCGCCAGTTGGAAGAGGAGGGCGAGCAGCCTAACCGCGCCGACCTGGAATCTCAAATTCAGCAACTGCAGGCCTCTGTTAACGAATTACTGCGGCGCGATCAAGAAAGCTCCAAACGCGAGCAGTAACCTAACGTTCACTATTCACCGGAGCCTCTACTTGTGAGTGACATCGACTTATTATTTAACCGTCTTAATCAATTGCTAGACCGTTTAGAGCCTTTGATACCTCCCGCCAGTCAGCCTTGCGATTGGCAAGCCCCGGCTTTTTATTGGCGCGGCGGTACCCATGGTGGCCACTTACAAGCGGTCTATGAACCACACCATGTACCACTAGATGCCCTGCAAAATGTAGAGCAGCAAAAGCAGGCTATCTTTCGCAACACCGCTCAATTTGCCCAGGGTTTACCGGCCAATAATATTCTTCTAACCGGCGCCCGCGGTACCGGTAAATCCACCTTAATTAAAAGTTGCTGGTATGCGCAAAAAGACTTGGTGAAATTAATCGAGATCGATAAACCCGACTTGAAAGACCTAGGCCAATTGCTTTCGCTATTAAGCGAGCGAGAACAAGATCGTTTTATTATCTTTTGCGACGATCTCTCTTTTGAAGAAGGTGAAAGTAACTACAAAGCGTTAAAATCAGCACTAGACGGCTCAATCATTGCCCCTGGTGATAACGTCTTATTCTACGCCACCAGCAACCGCCGCCACCTTATGCCCCATAAAATGAGCGAAAATCTGGAAACAGAGTTGGTCGATGGCGATATACGCCCCGGCGATACAATAGAAGAAAAAACCTCACTATCTGAGCGGTTTGGCCTGTGGTTAAGCTTTTACCCATTCCGGCAAGAGGAGTATATGCAGGCCGCACAAGCCTGGGTTGAGCATTTGGGCGGCGAGTGGGATGACGAGGTAAGAGCCGCGGCCTTGCGTTGGAGTATGACCCGTGGCTCGCGTAGTGGGCGAGTGGCTTGGCAGTTTGCCAGGGATAGGGTCGGGGGGATGGGCTTGTAGTTATTTGTTACCGGCCTAGCGCCGGTATTTATTGTATTATTGCCACAAACAAAACGATTAAATGCCGCCGATCAACGATATCAGAACAGTCGTTCGGTCATTAGCATATTGGCTGTTGTCCCCCATATACTGTGAATGTGTCAGCGGTGGCCAATGACCCATATTCAGTTGGGGCTAACAATTTACCTAGATCAGTGTCTTTGACAACTAGACTGATGACACGACCAAAGCCTCGCTCAATGTGGCAGATAGCACTCAACCAGTCTTTAGAAGGGTACAGAGTACTGTTCAATGGGTTATTTATGGCGCCAGACTTGTCATTTCTATTGGGGAGGTCTGACCAGCACATCAAAATTCGATTATCGCATGGTTCATACAACAATTGATCAGGCTGGTTGTTTTGGTTTTCGAGGCAAGTCTACATCAAACACCGCCGGCAAATAAAAGCAATAAATGTCGCAAAATAATTAGGTCCGTTTTTCTCGGGAAACTTCATTGCAAAGAGCCGCATAATAAATAATGTCGTGGACGCAGGGATGCACAAGAACGGCCTTTTGATGACTTCTCTAGCCAAACAGGAACGTGGTTCACCAACATCCAAAAGGCCCAGACATTGTCCGGGCTTTTTAACAACTAAAACGCCACCTCTACCGTTAACCGAAAATTTCTCGGCTCTAACGGGTGGTAATGCACATCTTCCACTGGCGCTGTTTCCCCTGCTAACTGTGACTCATAAAAGTAATCTATATCGTGGTCGTCACTGTCTAGCAGGTTTAGTGCGTCTACGCTTATAGTGAAAGCCTGATAACGGTAACCCAGCTTTGCATTGAGCAAGGTACTGGCCTCTGATTTAATATCGCCGATTTCGACTAATGGTCGGGGGCCAAAGTGTCTTACCCGCAGGCTGGCAAATAAACCGCTGGCGTAATCGGCGCTTAGGCCCAGTTGCAGAACATCTTCTACCGCGCCCGGTACATAGCGGCCCGGTTGTTCATTAACAAAGCGGGCATGTGTGTAGGCGTATTCGGCATCCAGTGTCCAATTGTCATTAAGACGATAATAGGCGGTTAGCTCTACACCGGTGCGTTCCGTTTTATCGCTGGGTTCGGTATTGCCCGCATCCCCGACAAACAGCAGTTCGCTGTCCAGCTGTAAATACCAGAGGGCCGCCGATACATTGAGGTTTTGCAACGGTCGACCGCGCAAGCCCCATTCACTGCCTAGCGATTGCACCAAGGGGTCTACACTGTCTACGGTGCTGCCGGTGTTTGGGTCTACGCGAATGGTGGTGCCGCGCGCATCGTTTGAGTGATAACCGCTGCCGACAGACAGGTAAGTTTCCCATTGGGGGTTTAGGGTGTAAATGCCGCTGGCTTTAACTGAGGCAATACCGTCTGAGGCCTCGCCACTGTTTGGGCTTAAATCCACACCGTAGCGGTTTACGCCAACGTTATCTTGCACATCGAAATCAAAGTGATCGTAACGTACACCCAGTACGGTTTTAAAATCGTTGCGCCAGTGAATGGTATTGTCCCAGTACAATGCCACGCTGTGTTCATCCACCGAATCGGCGCGTACCACGCCATCTCGCACTCGGTTTTCTGTGGTGTACAAACCTACCTCGGCAATATCGTCCCAGCGTGTTTGCAGGCCAAATACATTGTGCATAGGCTTACCGACCAATTGATCGACGCGTTGATAGGTAACTTGACCGCCGAAAAGTCGGCGCTGGTCCACCTGCTCGAATTGATCACCGTGCTCGGGGTCATCCAAATAATAGGTAAAGTTAGACCACAGGTTCATATCGTAATCGATGGCGTAAGCGGAAGCATGCCAGTGGGCGCTGTCAAAACCCACGTTGACACTGTAACGATTGGATTCGCCTCCGGCGCTGGGATCTATAGAGCCCAGCTCATTAATGGTGCCGTTGGTGACGGCGCGGGCGGGGATTTGATCCGCGCTGTTCCACTGGTTGCGATAGGCCATTACGCCCCAGCGCAAAGTGCCTGCCGCTAGATCTGTTGTGCCCTTAAGTTGCGCGTTGAGTTTGTCTAAATCTTCATCGATATCACTCCAGGGGCCTTGGTAGCCTGTGTGCTCCAGCGCCCACAATATATCGCTATTGCCGCGGTGCAAGCTATCGGCGGCGAGTAACCTTTGGTAGTTATGCTCACCCAGGGTGAGTTTTAGTGTGCCTTCATCAAGGGCCCGCAGGCTGATTATTTGCGTGGCACCGGCACCACTAAAATCACCCACTGCGGCGTAGTAGGGGCCTTTTTGATAGCGCAGTGAACCCACGGTTTCAGGAATCACAAAGTTGATGTCGGTGTATCCTTGGCCGTGGCCGTGGCTGCGCATATTAACCGGCATGTCGTCATACACCGTCGCAAAGTCAGTGCCGTGGTCCAAGTTAAAACCGCGTAAAAAATACTGATTGGCCTTGCCGGTGCCGCTGTGTTGGGTCACAACCATGCCCGGCACCAACTCAAGTATTTCACCTACTCGCAACAGTGCCCGTGTTTCTATATCCGCTTGGGTGACTACCCCCTGCGAAGCGGATACGCTCTGGCCAATTAAGTTACTGCGCTGCCCCGACACATTGATTTCTTCCATGGTAGGGTGTGCCCAAGCCCCGGCGCTTATCACACAGACACTTAATAAACTCAACGTAAAGGGGCAATATCGATACATTCTCAGTCCTTAATTTGGTAGCCTAAAATGTGTGTGAATCAAAGCGGCGAGTGCTCAGTCACACCTAGGGTACAGAGCGGTTGATATGATAGCGTACTCGGGCCAGTAATTTCACAATCGCGATGTTATTGATCAATAAGCAATTAGCTGACCCCTGTGATTAACGTCAAGGACAGGCATCTTATTTAGGCATACGTTCGTACTGTGAACAATTGACTTTTATCGGTTGGTCAACAAGGTCGATTACTGTATATTTACCCAGTCTTTTTCCTCAGTTGTGAGATTACTATCCATGAGTTTCGACGCTATTAAAGTACGCGGCGCGCGCCAAAATAACCTGAAAAATCTCGACCTTGATATTCCCCTCGGAGAAATGGTGGTGGTGACTGGGGTTAGTGGCTCAGGCAAGTCTACTCTAGCGTTCGACACCATCTACGCCGAGGGCCAGCGCCGTTACGTCGAAACCTTCTCGGCTTATGCCCGCCAGTTTCTCGACCGCATGGACAAACCCGCTGTCGATAGCATTGACGGTATTCCACCGGCTATTGCCATAGAGCAGAGCAACACCGTACGTACCTCGCGCTCCACCGTGGGCACCATGACCGAGCTTAACGACTATTTAAAGTTGCTGTTTGCCCGGCTCGCCAATCTTTACTGCTCGAGCTGTGGGCAACCGGTGGTGACCGATAGCTCGCAGAGCATTGTACAAACCTTGTTTGAACAATGGCCGTCCGATCAGCGCTTAATGGTTTGCCTGCCGGTGACCGTCCCCGCAGCTCTTAGCGACGATGAGGTACTGCAGCTGCTTAATCAGCAGGGTTATGCTCGCATCCACCAGCGCAATGGCACCCAGGTTGAGGTAGTGCAAGATCGCCTTAAACTAACCTCGCAAAACCGCGGCCGGTTAACCGAGGCTTTGGAGGCGGCGCTGCATTACGGCAAGGGGCATGTTCGCGTTTACCCCTTAGACGATAACCGCGAGGCGGGTGAGGCCAGGCATTTTTCCAGCCATCACCATTGCCCCAGTTGCGATATCAGCTACGCCCAGACTACGCCAAGTCATTTTTCGTTTAACTCACCGCTGGGTGCGTGTGAAACCTGCAAAGGCTTTGGCCGCGTCATTGGAGTGGACTGGGGGCTGGTTATCCCCGATGAAAGCAAAAGCTTAAAAGACGGCGCGATTAAACCTATTCAAACGCCTAGCTACGCCGAAGTTCAGCGCGATTTAATTAAGTTTGCAAAAAAGCGCGGTATTGCCATTACCAAGCCCTGGCGCGAACTGTCGGACGAAGAGCGCCACTGGGTACTCGAAGGTGAGGGCGGCTGGAGCAAGGGCGTCTGGTATGGCGTGCGCGAGTTTTTTGATTGGCTGGAATCTAAAGCCTACAAAATGCACATTCGTGTACTGCTCTCTAAGTATCGTGCCTACAGCCTATGTACTGACTGCAATGGCGCCCGCTTAAAAGCGCCATCACTGTGGTGGCGTATTGGCTCGCTCAATTTAGCCGAGCAAGCGCTGGCCGGGCGCGCGCGATTTAAACCCGTGGGCGCGACACTGCCCGATAAAACTTTTGCCCAGCTACCCGGTTTAAATATCGCCGACACCATGGGCTTGCCACTGGTTAACGTATTAACCTTCTTCACCCAATTAGAGGCGCAAAGCAAAGGCATAAATAACGCGCTCGACGAAGCCACCGAACTCTTACTCAGTGAAGTTCGCTCGCGCTTAACCTATTTATGTGAAGTGGGGTTGGAGTATTTAACACTGGACCGACAGTCGCGCACCCTAAGTGGTGGTGAGGTACAGCGTATTAACCTGACCACCGCACTCGGCACCTCGCTGGTAAACACTTTGTTTGTACTGGATGAACCCAGTACCGGCTTGCACCCACGCGATATTGATCGTTTGGTTAAAGTCTTGCACCGCCTGCGTGATGCCGGTAACTCGCTGTTAGTGGTTGAACACGACCCGCAAGTGATTTTAGCGGCCGACCGAATTTTAGATATCGGCCCCAAACCCGGCCGCAATGGCGGCAATATCGAATTTTTCGGTACCCCCAAAGCCTTGCTCAAGCGCAAAACCAACACCACTGCGCGCTACTTAAACGGCAGCGAACAAATTGAAATGCCAAGTAGCGATGGTGTGACAGAAATCGCCGCCGAATACTTGCCGACCTTAAAAGTACAAAGCGGCCAAAGTATTAACATTGAAGGCGCCTGCGCCCATAACTTAAAAAATATTGATGTCAGAATTCCGCTTGGGCAACTGGTGTGCTTAACCGGTGTGAGTGGTTCGGGTAAATCCACCTTAATGCGGCAAGTGCTTTATCCGGCGCTGCGCAAGCATATGGGCGAGCAAACCGAAACGCCCGGCGAGCACCGTGCCATTACCGGTATGGAGCTAGTCGATCAGGTCGTCATGGTGGACCAGAGCCCCATTGGCAAAACCACACGCTCCACCCCAGCCACCTATGTGGGCGCCTTTGATGCCATTCGCAAGTGTTTTGTCAGCACCCCGCAGGCCAAGGAGCGGGGCTATAAACCGGGTACTTTTAGTTTTAACTCCGGCAACGGCCGCTGCCCGACCTGTCAGGGAAATGGCTTTGAGCACGTCGAAATGCAGTTTTTAAGCGATGTGTATTTAAGCTGCCCAGAGTGTAACGGCAAACGCTTTCGTGATGAAATTCTGGAAATTAAACTACTTAAAGACCAGCGCGCCGTATCTATTGCCGATGCGCTAGAAATGACGGTTAGCGAAGCGCTGAGCTTTTTTAACGATAAGCCCGATGTACTAAAAAGTCTGCAACCTCTGGCCGATGTAGGGCTGGAATATGTTCAGTTGGGGCAGGCGGTGCCAACCTTAAGTGGTGGTGAGGCGCAGCGCTTAAAACTGGCCGGGCATTTGGCCAACAGCAAAAGCCGCGAGCGCGATCATACGCTGTTTTTATTTGACGAACCCACTACCGGCTTACACTTTGCCGATATTGCCACCTTGATGCAGGCCTTTCGCCAGCTGCAAGCGGCCGGGCATTCACTGCTGATTATCGAGCATAATTTGGATGTGATTCGCGCCGCCGACTGGGTCATTGATATTGGCCCCGAAGGCGGCGACGCCGGTGGCGAGCTTATCGCCAAGGGAACACCACAAACGATCATGCAAAAGGCCAAAGGCTATACCGCTCGCGCACTAAACGAGTATTGTCACACACTCAACACCGGCGGCGCCTTATCGGTGGCTGATGGCAACAAACCGAAAAGCAAAGCAAAAAACGTGATTAGCGTGCACCACGCCCGCGAGCACAACCTAAAAAATATCGACGTTACAATTCCGCGCGATAAGCTTACGGTTATCTCGGGTGTGAGCGGCAGCGGTAAAAGTACTCTGGCGTTTGATTTGATTTTTGGCGAAGGCCAGCGCCGCTATTTAGAGTCGTTAAACGCCTACGCACGCCAGTTTGTGCGACCAGCATCGCAACCGGATGTAGACGCCATTTACGGCATACCGCCTGCTGTCGCCATTGAACAGCGCACCAGTCGCGGCGGGCGCAAAAGTACCGTTGCCACGCTAACCGAAATTTATCACTATCTGCGCCTTATGTACGTCAAGCTGGGCGTGCAACATTGCCCCAGCTGTGATGTGGCTATCGAGCCGCAAACGGTGGATGCCATTTTGGCCCGCTTGCAGAAAGACTATCGCGGGCAAGCGGTTACCTTGCTCGCTCCACTGGTGGTGGCGCGCAAAGGTATTTACCGCGAACTGGCTCAGTGGGCGCAAGAAAAGGGTTACCCTCAGTTGCGGGTCGATGGCAACTACCTTGCCACCGACGATTGGCCTAAGCTCGACCGCTATAAAGAGCACAATATTGAGTTGCCTTTTAGCACTCTCACCATAGAGCCCAAACAGCAACAAACCCTTTTGGCTGCCCTGCAGCAAGCACTGAGCTTAGGCAATGGCGTGGTGATTGTTGCCCCCGCTAATGCTGCCAAGGACAATGCTAAAGTTAAGTCTAAAAGTAAGAGTAAAGAGCGATTGTTTTCTACCCAGCGGGCCTGCCCAAGTTGTGGTTGTGGTTTTCCCGAGCTGGACCCACGCTTGTTTTCTTACAATTCAAAACACGGCTGGTGCGAAGGTTGCTTTGGTACCGGGGTAAAACTTAAAGGCTTTGACGAAGAACAATCTGGCGAAGAGAGCAGCTGGCAACCCGAAGAGGACGGCTGCGACACCACCTGCTCTCAGTGCCAAGGTCAGCGCCTTAACCCGACAGCGTTGTCTGTGCGATTTCGCCATAAAAGCATTGCCGAATTAGCCGCACTGCCGGTGCTTGAGGCCGAGCAGTGGTTAAGCAAGCTAACACTCAAAACCGATGAGCAAGCCATAGCCCGCGATCTACTCAGCGAAATGCAAAATCGATTACACTTTTTGCAAAAAGTCGGGCTGAATTATCTAACCCTGGATCGCGCCGCGCCCACCTTAAGCGGGGGCGAGGCGCAGCGTATTCGCTTGGCTGCCCAGCTTGGTTCGAGTTTGCAAGGTGTGTGCTATGTGTTGGATGAACCCACCATTGGCTTGCACACCCGCGACAACCGCAAACTGCTCGACACCTTGCGCGAGCTACAACAGCAGGGTAATACCGTATTGGTGGTAGAGCACGATGAAGACACCATGCGCGAAGCCGATCATATTATTGATATCGGCCCCCGCGCCGGTGTTAACGGCGGTAATGTGGTGGGCGAGGGCAGTGTTGCCAAGCTTATGAAAAACAAGCAGTCGCTAACAGGGCAAATGCTTGCGCAACCTTTACGTCACCCCATGCCCGAATTGCGCAACCGTGAGATGCGCACTTTATGGGAGAAAGAGTCCATCATCATAGAAGGCGCCAACCAAAACAATCTACAAAACGTCGACGTGTCTGTACCACTGCATCAACTGGTTGCCATCAGCGGCGTTAGTGGCAGCGGTAAAAGCACGCTGGTGCGCGGCGTCCTTTACCCCAATGTAAAAACCGCCATCGCCCAAAAACGCAAACCTAAACAGCTGTGGCAAGGGGCTAAAAGCATCGCAGGCTGGCAAGGCATAGACCGTATCCTGGAGGTGGACCAAACCCCTATTGGTAAAACGCCGCGCTCGTGCCCAGCCACTTATATTGGTATTTGGGATGCGATTCGCAAACTATTCGCCGGCACCGTAGATGCTCGCCTTCGCGGTTACACCCCCGCACGTTTTTCGTTTAACGCCGGCGATGGCCGCTGCGAAGGTTGCGGCGGTCAGGGCATGCAGAAAATAGAAATGAATTTTCTGCCCGATGTACGCGTCCCTTGCGACGTATGCCACGGTTGGCGCTTCAACGATGAAACCTTAAGTGTGCGTTACAAAGGCAAACATATTGGCGACGTGCTCGCCATGAATATTGACGATGCCTGTGAGTTTTTTAAACCCATTAGCAAGGTTTATCATGCCTTACGTTTAATGCAAGATGTGGGTTTGGGTTATTTAACGCTTGGCCAGCAAAGTCCAACCCTAAGCGGTGGCGAAGCACAACGCATTAAGTTGGTGGCCGAATTGGCCAAAGCTAAAATGACACCGGAAGATGCCAAAGGCCGGGTTAATCAACACAATCTATACGTGCTGGACGAGCCCACCGTAGGCCTGCATATGGCGGATGTGGACAAGCTTCTGCATGTACTGCACCGCTTAGTGGATGCCGGCAACTCGGTGCTCGTTATTGAGCACAATCTCGATGTCATCGCCGAAGCAGACTGGGTGATTGATATGGGCCCCGAAGGGGGTTCAGGCGGAGGTAAGGTTGTGGCGCAAGGCACACCGACGACGGTCGCCAAGCGTAAAAGGTCGTTGACCGGGAAATATTTAGGAGCGGTTTTACAAGGAGCCTAAACGTGCGCTTTGCCTATGGTGTTAGACATTAGCCAGCCGTCCGACTTCAGACCTGTTCAGTAGACCTGTTCAGTTTATCTTTGGAGATTGGTCTTGATGGCAAGAGAGAGAAAGAGAGATGCCTTCGTTTAAATGCTCGGTTTAGTACCTATTTAAAACGGGCAACTCTCTTTTTTGGTGAATATTTCAGGTAATGTTTAACCCATAAAGAATTAGTACATCAGTTCCAGCTTAAGGTTTTGAACAACCTTAATTTCGCCGGAATTTTTAATCTCGTTATTTTCGGGTTTTTGGCCTTTCTCCCCCCAAAGAACGGCGATAACCTTAACCGGATTGTCTTTAAAGGTGTTGTTCGCGAGGCTTACGTTCACAATCCCCCGATTTTTGATCAGCATGCTTTCTTGTTGCATTTTTCCCGAGTTGGTCACGGTGTTATTTTCAAACACCAGATTGCCACCAATGGTTGATTCATCGTAACCGCCACGATGAAAGTCCAGCACTGATTGAGCAATGCTATCGAAGGTCGAGCCGGTGATGGTCAAGAACTCTACGTTGTAGTTACCCTTGTTGCGGGTTTCTTTATTGAGCAAAAAGCCGTTCTGATTGTTGGTAAAGCTTGAGTCGGTAACCAGAATATCATCAGCAAAAGAACCTCTTGATACATCCAGCACATTAGCGAAATTACTGACATCAGAGTTACTGATAGTCAGGTCATAAGCTTTAGACATGTGCTTTTTTAGAGTAGTAAAAGCATTTTGTTTTTGATTGCCGAGCAGTTGAACACCGTCGATGTGCAAGTGAGAGCTGGGGTGTAGCGTAAAGGCAGTGCCCTCAGCCGTTACGTTAATAGTTGCACGGTTGTCACTATTCGCAGAGCGAAGTGTTAACGCTTTAGTGACATCGACGGCCTCCGTTAGCTTATAAGTGCCTGCACTTAGCTCAATAATATCGCCAGCGTTTGCGCTCTGGATACTCACCACAAGATCTTCACTATTCGTCACCGGAATAGTTTTAGCCTGTGCTTGCTCCGGCTCTGGATTAAACCAAGAGGTACCGTATAACGATTTATCAATCAGGGTAACGTCTTGGCCCACAGGGGAGACGACGGCGCCTACACTGTTGCTGTCGGCTCTTGAGTTGCCAAACAGGTCGGTACTAATTTTGTCGAAGTCAAATCCATGATAGGTGTCACTGTGGTTAGACGTGGGCACCATCAAATAGTCTGCAATGTTGGTCATTTCTATGCGTTTTTTTGCAACACCCCGATCTTGAACCTCTGATTTATTGGCGTGATTGGAGATATTATTTTTAAACTCAACACCGTCCACTTTATCGTAGCTGTAGATGGGGTATTCCGCTTTATCAGAATTGTAGATCAAGTTGTTAGCAAAGATAGTGCGGGTAGGGCGCGCTGATCGAATTTCCGATTTAGGCAGAACATCGCTTTGATCAATATTGGTGCCAACGCTGAAGTACCAAGGGGTGGGCGTTTCCACAAACGAGTTATAGGCCAAAACAACATCGGTTACCTGGTTGTATCGGTTAAGTGGCGATTTAGGAATGCCATTCATTACCGCGATAGGCGCGCGGAACTTTTCACCCGAGAGCTTGTAAAAATAGTTGTTGGTGATCCAGTGGCCGGTATTAATAACGCGAATACCGCCATAAAACTCGGAGTCG
Source organism: Gilvimarinus sp. 2_MG-2023 (assembly GCF_030547685.1). Lineage (GTDB taxonomy): Bacteria > Pseudomonadota > Gammaproteobacteria > Pseudomonadales > Cellvibrionaceae > Gilvimarinus. The sequence continues at coordinate 176,335 of NZ_JAUOQM010000048.1, read as the reverse complement.
CCGCCGATAAACACATTGCCGTCAATAGTGGCGTAATTTCCGTGGCGCAACACTAGCGAGCCTTCGCTTTTATAGAATACGTTGTTTTTAAACTGGTTAAAGTTTGACTTGCTGGAAATAATTTCCACTTCACCATTGCAGCGATCAAACAAGTTGCCTTCAACATTCGTGTACGAGGGCGTCATAGAGGTGCTGCTGTCACCAATTTGCATGGTCTCGCCGTGAGGGCCGCCTTTGCGTGGTCGTGGGCCAAAGTGGTTGTTGATAATCTGGTGGTGATTGTTGACGTGCTGATTGCCTTTAAGCTGAACCATCACGGTGGGGCCGAAGTTTGATTTTCCGGCGATGTAGTTATTGCTGAGCTCGTTGTGCTGGCCCCAAAACTCGACCCAGGTATCTTTAACTTCGCGGTCTTTATGGGTGAACTCTTCGATAACGCTATTAGTAAACTTAGAGTGGAAGGCCGCACGCTGACTGTCAATTCTAAATGAAACAACCGGGCCATCGGCACTGTAACCGTTTCTAAAGTGCAAGCCTTCTACATTAAGATAGCTTCCGCCCAGCCTAAGGTTAGACTCGCCCTCAATAAATACCTTGCCGTTGGTTTCGGCCTTGAGAGTAATCGGCTCGTCTTTTGTGCCCTCGCCAGAAAAAACGATCTCAAGATCTGTGTAGGTGCCATTCTCTAAAATGATGTTATCGCCCGCTTGGGCTTTTGCAATGGCTTTTTGTAAACTCTCGGCATTTTCAGCCCGAAAGTCCGCTGCAAACGAGGAGCTATAGGCCGACACTAGGGCCAGTGTGCCCAGCATGCTAAATAGTAGTTTCATAGTATCCTTCTTTTATAAGATTATTATGGCTATATTATGATCAAAGTTCATTCTAACTGAAGCCGCTGGATATTGTAGATGACAAAGCACAGCCGACAAAACTATAACATTATTGGCCTAACCGATAACCCGGCTGCGGGCCTATATACAGTGCTACTGGACGGTCAAAACCCTTGTTTAGTAAATAGTTGTAAAGTTTCCTTTCCCACCCGGCGGGTACGCCATTCGGCTTTCCCAATAGTTTATTAATTAACCAGCCAGGTACAGTAGAGCCTCTCGCCATACTGATATCGCTAGGTGGGCGTAAAGAACGCAGTCTTGCTGTAATCGCCTGAGATCGAAACAGCTCCTTTCGAACTAGTGCAGAAGGCCCATACGGCTAACGACTTTAGTTTCTTGTTATATGTGAAAATCGCTCTAGGAGAGTCCCAATACATGCTCCGAAGGGCTATTGACCTAAAATGGGCGATTTAGCAGTAGGGTGCATACTGGGATGGAGCGTCTCCTATGCGGAGCCCTTGTTATTGCAGATAAACCGCATCGCCCACTCTCAACTCGCCTTCTTCTTGAGTGGAGCCGTAAATTCCTAGGTTCTGATCGGCATCGCGAACAACTGTCCGCAGCATTGACGCGTCGAACGCCAGGGCGTTTTGTGCACGAGTAATAGCGCCGCAACGCGGTGCTGCCGCTGTACAGGGTATATTTAATCCTGCAATGGTCAGCTGTCGACCAATCCAGGCTTGCTCAACCAAACCCTGGTACCCCTTATGGGTTTCAATAACGATATTGGGCCGAAACCGGCGCACATCCCAATCTGCCTCTGGCAGTTTTTGTTGCATGCTCTGAATACTGGCGGTAGTGATAAAGTGCAGGGGCGAGACTAAAAAGAAAGTGCCCGGAATAGTGACAAAATCCTGCACCTGTTGTGGCATTTGGCTAAAGTCGGGGAGGGGCTCTCCCGGCTCACGAGTAAAGGTTGCTTTTAACTCATCCAGCCAAGTCTCCCCCTTGACTTTATAGCGTCGGTAAAACGCTAGGTTTTCGCCGTCGTCATATAAAGGTTTTAATCTTTCTAGTGTTGAGTCGTGGCCAACAAGAGATGACAACCGATCATTTAGAGAGGTATCGTCGGAGCTAAGTGCATCACCATGGGGCATTGTGATGCTAACTGAGCCATCCTTCATCAGTATTGCGGTGCACTGCAGCAGCTCGGGACGAAACTTACAGCTTTGTACTTCCTGACGTTGAGTGTCTCGCAGCGCCCAAATTCGGTCACCGAACACACCGATCTCACCGATAGAGCAACACTCTAGTTGCTCGCCAGCCATCCCTTTCACTGGATAGCGCCAAATCTCTTTTACAACCCCCACTTGTTGCATGATGCACCTCATAAATCGCTAGATTAGCCTTCTAGACAACTTAGCACACTACGTTAAATGACCAATATCGACATTTACGAACAAGTTGAAACAGTGACGTTGGTCGTACATTAATAGTTGCGACATACCTAGCTTTAGGCCGCTTTTTTATAGAGGTATGACTCTCTAGAGCCACCGCTACGACTCCGTATAAAAAAGTTAAGCTGTGGGCCTGACTCCTTGTTCGGATTTTAGCCGCCTTTATTTCAAACAAAAACGCACCATCATGGATCAAATCACAAACAAATAAATACGCCATTAAAAGTTTTACGGGACTCGACATTGACAAATCCCCCAAAAAATAATCATCACCAATGTCGGCGCACCATTAGCGGTCACAAACCCACAAGGCAAGAGAGTATAGATTTTCGGATTGATTAATTTTTAATACTTTTTTTTAATAAAAAGATTAATTTATTATCAGAAATAAATGATTTTAATATTCGATTTCAAACCTTACATTTTTTTATATTCTAAACCCTGATATAAATATGAATTAATGCGCCAAATATTAAAAACATAATATAAACAATGCTTTTAATAGCAAGTTATAGAATTTTTGGTTGATAGAAAACCACAGCCATTTCTACTATTTATTAAATTACGGAAAAAAAAATAAAAGAAGCAATGCTTGAATAAACATATTTGAAATTTAAAACACATGGAGATCACAATATTTTGTATTTTTATTTTTATTTTTATTTTTATTTTTAAAAATATTTGAAAATAGAATTTATTTTCTTTGGGGAATAATTAGTTATACACCAGGGTGAGGTACAGTATGAACAAGATTTTAATTCTCATTATTTCATTACTCTTTCTTTGTTCGTGTGGCGGCTCCTCTTCGTCAGGCGGATCTACATTTTCCTCTTCCAGCAGCCCGGGGTTCGAAGAACCCGATCCAATTGACATTCCAACTGATTCTGATAACGACGGCATTGCCGACGCAGACGATAACTGTTCGGTCACCGCCAATGAAAATCAGATTGATACCGATGAAGATGGTATTGGTGATGCCTGTGATTTTTCCGGTGGGCCCGATGATGATGGCGATACAATCCCCAATGTGGTGGATAACTGTCCAGCCATCGCAAACCCCAACCAACAAGATATCGACAACGATAATGTTGGCGATGCTTGTGATCAAGACGATGACGGGGACGGAATAACCGATGCGGAAGACAACTGTCCAACACTCATCAACTCCAACCAAACAGATACAGATGGCGATCGTATCGGCGACGCTTGTGATGGTGATTCCGACGGCGATGGTGTTCAAAATGACAACGACAATTGTCCTATTTTGGCGAACACTGCGCAATCTGATTTGGATGATGATGGCGTTGGCGATCTATGTGACTCAGACAAAGATGGTGACAACATTGAAAACGCCGAGGACAATTGTCCTGCCGACAGCAATGAAGATCAGTTAGATACAGATGCTGACGGTATTGGCGATGCCTGCGACCTAAATAGCGATGTCGACGGTGATGGTTTCGATGATGGTATTGATAACTGCCCACTCGATCCCAATACTGACCAACTCGATCAAGACTTTGATGCAATTGGCGATGCCTGTGATATTGACTCCGATAACGACGGGGTTGCCGACAGCGGCGACAACTGCCCATTAGTGCCTAACACTAGCCAGCTGGATAACGATCTAGATGGTCTAGGTAACAGCTGTGACAGTGATACCGATGGCGACAACATTAGCGACGAGCTAGATAACTGCCCCTACACCCCAAACCCAGAACAAAGCGATTTGGATAGTGATGGTATTGGGGATGCGTGTGATCTGGATCAAGACGGTGATGGCATACCTGATTTTACCGACAATTGCCCAGCGGCTGCTAATGCTAATCAACTTGACGATGATGAAGACGGTATTGGCAACTCCTGTGACGATGATCGCGATGGTGATGACGTTCTGAACCCCGGGGATAATTGCCCCAATGTTGCCAACCCCGATCAAGTTGATAGCGACAATGACGGCATTGGTGATGCTTGCGATACCAGCACTACGCCCGACGACGATCTAGATGGTGACGGCATTATCAATGAGCAAGATAATTGTCCACTGACCCCCAATGCCAATCAATCCGACATTGATAATGATGGAATAGGAGACGTCTGTGATGATGACCGCGATGACGACACGGTTAATAATCCTGGCGACAACTGCCCTAACATTGCCAATGAAGATCAGCTTGACTCTGACGGAGACGGTATAGGTGATGTTTGCGATAATGACGATACAACCGACACCGACAACGACGGTATTATTGACGATCTGGATAATTGCCCGCTTACCTCAAATCCTAACCAAGAAGATTTGGACAATGACGGTATAGGTGATGCCTGCGATAACGATGTAGACGGAGACAATGTTATCAATACAGATGACAACTGCCCTGTTACTGCAAATGCTGATCAAGCGGATACAGACGGAGATGGTATTGGCGATGCTTGCGACTCAACCGTAAGTAACGATACCGATGACGACGGCATCGTTAATGATATCGACAATTGCCCGTTAATAGCCAACAGCGATCAGGCCGATATCGATGGTGACGACATCGGTGATGTTTGCGATAACGATATGGACGGAGACGGTGTAAACAACGGCGATGATAATTGCCCTATCAATGCCAACACCAACCAGAATGATCTGGACAATGACGCAGTAGGGGATGCTTGCGATGATGACACCGACGGTGACAATGTCGATAACGAGCAAGATAACTGCCCCATGACCGCCAACACCAACCAAGATGATTTGGACAATGACGGTGTCGGTAACGCGTGTGACAATGATGTCGATGGTGACAGCATTTCAGATGATGCCGACAACTGCCCAGTGAATGCTAATAGCGATCAGCAAGACACAGACAGTGACGGCATTGGTGATGTTTGTGACAGCAATACCGACACAGACAACGACGGCATCGACGATGGCTCAGACAACTGCCCAGCTACCGCTAATGCGGATCAGCAAGACAGCGACAATGATAACCTGGGCGATGTTTGTGATGACGATATCGACGGTGACGGTATTAACAATACGCCCGACAACTGTCCGTTAACGGCCAATAGCAATCAAACCGATGCTGATGGTGATGGTATTGGTGATGCCTGTGATAACTTTATCGATACTGATAGCGATGGTGTTGAGGATGAAGCAGACAACTGCCCGTTAGTCGCCAACTCCGAACAAGCTGATACCGACGGCGATGGTCTGGGCGATGTGTGCGACTCTGATCGGGACAACGACGGCATTGAAAACGAAACCGATAACTGTCCGCTCGTGCTCAACCCAGGGCAGAACGATTTTGACAATGACGGTATCGGTGACGCTTGTGACAGCGATCAAGATGGTGATAACGTGGACGATGATTCAGATAATTGTCCGGTGGTTGCCAATTCAGATCAAACTGACACAGACAACGACGGAATTGGTGATGCCTGTGACGACGATCGCGATAACGATGGCGTGATCAACGCAAGCGATAACTGTCCATTAAACGCAAACTCCGATCAAGCCGACACTGACGGTGACGGCATCGGCGATGTATGCGATAGCGTGGAAGATATAGACTGCGGCTCAGACAAACTTTTTAAACCAATACACGGTGACTCTTCCAGTGTAGTGTCCGGTGTGGAGGGCGTACTTTGTGTCGGCTGTGGAGTTGACAGCAATTCACTGGTCATCGACGAAGACCTTAACAGCTACGCTCGTATGTATACCCTCGTCGGTGTGGCAAGCCAAGTGTATATTCGTGTAACAGACGGCGCGAATACTTACGAAGGCCCCCGACGTGTTGGTGTAGTACTGACTAAACCCGACAACTTGCTAGACTTATCTCTATTAGAGCAAATCTCTATAACTACCTATAAAGATGGTGAGGCACAGCAATCTGGGGGAGCAGGGGGGCTGTTAGGTCTGCAATTATTGGGGCTGTTAAACAACCCCGGCCAGCAAATATTGGTAATCGAAACGGACAATGATTTTGACTCCGTAGAAATACGCCAAAATGCTGTACTCGGTGCGCTCGAAGAGCTACGAGTTCATGCCATGTGCGTTGCACCTCCCAGTCAATAACCCACTGAACTGAGCCCGGGGATACTTCCGGGCTCTAAAAGAACACCTTCATCGATATCTCCACCCTGTTGCCCCTACTTGTAGGGGCTTTTTTATGCTCCTTTTACAATTTGAAACAATACTGTTTCGGTAGTGTATCCCCCCACCTAAAAGCAACACGTCAATAACAACGACAAATAGCTCAAACACTCAGTAATTCCCCTTACAGTAACAGTTGGCGGATAAAGCGACACATCTATTCCAATTGGTTATTTTACAGCCTCAAATAGTTAATTTAGTATTCAAACCAGTCGTGTATTATGCGACTAAGGAATAATAAGACTGTCGATACCCTTGGGTTGAAACGGAATGTCACCGAGCCTATACAGTGAATAGGGCTCCCCGCTCGCAAGAACCTCGCGACACCAGTCTCAATTTAGGATGGACTCTTCCCTGAAACATTTTGGGAGAATTTTTCACGATCTAATTTGGCGCATTTTACACATATTCAGCTTTTGGCGCTTTTTTCAATATTTATTACGTGAAGAAATGAACTACGGCGACAGTTGAGCCGTAGTTAATGGAGTTCGGGAATTGAGTCCCGCACATACCGGTCAAATCTGATCACTATCCGAATGGACTATCGGTTTTTAAAGCGGTGTTAGCGCACCGGGGTTCCGTTCGGCCTCAAAAAAGTATGGCGCTTATTACCGCACAAACAACAACGTTATCGGTAAGGGCTTCATATGAGAACATTAGTAAGTGCGTTAAGTTTTATCTTCATTCTTCAACTAACCGCATGCGGCGGAGGAGGTGGCTCTACTTCTTCGGCTACAAGCAGTACCCCCGTTAGTTCAAACAGTAAAGATGAACTGCAAACCCCTGAAGCTCCCCCCGTACAAAGCGCATCTCCCGAAGACGATACTAGTGGCGAAAGCCAAGAAAGTACTGATAACGATGTAAATTACACTTTTTTGAAAGGTCACCCACAACCAGAGCAAGTCATCAGCTCAGTCATTACCGGTATTGATTACCCAGTAAACGTCTATTTACCTGTGGGTTATCACGAATCCAGCCAGAATTACCCCATTATTTATGCGCTAGACGGACAGGTTCTATACCCAGGACTGCCATACTTACTGGAGCAAGAGGGGGTAAACGCCATACTTGTCGCAATATCAGAAGGCCCCGATGATCGTCGCCGTACCGACTATCTACTGCCCGGCGCAACCGATTTTTTCCACTTTATCACCACCGAATTAATCCCCCTAGTTGAGCCCGGACTGCGTATCGAACCCGCGCAAAGAAGCATTGTTGGCACCTCATTTGGTGGTGTAATGGCAGGGTTAACCATGCTGATGGACGACGTTAGCGATCCATACTTCCATAACTTTTTAGCTTTTGATGCCAGTTTTTATCAACATCAAGCTGAAACCGAAGCGCTAGAACTTGAGCGCTATCTTGCCAGCAATGAGCTAAATGGCCGCTTATTTCTATCCAGCGCCGTGCCTGAGGGCAACGATCAGTACGTTACAGACTTTGAAAGCAGCCTAAATGAGCGCGCATTTTCAGGCCTACAAATCGTAAAACGTGAATACAACACAACACACGGCGCGATTACCGAACCATCATTTAGAGAAGCCGTGTCGTTGTTTTTTAATCCTTAAGTGATTTTTTAGACCTAAATGGGTATTTATTTAGCCTTAATAAATGCCCATTAAGCTCAAAATGCCCATAAGCCATAGTCCGACGGCAGGCAGAGAGCACAACTGAATACCAGTTACGAATCCGCAATACTACGAATACAGGCCAAATCAACAAACTACTCATCCACGACTTATCAATCTATAAATGCGCATAATGTATATTATGTTAAATAGAATATAAGCTCAAATCCAACCTTAATCCCTCTTAGCACCTTACTTGGCTCTCACTGGGCCTTGCACTGCCATTAGCTAAAAAATATCCACTTTGCCTGTACCTATGCACGCCACTCAGACTTAGTCTGCAGCAAGCGTCATCATTCAGTGCGTCCAGCCGTTTTCGATTACTTTTCGCCCCGCTTGGCCCTTGATCAGCTGTTAAAATTGCTACTTTGCCTAACCTAGGTTAATCGGGAACCGAAAATTAGGATTAAACCGTAATAATCCGGTAAAATGCCGCCCTCACAAATTTTGAGTAGCTCTCTTTCGAGGTTTTTTATGCAAGATCCCGTTGTCAGTATCATTATGGGTTCCCGCTCTGATTGGCCAACCATGCGTTTGGCGGCGGATGTTTTGGATGAGCTCGGTGTGCCTTACGAGACTCAGGTGGTATCGGCTCACCGAACCCCAAAACGCCTGTATGACTTCGCGGAGCAAGCCCCAGATCGCGGCATTAAAGTCATTATCGCCGGAGCCGGCGGTGCAGCGCACCTGCCAGGTATGGCAGCGGCCATGACTCATATTCCTGTGGTTGCGGTGCCGGTATCCAGCCGCCAACTAAAAGGCCTCGACAGTTTGCTTTCAATCGTGCAAATGCCCAAGGGCGTTGCTGTTGCCACCCAAGCCATTGGCGAGGCCGGCGCGGCTAATGCCGGGGTTTTGGCCGCCCAAATATTGGGTTTAAACGACCCTGAATTGAGTCAGCGCTTTATTGAGTGGCGCAAGAATCAAACCGACTCGGTACCGGTGGAGGTCGAATAATGCGCGTTGCAGTTCTCGGCTGTGGCCAATTGGCCCGTATGATGGCCCTAGCAGGCATACCTATGGGTATGAGCTTTAGCTTTTTATCGGAAAACAACGAAGATACGGCCCCCGTTGCCGGATTGGGTCCGATAACGGCTATGGCTGAGGACTTATCAAGTCACGAGCTTTATGAAGCCTTAGGCAAGCCCGATGTGGTGACCGTAGAGCGCGAGCAGTGCTCTTTAGTACCTTTGCAGCGGCTGGCCGAACACTGCGCTGTGCACCCTAACCCCCAGGCTATTTATCAATGCCAAAACCGCGAACGTGAAAAACAGCTACTGATCAACTGCCAGGTACCTCACACGCCGTTCGTCAGCGTTGCCTCTGCCGATGAGTTGCAGTCGGCCGTAGAAACCCTGGGTTTTCCGCTTGTTATCAAACACACCGAGCAGGGCTACGACGGCAAAGCACAATGGCGCCTTTACGATCAGAACGATGTGCAAAACTTTATAGCGAGCGCTCATTTTGAACGCCAGTCAGACAATGCATCGCCTTATGTTGCCGAGCCTTTTATGGATTTCGAGCGCGAGGTGTCCTTTATTGGCGTACGCGGCGTCAATGGCGAAGTTAGGTTTTATCCCGCTACGGAAAACGTGCACAAAAACGGAGTGCTTTTACACTCTCTTGCCCCTGCCCCGCATTTATCCGATGAGTTAATCGCGACGGGGCAAGCTGGCCTAAAAGCGATTCTGGAACATTTGGACTATGTGGGCGTAATGGCTATGGAGTGTTTTGTGACTTCAAGCCAGCTTTGGGTCAATGAGCTCGCCCCGCGTGTACACAACAGTGGTCACTGGACCATGCACTGCGCGGTGGCCAGCCAATTTCAAAACCATATGCGCGCCATCGCAGGGTGGCCGCTGGGAAACACCCAGCTGACAAGTGTGGCCGCCATGTTGAATTTGCTCGGCATAGAATTGGACCAAGACAACCAACTTGAGGACGATGCCACCTTAGATTGGTACAACAAGTCTGTTCGCCCGGGCCGCAAACTAGGTCACTTGGTCATTAACGACCAGAGTACAGATGGTGCCATTGAACGGCTCAATCGACTAAAACAAAAAATCTACCGAGACTAAAGCCACAAACCTCAGCTTTTAAAGAGCGCTTGTCCATGCAAGCGCCCTTTCCTCTCGACAATCTTAAGCCCTTGATTTTTCACATACATTCTAGCTGAAAAGCCACCCACCGCCCCGCCCGTCATATAATTGCAATACTAACCCAGTATGGTTCGCCCTTCCCGCTGTGGTCTGCGACTCTAACACCACCGCTTAACGTTTACTCGGCTGACAACGCACTTGGGGCTTCCTTAGTTATGTCGTATTTGGAAAGAAACCAGTCGATACTGCAGGTGCACCACCCGGAGCAGGAAACCACCAGCAAGACGTTTCTTAACCACGTAAAAGCTATTCGTCAGCATGCTTCTACTTTTTTTAAGAATAGTCAGGATGTGGACGACCTGGTTCAGGAGGTCTATGTGAAAGTTATTGAGCGCGGCGGACTAAGCGATGTGCGTGCCCCTAAAGCATTTTTATGCAAGGTCGCGAGAAACCTCGCCATTAATGAAAAAAACCGCTCTGGTGTTCGCTTAAACGACTCTATAGAGTCTGCTATAAACGACCATAATACACCCACCACCATTGAACTCGACGAGCAAGCAGAGCAACATCAGCGCTTCATTCATTTTTGTGATGCTATAAACCGCCTTCCGGCGCAATGCCGAAGAATATTTATAATGAAGAAAATCGAGGGAATATCCAATAGCGATATCGCCCGACAACTGAACATCTCGGTTGGTACGGTCGACAAGCACCTGGCCAAGGGGATGATTGAGTGCAAAGAGTCACTGAAGCAGCTAGGGCATTTCGAGCCGGCACTCAAAGAAAAAATCCCCCCTGCCCTTAAAACCATAAATAACAACATTCGCTAGATTAATCCCATGAGCAAAGTAAAAGCATTTAAAAACAAAATATCGGTCCAGGAAGAGGCTGCTCACTGGGTGATTGAGCTAGATAAAGGCGATCTTAATCAAGCCCAACAACGCGAATTAAGCGACTGGCTTAAGCAGAGCAAAAGAAACGAAACTGAATTTTTTGAGCTCGCTGAAATATGGGGCCTTGCCGATCAGTTAAAAGATTGGGTTGCCATCGAGACCGACGAAAGTGAGCCTTCTTCAGGTAAAAGAGGCGGCTGGCAAACTCCCCAAGCGATTGCGGCAAGTGTTTTTGCAGTTTTTGTACTATTTACCGCGCTGCTTTGGCCGGGCCTACAGAAAGCCGACGAACTAGAACCTAAAACATTTCAAACGGCTGTGGGTGAAATTAGTGAAATCTCTCTCAGTGATGCCTCCACAGTATCTCTCAATACAAACTCAAATATTGAAGTTATTTACTCAGAAACGGCTCGGCGGGTAATTTTACATAGTGGCGAGGCCCTATTCACCGTAACCAAAGACAAACAACGCCCCTTTTCCGTACAGGTTGGAGACAATGTAGTAACCGCAGTTGGTACCGCTTTTAATATTAGAAAAACCGGACCAACGGCCAAGCTAACCGTTACCGAGGGCATTGTTAGCATAGCGGACCATACTACAATCTCCACCGGGAAAAACAACCATAATACAGCGGATAATATTATGGTGAATGCCGGCGAAGAAGTGATCTTCAAGAAATTTGAAAAACCTCAGGCATCACCATCCACCAGCAAAGAAATAGAAAGAAATCTTTCGTGGACCAGCGGAATGCTTTCGTTTGAAGACACTCCCTTGCTTGAGGCCATTGAAGAAATATCACGCTACACCGATGTCAAAATTGTATTGGCAGACGAGTCATTAAAGTCGCTTAAAATCGGAGGTTATTTTAAAGCAGGAGAAACGGATTCAATGCTTCAAGCATTGCAGCTCAGCTTTAATATAGAAGCGCAAACAAGTAAGGATAACGTTGTTTTGTTAAAGAAAAATGACGATCAACGTGCTTTGTATTAAATTTCAATCAAATAAAAAAACATCGAACTTTTTTAAAAAATCCACTGGTAGATTTTCACTTCTACCTTGTCCTTTACTACGAGACTTGACGGCTTACCCCGCAATTCGAATAAGCCGGTATTGTCTCGTCGTTATTTTGAGCGCGAACGCAGCTCAAAGCTTTTCCGCCCCAACGTCTGCATCAGGGGTGCCAGAAAGCATTGAACTGCAACGCATTGAATTTGACATACAACAATTACCGGCCAATAAAGCACTGCAGATTTTTGCTAAACAAGCAAATCTTCAGGTTCTTTTTTCGGCAGAGCTTGTGAAAGGTTTAAAAGCAAATTCGATATCGGGTTTTTACTCAATACCGGAAGCTATTGCACAGGTTCTGTCTGGAACAGGGTTGCAGCCTAAGATTACCGACAGCCGGATATTGACCATAACTGCCGACAACAGCAGACCGTCAAACGAGGAAAGACAAGTGGATTTTAAGAAGAAGCAACTTTCAGGCATCATTGCATTTCTTACCGCCATGGTAAGCAATTCAGCCACCCAAGCCCAAGAGATTGAAGCGGGCGACCATATCGAGCAAATGATCGTTACCGGCAGCTACCAGAAAAGCTTGGAAAAAGCCGTCGACATTAAACGAAACAGCATTGGTTTTTCCGACTCTGTGGTTGCCTCAGACATCGCCGACTTCCCCGAGCAAAACCTGGCAGAGGCCCTACAACGCATTCCGGGCGTTACTATTGAGCGCAACAAAGGCCTTGGCAACAAAGTTAATGTTCGCAGCTTACCCAGTGAGTTCACCCATGTATCGATAAACAACCTGGCGACAGCATCTGGCAGTGGCGGGCGCGATGTTGAATTCGACATGTTTGCCTCTGATATTATTCAGCAGGTAAAAGTGAAAAAATCTCCTACCGCTGCGGATGAAGAAGGCGGAATCGCGGGAACCGTAGAAATCCAGACTGCGCGCCCATTCGATTACAGTGGCCGTAAAGTTATTGTTTCTGCCGAGGGTGCCTACAACACCATTTCAGAAGAAGTTGACCCAAATTTTTCACTGCTAGCGAGCAATACAGTTGGCAACTGGGGTGCCTTAGTGTCATTTTCTAGCTCACAGAGAACGAATCGAACAGACGCTAACTCTGGTGTGGACTTTCGCCCTCTTTCCCGTTGGCTCGAAAAATCAGGCTCTTCTCAGCACCAGTCAGACCAAGCCGCAGCGGTTCTTGAACGCGACACAGGCATTGTCATCAATGACCGATTCAATGACGACGAAACCGGCCGTGTTGTATTTCTAAACAAAGCCGGAGACCGGGCTTACTTAAATGAGCAGGAGAAGTGGGGAGCTACAGCCTCCATTCAATTTAAACCAAGCAATAATTTCTCCCTGACCTTTGATGCACTGGTCGGCAAGTATGATGCAACCGAAGATGAGTATGATGCCGCCGCATACTCCGCCTCAAGCCCAAGCTCTCTCGCTGAAATTCACGATTACGACAGCACCACACTCTCTGATTACGGCATTACCGTTCTCACTGATACGTCTTACGCTCTGACTCAACACGAATTTTTGAGCAAAGAGGACGTGAACGAAACCGACTATCAACAATTCAGCCTTGCTTCCGAGTGGTCTGTAGGCTTATGGTCCATCGACGGATTGTTGGGCTATTCGGGAGCGGAGAAGTTCTCGGACCGAACCAACCTTAAACATACCTCTTATGCACCTTCGCGCACGCGTTATACCGATCAAGGGGGCCAGACCCTCATGAGCGACGATCCAGACTCCATCGATATGTATAACGCCCCTTCCAGTTACCTCTTCGACTTCTACGATGTTACTTTGGAAGAGATACAGGATGATAAGTACGCAGCGCAGTTCGATGTTAGCCGTGAAATGCACATCGACTTCCTGCCCGCTTTGGCGGATATTCACTTTGGTGTTCGCTATACAGATAAAAGCAAAAAGCGCAATCAAGGCGACAAAGAAGTTAAAGGGCCATCGGCAGACGACTCTAGCTGGAGCGGTGTTCGCACACTGCAAGATAGCGAGCTAACACCTATAGAAGAACTGGTGCCTGGCGGCGAGTATTTACCGGACTTATCCTATAGCCCAAGCTGGGCTCAAGTATCCAATGAGTATGCACGGGACTTATTCCGCTACGATGGCTTCCACGTGGATTATGCCCCCGACCAATACTACCAAGTGGATGAGGAAGTATTTAGCCTCTACGCCATGGCGGATTTTGAGTTTGATATTCTATCGCGGCCTGCTTTAATCAACGCCGGTTTTCGATATGTAGACACCTCCGTTTTATCTTCCGGTTTTCACCAAGTGCAGACTGCCGACGGCTCTACCGTTTACACGTCTGAGCCTGTCTCTAAAGACGGCAGCTATGATGACCTACTGCCCAGCTTTAATATGAAAGTAGAGTTAAGCGAAAGCTTAATGTTTCGTGCTGCCGCGTCACAGACTTTAATGCGCCCAGCGCTAACCGATATCGCCTACAAACGCTCAGTTAGCTTGAGTGAGTTTAAATACTACGATGGCAACCCGGACTTACAGCCTACCTACGCAGATCAGTGGGAGCTAGGGGTTGAATATTACCTGGAAAGCGGCGGTATTCTCTCGGCCTCATATTTTGAAAAAGAAATCGAAGGCGTAGTGCGCGAATCGCTGACAGGAATAGTCCCTAATGTTACCAAGTACAACGATAACGGCACTCTGGATGGCGTCTACGACTTTGAAGTCTATCAAAAGATTAACGCTGAGGGCTCCTATGACGTATCAGGGGTTGAATTAGTTGCTCAATTTCCATTAACAATAATTAGTGAATCTTTAGAAGGTTTTGGTATTAATGCCAACTACACCATTTTAGATAATTCACTAACGGGCGAATCAGACCTTAACATTCCCACAGCACCGGAAGGGCTCGCCGAAAACACTTATAATCTAGTAGCTTATTATGAAAACGATCGTTTCAATGCGCGTATTCTCTATAACTACAAGGACAAATATGTAGAGCGTATTGAGCGCGATATGTATCCCGTGTATCGCGACAGCTACGGCCAGCTAGACCTCTCTCTCGGTTTCTATATCACAGAAAATATTAAGCTCTCTTTAGAAGGCATTAACATTACCGAAGAAGCGACCCAAGGTTACACCATGGATCCACGCTTCCCCACTATGTATGAAGTCTCCGGCAGCCGTTACACATTAGGCGTACGCGCTAACTTTTAAGCATGGCATCTCTTGGCACAAGGACGTGCTTTTTTCTTCCAAGACCTACCTTATGAAAAACTCTCTTCCGACTTTAGTTGCTGGCTTATTAATTGCACTCTTCACAATAACTGCAACAGCAGAAACAACTGCAATGGCCAACACAGACCAGCAGAGACCCGTGCAAGTAGCGTTTATGCCAGATATTCATTTTCATGATATTTACGCTGATTTCAGAGACGAGGGTTTCGCAGGCATCAGTAACGACGACGGCCATAAACATGCGAGCATTCGCTCCATGGCTGCACAACTACACTCCACCCGACTTTTTAATGAAAATTACTTCGCCCTTTTGGCCGCATTGGATCACGCTGTCAAATCGGGCATTCGCTATATTGGCCTACCTGGCGACTTTAGTGATGATGGCCAGCCCGTGCATTTGAATAAACTTGCAACCATACTCGATGAATACCGCGATCGTCATAACGTTATGTTCTTTGCCACTCCCGGCAATCATGATCCGGTTCGACCTGATGACACGCCGGGCGGAAAATCCGATTTTCTCAACACAGATGGAAGCGAGATATCCATTCAAAGCCCTGGCACCAAAAGCTGTCAAGATAAAAGCGGACGACAAACTGACTCACTGATCTGCAGCGAAAAGATCCGTCATTTAGGCTATCAGGGTGTCACTCATACGATGAGAAATAATGGCTTCTTTCCACAAAAAAGCTATCTTTACTGGGCAACGCCTTTTACCGCCTACACACCGGATAACTATCAATTCGAGGCCGCCGTCGTAGCGGGTTCCTTAGCCAAACGCCACTCAAGTGTTTGTGCCAAAACATCAGCGTCACAACCCGATTTGTGCATCGACATGCCTGATACAAGCTATCTGGTCGAACCCACCGAAGGGCTCTGGTTGCTGGCCATAGACGCCAATGTCTACCTGCCAAAAACAAATCAAAACGGACTAAAGACCGGATTCTCCGGCTCCGGCAATGCCGGTTACAACGCTATTGCTCAAAATAAAGAATACCTGCTGCAATGGATTGAGCAGGTAGTGATACAAGCACAATTACAAGGTAAAAGACTGATTTCGTTTAGTCATTTTCCGATGGTGGATTTTTATGACGAGCAAGGTGACAGCATAAAATCCATATTGGGCCGTGATGCCTTTCAGCTAAAGCGCCTGCCCAAACTGGCCACTAGTGAGCGAATACTCAAAACTGGTTTACATTTCCATATTTCTGGCCATATGCATATGAACGATACTGGGGTATATCGCAGTCAGGATGGAAAAACGCTGTTTAACATTCAAGCGCCCAGCCTTGCCGCTTACCCGCCGGCTTATAAAGTAGTGTCTCTTCTGCCTAAGAACCGAGTGCAAGTTGATACAATCCGATTACAACAGGTACCCAGATTCAACGAATTATTCCCCCACTATCAGCGGGAACATCAATATTTGCTTAACAACAGCCCGGAAAATGCTTGGAATATCGACGTACTCAATGCCGAAAATTACAATGATTTCACAAAAAAACATCTGCGAGAACTGGTTAGAGAACGCTTTATTCCGAACGAATGGCCTTCGACTCTGGTTGATATTTTAACGCAAAGCACACTGCATGATTTAGCCATACTGGCACAATTAGATACAACCGAAAAAACGCAAGATATAGTCACCGACCTAGCGACTCTTAAAAATAAAGACAGCTGGAGGCAGGCAACTGACCAATATCTTACGGAATTAACAAAAACCGAAATGGATGGTTTATCCAACGATGTTACAGGCTTTGATCTACTTGTTGACCTCTATATGCTGCGCAACGGTGGGGATTTGGCGCAGGAGGATATTGGCTCGAACCGATTAAGTGCTTACAAGGCTCTTGCACAGTTATATCAAGGCGTTAGTGCTTATCAAGTGCAAAACGAAGACAAGCCAGTTACCTTGCCGGTGACTCAACAGTTTATCTCCGGTGTGCTGCAGCTTCTGATGGGTTTTATGGATGCCGAACCAGATAATCGCGTAATGTTAGATTTAACCGCCGGACGCATTCAAAATACGTCGCCCTAAATCAGAGCCCGACAATGATAATGAAAAGATAAATAAACACAACGGACCGGTGGTTTAGTACACGTCGCGACAATAACGTCCATCAGCCTGAAGTGTTTGCAACAAACTCTCCCCCAGATACCGATTCAATTCATCGTGTACCGCCTGCGCCATTCCAAGCCGACTTCCACACACATACAAGTAGGCGCCCTGCTCTATCCATTGGCATAAAACATTAACGTTTTGCTGTAGGCAATCCTGTACGTACCTCGGCTGACTGGGGCATTTTGAATAAGCGCGATCGATGCGTTGTAATACTCCTTTGCGGTGTAACGCTTCAAACTCATCGTAAAACAACGCGTCTGCGACGGGATCTCTCTCACCGAAAATCAACCAGCATGGCTCTCCGCCCGTTGCGGTTCGTTCTTGTAGATGAGCGCGCAACCCGGCAATGCCTGAACCGTTACCAATGAGAATTAACCGAGAGTTCTTGGGCGGCGTGTGAAACTCACTGTTGTTACGTATAGACAATTGAATTTTTTCGCCCGGTGTCGTATATCGGGTAAGCCAGCCAGATGCAAGACCAAGATTGTCTCCCGCTTGCTGCTGCCGTACGACCAGTTCTAAAGCGTGTGAATCTCGCGCACACGCAATGGTGTACTGGCGCGGCGCAGGTGTTTTAAGGCCCCGTAGCCAGGCAAGCTTGGTATCCTGATCAGCACCTATAGGCAACTCAAGATCACGCCACTCGCGCTCTGCCAACCAAGCAATGGTATCCACAGGAGCTTCGTCTGGTTCAATGATGGTTTGCGTCGGCAACGCGAGTTGACGTCGTGCCTGTTCACACCTGTCTGGACTTTGCCTGGGGTAAACCTCTGCAATATCACCCGCTTGATAATCCAGCGGATCTCTCGACTCTAATCGCAACCAATACAAAGGGGCACCGGGGCTGCCACTATTGAGTTGCTGTTGTCGAGTAAGCTGTAAAGTTTGTATGGCCGGTAGTACAGATTGCTCTGCTTCAGCGCTATTAAACTGGCCACCTAGTGTGGCAATAAAGATTTGCCACTGGGCGATAACCTCGTGCTCTCGCTCCGGCTGCGCCGCATCAAGGGTGAGAATTTCAGCGATAGGGTTAGCCCCAGCATCAACAAGTAACTGCTGCAGCTGATAGGCAAACGCGCAGTACTGCTGGTAGTGGCTATCGCCCAATCCCAACACCACAAAATTTAGGTGGCTCAGCGCGTTAGAGGGTAAAGATTTAATGCGCCTGGCAAAAGCAATAGCGTTGTCCGGCGCTTCGCCCTCACCGTAAGTGCTCGCCACAACTAATAGGGTTTTGGCTTTGCCCAGATCATTTACCGTTAGTTGATTGAGCGCACAAAGCATGACCGGCACAGAAAAAGCGTCGCGCGTTTTTTCAGCCAACTGGTGTGCCCTACCGCTTTGACTGGCATAGGCAATGACCACATCAGCTTGCGCTGCAACGTTTTGGTCAGAGCGCGGCGTGCGACGATAACACCACCCACTAAAAGCAAGATAAACAAGCGCCAGCACAAGTGCCAGCGCTATGCGTTCAAGTTCACTCATTAATGATTACAGCGGTAGCACTTCCAGCGTTGCGATATACTTACCGCTGCGGGTTGTCGCCGGCGCTTGGGCTTGATCGTCTTCGTATTCAGCTTCTAACCAATAACGTCCAGCTTGTGGCCATTCAACGCTCACCTTGCCATTTTTGTCGGTGGTCAGTTTAATTTCTTGCTGAGAATTGCGATAACGCACGCCATCCGGAATTATCACGACTTCCACACCCGGCACAGCCTTACCATCCATTAAGAAGGTTAAGTTCACAGGTTCACCGGTGAATAAATCATTGGGGTGGGCAGACGCTTGCATTTCCAACCCTTTATTACTCAGTGCCAATACGGTGTCGGTAGGGTTACCGGCGGTAATAAAGGATTCGAGCTTGGTAGATGAATAACCAACTTTTAAGTTTTTGGCTTTTTTCGGCACTTGTTTTTCAAAGTCACCGGGCGCTGGCTTTTCGCCACGGCCAGGCCAGCGTTTGCGCTCGCCATTCTCGTCTTCCCAGCTGGCCTGTAAACCGCTTGAGCTCATTAGTACTTTGTAGGTGCCCTGCTCGGTTAAATTTAAATCAAAGGTCGTGCGGTGCTTGCCTTCAGCTAAGTTCAGCATTTCACCCTCACTGCCATCGGGCTTAACCACACTGAGGTAATGCGCTTTCAGAGGATAGTGGTTGAAGTAAAATATATCGTTGGACACGGCGGCGTCAACGGTGACCCAGGGGTCGTCACCAGACAGTACCGTCGCTGCCGGCAGAACCCAAAAGCGATGCGCTTCAGCGGCCATCGGTAATGCCAAAACCAAACCTAGTGCTAAAAATTGTTTAAATTTCATAACCCACTCCTGTGGTTGTTAAGGGTTAAAGGTAACCGAAAGTTTGCCTAGCTCGGTCTTGCCTTGTGCAGTTAATGTTTGTGCTTTTGTTAAGGGCCAGTCAAAGTCGATATGCAACAGCTCCCGCCCACCGACTTCCCGCGAGGCTTCAACATAAAGTTGGTATTGGCCCGGCTCAAGGTTCTCAGTAACATGATCGAGATTAACGTTATAAGACCCTGGCTTGCGAGTTGGACCTGTGACACCATCGATCGGCATATCGAGAGAGCGGCCACTGCGACGCCACCATAAGCGCATATCTTTAAGCCATTTTTCTCCCTCACCGTCGGCGTCAATCTGGTACCAGACAGCGCCATTGGTAACCGCTTTGCTGTCTATATTTTGCACCCAAATGGCAACATAGGGCCGATGGTACTCAGCCACATCCATCTCAGGAATGGCAACATCTACAGTTAATTGCGCAGCGGCCAGCGGCGCTCCAATGCCGGCCAACAGCAACGGCATCATTTGTTTGCATACGCTCATAGATTTTTCAGATCCTTCGTTATTTAATGAACAAATAAAATAATAATAATCAGCGGCGCCACGAGACCAAAAGCCACCATAGGCCATGTACCGGGGCGACTTTTTTGTAAGCGTATTAATAACCACAGCCCCGTAAATGAAAAAACTAAGCAAGCAATGGCAAATACATCGATAAACCAGCTCCAGGCAACGCCGGTATTGCGCCCCTTATGCAAGTCGTTGAGATAAGCCACAACACCGCGTGTGGTTTTTTCGTAAATCGCCTCACCACTGTTTATGTCGATACTCATCCAGGCATCCCCGCCCGGCCTTGGCAAGGGCACATAGATTTCATCCCCATACCATTCGGCATCTATAGCGCTGTTGATATAAACACCGAGTGCTCGACGAATTTCCAATCGTAGAGGTTTCGGCAGCGGACCACTGTCGATGTTTTCCAGCTCAAGACGGGTAAGCAGTTGGGGATCGAGCCTAGCCTCAAGACTCAAGGTGGATTTTTGCGCGGGTATTTGATGCGCGTGATTAAGGGTAATGCCCGTGATGGCAAATAAAAGCAACCCTATAAGACATATGGCCGAACTCACCCAATGCCATTGTCTTAGGCTTCCAAACCGCACACTAACCCCCAACACTAAAGTATTAACCCATTATTTTCACTGGAGGTGCAGCTAGGCATCCCTCGATAATGATTCTCATTGTATTGTGTGCAACCTCTTTCCGCAATCTTTTTAAGGCCCTGTTAGCAAAAATTAGCAATACCGATTAAATGTTATTGATAACCGTTATCGTTTGTGCAAGGATTGAATTATAGGCCTAAGATAGGCAAGCAGATACCCAATATCGCTACACACTCTCTAGCGCTAAGGTGCAATTTTATGAATGAAACACGCACAGAAAAAGACAGCATGGGCGAGCTGGCCGTCCCCGAGGATGCTCTTTACGGGGCGCAAACCCAGCGCGCTATAAACAATTTCCCAGTCAGCGGGCAGAGATTGCCCGAGTCTTTTATTCGAGCCCTGCTACAGGTCAAATCGGCCGCGGCGCAAGCCAATTCAGAGTTAGGTACTCTACCCTCACCAACGGCACAGGCCATTTGCGATGCCGCCCTGCAAGTGGAGCAAGACCCCGACCGACTGAATCACTTCCCGGTAGATGTGTTTCAAACCGGCTCAGGCACCAGTACCAACATGAATATGAACGAGGTGCTTGCCACCCTTGCCAGCCGCACGCTTGGCGAGTCGGTGAGCCCCAATGATGATGTAAATGCCAGCCAGAGCAGTAATGATGTCATTCCCACGGCCATCCACGTGAGCGCCTCAATTCTGGTGGCAGAGAAACTGCTCCCGGCCTTAACGCATCTGATACAAGTCTGCCAAGAAAAAGCGGCCACAACTGAGCACTACATTAAAACCGGCCGAACTCACTTGATGGATGCCATGCCGGTGCGCCTGAGCCAACCCATTAACGCCTGGGCGGGTCTTATTGAGATGCACCTCAATAATATCAAGGCGCTACAACCACAATTACAAAGTCTGGCTCAAGGCGGCACTGCAGTGGGAACCGGGGTAAATGCTCCGGCAGAATTTGCCGGCGTTTTTTGCCAGAAACTTAACTGCGCAACGGGCCTTGAATTTACCCCGGCAGCCGATCCATTTACGCACATCAGCAGCCAAGACACGGCCGTGGCCCTATCGGGGCAATTAAAAGCTTGCGCGGTGAGCCTGATTAAAATTGCCAATGATTTGCGCTGGATGAATTCTGGCCCCCTCACCGGCCTCAGCGAAATTGAATTGGAAGCCCTGCAGCCTGGCTCATCCATAATGCCGGGCAAGGTTAATCCGGTCATCCCTGAATCCACCGTTATGGCTGGCTATCAAGTGATTGGCAATGACACGGCTATTACGCTCGGCGGCCAGTCGGGCAATTTTGAGCTCAATGTCTGCCTGCCCCTGATCGCTCACAACTTAATCAGCAGCATTACGCTGCTCAGCAATAGCTCTGTACTGCTAGCCGATAAAGCCATAAAGACCTTTAAAGTAAATGAGGAACATCTAAACGCCTCGGTCGCCCGCAATCCAATTCTGGTAACTGCACTCAACCCCATTGTGGGTTATTTAAAAGCCGCTGAAATCGCCAAAGCGGCCTACGCCAGCGGTCGCCCCATTATTGACGTGGCCGCCGATATGACAGATATCGACCGATCTGAATTAGAGCAACTGCTCGACCCTAAAAAACTGACTTAGCAGGTAACTAACGGTGCACAAATCATCGGCAACACATGATTCAACACAAGCTTACTGGCAACAATCCATCGGCAATGGAATGCTCGGCTGTCGCCTGCAAACAAAAGCGCGCAAGCACCTTCAGGCCCAGCAGTGGGGCCTGGCGGTTAAGGATTATGCAACGGCGCTGGAGGTGGCCGACACCATGCTGCAAGCCCCTCACACTCAAAAGTTTGCCATTGAGCGCTATTTGCGCACGGCTTTAGAACTGATTTATGCCATGCGTAAATATAAGCCCAACACAGATTTAGGTGAATTAATTGAAACCGTAAAACAAAGGCTGCAGCCACTACTGGCTCCGGTGCCGGCGGAGGTTGTTATCGCCCCGCTCATTGATGTCGCCTTCTCCCCCATTGATGATGTGGATGACTGGATTCAAATGTTATTTAACTACGAACTATCAGGTCAGACGCTGCCCCACTAACGTTTAGCCGCCCGCCAACCCATCAGAATCGAGAGGATTATCCATAAACAAGCACGAAAGCAGCCACCGAACCGAAACGGTCGAGTTTATACTTGACATAAACCATAATAAATTTAGGGTATTGTCCATCGACACTATTATGGACGGAGATCCGACATGAATATCGTACAAAAATACTCTGCAGTTGCCCTGATGGCATTTGCCAGCTCACCTGTCTTGGCCCACTGGGCACTGCAGCAAGAACAATCCAGCCTGCATTTTGTCACAGTAAAAAATGACACCATTGCCGAAACGAATTCGTTTAATCGCTTTGCTGCCAATATTAACGACGATGGTCAAATTAATGTTCAGGTCGACTTGAGCAGCGTTGATACCTTAATTGATTTACGCAACCAACGTTTGCGCGACATTTTATTCAATACTAAGAAATACCCTAAAGCAACGCTCGCCGCCCAGCTAGACAAGGACTATATCGATGATTTAGCGCAAAGCACGCCCGAGAATCTCGATTTATCCATTCAGTTAACATTGCACGGGGAAAGCCAAACACTACCGGCCAAGCTGACTGTCACAAAACTCGACGCCCACACATTGTTGGTAGCCACTCGCAGCCCCATACTGCTCAATGCTCAGCAGTTTTCTTTGACCGCAGGGCTTACTAAATTGCAAGAACTGGCCGGTCTAAACAGTATTTCGCCCATCGTCCCCATCACGGGTAACTGGACATTTAAACTCGAGCATTAACCTACCCTGACGCTCGGTGCCCACAGGCAAGCTTCTTCTTGTCGGTACCGAGCCAATTAACCCATTATTAAATTTGGGCTTTATCTGGCAAATCCGTATACTCACAAACGCGCTGTCACGGCGCCTTTTATAGCTTTACGGACGCGACAGATAGCAATGAGCTTTGAACCCTTTGTAACAGAAATTGAATACACCCCTGACGCCAGTGCCTACTTTGCTCAACTACACCCGTTAAAACATCCAATTTGGCTGGACAGCTGCCACCCGGCGACGCAATCCGGCCGCTATGACATCTTTGCTGCCTGCCCTAGCCACTACTTGCAGACCTTTGCCGACAGCACCCAGGTGGATACCTATAGCTGTGCCTCAGGCCTAACCAAGAGCAATACCAAGGCCAGTCACCAGTGTCTCTACCGCCAGGACCCGTTCGAGGTGCTCGCTCGCCATTTACCCACACTTAACACAAAGCGCACTGAACACGAGTGCAAATTGCCTATATACGGGGGGGCTTTGGGCTTTTGGGGCTACGATTTAGCCCGGTACTTAGTGCCTGTAAAAGAGCAGATAGAGCAAACCAGCCAATTGCCGGATATGGCGGTTGGCCTCTATCCCTGGACCCTAGTGCTAGATCACACCGCTGAAAAAGCCTATATCAGTGCCGTCAATAAGGCTTCTACCGAGGCTATAACCGGATATTTATCGAGCCAAAACAACTTAAAGTCAATTCTAGAAAATGGATCAAATCCCTTTATAATCAATAAGTTCGAAAGCAATCTTAATGCTAAACATTACTTCGAAAAATTCGATATTATCCAGAATCACATTCGCGAAGGTGACTGTTATCAAGTTAACTTTGCCCAGCGCTTTTCCAGCCAGTATAAAGGCGATCCACTGACGGCTTATTTGCACCTAAGAGCAATTAACCCCGCCCCATTCGCAGCGTTTATCCCGCTCGAAGACGGCGCCATTCTAAGCTTGTCGCCGGAGCGTTTTATTGCCGCCCAACAAGATAAGGTAACGACCAGCCCCATCAAGGGAACCGCCGCCCGCAAAGACAACCTCAAAGCCGACCAGTTAGCCGGTCAGCAGCTATTGGACAGCCCCAAGGACCAGGCGGAGAACCTCATGATTGTGGACTTGCTGCGCAACGATTTGAGCCAGACATGCCGGCACGTAAAGGTACCTCAGCTGTTCGAGTTACAGTCCTTCACCAATGTTCATCACTTGGTCAGTACCATTGAGGCGCAATTAAAACCAGGGCAGTCTTGCGTCGACGTGCTGCGCTCCGCCTTTCCCGGCGGATCTATTACCGGGGCGCCGAAGATTCGAGCTATGGAGGTGATAGAGTCTCTTGAGAGCCACAGGCGCGGCCCTTACTGCGGCAGCATTGGCTATATCAGCTACTGCGGCAATATGGACACCAATATTGCCATTCGCACCTTGGTGGCCGAAGACCATGAGATTAGTTGCTGGGGCGGCGGCGGCATTGTCGCCGACTCGGAGGCAGAGTCGGAGTACAACGAGACTCTGGCCAAGGTCGATATTTTACTCAGGGCGCTGGAAGGTGAATTCCCCGCCCCACAGCAATAGGCAACACTAAATAATGGCGGAAGCGATAAGCAGCAACAAACCGCCGATAACGACCCACTTACTGATGTAGTATGCCTTGCGGTTTTTCTTTTTAAAGCTCTTTAAAAGGCGCTGGTAGCTCAGCAAGCCTTTGCCGAGCTTGTTGCCAATTCCGGAGTGACTGCTGTCGACGTTATCAATCATAAACAGGCGATTGAAAAAGCGGCCAAAATACCAATACCCTTTCTGCACAAAGCCGAGCTTTAACGGCCGGTCGATATCCGTCATTAGAATAATACGCGGGGTTTCGGTGTCGTTATACGCAGAATGCAGGTAGGTTTCATCGAAAATAATGCTGTCACCATCTCGCCAGGGGTAGTGAAAATCATCAATCTGCAAGCCGCACTTTTCACTATTGGGCGTGCTTAGCCCCAAAGAATAACGCAATGTATAGGCGAAAGGGTCGTGGTGCTGGCTGAGTTTTTTGCCCGGCATCAGCACGGCAAACAAAGCCAGGTTGAGATAGGGTACCTGCTCTAACAAGGCCATGGTTTTAGGTGCCAGCTCGTAAGCTGAGGGGATACGGTTATCGTAGAGTTTTAAATAAAAGCTGGTCCAGCGATTATCTTTATAGAAACTGCTGGCGGGCAGATCATCCTTAGCGGTAATTTTCCCTTCGGTGTAGAGGGCCAGAGCTTCATCGCGAATTACCTGCCAATTGTCTTCGATAAGCTGCAACTCCGGAAAGTGATCTTTAGATATTCTGGGTGTAGTCTCCACCTTGGATAAGCCATAGGCCGGTAGGTTAAAGGGCACCATAAAAGTGGAGAAATCTGTCAGCTGGCGACTGAGCGGAAATGTCACTCTATTGCGCGTGCGTACAAAAACGATACAAGCCACATAAATGACAATACAGCCGATAATGAAGCCCATGACTTCTACCCTCTAAATTCAATTGCGGCGCGTATCATACTCAATTGTATGGCCCCAACCAAGCGCTATTGCAGTAGCTGCTGCCGCTCACGCTCATAGTCACTGTAGCTTTGCGAAGACTGCTCGCGGCACTCGCGCTGCGCGCCGGGAGGCTCGCGATCACATAACTGGTGTTGATTGTGCTGCACATTCTCATAAACCGCCCTATTACTGCACGCCGCAACTAACAATACCGACATCAACCCGATCAATAATTTCATTACAGCCCCTTATATTCCAACAAATAGACGGTTTTAACCCCCGCTTGCTTAAGTTGCTCAACTCCACCAAGTTCCGGCAGAGCCACCACAAAGCCCGCATGGGTAACCACAGCCCCCATTGTCTTAACAAGCCGAACAACGGCCTGCGCGGTACCTCCGGTAGCAATCAGATCGTCAATCAACAATACCCGATCCCCGCAGCTTAAGGCGCCACTATGAATATGCAGCGTGTCTTCGCCGTATTCCAAACAATAGGCTTGACTGTGAGTCGCGCGCGGCAACTTACCCGGCTTGCGCGCCAGCACCAGCCCCAGCCCCAGCTGGTGGGCCAAGATCGAACCAAAGATAAACCCTCTCGCTTCGATCGCGACAATCTTATTGACATTCGCACCGGCAAAAGCCTCAACCAAGCCCGCCGCCGCCTCGGCTAATGCCTCTGGCTGCTCCAACAAACTGGTAATGTCTCTAAATTGCACGCCGGGCTTAGGGTAATTTGGAATTGTGGTAATCGCCTGGCGGAGTAATTCTTGTCGCTTATCCATTGATCCTCACATAATTTTCCAAAACCGGGCACGGGGTAGCACCCCAAAACATAAGCTAAAAAGTAAAGCAAAAAAAAGGGTGAGCTTTTGCCCACCCTTTTCGATCGGTGCGTAAGCTGAACTTACACAGCGACAATGTTTTCGGCCTGTGGCCCTTTTTGACCCTGAGTAATCGTGAACTCAACTTTTTGACCTTCAGCCAGAGTGCGAAAACCTGAACCTTGAATAGCGCTAAAATGAGCAAATACATCAGGGCCAGACTCTTGCTCAATAAAACCAAAACCTTTAGCTTCGTTAAACCACTTTACGGTACCCGTTACGGTAGACATAAATCATTCCTCAATCATTCACGCCCCCTTTCGGAGCGCTTTTTACTTAATACTCTTAATTCTAATTGCTTAAAATATTACTATGTCTTTTGATTGATGGAACCGGCAACAACGATGGTCTTGGCAAGTCATCAAACAGGACTAACTTTCAAGCAAATTTGAGTATAACGAGCTCACAAATCAAGTCAACAGCCTGAAAACCTACGACCTTGTGTGGCGCTTTACCCGCTTTAATTTAGGCTTTTTTAGGTTTCAGTGTGAGCGCGATCCCAGCCAGCACCGTGATCATAGCAATCATTAAAATTACGCTTAACGCTTCTCCGACGAACAGCACACCACCGATCGCAGCCAACATAGGCACACTCAGCTGCACGACGCCCGCCTGAGTTATGGTCAACCTTGCCAAACATTTATACCAAATTGCGTAACCTATCGCCGAAGCCAAAGCCCCAGATGCCACAGCTAAAAGCAAACCGGCGCCAGTCAGTATGGGGGGCGACCAAAGTGCCAGCAACGGCACCAAAAGCAGTAGAGCCAAAGCGCTAGCCCGAAAGAAATTGCCCGTTGTGTTGATTAACGGCTTGGCACCATTGCGTCCTAGCAGCGTATAGCCAGCCCAAGCGCCCCCGGAAACAATCATTAAAATAGCACCGAGCATATCGGGCCGGGCCGCGTTGGGTAAGAGTAAAATAGCCACACCTAGCAAGGCAATCATCAAGCCCCATACTTCTAGCACGCTAGGTTTTTGTTTTGCAATAAAGCTCGCAACAATAGTGACAAGCTGCACAGTAGCAAAAAGCACCAAGGCCCCTTCCGCAGTGCCCAACTTAACATAGGCCAATGAAAAGCTTAGCGCATAAACAAAAAGAGCCAGGCCACCCGACCAGCTACCCTGACTCACTTTTTCGCGCCACCGCCCGGAGTCGGTAAATACCACCAAAGCAGCTAGTACAGCTGCGCCACTGACCAACCGAACAAGCGTAAACGATAACGGATCAATTGCACTGAAGCCTAACGCGTATCGACAGAATATTGAGTTGCCAGCAAATGCCAGCATAGCGCAAAAAGTTAATAAGAACGTGTTCATTTAAGCCTCATATTATGTCAGCCAGAGGCTTCATAACGCGTGAAAGACCAGCTGCTCCTTAGGAGCTAACAGGGGCACATATCTTTGCTCTGTAAAAATGGCGCCGCGAGAATCTGGTCAATTGTAACTCTCGCTTTAGCTGTAAAGGTGGGTCTATACAATTTCCAATATAACTGACTTACGAGTCTTGACCAATAATTTAACGGCCACACGTCAAACACCAACAACAATAGAACCAACAAACTGAAACTCATAGCAGCTCGATGAATCTACATTCTAGTGCGCTAAAAACCCCTAATCTCGACCAAGATTAAGGGTTTATTAGTGGCCAGAGGCAACTTATAAAGACAAGTCTCGGTTACTGGCTTTGATGAACTCTTGTTTTAGAGCCTCATAGGTGTGAGCAGCCGGGAACTGAGGAAACTCATCGATCACATTTTGCGGGGCATGAAATAAAATACCGGCATCGGCCTCACCCAGCATAGTCGTGTCGTTGTAGGAGTCGCCAGCAGCAATAATACGGTAATACAAGGTTTTTAGGGCGAGTACCGACTGGCGCTTTGGATCTCGCTGGCGCAGATGATAGTTGATCACCTTGCCCTTGTCGTCTGTCTCTAAACGATGACATAAGAGCGTGGGGAAACCGAGCTGACGCATCAAAGGCTGGGAAAACTCATAGAAAGTGTCTGACAAAATAATGACCTGAAAACGCTCACGCAGCCAGTTTACAAACTCGACCGCTCCCTCTAAAGGCTCAAGGGTCGCAATCACTTCCTGAATTTCATGTAAGCCTAAGTTATTCTCTTCAAGGATTCGCAAACGCTGACGCATAAGCACGTCATAATCCGGAATATCTCGCGTTGTTGCTTTCAGTTCTTCAATACCGGTCTTTTCCGCAAATTTTATCCAGATTTCCGGTACCAGAACCCCTTCCAGGTCCAAACATGCCAGCTCCACGTCAGCCTCCAAAAATTATTTAGATAGAAAAGCTGGCGAATCTAACCTGCTTAGCGTAAAAACGCAACGGACTCAGCTACTTTTTCACGTGGAACATATCCCAAATACCGTAATTAACTTGAGAATATAATAACTTTTTGGAATATATGGTTAAAGGCGCCAAGCCTATGAAGCCCAGCAATATGGGCCTTAATAACACCAGATATAGTAACTGTTTAATATTTAAGCACAGCATGTGTACATTTACAGTACTATTCGATTATTTTTAAATCATGGTTTCACGAAAAAGTACTCTCAGTTATAAGTTAAGACTCGCGTGTTATTGGGAACCCTTTAAAAGCTCTGGTATCCTTCCGCCCAAATAGAGCAGATAAGCCTTAGATTGACCGTGATTAAGGATCTAGCAATGAATGACCAAATTCCTCTGGTGGATATCGAACAACAATTGGCCAACCAGAGCCCGTTCCGTATTATGAAGCACGCTCTGGAGAGCCATGATCGTATTGCCATCTCATTCAGTGGCGCCGAAGATGTCGCCTTAGTTGATATGGCCAGCCGAATTCGACCTGATGTAGAGGTATTCTCTCTCGATACCGGTCGACTGCACCCAGAAACCTATCAATTTATTGAGACAGTGAGAAACCACTACAAGATCAATATTGATATTATTTCGCCGGACGGTGACGCCGTACGTCAACTGGTACGCGAGAAAGGGCTGTACAGCTTTTATCAAGACACACACAAAGAGTGCTGCGGCATTCGTAAGATCACTCCACTGCGCAATAAGCTCTTAGAGGTTGACGCCTGGATTACGGGTCAGCGTAAAGATCAAAGCCCGGGCACCCGCTCCGACATACCGGTCATACAAGATGATCAGGGTTTCGCCCGAGCCGGAGAAACCCTGACCAAATACAACCCTTTGGCCAACTGGAGTTCGGAGGAGGTATGGGCCTATATTCGTGCCTATGAAGTGCCTTACAACCCTCTGCACGACCGGGGCTTTATTTCTATCGGCTGTGAGCCATGCACTCGCCCCGTAGGGCCTGGCCAACACGAACGTGAAGGACGTTGGTGGTGGGAAGAAGACACCAAAAAGGAATGCGGTCTTCACGCTAGCAATATCAACCCGTAAGATTGAGGACAGCGTGAACATTACACTGGTTAAGAAAATACTCGCCGATGGCTCACCCTGCCGTAAATGTGCCGATGTTCTGCATAAGCTTGAGCAAGGTGGTTACCTTGCTCAAATTGATCAGATCGTGGAGGCTATCGAAACCGATCCTGACAGCCGCGGTATGCAGTTAGCAAAACAATACGAGGTGGACCGGGCACCGTTTTTTTTAGTGGAACAAGACGACGGCTCTACTGAGGTGTACACCGTGTATTTGAAATTTCAAATGGAAGTTTTAGACGCCTAGCCTATGCCTTCAGGCCCCCGGGCAAACAACTCCTGTCCCGCCAATGCCGCAGTAACCCGACGGGTTCTTAGCTAAATACTGCTGATGGTAAGTTTCAGCGTAATAGAACTGCCCCGCTCTCAGTATTTCGGTGGTTATCTCGCCAAAACCTACCGCCGATAACGCCTGCTGATAACTCTGTTTACTGTTAAGCGCTTGGTCC
Source organism: Gilvimarinus sp. 2_MG-2023 (assembly GCF_030547685.1). Lineage (GTDB taxonomy): Bacteria > Pseudomonadota > Gammaproteobacteria > Pseudomonadales > Cellvibrionaceae > Gilvimarinus. Next base: position 145,340 of record NZ_JAUOQM010000048.1, on the reverse strand, counting down.
ATTTGCTCAGCGGTACTCAGATATAAACCCGAGCGGTACTGGGTGCCCCTGTCGTTGCCTTGCCTCATGCCCTGAGTGGGATCGTGAGATTGCCAGAACAACGCCAATAAATCTTCAAAACAAATGCTGGCCGGCTCGTATACCACCAACACCACTTCATTGTGGCCCGTAAGACCACTGCACACTTCTTCATAGGTAGGGTTCGGAGTAAAACCTGCCGAGTAGCCAACCACTGTGCTAATGACCCCAGGGGTCTGCCAGAACAAGCGCTCCGCCCCCCAAAAACACCCCATGCCGAGCAAAAACCAGCTACTGTTCGGCTGAAAGGGTGGCTTAATTGATTCGCCGGTAACAAAGTGTGTGGAGTCCACAGCCAGTGATTGCTCCCGGCCGGGCAGTGCTTGCTCGGGTGTCGGCAGGTGGAGTTTTTGGTTAAGGGTATTCATGATGACGACTCCTCAGCCACTCTAACAACTGTTCGGCCTTGCGCTTTACCAGCCAGCATTTGCTGTAATATTTTAGGCGCCTGCTCCAGGGTCACCTCGGTGGCCAAGTCATGATAATCCAGTGCCAAGCTGGATAACATCTCCCACAATTGGGCTTTAAGCTGCAGAGGGATTTCTGCTGAGTCCACACCGAGCAAAGAAACCCCGCGCAATATAAATGGGTAAACGGTTGTCTGGCACTGCTCAGACAGGGCCATACCGCAGGTGGCCAAGGCGCCTTCAGGTCGAATAACTTTGAGTAAATTTTCCAGCATGGGACCGCCCAAGGTATCCAGCCCCAGAGAAAACTCAGGCTTTAACAGAGGTTTAGGCGAGCGCTCTCGCCAAGACCCGCTATCGATGCAATGTCGAGCCCCCAAGGCTTTCAGCCGATGAAACTCGTCGGGCCTTGAGCTCATAGCAGTAACACAATAGCCTCGGGCTGCGGCGAGTTTAATCGCCACACTGCCCACACCGCCAGAAGCACCGGATATAACAAAATCATCGCCGGCCTTGGCCGTGGGAACTTGTCTTTCTAGTTTGTTCAGTGCCGTTGCCACCGTAATACCGGCAGTCCCCAGTGCCATTGCATTGAAAAACGACAATTTATCTGGGCACGGACAAACCCACTCGGCCGGCACACGACAATACTCGGCCAAGCCTCCATCGCTGTTCATCCCAAAATCAAATCCGCTGACAATCACCCTTGCCCCGGCTTTAAACTGGTCAGAGCTGTCCTCTACCACAATACCGGCGGCGTCTATACCGGGCGTGTGGGGAAAATTGCGGGTGACACCTGGGTGCCCGGAAGCACTTAAAGCATCTTTATAATTTAACGCCGAACAAACGATTTTAATTAACACGCCAGCCGATGCCAATTGATCAACATTTACCGACTGTAATTGACACTGATATAAACCATCTTGGGCTTCAACTCTGACAGCGGAAAATTCTTTCATAATTGCCAACCCTGTTTAACTTAGAACCAGCGTTTAGATTGCACTCGACTCAACCAGCGTACTAATAAGCGATCAAGTGTCGACTCGGCCGCAAAACCTAATTTTTCTGGCAGTGATTTTTTCTGGGTAAACTCCACCCTAAATATGTCAGCTTTTTGTGCCTGATCTAATAAATACCCATCACTGGTTTTCAATTCATCGATTAATCTCTCGTCCAGTGCGCGACGTCCGTACCACACCTCACCGGTAGCGACTTTATCGACATCAACCACTGAGCGATGCTCTTGCACATAGTCTTTAAACAGTACGTGTGTTTTTTCCAGATCTTCTAGAAATTTAGTGCGGCCTTTCTCGGTATTTTCACCAAACATAGTGACGGTTCTTTTGAACTCACCGGCGGTGTACATTTCATAGTCAATATCATTTTTCTTGAGTAACCGATGAAAGTTCGGCAACTGCGCAACAACACCGATTGAGCCTAAAATCGCAAAAGGCGCAGCAACAATTTTATCAGCCACACAAGCCATCATATAACCACCGCTGGCGGCGACTTTGTCGACACAAACCGTTAGTGGAATAGATTTTTCGGTAATACGAGTCAACTGACTGGCAGCCAAGCCATAGCTGTGTACCATACCGCCGCCACTTTCAAGTTTGATAACGACTTCATCCTGTGATTCCGCCAGCCCCAAAACGGCGGTAATTTCTTCACGTAAACTGCTATTGGCGGAAGCTTTAATATCGCCATCAAAGTCGATCACATACACCCGTTTGCGGCGTTCAGGCACTTGCTCTGTAGATTTCTTTTGTGCCTTACGATCTTGTTTTTCCTGTTTTTGTTTATCTTTGTGTTCTTTTTTTAACTGAGCCTCGTCCAACACCACAGATTTGATTGCATCGGTGTAATCGGCAAAAGTTTCGTTTAGGTTTTTTACCTCTATATGACCTTTATTTTGACCACTTATTTTTTGTTTATTACTGGCTATTAACGCCAACACCAAGGCTATCACCACCAAGACAGTGACTGACTTGGCGAAAAAAAGACCGTAATCTATAAGAAATTCCAAGGGTACTCCTGTTTTATCAATTATTGCCAAAGCCCAACTGCATCTTGAGCAATTTCATTCAAAGGCCGGGTAACCAAACCCGTACCGGATAAGCTAACTTCAAACAGTGCGCCATCGGCCATTGGCAAGTAAGTGGCCGAGCCATAAACAGCGTCGACTACTGGCAGTGTATTCTTAATTTGCCTTAGCCATTGCCACACATCGACACCGAGATGACTTTCATTAAACGAATAGAGTGTACGTTCGGCGTTTCGCTCATCTTCAAGGGAAAAATAACGGCCGGAGATTCGATCGAGACGATAGCCCGGCTGAATGCCCAGCTTTGCCACCTCACCCTTCCATTTAATAATGCGGGCATCCAGCTGCCACTGATCGCCACGCAAGGTGTAGGTTTTCTCTAAACCATCAGAATTTGCCAACATAACTTTGAATTCTTGCTCGGCTAACTTTTCAAAGCTAATAGTGGCGATTACTTGTTCTTTAACAATTTGTCGATAAGTGAAAATATCAAACGCGACAAAAGCAAAAATTAGCGCCATTGCCAACAGTGACAAGCCAAACATGCCGCGCAACCAACCCAAAATCCAACTATTGCGAAACAGGAGCTTAGCCCCAGAATAAGCGATGATTAAGCATAATATGGCAGCAATTACTGCCAGAGCGCTGTAAAACATGTCGAACGGTCTCCACTGATAACCAGTTTACGTCTTTTAATTGGCGAGACTCGCCACAAAATCATCAATTAATCGTCGAGCTATCGTGCCTTTAGGAGGTACGCTTGGTAATTGATCGAACCGGTACCAGGCAGCATCCTTTATTTCATCGTCTTGTAATAATAGCTCGCCTGAATCGTATTGCGCCCAAAACCCTAACATAAGCTGACCGGGAAATGGCCAACTTTGACTGTACTGATAGCGTAGCTGTGAGACTTTAACCCCCACCTCTTCTTGCACTTCCCGACACACCGCTTGTTCTATCGACTCACCCGGTTCCACATACCCTGCCAAGGTGGTGTAAACACCGCTTTTCGAGCGGTGGTGCAGTGCCAACAAACATTCTTGAGCACGAGTGACCAGTACAATAATACAAGGGTTTAACCGAGGGTAGTGGTGTGTGTCGCATGTCTTGCAGGCTTTTACATACTCATTGCGCTCTAGTAAATGAGTATCAGGGTCAGGCAGTAATGAGCCGCACTGGTTACAAAAGCGTTGCGATTGCCACCAATGGGCCAACTGTACCGCCACCCCTGCCCGCTCAAACATGTCCGATGAGTATAGTGATAGGCAATCACGCAGCTCAACCCATTCCAGAGCACCAGACAATTGGCTGTCTTGGTTTATCAATACACTATCGCCCGTAGTGCCGGGCAATGGAATGCTAACACTGCCCGGCATTAGGGGCGCCACCGAAACAGAACAAGGGTAACCGGTAGCTTTATCAACGGCCAACTTACTGCCATGAACCTGCCAACAAATAGCAGTATGAGTCATAAGTTCGAGCGGTAATTATTAAGAAGCAACGGGAAAACCCAAAGCCTGCAGACTTTCTTCGGCTACTTGCAGTACACTGGTATCGGCATCTTTACCAGACTTAATGGCGTCCAGATAATACTCCAGGCTAATCACAGAATCGGCAAAAGTTTCCAATAAATGTTGCACAGCTGCAAGTGGCTCGGGGCCGAGCAATGCTTCATTGACAAATTTTTCGCTTGCCGCAACCACGGCCGCTGCCCGTGGCAGATTAAGTACCAACATCCCACCGCGAACCGATGATAAAGTTGAGGCTACATTCTTAATATGGCCGACATCGTAATTAGACTCAGAGTAAGAGTTAAGCGCGCGTTTAATCAACGCCAGACCGGACTCTGCTTCCTCGATGACGAGGGCCTCGGCCTCCATCAACTGGCTGGATGACAGTGCCTCTTCGCGTGACAGGGCATTGAGCTGGGCTAACTTTTCTTCCGAAAGGTTCATTTTGGACAAACCAGACACGGTGCTCTCAATATAGAGTAAGGTATCCGCTACGCCTAACAAGTCGTCTGTATGAGCTTCGACCTCACCGGTTTGCCAGCTAACAATTTTGGTGATTTCTTCTTTTAGTGACTTACTCGGAGCCACTAGTCCCACCACCGCTAATATCTCAGCCACTTTTTTCAGTGTGTCTATCAATTCTGGGCTGTCAGTTAACAGCTCCACCCCACCCTGGGCGGCCCGCTCTAAAATATTTTTGGTGCTGCGCAGCTCATCCTGCAAGACACTGGTCATGGATGTGACGGTAGTTGCACTCGGGCCCTTGAGATACTCCTGCTCGCGAAAAAGCTCTTGCTCGTTATAACCGAGTTTGGGCGCCGAATAAGCCTCAATAATGGCTAACGAGCGTTCACTTTCATTGCGCGCCAGCGCCACCTGATAAACCAACTCTTTGAGCATGTCGGGATTAGGCTGCTTTTTTAATGCATCTTCTCCTTCAAATAAAAAGCGCTTTAAATCGCGATCGAGGGCACTAAAAAGCATTTTGCGAGCTTTGTTTAACTGTAGATCTTCCGCCTGTAGAGCCGACATCATTTCCGCAGCCACCCACCACAACTGGCCCATCGGGTTATTGCCCGATAGTTTATCCAACCGCTGAAATGAACGCTCCATCATGCCCAATGACGGCTTGACCTGCTTGCCTTGTAAGACGTTAAGCATCGCCACCTGGAACATATGGCGTAATCGTTTGACCACTTGGCGCAAATCTTCAGGGATTTCGACTTGCTCTACCTCGCCGCGCTGGCAGTCACTGACATCAACTGGGTAGTAATACCCCATACCAATGGGCTTCACCTTGCGAGCCAAACGCAGTTCATTAATATGCGGAATCAATAGAACGGCCATACTCCGGCCAGTTTGGCTGCAATATTCAAGATAACGCGGCAGAATAAAGAAAACCGAGGTGATCTTTTCCAGCTTAGGTAGACAGCTAGAGGCCTCTCCCAGTGGTATATCGGTGATGTGTTCGACTAACTCATCGGCCAGTAAATCAACACCGCGCAGCTGCAATAGGCTGAGGGTTCCCCGAATCTGAGTGATATCGTCAATACAATGTTGCAACAACTCGCCATTGTTTAAATCTGAAGCAAATTGCTCCAGCCGCCCGGCGGCACTTTCAATAGTGGCGACTAGTTCATTATGCACCAACTTTAGAGAGGAGGGATTGAAGCGCTCAGCCATTTCAGTTGTCACAGTTGCATCCTACTTTTGAAGTGCCCACAAGCCTTTTAAAATTAAGTTTTGGCTTTAATGGCAATAAGTTAATGGTCAATCTTAGAATCTACATTAAACCGCTTTAAGCGCCTTGTTGGCAAGCTTGTGGACAGGAACTGGCTCTCATTGCGACCACAGACTGCTACCACCGCAGGCTTTATCGATTTGCGCCAACTTATCCTGATGACGAGCCAACTCTTGCTCTGTTGCGGCAATAACAGGCAGAGCGGGCCGAGACGCATCAAGCCTGTGAATTTCGCCCGCTTGATTGGATTCCGACTCTCCACTATTGCCACTGCTACCCAAGGAAAGTGCCGTTTGGCCACCGGTCATCAGCAAGTAAACATCGGCCAAAATTTCAGCATCAAGCAGAGCGCCGTGCAGTTCGCGCTGAGAGTTATCCACCCCGTAGCGCTTGCACAAGGCATCCAGACTGTTTCTCTGGCCCGGGTGTTTACCCCGCGCCAACAGCAACGAATCAACAATATTATTGTTTAGTGCAATGGTTTGGTGGCTGGGATCTAGCAGGCGCAATTCGTGATCGATAAACCCCACATCGAATGGCGCATTGTGGATCACCAGCTCAGCACCGGCAATAAAGGCCATGAACTCGCCGCTAATTTGCGCATAAATGGGCTTATCTTCCAGCATCTCGTTAGTAATGCCGTGAACTTCAATTGCCCCAGCATCTACTTCACGTTGAGGGTTAATATATTGATGATAGTGCTTGCCGGTTAATTTGCGATTGATCATCTCCACACAGCCAATCTCAATAATCTTATGCCCCTGCTTTGGGTCAAGACCGGTTGTTTCGGTATCAAGCACTATTTGTCGGTGACCGACTGAATTATCTTGCATCTACTTTTTCACTTATTCAAAGAGTCTATGCCTAAATTGGCTAACTGATCGGCACGTTCGTTTTCACTGTGGCCACTGTGCCCCTTCACCCACTGCCAGCTCACTTTGTGCCTAGCGTTTTGTTCATCCAGCTGGCGCCATAAATCATCGTTTTTCACCGGCTTTTTGGCCGACGTCTTCCAGCCATTGCGTTTCCAGCCAGCCAACCAACTAGTGATTCCCTGCCTGACATATTGTGAATCAGTTGTGAGCGTTACAACACAAGGTTCTTTCAACGCTTTTAAGCCTTCAATAGCAGCCATTAATTCCATACGGTTATTGGTTGTCATAGACTCACCACCGCACAGTTCTTTCTCTTGATCATTGTAGCGCAGCAGTGCGCCCCAGCCTCCAGGGCCTGGATTGCCACGACAAGCGCCATCGGTAAATATTTCTATGGTTTTCAAAGTGTTTTGTTATTCCTTATAGATGAATCGTTGTGATCTCTACTGACTTGCCTGCCACCTAATTTACCGGAAACTCCCGCTAAATCAACGAGCTTGGGGGCCTGCCACTCGGGCTTTAAAGGGATAACACCGCTGACGTCTTTGCGCACAGTGATCAAATAATAATCTCCCCAAGGCGCCTTACCGAGGCGCAACAGCTTTTCGAGCTTATTGACCATTGTACTGGCCGATGGGTCTTGAGAAAATGGCCAAAAATGCCCTCTTTTAATATTAATGACCTCTAGATCAAGCAATGCAAACCAATCGTACAGGCGGCCGACACGTAAAGCTTGCTGACGCCATAACAACTTACGACTGGTAGTACGTTTAAATAGACGCCATGCCCCCCCCAAACTCCACGGGTTAAAACCCACAATAATAATATGCCCTCTGGGAATAAGTGCACGGCTTGTCTCAGCCAACACCTGATGTGGAGACTGACTAAAATCCAATACATGGTGCAACAAGATGACATCAACCGATTCCGGCGCTAATGGCAAACGGTGGTACTCACTATAGGCGCCAGCATTAGTAGTACTGGAAGATCGCCCCGCCCCACCTTGGAGGGCAAAGGTATGAGTGATACGGCTATTATCAGTCAGCGTGAGCTCTTGGCAGGCACTAATTTGACATAGATGGTAGCCAAACAGGCAGCCCAGAGCCTCATCGATATCGCCGCGCTCTCGCTGCAACAATGCTTGGCCACGAGGTTGCGCAAACCACCTACTGACCTCTTGCGCTTGCTCTTCTAAACCAACCCCGTTCGGGCTTCGCCGTTTAGCCACCATTTGTCAACCATAATGTCGAAAAGTGAATTGAAAGGTAAGATTACGTTATCTACTCGATAGATTGTGACCATAGACCTGTGATTTCTGCAATCTGCTGCACACTAGCCTGCATTGACCCCCTGCAAGCAAACCCATAGAATCCACCACAGTTTGTCACTATCCGCAAAGTTGTCGCTTCCATGAATAAAGTGTTACTCCTCTCTGCCAGCCTCGTATTGTTACTTTTGGCAGGGTGCTCTACCCTTTCCCCCCCTGCCGATAACGCTCAGAGTGCGTCCAGCGAGCCCCACCAGCGTCAAGACCCTGAATCACGGTCTACCATTGAGCCCAAACCGCAGCCTCAAGCAACAGTCGACGTTCCACCAGCGACCGAAGACCTGTGGCAACGTATACGAGCGGGATTTGCCCTGCAAGAGCACTCACACCCTAAGATGGAGCAATATGTCCGCTGGTACAAGTCTCACCCTGAGTATATAGACCGAGTTTTTGAGCGCGGCCAGCGTTATCTATTTCATATTGTAGAGCGATTAGAAGAACAGGGGTTACCGCTAGAGATCGCGTTAATGCCGGTTGTGGAAAGTGCATTTGACCCTTTTGCATACTCTCACGCCACAGCCTCGGGCATGTGGCAATTTATGGCTGGGACTGGCTCTGATTATGGCCTAAAGCAAAATTGGTGGTACGACGGCCGGCGCGACGTTGTCGACTCCACCGATGCCGCCATTGTCTACCTAAAACGCCTCCACAAACTGTTTGATGGCGATTGGTTGCATGCCCTAGCGGCTTATAATACAGGGCAGGGTCGCCTAATGCGCTCTATTAAAAGCAATCAAAAAGCCGGTAAAGCTACCGACTTTTGGTCATTAAGCCTACCGCGAGAAACTCGGGCCTATGTACCGCAATTACTGGCGCTGTCCAAAATCATTAACAATCCAGCGGACTTTAATATCGCCCTACCAGAGATACCTAATGCGCCCTATTTTGTTTCCGTCAATATTGACTCTCAGCTAGACTTGGCACAAGCCGCCGAATTAGCCGAAATCAGCATGGATGAGCTTTATTTACTTAACTCCGGTTTTAATCGTTGGGCCACTGACCCCGAAGGCCCACACCGACTCAATATACCCGCCGCAAAGCAAGGCAGTTTTAGTAGCGGGCTGGCCGCCATACCAACTGAGCAACGTATCAGCTGGCAACGCTATACGATCAAGTCTGGAGATTCACTGATTAAAATTGCCCGTCAACACAACACCAGTGCCGAGGCCCTGAAAACTGCCAATAATTTACGCAGCAGCCGTATCCGCGCCGGCGATACCTTAATGATCCCCAAGGCGATTGCAGGCAACGAGCACTATGCGTTTAGCGCCCCTCAAAGAAGAGAGCAAACTCAGGAGCGCTCCAAAGGAAAAAGTGGCAGTGAAAAAATTCACTACACGGTACGCAAGGGTGATAGCTTTTGGCGTATCGCAAACCAACATCAGGTGAGTGTCAGCTCGCTTGTCCGCTGGAATGGCATGGCCCCGCGAGATACATTAAAGCCGGGCCAAAGATTAGTAATATGGAGTCAAACAACGAAAAGCGAAGAAACTGACCGTCAAGTCACCCGCAAGCTTTCTTATAAGGTTCGCAAAGGCGACTCATTAGCTCGTATTGCCAATAAATTTAATGTCTCGGTTGCCGATATTTCACGCTGGAACTCGGTTACCACCGGGCGCTACATCCACCCCGGACAATCACTCACCGTCTTTGTGGATGTTACAAAGGGTCGTTAACCGATGCCAACAAGGTTTGTGTGTATGCATGCGTGGGCCGGGTTAACACCTCGCTGGCAACTCCGGCCTCAACGATCTCGCCCCGGTTCATCACTAGCACTTTATGGCTCATGGCTCGCACCACCTCAAGATCGTGGCTGATAAAGATATAAGACAAACCATATTCGAGCTGAAGCTCTTTTAACAGTGTAATAACATCTTTTTGCACCGAGCGGTCCAGCGCTGATGTAGGCTCATCAAGCACCAATAACTTCGGCTTTAAAATCAACGCCCGGGCAATGGCAACACGCTGGCGCTGCCCGCCGGACAATTCATTGGGGTAGCGATAACGAATGGCCGGATCGAGGCGCACCCTCTCCAACACCGTCACAACACGACCGTCTAATTCTTCTTTTGACAGCGACTGAAAAACCGACAAGCCCTCGGCAATAATATCTGCAATTGACATTCTGGGGCTCAGACTGGCAAAAGGGTCCTGAAAGATAATCTGAATATCCTGCCTGAGATCGCGCATCGTTTTACGGTCGACACTCAACAAATCGATTTTTGATTGACCGTATTCGACTACACCACGAGAGTCGATTAAACGCAGGATAGAGCGCCCCAACGTTGTTTTACCGGAACCACTTTCACCCACTACTCCCAGCGTTTCTCCACTACGCAGTTCAAAATTAACATTGTTGGTAGCTTTAACGTGATCTACGACTTTTTTAAACAAACCTTTTTTAATCGGAAACCAGGTGTTAAGTTGATCCACCTTTAATATAAGGGAAGCGTCATCGGCGATAGCTTGCGGCTCGGCACCGGGTTCCGCGTCCAACAGAACTTTGGTGTAGCTGTGTTTAGGCTTAGCAAAAACCTCAGCTGTTTTACCCACCTCTAACAACTGCCCTTTTTGCATAATAGCAACGCGATCGGCTAAACTCTTAACCACTTTAAGGTCGTGGGTGATAAATAATACCGCCATTCCCAGATCTTTTTGCAGTTGTTTTAGCAATTTCAGTATCTGCGCCTGCACTGTTACATCTAACGCGGTGGTTGGCTCATCCGCAATCAACAATTCCGGCTCATTGATCAAGGCCATGGCGATCATAACCCGCTGGCGCTCACCACCACTAAGCTCGTGGGGCAATGATGACAAACGTTGCTCGGGATTGCGGATACCCACGCGTTCCAACCACTGAACAATTTTTTCTTGAGCTGAACGTTTTGTTCCAAGCCAACCGTGTAAAGTTAATGACTCATACAGTTGCTTTTCAATTGAGTGCAGTGGATTGAGTGAAGTCATCGGCTCTTGGAAAATCATGGAGACTCGATTACCCCGCACCTGTTGTATTTTACGTTCGCGAATAGACAGCAGGTCAACGCCTGAAAACACGATGCGCCCCTGTTGATAAACAGCAGAGTGCTCGGGTAATAACCGCAAAATAGATTGAGCGCTGACCGACTTGCCAGAGCCACTCTCCCCCACCAGGGCTAATGTTTCACCGGGGTACAGATCAAGATTCAACCCGTGCACAACGGTCCGAACATCGTCTGCGTGGCGAAAACCAATGGTTAAATCTTCAATAGATAAAAGCGCTTTAGTCATTATCACCTACCGTGTTCTGTTGGGGTCAACCGCATCTCGCACCGCTTCACCGACAAAGACCAACAGCGTCAAAAGCAAAGCCAGAACAATAAAGACAGAAATCCCTATCCACGGGGCATGTAGATTGTTTTTCCCCTGCCCAACCATTTCGCCCAGTGAGGCTGAGCCCGGTGGCAGGCCAAAACCGAGAAAATCGAGAGCGGTAAGGCTGGTAATACCACTGACCAATAAAAAAGGCACAAAAGTAATCGTAGCGACCATGGCATTGGGTAACAAATGGCGAAATATAATTTTTCCATCACCAACCCCCATGGCTCTTGCCGCCAAGACATAATCTAGATTACGGGCACGCAAAAATTCCGCACGCACCACCCCAACCAATGCCATCCAACCAAACAGTAACAAAATGGCCAGCAGAATCCAAAAATTAGGCGGCACCAGGCTGGCGATAATAATCAGTACAAATAGCGTTGGCACGCTCGACCAGACCTCCATTATTCGCTGACCAATAAGGTCAACTTTACCGCCGTAAAACCCCTGAACAGCCCCCGCCGCAATACCGATAATGGAAGTGGCAATGGTTAACATCAATCCAAATAAAACTGAGATACGAAAACCGTATATCAAACGCGCCAGCACATCTCGTCCCTGATCATCGGTTCCGAGCCAATTTTTCGAACTCGGGGGGCTTGGTGCCGGAGTGGGAAGATCATAATTTATTGTACGATAATCAAACCGAATAGGCGGCCAAAGCATCCAACCCGCCTCATTAATCATATCAGCGATATAGGGATCGCGGTAATCGGCTGCCATATCAAAATCACCGCCAAAATCCAACTCAGTGTAATTCTGCACCACTGGGAAAAACCAATCCCCGTCATGTTTGACCACAATTGGCTTGTCGTTGGCGATAAGCTCAGCTCCCAGGGTGACAACAAAGAGCAGGAGAAAGAGCCACATACTAAAATAGCCGCGGCGATTATGACAAAACCGTCGCCAGCGCTCTTGATTAAGTGGACTTAACTTAACGGCCTTCAAAATCGATCCTCGGGTCTACCCAAGTATAGGCAAGATCACTGACAATACCGATAAGGAGCCCTAACAGCCCAAAAATATACAGTGTGCCGAACATCACCGGGTAATCACGCTGTAAGGTAGACTCAAACCCCAAAAGGCCGAGCCCCTCGAGAGAAAAAATTACCTCAATCAGAAGTGCTCCGGTGAAAAACATACTGATAAACGTCGCCGGAAAACCGGCAATGATAATCAACATTGCATTGCGAAAAACATGTTTATAGAGAACACGCCTCTCACTGCCCCCCTTAGCTCGAGCAGTCATTACATACTGCTTGTTAATTTCATCGAGAAAAGAGTTTTTGGTCAACATAGTTAACGTTGCAAAACCACCAATCACCATGGCCAGTATAGGCAAAGTTAAATGCCAGAAATAATCGATGATTTTTTGGTGCCAACTAAGCTCATCGAAATTGTCAGACACTAAGCCTCGAAGCGGGAACCAATCAAAATACGAGCCGCCAGCAAAAACGATGATCAATAAAATAGCAAACAAAAACCCAGGAATAGCATTGCCAATGACAATCACCCAACTCGTCCACACGTCGAACGGACTATGATGGCGAACCGCCTTGCGGATTCCCAGTGGTATTGAAACAAAGTAGATGATCAGCGTACTCCATAGCCCCAACGAAATTGACACGGGCAATCGATCAACCACGAGATCCATAACACTATCGGCCCGAAATAAGCTATCACCAAAATCAAATTGCAAGTAATCCCACAACATACTGAAATAGCGTTCGTGTAAGGGGCGGTCAAAGCCAAATTGTTTTTCAATTTCAGCGATAATTTCGGGGTCGAGACCACGCCCGCCACGACTTTGATTGTCCGATTCAGCAATACCCCCGGCAGCTTGGTCAGACTCGGCACCGGTCATACGCTCCATGGCGCCCTCACCTATGCCCAACATTTTTGCAACGGCCTGATCAACCGGGCCACCAGGGGTGGCCTGAACAATAAAAAAGTTGAGGGTAATAATCGCAAGCAACGTTGGCACTACCAACAACAGCCTGCGTAGAAGATAGGACGCCAATCGACTTCTCCGCTTATTTCTTCAGACTTTTGGCTTTAGTGTTGTCATACCACCAGCTATCAGTACCGATTGAATATTTCGGCCGCTTATCGGGACGGGAGAATTTATTCCAGTAGGCAATCCGAAAAGAGTCCGAGTGCCACTGAGGAACCACATAAAAATTCCAAAGCGCCACACGATCGAAGGCACGCCCCAAAGCAAGCAGCATTTCATCGTTTTCCTGATTGGCTTCTATTTGCTCAACCAATGCATCAATAACAGGATCTTGCACACCTGCTTGGTTATAGGTGGACTCGATGTATTCTGAATGCCAAATAATCTTCATGTCTGTCATCGGGTATGGCATCGCTCCATAACCTTGAGGCAACATCTCGAAATCGCGGGAGCGCATTCGGTTAAGAAACTGAGTAGAGTCCACCATACGCAACTCTGCCTTAATACCAATACGCTCCAGATTACGAGTGAATGGCAGTGTGATTCGCTCCGTACTGGGTGAATACATTAAAATTTCAAACTCGAATGGGGTGCCATTCTCAGTATTGCGTAAAATCCCATTTTTGAGCTCCCAGCCCGCCTGTTTTAGTAGCGACAGTGCCTCACGCATTGCGCCACGAATACGGCCAGACCCATCTGATTTATTAGGGCGCCATACTGGGCCAAATACTTCTTCAGGCAACTGATCACGAAAGGGTTCTAATATCGCCAACTCAGCGTCTGTAGGTTTGCCAGTGGCCTTGTAGGGAGTATTTTCAAAGTAGCTTTCGTTACGACTGTATGATGAGTAAAAAAGAGTTTTATTGAGCCATTCAAAATCCAGCATAAGATTTATCGCTTGACGAACACGGCGATCTTGGAACAGTTCAAACTGGGTATTAAATACAAACGCCTGCATAGATTGCGGTATAGAATGCGAGAGCTCTTCTTTGATTATACGTCCGTCTTTTACCGCGGGCACTTTATACCCTTCGGCCCACTGTTTAGCTACGTTTTCCTGACGGAAATCAAATTCCCCCGCTTTAAATGCCTCCAGGGCTACCGTTCCATCTCGATAGTAGTCATAACGAATGCGATCAAAGTTCATTAAACCGCGGCGAGAAGGTATATCTTGTGCCCAATAATCGGTAATTCGCTCATAAGTAGCAGATTGACCCATTTTAAAATCAACCACTCGATAAGCTCCACTGCCGAGTGGCGGCTCTTTTAGAGGCTCAGAAAAATCACGCTCTGCCCAATACTGTTTGGGTAAAATGGGGAGGGAAGCTACGCTGCTAATCAAGTCTTTGTTCGGGCCGCTAAAACTGAATTTAACTGTATGCTCGTCAATAGCAACAACCTCTTCCACCTCAGCGTATTTTTGCCGTACGAAAGCGACCCCCTCATCCATAAATTTTTGGAAGGTGAATGTGACATCTTCCGATGTTATCGGTTCGCCGTCTTGATGCTTGGCCTTATGATTGATATGAAAGATAACCCAACTGTAGTCATCTGGGTATTCAAGGCTCTGAGCTATCAGTGAATAATAAACACCGATTTCGTCCTCGCTTGCGACCATCAATGAGTCATAAAATGCCTCGCTATTGATTTCGCTGTCACCGCGCGATGCATAACGATTGAAGCTATCGTAGGTACCCGTTGTGGATAATACCAACTGCCCCCCCTTTGGCGCTTCAGGGTTTACATAGTCAAAGCTCTTAAATCCTTCACCGTATTTGGGCTCACCGCGCTTAGCAAATGCGTGAGAACGAATAATGCTCACAGACTTAGACTCACTTGAAGAAGTAACAGCCTTGGATTCTGCGTGACTCATGGAGCCTGTGATACCGATCAATGGGATTAGTAGCATCCCCAAACCCCAAGCCTTAAATATCTGCATAGTCAACTCTCTCACTCTCTCCAAAATAAGACCTTGATTGTACGGAAAGATTCATCAATGTGTGCACGCGATACCTATCTGACAACCAATTATCAGACTATTTTATTCAGAAACAAGCCCTATACCCCTTTCCTGGGTAATTTTTATGACGATCCCAGACAATAGTGGCAGTCGGTGCTACTATAAAGACATATAATTGAGTTCAGACTGAACAATAATTAACCATCCAGCACTAACTAAGAGCACAGATTAAACGTAATGACGGCCTCCCTTCTCAATGAAGACCAGCGAGATTGCCTACAAGAAATAGCCAATGTGGCAATGGGACAATCCGCCGACCGCCTCGCGCGCCTGCTCGATGTCTTTGTCGTGCTTTCTATACCAAACGTAAGCGTTCTAACCCCTAACGATGTCGCCATGACGCTCAACTCACTGCAGGCTTTAGACGGCCATGAGCAGCAATTAACCGGGGTTTGCCAAGGCTTTATCGGGGACGGCATTGCCGGCGAGGCCCTGTTGATTTT
This sequence comes from Gilvimarinus sp. 2_MG-2023, assembly GCF_030547685.1. Classification (GTDB taxonomy): domain Bacteria; phylum Pseudomonadota; class Gammaproteobacteria; order Pseudomonadales; family Cellvibrionaceae; genus Gilvimarinus. Next base: position 129,583 of record NZ_JAUOQM010000048.1, on the reverse strand, counting down.
TAACGGAACCGATTACCGGGACCTGGCTCAGCTGCTTAAATACGACAACAACGCGGAGAATCGCAGCGAAATCCTAATGGATACCACCAATGTACTCGGTGGTGCCTGTCTGCACAGCTTGGCCCAACAACTGGACACCCACTTTAGCTTGGGCTCTCCGACGCTACTGGGCGAACATTACGACATACCAGATCTGCTCAACAAACGCGAGGTTACCTGGAAGAACGCACTTGTCGTTGAAATCAACTACACTATTGAAGACCACCGGGTAAACTGCGATCTGTTACTGGTGATCAGTGAAAATTGTATTGATGGTTTATTGGAAAAATTAAACTACCTTTTGGACTGACTCTAAGCGCCCACTTATGTCGCAAGACACTGAATTAAGCCATTTCTTGAAAGATGTCCATTGGTTGATGGACATACTGCAGAATATTGACGTTGGTTTAGTAGTGTTAGATCAAAACTATGAAATATCACTGTGGAATCAATTTATGCAAAACCACAGTGGTAAAGCTCCCGAAATTGTACTCAACCAAACTCTGTTTAGCGTCTTCCCTGAGCTTTCCGAAGATTGGTTTCGACGCAAAGCCGAACCTGCCTTTATATTGAAAAGCGCCACTTTTACAACCTGGGAACAGCGCCCTTATTTGTTCCACTTCCCCCATTACCGGCCCATTACCGGCACCGCGCGCTTTATGTATCAAAACACTACAATTATTCCTCTCATGAACACGAATGGCCAGGTGTCTCACATTTGTTTGATTGTCTATGATGTGACCGATTCGGCCATGAATAAGCTGGCTCAAATTGAAGCCAATAACCGGCTAGAGGGCCTTAGCCGAATTGATCATTTGACCCAACTTTATAATCGGGGTTATTGGGAGCAGTGCCTAGAGAAAGAGTTTAAACGCTTTGATCGTTATCAAATCCCTGCGTCATTAATCATGTTTGATATTGATCACTTTAAATCGGTCAATGATACCTATGGTCATATAGCGGGCGATGATGTAATCCGCATGGTAAGTGCAACTCTTCGTAGCCAATTACGAGACACAGACCTTGCGGGACGATACGGAGGGGAAGAGTTTGGGGTTGTATTGACCAACACGGATACTGCCGGTGCAGTGGAGTTGACTGAAAGGCTGCGCAAACAAATAGAGAATCAAATGGTAGTTTTTGGTGAGCAAGAAATCAAGATAACTGTCAGCCTAGGGATCTGCGAGCTAAACGAGACTATCGATAGTTATCAGCAATGGCTAGAAAGTGCTGACAAAGCGCTGTATTACTGTAAAGAACATGGGCGTAACCAGAGCTACTCACTGCCCCAAACCCCATAAAAAAACAGCGCCTTCCGGCGCTGTTCATCGCATGCTTACAATGGCTTACTCGATTTCAGCCGACTCACGTAAATAACCGCTCATCGACTCAAAATCAACCGCACCATACATACTGCTTAACGCTTGCCCTAAAGCACTTTTTTGCTCTGCGTCTAACTCACCCTCTGGGGTGTCAACGTCAGTAAGTTGAACAATAATATATTCGCCCGCCAAGCCTTTACCGGCTGACACTTTAGTCGCATCATCCTCAGGCAGTGGCAATGAGAAAGCAAATTCAACCACTCGACGAGGCTGATCCAAATCACTGCGCTGTATCAAACTTGCCTGCTGGAACTCTAACCCCTCTTGCTCGGCCAAAGACTCTATATCAGAGCCTGAACGCAGCTGTTCAACGATAGAGCTGCCACGCTCAGACAATAAAGCCATGGCTTGCTCTTGTTTAAGCTGGGCGACGATTTCCTCTCGAACCTCTGCCAACGGCTGCACAAAACTAGGTTGGTGATCGACTTTTTTGATCACCACAACTCTGTCTGGAGCCAACTCAAGCAACTCACTAGCATTTCCATACTCAAGCACTTCTTCATCGAAGGCAGCACGCACTACAGCTCCAGAGCTGGCAATGCCCGCCCCGCCATCGCGACTAAAAGGCTCTGTAGTAACAACATCCAGCTCCAGCTCTTGACCTACATCTTCCAAGCTTTGGGCATTGTACGATAAATCTTCCAAACGAATTGATAGTTCGACAAACTGCTCCTCGGCTCGAACACGCTGCAACTCTTGGGCAATTTGATCTTTTTGCTCAGCAAAGGGGGCGGCTTTATCTCCATCGATGGAAATCAATTTTATAAAGTGCGTGCCGCTGTCGGTTTCTACCGGCCCCGACACCTCGCCTTCAGAAAGTTCAGCCAATGCTTCTTCAAAAGTGTCAGGGAATGCATCGGCATTGGTGATCCCGAGATCCCCACCCAAATCTTTAGAGCCCAAATCATCAGAAAACTCAGTGGCTATTTCGCTGAAGTCTCGGCCGCTATCAATCGCCGATTGAACTTGCTGAATCTTCTCATCTGTCGGCTCTTCGATTAAAATATGAGCAACATGACGCTCAATAGTAGGCGTGAAATTATCGACGTTTTCTTCGTATTGACTGCGAATCAACTCCTCAGAGATTTCGATATCTTGCATTAAGTTGGCAATACTCAATTCAATATATTCTACCGCCACTTTTTCAGGCACAGCGTAATCTTGACTGTTGCTTTCATAGTATGAGCTTATCGCTTGCTCTTCGAGCTCAATCTCTTCGAGTAATGATTCAGCGCTCAGAGTTAAGAAATCAAAACTGCGCAGTTGATTGTTTAGCTCCGCCACATAAGTCACTTCCCCTTCGGTGGCAAAATTAGATTGTGTAAGCCCCGTAACTAACTGACTAATGGATAGGTCACGGGTTAATTCTGCGCGATAACTGGTGGGGGTATAAGCAGAGCGAGCGAGCAACATTCGATACGCTTCTGGGTCAAATTGACCAGATGCATCTTGAAACGTTGGATCAGAAATCAATCTATTGTCAATTTGTTGAGGAGCGATGGTCATATCACTATCACGGACAAACTGAGCCAACAACGTGCGCTCGATCAGACGATCCATTGCTTCGCCACGTAAGTTTTCATCGCTGAGAAAGTCTTCTGGCACTGCATCACCAAAACGATTTCTCATCTGCGCACGCTGCCGCTCAATGGCTCTAGCAACATCGGTCTCAGAGACTTCATCCCCATTGATGGTCGCCGCCACTTGCGTTTGATTGCGACTTGAAAACAGCGCCTCAGCACCGGAGAGCGCAAAAACTATGACCAACAGGCCCACTAAAATACCGGCAACAAGTCCTTTGGAATTGTCCCGCATGGATTGCAACATGTTTGGCTCCTGCAACCAGAAATTGGATCGCTTTGCTAATTGATTATCATAAAAAAGGCGCATCTGGGATGCGCCTTATATTCATCGCATGGGGTAAGCCAGCGATGACTCACTGCTAAGCTTGACTGACTTAGTTTACGGCGTCTTTCAATGCCTTGCCAGCTTTGAAGCTTGGTACATTAGCCGCTGCAATTTGAATTTCAGCGCCTGTTTGTGGATTACGACCAGTGCGGGCGGCACGCTCTTTAACAGAAAAAGTACCAAAACCGACCAAAACCACTTGGTCTCCCTTTTTCAAAGAATCGGTAACGCCGTCGACAACGGCATCCAGTGCACGGCCAGCAGCAGCTTTAGAAATATCCGCAGATGCGGCAATGGCTTCGATCAGCTCAGTTTTGTTCACGTTTAACCCCTTAAAAATAGATTTTCCAGAACACGTTTTATATTTGTGCAGTGTTTTTTATTGACTCGGTGCTATCAACGAGTAACACGGTGAGGTCCAGCACCACCACTCACTATTGAACTGCGATTTATACCAAGTGGGTGGATGCGGGTCAAGGCTGGCGTAGGTAAATACTGAATTGGTTTGTATTTTGGATAGGTTTTATACAACTCAAGCCAAGACCGCAACAATTGACCGCAATAAAGTAACACATTGGGTAACATTTTCGCCGGAAATAAATAGCCAAATAAACCGAATGTCAACCTTTTTATGCTGGACCCATCGTCCAGTAGCGCCCCAGCAAAGAACACCTTTACGTCAACATCGAGCTGGGTGGGCTAAACAAGCGATGCTGCAAGCCTGCCCACCCAACGCAAAAATAGCCATGATGACTAGTGGGTATTAATCCTGGACCCAGCCGAATCAGATTTAGCGGCCTTTTCCATAGCCTTAAACTCTTCATCGGACAGAGGCTTAGGAGTATGCTGTAAGGCTACCTGCAACACATCATCAATCCACCTGACCGGACGTATGTCCAGATCGGCTTTAATGTTATCCGGGATTTCCTTGAGATCACGCTCGTTATCGTGCGGAATTAAGACCGTTTTAATGCCGCCGCGATGAGCAGCTAACAGCTTCTCTTTTAGACCGCCAATTTTCAACACTTCCCCGCGCAAGGTGATTTCACCCGTCATTGCCACCTCAGCTTTAACTGGAATACCGGTCAACACCGATACCAATGTCGTGCACATAGCAACACCGGCACTGGGGCCATCTTTAGGGGTCGCCCCCTCTGGCACATGAATATGCAGATCGACCTTCTCATGGTAATCGGGCGCTATCCCCAACACCTGAGCCCGTGAGCGAACAACGGTAAGAGCGGCTTGTATGGATTCTTGCATAACATCGCCTAAAGAGCCCGTTTTAACGATCCGCCCCTTACCTTGCACCGCCGTAGCCTCGATGGTTAACAGCTCTCCACCAACCTGAGTCCAAGCCAAGCCTGTCACCTGCCCCACCTGATCGTCGGCCTCGGCGCGACCAAAATCGAACTTGCGTACACCAAGCAACTCTTCTAGATTTTCAGGGCCGATATGATCCGCAGCCGTGGTTTTATTACGTGTATGCTTGGTTACAATTTTGCGGGCTAACTTGGCGATCTCGCGGTCCAACCCTCGCACACCCGCCTCTTTGCTGTAATAACGGATAATATCCTGAATGGCCTCATCGGCCACACTGAGCTCGGAGGGCTTTAGTCCATTGGCCTTAATTTGCTTGGGAATAAGGTACTTGCGTGCAATATTGACCTTTTCCGCCTCGGTATAGCCCGGAATCCGAATCACTTCCATACGATCCAGCAGTGGGCCTGGAATGTTCATGGAGTTCGACGTACAGACAAACATGACATCGGACAGATCGTAATCAACCTCAAGGTAGTGATCGTTGAAGTGGTTATTTTGCTCTGGGTCGAGCACCTCCAACAGCGCACTTGCTGGATCACCACGATTATCCATACCCATTTTATCGACTTCGTCGAGTAGAAACAGTGGGTTCCTGACTCCGACCTTAGCCATTTTTTGCACCAATTTACCCGGCAAAGAGCCGATATAAGTGCGGCGGTGGCCACGAATTTCGGCCTCATCGCGCACCCCACCGAGAGCCATACGGATAAATTTGCGGTTAGTGGCTCGCGCTATGGATTCGCCCAAAGAGGTTTTACCAACCCCTGGAGGCCCGACCAGACACAAAATCGGACCTTTAATTTTTTTCACGCGTTTTTGTACAGCGAGGTATTCCAAAATACGCTCTTTCACTTCCTCCAGACCGTAGTGATCCTTCTCCAGAACCTTTTCGGCGCGTTCCAAATCGTGGCGAACTTTGCTGCGATTTTTCCAAGGCACCTTAATCATCCAGTCGATATAGGCCCTTAACACTGAGGCCTCCGCCGACATAGGCGACATCATTTTCAATTTGGCCAGTTCAGCACGGGTTTTCTCTAGGGCTTCATCGGGCATACCGCTATCGGCAATCTTTTGTTCGAGTTCATCAACCTCGTTGACCTCCTCTCCCATATCGCCTAGTTCTTTCTGAATCGCTTTCATTTGCTCATTCAGATAGTACTCGCGCTGGCTTTTTTCCATTTGCTTTTTGACCCGGCCGCGAATTTTTTTCTCAACCTGCAGTAGATCCATCTGGCCATCCATAAGCCCCAGCAAGGTTTCAATTCTTTCACGAATTCCGGTTAACTCCAGCACCGCTTGCTTTTGATCCAGCTCCAGCGTCATATGCGCAGCGATGGTATCAGCCAGTCGGCCAGGCTCATCAATACCACTGAGAGAACTCATAACCTCTGAGGCCACTTTACGTGACAAGCTGACATAGTGCTCAAATTGATCGCGCGCAGCTTTAACCAAAGCCTCAGCTTCTTCTGCATCAATCGACTCTTCTTCAAAAACCCGAACCGCAACTCGCAGATGCCCCTCGACTTCTTCTGAACTCTCAATAAAAACACGCTCGCCACCTTCAACCAGAACCTTAACGGTTCCATCGGGCAGCTTTAACAATTGCAGAATACTGGCAAGGGTACCAACATCGTATAAGTCATCGGCCTTAGGGTCATCGTCTGCTGGGTTTTTCTGAGCGACCAACACGATTTGCTTATCGGCACGCATAGCACTTTCCAGCGCCTCTATGGATTTTTGTCGCCCAACAAACAGAGGAATAACCATATGTGGGTACACGACAACGTCGCGCAACGGCAGAAGCGGTAAATCGGTATTCATTGAATCTTGCTCATCTTGATGCATGTTTGACCCCTCTCAGGCCGTGGTGGCAAAAAGCCACCGGTTACTATAAGGGTGGGGACTGTCTTCGCCAATTACAAGATAGTCATAGTAAAAAACGCAAAAAGGGTGCCAGAAGCACCCTTTTTTGTTACAGCTGAAGATTATTCGATCAATCCTCTTTCGCCACCTTGGCTGGAGCGGGCTCTGGTGTTTCATAAACCAGAATAGGATCAGACTCACCTTTGACGACGGTTTCGTCCACCACCACTTTTTTGACATCTTCCTCGGAGGGAATCTGATACATGGTATCTAACAACATAGATTCCATAATCGAGCGTAACCCCCTCGCTCCAGTCTTGCGATCCATGGCTTTTTGGGCCACCGCCTCAAGAGCATCGCGACGGAAATCCAGCTCAACCCCTTCCATTTCAAACAGACGCTGATATTGCTTGGTTATGGCATTTTTAGGCTCGGCCAGAATCTCAACCAACGCCTCACGATCGAGCTCATCTAAGGTCGCGATGACCGGCAAACGGCCCACGAACTCAGGAATTAACCCATAACGCACTAAATCTTCAGGCTCAAGCTCGTGTAGGGTGTCGCCAAAGCTTTTATCTTCAGCCTTACTCTTCACTTGGGCAGAGAACCCAATGCCGCCTTTTTCGGAACGCTCACGAATCACTTTATCTAGGCCAGCGAAAGCGCCACCACAAACGAATAAAATGTTCTTGGTATCGACCTGCAAAAACTCTTGCTGCGGGTGTTTGCGTCCACCTTGAGGCGGCACGGATGCCACCGTACCTTCAATCAGCTTAAGCAGCGCTTGCTGTACGCCCTCACCCGACACATCGCGAGTGATAGAGGGGTTGTCAGACTTACGGGAAATCTTGTCAATTTCATCAATATAAACAATACCTTGCTGCGCCTTTTCGACATCGTAGTCGCACTTTTGCAGGAGTTTCTGAATGATGTTTTCTACATCTTCCCCCACATAACCGGCTTCGGTTAATGTGGTGGCGTCAGCAATGGTAAAAGGCACATTGAGAAGGCGGGCTAAAGTCTCCGCCAGCAATGTTTTACCACTGCCTGTGGGGCCGACCAACAGAATATTACTTTTACCCAGCTCAACGGCGTCCTTATCTTTAGTCTTGCTACCTACCCGCAACCGCTTGTAGTGGTTGTAGACAGCGACCGCCAATACCTTTTTGGCTCTTTTTTGACCAATAACGTATTCATCCAGAATCGCCGAAATTTCGGCTGGCACTGGCAGCTTGTCGGACTGTCCCTCAGTCGTGCTTTCCTGTATTTCTTCACGGATGATGTCATTGCAAAGATCGACACATTCATCGCAAATAAACACCGAGGGGCCCGCAATTAGTTTGCGCACCTCGTGCTGGCTTTTACCACAAAACGAGCAATATAAGAGCTTGCCGTTTTTGTCGCCGTTGTCTCCGGTGTGATCGGTCATTACCCACTCCCAATTCTTCTCTCAGAGTTAAAGATGACCCCTTTAACTCAATTTTTCAAGCCCTATGGCGCTCTGCATAAGGCACAACTGATGATATCTTAGGATTCTGAGCGTATCTGTACCACAGAATCGACAATTCCATACTCTTTGGACTCTTCCGCCGACATAAACTTATCACGCTCAGTATCCAGTTCGACTTGCTCCAGTGTCTGACCGGTATGAGAAGCCAGCAGATCGTTCAGACGACGGCGAATTTTCAGAATTTCTTGAGCGTGAATGTTGATATCGGAAGCCTGCCCCTGGGCACCGCCACTAGGCTGATGAATCATGACTCGCGAGTTAGGCAAGCAGTGGCGCTTACCCGCTGCCCCTGATGCCAGCAGGAAAGCCCCCATAGAACAAGCTTGCCCCATACACATGGTGCTCACATCGGGCTTAATAAACTGCATAGTGTCGTAAATGGACATCCCTGCTGTTACTGACCCGCCGGGAGAGTTGATATACAAGTGAATGTCTTTATCTGGATTCTCGGCTTCCAAAAACAGTAATTGCGCCACCACCAGATTGGCCATATGGTCTTCAACCTGTCCGGTGAGAAAAATCACGCGCTCCTTCAACAGCCGGGAGTAAATATCGTACGAACGCTCTCCACGAGCGGTTTGCTCTACCACCATTGGCACCAGGCCACTTGCGGATACTTCCAGCGAATTGCGATCTTCTAACTGATAGGACATTTGGTTACACACCCTTTTCTAAAACATTCAAAATACAATCCGATCGATTTCGGACTACTTATTAAGAAGGAGCTTAACCTGAGATGAAAGGATTGGCCAGAGGTGACAACAAAAAGGTAAGAGAAGTGGCCGCGAAACGAGCGTTTCGCGGCATTTTTATTCAAAAAGCGTTATTTTTCAGCCTTTTGAGGCTGCATAATTTCATCATAGGTCGAGGTTTCTTCGCTCACTTCGGCCTTGGCGAGAATATGCTCCACAACTTGATCTTCCAAAACAGCTGACTCTACACCGGCTAAAAGCTCACGCTGACCGTAGTAATAGTCAATAACTTCTTGCGGATCTTCGTAAGTAGTGGCGATCTCTTCTACCATTTTCTTCACAGATTTTGGATCGGCCTGTAATTTGGCGTCTTTAACCACCTCACCCACAATCAAACCTAAAGAGACGCGACGCTTGGCGTCTTCTTCGAACATGGTGTCCGGCAGGAGTGACTTGGCATCAAAACCCTTGGGCTGCTGACCAAAACGCTGCATCATTTGATTGCGCAGAACGTTGACCTCATTGGCAACAAGCGCTTTTGGCAGCTCAACCTCATGCGACTCGATCAACTGATCCATCACCTGAGACTTAACCTTAGATTTAAGCGCATTTTTCAACTCGCGCTCCATATTGGCTTTCACTTCTTTCTGGAAAGCTTTAATACCGCCCTTCTCTAAACCGTACTGCTGGAAAAAAGGCTTTTTCAGCTCAGGTAACTGCTGCTCTGAAACAGTATTCACTTTAATCAAAAATTCAGCATCGGCACCTTTTAGCTCTTCAGCTTGGTAATCGTCCGGGAAGGTAACCTTGATGGTTTTCTCCTCACCGGCTTTCATGCCAACAATACCATCCTCAAAACCCGGGATCATAGAGTTCGAACCGAGTGTTAAGTTATGACCGGAGGCTTTACCACCGTCAAATTCTTCGCCATCTTTAGTACCGGTAAAATCAATATTTACCTGATCTCCCTCTTTCGCAGCACGGTCTACTTCTTCCCAGGTGGCGGCCTGAGTGCGTAAAACTTCAATCATATTATCGACATCTTGGTCGGTAATATCGGCGCTGTAACGGGTCACTTTAAAACCGTCAACATCCTTAAGTGCTACTTCAGGGTAGACTTCAAAGGTCGCGACAAATTCAAGATCCTTACCTTCACTCATTTCTTTAGGCTGGATACTTGGTTGACCGGCAGGTTTAACGTCTTCTTTACGAGCCGCTTCGTAGAAAGAACGGCTGATTACTTCACCCACAACTTCCTGACGAACACCGGCACCGTAGCGCTGCTTAACCACTTTCATCGGCACTTTGCCTTTACGGAAGCCGTTCAAGCGGATGTTTTTAGCAGCTTCTTTTAAGCGCTTTTCAATTTCGCCTTCCACAGTATCAGCGGGTACGCCGATGGTCAGGCGACGCTCTAAGCCAGAAGTCGATTCGATTGAAACCTGCATAGTGTCCTCGTGAAATACATCAATGCTTAGTGCATCGTTTGAAGCGTCATTATCATTAACAACGCCTTCGCTTATAATGGTGCGGTCGGAGAGACTTGAACTCTCACACCTTGCGGCACCAGAACCTAAATCTGGCGTGTCTACCAATTCCACCACGACCGCGTGCCTTTTCAGGCTCACACACCCACCTCAAACCCTTGATTTTTAAACGATTTTCCAATCAATCAAGATGACGGATGCGAGAAGGGTGCAGATTTTGCCACACTCCACCAAAGGGTTCAACAACTCCTTTAAGAATTATTGAAAATAGCAGCAAGAATACCGTTAATTGATCAATTTTGAGACAGAACAGAGCCTGCCAGCATGATCCGGGTAAACTATTTGGTGGAATTGCTCACAAAAAAAACGCAGGCAGCGTCAACCAAACAAAAAATCGGCGTTTTACAGCCGCGCCGAATAGGTAAAGCCTGTGCTGTTTTTTAGCCTCGGCGGGTATAAAGAGATTATTAGGCCCTATCAACAAGAGTTAATAGCGCTCAATAATGGTGCTAATGCCCTGCCCCAAGCCAATACACATGGTTGCCAGACCAAGGGTTGCCCCCTTTTGCTCCATAACCGTTAATAGCGAACCGGTAATGCGTGTTCCCGAGCAACCAAAGGGATGCCCTAAAGCGATCGCCCCACCGTGCAAATTGACTCTTTCATCCATGGTGTCGAGCAACTTCAAATCTTTTAGCACTGGTAGAGCTTGCGCGGCAAAGGCCTCATTGAGCTCCACACACTCAATATCGTCGATATCCAGGTTCGCCTTACTTAAGGCTTTTTGCGTAGAGGGCACAGGTCCGTACCCCATAATTGATGGGTCAACACCCGCTACTGCCATAGACACTACCCGAGCAATGGGGACAAGCCCCAAGGCTTGCGCCCGCTCAGCCGAGAGCACCAGCATCGCTGAGGCCCCATCGGATAATTGCGAGGATGAACCCGCCGTAACCGCACCGTTTTTGGGGTCGAACACAGGCCTTAACCCTGCCAACCCCTCAAGTGTGGTGTCTTCTCGAATGGTTTCGTCCACCGCCACCATGATCGGCACACCGCTATCATCGTGCCCGGCCACCGGAACAATCTCCCGTCCAAACTTCCCCTGATCCCGCGCGTTTGCTGCCAGTTGGTGTGAGCGCAGAGAGAATTCATCCATTTGCTCGCGAGCGATGCCGTGTAGGCGCGCCAGATATTCCGCGGTAACCCCCATATTTCCCGCCGCTTTGGCCGCGTACAGGCCTAATTTCGGGTTGGGGTCTATCGCATCGTACATAGGTAAATGCCCTAAATGCTCTACCCCGCCAACTAAGTAAGCATCCCCTAAACCGGCCTGAATATTGGCCGCGGCACTGTGCAGCGCCGCCATAGACGAGCCACACAATCGATTGACTGTTTGCGCCGGCACATTAGTCGGCAAACCTGCCAACAACCAACTATTGCGCGCAATGTTAAACGCTTGCTCTTCGCGTTGCAGAACGCAGCCCCAAATAAAATCGTCAATCGAGGCCGGATCTAACGCTGCGTTGCGTTGTAATACAGAGGTTATGAGCTCAGCGGAGATGTCATCCGCCCGAGCGTGGCGAAAACATCCGTTTTTGGAACGTCCCATTGCGCTGCGGCCATAATCGACAATAACTGCATCTCGAGGGTGAATATTCACGTTACGACTCCTCCAAAGGTACTACCGGCGGATAAAAAGTGTCCTGTTTTGCCGCAAGTTTGCTGATAAAGCCACAGGGTTGATAAAGTGGGCTGAGATCAGCATAAGACTCCATAATTTGGGTGAGTTTATCTACCCCAAAGTCATCCACCCAGTGCAGCACACCGCCACGGTGCGCAGGAAAACCCGTTCCATAAACCATGGCCATATCGGCCTCTTGCGCGCTGGCAACGATTTTTTCGTCCAAACAACGGGCCAGCTCGTTTACCATAGGGATCATCATGCGCATAACTATCTGCTCATCGCTAATATCCCGGACATCTTCATCACCCAACAAATCAAGGGCGGCTTGATTAACGGTTTTTTCTGGCCGGCCTTTTTTGGACAAAGTGTAGGCATAGAAACCTGAACCATTCTTTTGCCCCAGCTTGCCGGCTTGATACAACGCTTCAACTGCCGAGGTGTAGCTGCGAGACAAGCGATCAGGGAAGCCTTCGGCCATCACTTTTTCGGCGTGAATGGCGGTATCTAAACCCACCACATCAAGCAGGTACGCAGGTCCCATTGGCCAGCCCCATTTTTCCATAACCCGATCAATACGCTGATAATTCACCCCATCGCGTACCAGTAACGCAAAACCGGCAAAATAAGGAAATAAAACTCGGTTCACCAGAAAGCCCGGACAATCGTTTACCACCACCGGTTTCTTACCGAGCGACAAGGCTAAGGACACCACCGTTGCCAGTGTTTGATCTGAGGTTTGCTCCCCTCGGATTACCTCAACTAAAGGCATGGCATGTACTGGATTGAAAAAATGCATGCCACAGAAGGCCGATGGATTTTTTAAGCCTCGAGCAAGCTCGGTAATGGATATGGTTGAGGTGTTGGAGGTGAGTACTACCCCGTCGCAAACAGTCGCTTCGACCTCCTGCAATACTTTCTTTTTTATTTGTGCATTCTCAACCACAGCCTCAATGATTACACTGGCCTGGCCCACATCCTGATAATGCAGCGTGGGATCAATCCGATTGAGAGCCGCAGCCATATCGGCACTGCTCATTCGGCCCTTATCAACGCGTTTTTGCATCAATTTAGCCGCCTCTTGCAAGCCAATCTCAATGCCTTTTGCATCGATATCTTTCAATACCACAGGTTTCTTTTTATAGGCCGCCTGGTAGGCAATACCACCCCCCATAATACCCGCGCCCAACACCGCAGTACGGTTAATATCAGCGGCAGTGCTTGTCAACTTTTTTGCTTTTTTCATCAGCAATTGATCGCTGACAAATAAATTAACCAAAGAGCGTGCAACCTTACCCGTCGCCACTTTTAAAAATTCATTAAGCTCAATCTCTTGTGCCTTACCACGCGCTTTGTCTGAAGCGGCCTGCATGGCATTAATAGCAGCCACTGGCGCTGGATAATGCGGACCGGCGATAGCCATAACGACGCCTTTACTAGACTCAAAAGCCATAGCCGCCTCGACAGCATTTAAACACAGCGGATTTTTTTTGCGCAGCCTACGGGCGTTATAATCTTGTGTGCCGCAGGCAATATCGTTTAACACCTTGTGTGCGGCATCAACAAAATTATCCGACTCAATAATCGCGTCAATGACTCCCGCTTTTAGTGCCTGCTTGGCACTATGATCTTTACCCGAGCAAATCCAATCGATGGCCGTGCCGGCGCCAGCAATACGTGGTAAACGTACCGTTCCACTCCACCCGGGAATAATGCCCAGCTTTGTTTCAGGCAAGCCTATGCGCAGGGTTGAATCGGCCAAGCGAAAATCGCAGGCCAGCGCGAACTCCAGCCCCCCTCCTAGGGTGTAAGAGTTCAAACACACCACGGTGGGGAAAGGTAAATCTTCTAGACGATTAAAGTTTTGTATGTTTTTCGCCAAATGCTTGCTGATAGCCGCCTCCCCTTTGGCAAAGACGGGGGAAAACTCATGAACATCGGCGCCCACCATAAAACTAGACTTAGCACTGATAATAATTAACCCTCGAGCGTTGGAGTGCTCTAGTTTGGTTAATGCTAAATCCAGCTCGTTTACAGTGGCTCGATTAAAGGTATTGACGCTGCAACCTGCGGCATCGAATCGCAGCGTGGCAATATTATCTTCTAAAGTAAGGTTTAGGCGCTCGCCTTGATACATAGGGAACCTCGGGTAGGTTACTCGCCCTCCTGAGAAGCGACAATTATTTCAGCCGGCTCAGTTAGCGACTCATTACAGGCGCGAAAAGGCGTGTAGGCCTGCAAATAAAAGCCCTCTCCCGCCGTTAATTTACGCACAGTTGACCCTGCTGATAGTAGTATATTGCCGGAAAATATCCAGCCAGCTTGATCAAAAAAACTTGTTAACGGTGCATCTCCAGTGCCGGAGTCGGGGCGAAAATACAATCGCTTAAAAGTCACGCTTCGCCCCACTAACTTTTCCGCTAGAACTTGCATGTAACCATAGGGCTTATCATGCTTTTGCATATCGTTCTCGCCATAAAATACATCTTCAGTCTGGTTCTCACCACAAGCAAAGAAGTGCGATAACGTCATAGGAATACCGGACAAAACTTTTTCCAGCGACTGTACACTGGGGCTTACCTGCCCCTGCTCAATCATGGAAATACTGCTATTGGTCACACCCGCCCGCTTAGCCAGTTCGCGTTGAGAGAATCCGTTTCCCTCGCGAATTGCTTTTAACTTTAACCCCAGGGCAATACCGGACTGCGTCACTGCCATATCGACCTCTGTTTAAAATGAAGTTCTACGATAGTCACGGTAACTGGGGTGCCAGAAATTCTTCTCAATTTTAGTGACCATCAGCTCTTCTGGTACCGACATAGCAACACCATCGGATACCGCCTGACGAAACACCTCGAGTGCAATGGTTTTACTCACACTGCGAATATCTTCTAAATCTGGCAAAAGCGGACCCTCGCCTGTATTCGCCAGGGGCGATAATTTGGCCAGAGCCCGAGAGGCCGCCAACATCATACTGTCGGTAATTTTGTTTGCTTTGGCACTCAAAACACCTAAGCCGACCCCCGGAAAAATGTAACTGTTGTTGCACTGGGCAATCGGGTGTAAACGACCGCCTATATCAACCGGCGCAAACGGACTGCCGGTTGCCACAATAGCGCGACCACCCGTCCAGCGCAGAATGTCCACCGGCTGACCTTCAACCCGAGATGTTGGATTGGATAAAGGTAAAATTATGGGTCGCTCGCAATGAGCTTGCATACTGTCAACAAGAGCTTTATTGAATAAGCCCGGTTGACCAGACACGCCTACCAAGACTGTGGGCATTGTATTACGCACCACATCCGCCAAGCCAACCACACCCGGCTTATCCAACAACCATTCACTAATTAAAGACTCAGGCTTACAGAACCGCTTCTGAAATGACAAAAGATTTTGTGAACCCGTGGTTAGTAAACCGTCACGATTAACCAGATACACCTGAGAATGTGCCTGCTCTTCACTAACCCCCGACTCAATCATGGCGGCAATAACTTGGTCAGCAATTCCACAACCGGCTGACCCTGCTCCGGCAAAAACAAAGGTTTGTTCAGCCAGCGTTTCTTTTTTAGTTAAACAAGCCGCCAATAAGGTCCCCACCGTTACCGATGCTGTACCCTGAACATCATCATTAAAACAGCAAATATCGTCGCGATATTTTTCCAGCAAAGGTGTTGCATGGTTTTGTGCGAAATCTTCAAACTGTAGCAATGCATTCGGCCAGCGCACCTTAACCGCCTGAATAAACTGGTCGACGAACTGGTAGTACTCGTCATCGCTGATTCGTTCATGCCGCCAGCCCATGTACATTGGATCGTTGATTAACTCGCGATTATTGCAGCCCACATCCAAAACTACAGGCAGTGTATAGGCCGGGCTAATACCACCGCACGCAGTATACAGAGCAAGTTTGCCAATAGGGATGCCCATACCTCCAATCCCTTGATCGCCCAAGCCAAGTATTCGCTCTCCATCAGTGACTACAATGACTTTCACATTGTGTTTGGTGGCATTTTGTAAAATATCATCCAGCCGGTGACGGTCTGGATAGGAGACAAAAAGACCCCGCTTACGACGATAAATTTTTGAGAAAAGCTGACAGGCTTCACCTACAGTAGGAGTGTAAATTAACGGCATAATCTCGCTTAAATGTTCGGTAACTAAGCGAAAATACAGTGTTTCATTGGTATCTTGAATATTGCGTAAATAAATATGCTTATCAATATCTGTTTTGAATGAGCACAATTGCTCATAGGCCCGCGCTTTTTGCTCTTCAATGGTTTCAATACTAAAAGGCAATAGCCCCTCAAGATTAAATGCTTGGCGCTCTTGGCGGCTAAACGCACTGCCTTTATTAAGCAGAGGCGCCTCAAGCAATGCAGGGCCCGCAAAGGGAATATAAATAGGTCTGGAATTCACAAGTTTACCTGTCTTTAAATATGAACGCGCGTAAGTGTTATTCGATTACTTTACGTGCTTGTAATTGGGGCTTGCCGTGCTCATCGATAAACACGAGCTGGTCATTGACAACTTCAACCCGCCATTGACCCTGTAATGCCTGTAATAATCGTTGTTCAATTTGCATGATACCGGGCAGGCACATCTTTCGAGTGGTGGCGAGATTGTCGGCAATCTGCAAAACGTTGCCATCAATGCTATAACGCCCAACAAATTGATTACAGCCACTATTGCCAGCAAGTTTAGACGGCGAATTGAAGGCCAAATGTGCCTGCAAGTCAGGATTTACTGTGTTGCCGCCAACCGACTCCAGCTGCCAAGTGCCTGCAATAAGTACAGCTAAATCCGCTTCAGTATGGCCAGCGTCCGAGGTTGAACCAGAATCCATTAACTGACAGCTTGCCAAAATGAAGCAAGCTAGAAAAACAATACCACGATACATCATTCGCTCCTTTAATCAGCACTTTGCCGAATCAGGCAGATCATTCACTGTTTGTATGATCTTAGCCAGTTTTAGTACTTTGTACACCCCCTAAATACAAAAACGCCGAGCAGTGCTCGGCGCTATTGAGGAAAGTCTTACCGACCGAAACCTGGGGGCAAGCCACCGCCTGGAGCGCCACCACCGGGCATCATACCGCCCAAACCACGCATCATTTTCGACATGCCGCCACCTTTCATTTTTTTCATCATTTTAGCCATTTGCTTATGTTGTTTTAGCAAACGGTTAAGGTCTTGGATTTGTGTTCCAGAACCGGCAGTAATTCGTCGTTTACGCGAACTGTTTAAGGCATCTGGGTGCTTGCGCTCCCACGGAGTCATTGAACCAATGAGAGCCTC
Source organism: Gilvimarinus sp. 2_MG-2023 (assembly GCF_030547685.1). Taxonomy (GTDB): domain Bacteria; phylum Pseudomonadota; class Gammaproteobacteria; order Pseudomonadales; family Cellvibrionaceae; genus Gilvimarinus. Next base: position 112,400 of record NZ_JAUOQM010000048.1, on the reverse strand, counting down.
CATAACCTTAAATTGACTGCCCATATCGGCTTGCTGAACCATTTGCCCCATATTACCCATACCCGGTAACTTGTCCATCAGGCTGCCCAAGCCACCCATATCTTGCATTTGCTGGAGCTGGTCGCGCAAATCTTCCAAATCAAAGCTTTTGCCTTTAGAGACTTTTTTAACCAGCTTTTCGGCTTTATCTTTGTCTATTTTTCGCTCAGCTTCTTCGATAAGCGACATAATATCGCCCATACCGAGAATTCGCGATGCAATACGATCCGGGTGAAACGGCTCTAAGGCATCGACTTTTTCACCCATGCCAAGAAATTTAATTGGCTTACCCGTTACATGACGTACCGAAAGAGCCGCACCACCGCGAGCATCACCATCCGCTTTGGTTAGTACCACACCAGTTAGAGGCAGCGCTTCATTAAATGCTTTGGCAGTGTTAACAGCATCCTGACCGATCATGGCATCGATCACAAACAGGGTCTCTACCGGGTTTAATTGCTTATGCAGCCCCTGAATCTCCCCCATCAAGGTTTCGTCAATATGTAACCGGCCGGCTGTATCGACAATCAGGACATCGTAAAATTGACGTTTGGCATGATCCAGTGCCGCATCAGCAATCGCCGATGGCTTATCTTGCTCGGTAGAGGGAAAACATTCGACACCGATTTCAAGCGCCAGGGTTTTGAGCTGCTCAATCGCAGCCGGACGATAAACGTCGGCGCTGACCACCAAAACCTTTTTCTTTTCACGCTCAGTAAGAAACTTGGCGAGCTTGGCCACAGAGGTGGTCTTACCGGCACCTTGCAAGCCAGCCATTAATATGACCGCTGGCGGTTGCGCCGCTAAATTCAAGGACTCGTTAGACTCGCCCATCACCGCGACCATCTCGGCTTCAACAATTTTCAGAAATTGCTGGCCTGGGTTAAGCGCTTTACCCACCTGGGTACCCAGTGCCCGGGAGCGCACACGTCCGACAAAATCTTTCACCACTGGCAGGGCGACATCTGCCTCCAGCAGTGCTTTGCGCACCTCGCGCAAAGTCGCTTGAATATTGTCGTCAGTTAGACGAGCTTTACCCGACACCTTTTTAAAGGTGGCAGACAACCGATCTTGGAGATTCTCAAACATAACTAAATGACACCTAATCTTGGGCGTATTGCAAACATTGGGCAAATTATACCGTGTATGACCCCCTCTCGTCTTGCCCTGAGACCCGACTTAAGCAAACTCAACATGCCAGAACAACGCCAACACCGGGGGCTAACCATAATCGGAATAGTTAATAACGTTTCTCATTTAACACTTCTCAAGCTCGCTCGCTTATGACACACTCTACAGATAGAGATTAAGGTAAATAAGGGAATTTCAACCGGATGCCCGTGCTAATCGTACACATAATCGCAGCAGTCTTGTATCTGGCTGCGGGTGCTTTGCTACTCAATAAGTTTAAGACGCTCAGCTCGACGCGCCACCGCTGGCTATTGGCCACCACTGGCGCAGCCGTATTTGCCCACGCCATAGCCAGTCACCAGCTTATCGTGGGGGATCAAGGCCTACATTTGCAACTTTTCCCCACGTTATCGCTGGTATTCCTTGCTGTTAACACCATTGTTTTACTTAGCGCCCTGAAAAAACCGGTGCATAATTTATTTATACTGCTGATACCACTGACTGTTCTGGCCTTGTTTGGCTCACTCTACTTGAGCGGTGCCGGCGAAGTACAACCACTCACGCTGGGGCTCGCCAGTCATATACTCTTGGCCATTACCGCCTATAGCCTGTTAACCATTGCCACCTTGCAAGCCGTTTTTTTGACTTTCCAAATCTACCGCCTCAAGCATAAACGTGCCCTACCTCCTGTTGGGGTACTACCGCCCTTGCAGACGATGGAATCACTGTTGTTCGAAATGCTATGGGCCGGTCAAATACTCCTCACCGCCGCCATCATATCCGGGGCGCTCTTTGTCAGTGATCTGCTAGCACAGCACATGGTTCATAAAACTGTCTTTACAGTGCTTGCCTGGTGTATTTATGGCGTTTTACTTTGGGGCCGCCACTTTTTGGGCTGGCGCGGCTACACCGCTATTCGCTGGACTTTGGTGGGATTTGCCTGCCTAATGCTGGCTTATTTTGGTAGCAAGCTAGTTTTAGAGTTTATTCTAAAGATTGGCTAGGTTTGCAAGCATACTCTATTGCGCAAACGGCCAAACTCCTGCAAGATACTGGGCCGGTTTTTAGAACAGGTATGACACCTCCTTGAACGATATCCCCCTAGAGCTGCTGTATGGCATTCTGGCTATATTGCTGATCACATCGGCGTTCTTTTCGAGCTCCGAAACGGCAATGATGGCCATTAACCGCTATCGTCTAAAACACCTCAGTAAAAAAGGCCACAGCGGCGCCGAACGGGTTGAGCAGCTTTTAAAGCGCCCCGATCGCCTTATTGGCCTTATTTTGATTGGCAACAATCTTGCCAACAACTTTGCCGCCATCGTCACCACCGTTATAGCCATTCGTCTGTTGGGCGATTCTGGCGCCCTTGTGGGTGGTATTGTCCTGACGTTATTTATGTTGGTGTTCGCCGAGGTAACCCCCAAAACCTTAGCGACCCTTTACCCAGAACGTATTTCATTCGGCTCCAGCCTGATCCTAAAACCACTATCTTATTTGCTGATGCCGGCGGTTATGTTAGTTAATGCTATTTCCAACGGCGTGACCAAGCTCTTTGGCATCCATAAGGTACACAGCACGATAGAACACCTCGACCCCGAGGAGCTCAGAACAGTCGTGGATGAAGCCGGTGAGTTAATTCCGGATCAGCATCAGGGCATGCTACTTAATATTCTCGATTTAGAAAAGTCGACCGTCGAGGACATTATGATTCCCCGCAATGAAGTGGCGGGGCTAGACCTGGACGATAGCGTTGAGACCTTGCTGGAAAAAATACGCTCCAGTGAGTACACCCGCCTTCCGGTTTACAGTAATGACTTAAACAACGTCGCCGGCATACTGCACCTGCGCAATGTATCGCGTTTCCTAAATGGCGATGACGCCCAAGTTACACAAGATCAAATATTGTCATTTTCGGATGAGCCATATTTTGTTCCAGAATCCACCCCACTGCACACTCAGCTTCTGAATTTCCAATCACAGAAATGTCGTATAGCTTTAGTGGTTAACGAATACGGTGAGGTCCAAGGTATTGTGACTCTGGAGGATTTACTAGAAGAAATCGTCGGTGATTTCACCACCAATATTGCCGAAGAGAGTGAAGAAGATATTATTGAGCAAGAAGACGGCTCATTTAAAATACACGGTGGTACATTTATTCGTGACATTAACCGCGCACTCGACTGGTCGCTACCCACCGATGGACCCAAAACCCTAAACGGATTGGCCATGGAGTATATGGAACGCATCCCCGACGGCAACGTCAGCTTTAGTATTGACCAGTATATTTTTGAAACCGTTGAGATCACCGACAAAATGATCGGCTGGTTTCGGGTGCAAATGGACGAAACAGTTGTTTAACCCACTCCTGCAACGAGATATAAAATATCATTTAAACACGCACAATCATTGCCATTCATTCTTTTCAGTAGCAATGTCAGTCTAATTATACGGAATTAAGGGTTCTCCATGGTTAGCATTAGCGACGTAATTTGTGGATCACCCATCCCATTACGGCAGCGAGCAATAGCAATACGGCCAACAATACAACTGTAATCAACAAATACGACCCAGCTTCCTGCCAGCTTAAGCCCCAACCATAAATAGCCAGCGCCACAAAGCAGGCTGATGCTAAAAAGCAGGTAGCGGCCAACCGGCGATAGCGACCTAGGTTGCGAATCATTACCTTACCTCATTCGAATTATTCTGCATTATGGTCATGCTCTGCAATCATTGCTTCAGCACCAACCGCATCCTGCGCATTAACAACATGTGTATAGCCCAGCTCATGCAAAACCTCTTTTGCCAACTCCGCTCGGCGCCCACTGCGACAATACAAAATAATTTCGGTGGATTTTTCGGCATTAATATCGATAACACCCTCGGCGATTTCATCGTGCGGTATATTGACAGCTTGCGCAACATGCCCTGCGGCATACTCCTCTGCGCTACGAACATCAATCACCACTCGCCCCTCACCATGCGCGAATGAACTTTGAACCCATAACAATACCGCTAAAGATGCAATTAAGCCCAACCATTTCATCCGTTACACCTCATTATTAATATTGAATTTATTAACTTCGACGCCATAAGGTCCCTTGCGGCGAATCCTCTAACACGATACCCGCGTCGGTTAATAAGCCTCTAATCTCATCAGCCCGGGCATAATCTTTTGTCGCTTTAGCCTTTATTCGCTCCTCAATCAGAGCTTCAACCTCGACCGCCGACATTTCGTCCGCCGCCCCTGCCTGTAAGAATGCTTCTGGAGAGTCTTGCAAAATACCCAACACCTGCCCCATTGATTTAATGGCTGCGACCAATGGTTTGGTCACTGCTTCTTCAGTGGCGCTATTCAGGGCTCGTACTGCGTCAAACATCGCTGCCAGAGCCACACTGGTATTAAAGTCGTCTTCCATTGCCACGACAAATCGTGCGCTATACTCATCTGTCAGGGTATCAAAGGAGGCGGCAGGTACGGCTTCATGACCACGCAGTGCACTGTAGAAACGCTCAAGACCAGAACGCGCTTCAACTAGACTGTCTTCAGAGTAATTAATGGGACTGCGATAATGACTACCCAATAGAACATAACGGATTATTTCTGGGTGGTATTTCTTTAATACCTCACGAATGGTGAAAAAATTGCCCAATGATTTAGACATCTTTTCACCATCCAGGCGAACGGCTCCTGCATGCATCCAGTAGTTGGCATAGGTACAACCATTAGCCGCCTCACTTTGTGCGATTTCATTCTCATGATGCGGAAATGGCAAATCGGGGCCGCCACCATGAATATCGAAATTAGCACCCAGGCAATGTTTACTCATGGCTGAACACTCAATATGCCAACCCGGCCGACCTTTGCCCCATGGGGATTCCCAACCAACGGCATTCGGTTCGGCATGTTTCCACAATGCAAAATCACGCGGGTCTTCTTTAACCTCACCCACTTCTACTCGAGCGCCTGCCAGTAAATCCTCAAGGTTCTTATTGGTTAGTTTGCCATAGTCAGCAAAGCTATTGACGCGGTAGTAAACATCGCCATTGGCAGCGGCATAAGCGTGGCCTTTATCAATGAGTGCTTTCACCATATTAATAATATCATCGATATGCGCTGTCGCACGGGGCTCTTTGTTGGGTGGTAAAATACCCAGAGCCCGCTCATCTTCGTGCATAAAATCGATAAACCGAGCGGTCAGATCAGTGTAGTCTTCACCATTTTCGTCCGCGCGTTGCAAAATTTTGTCATCGATATCGGTAATGTTGCGTACATAATCGACTTCCCAGCCACGAGCTTTGAGAAAACGCGTAATAACATCAAAAGCTACCAGCACCCGTGCATGACCGACATGGCAGAAGTCATACACGGTGACACCACACACATACAAGCTAATCTTTCCAGCCTGATTGGGCGTAAAAATTTCTTTTTGTCGCGTTAGTGTGCTGTAAATTTTGAGAGACATTACGCTTCCTGTAATACAAAAATTAAAAAAATGGTTATTGTTGAGAGATTTTTGCCCAGCTGTCACGCAGGCTTATCGTTCGGTTAAAAACCGGCTTGCCAGCCTGCTGGCTATAGGTCTCATCAAAACAAAAATAACCTTCGCGCTCAAATTGGTAAGGTGCTTCAGATTGCGCATCGGCCAAAGAAGGTTCCGCTTTACAGCCGGTTAATACTTCTAAGCTGTTCGGATTAATACATTCAAGGAAATCACTTCCTCCGGCACCTGGATTTTCATCTTGAAACAATCTGTCGTACAGCCTCACCTCACAATCAATATGATTGCTGTCACTTACCCAATGAATAACACCTTTGGGCTTAACACCGTCGGCTGGATCTTTACCGATGGTATCGTCAATGATTCGCGCTTTCACCTCAACGATATTACCGGCACTGTCTTTAACACACTCATCGGCTTCAATCACATAGGCATTACGCAAACGAACTCGCTTGCCAATTACCAAACGCTTATATTTTTTGTTGGCTTCTTCACGGAAATCTTCGCAATCAATATACAGTGTTTTGCTGAAAGTCAATTCACGCACTGGCAAATCATCACGGTTAGGGTGGCCTGGCGCCGTTAAGGTTTGTGTTTTACCTTCGTCATAATTGGTTAGGGTCACTTTTAACGGGCGCAGCACACACATAGCTCGAGGCGCGTTTTTATCCAAATCATCACGCACACAAAACTCCAACATACCCACATCAACCACGCTATCCGAGCGAGTGACGCCGATGCGCTCACAGAAATTACGCAGTGATGCTGGGGTATAACCGCGGCGGCGCATGCCAGAAATTGTCGGCATTCGCGGGTCATCCCAACCATCTACATGTCCGTCTTCAACCAACTGTAGCAATTTACGCTTACTGGTTATGGTGTAATTCAGATTTAAACGTGCAAACTCATACTGCTTGGGTGCAGCAGGAACAGGTAGATTCTCAATAAACCATTCATATAAAGGTCTATGATCTTCAAACTCTAAAGTACAAATGGAGTGAGTCACCCCCTCAAGAGCATCACTTTGACCGTGGGCAAAGTCATAGGAAGGGTAAATGCACCACTTATCACCTGTATGATGGTGACTGACATGCTTAATACGATAAAGAATGGGGTCGCGCATATTGATATTGGGCGCGGCCATATCAATTTTGGCGCGCAGTGAGCAGCTACCCTCTGGCATCTCGCCCGAACGCATTTTTTCAAAAAGAGCTAAGTTTTCATCCACACTGCGCTCGCGAAAGGGGCTGTTTTTACCCGGCTCTTTCAAGGTACCACGGTGCTCTCGTGCCTGATCTGGAGATAGATCGCACACATAGGCTTTACCCGCTCGAATTAAATCCAACGCCCAAGCGTAAAGCTGATCAAAATAGTTGGAGGTAAAGCAAATATCACCCGCCCATTGAAAACCCAACCAAGAAACATCTTTCTTGATTGCCTCGACATACTCATCACTTTCTTTGGCAGGGTTGGTGTCATCAAAACGCAAGTTGCACTGCCCGCCAAATTCTTTAGCGAGTCCAAAATTAAGGCAGATTGATTTGGCGTGCCCAATATGCAGGTAACCATTTGGCTCTGGTGGAAACCGGGTCACTATAGCGCCCACCTGCCCAGCACTCAGATCAGCCTTAATAATGTTTTGCAAAAAATGCGCGGGTTTTTCGACCGCATTTTTCTCCGCTACGGGGTTGTCGCTCATACTGCTCTCAATCCAGATTCAATGGCGGCGCCATAATGGCACCAGAAAAGCTCACTATTGTATAACCTAGGGAGTTGTTTTCCTACTGCGCCGACTCCGGCACAGGAGGGGTCGATCGATAATCGTCTGCTCGCTGTAGTTGATAGCGCCGAACAGCGTCATTATGTTCTGCCAAGGTCGTTGAAAAGCTGTGCGTACCATCACCACGGGCCACAAAATAAACCTCAGTCCCCTGCTCCGGGTGCAAACTGGCGTATATCGACTCTTGACCTGGCATTGCAATCGGAGTGGGCGGCAAACCATTAATGGTGTAGGTGTTGTAGGGTGTTGGCCGCCTTAAATCAGCTCGCCCTATGCGCCCTTTATACATTGCTCCCATCCCATAAATAACGGTTGGGTCTGTCTGTAAGCGCATTCCCTGCCTCAGCCTGCGCACAAACACACCCGCTATTTTTTGCCTCTCCCAGGACGCTCCGGTTTCGCGCTCGACGATCGAGGCCATAATCAGTGCCTGATACGGACTGTCATAAGGTAAGCTTTGCTCTCGCGCCGACCACAGATCATCTAATGTGGCACGCATTTTTTTATAGGCACGCTGCATAATTTCGACATCGGTAGTGCCCGCAGTGTAGTAATAGGTATCAGGGAAAAACCAACCTTCGGGATGATCGATGGGTAGCTGCAGCAAAGACAGCTGCGTCTCAACGGGCCTTCCAGTCAGCAAGGACGTTAACTTAGGCGCTCGTGATAACGCCTCTACCGCTTGAGCAAAGGTCCAACCTTCAATTAAGGTAATACTGTGCTCAACCACTTCACCGCGATGAAACAATACTAGTAACTGAGCCGGTGTTGTGCCGTGGGCAATTTTATACTCGCCAGCTTTTACTTGCCCCTGACCGGTGGCTCGAGCAAAGTAGTATAAAATACGAGGGTGCTTTAATACTTGTTGCTGGCTTAAATCGGTAACAGCGTGACTTAAGCTGCTGCCTTGTTTTAGCTCGTATACCATTCCAGCAGGCGTCAACGACAGCGGCGCATACAGCCACTGGGTGAAATATTGATAGGCACCAAAGCTAGCAGCGGCTGCCGCCAAAATAGCCAACAAAATAAGTTTACGTATAACACCAAGCGCCACCCGCCCCACTTAGCACCTCCGCATGGGTGACAGTAATTGCTGGCTCGCCAGAAACTGCTCCAGAGCAGCTTGCAAATTTTGTACAACAGGGCCCGAAACATATTGCTGCAAAGAGCCACCCTCTGAATTAAGCACATCCACCACAGGTACAATTCCCACATTACTGTTACATAAGAATATTTCACTGGCACAGATCATTTCTGCCTGCGTGAGCGGGGCCACTCTAGTCGGTATACCTATCTTCGGCGCCACTTCGTTTAATATCACCTGTCGCATAACACCACAGACGCCAGACTCGCTTAAATCTGGTGTTATTAACACATTGCTATGAGCGATAAAAATATTGTGCGCAGTCGCCTCAACAACCTCACCGGCCTGAGTCAACAGCAGGCCTTCATGAATAGTATCGTCAGACCACTCAGAGCGCGCGATAACGTTTTCCAGTCGGCACAAATGTTTCAACCCCGCCGTGGCGGGGTTCTGTGCAATCGGTGTATGGCAGAGTCGAACACGATAGCTTGAGGGCGGCGGGATAGATGCAGGGTAATGAATGATAACGGTGCAAGCGCCGCAGATTCCCGATGCTCGATAGCCTCGCCCGCCGTCTTGGCGTGTAACAATAACCTTTAGAATCCCCGAGCCTGACGTATCGTCTAGGGCACTTTGGACAAGTGACTCTAACGTTGAACCAGACAGCTCAATACCCAGACGGGCTAAGCCATCGATCATACGCGCTCTATGCCAGGGCCAAAGCGCAATACAACCACTCTCAAGGCGGCAGGTTTCAAACAAACCATCGCCGTAAGCTAGACCGCGATTGAGGGGCGATAGGCGCTTATCACGTACCCCATCCACCCAAACTACTGGAGCTTGATTCGCGGTCACTGCAAAAGCCTACCCTGTGGAATTATTGAACCTTGGAGAAGATCAACGACCCGTTGGTTCCGCCAAAGCCAAATGAGTTACTCAGCACCGCTTGGATTTCTCGTTCTTGCGCGGTGTGTGGCACGAGATTGATATCGCAACCTTCATCTGGGTTATCTAGATTGATGGTCGGCGGTGCTACCTGATCCCGAATAGCTAACACACTAAAGATAGCTTCAACGGCACCAGCAGCGCCCAACAAGTGACCGATCATTGATTTGGTTGAACTAACCGCAACCTGATCTATAGCCGACTGCATAACCGTTTTAACCGCCTGACACTCGGCCTTATCACCCGCTGGCGTAGAAGTGCCGTGAGCATTAATATAATTGATGCTCGCAAGTTCAATACCAGCGTCGTTGATGGCGTTTTGCATCGACAGAGCCGCACCCGCACCATCAGCTGGTGGCGATGTCATGTGGTAAGCATCGCCACTCATGCCAAAACCGACCAGTTCGGCGTACATTTTTGCGCCACGAGCCTTAGCGTGTTCGTATTCTTCAAGCACTAGCACACCAGCACCATCGCCCAACACAAAACCATCGCGGTCTTTATCCCAAGGACGGCTGGCCGCCTGGGGATCATCGTTGCGATTAGACAATGCACGAGCCGCCGCAAAACCACCCAAACCGACCGGAGTTGTTGCCATTTCGGCACCGCCTGCCAGCATCACATCGGCATCGCCATACATAATAGAACGTGCCGCCAAACCGATACTATGAGTACCCGTAGTGCAAGCTGTAGTGACTGCTAGATTCGGGCCGCGCAGACCGTAAAGAATAGAGAGGTTGCCGGCAATCATGTTAATAATGGCGCCGGGTACAAAAAATGGCGACATCCGGCGCGGACCTTTATGCTCTACGACCAAGGTGCCATTTTCAATGGTACCTATACCGCCAATGCCAGAGCCAATGGAAACGCCCATGCGAGCACTGTTACTCTCGCTGACCTCCAAGCCGCTGTCACGCATCGCCTGAATACCTGCCACCATCCCATACTGGATAAAAGGATCCATTTTGCGGGCGTCTTTGGTTGGAAAGTAGCCTTCAACAGAGAAGTCTTTCACTGAGGCGGAAAACTGTGTGGCAAATGCCGAAGCATCAAAAGTGGTGATGGGAGCAACGCCACTCTTACCATTTAAAATACCAGACCAAGTATCGTTTACGGTGTTACCCAGTGGGCTCACCATGCCTAGGCCAGTAATGACAACTCTTTTGCGCGACACGAAACACATTCTCCATGCACAGGTAATTAACCCACGCCGTCACTTTATTGTAAAAGTGAACAACGATGAAAAGAAAAAGCCGTACTATTTTGCAATAATACGGCTTTCGTACAAATCTGGAATCAAGAAATTCGCAGATTACGCCAGGTTGGCATTGATATAATCGATGGCCAGCTGAACAGTGGTGATCTTCTCGGCTTCTTCATCCGGAATCTCTGTTTCGAACTCTTCTTCCAAAGCCATTACAAGCTCTACTGTGTCCAGTGAGTCCGCGCCTAAATCTTCAACGAAAGAAGCCTCGGCTTTCACTTCATCTTCTTTAACGCCCAGTTGCTCAGCAACGATTTTTTTTACGCGTTCTTCAATGCTGCTCATGATCTAATTCAACTCCTAATAGGTAGTATCGACGAAACCGTCACATTCAGAACCACTGTGGCGGTTCCATATTATCTACGGCGAAATCGACGCGCATTTTACATCTATTTCGCCTGGTTGTAACGCAAAGGGTAAAAAAACTTTACCCTTTATTATTTATTCCAATAATATCAATGAGTTACAAATCTCACTAACACATATACATGCCGCCATTTACCTGGATTGTCTCACCAGATACATAGCCACCTGCGTCAGATGCTAAAAATCCTACCACAGCGGCGATCTCTTCGGGTTTACCCAAGCGCCCCAATGGAATTCTTGTTAACAGGTCGGCTTTTTGTTCTTCCGGCAACACCTTAGTCATATCAGTATCAATAAAGCCAGGTGCAACCGTATTAACCGTAATACCACGTGAACCTACCTCAGCGGCCAGTGAGCGTGCAAATCCTGCCACAGCAGCCTTGGTGGCAGCGTAGTTCGATTGACCAGCATTGCCCATAGAACCGACTACCGAACCGACATTGACGATGCGGCCCCAGCGATTTTTCATCATACCGCGCAACACGGCCTTACTGAGACGATAAATGGCACTTAAATTTGTATTAATCACATCGAACCATTGCTCATCCGTCATGCGCATCAATAAGTTGTCTTTGGTGATACCAGCATTATTCACCAGTATTACAGGCGCACCATACTGCTCATTCACTGCTGAGAGCAAGTTTTGCACTGAATCGGCATCGGTCACATTAAGCACCATACCACAGCCTTGATGGCCCGCCGCTTTTAGTGTTGCAGAGATGGCCTCAGCCCCTTTTTCAGAAGTGGCTGTACCAATAACAATCGCCCCCTCTTTACCTAAATGATCGGCGATTGCAGCGCCGATACCACGACTAGCACCAGTAACCAAAGCTACTTTATTTTCTAAACTCATAATGTTATCTCTTGTAAAACTTATTCTATTGTCGACAACGCTTCGTCAATATCTTTAGGTGACTCCAAGCCGGCCGCCGCCAAAGAGCGGTTAATACGTTTGGCCAAACCCGACAACACTTTACCCGGCCCACACTCTAGCGCTTGAGTTACACCCGCATCCACCATGACATTGACGCAATCCACCCACAGCACTGGCGCATAGATTTGCTCAATCATAAGCGCTTTTATGCGCGCCGGATCCGACTCGGTTTTCGCGTTGACGTTATGCACAACTGGCACATTGGGGGCACTGAACTCTGTCGCCTCAACCAACTCAGCCAGTCGATCCGCCGCCGGCCGCATTAGACTGGTGTGAAACGGCGCACTCACTGGCAACGGCAGTGCGCGCTTAGCCCCCGCCTCTTTGCACAACTCCATGGCGCGCTGCACGGCATCAGCGGTACCTGCGATAACCACCTGCCCTGGGGAGTTGAAGTTTACCGGACAAACAACATCGCCCTGGGCCGCCTCACTGCACGCCTTAACAATAGCGTCGTCATCCAAACCAATAATGGCAGCCATAGCCCCCCGGCCTGCAGGTACAGCTTCTTGCATAAACTTACCGCGCTGACGGACCAGATTAACCGCGTCAGCAAATGCGACCACACCAGCACAGACCAGTGCAGACCACTCACCGAGGCTGTGGCCTGCCATAAAGGCAGGCTGGGCACCGCCGCGCTCGCACCACACACGCCAACAGGCCACACTGGCTGTTAACAAGAGCGGCTGCGTGCACTCAGTCATATTGATCTCATCTTGCGTGCCGTTTTGCACACGGTCCCACAAGTCATAACCGAGAACCTCGCTGGCTTCGGCGAAAGTTTCTGATACCAATGGGTACTCGGCGGCGAGCTCACTCAACATACCAATTTTTTGTGAGCCCTGACCGGGGAAAACAAAGGCCAGATTTGCAATGGTCATAATTTTCTCTTTTGTTTATCTGCAAAAAAATGTATTAATCAGCCAGGTAAATGATGGTTAATCCTGGCCATGCCCCCTGATTGTTAAAACGACAGCTACTAACAATCTAAGGCGCGGCTAATTTTGTTGGGAATATCTAAGCCTGCTTGCTGTAAAGCTAAATTTAACGCGTTGAGGGTTGCCTGTACTTGCGCTCCGCCATGGCTTTTTATAACGGTTCCCTTAAGACCCGCCAGAATCGCGCCATTATACGCATCTGGATTCAGTTCGCGACGCCAATGCCGCAAAATGGGCCAAAGCATCAACCCGGCCAGCTTACCGGGCCACCGGCTAAAGCTTTTTTCGATGCGTCGGGTTATTAAGCGAGCCACCCCCTCACTGGCTTTCAGTGCGACATTGCCACTAAAGCCATCACAGACAATGACATCCACCTTGCCGGTAAAGATATCATTCGCCTCTACAAAGCCAACATAATTCAGCTCACTCAGCGCAGACAACTGCTGGGCTGCCTGTCGAATCGCAGCGGTACCCTTGCCGGGCTCTGTTCCGATATTTAACAGTGCTATGGTCGGTGTAACGCTACCCGGACCAATACTTTGACCGCGCGCCAACACATTGCCCATACGTGCAAATTGAATCAACTGATCAGCATCACACTGCACGTTACCACCCAGATCGAGCATAAGAGTTGACCCTTGCTCGACAGGCATCGCCTTACAAAAGGCCGGCCACTCAATATCGGCCAAGGTGCCCAACTGGCGACGGGCAAGTAACATCAGCGCACCGCTATTGCCCGCACTGACACAGGCCTCAGCCCGACCACTGGCCACAGCCTCTAATGCCTCAGCCATGGAAGAGCCCTGAGCCGTACGCAGTGCAGTTTTGGGGGCGGCATCCATCGCCACAACCCCTTTGCAGTCATGCAATGAGATATTAGAAGGTAGCTGGGCAGGCAGAAATTCGTTGAGAGCGCTGACATTGCCATATAACTGCAAGTGCGCACTGGGGGCAGACTCGGCGAAAGCGAGTGCAGCAGGAATAGTAATACGGGGACCGAAGTCCCCGCTCATCGCATCAAATGCCAATCTTATTGATTCAGCCAAGGTTGAATCGACTCATCGGCTAGACAAGCTTACTCGTCTGATGCAGTTTCGATAACCTTGCGACCACGGTAGAAACCGTCAGCCGTTACGTGGTGACGCAGGTGCTTCTCACCACTGGTTGGATCAACAGACAAGGTTTGTCCGGTCAACGCATCGTGAGAACGACGCATTCCACGCTTGGAACGGGTCTTTTTACTTTTTTGTACAGCCATGATTAACTCCTATATAACAAAAAACTGAAGCTGGGGCGCCTCGGGTAGTTAAACTACTTTTTCGGCGTTCCTTTAAGTTGCTCCAGAACTTGAAACGGGTTTTGCCTGGGCCCTTTAGCCCCGACCTCTTCGGCAGACTCACTAGAAAAGCGTTCCCGGGGGACACACTGTTCTGCGTGATAGGCTACCTGCGGCAAATCCAACAGCACTTCTTCTTCGACAATATCGTAAAAGTCGGCCTGGCCTTCGCCTACTATCCAAGGGTCAATCGAACGCGGTAACGCTTTCGCCTGATCCTCGCTCCACACAATACCTACATAGATTGTGCTGCTTATCTCGTGCTCCACAGGCTCCAAACAGCGCTGGCAAATTAAATTGACACAGCCCTCAATTCGCCCATCGAGAACCCGCTTACCTTCGTCACTAATACCGAAAGACAAGCGAGCATGGATTTTACCCTCGCCATCAACCACCGCAGCTCTTAAACGCGGCAGTGAGTCAAGCGCCAAATAACCGGTCAGCTCTACACCCTGCTGGGCGTACTTGCGAGGATCTCCCCGCCGCGGCAATGACTTACTCGTAGTTGCTTGAGACATAAGCGCGCAATAATAGGGATACAACCCCAGTCTGTCAAAGGGAAATCGCCCTAAATTCTTAAATTTAACCCGGTTTTTGCCACATTCCAGTGCCTTTGCTCAGTGACAAAGGCAAAACACAGAAAAAAAGCATGATTTGTTACAATAACCGGCCCTGCTTACAGAGACTACTAAACCAATGCGCTCCATTATACTCGCCTCCAGCTCTCCCTACCGCGCCCAACTCTTAAAGCGCCTGGGCTTGCCCTTTCAAGCCCTGTCGCCCGAAGTTGACGAAACAGCCCGAAGCACAGAGACACCTGCGGCACTGGCCCAGCGCCTCGCCTGTGACAAAGCCTGTGCACTGGCGGGCACCCACCCTGACAGCTTAATTATAGGCTCCGACCAAGTGGCCTGCCTAAACGGCCAAGCAATGGGCAAGCCGGGCACCCATACAAACGCACTACTGCAGCTCAAAGCAGCACAAGGAGAATGGGTTGATTTTCATACAGGCGTATGTGTCTACGACAGCAAAACCGGACAGGAGTACAGCAAGCTTGCCACCTACCGCGTCAAATTTAAATCATTAACCGAAAAGCAGCTCGACACCTACCTAACATTAGAGAAGCCGTACGATTGTGCCGGAAGCTTTAAAAGTGAAGGACTCGGAATAACCCTGTTTGAACAAATGGAAGGTGCAGACCCAACAGGTTTAATCGGACTGCCACTGATCACTCTAACATCTCTATTAACTCTGGCCGGTATCGACCCACTGAGCCCCAAGCCATCAAAATAGCCGGCAACCGAGCTTACATGTAACAATTATTTTTCAAGAGGGTTGGCCAAGCGCTTCCAGCTGAGCAGCTGAGAAAAACAATCCATACACAGGGCCGGCTCATAAGGGATCAAACGATCGCGAATATGAGCCCCATAAGATACAGCAATTCGATCCATACCAGCCCGTCGCCCCATCTCCATATCGTACTCGGTATCGCCAATCATAACCGATACCTCTGGCCCCATGGCAACTTCAGCCATTAATTGATCCAACATCAATGGATCCGGTTTCGAGGCAGTCTCATCCGCGCAGCGACTGGCATGAAAAAAGGTTTCCAACTCCAGAGCTTTAAGCACCCTATCCAGGCCGCGCCGGCTCTTGCCCGTTGCCACGGCCAATATATGCCCCTGTTGACGCAATTGATGCAAGGTATCGAGCACTTTAGGATAGAGCTGAGCCGGGTCGGCCTGATCGATCAACGTGTAATGCTCACGGTACGCATCGCGCAGCGCGGCGGAGCTTGCAGTATTAATACCGGGGTAAATACGCTCAATTGCCTCGGGCAGCCCCAAACCGATGATATTGCGCACAACCTCGGCCTCTGGGCGCTGCCAGCCGATATCCTCGGCAGCGCGCTGCATTGCTAACACAATAGTGGCAGTGGAATCGCTGAGCGTTCCATCCCAGTCAAATATAAAGAACAACGATTAACGCTCCTGCAGCTTTTGAATAAACAAGGCCAGATCATCCGCCAGCGGCGCCTCTACGGTGACCCGACCGAGCTCATGAGGCAGATGGAACGTTAATGAACTGGCGTGCAGAAATAAACGCTTGGCGCCGAGCTTACGCATTTGCAGGTTCACCTCATCGCGTCCGTACTTCTCATCCCCCAGCAATGGGCACTGTTTATATTGGGCGTGCACACGAATTTGATGGGTACGCCCCGTCACCGGGCGCGCCTCCAGCAAGGTAAAATCCTCGTAGCGTTCAAGCACCTTAAACCGGGTCAAGCTGTGCTTGCCATCGGGATGCACCTTAACAATACGCTCTTTACCGCCAGCCAAGTCAAGCTTTAACAAAGGGGCCCTTACCTCGGCTGCACCTTTAGGCCAGCGCCCTACAGCCAGCGCCTGATACACTTTAGTGATCGAGTCTGAGCCAGCTGTTTTTTCTCGCAGACACTGCTGCAAATGACGCAAATAACTACGTTTTTTGGCGACCATGATGCATCCCGACGTGTCGCGATCCAAACGGTGCACTAATTCTAGGTAGCGCGCCTCAGGGCGCAACTGACGCAACGCCTCAATTAACCCCAAGTTCACACCACTGCCGCCATGCACAGCTATACCCGGGGGCTTATTAATCACCAACATACCGTCGTCTTCGTACAGTACGGCTTCGCTGAGCTTACGCCCCAACCCCTGAGTTAATTTACCCGGCGGGGTGCGTGCGGCCACCTTAATGGGCGGCAAGCGAACCATATCCCCAGCTTTAATACGGTAGTCGGCTTTAATCCTGCCTTTATTGACCCGCACTTCCCCCTTGCGCAGCAATTTATAGACATGGGTACGCGGCACACCTTTAAGGCGCGCCACAAGAAAATTATCAATTCGCTGTCCAGCAAGATCGGCATCAACCTCTAACAGTTGCACACGAGCAAAACGGTCATCGAGCGAGGGGGCGGGTTTTGAATGGCTTGTCATAAGCGTTAGTTTACCAGCAAACCCGCCCCAGCCGGAACGCATAAGCAAATAAAGATTTGCTGCAACTTGTTATAGCTGATATATTCGAGCCAGCTGGGACAGGCAGGTTTCCGGACATTGCATTTTTAGGCGTGTCGCGAGGGAATACCGCTGCCAGCTAACTGGCACCGACTAAGATGAGTATTAAGGGGCCACAAGAAAGCAATTGAGCAGGTGCGACGCGCGCGCAGAGCCATCAAACAGGCTTAGCCGCAGCGCGAACACCCAAACCATTGCGCAGCTGGCGCAATGCGATTGATCCGCTAAACGTGTTTTGTGAATTACCAAGCCGGACGCTTGCAGAAATGTACATCGGAGAGAACGCCTCTCCTGAGCACACAGTTAACGGCCCTACTGGCCTACTGCACCGAAAAGGCAAACGTGACGTACCGGGAGCGCCCGGACATTAGGTTAACCGACAGAATATTGACATTTCAGCCCGAAGAGCCCATCGCCTCTGGCTGACGACGAAGTTCAATAAGAATTCAATCGATTAGCCGCCGAGCCTTGACTGGCTTGGCGCGACAACACAAGACACTCTAGCGTTGATGAGTCGCTGGGCTGCTGCGCCCAACAAAGTAAGACTAGGAAACGCATGAAAAGAATGCTGATTAACGCAACTCAACCCGAAGAGTTGCGCGTTGCACTGGTTGACGGCCAGTGGCTGTACGACCTCGATATCGAAAACCGCAATCGCGAACAAAAAAAGGCCAATATCTATAAAGGCCGCATCACACGAGTCGAACCCAGCCTAGAGGCTGCCTTCGTCGACTACGGCGCTGAACGCCACGGCTTTCTGCCCCTGAAAGAAATTTCCCGCGAATACTTTGCCAAATCTGGCGATTCAGACGGTCGCGTCAAAATCAAAGAGGTGGTTAAAGAAGGCACTGAGGTTATTGTTCAAGTTGATAAAGAAGAGCGTGGTAACAAAGGCGCTGCCCTGACAACTTTTATCAGCCTAGCCGGACGCTACCTGGTATTAATGCCTAACAACCCACGCGCAGGTGGTATTTCGCGCCGCATTGAAGGTGAAGATCGCGCCGAACTGCGCGATGCCCTCAGCCATATCGAAATCCCCAACGGCATGGGCATTATTATTCGCACAGCCGGTGTTGGCCGAAGCGCCGAAGAGCTCCAGTGGGACTTAAACTACCTACTGCAACTGTGGGAATCCATCGACAAAGGCGGCAAAAATTCAAGCGCCCCCACTTTCTTATTTCAAGAAAGTAACGTCATCATTCGCGCCATTCGAGACTACCTGCGTCAAGACGTAGGCGAAGTCATTGTCGACAATAAAGAATCGTTTGAACTAGCCTCCGGATTTATTCGCCAGGTGATGCCTAACTTTGGCAGCCGGGTAAAACTTTATGAAGATGATATCCCGCTATTCAATCGCTACCAGATAGAAAGTCAGATAGAAACCGCCTTTCAGCGCGAAGTGAAATTACCGTCCGGTGGCTCGATTGTTATCGATGTAACCGAAGCTTTGGTATCAATTGACATCAACTCTTCACGCGCCACCAAAGGCGGAGACATCGAAGAGACAGCCGTTCAAACCAACTTAGAAGCGGCCGATGAAATTGCCCGCCAATTGCGCCTGCGCGACATGGGCGGCTTGGTAGTAATCGATTTCATCGATATGCAATCCACCCGCAATCAGCGCGAAGTAGAAACTCGCATTCGCGACGCCCTATCCATGGATCGCGCTCGTGTTCAAATTGGTCGCATCTCTCGTTTTGGCCTGCTGGAAATGTCACGCCAACGATTGCGCCCATCACTGGGCGAAGTGCACTCCAAACCCTGCCCACGCTGTAACGGTCAAGGCACTATTCGCGGCACGCGCTCACTGGCACTGTCTATTTTGCGACTGGTCGAAGAAGAAGCGCAAAAAGAACGCAGTGCAGAAATTCGGGCAATTACGCCCATGTCTGTGGCGACTTATTTGCTCAATGAAAAACGTAAAACGATTTTCAGTATCGAGCAGCGCAATAATACGCGAGTCGTTATCGTACCCAACGGTGAAATGACCACTCCGCATTTTGAAGTACAGCGCCTGCGCGATGATGACGACGGCACCTTGGAAACCAGCTATAAAATTGTTGCCAGCGACGAACATCACGAGCACGACTCTACCTCTGAAGAGCCGCCTGTGGCACTGCCGAAACCTTTAGTGCAGCCTACAGCACCCGTTGAACAAGCACCGGCTCCAGTCGCCAAAGCCCAACCTGGCCTTATTGCACGCTTAATTTCATGGCTGCAAGAGGTATTTGCCGACGAAGAGAAGGAGAAAAAGGAACAACCCAAGGGCAAAGGGCACAATCGTAAAAACAACAATCAACGCTCGCGTCGTGGCGGCAAACAACAAAACCGCAACCGTCGTGGCAGCGGTAAAAACGATGAGCGCGATTCGCAAGCTAACGCCAAAACCAAAGACACAACCAAAGGCAAAGCGAATAAGCCAGAAAAAGACAACGACGACAACCAAGGCAAGCAAGAGCGCAGCGACAACCGCTCTAACCGTGGACGCCGTGGTCGCGGCCGCAATCGCAACCGCGATCGCGATGATAACCGCACCCAGCAAAACGATGCCGAGCCGACAAAACAAAACCAAAGCGATGAACCACAGGCCGCAGCTGTGGCCGACAAAGATGAACAGCGCCCAGCGAAACGCCCCTCGGGCCGTCGTCGCAATCAGCGCCGTCGTCGTCGCGATGGCGAAACCGGCGACACGCAAAAACAAAATGCGAATACAGAAAACAATGCGCCTAACGAAAAATCAGCCAATGAAAAACAAGGCGGCAACCGCAAAGACAGCCCCGCAAATGACAAAACCGACAACAGAGCGGATAACAAAGGTAAAGTGCAAACTCACGTTACAAACACTAACGATGAGCAAAAACCGGCCCAGCGTAATCCAACAGAAGCTAAACGCGAGGAAAATCAAAACCCCGCTCCAGAAGCTGCCTCTGTCAGTAAGCAAGAAGCTCCTGCACACAAAGAGTCAAACGCCTCTAGTGAGCAAATTAGCGCTACACCGGCTGACACTAAGCCAAATGCTGAGCAAACCAACAATGCACAGACTGAGCAGAAACCTACAGCCAGTGCAGAGGTAGAGTCTAAGCAAAACAACGCCCAGGCTACTGAACCTGCTCAAGCTGAAGTTGAGCAGGCTTCACCGGCTGATGAACAAGCACCATCGACCGATCAACAAGTCTCAGCCCCTGCAGCCGAAGCTGAATCAACCACCTCAGACACACAAGCGGAAAGCGCCTCGCCTACAACTGAGACGGAAAAGTCGGCTGATAAGACGGATACATCTGGTGCAGAAAAAAACCAAACCGTGCAAATTGCCAATAAAAATGGCGGGCAAGAAACTGCCCGTGTTTTTAGCAGAGCGAGCAATGATCCACGCACAAGCCCAAAACCCGTGCAGCAGATTCGCATCCAGACGGAGAAACGCACCACGCCTCTGCCCCGGGCATTGGACACCAGCAAACCGTCGAGGGTTATTCACAATCCGCGTAACCTGACACGCCCCGCTAATGACCCACGCGTGGCCCAAAAACAAGGCGACTCAAGCCAATAGAGTACAGCACCTGGCCGACTTCTCGGCCAGGTGCTCAGTCCTTGTACAAATAACCGAATAATTATGCAAGTGTAAGAAAAAAAAGGTTTTTTTAGGATTTATTACTTGCCAGTCCTAAAATCCCATGTATAATTTGCCCCACTTCGGAAGGGTGGCTGAGTGGTTGAAAGCACCGGTCTTGAAAACCGGCGTAGGTTAATAGCCTACCCAGGGTTCAAATCCCTGCCCTTCCGCCATATTGGCTCTAACGAGCATAAAAAAAGCGCCTTAATTGGCGCTTTTTTTATGCTTAAAATTTCTTTACCAACCCTTGAAGAAACTTATCCTGCAACCCCATATCTAATACTGTAAATACACCGGAAATCATTGCATTGCTTTCCCAAGGTTGTATGATTACCCTAACTTTTGAGTAATTGGAGCATTCTGAATGGAACATATTCGCACAGCACAAACCGCTATACCGGAAACTACCGAAGTCAGCCGTGTTTTGCGCAACACCTATCTTTTATTATCAATGACTTTAGCGTTTAGCGCGTTAACAGCGGGTATTGCTATGGCCGCTAATATGTCCCACGGCGCCGGGCTAATCATGTCCCTAGTCGCTATCGCTCTGGTGTGGTTTGTACTACCCCGCACGGCCAACTCATCCGCAGGCTTAGTGGTCGTTTTTGCCTTTACCGGCTTAATTGGCGCCAGCTTGGGTCCCATGCTGAACTACTACCTAGCTCTTGCCAACGGCACCTCCATTGTATTACAAGCACTCGGCGGCACCGCTTTTGCGTTTTTGGGCTTGTCCGGTTACGCCTTAGTTACCCGCAAAGATTTTAGCTTTTTACAAGGCTTTGTGGTTATGGGTGTTATGGTAATGATTGGAGCCATGCTGCTTCTGATGGGCGCCTCCTTATTTGGCTACCACCTAGAAATGCTCAGCCTTGCATTCTCGGCCGGTGTGATTATTTTGATGTCAGCCATCATTTTGTTTCAAACCAGCAACATTATTCACGGCGGCGAGCGCAACTACATTATGGCCACAACCAGCTTGTACCTAGCCATCATCAATATTTTCACCAGCCTGCTGCACTTACTGGGTGCGGGTGAAGATTAATCAATTAGCTCCGCCAACGGAAAAGCCCCTAATGGGGCTTTTTTAATGCCCATGAAATTTACCGTTGTTATTTTAGGCGCGCCCGAGGGTAGCCTCAGTAGTCGTTCAGCACTGGAATTTTGCCACGCATTGCTGGAGCAAAATCATCAAATTGAGCGTTTGTTTTTTTATGCTGACGGCGTTCATAATGCCAGCTCGCTGATCGCCCCGCCTCAAGATGAAGCCGACCTCCCCGCCAGCTGGTCTCAATTAATTAACGAATATAAGTTGGATGCCGTGGTTTGCATTGCCGCTGCATTAAAGCGCGGCATTCTGGACCACAACGAGCAAACACGCTATGAAAAAAATGCCGCCAATTTAGGGGCCTGCTTTAGCCTTAGCGGTTTAGGCCAGCTAATTGCCGCCAGTTCCGTCAGCGATAGAACCATAACCTTCGGTAGCTAACTCAATGAGCCGTATTCTCTGCATCAGCCGCCACTCACCTTATCAGACCAGCAGTGCCTGTGACGCATTAGACGCGGTGTTAGCCGCCGGTGCCTTTGATCAAGAGGTTTCCTTACTGCTTATGAATGAAGGCGTGTGGCAGGCCATCAAGAACCAACAGGCATCGTTACTAGGGCGCACAGGCATCGGTAAAAAAATGGCAGCGCTGCCACTTTTCGGCGTGAAGCAAGTTTATATTCACACTCCCTCCTTAACTCAGCGCGGCCTAACACGTGACTCCTTACACCTAGATGCCGTACAATTAGTAACCAACAATGAAGTTCGCACCCTGATACAACAGCATGATCAGCTATTGAGTTTTTAATGAGCACACTGCATACCGTCAATAAATCTCCATTTGAGAACAACTCACTTACTTCTTGCTTACAGCTTTGTAGTGGTGAGGATAGTATTTTATTGATAGAAGATGGGACCTACGGGGGGTGCGAAAGCTCTCCCTGCCGTGAGCCGCTAACGCGTTTAATGGAAGATGGTATCAACGTGTATGTACTGGAAAACGATGCCAGCGCTCGAGGCTTACATACTTTTCTGCAGGGAGTGGAGCTCGTTGATTACCCAGGCTTTGTAAAGCTCTCCTGCACACACCAGTGCATCCAGAGCTGGTATTAAGCAATGTCTTGCGACCTCCCCCCCCTTGATAAAGACGGCTATCTTTTGCAGTTGTCGAGCTGGAGCCGGGACATAGGCGAGCAATTAGCGCGCAATGAAAACATTGAGCTTACCCAGGCCCACTGGGAGGTAATTGACACGGTACAGGCCTTTTACCAAGAGTTTGATTTAGCCCCGGCTAGTCGAGCATTGGTGCGCTACATCCAGCAAAAGCTGGGGCCAGAAAAAGGCCGCAGCCTATATTTACTGTCTCTGTTTCCACCACACCCGGCCCTGATTATCGCTAAAATTGCGGGCCTACCCAGGCCCGCCAATTGCTTTTAGACAGATCAGTGTTGCTTTTCACGGCGATACTCTTTGGTTAATTTGACCACGATACCAGACAGTAAAACCAACGCAATTAAATTGGGGATGGCCATTAGACCATTAAGCACATCAGCCACAATCCAAATAAAATGTAATTTCGCTGTTGCGCCAAAATAAATCGCCAACACCCAAACCACACGAAAAGGCACAATGACCCGAGGGCCAAATAAGAACTGGGCACAACGTTCTCCGTAGTAACTCCAGCCCAGCAAGGTGGTAAATGCAAACAAAACAATGGCTAAAGTAATGACCACCTCACCATAGGGTATACCTACTGCAAAGGCGGCCTGCGACATTTGCGAGCCTTTCGCCACACCACTCCAGACACCTGTCGCCACAATAACCAAACCTGTAATCGTACAGACGACAATTGTATCGATAAAGGTGCCCAGCATCGCGATCACCCCCTGCTCAACTGGGCTTTTGGTTTGCGCTGCAGCATGGGCAATAGGTGCACTACCCAGCCCTGCCTCATTGGAGAAAACCCCGCGTGCCACACCGAACTGAATCGCCAACGCAATGCCTGCGCCCGCAAAACCGCCTGCGGCCGCGGTACCATTAAACGCACTATTAATAATAAGCGCAAAGGCATCTGGTACTCGATCAGCCACAGTAATCAGTACAGCTATGCCACAAAAAACATAAAGCAACCCCATTGCAGGCACCAACTTACCAGCCAGTTCCGCAATACGCTTAACGCCCCCAATAAGCACGACAAACACGAGCACCATCAACGCCAAAGCCGTCGCCACTTTAGGAATGTGCCAATTGCCATAAAGCGCGTCAGCCACAGAGTGAGCTTGCACCGTATTACCTATTCCAAACCCCGCCATACAGCCAAAAAAAGCGAACGCAGTGCCCAGCCAAGCCCATTTTTTCCCAAGCCCGTTTTTAATGTAGTACATAGGGCCACCCACGTTGTGGCCATTAATATCGCAATCGCGATAATGTACGGCACAAACCGCCTCAGCGTATTTGGTCGCCATCCCCAGCAGTGCCGTGCACCACATCCAAAAAAGCGCGCCTGGGCCACCAATACCAATAGCAGTCGCAACACCGACAATATTGCCCGTGCCAATCGTGGCAGACAGTGCCGTCATAAGAGCGTTGAAAGAGGTTACCTCTCCCGGCCCACTACTTTTTCTGCCGCGCCAAAGAGTGCGAAAAGCTGCCGCAGCATTCACAATGGGGAAAGCAGCTAGGCGAACCATCAAAAAGGCACCGGCCAGTGGCAATAGCCAGAGTAGAAACCACGGCCCCCAAATAAAATCTCTTACTACAATGAATAGATCTTCCATTTTATATTCGCCGTTATAATTCGTTTTTGTACGGAAACAGGCCGAAAACCCCGCCGGTATGAATAAACACTATCTCACGCTGTTGATGACGCCCCTGAGCGAGCTCCTCCAACATGCCATAAAAGGCCTTGCCAGTATAAACCGGATCCAAAACCAAACCATCAGAGCGAGCCAGATCTCGGATTACCGAAAACACTTCGGGATAACCTATAGCATAACCTGGGCCAATATAGTCATCGACGATCATCGGTGGATGTGGCAGCGACAGACCGCTATCGACAAAACGCGCTTGAGCGGCCTGAATGTCAGCCTTGACTCGCTTTGCGAAATACTCGGCACTATCGCAAACGGCCACACCTAACACCTGAGCACCAGGACTGAAATGATTCAACCCTGCGGACAGCCCCGCCAATGTGCCCCCTGAGCCGGCTGCGCACACGACCAACGGGCTGTGTATGTTGTGTCGTTCGAAATCCAGGGCTAATTCGCGCGCACAGGCCACGTAACCCCATAAGCCCACGTCATTGCTCGCACCCGTAGGAATTGAATAAGGCTGGCTGCCACGCGCTTTGACCACCTGTTCAGCACGGAGAAATAACTGCGGTAAATTGGCATGGTATTCACGGGGGGAGTAAATTTCGATCTCGGCACCAGCCAGCTCACTGAGCAGCAAGTTACCATCGGAGCTGGCCGAATTTTGCTCACCTCGTAAAATAAGTCGACAACGAAGTCCGTATTGGGCCGCGACCAGCGCCGTAGCCCGACAGTGATTGGACTGCAAGCCACCACAAGTTATCAATGTATCGGCGCCCTGACGCAGGGCATCGGCCAAGATAAACTCTAATTTTCGAACTTTATTACCGCTGAGCACCGAGCCGGTAAGATCATCGCGTTTACACCACAGACGTATATTAGGGCTTTGCTTCTGCCTATAGCGTAATGCTTGCAAAGGTGTGGGGCACTGGGCCAGAGGGATTGAATCTGGGAACTGCAATGGGGAAGGCATCCCGATCTCCACTTAAGGGTTTAAACCATTATAGGGGGATCGGGATCAGGACTAAAGATCAGATGCTTTTGATGGTGCCCTTAGGCAGAACGGCATGCACCGCCACCTTTTGAAACTTCAGCTCCACAGTGCCGGTTTCCAACACGATATAACTATCATCTACTTTTACAACCTTGCCTAGCATACCGCTGGTAAGCAGAACTTCATCGCCCTTTTGCAGACTGGTCACCAAGTTTTGGTGCTCTTTTTGACGCTTGCGCTGGGGTCGAATAATCAGCAAGTACATAAACAGGAACAAACCACCGAACATCAACAGGTTAATGTACATTGGGGCACCCTGCGGAGCGGCCTGTGTCTGCGCAACGGCAGACTCGAATAGAAAACCCATGGAAAACCTCTCAATTTAAAAAGGCGTAACTCTACCCTGTTTGCCGATATCAGGCAACGCTAGGGGCAACATGAGGCCAACTAAGCGCCTACAAAAAAGCCGGGACACGCCCGGCTTTGGAGTAATAACAACGCTAGGATTAAGCGTAATCGCGAAACAGCTTGCGAAACACACTGGGAGATAAATTCGTCCAGCGCTTGAATGCGTTGGTAAAGCTTGTTCGATCGGAAAAATCCAGTGCCGTAGATACCGCATCAACGCTCATATGATCGTCAATCAAATACTTAATAGCGTAGTGAAACCTTAAGCTATCACGCAACTGTGCGAAACTGGAATCTTGTTGCTGTAACCGCCGTTGTAGGGTGCGCTTGGATAGGTTCAGGTCGTCGGCAATCTGCTCAATCGCCATCGGCGAATGGCCAATACGCTTATCGAGCGCCTCGACAACCCGAGCTGCAACACCATCCACTTGGGGTATTCTCGCTAAAACCACATACTCGTGAAAGGAGCGGATGCCAGAGCGAGAAAAACCTTCCTCGTCTGCGATCTGTGGACCTAATCTTTGCAGCTGAATCATTGGGGCTCTCCTTGTGCCATTAGAGCATTCGATCATTTTGCGATCAAAATGTCTCCAATGAATATAGAGGCATTTCAGGCAAGTGACAATGCTTAATGGCGCATTTTTAAGACTAGTTTCGCCAAAGCTCGAGCATTATTAGAGCCGCTTGGCATATAAAACGTTTTATTGGGCTCCAGAGCATACTACTGGTGGCTCGTTCTAAGGCCATCTTGGAATAATAGCTTGCGATTATAGGCTATTTGGTGAATTCTGATAAAATCGCCCCCGCTTTTTCCAGACTTTTGTGAGACATATCACACTATTAATGGCGGCGTTTATAACTTTGTGTTATTAGGCGACAAAAATAATCATCACTCATGTACTTATAGTAAACGATCCAGCTCAGTCAACAGGTCTTCATGATGTGTTTTGGTTTTAAATTTATCCATCACTAGTAATAGCTTGCCATCTTTACCCACAATAAATGTGGTTCTGATCAACCCCATAAATTCTTTACCCATAAACTTCTTCAAACCCCAGCAACCGTATTTGTCGGCAACTTTGTGATCCTCATCTGAGAGTAGATCAAAGTTTAACTCGTGTTTATCGATAAACTTGGGTAGCCGAGCAACAGGATCAGGACTGACCCCCAGCACCACCACATCACGATCATCCAGCTCTTGTTTAACATCACGAAGAGCGCAGGCTTGTGTGGTACAACCTGGGGTTAATGCTTTCGGGTAAAAATAGACCACAACATTTTTCTTGCCCCGAAAATCTTTTAAGCTGATTTTTTCATCGGCTTGATTTTTCAAACTGAAAGCTGGGGCTAGATTACCCACTTTGGGAAAGCTCATTACAACTCCTTAATCATCTTGGTTGGCACTGTTATTTAGCAATTCAAACAAGGCCGACTTTTCTTCTTGCGTAACAGGTGAACTACTCGCCACTTTGCGCTCTTCCACACAAACGCAATTACGCCCTTGATTTTTAGCTTGGTACAATTGTTTATCGGCCGCAGCCACAAGCTGGTCTGGCGTTACACTGCAATCTGTGGAAAACAATGTACAACCCAGGCTCATGGTGACGGTTAATACAGAACCGTCTTCGGCGCTTATTTGTTCAGCGGCTACCGATTTTCTGACCCGCTCGGCCACTCTTTGTGCTTGACGCAGATTGGTGCCAGGTAATATAAGCGCAAATTCTTCACCGCCATAGCGACAAGCCACATCTAGCTTACGCAAAGTACGATCGATGCAACGCCCCACGCCCTTAAGAACCTCGTTGCCGAGTTCATGACCGTGAGCATCGTTAAAGTGTTTAAAATGATCGACATCGCCAATCACAAGTGCCATTGGCTGACCACTTCGCCTGACCCGTTCCATCTCATTGGTTAAGGTTTCACAGAAGTGCCGGTAGTTAAATAATCCCGTTAAGGCGTCGGTGCGGGCAATGGTTTGCAGGTCGTCGATTTTTTTGCGCAGACAAAGCACCTCATCCCGATAGGGACAACTGGGTCCACACACCACACAATCTTCATTACGATCAGCTTTATCAGTCATTCATGTTAATCGCGATAGCGTTTGGTTAAGTCTTGGTAGTCATCAATACGTCGATCGCGCAAAAATGGCCATATACGTCGCACATCTTCTGAGCGTTGCAAGTCTATGTTAACCACTTGTGCTTGCTCAGTCGCATCCAATTCGGTTAAGAATTCGCCTTGAGGCCCTGTCACAAAGCTGTTCCCCCAAAAATCTATTCCTTCACCGCCGGCAGGGTCGTCTTCATGTCCAACCCTATTCACGCTTATCACCGGCAGGCCGTTGGCAATAGCATGAGCGCGCTGCACAGTAACCCAGGCGTCTTTCTGACGTTTTTTCTCGGCGGGGTCATCCGATGGACACCAGCCAATAGCCGTTGGGTAAATAAGTATTTGAGCCCCCGCCATTGCCATTAGTCGAGCCGCCTCGGGAAACCACTGGTCCCAGCACACTAATATCCCCAAACGCCCAACCGATGTGTCAATTGGCTCAAAACCCTTATCGCCTGGGGTAAAATAAAATTTCTCGTAAAAGCCAGGATCGTCAGGAATATGCATTTTACGGTAAGTGCCCGCGATATCTCCATTACGCTCTAGGACCACGGCTGTATTATGATAGAGACCCGCCGCACGCTTCTCAAACAGTGAGACCACAATGACTACACCCAACTCTTTGGCCAACACACCTAATACATCCGTTGACGGGCCAGGAATCGGCTCTGCTTGATCAAACTGAGTTACATCTTCTTGCTGACAAAAGTACAACCCGCGATACAGCTCCTGCAGCACAATCAACTGTGCCCCCTGATTTGCCAATGCACGAATGGTTTGTTGGGTTTTATCCATATTGGCGTTGAGGTCAGCGCTGCACGTTTGCTGTATAACCCCAACTTTTAAATTATTCACCATCGACCACTCCTACCGGTAGCTGCATAGTAACGCAATGTAAGCTGCCATGTTGCTTAATCAACACACGGCAATCAATGCCTATTATGACAAAATCCGCGAAGGCGCGCCCGATCACCTCCAGAGCTTTTGCATCATTCACGTCATTATAGGTTGGCACCAATACCGTCTTATTTACAATTAAAAAGTTTGCATAAGTAGCGGGTAGCCGCTCGCCTGCTTGGTTAAATATGGCTTTGGGCCAAGGCAAGGCAAATAATCGATAAGCCTGCCCCTTGGCGTTACTGAAGGTTTGCAGCTGCGCCTGCATTTGGTTCAATTCGATAAAGTGTTCATCTGTAGGATCATCGCAGGCCACATACAACAAGGCATTATTAGGGCCTAACCGCGCCAGAGTATCAATATGGCTGTCAGTATCATCCCCGGCCAAATAGCCGTAATCCAGCCAATTAATTTTTTTGGCTCCTAAGCTTTTATGCAATACAGCCTCAATTTCTTGACGTGAGTATGTGGGGTTGCGGTTAGGATTTAATAGGCATTTCCCCGTGGTTAGCAGGGCGCCGGTTTCATCTACTTCGATAGCGCCACCTTCTAAGACAAAAGGGCTGGCCTCCACAGGAACTGAGAACACACCCTGAGACGCCAGCGTACCGGTTATTTGATTATCCAAATCCGCCTCGTACTTCTCCCCCCAACCGTTAAATGTGAAGTCCATGATTTTAAAGGAGCGTCCATCACTGACCGAGAGCGGGCCGTGATCGCGGGCCCAGGTATCATTGCTATTAACAGGGTAGAGTTTGAACTGGTTGACGGTTAAACCCTGCCCATCTAATTGAGTGAATATGTGCTCGTGTAAAAAGGCCGGAGCTGCCACTATCAATTTTGCAGATTGACATATAGCGCGGGCTAACTGAGCATAGACTAGCTCCGCCTCAGATAAAATGGGCTGCCAATCGGTGTCAGCATGAGGCCAGGTCAAGAGCACCGCCGCTTGCGGGCTCCATTCGGGTAATAATTCAAATTGCGTCATAGCCTTTTGCCCACACTGGACGGAGAGTATGCATAACGAGCTTCGATCACTCGCGCTCTTGCGCCGGCAAGACGGTGTGTTTGGATAAGCTTGATGCCTTCTTTAGCGTTAGCTCAGGCTTTTCGCCAACCCATAAAATAAGTTTAACTGTCTTATGAGGAAACTTTACCCGCTCTTTACGGTGCGTCAACTCAAGCGTCAGGTAATGCTTGCCGGGCTGCTGAACCAATACGTTTAAAGTGAAGGGCAGCTCTCCTCGACGAACCGGAGAAAAACGCTTAAAGACGCCATCGTACAAAGTAACTGCATTATCGGCTGTGGCAGTCACCTCAAGCTCACCCGCATCTAAACCGCTAAGCAGTGGTGTCTCAAGTTCAAACACCTCCCCCATCGGCACTGTATATTCAGAGTATTTAATCGCTACATTCATTGAGGGCTTACCCACTGGTGAGTGCAATGATTTTGCCGTGATTATAGGCAAGGCGCGACTGATCGGTTTCTTGTCTAGACTTAACGGCGACTGCCCTCTCTCACAACCGTAGAGACCCCAAACACACACCACTAATAAACAAATTTTGCTTACAATATTCATAACCTATCCCTTAAGGTAACTGGGCCAAAGTAAGATCAAAACAAGATGCCTCGTTACTGTCGCTATGAGCATTCCAATCTTGCACCGATACGACATAAAGATTTCCATTGACCAGAGAAAAACTATTGCTCTCGGCATCAACCTCGGCCGAATATCCCTCAGCGATCGACTGGCCACGTAGGGCGACAATAAAATCGGGGTCGGTGGCTCTGGCCGCGGGACTGGTCTTATTTATATCCAACCGGTAGGTTCCGGTCACCGTCGGTTGAATTGTGAAATACACCCAGGAACCCAATTTATTAGAGCCTTGCGATGTACCGTTAATTTGGGTACTACATACATTAGTGATTGAGCCATCGGTGGGTAGAGTTTTATAAATTGGCAACGCATTAGGGGTGCCACCATCATTGGTTTCACCCAGCGCAAAGGCATCCGTCGAATGAATGGTTTCGGCATTATAAAAACTTTCAAAACTCGATAATTTAGTCGGTTCAACGTTGGACAACACATCGGCAAAGGTAAAAATACTTAAATGCGCCTCACTATCGCGGTAGTGCGGGGAACTTAACACATCAACAACCGCGTCAAACCCGCCAGTCGTTTGTGAGAATCGATAGAGAATACTTTGAATGGAAGATTCGTTAAACCAACCGCTGTCTGAGTAAGACCCCGCTGCAATATCAAAGCCACCGGCAAACCCTTGCTGAGCAGAATAAGTATCCAGATAGAGGGCATCTGCCAATACATGCCCAGCAATGGCATTACCGAACCCTTCAGAGAAAGCTACTCGCATATCTAACTTATCACTGCCACTGTGAGAACCGCCGACCGAATCTTGCCGATTGGCAAGCTTATCTTCTAAATAGTGCGCCCACTCGTGGGCCACCACATGCTGATCGTACTCATCGGTATCATTATCTTCGTCACCAAGAATATAAATAACCGAATTGGAGTAAAAACTGGTGCCGATGTCGCCACTGGTTAATGCACCATTGGCAGTTTTATTCAGAGGCGACCAACGCAAGCGCGAGACGGGTAACTGTAAATTAGCATCCGATTCCAACAGTTTTGTTAAGGCATCATAGACTGTATCGAGGATGGCAAATGGGGCAGCAGACCTGACATCACCATAACTGTTGCCGGTCCAGCCAGACGGCGCGTGTAAATCGCGATTGGAATGGGAACTGCCGGAATTAAACAACGCCCCTTCCAGCACATACAGTGCATTATCATTGGTGTTATCTTCCACCCGTAAATGCCAACGCGGCGTACCTGTGCGTTGTGATCGTGCCTCAACCTGAATTTTAACCAAGGTATTGGCATCGATGGTGAATGAGTAGCTGCCCGCATCATTCGTTTCGGTATTTGCCAATATTTGGCCCGATGAGTCCACCAAATTAACAACAGCGGCGCGCACTGGTTGCTCATAAGTGTTGGCATAATCTAAACCGGTAGACGTAACAGGCACCCTATCGTAGGTCACGGTGCCGGTGATATCGACCTCGGCTGAACTGCTCGACGCACTGGATTGAGCACTACTGCTGGTAGAGCTGACTGAGGAGCTTGTTGAACTACTAGCAGCAGAGCTGACCGAAGAGCTGCTGATGGCAATAACACTGCTGCTGGATGAACTACTTACCGGCACACTACTGATACTCGATGACAACGCACTGCTGCTCGATACACTGGCGCTAGAATCGCTCGACAGACTGCTACTGCGGGCTGAGCTCGACAGTACAGAGCTCGATTGTACTGAGCTGGACGACCCCACACTGGACTGTAACGAGCTGAATTGCGTAGAGCTGGTTTGGATTGAGCTTGACGAGGTCGATCCCACAGGGGGCGCGCCCCCATCGCTACCGCCGCCGCAGGCAGCTAACACTAGAGTGTTCAATATTAACAGTGATTTTATATTCATCCTTGAATCTCGCAGTCGGAGCATACAGATTTCCCAGTCAGAAATAGAGCAGCATATAAGATATAGGCAATCATAACGGGCAAAATAGACCAAAAGATACCCCTAGATCGCGATTGTCGTCCCAACATTCAGCCTTGCGCGCAAAACAATCGATATGACATCCATATCTACTAGGGGTTACGCTAAAACTCACACCAAAGTAATGCTAAAGTAGACTTATTCTGACTATGGAGCTCTCGCGTGTTTCGACTATTACCCGTTTTATTATTTATTGCCTTGGTTTTTTTCGGTTATCAATGGCTGAAAAGCCAACCGGCGGGGAAAAAGCGTCGAGCAATCTTACAAACACTGTTTGCTGTATTAATGGTGCTACTGATTTATCTGGTGATGACCGGACGAATCCACTGGTTAGGAGCAGCGCTAGCGGCACTCCTCCCACTGGGCAAAGTTGCCCTGGGGCTGATTGTACAAATATTACCCTTTCTAAAACGTCGCACCCAAAATCCTCAAGCAACCACCAATGGTCGAATGTCCCCCTCAGAGGCGGCCGAGGTGCTGGGATTAAAACAAAGCTTTAATCAAGGCACACTCACCCAATCGGAGTTATTAAAAGCTCATAAAGCACTTATGCAAAAGGTACACCCCGATCGTGGCGGCAATGATTATCTCGCTCAGAGGGTTAATCAAGCAAAAGACGTATTACTGCAAGAGGTTTAATCCTCAACCATGGGTTTACGCAACAACAAGTGGACATAACGACCCAAATCGCGAAAGGGTGGCCGGCGAGAATAGCTGAGCTCAAGCTCAATCACCTGGTCTGGGGCCTGCTGGCGGCTCTGCGGGTCGAGAATATAATCGTGAAATACTCGTATACCACTGTGACACAATAATTCAGCCCCCAGTGAGTCGGCCCACCCCAGTACTTGCTCAGGCTCTATGGGGTTAATGGGGGTAAGGCTGCCTCGAGATGCTCGGTAATCGGCTGCGATCACCTTTTTGTAATTGGCGCGCAGTAGATTTTTATACACCAAAGCGTGGTGATTATAAAAAATAATCGAAACATAGCCGCCTGGCTGTATTTTGTGCCACAGGCACTGTAACAACGCTTGGGGATCAACAACCCACTCCATGACGGCATGACATAAAATCACATCATAGTGCACTGTTTCTGGCAGAGACTGGATCGGGCTATGAATATACCGAACGCCTTCAGCCCCAAGTTGCGCCGCCCTAATTTTGGCTTTGCTTAACATCTTTTGTGAAAGATCACACAAGGTCAAAGAGTGGCCCGCCGCGGCCAAAGGCAGCGAAAATTGTCCCTGCCCACCACCGGCGTCTAGTATGTTGCAAGTCTTATCCGGCGTCAGAGGTACATAAGGTGCAATGGGCAAAAAATCAGCAAAGTCACGATGTAACACCGCCAATCGAATCTTCCCTTTTAATTGACCGTATATATTGCGGTCAAAGCGCTCTGCCAGATCATCAAAATTGCGATCGACTCCAGAGAATTGTTTTGGCATGGCGATTTACTGAATTGTCAGGGAAAGATGTCGTATTATAGCCCTATGTGGTTTACATACATCATCGAAAACAAAAAAGGCTTACTTTATACCGGCATCACCACCGATATGGAGCGCCGCTGGTCAGAACACTGTACAGGCAAAAAAGGCGCGCGTTTTTTTCACAGCAGCCCCCCGCGTGTACTGCGTTGGTTGGAGTCACATCCGAGTCGATCCTCGGCCAGCCAGCGTGAAGCTGCCATTAAAAAACTCAACCGCAAGGCTAAGCTGTCTCTTATCGAGGCTGGCTCACCTCACCCCTGCCCCACACTGCTTACCACGGTCAAATCCTAATGAATGCAAAACGCAGCCAGTGCGAGGCTTGCCAGCGCCCACCCCAGCGCTGCTTATGTGCCTATATAGAACCTACGGACAATTATTGTCCGATTGTGCTTTTACAACACCCTAAGGAGCATGGTCACCCCAAAAATACCGGCGAGCTATTAGTGCGCAGCTTATCAAATGCAACGCTGCTTCAAGGTGAGCAATTTACCCCGCAAAGCCTCTCACCCTGGCTGCAAGGGGCCGCCTTGTTGTATCCGACGGAGCCTAACGACAATGGTTCGACTACCCGCCAGATCCCATACACTCAACCGCCCAGCTGTCTGATTGTTTTGGACGCAACTTGGCGCAAGAGTCATAAAATGCTGCAGCTCAACCCCGCGTTACAGCGCTTGCCGCGCCTAGCATTAACCGCGCAATATAGCAGTCTTTACCGTATTCGCAGCGCGCGCGATCAACATCAACTTTCCACACTGGAAGCAAGTTGTTACGCTCTACAACAAATAGAGAGCAATTCGGATAAATACCGCCCTTTGCTCGAACAATTCGCTCAATATATGACCCATTTGGCCGATTTTGACCCAAATCGTTGACGGCAAACCACAGAGAACACTATGACTGATACCCCAAGCACCTTTACTTTACTTCGCCGCGAACGCAACGATGCTCTTAACTTAACCGTTGAAGAGTACGTTCACAGTGCTACCGGCGCACAGCATATCCACCTGGCTTGTGATAATTCAGAAAACGTATTTTTAGTGGCTTTGCGCACCGTGCCCGAAGACTCTACGGGTGTCGCCCACATTCTCGAGCATACTGCGTTGTGCGGCAGTCAGCGCTTTCCGGTCCGCGATCCTTTTTTTATGATGACTCGCCGGTCACTCAACACCTTTATGAATGCCTTTACCAGCCCCGATTGGACCGCCTACCCCTTTGCCAGCCAAAATAAAAAAGATTTTAACAACCTATTGGATGTCTATCTCGACGCTGTATTTTTCGCCACCCTCGACCCACTCGATTTTGCCCAAGAGGGGCACCGTCTCGATTTTCAGGAGTCGGGTAACAGCGATTCGCCTCTGGTCTTTAAAGGGGTGGTATACAACGAAATGAAAGGCGCAATGAGCTCAGTGCCTTCGCAATTGTGGCAAAAACTCTGCAGCCATTTATTCCCCACCGCGACGTATCACCACAACAGCGGCGGTGAACCAGAGCATATTCCCGATCTTGAATACGCCGATTTGCAAGCGTTTTACCGCCAACATTACCACCCCAGTAATGCCACTTTTATGACCTATGGGGATATCCCCGCTGCAGAGCATCAACAAGCCTTTGAAGCAAAAGCACTACAGCATTTTGACGCCTTGGATAAAACCATACAGGTAAACCCTGAAAAACGTTTACACAGCCCCATTCGAGTAGAAGACGCCTACCCTCTTGAAGCTGAAGATGAAGACACCAACAACAAGACCCATATCGTTATGGGGTGGCTACTGGGCAAGGTGACCGATTTAGAATCGGCTCTTGAATCGCATCTACTGGCTATGATTCTGCTCGACAACAGCGCATCTCCACTGCAGCGTGCGTTAGAGCAAACCGACCTCGGACAGGCCCCCTCCCCGCTGTGCGGACTGGAAGACAGTCAGTTTGAAATGAGCTTTGTCTGCGGATTGGAAGGCTGCGGTGAAGACGACACACGTAAAGTGGAGGCCCTGATTCTCGACACCTTACAAGAAGTCGCCGATAAAGGCGTTCCCCTTGAGGACATTGAATCGGCGCTGCACCAATTAGAACTCGCCCAGCGAGAAATTGGCGGCGATGGTTTTCCCTATGGATTGCAACTGATTATGATGGCGTTAACGGCCGCCACACACCGCGGCGATCCAATCGCGCAACTGGACCTCGAACTGGCACTGCAAGGTTTGCGCAAAAAAATCCAACAGCCCGATTTTATTCAAAACCTCGTTCAACAATCTCTATTAGAGAACACCCACCGGGTAACCCTAACTTTACGACCTGACTCACAATTAAACACTCGGGCACAAAAAGCGGAACAAACACGCTTGGCCAATATAAAAGCCAGTCTTAATGAAGCCGACTACCAATCCATTATCGACCAGGCGCAAGCGCTGGATGCGCGTCAACAACAAAAAGACGACGAAACTATTTTGCCCAAGGTTGAGATCAACGATATTCCAGAGCATATGGCGTATATTGCTGGCACTCACGAGACGCTTGGTCAATATCCGCTGTGCAGTTATGCAGCTGGTACCAATGGTTTAGTGTACCAACAACTGATTGTACATCTGCCAGAGCTAAGTGCCGAACAACTGCAATTATTAACGGTATACAGTATCAGTTTGACCGAGGTAGGCCACGCCGATCTGGATTACCTTGCCGCCCAGCAAAGGCAAGCCAAAACTGTCGGCTCGATATCGGCACGTGTCAGTATTCGCTCAAACGGAACCGATACACAATTTACCGATGGCTATTTAATTATCTCCGCCAAAGCGCTGGCTCAGAATGCTAATGCGTGTGCACAGTTAATGTATGACACATTCATCCAAGCACGTTTTGATGAAGGGCCGAGACTGCAAGAGCTCATGGCGCAATTTCGCGCTCGGCGAGAACAATCTGTCACAGGCAATGGTCACGCATTAGCCATGGCTGCGGCAACGGCTGGTATGTCGCCCTCGGCAAAAGTGAATCATCAACTGAGTGGACTTGCCGGCATCGCTCACGCGATAGAACTGGACGAATCCAATCGCGATGAACAACATTTGCGTGCCTTTAGCGAAAATTTACAAGCACTGCATCAACGACTGCTTAACGCACCAAGACAGCTGTTGGTGGTGGGGGAAAGCGAACCATTACCCGATTACAAAGACATCCTACAAAAGGTGTGGCTGGAAAACCCTCCAGCTGAGGCCAAAGCCTTGACCTTTAACCCAGTCAATGAATGTATTCGCGAGGGTTGGGTAACCAATACACAGGTTAATTTTTGCGCCAAAGCCTATCCCACGGTCGCCTCTGACCACCCCGATGCAGCGGTATTAACCGTACTGGCTGGCATATTAAGAAATGGCTACTTACACCGGGTAATTCGCGAACAAGGCGGCGCCTATGGGGGTGGAGCCAGCCAGGACAGTAATAGTGGTGCTTTTCGCTTCTTCTCTTATCGCGACCCACGCCTAACAGAGACACTGGCCGACTTTGACGCCTCGATCGACTGGCTATTAAACAGTGAAATTGAACCTGAGGATATTGAGCAGGCAATATTGGGCGTTGTAAGCAGTATCGATAAACCCGGCTCTCCCGCCGGAGAGGCCAAACAAACCTACCATGCCGAGCTGTTTGGCCGTACAAGAGAAAAACGCGAGCAATTTCGTCAGCGTGTGCTTGAAGTGAGTGGCCCTGATTTAAAACGTGTGGCAGCTCAGTATTTGCAAGCCGATAATGCCAGTATCGCGGTTGTTGCACCAAAATCTGCCAATCGAGAACTAGAGCAACTAGGGCTGAAGGTTAAAACCCTGTAAACTCATTGAAAAGGTTGCCCCTTATTACCGAGCGAGGGGCTCTAAGCCATGCTAATCTATAAAAAAGATATATCTCGGCGATTAAACAGCTGAGACAACGCACTGACGTGTAGCGCGCCAGTTGAGTGGAGCATCAGGACGGAAGCCATACATGCAAGGTTTGGAATCGAGTTCACTGACCAACCCGGGACGTAAACGCAGTAATAATGAAGACTGCTACCTCAGCCTACCGGAGCAAAACCTGTGGATGGTTGCCGATGGCATGGGTGGGCACGAAGCCGGTGAAGTCGCCAGTGATATAGTTCGACGTACTCTGAAAGAGCAAACCACCAGCTCGCTGCAAACGGCCATTCAAAACGCCCATAAAGCAGTATTATCCGCCGCCGCCAAGGGTATTGGTGCCGAAGGCATGGGGTCGACCGTGGTCGCAATGAAACATTGGGGCGATCATTATGAAATTGCCTGGGTGGGTGACAGCCGCGCCTATCTCTACACCCCGGGCCAAGACCTCGAAGCCCTCACCACAGATCACTCCTACGTCCAAATGCTGCTCGAAAGCGGTGCCATCGAGCCCAACGAAGCTCACACACACCCCGACAAAAACATCATTACTCAGTGTTTAGGCTCGCAAGAGCTCGACGAAGTGACCGTCGATACACTCACCAAATCCTGGCAAGACAATCAGTGGATCATTCTTTGCAGTGACGGTTTATCGGATGAATTAGAAACCAGTGAAATGAGTCGAATAATTAAACAGTGCACCGACGTTAAGAGTGTTACCAGAGAATTGATACAAGCCGCTTTACGCGCCGGTGGTCGCGATAACATTACCGTCCAGGCGATTGCAGCCCCAACAACAAAACCCGGTGTTTTTAGTGCGCTATCTCAGTGGGTACCGATTTTTACTCACAACCGTACACTGGACAAATTAATATTCGGCACCGCATTTTTATTACTGCTCGCCTTGCTATATTGGACATTTAAGTAACTTGCCTCATGCAGATACCCGGCTACCGATTTATTAGAAAAATAAACCACGGCGGCATGTCGACCGTTTATCTGGCGATCCAAGAGAGCGTCGGCCGTGTTGTGGCGTTAAAAATCATGTCGCCGGCTCTCAATAGCGACCCGAGTTATAGTGAGCGCTTTCAACGTGAAGCCAATATTGTTGGTCAATTATCGCACCCGCACATTGTGTCAATATATGACATAGGGCGTCACAACAATTACAATTATATCGCGATGGATTACCTTCCTGGCGGCTCTATTCACGATAAAATGCTAGAGGGAACCAACGCTCAGCAAGCACTTAAAATTTTAAAAGAAATAGGCTCAGCGCTGGACCATGCTCACGAACGTGGCTATATTCACCGCGATATTAAACCCGAAAACATACTCTTTCGCGACGACGGATCCTCAGTACTTACCGATTTTGGAGTCGCCCGCGCGCTCGCTATAGGTTCACGTGCCACCCATGCCGGTACGGTAGTCGGCACACCACACTACATGAGTCCCGAGCAAACTCGCGGCAAAACGGTGGATGGCCGCTCTGACCTTTATAGCCTCGGTATCGTTTTTTATGAAATGCTGACCGGCACTGTGCCCTATCAAGGGGAAGAGGCTGTCACCATTGCCTTAAAACACTTGGCATCGCCTCTGCCCACCCTACCCGCCCAATTTATTCGTTTTCAGCCCATCCTGGATAAATTGCTGGATAAAGAGGCGGAAAAGCGCTATCAAACCGGACGCGAGCTGGTCGCCGACATTGAAATGCTGCAGTTGCAGATGCGTAATCAAGGCGATGAATATTTATCCAGCGGTGGTGGCTTAGGGCGTCAATTTGCTAGCTTATTCAGTGTTCTTCTGCGTAAAACTCGCTCCAACTTTATTCAAGTCAGCAGCAAGTTGTGGCAAATATGTAAATCACTGCGTTTCAATCGTGAGCAAGGGTTTTATCGAGCAGAAAATACCACTCACAATATAAGCGATCAATTGACTCAGCAAAACACATTGGTCGCCACCCGAATTCAACAACAGTATCAGCAAACCGGCTGGCTAAACACTTGGCGGCAGATACCCGTCAATTATCGCTGGACCTTGATCGGCGCCAGCGGACTTTTTCTACTGGCCCTCGCATTGTTGTTTTTGCAGTCGGCCGAAACCCTACCTGTTAAAGAAACTCCAACAAAGCCTTTAACGGTTTCTGTTCAAGCTGACAGCCCCAAATTGCAAATATCTAAACCAACGACACTCGATACCTCTCTGACACCGCACGAGCATAGCGCCCAAGAGTCGGGCATTAACCGTGATCAGACAGCGGCTTTGAGCAGTAATAACGTAAACTTAGACAGCTCATACCCTGAATTATTAAGCCAAGCCGCCTCGACACCATCAAACGAGGCAAACACAACTCTTAGAGAAGAAACGAAGGTTTTCGGAGTTGAAACGGCATTAGCGGCCAGCGCAGACAAGGCCATAGACAACAAAACTAACCCCGAGCCTATCGCACCTAGCGAGCATTTGGCACTCACAACAAATAAATCGATAGCAACAACGTCAGAATCAACCGACACTACTGAGCCGAAACTGACCTCGCCATCTGTTTCAGACGAACTGCTGACCGACACATTGCAAACGCCAACAGACAAAACAACGGAAACACTCAGCGCCAACGAAGAAAGTGAATCAGAAGCGGTCGAATCTGACCCAACTCCACCCCGTTTTGCACTGACCGTCACTACCGATCCCGCATCTGCTCGGGTTCGTATTATGAATATCCGCCCCAAATATAGCGACGGCATGAAACTCAAGCCCGGACGCTACCGTGTAGAAGCTACCGCACCTGGTTATCAAAGATACTTGCGGTGGGTTGAGTTAAGCTCACAAGACTTAACTCACAAAATCACTTTAAAACCCGCCAAG
The DNA here is from genome assembly GCF_030547685.1 of Gilvimarinus sp. 2_MG-2023. Taxonomy (GTDB): domain Bacteria; phylum Pseudomonadota; class Gammaproteobacteria; order Pseudomonadales; family Cellvibrionaceae; genus Gilvimarinus. Next base: position 71,361 of record NZ_JAUOQM010000048.1, on the reverse strand, counting down.
CTAGCAGGCAGTGAGTTTTCTGACTTACTAAAGGCAGGTGGTAAAGCACCAGCCATGGTGGTAATTCCAGCGGGAGAATTCACACTGGGCGGCCCCGATGACGACACCCAACCGTACCAAAAAATTCGCTTCAACCAGCCTTTTGCCATCGGCAAATATGAAGTGACTTTTGCACAATACGAGATTTTTGCACAACAGCAATCTCTCGCCCTACCCGGCGACAATAAATGGGGCCGCAAAGACCGCCCAGTGATTAACGTCAGCTGGGAAGAGGCATCACAGTACGCGCGCTGGTTAAGCAAGCAAACCGGGCACACTTACCGCCTACCCAGTGAAGCCGAGTGGGAGTATGTGGCCAAAACCGGTCGTAATACGGCATTTTGGTGGGGCAACAATGTGCGAGATGCGTCGCAAAAAGCCAACTGCCGGCGTTATTGTGACAGTGATTACACAGGATTATTTCGAAGTAAAACCGCTCCTGTCGGCAGCTTTGCAGCCAGCGATTTCAACATCCATGACAGTGCTGGCAATGTCGCAGAATGGACCGCCGATTGTTATCAAGATAGCTATGAAGGTTTAGCCGGCAACGGACAAGCCCGCACTCAAGACAATTGTTCAACTCGGGTTATTCGCGGTGGCTCAATGCTGGATGACGCCGATGAAGTGACCGCGTTTAAGCGTCGTCACCAGCCAGCACACACACTGCATGAAGATGTGGGCTTCCGCTTAGTTCGTGAATTAAAATAAGCATCGCTAGACGGCCGAGGCTTTTAGGGTATTGATTTGGTCGCGAATAGCCGCAGCCTTTTCAAACTCTAAATCTTTTGCGGCCTTCATCATAAGCGTTTCTAACTGCTCAATTTGTTTAAAAACATCACCGCCGGCCGGCAGCTCAACCGCAGGTTTAACACCTTTTCGGTCGCCCTTGCGTTGCATGCGCCCACCCGCTCCAGGCACCTGCGAGCCTTCAAGAATATCGGCAATATTTTTACGAATACCCTTAGGCGTAATGCCGTGAACTTTATTGTGCTCTACTTGCTTGGTACGGCGACGATCGGTCTCGTCGATGGCGCGCTCCATGGAGCCGGTCATACGGTCGGCGTACAAAATGGCCTTGCCATTCACATTGCGCGCGGCGCGACCAATAGTCTGAATCAGCGATCGCTCTGAACGCAAGAAACCTTCTTTATCAGCATCGAAAATAGCCACCAGAGCCACCTCGGGCATATCCAAACCTTCACGCAAGAGATTAATACCCACCAGCACATCAAACTCACCCAGGCGTAAATCGCGAATAATTTCTATCCGTTCAACGGTGTCAATATCTGAGTGCAAATAACGCACCCGCACACCTTGTTCCGTTAGGTAATCAGTTAAGTCTTCCGCCATGCGTTTGGTCAACACAGTAATCAGAATTCGCTCATCGACATCGACCCGCTTGTGTATTTCCGACAACACATCGTCGACTTGAGTGGTGGCCGGGCGAATTTCAATTTCTGGGTCCACCAGACCTGTTGGGCGAACGACTTGCTCGACGACTTGACCGGCGTGTTCTTGTTCATAAGGGCCCGGCGTGGCGGAGACAAAAATCATTTGCGGGGCGCGCGACTCCCACTCATCAAAGCGCATCGGCCGATTGTCGAGAGCCGAGGGTAAGCGAAAACCGTATTCAACCAGTGTCTCTTTACGCGACCGATCACCTTTATACATGGCACCAATTTGCGGAATGGTCACATGGGACTCGTCTATAACCAGTAGTGCCTCTGCCGGTAAATAATCAAATAAAGTGGGCGGCGCATCACCGGGCTCCCTGCCGGATAGATAGCGAGAGTAGTTTTCAATACCATTGCAATAACCCAGCTCTTGCATCATTTCTATATCGTAGCGGGCCCTCTGCTCTAATCTTTGTGCCTCGACCAACTTGTCGTTATCCCGCAATTGCTTTAGACGCTCTTCCAACTCGACCTTGATTTCTTCGATCGCTTCCAGAATTTTTTCTCGTGGCGTCACGTAATGTGACTTGGGATAAATCGTCATGCGCGGAACTTTATTTAATACTTCTCCGGTTAACGGGTCGAAGATAGAGATTTGCTCGATCTCGTCATCAAATAGTTCAATTCGCACAGCTTCATATTCTGAATCAGCGGGGAAAACATCAATAACATCACCCCGCACCCGGTAGGTGGCCCGATGAAAGTCGGCGTCATTGCGAGTGTATTGCAGCTCGGCCAATCGACGTAAGATTTTACGTTGATCGATTCGATCTCCCCGAACCAAATGTAGAATCATCTTGAGATAAGAATCGGGGTCGCCCAAGCCGTAAATGGCAGAAACCGTTGCCACCACAATCGCGTCTTTACGTTCCATCAATGCTTTTGTAGCCGAGAGGCGCATTTGCTCTATGTGCTCATTAACCGAAGCATCCTTTTCAATAAAGGTATCCGATGAGGGCACATAGGCTTCGGGCTGATAATAATCGTAATACGAGACAAAGTACTCCACCGAATTGCCGGGAAAGAACTCTTTAAATTCACCGTAAAGTTGAGCGGCCAGGGTTTTATTGTGCGCCATCACCAGTGTAGGTCGCTGCGCCTGGGCAATCACATGAGCTATTGAAAAGGTTTTACCTGAGCCCGTAACCCCTAATAATGTCTGATGAGCTAAGCCGGAATCTATGCCATCCACCAAACCCGCTATAGCGGTGGGCTGATCACCAGCAGGAGCGTAATCGCTGACCACTTCAAATTCTTTCGTCATCTAGATTTCCAAAATCCAATACACAATAACCCGCCATTGTAACTGAAACGACGATTTTTTCAGCGACGCATGTACTTTGCTCGCCTAAAATGGGCCTGAATCTGGTGACTCAGCGCTAGACCGTGAATTGTGCCAGAAGAATATCCGCTAAGGCGTGAGTCGCAGGCCCCGCCACATCTTGATTGGCAAACACTAAATAGAGCGGTAGTAACCTTTCGCCACCTTCAGCGATAGGCAACTTCTTCAAGCTGCCCTCCAAAAGGTCGCGTTCAATATACCCCTCCGGCATCCAGGCGAAGCCCAGCCCCTGCTTGACTGCGCCCAGTGAGGTAGAAAAATGCGCAAAAGTCCAGCGTTGCTCGGCCTCTTGCCAGCCCGCGCTATAGCGCCTGTGTACCCCCGTGTCTCGCACAACGAGTTGGCGCTGGTGACGTAAATCCTCCTGTACGACGGGGCGCCCTAGGTGATGTAAAGGGTGCTGCGGAGCGGCCACACCGACCATGGTCACAGCCCCCAGCCTCTGCCCTAGGAAACCAGCTGGAACTCTGGCAGTAATAGCTAAATCAACATGTTTTTGTACCAAGGCATCTTCTGTACCACTGAGGGCCGACTCTAGAACATCGACCCGAGTATCGGGGTAGGTTTCCGAGAACAAATCAAGACACTTCAACCACTGACAGCTGGGAACTAATAAGTCTGCCGCTAGCCCCACCTCGGGCTCGATTCTTTGCCCCAGGCGCTCGGCGGCCCCTTCCAACGACTTGGCCTCGGCCAATAAGTGTTTGGCGCGCTGGTACAGTGCATTGCCAGCCGGTGTGGCTATTGCCCTGCGCCCCTCCAGTTGAAAGATTGCAATATTGAGCGCTTGCTCTAGCTGGTTAATCGCGTACGAAACCGTAGATTGGCTTTTGCCCAAGGCCTCGGCGGCCTTGGCGTAACCACCGGCCTCAATAACGGCGATTAGCGCTCGCCATTGGTCTAAGGTCACTTTCACAGTCTCTCCTTCTCCTCGCTCATGCAATCGAAATTTTCGATATAAAGCCCGCAAAATAAGCTATTTATCATCTGTTTGCCAGATATTTAAATAGTCTTATGCTTTTCATCACGGAGAAACAAACATGAAAACCTTACTGCAAATAAAAAGTAGCCTGAACGGCAGCTCAGGGCAATCGTCGCAATTAAGCCACCTATTTAGCGAACGCTGGATGGGTGAAAACCCAGAGGGAACGGTGGTCACTCGCGATCTAGCACAAACACCTGTGCCACACCTCGATGCCGAACGATTCGCCGCCTTTTTAACCAAACACTCTGAGCGAAGCGAACGTGAGCAGAGTATTGTCGCTTTCTCAGACAAGCTGATTGACGAGTTACGAACAGCCGATGTCATCACCATTGGACTGCCGATGTACAATTTGGGTATTCCCTCAACGCTCAAAGCCTATTTTGATCATATTGCGCGAGCCGGGGTAACCTTTCAATACACCGCTCATGGCCCCCAAGGTTTATTGGCAAATAAACCAGTCTATATATTGGCCGCCCGCGGTGGGGTTTATTCAGGCACCCAAGCGGACTCTCAATCGGGCTATATGAAAACCTTTTTAAACTTTATTGGATTGACCGATGTACAATTTGTCTACGCCGAAGGCCTTAATATGCAGGAAGACATTCGCTCCCATGCCCTATTAGAGGCGACAAAAGAAATTAAAAAATTGGCAGCGGCTTAATCAATAAGGGCAGAGCAATGAACGCAGTGAAAAGTGAAATACGACAAGTTCGGGAGTTACGACAAATCATTCCTGCGCTTACAACTCAAGACGGCGCGGGGGTAAAGATTAAACGCAGCTTGGGCCAGTCAGCAGAAACCAGACTCGACCCCATTCTGATGCTCGATGAGTTTAATTCCGATCAGGCCGATGATTATATTGCTGGATTTCCGGCACATCCACATCGAGGTTTTGAAACTGTCACCTATATGCTCGACGGGCATATGTTACACGAAGATCACCTAGGCAACCGGGGCAACTTACGCGCTGGAGACGTCCAGTGGATGACCGCGGGCCGAGGCATTATTCACTCTGAAATGCCCCAGCAAGAGAAAGGCCGAATGCGCGGATTTCAACTCTGGATTAATTTACCCGCCGCAGAAAAAATGCAGCCGGCGGCCTATCGAGACATCAATGCCGACTCTATACCAGTGGTAGACCTCAACAGTGGAGTAAGCGTTAAAGTTATCGCCGGTGAATTCTCTACCATTGCGGGCACTACTGCAGCAGCGCTACCCAAATCTAGCGTCGACCCTCTTTATTGGGATGTTACCTTGCCAGATGGGGTGAGTGAATCTTTGGCGGTACCACCCAACCATCAGCTGATGATCTACCCATACCAGGGTGAGATATTAGTGGGTGAATTGCACCGACGCCTGCCCTGCTCACAGGCGGGAATTTTAACCAGCGGGAGCACTATTGAGCTGCAGGGCACAGGTCCGACACGAGCTTTAATCATTGGCGGCAAAGCCATCAACGAGCCTATCGCCCAACACGGACCGTTTGTCATGAACACTGATAAAGAGATAGAACAAGCGATATATGATTATCGCTGCGGGAAGTTAACAGAAACATAGAAACCAGCCGCTTTACGACTGGCTTACAACACACATTTATTACTGTGGTGGTCTCATATGCTTATTCATAAACTGAGAGACTTGCTCCCAATTTTCTTTGACCACGGCCACGTCTTCAGGGTTGGCATCCACGGGTTTCGCCACTTGTTCCATACGCTCGCGCTGATCTTCTGGCACTGAGGCCAACAACTGTTCCCGCATGTATGCACCAATGGCCAAACCAATGCGAGAGCTCACTCGCATATATTCGCCAGCGCTTTCCCAGTCAAACTGTTTTAGCACTGGGTAGATTTGATCATAAACGCCCTCTTGCTTGAGCATTTCATCCATAACCTCATCTTGCTTTGCCGGCGCCAAAGCTTTGAACTCTTCTTCTGTATACTGATTGGCAATGGTTTCATTTTTTGCCATTTTGGTAAAAGCATCTTGCATAGGCATCAGTTGTTCCGTGGCACCCAACCATGCTTCCACATCGGCATTAGTCAATTTTTCCGCAGCCGAGGCAACAACCGACAACAATGAAAGCAAAAGCGCAGCACACAGCATTGCCAAGCCACGAATTGATTGAAATTGCATACCTAATCTCCTAAAGCAAAGACTTAAATCTTGTTAAAAACGATACAGAGTAAGCGCTAATAGCGCCCAAGCCCAAAAAAATAGAAAAACCACACCGGGAGTTAACACGCCTAACGCTAAGCCCGCCACACCAAAACTCGTCATGACGGGATAAATCACAAACAGCTGTATTAACGCTGGAATTAGCGCGACCCAAACAGAACGCAGCAACCAGCGGCTTGCCGTGAGCGGCATAAGGATCAAAAATCCACACACGCCGCCCCACACCATTTTAGGGTATAAACCCACAGCACTGATGCTGGGTGACAAATCTGCACCCAGTTCGTAATATACGCCGAATTTCGCTAACAACCATTGCGCTAGAGTTACCAATAGTGCCGCGAAGCTGCCGCAACCGTAAACCAATAACCATTTTCTCATTATTTTACACATGCCATTGTAGGTATTTGTTACAATTTGTAGTTATTAATAACCACACCAATCGTCGAGTAGTCAAAGCCCCCGCCACTGAGAACACTCTAGCTGAAACTAGGCTTGGCTACTATAGACAGGTTAAAAGGTTTGTGAAACCCCATGTTTTCTTTTTTCGAACGACTTCTCACGCCATTTCCTACGGCAGAGGCAAAACAGCCGCCGAGCACTCTATTGGCTTTTTGTTTACATTTTAGTCGTGGTGCCAAACGTTATCTCATTTTAATGGCCATGCTCGCAGCGAGCCTTGCCGTGATAGAGATCACGCTTTTTGCAGCATTGGGTAATTTGGTGGATTGGCTCAATACAACCTCTCCCGATCGCTTATGGCAAGCACACAGCGGCAAGCTTCTGGCACTGGGAGGCACTCTATTAATTGGCTTACCACTGCTGGTAGCTCTGCACTCCATGCTTATACATCAGACCATGCTGGGTAATTTCCCCATGGCTATTCGCTGGCAGGCGCACCGCTATTTATTACAGCAAGGCCTTGCCTATTTTCAGGAAGAGTTTTCCGGCCGGCTTAGCACCAAGCTTATGCAAACAGCCCTGGCGGTACGTGAAAGCGTCATGAAGCTGTTAGATGTTGCCGTGTATGTCGCTGTGTATTTTGTCAGCATGGTGGTGCTTATGGCCACTTTGGATTTGCGCCTTGCAGTGCCGATGGTAATCTGGATTATTATTTACTGCTTAATACTGATTTACTTTCTTCCCAAGTTGCGCCGAGTGGCTACCGCTCAGGCTAACGCCAGAGCCGATATGACCGGGCGTATTGTCGACACCTATACTAACATCCACACAGTTAAGCTCTTTTCTCATGCCGGAAGAGAGGCAGAATATGCCCGGCAAGGTATGGACAATTTCCTGCAAACCGTACACCCGCAAATGCGTTTGGCCACCCGATTAAATATATCCGTCTGGACACTTAATTCGGCACTGATTTTCACCCTGGCAGCCTTGGGGATTACCCTGTGGATACAGGGCGATATAAGTACAGGCGCCATTGCCGCAGCACTGGCCATGGTGCTGCGTATCAATGGTATGTCGCAGTGGATTATGTGGGAAGTATCCACTTTGTTTGAAAATATCGGTACCGTGCAAGATGGTGCCAATACACTGTCGCAAGCAATTTCAGTCACTGACAGCCCTCAAGCGCCCCACTTAAAAGTGCGAGCAGGTGAAATAAAATTTGAACAAGTAAACTTTTCCTATGCGAAAGGGAAAAACGTCATTGAAGACTTTTCCCTGCATATTAAAGCCGGCGAGAAAATTGGTTTCGTCGGTCGCTCTGGCGCCGGCAAGTCCACCTTGGTTAATTTACTACTGAGATTTTATGATATAAACCAAGGCCAATTAACAATAGACCAGCAACCGATTCGGGCCGTCACTCAGGATAGTTTGCGCCAGCATATAGGCATGGTTACTCAAGATACATCTCTTTTACACCGCTCGATTCGAGACAACCTCACCTATGGACGCCCCAAGGCCACCGATAACCAGATGATCACGGCCGCCCAGCAAGCACAAGCTCACGATTTTATTATGGGGCTGGAGGATAGCGAAGGCAGAACTGGGTACGATGCACATGTGGGAGAACGCGGAATAAAACTATCGGGTGGACAAAGACAGCGCATTGCCATTGCCCGTGTGCTACTAAAGAACGCCCCTATTTTGATTTTGGACGAAGCGACATCGGCACTGGACTCTGAGGTGGAGTCGGTCATACAGAACAATTTAACTACTTTAATGAATGATAAAACCGTTATCGCCATTGCCCATCGCCTATCAACTATTGCCGCGATGGATCGCTTAATTGTTTTAGATAACGGCAAAATAGCCGAGCAAGGAACCCATTCTGAGCTACTCGCACGTAAAGGTATTTACGCACAGCTATGGCATCATCAATCTGGTGGCTTTTTGGGTGAAGATTAATGGGCAGTTAGCGTGATTTATAAAACTCAACCACCAGACTAACCAAACCCACAAAAAACCCGAGGTGGGCCAGCACGGCCCCCGCAGAAAAACAGTAATAAACTGTATCTGGTGGGGCCGCATCGGCCAGCAAAAGCCGGTAATACAACCAGGGCATCGAGGCGGCCAACAACACCATTAAACTCAGTGCGATTAGCTTAATCTCCCATGGGGCCCGGGCGTAAACAACCCGAGTTACCGGATTGTTTTTCCACAGCCAATTGGAGCTCCCCCTAATCACTTCTTTCATTGGCCGTGTCGAATTTCCCAACAGTGATGAATTTTTTTATTGCGATTGAAATCCTCATCAATGGTTGAGCTCGTTATATCTGTGAGCTGAAATTCACTAAGCGCTTCTATTTCCATTCGAAAATCACGTAAATTATTGGAGAAGTACAGAACGCCGTGCTGATCTAATAATTTCATGGCTTTACTGATTAAGTCTACATGGTCGCGTTGCACATCCAATACACTGTCCATACGCTTAGAATTAGAGAAGGTGGGAGGGTCCAGCAGGATAATATCGTAGAGCCCATCCGCCTCATTTAACCATTTCAAACAGTCGGCTTGAATCAACCGATTTTTCGATTCGGACAAGCCATTTAATGCCAAATTGCGACGCGCCCAATTTAAATAGGTTTGCGACATGTCCACGCTGGTGGTGTATCGGGCACCACCTACGGCCGCGTGTATACTCGCCGAGGCGGTATAGCAAAATAAATTTAAGAATCGTTTATTTTTGGCTTGCTCGGCAATTTTCAAACGCACAGGCCTGTGATCCAAAAACACACCAGTGTCTAAGTAAGGCCAAGGGTTGACCAGAAGTTTCGCCTGCCCTTCTGTCAACACTAAAGATTCACCGTCGATGCGCTCACTTTGTTTTTCGTATTGTTCCAGCCCTCTGTTGCGACGGCGCTGCTTATAACTCACCTGGCTTTCGTCCACCTCAAGCGCTACCGGTACCGCAGCTTGTATTTCAGCAAAGCGCTCCGCTGCACGTGCCTCATCTACCGTTTTAGGGGCTTGATATTCTTGTACATGCACCAGTCGTAAAGGGGCTCCAGTTTGATGGCTCTGGCCTTGGTAGACATCGATTGCGCAGGCATATTCAGGCATATCCGCGTCATATAATCGGTATGCATTGGTGCCAGTCCGCTTGAAAAAACGCTTCAAGGCCTTGTGATTTTTGCTTATTCGATTGACTAACATTTGCGCCCCGTTACTCAGCTCTGGCTTGCTGGATGGCACTGGGGCAAGGTTGTCAACCGCGACACTAACCGCTGGCTCGTGCGAAGTCTCTTTATAAAATTGCTCAGGATTAATATCAAACAACAGTAACTCACTGGCTATCGCGCCATTAAATAGTTTGTACTTACGATTGGAGCGCATCCCTAAGTTTTTACCCAGCTCAGGATTACCGGTAAAAATCCCAGCCCGCCAGCCAGTAAACTCAGCACGCAGTCTTTCACCTAAATGGGCGTAGAGAATTTTCATTGACTCCACCTCACCCAAGCGCTCGCCATAAGGAGGATTGGTCAAAATAAGGCCGCGGGTAAGCTCGCTATGAGTGGGTCGCTTTAATTCCCGCAGCTCTTTTCGAGTGACACGCAGCCAGTCATCCAATCCGGCTCGAACAATATTTTGCTCTGCGGCGCGAATGACTTTTAAATTGGCGTCATAACCACGAATTTCGGGCAAGTCTTCTCGCGCTAGACCCACCATACGACGCGCCTTAGCGTCCTCTTGTAGGGTCTGCCAAGCAGACGCGTCGTGCCCCAGCCAGCGCTCAAAAGCGAAATGAGCTCGCCCAAGCCCTGGCGCAATATCGGCGGCGATCATGGCCGCCTCTATCAAAAAGGTACCTGAGCCGCACATGGGGTCTATAAGGGCCAATTCAGGTTCCGATTGCTCAGTCTCTTGGCACCAACCCGATCGCAATAAGATCGCTGCGGCGAGATTCTCTTTCAATGGTGCCTGGCCTTGCTGCTGGCGGTAACCGCGACGGTGCAAGCTATCGCCACATAAATCGAGGCTAACCACCAATTTACCTTTGCTGAGCCGGGCATTGATGCGGATATCCGGTTGAGCTTTATCCACCGATGGGCGCGATCCACTGACTTGTCTAAGCTTGTCGACAATAGCGTCTTTTACCTTTACCGCTCCAAATTGGGTGTTGCGAATAGCGTTATTCTGGCCACTAAAATCGACCAATAGAGTCCCCTCTGGCTGTAAATGCTCGTGCCACGGTAGAGCAAATACCAGTTCGTAGAGGTCTTCGGCGTCTTTTACAGCCCCCGATGTGAGAGGCAGTAGGATTTTATTTGCCAAACGACTCCACAAACAGGCCTTATAAGCTTGTGATAATTCGCCCTCAAAATAGACTCCCGCGACGGTTTCACGGCATTGCTCGGCCCCTAAGCCCTCTAGTTCTGTTTTAAGCAAGCCTTCTAGCCCTTTGGGGCAGGTAGCAAAAAATTGCATTGTCATAATTTCGCAATCCAGGCAGCCTGATAATTGGCTGCTAAATCAAACTGTTACAGTATAATCAGTCAAAAACTGATCGTTTTTAAGAGCCTGTTGATCTATAAGGCAGGCTCGCTATAAGAATAAATTCGTTCACACAGCCACTACAATTTGGTGTACTGAATATCCCGCTGAACAAATTGTACAGTGCACCGGTCAAAATTACCCGGTCTTCCAGCGGGCATCAAAACCCCAGCAGTTGGCAAAAAGGCCAAAGTACAGGGCGCCTATAAATGCGCTTTGCGGTTTTGTTCGGCCTACATTTTGTTACTGCTGGCTTCGATAACCGAAATAACGGAGGACAAAGCTTTACGCAATCTCAAAACAATGGGGTAACACCGGGGGAAACGAATAGACCCGAGTGCTACCAAGTTAACGATTAATTTAGAGGTATTGCTAAGCATGAAACGCCAAAAACGTGACCAAGTTGAAAGAGCATATGGAAAAGGCTACCAAGCAGGCATCGACGGACGATCCCGAAGTTTGTGTCCGCATGAAACCGGCAAGGTACGGGCACAATGGATGAGCGGATGGCGCGAGGCGCGAACCGACCAATGGGACGGGCTCAATCGAATGGCACAGGTGCAAAAGCTCAGCAATTTGTCTTACGGAGGAATGCGTTAACCTAGCTACCAGAAATATTACAGATTCGTATCGAAAGTTTTACCACCGCACGACCTGCTACCCGCAGGTCAAGCCCGCTTAGGCGGGCTTTTTAATACCCCAAATATATGACTAAACCCCACTAACTTCTATTATCTGTCTACCCTTAGCTCAAAACCCGACCGACATTTCACTGACTTATGCCTTAGTTACGCTTGGCGATAGCCTCGGCACACTCTTTAATCAATGCCGGGCCGCGGTATATAAAACCAGAGTAAACCTGCACCAAACTCGCGCCTGCGGCTATTTTTTCTTCGGCTGTCTCACCACTGTCGATTCCGCCCACACCAATGATAGGCAGGCGCCCTTCCAAAATAGCGGCCAATTGTTTAATCACCTGAGTGCTTTTATCCCGTACCGGCTTACCACTGAGTCCACCTGCCTGCTCATGCAAGGGATCATCTTCCACCCCTTCCCGGCCAACAGTGGTATTAGTCGCAATGACCCCATCCAGCCCCACGGTTAACAGTGTATCGGCAACTTCTTTTACCGCGTCACTATCCATATCGGGGGCGATTTTGACGGCGATGGGCACATATCTTTGATGACTTTGGGCCAATGCCGTTTGTTCATGCTTAATGCCGGTCAGCAACTCAGTCAAACTATCACCAAACTGAAGATTACGCAGCCCTGGGGTATTTGGGGAAGACACATTGACGGTTATATAGTCGGCATACTGATACACCTTCTGCATACAGATACGGTAATCATCCAATGCATTCTCCACCGGAGTTTTGGCATTTTTACCAATATTAATCCCCAGAATACCTTTGAATTTTCTCCGTTTCACCTGCTCAACCAAGTGATCTACGCCTTTGTTGTTAAACCCCATACGGTTAATAATGGCATTGTGCTCGGCCAGGCGAAACAGTCTGGGCTTAGGGTTGCCGGGTTGGGCAAGTGGTGTCACTGTGCCGATTTCCACAAAACCAAACCCCAATTCACCTAAAGCGTTAAAGTAGTCACCGTTTTTATCAAGACCTGCTGCCAACCCCACTGGGTTAGCAAAGGTAAGCCCCATTACCTGTACCGGGTTATCAGCCACCGGCTTAGCCAGCAGGCCTAACCCTTTTAGTCGATGCAGTGCCCCGAGGCAGTCAAGGCTGAGCTCATGCGAGGTTTCCGGGTTAAAGGCAAACAATATTTTTTTAATCAATGGATACATAGTGCGTTCTTTGGTCACTTGCGGTTGCATTGGGGATGTAATCAAGAAATTGGGGCGCTAGGATACTGAAAAAATGGCTAGGGGTCGATTCGATCGATACATTTAAAACGGTTGTTTTGATCAAATAGGATTCTAAATCGGCCACTAATCCCGCCATGGCTCACATAGGGCCGCAGAATACTGGCCGGAAATCGCACTTTACGCCCATCAACTGCGCGCGCAATCACGTCTTGAGCGCTGCCATAATACCAGCGTTCGAACTCTTCGGCTCTGATAACAAGATCGATAATAACGGCTTTCAAAGGCTTAACCACTGACTTCTCATAACAGCAGTATTATAACCCAGCAAGCTGAGCACTTAACCATTATCAATGCTTTGGCAGATATATTTTAGACTTTGGTACTCACGCATGCCCTGGCGCCCACCTTCGCGACCGAAACCTGACTGATCTATACCGCCAAAAGGAGCCATGGCATTGGATATAGCCCCCTCGTTTACACCTACCATACCAGCTTGTAATGCGCGACTAACCCGCACTACCCGACTGGCGCTTGCCGTATAAAAATAGCTCGCCAAACCATAGTGAGTATCATTAGCCAAAGCCAACGCTTGCTCTTCGGTATTAAACGCTTTAATGGCCACAAGCGGCCCAAAGGTCTCCTCCTGCCAAAACTGCATGTGTTCATTGGCTTGGGTAAGCACAATCGGGGCAATGCGATTATTAGCTAAGCTACCTGGCCGTTGACCCATTTCACAGCGAGCCCCTTGCGCAAGCGCATCATCATAATGTCGCCGCACCTTGTCGAGTGCTTTGTCATTGATCAGCGAACAGACCTGCACCCCCTCTTCCAGACCGTCACCAACTTTTAATTCTGCCAAAGCCTTGGTAAGGCGTTGCACGAACTCAGCTTGGACCGATACCTCGACTAAAAATCTATTGGGGCTAATACAGGTTTGACCACTGTTGCGAAATTTAGCGGCTATAACCCCCTGCACGGCAAGATCCAGATCGGCATCAGCAAACACAATAAATGGGGCGTTGCCACCAAGCTCAAGTGACAGCTTCTGCAAATTAGGGGCACACTGAGCCATTAAGTGGCGTCCGACCTCAGTCGAGCCAGTAAAGCTTAATTTTTTTACAATCGTTGACTGAGTAAATACTTCCCCAATATCGGCTGACTTTCCCGTTATCACGTTAAACACACCATCCGGAATGCCAGCCTCCTGCGCTAGAACCGCCAGCGCCAACGCTGATAAAGGCGTAAGTGCCGAGGGCTTGACTACCATTGAGCATCCAGCCGCCAAGGCGGCACCGGCTTTACGTGTGATCATGGCTGCAGGGAAATTCCAGGGGGTAATTGCCACACTAACCCCAACCGGCTCCGGTATCGCCAATAGTTGTTGGTGGGGTTTTGTTGCCGGAATAACATCGCCAAAACCACGCTTTGCCTCTTCGGCAAACCAATCGATAAAAGCGGCCGCATACTGAATTTCAGCTTTGGACTCGGCCCAGGGCTTGCCCTGCTCCAGGGTCATTATGGTGGCCAAATCGTCCTTATGTTTTAGCATTAACTCATACCAACGGCGCAATAAAGCGCCACGTTCATTAGGAGATCGCGCTCGCCAATCATCGAAAGCCTGCTCTGCCGCCACCAGCGCTGCATTAGCTTGCTTTTGCGTAAGCAATGGCACCTGAGCTAACGTCTCGCCATTAGCCGGATTAACCACCTCTAAAGTATTATCGCCCACTGCTGCGACCCACTGACCACCGATGTAGCAACGGTTTTGCCACAAGTTCGTATGCGTTAATTGAGGTATTGCCGTCATCTGTATCACCTATTTCCAACATTTCGGTTGCACTTAACTCTGCGACCACTCTGTGCGCGTCGAGTTCTGCTTAAAGACTATGAATGCCGTGTTACTTGAGCCAAGTCTAATAACTCTCTTAGAGCAACAGAAAACATTGCATAATCGGTCATGCCTGCGGTTTGTGTTTGTTTTACCATACTTAGCCAGCGGTCCAAAAGTGATTGGTGACTTTGCGCCCACTGTTCTACGATCACTTGCGGCGACTGATCGATGCCTGCCAATGACTGGGTAATATTCCGCACTTGCGACTCAAGATCATCCATATAGGCCTCGCGTGCCATCGCTTGCCAATCATTCTCAACGCGAGCATCGCTGAGCAGCTGGGCAAAGCCATTGAGATGCAAACACGCCACTAAACCCGCATAAATTTCTACAATTTTCTCCACGGGTTGCTTACTCTGATCGGCAACATCCAATATTCCCATGCCCGAATATAAATACCCTGGCGACAATACTTTTTGACACAAAGATTCCGGTACACCTTGACTGACCAATATATCTATATTGTCTTGCCAGTCGCGAACGACCTCGCCGCCTAAGTGATTAACCAAGCTCTGTTGAACCCCCACCAAGCCGTCGGAAAAATTCTGCAGTTCGCAGATAAGATCTAAATTACCCCGACGATTACGCAAAAACCAACGAGTCATGCGCCTAACTCGACGCATCAATTGTTGAAGCAGCTGTTGTTGTACGGAGTCTTCAACACTAAAGCCGAGATCTTCAATCGCCCGCCACAACGCCTTAACGCCTGCTACGGTTGTAGCCAAGAAATAGGCTCTAGCCACCTCTACGGTGGTCGATCCTGTGGCATCAATCATTCTTTGTACAAAAGTAAATCCTTGCGTGTTGACAATATCATTAGCAAGCTGTGTCGCCACAATTTCTGATACCAATGGGTGGTCCATCAGCACCTTGGGGAATCGACTTTGCATTGTCGCAGGAAAAGCTTGCAGGCACAGCTTGGCCAACACTGGGTCTTGGGTAATGGTAGGTGTTGCTAAGTCTTCTTTTAACCCGACTTTGGCGTACGAAATCAGTACCGATATTTCCGGCCGAACTAACCCCTTTCCCGCCACCTGACGCTGGGCAATTTTTTCATCATCCGGCAAGAATTCCAAAGCACGATCCAGCCGGCCTGCCGCCTCTAAACAATGAATAAAGCGTACTATTTCTGCGGTTCTGGCAAGACTATCTCCACTTGCCAAACTGATTGCCTGAGATTGCCGGTAGTTATTAAGCAAAACATCACTCGACACCTCATCGGTCATCTCGACTAAAAGCGCGTTGCGCGATGCCTCACCCAGCTCGTCAGCCTTAATTAATTGTGATAAGGAGATTTTGATATTGACCTCGTGATCCGAACAGTCAACACCGGCCGAGTTATCAATAAAATCGGTATTACATGCGCCACCTGCAAGGGCAAACTCTATTCGCCCCAACTGCGTCATCCCCAGGTTGCCGCCCTCACCAAAAACCTTACAACGCAAATCATTACCATTGATACGCACCGCGTCATTGGCCTTATCCCCTACCTCGGCATGTGACTCAGCCTCAGCTTTTACG
Source organism: Gilvimarinus sp. 2_MG-2023 (assembly GCF_030547685.1). GTDB lineage: Bacteria > Pseudomonadota > Gammaproteobacteria > Pseudomonadales > Cellvibrionaceae > Gilvimarinus. The sequence goes on along the minus strand of NZ_JAUOQM010000048.1, from coordinate 55,182 downwards.
TAAGTACCAATACCACCGTTCCAAATAAGATCAACCGGTGCTCGCAAAATATGATTAATGAGTTCGGCCGGTGTTAACCGGCTAGCATCTATCCCTAAGGCGGAGCGAGCCTCAGCCGTCAGTGAAATGGATTTTGCGGAGCGGTCAAAAACACCACCGCCGGCACTAATCAAACTTTCATCGTAATCAGACCACTGCGAGCCGGCGGCATTGAACAATCGCTGGCGTTCGGCAAAACTCGCACTGGCATCCGGCTGTGGATCGATAAAAATATGCAGATGGTTGAATGCCGCCACCAGTTGAATCGATTCGGAGCACAACATGCCATTACCAAATACGTCGCCCCCCATATCACCAATACCCACTACAGTAATCGGGTCATTTTGAACATCGACCGACAATTCTTTAAAATGACGTTGGACACACACCCATGCACCTTTGGCTGTAATCCCCATCGCTTTATGGTCATAGCCCTGACTACCACCAGAGGCAAATGCATCGCCAAGCCAAAAGTCAGCTTCTTGTGCCACACTGTTGGCCAGATCGGAAAAAGTAGCCGTACCTTTATCGGCGGCGACGACTAAATATGGGTCCGGCTCATCTTTGCAAACCACCTGGTTTGGTAGCACCACCTGATCGTCGATGACATTATCGCTAATGGACAGTAATGCCTGAATAAATTGCCGGTAGCAAGCCTTACCCTCGGCAAATTTTTCTTCGCGAGAAAGCCCTGCCACCTGCTTGCAAACAAAACCACCTTTGGCGCCACTGGGAACAATCACAGCATTTTTAACTTGTTGAGCTTTAACCAAGCCCAACACTTCGGTACGATAATCCTGATAGCGATCGGACCAGCGAAGTCCACCCCGGGCAACCTTACCTCCGCGCAAATGAAGCCCTTCAAACCGACCAGAATAAACAAATATTTCGAACATCGGCCTGGGCTCAGGAATGTTATTCAGCTGTCTGGGCATAAGCTTAAACGCTAAATAGTCTAGGGTATCACTTTGAAAATAATTGGTTCTTACCGTGGCATTCATAAGTGCCACGTACTGACGTATAATCCTGTCTTCTATTAAACTTGGCACATTCTCTAAAGCATCATCTATCGCCTGTAATTGTTCCTCCGCTAGTTTCGAATTATTATTTTCTGGAGAAAATAAAGCATTAAATAATTTAACGAGACACATGACAATAAAGCGCTGATTAACCAACGCTTCAGCAATGTGCTCTATCGAGGAGTTAAACAGTGTTTGCTGCATATAGTTGGCGTAGGCCCGAAATACAGAGATCATTCGCCAATCCAATCCTGCCTCTACTACCAGTTGATTAAAGCTGTCACTTTCAGATTTTTTCTCCCACACAGCGATAATCGCTTGTTTCAAATTGGCAAAACCCGCATTCGTCAAAGGTTCCGCCGATTCCGCACGCTGCAATTCAAAATCGTGCAACCAAATCACCTTTTTATTCTTATTAAGCAATTTAAAGGGATGCTCCGAAAGCACTCTTAAGCCAAAATCTTCCAGCAGTGGAATAATATCGGACAAGGCCAGTGGCATACCCTGTCGATATAGCTTTAAACGAATACCACTTGACTCTGAACCAGGAACAACCTCTAGCCAAAGAGTTTCTTTTTCCATTGACTCTAAAATCGCAATATCACTGGCCGCGTGTTGCACCGTAAACGCTTCTTGGTAAGCCGCACTAAAATTGGTGTCGTATAATTTCGCCAGGTAACGAGCCTGTTCTTCGGTGTGATGGTGGTACAACTCGGACAGTAATGCATCCTGCCAAGAGCGCACCATCGCTTCTATTTCTTGTTCAAGTGCCAGGGTATCGACCTCTGGCATTTGTTTGTCTTTTAGTCTAAATACAAGGTGCACCCGCGCCAGAAGAGATTCGGAAAAAAAAGTATTAAACTGTTCGTCGCAAGCACCTACCTTCTCGCCAATTAATTGTTGCACTCGCAATCGTATTTGGGTTGAAAAAAGGTCACGGGGTACATATAAGAGACAACTAACAAACTTGGCAAATCGATCTCGGCGCAAGAATAATTTAACCTTGTAGCGCTCGTTAATCTCTAATATACCCCGAACGGTTTCGTACAGCTCCGCAGCACTTGACTGAAACAGCTCATCGCGAGGGAAGGTTTCAACAATTTGCTCCAACGCCTTACCTTCGTGGCTCCATGGGGTTAATCCCATACGCTCGTACAGATAACTGATTTTTTCTCTAAGTAGCGGAATAGCCGAAGGCGACTCACTGTAAACCGAAGAGGTATATAGCCCTAAAAAGCGACATTCACCTATTACTTTACCTTCCGGGTTATAGCGCTTAACCACCACATAGTCCGGGTAGGCACTGCGATGAATACGCGATCGCCGTGGCGATTTGGAAAAAGCAATAGACGCCGGCGACAAATAAAAACGTGACACGCCAGGGTGAGCATCATCGAGGATTTTAATTTTGGTCTTACTGTTATCATCAAAAAGTCCCACGCGCCGATGACGATCCTCAACTAAGACATCCTTCCCTTGACGATTCTCTAAGTTAAATTCGGTAAAACCTAAAAAAGTAAAATGATCATTGGTTAGCCAGTGTAAAAAATTTTGCGCCTCAGTGACATCATTGCAAGCTAAGGCATGGCTGACCTGACCCAGCTCGTCTGCACTGTCGAGCATGGCTTGTTTGAGCGGCAAAAAATCCGTCACTACTTTTTGAATTTGCCCCAGCACCTCGTTTAGGGCAAGAACAGCTTCCCGGATACTGCGCGCATCGGTCAATTTACCCACTTCCAAATACACCATTGCCTCTGCGGTATGCTGCCGAGATTGCACCGGTAATATCTCGACTAACTGCCCACCCTGCCGCACAGGTATATAGGGCGTACTCTTAACACTAAAAATTGGAATATGTCGATGGGCAAGCTCAAGTCGAATCGAATCGACCAAAAAAGGCATATCCATTTGCCGAACGGCTATCACGGTATGTGGGCTGGACCAGCCCCAGCTGTCGAGTTCAGGGTTCACCACCTGCACGATGGGCAAATTGGCGACTTCACCTTGCAGTAAACTCCACAACCATAATAAGCAACCGCTGATATCGCTACTGGGTCGATCGATAAAATCTTCAGCGGGAAAGTGGTTAAAAAACAACCTAACAAACACTTTGCAGGCTTCACGTACAGACTCTGGCTGTGACTTGGCGACTGCCTCGGCGATTGCTTCAACATCTACTGTAGAAGTAGAACTTTCCATATAGAGCTCCAATCGATGTATTTGAAAATCACTGTAAGCCTAGACGATTAAGCAGGCGCGCGCCGCTTAGCATCGCGATTTCCCGGCTATGCCAACAAATTATTCAGCCCAATAGCGTTTTCTGAACAAAAACAGCCAGTTGGCTTAATATTGGCGGTCATTTACTATTGATTTTTGGGGAACTGCCTCCACATCGTTGTTGTCTGAGGCGCGCAGAAGCCATATCTCGGTTGTATAGTTCGAACAAAAAATCAGCAAGGGGCACACTATGACACTACAGGAGCAATTTCAGTCACTCGGTGATTGGCTTGGCCATCAGATTATTGGCCAGGAGCATCTTGTAAAACGCTTATTAACAGCACTTTTGGCAGATGGCCACTTACTGGTAGAAGGCGCCCCCGGGCTGGCCAAAACCAAAGCGATTAAAACCCTCGCCGATGCCATAGAAGGTGACTACAACCGCATCCAATTTACCCCAGACTTATTACCTGCCGATGTCACGGGTACCGATATTTATCGTCCCGAGCAAGGTGTCTTTGAATTTCAGCGAGGCCCGGTATTTCATAATTTAGTACTGGCCGATGAAATCAACCGTGCACCAGCCAAAGTTCAGTCAGCGTTGCTGGAAGCGATGGCCGAACGCCAGGTGAGTGTCGGCAATAAAACCTACCCCCTGCCACCGCTGTTTATGGTGATGGCCACACAAAACCCGATCGAACAAGAAGGCACCTACCCGCTGCCCGAGGCCCAACTCGACCGCTTTTTAATGCATGTTAATGTGGACTACCCAAGCGTTGAAGCCGAGCGTCGAATCTTGGCGCTGGTACGTGCTGAGGCCAAACAAGAAGCGGCAGCCCAGCCCCCAGCCTTAGCTCAAAACAGTTTATTTGAGGCGCGCAAAGCCATTTTAAGCCTACACATGAGCGATGCGGTTGAAGAATATATTGTGCAGTTAATCAACGCCACCCGACGCCCAGAACTCTACAGCGAATCTCTCTCGGGGCTGCTCGAATACGGCGCCAGCCCGCGCGGAACAATCGCACTGGAGCGCTGCGCCCGTGCTAACGCCTGGCTAAATGGCAAGGACTTTGTCAGCCCTGACGATGTAGCCTGCGTGATTCACGACTGTTTGCGCCACCGCTTAATATTAAGCTTTGAAGCCGAGGCCGATGGCACAACCCGCGATCAGGCGATCGACCAACTGCTGAACACTGTACCCGTAGCCTAATGCCAACAGACGTAAACACCCAGAGTGCAGACAGCGCTTATTGCTCTGTAGCAAATCTGTTGCGCGAGCGTTTTAACGCTCGCGATCTCAAGCTTTTTGCCCCACACCCGGTGAAAAGTGCCCAAGCTGGTCGCTTTAGAACCCGCTTTCGCGGACGGGGGGTCGATTTTGAAGAAGTTAGACTGTACCAGCCAGGCGATGACATTCGCTCTATAGACTGGCGTGTGACCGCTCGCACTCAGGTTCCCCACACCAAACTCTACAGTGAAGAACGCGAAAGACCGGTGTATTTACTTTGCGACCAGCGCTCACCAATGTTCTTTGGCAGCGTTCAGCATTTTAAATCCACCCTCGCCTGCCACTTGGCCAGTTGTATTGGCTGGGCCGCCCTCGGCGCGGGTGACCGTGTCGGGTCCCTAGTCTTTGGTGATCAAGATTTTCGCGACAGTCGGCCCAAGCGCAGCAAGCACGCCGTATTACAATTGATCCGATTGCTGGAACAGTACAACCACCAACTACATTCGCCTATCGCCAACAGTAATCCTTTATCTCTGGCGCAAATGCTCAATGACACCCAACGTATAGCCAAGCCGGGGGCAGCACTATTTGTGATCAGCGATTTTAACGATTTGGATAAAGCCGCAGAGAAACAACTGTTTCAATTAAGCCGCCACCTCGACATCAGTTTAATTCACACCCACGACCCGCTGGAGCAACAACTGATCGGCAACAGCGCCTTGGCCGTCACTAACGGAACGGATAAGCAATTACTGCCAGTCAACCAAAAGCGCTTCCAGTCTGAATACGCCCTAATGGCCGCAGACAAACAGCAGCAATTGCGCGACACCTGTACTCGCCTGCAAATTGAATTAATACCCGTATCCACAGCCGATGATTACGCTACGGTTTTAAGGCACCGCTTTGCAGGCCCAACACGTCACACCAGGAGGCGCTAACTGTGAATCCATTAGCGCAACTAAACGATATTCATACCCCCGAGCCCATTGGTTGGTGGCCGCTGGCCCCTTTTTCGTGGGCCATTATTGCCCTAGCAACCACTGTTATTGTGTTAGCCGTTGTCGCGGCTTGGCGTAGTTATCGAAGCAATCGCTACCGCCGCGCCGCCCTGCGGCAATTACAACAGCAGTCCTTTGACGCTACCCCGAACAGCATTAATAAAATTCTAAAGGCGACCGCTATTGCCGCCTATGGCCAACATACTTGCGGCGCCCTGCACGGTCACAACTGGTTGAACTTTTTGGCCCAGAGTGCGCCCAAAGCACGGGCTAAGCTACAAACCGAGCATTGCCAAGTACTGGGCACTGCCGCTTATCAAGCTAATCCAAAATACGACAGCGCTGCGTTAATAGCGGCCGCACAAGCATGGGTAAAATTACACCGCAAACGCTTGCCAGCTAACCTGGAGGATAGTGATGTTTGAATTTAGCTATCCATGGCTATTACTGCTGCTGCCTTTACCGATAGTGATGCGTTGGGTTAAACCGGCACCAGCCAACACCACAGCAATTAAAGTGCCTTTTTATCGGCAACTAGAATCGCTATCACTTTCCGGAGAAAGAAAAGCCAGTCGTAAAGGTATCCTTACCCTACTCTGGGCAAGCTGGTTATTATTAGTGCTGGCCGCCAGTGATCCATTATGGGTGGGCAAACCCACCGGCAGCCCCTACTCGGGGCGCGATATGATGCTGGCAGTGGATTTATCACAAAGTATGCTTACCCCTGACATGCAACCGCCGGGTGTGGTTGCCATGCAGTTTCAAAATAATAACGATTACACTCGAATGGATGCCGTTAAAGACGTAGTCGGCGAATTTATCGAGCGGCGCAGTGGAGACCGTTTAGGCTTGATTTTATTTGCCGATCAAGCCTATCTACAGGCCCCCTTAAGCCGTGACGTGGTCACAGTTAACCAACTGTTACAAGAAGCTCAGGTCGGCTTTGCTGGACGGGCCACTGCCATTGGCGATGCCTTGGGGCTCGCTATCAAGCGTTTAAAAGAACGGCCCGAGGGCAGTCGCCGGATTATCTTATTGAGCGACGGCGCCAACACTGCCGGTGACAGCAATCCCATTGATGCGGCCAACATTGCCGCCAATATGGGGGTTAAAATTTATACTATCGCATTTGGCTCAACCGAAAACATTCGCGGAACACGACGCAGCCGACGCACAAATGAAGTAGATACCCAAACGCTGCAAACTATTGCCAATACAACCGGTGGCGCTTTTTTTCGTGCTGAATCCACCGCGGAATTAAAACAAGTACACCAACAGCTGGATCAATTAGAACCGCTGGAGCTTGAACAGTTGAAAGTGCGTCCAGTCTTGCGATTATTCTTCTGGCCGCTTGGCTTGGCGCTGGCATTAACTTGGCTTATAGCACTAAGCCAGCTGCGCTGGACTGGCAGCGCGCGCGTACAAGCCAAAGGAGACTCGACATGAGCGCTGTGAACGACCTCCAACTGTTGCGCCCGATGGCGCTATTGGGTTTGCTGCCGTTGCTGCTCACAGTAATTGGGCTGTGGTATAACAAGCGTAGCGCTACCGATTGGCAAACGGTCATCGATGCCAAACTTTTGCCTTATTTAACCGACAGTAAAACCACAGGTAGCTCCCGTTTATTGCTCTGGGGATTAGCCAGCTTTTGGTTAATAGGCTGTATCGCTTTGGCCGGCCCTAGCTGGGAAAAAGCGCCGAGCCAAGTGCATCGCAATGCCGATGCTCTGATTATTTTGCTCGACCTTTCGCCCTCAATGTTGGGTGAGGATATTAAACCCACACGCCTGATTCGCGCTCGCTTAAAAATTGCCGAGTTACTGCAACAGCGAACCGAAGGTGATACCGCGTTAATCGCCTATGCCGATCAGGCACACGTGGTTACCCCACTGACCGAAGATACACAAACTATCAGTGCCTTACTGCCCGCCCTGCACCCCCGTATGATGCCTGCTCCGGGTAGTCGCACTGAAGCGGCGGTAGACCGCGCCATAAAAATGCTGACCGATGCGGGTTACCGCAATGGTGAGTTGTTATTGTTTACTGATGGAATAGCGGAGTCAGCCCAAGTGGCGATTCGTGAAGCACTGCAAGGCAGTGCCTACCGATTATCCATACTAGGTATTGGCTCGGATAAACCAGTGCCAATCCCCTCGGGCAATGGCGGTTTTATGCGCGACAATCAAGGCAATGTTATTACGACCGCACTGGCCAGTGGTCAGCTACAACGATTAGCTCGAGCTTCCGATGGGCGCTATGTCACCTCCACCTTTGACACCTCAGACCTTACCTATTTGTTAGCCCCCAGACACGACCTTTCGCCAGGTGAATATCAATTATCTGACAGCAAAATGGATACTTGGCTGGATCGTGGCCCCTGGCTTGCGATACTGCTTTTACCTCTGGCACTGCTCGTGTTTCGTAAAGGGGTTTTGGTGGCGGTTTTGCTGACATCAAGCCTTTTATTCGATAGCCCAGTGGCACTTGCTGAGTCGTCAATGCTGGACAAACTACTGTTATCACCCGATCAACGCGGTGCCAAAGCGTTGTCCAATGGCCAAGCCGAGGTAGCAGCGCAAGAATTTAAAGACCCGGCCTGGCGCGGTGCCGCGCTCTATCGCGCAGGACACTATGAGCAAGCCGCCACGTCATTCGCGCAACTGGATACGGCTCAAGCTCATTACAACCGAGGCAACGCCTTGGCGCAAATGGGAAAACTCGATCAAGCACTAGCGGCTTACGATCAGGCCCTGGAAATACAGCCAGAGCTGCAAGATGCCGCCAGCAACAAAGCACTGATCGAACAATTAAAACAGCAAGAACAAGAACAAAGTGATTCATCTTCCTCCAATCAAGAGCAAGACTCAAAGGGCGAGCAGAATCCATCACAACAGCAACAAGACCAGTCCGGTCAATCTACCGATGATGATAGCAATGAGTCGGAGGGCGAACAAAACCAAAATGATCAGGCTTCAAACCAGGGGGAAGATCAAGCACAAAACAATTCGGAACCAAAACCTGGCGATGATCAAGGCCAAAGTGCCAGCGCAGCAAGCGACTCTCAAGAGCAAGGCCAGGCCAGCAGCGCTCAATCAAGCAGTGCCGCTCAAGAGCAAGGTCAAAATCAGGATTCACAACAAGCATCGGCCAGTAGCACAGCGAGTTCGCAAGGCAGCCAAAATCAAACTTTGGCTGAGCAGCCCTTAACCGCCGAAGAAAAAGAACAACGCCAAGCCGAGCAACAATGGCTACGTAACATACCCGATGATCCATCGGGCTTATTGCGCAATAAGTTTCAATACGAATATCGTAAGAACCGAATGGAACGCCAATTCAAAGGATTAAATGACTTCGGTAATGAGGAACAACGCTGGTAAATCTATGAAGATTTTATTGTCTAAACGCTATATACAGCCATTTAAGCTAATAATCATTAGCGCCATCGTACTCTTGGCTCAACTTGCCAATGCGGCCACGTTTACCGCCGAGGCAGCGCGCACTAACATTAATATCAATGATCAATTAACCGTAAATTTCCGCCTGCAAAACGGCCCTGATAATGTCGAACCTGACCTGAGCCCGGTACAGTCGAATTTTGAAATTCTTAATATAGAGCGCAGACAAGAATCTTACACCGTCAACCGAGAAACCAATGAATTTCTAACCTGGCGGGTTACCTTGGCCCCTAAACATGTGGGCAAACTGACCATTCCAGCTATTGCTTTGGCCGGTAGTAAAACTCAACCACTGACTATTACTGTGGTGGAAGCCCCTACCACGGCCTCCGACCCGAATGCGGAAACCTTTTTAGAGATCAGTGCTGATCAACAGAGTGTGTTTGTTCAGCAACAAGTGTTGTTAACCGCGTGCCTTTACTCTAAGTACGACTGGACGGGTAAGGAAATCGGGGATTTTAACCTAGACTATGCCCTGATAGAGGCCGTCAGTGAAGACGAATACATTACCGAGTTGAATGGTATTCGGCATAAAGTGTACGAGGTTACCTTTGCCGTTTACCCTCAGTCTAGTGGACGTTTAGAAATACCGGCCATTGACTACGCGGTGCAATTGCGCTCGGGTTCATCGCGGGGCTTCTTAAGCTTTAACAGTGGCCCAATTCGCCGCGGCAAAGCCCAACCCTTATCGATTGAAGTTAAAAGTATTCCGCAAAGTAATGGTAATGACACCTGGCTGCCAGCTCAACAGCTTGAGCTTAGTCAGCATTTTAGCCGCACCCCAGACAACTTAACCGCCGGCGAGCCTATCACACGGCGCATTACCATCAGCGCCGAAGGGCTTCACCCCACCCAGCTACCGCCGCTTGAGTTTGCTGAGGTAGAGGGTTTTAGTATTTATCGGGACAAGGCACAAACCGACGAAACTCGCAGCAACAAAGGCATTAACGCCTCGCGTATTGAAACCCTTGCCATGGTGCCCAATCAGGCTGGGCAAACACAGTTGCCGCCCATTACGTTGCGCTGGTATAACACCTCCACAGGCCGCTTTGAAACAGCCACATTGCCAAGCGTTGAGGTGAGCGCATCACTGCCGGCCGGCAGCACTCCTACAGACCAGGGCGATATAGCAGCACCACCGCCACAGGCGTTTATACCCGCCAAGTCAGATCAGACGACAATTGTTGAGCGTATTCCTACTTGGATTATTGTCAGTCAAGTGATTAGCGTACTGTGTATTCTTATTTTACTGCCCATGGCGCTGCGTAAAAAATCTGCGTCAGCTCCGAGCCCCCAAAGTAAACAGACCTCATCCAAAACCGAATGGTCTGCCGTTCAAAAAGCCGCTAAAAATAATGACTTAAAACAGTTGCGAGGGGCAATTATTGCTTGGGCAAAACAACATTTACAGGTTGAGGTTCACACATTGGCCGAACTGGCACAGCTATCAGATCAAACCACACAAGAACAACTGACAAAACTGGACCAAGCTATTTACGGTTCAGCGAGTGCCGACCTCAAGCTTGATGAATTACTAAAAGGTTTGCGCAAGTTAAAAAATCAACCCCCCAAAACGAGCGACAACTTGCGTCCACTGTACCCGCAGTAGCGGCCATCAGTTTGGGAGTGAGTACGATGGTATTGCTTAACACTAAAAAGGGCCGCCCTATCGATCAATAGAGAGGGCGGCGGCTTTTAAAGCATTATTGATTGAGCAATTTATTGAGCTGATCGAGATTTTCCGCATCTTCGTCCGATAGATTATCTTTCAGCAACTGATTGATTTCCTCACCGGCTTTATCGCGCAAGAGATCCTCAACCTGATCAATAAAGGGCTGGAAAACTTCCCCGGCTAGTTCAGCACCTGTTACACCACCGCTCTCGACACCCAAATCACGACGAATCACATCTTGCATTTGATAGCTTTGATTCTCAATTAATGGAGAATACACCTCGGTTTTAACATTGGTAAATTTAAGCTGACGGATAATAAATTTAGGTTGTTCACCATCAGCCTCTACCTGCTCTTCAGACTGCTGCCCACTACTTAAAGCATCTAAGCGTTTTTTCAGCTCTTGTATATTCGTATTGCCACTGGCTTGTTGTTCTAGGGTTAAAGTTACCCCATCGATCAACACTTCATCAAAGATCAATACTCCCGACTCCACACTATTAGGGTCAAAATCAACAGCAATCTGATTTAATGCAAACAGATTTGGCTGATCAAATCCCGGATAGTTTTCAATTTCGAAGCCATGCAATTCAGTTCTAGCCTGACTTAAACTGAAATTAACATCGTCAACATTAACCGAGGTTTGCAAGACGTCGGATCCGGTAGACTCAATCGCCGAGACGATAAATCCATCAATATTGCGATACACCCAATACGAGCACCCACCGACTACCAGCACGATAACCGCTAATATGATAAGAATAATTTTTAACGCTTTCATAACTTCATCCTTTTAATAAAAATTCATAACTCACATCTATAAACGCGGCTTATTAACCTAGTCATTGGATTGTTCATTTAATTGCTCTAAAGCTTGACGAGCTTTATCCAGCTCCGCCTCGACAGAGTTGGCAATAGCATCCCAGCCACCGACGATTACCGCATTAGCTTTTTGTACCATAGCGCCGACGGTTTCGTCTTCCAGTGCACCTAGTGTTTGAGCCTGTTGATCCACCTTCACCTGTAAAGCCGTGATTGCCTTTTGCTGCTCCACCAGGTCAGCTTGTAGCTCTAATTGTCGCTGGTGGCCCAGATAAAGCAAGCCCGCTTCAATGGCAACCACGAGAAACAACACAAACGTCAACAGATTTCGCATGGTAAATATGCCTCCAGAAACATGATTTTCCCGCTAAAAACCCCTATCATAGCCTGAGATTTCACTAGGTACTAGCCAGCTAAGACTATGGAAAACAGTATAACTCTGACAATTTTAGGTTTGTTCGCCCTAACGCTAACGATTGGTATTTTTGCGCTGATTATTACAGCTATCGTTCTGTACTTTATTGACGTAAACCAAAGTTCTCATACTATCCGACGAAATTATCCGGTTATTGGTCGATTTCGGTATATTTTCGAGCATCTTGGCGAATTTTTCCGGCAATATTTCTTTGCTATGGACCGTGAAGAAATGCCTTTTAATCGAGCGGAACGTTCTTGGGTGTATCGTTCGGCCAAGAATGTTGATGCTAACATTGCTTTTGGCTCCACCCGAGATCTGTCCTCAGCGGGCTCAGTCATGTTTCTCAATGCCGCTTTCCCTACACTGGAAAAAGATGCGGCCCTACCGGCTGATATCACACTGGGCCCCTATTGTCGCCAGCCCTATACAACTCAATCACTGTTTAGCATAAGTGGCATGAGTTACGGGGCACTGTCTGCGCCGGCGATCAAAGCTCTGTCGGCCGGCGCCAAACAGTCTGGCTGTTGGCTAAATACAGGCGAAGGCGGCCTCTCTCCTTTTCACCTTGAAGGTGGCTGCGACCTTGTTTTTCAAATTGGTACCGCAAAATATGGCGTGCGAGACAAAGACGGGCACCTCAGTGATGATAAGTTGCGCGGGCTGGCCGCCATAGAACAAGTGAAAATGTTTGAGGTTAAACTCAGCCAGGGCGCAAAACCCGGCAAGGGTGGTATCTTACCGGCTGAAAAAGTCTCTCGCGAAATTGCCGATATTCGCGGCATCGTTGAAGGTCACGCGTCCATCAGCCCCAATGGCCACCCAGATATACGCTCAGTAGAGCAACTGCTAGATTTGCTGGAGCATGTACGCGAAATCACCGGCAAGCCGGTCGGTTTTAAGTCAGTCATTGGCGACAAGCAATGGTTAAAAGATTTAGTGGCAGCCATTACCCAACGGGGTATTGACCGTGCACCCGACTTTATCACCATCGACAGTTGCGATGGCGGAACAGGCGCCGCACCCCAGCCACTGATGGATTATGTTGGACTTCCGCTCAAAGAGAGCTTGCCTTTTGTCTGCGATTTACTAACCGAAGCAGGTCTACGCGAACGGATTAAAATCATAGCATCGGGAAAACTCATCACTCCATCGAAGGTCGCCTGGGCAATTGCCGCAGGTGCGGATTTTACGGTGAGCGCCCGCGGTTTTATGTTTGCTTTGGGCTGCATACAAGCGATGCAGTGTCACAAAAACACCTGCCCTACAGGGGTGACAACTCACGATCCGAAATTACAGAGGGGCTTAGTCCCTAAAGACAAAGCTGAACGTGTCGCTCATTACCAACGCAATATGACTTATGGCGTCGGCATGCTGGCCCACGCTTGTGGTGTGTCCGAACCTAGAAAATTAAAACGCCAACACGTCCATATTGTCACCCAGAGCGGTCTCTCGGCGCCTATGAGTGAAATCTACCCAGAACCCATTCGCTTAATCAATGATGGCGCCCCTACTGACGTTTCGGCCTCGAATTCAGATACGGCGGAGGAAATCTTATGAACAAATTATGGTTATTAATTTTTATTGCTCCATTACTGGCAACTGCGACTGCCTATGCCCAGCCGCCCCAATCCATAACACCGCAAATTCGTGATTTAAGCTGGACCGATGAAAGTTTTTTAAACACCCAGCGCAAGCGTATCGCCAGGCTAGCCGGAGAGAAGATTGGCGCACCTATTCGCGGCACTAAAGCTGATCTAACTACTTTGCAGCGCATTATCGAACGCGAATTGATCAGTCAGTCAGACACCTCCATGCAGCAAGCTCTGGGCGTCGCTTTGGGCGATGCGTTAATGAATGAAGAGTCCGAACTGGAATGGAAAGTTTACGAAGATAAAAAAGGACATTCGCGCGCCCTATGCGCCATGAGTGTTAACGAGTGTTTGTTTCCCGTTACCATGCTATCAAGACGTATGAAAGTTGGCCTCAAGCCAGACGTGAAAAAAATCTATCTCGAGGCACTCTACCTAATCGCCGACTCACTGCCCCCGCTACCCTATGGCGGTAAGCGTGAGTATTCTATTTATTGATGGACGCATTTATAAACGCCACAGTGGCTGTCGCTATTGCTGAGATTGGAGACAAAACGCAACTACTGTCAATTTTGTTAGTAGCACGCTTTGCCAAGCCATTGCTCATTTGTGCCGGCGTGTTGGTCGCCACGGTAGTAAACCATGGCCTGAGTGCTTGGCTAGGCGCGGAGCTTACCCACTGGATACCGAACACTTGGCTACCCTGGATAATTGGCTGCAGTTTTCTCGCAGTTGCGGTGTGGACGTTGATTCCCGATAAGGTCGATGAGAACGATCAACGTTTTAGTAAGCTCGGCGCTTTCGGCGCCACGTGTATTGTCTTTTTCTTAGCCGAGATGGGTGATAAAACCCAGGTTGCCACAGTCCTTTTGGCCGCCCATTACTCACAAGCGTTAATGGCCGTCATTCTGGGGACTACCCTGGGCATGCTTATTGCCAATATTCCTGCTATTTACGGTGGCGCCTGGTTGCTGCAAAAATTTCCCATTCAATGGTTTCACCGAGCAGCGTTTGTGATTTTTCTTATTTTTGCACTGATTAGCTTTTACCACGGCACTATGGCAGTGTTATCTGCATCTCCAGCATAAGCCAGCAAAAGATTTTGTTACCCGCTAGAGGTAGGCTTTGATTTTTTCAGCGTAACGGGCCAGGTCATCGGCCTCGGCAGGTTTTGCGTTGGCAAAATCAAGCTCTTGCATTTCATCCATAGGGATTAAATGCAAATGTGTGTGTGGCACTTCAAGCCCGGCTATAATCACAGCCACGCGAGTTGCCGGAAAGGCTTGCTGCATAGCCTTGGCTACTTTTTTACTCACCACTGACAAGTGGGCAATGGTGGCATCAGGCAAATCATACCAGTGATCTACTTCCTGTTTAGGAATCACCAACACATGGCCTTTTTTGAGTGGTGCTATCGTCATAATAGCCACAGATTCTTCATCTTCCCAGACAAAATTTCCAGGCAACTCCCGCGCTATAATTTTAGAAAAAACACTCGCCATACTTCACCTCTCAATATTTGCATCAAACGACAATCGATCATTCAATGAACGGGCTAATAAACCGCCACGCCTAACTTTAATAACTCACGCGTTAGTAGCTCATCAATATTATCGAGCTGCGATAACGTAAGTTCAATTATTGCGATGCGGCTGTGCAACAAACTCTCACGCTGCGCCAGCTTAGTCGCCAACACATCGGGACTGGGTGCATCCGGCCAATAGAGAATAACGGCGTTGGCACTGGGCAGGTAAAAATCTACGACACAACTGCTTGAGGAATCACTATTTATATACAGTGTGTACTCAACAGCATGTGCGATTCCCAATGTATAAAGCCAATTATCAATGCAAGTTAAAGCCGGTGCTTCAGCCGAGTGTCCATCCAAACACTGGGTTGCCCCCAACGTTAATCCCGACACGGCCCGCTGGAAACTCGCATCTTCTAACATAACTTCAGGCCAGGTCACAAAGGGGATCGCATTCGCTTCACCCTCGTGCTGCTGACCTCCTTTTTCTTTTCCTAAATCCGTCACTAACCAACCGTGAATATAAGGTTTTAGCCAGCCAATATTCGCCAATACACGGTTAATTAAACGAGCAGGTAAACCCGTTTTTTGTGCCAAAGTACGAGCGCTGAGCGGCGCCTCCGGCAACAGCCCCAGTACAGGATGTTCGCTAATACTGGCGGGCCACACAATATATTCGCCAAACCGAGGGTGGTTGGCATAGGTGCCCCCTTCAAAACGCCCCTTGGCCGTCAACTGCCAATGACTCTCTACTTTTACGATCCAGCCACTGTTGGCGAGCAGAATAAACAGCTCTTTACTCTCTTTGCCTATTTTCTTGGCCAAAGCGGTGGTCGATAGGTGCTTGGGGTGATTATCCGTCATGCATTTGCCTCTTATTCACCTAAGATTACCATAAAGATGAAAATATAGCTGGTCAAACGCTAACCAATACTCTATACTTCGCCACCTTCAGTAAAGCCTCACCTTTGTTCGGCCATTGCGCCGCTCCCTGTGAAGATCGCAACACGCGACTTGAGTAAGTGTATCGAGGTACTACTGATTGATTGGAGAAAAAAGCTCCAGGATGTCACCTTGAGATGTGCTTACAGTCCTCCCGGCAGGTCAATACCTGCTCCTGTTATGTGCGAAGGCCCGTGCCTTCAGGAATGACACGCAAGGCGCCCACGCTCCATAACATGCCCACTAGCGGCTGACTCACTAATACTGGCTATTTTTGCCAGAATGGAACTATTTGAATGCAAAATGAAAATCTATCTTTTGCCGATTTGGGTTTAGCCCAATCGGTTCTCGAAGCTGTGCAAAAAATCGGCTACGAAACCCCCTCTCCTATTCAAGCGGAGGCCATTCCAGCCCTGCTTTCAGGCCGCGACATTGTCGGCCTAGCGCAAACCGGCACCGGTAAAACCGCAGCCTTTGCCCTGCCCATGCTATCCCAGCTGGACCCTACTAATAAAACCACCCAAGCTTTGGTGCTTGCCCCAACTCGCGAACTGGCCATTCAGGTGGCCGAGGCCTTAAGCAGTTACGCCAAGGGCTTAAGCGGATTTCAGGTACTGCCGCTATACGGCGGTCAAGATATGCGCGGACAACTGCGTCAGCTTAAACGTGGCGCTCAAGTTGTTGTCGGCACCCCAGGTCGTGTTATGGATCACTTGCGCCGTGGCAGCTTAGACTTGTCAGGTCTGCGTAACTTAGTGCTCGATGAAGCCGATGAAATGTTGCGTATGGGTTTTATCGATGATGTGTCCTGGATTTTAGAACACACCCCAAGTACTCGCCAAACGGCTCTGTTCTCGGCCACTATGCCGAAAGAAATTCGTCGTGTTGCCAGTACTTACTTAAAAGACCCACAAGAAATTAAAGTGGCGCGGGAAAGCACTACCGGCACGAACATCGAACAAACTTATTGGACCGTTAGCGGCACTAATAAACTAGATGCACTGACACGTATACTGGAAGTGGAAGAATTTGACGGTGTGATTATTTTTGTTCGCACCAAAACCGCCACAGTGGAGCTTGCCGAAAAGCTTGAGGCGCGAGGCTACAGTGCTGCGGCCATTAACGGCGACATGAATCAGGCGCTACGTGAGCGCGCCATTGAGCGCTTAAAAAACAACAAGCTGGATATCCTGATCGCCACAGACGTTGCCGCACGCGGTATTGATGTGACTCGAATCAGCCATGTTGTGAACTATGACATTCCTTACGATAGTGAAGCCTATGTACACCGCATTGGTCGTACTGGTCGTGCCGGTCGTTCAGGAAAGGCGATTTTGTTTGTAGCACCACGCGAAAAACGCTTGCTGTACGCCATTGAAAAAACCACGGGTAAACGTATTGAGCCAATGACTCTGCCTAGCGGCAGCGCAGTGACTGACGCCCGCACCAGTCAGTTCATGCAGGGCATAACCGATGTGCTGCAAAACGAAACCGACCTGAGCTTTATCGAAGAATTATTGGTCAACTACTCCAATGAGACCGGTGAAACTCCAGAACGCATCGCTACAGCTTTGGCGTTTATGCTGCAAAAAGAACGTCCGCTGCAAGTAAAATTTGCCGACATCAAACCCTCGCGTGAGCGCGAACGTGATAGTGGACCGCGGGCTGATCGCGGCGAACGCCGCCGTCGCAGCTCAACGCCAGATGAAGGCATGAAGCGTTTTCGTATTGAAGTAGGTCGTACTCACGGTGCTCGCCCAGGCGATATCGTCGGTGCAATCGCCAACGAAGCGGGTCTTAGTAGCCAGCAAATTGGTCAAATCACGTTGTTTGATAAATTCTCAACTCTCGATTTGCCTGCCGACTTATCGGGCTCGCAAGAGCAAAAAATCGCACGTATTCATGTGCGTGGACAAGTGTTATCCATAAGCGCTGACCGAGGCCCTGCCCCACGCAAAGGCAAGCCAAAGTTTAAAGGCAAGAAGAAACAAGCCTAAGCGATCAAAAAAAGGCCCGGAAATTCCGGGCCTTTTTTTATCTATTAAAATATCCAAACCAAAATTATTATCGTGAAAATAGTTAGGTGTATTGCAAGGTAACGGCATCCGCCCCAAAATCATCACGTAGACGCTGCAACAACTCATCATCGGGGCGCACACTCCACTCCCGCCCCAGGGTTATTTGGCAACGAGCATCCGAGCGACAATAATCGATAACAATTGGGCAGCGACCATCCCGGTAGGGCTCAAGACATTGGTGCAAATCTTTACCGACCGTATGATTTAACTTCCCTGCATTAAGCACCAGCTTTAAGGCACGCGCTTTGTCTTGCCGCACTTCCGCCAAGTGCTTAACATTATCAGCTGACATTTTTAACGCATTATTATAGTCGTCAAATTTTACCTGCCCCTCAACCACCACAAGGGCATCTTTCACAATGAGCTCGCGACACTCGTTAAAAGTATCGGAAAATACTGCAATTTCAATTCGCCCGGTGCGATCATCCAAAGTAATAAAGGCCATGGTGTCACCGCGTTTAGTTTTCATGGTGCGAGTTGCCACCACCAAGCCACCCACCCGCTGCGCATTTTTATCAGCTGCCAGATTACTAATACGCGTTGACACTAAATGATTGATCTCATGCTCGTATTCATCAATGGGGTGGCCAGTTAAATAAAGACCCAGTGTTTCATTCTCAGCCTGTAAGCGTTCTTTCATTGACCAGGGTCGTACACGGGCAAATTCTTTATAAGTATCTTCTAAATTGTCTGAACTGGGCACTACCTCGCCGAATAAATCTGTCATGCCAGCACTGGCATTAGCAGCACTTTGCTCTGCCGCCTTTACAGCTTCAGCGATTGCGGCGAACATAACGGCGCGATCTTGATCCAGCCCACGCCCAGGGCCTAAATTGTCCGCAGCACCAGAGCGAATCACCGCCTCTAATGCGCGCTTATTCACCTTGCGCGAATCAATGCGGGCACAGAAATCAAACAAATCTTTAAAGGGGCCACCTTCATTGCGCGCCGCAATAATACTATCTACCGGGCCTTCACCAAGGCCCTTAATAGCCCCGAGTCCGTAAATAATATGGTTATTGTCATCCACTGCAAACTTCAGCTCACCGCGGTTAACGTCAGGGGGTAATAGGGTCAACCCCATGGTGCGGCACTCTTCAATGAAGGTCACCACTTTATCGGTTTTATCCATATCCGAGCTCATGGTGGCCGCCATAAAGTGAGCTGGATAATGGGTTTTCAACCATGCGGTTTGATAGGAAACCAATGCGTAGGCGGCAGAGTGGGATTTGTTAAAACCATAACCGGCAAACTTTTCCACCAAGTCAAAAATCTTCATCGCCAAGGTGGCGTCAATGCCTTTCGACTTCGCCCCCTCTTCGAAGCTGACCCGTTGCTTAGCCATCTCTTCGGGTTTCTTTTTACCCATAGCGCGGCGCAACAAGTCGGCGCCACCAAGACTATAGCCGGCCAACTCCTGAGCTATCTGCATGACCTGCTCTTGATAAACAATAACCCCATAAGTGGGCTTGAGGATAGGCTCTAAGAATTCATGCTGATATTTGGCATCGGGATAGGCAACCTCGGCCTTACCGTGTTTGCGGTTAACAAAGTCTGTCACCATGCCCGAATCCAAAGGGCCAGGCCGAAATAGTGCTACCAGGGCAATCATATCTTCCAGATTGTCTGGCTTGAGGCGTTTAATCAGATCCTTCATGCCGCGCGATTCAAGCTGAAAGACAGCCGTGGTTTCCGCACGCTGTAATAGCTTAAAAGTTTCGGCGTCCTGAAGGTCAATCTCTTCTATCACCAGCGGCCCATCGCCTTGCTTTTCACGCTGGGCGTTAATCATTTCCATTGCCCAGTCGATAATAGTCAGTGTACGTAAGCCGAGAAAGTCAAACTTAACCAGACCGGCCTCTTCCACATCGTTTTTATCGTACTGGGTAACCAACCCTTTACCATTTTCATCACAATACAAGGGAGAGAAATCGGTAAGCTTATTGGGAGCAATGACTACACCACCGGCGTGCTTACCGACGTTACGAGTTAAGCCTTCCAGCTTAATCGCCATTTCCCATATTTCATGGGCGTCGGCATCGGTTTCCAGCATTTCTCGCAGCTGTTCAACCTCTTCCAGGGCAACTTTTAACGTCATGCCTGGTGTAGGAGGTATAAGCTTAGACAGCTTATCGGCCAAGCCATAAGACTTACCCAGTACGCGTGCTACATCGCGCACCACAGCCTTAGCGGCCATGGTTCCAAAGGTGATAATTTGGCTGACCGCTTCACGTCCGTATGCATCGGCCACGTAACTGATCACCCGGTCGCGATTCTCCATACAGAAATCGACATCAAAGTCAGGCATGGAAACCCGTTCCGGGTTCAGGAAACGCTCGAACAGCAGGTCGTATTGCAGAGGGTCGAGATCGGTGATTTTAAGCGAATAGGCCACCAGCGAGCCCGCACCCGAACCACGACCCGGACCAACCGGAATGGCGTTATCCTTGGCCCATTGGATAAAGTCCATAACGATAAGGAAATAACCTGGAAATCCCATTTGCAAGATGATATCGAGTTCAAATCGCAGACGATCTAAATAGGACTGCCGTTTTGCATCATATTCAGGGTCTTGTTTATCGAGAATTTTTTCCAGTCTGTCGTCCAGGCCATCATGGCAGACTTTTTCCATAAACTGGTTTTCTGTCATGCCTTCAGGAATGGGGTATTGAGGCAAAAAGTATTCGCCCAGGTGAATGTTCACCGTGCAACGTTTGGCAATTTGAACCGAGTTAGCCAACGCTTCGGGAATATCACTAAAAAGCGCCTGCATTTCTTCTGCGCTGCGTAGATATTGCTGCTCACTGTAGCGCCGCTCTCGCCTGGGGTCATCAAGAGTGCGACTATCGGCAATACAAACCCGAGCCTCATGGACTTCAAAATCATCCGCACTTAAGAAACGAACATCGTTAGTCGCTACGACTGGGCATTGCAATTCACCAGCCAGTTCAACAGCTGAATGTATATAACTCTCTTCGTATTCACGGCCAGTTCGCTGCAACTCCAGATAATATCGATCAGGGAATTCAGCCATCCAGCGCTCGGCATTACTTCGCGCCTGCGCTTTGCGCCCAGCCAGCAAATCCATACCCACATCACCCTGACGACCGCCTGACAAAACAATCACGCCATCGGCATGGTCACTAATCCAATCTCGCTGAACAAACGCGACGCCTTGCTGTTGCCCCTTTTGATAGGCCAGAGAAATAAGCTTTATGATATTTTTGTAGCCGGCATCATTCATGGCCAGTAACGTAATAAACGAGGGTTTTGCTTCGCTATCGGCGCCAGCAATCAAAAAGTCACTGCCGACAATGGGCTTAATGCCCGCACCTTGCAACGCTTTGTAGTACTTAATTAAACCGTAAAAATTAGTTTGATCGGTGACGGCACAAGCAGGCATACCCTGTTCTTGCAGACGGGCCGCCAAAGGTTTAATACGAATCACACTGTCGGACAGTGAATATTCAGTATGCAAGCGCAGGTGTATAAAAGTGGCAGTCATAAAGGCTTAAAAGATTTCTAGTTGTTCTATCAGCCGTTTAACCGGGCCAAAAGATGTGCGATGAATGGGACTTGGCCCAAGGCTATCCAAGGCCGCCATATGTACCTTAGTAGGGTAACCTTTATGACCGGCAAAGCCGTAGCCTGGGTAGGTTTGATCAAAGGCGATCATTTCACGGTCTCGAGTCACTTTGGCCAAAATAGAGGCCGCGCTAATGGATGCTACCCGTGCATCGCCCTTAACCACGGCCTCTGCACTGAATTGCCAGCTCGGAATTTTATTGCCATCCACTAGCACATGCTCTGGCGTGACCGCTAAGCCTTCAACCGCTCGTTTCATGGCCAGTAAGCTGGCTTGCAGGATATTTATTTGATCGATTTCTTCGACACTGGCGCGTGAAATACACCAACTCAGCGCCTTAGCCTGTATTTCAACAAACAATTTTTCTCGCTTGCGTTCTGTTAACTTTTTGGAATCAGCCAAGCCCTCGATAGGGTTATTCATATCCAAAATTACCGCAGCGGCTACGACATCACCAGCCAGTGGGCCGCGCCCTACCTCATCGACGCCTGCGGATAAGTGCCCTTGATAAACACTGACAAATGGCTCCACTACTCTTGCCCTTTGATTAATTCTATCAGTGCAGCTGCCGCCGTTTGATTGGCATTACACTTTAAGCTTTGATGTTGCTGAGTAAAAGTTTCCACCAACTCGGCCGTTAATTCAGGTTGATTAAAATAGCGCAGCACTGCCTCTGACATTTGTTCAGGGTCGGCATCCGCCTGCAGAAGCTCTGGCACCACTTCCCGGTCGGCCAATAAATTAGGAAGTGACACAAATCGGACCAGTGCCATCGCCCGCATAATCTTGAACGACAACCAGGCCATTTTATAACTGACCACCATCGGTTTTTTTAAAAGCATAGCCTCTAAAGCCGTAGTACCCGACGCCAGCAGAACCACATCCGCCGCCGCCATCACGTCGTGCGATTGACCTTGCACCAAGGTAACCGGTAAATCACTGTGCGGGCCCAGCATTTGATGTAGCTGCTTGTAACGTTGGCCACTGGCTGCAGGCAATACAAACCTTAACCCGGGCCTTTGCTTTAGCATTAGTTTTGCTGCTTGAAAAAAAAGTGGCCCCAGCCGCTCCACTTCACTATGACGACTGCCTGGCATTAATGCCACCACAGCTGAGCTGGCATCCAGTTGAAGCTTTTTTCGGGCAGCGTGCTTGTCTGGCTGCATGGGAATACTGTCGGCCAAGGGGTGGCCAACAAATTTAACCGGCACTTGATGTTGTTGATAAATGGCAGTTTCAAACGGCAATATGGTTAGCATTAAATCCACCGCGCGTTTAATTTTTTTAATTCTGCCTGAACGCCAAGCCCACACCGATGGGCTGACATAATGTACGGTTTTAATACCCGACTTACGCAAATTTTGCTCGAGTGTTAAATTAAAATCGGGTGAGTCGATTCCGATAAACACATCCGGCGCCTGTTCACTGAAGTGCTCAAACAAGAAACGACGAATTTTTAATAGCTCGGGTAAGCGCTTTAACGGATCGATCAACCCCATTACCGCCAAACGATCTTGCGGAAAAAAAGAATGAAAGCCTTCGGCTAACATTTTGGGTCCACCGATACCTGAGAACTCAACGTGGGGGTAATGATGTTTAAGGGCTTGAATCAGCCCTGCTCCAAGCAAGTCACCGGAAGCCTCGCCCGCTACAATACCGATTCGAATGGTACGGTTCATAATAGAACTAGCGGACAATACCGCGTTTGGATTGGCGCAAAGAGTCAATCATTAATTGAACATCGCTGCAATCTTGTGCTAGAACTTGCAACTGTGACAATGCCTCATCAACCGTTAGACCACGACGATAAATTATTTTAAACGCTCGGTTAATAGCAGCCACTTGTTCCTTACTATAACCTCGGCGCTTCAACCCTTCCGAGTTTACACTTTTAGCAGCAGCGGGCGCGCCATTGACCATCACATAAGCGGGTACATCTTTACCGATAGCACTGCCCATACCGGTAAAACTGTGCGCACCGATATTGCAATACTGATGCACCAAGGTAAACCCACTGAGTATGGCCCAATCGCCAACAATAACATGGCCAGCTAACGCTGTATTGTTGACCAAAATACAGTGATTACCGACCACACTGTCGTGACCAATATGGGCATAGGCCATGATTAAATTATCATCGCCAATAGTGGTTTCACCGCGATCTTGTACAGTACCACGATGGATCGTGACCCCTTCACGGATAATATTATTATCACCAATGATTAACCGTGTGGGTTCACCATCGTATTTCAAATCGGGGGTATCTTCCCCCACCGATGAAAACTGATAAATTTGGTTGTTGCACCCAATTATGGTCGGGCCTTTTAAAACCACATGCGAGGCAATACGACTGCCGGCACCAATAACTACATCGGGCCCAATGGTAGTCCAGGGCCCGACCTCGACATCCTCTGCTATTTGGGCATCGGGATGAATAATTGCGCTTGAATCTATCAAGTTAGCCATAGCTTGCTTTGATTACCTTAGACCTTGCGGTCCGCGCACAATATCGTCGCCGATGCAGCCAGCTCACCGTCCACCGTTGCCTGGCATGCAAACTTCCAAATACCACGCTTAGAAGACACAACCCGAGAAGCCAAGGTGAGGCGATCTCCAGGAATAACCTGACGCTTAAAGCGTACATCGTCAATGCCGGCAAATAGATAAATTGACCCATCTTCTGGCTTTTTATCCATGGTTTTAAAGCCCAATACCCCTGAGGCTTGAGCCAGAGCTTCCAGAATCATCACGCCGGGAAATACCGGGAAATCGGGGAAATGGCCGTTGAATACCTCCTCGTTTCCAGTGATATTCTTATAAGCGACGATTGACTCGCCCTCGACCAACTCAACCACACGATCTACCAGCAAAAAAGGGTAACGGTGCGGCAAATATTGGCGAATTTCGTTTACGTCCATCATTAGCTTGCGGCCTTTGCGTCAATGCGCTTTTCAATAACCAGAAAACCGGTTAATTAAGTCTTGTCGTTGTTGTTTTCCAAAGCCTTCACTCTGGATGCCAAATCATTTAATTGATTAAACCGAACTGCATTTTTACGCCACTCTCTTGAAGGCATAGCACTGGTGCCAGAGGAATAGCTACCGGGCTCCAAAATTGATTTGGTGACCATGGTCATACCCGAGATGTGTACATTGTCGGTGATTTCTAGATGACCGGCAACGCCTACTGCACCGGCAAAGGTACAATTTTTTCCAACCACAGTGCTGCCAGCAAATCCACAGTTGCCCGCAATCGCGGTGTTATCACCGATAACACAATTGTGAGCAATATGTACCTGATTATCGATAATTACACCATTGCCGATAACGGTATCGTTGAGAGCGCCACGGTCAATGGCTGTAGAGGCACCGATTTCGACTCGATTGCCAATTTGTACGGATCCAAGTTGGTGAATTTTACGCCACCCACCTTGCACTCGATCGGGCGCATACCCAAAACCGTCGCTACCAATGACTGTATTGCTGTGTATAACACAGCTGTGACCGATAATAACATCGTGATAAATGCTCACATTGGCCAATATACGGCTGCCGTCACCAATGTGGGCACCAGCGCCTATGACAACACCAGGCCCGAGTTTCACTCCAGATTCAATAACCACTCGCTCACCAATCACGACATTGGGGCCGACCTCGGCACTTGAATCTACCTGAGCCGATTCAGCCACCACTGCAGAGGGGTGAACACCTGGATTGTGCGTTAAAGATTTATCGAATAGATGACTCAGCGTGGCATAGGCAAAATAAGGGTCATCAACGATTAGCTTATTACCGGCAAACAGATGGGCATCTGCCTCACCTAAAATCACCGCACCGGCGTTGCAATCGGCCAAGAGACTACGAAAACGTGACTGAGCCAGAAAACTGACCTGATCATTTTCCGCCCGCCCCAAACCAGCAATGCCGGTTATCAATAAACCGGCATTGCCTTCAAGCCTTGCTGATAAGGCATCCGCTATTTCACGGAGGGTATAGGAAGTCACGAATATTCCCGTTATTTACTCGGCGTCGTTTAGCTTTTCTACCAACAGAGCCGTAATATCGTGGTCTGGATCGGCGAAAAAGACCGATTGAGCATTGATGATCATACCGATTTTTTCATCTTTGGTCAGCTGCTCCAAGATCGCAGGGATCTTTGGCTGAAGCTGCTGCTGCACTTTTTGCAGGATTTGCTGCTGCTCTGACTGCATTTTCTTTTGTGCCAGCTCATAATCAGCCCGCAGGTATTCCACTTTTTTGCGGTGCTCAGCCACTTGGTCTTCCGACCAGGTCATACTGTCTTTTTCAGCTTTACCTTGCAACGCCTGCAGATCGGCTACCAAACTTTCTACTTTTGCGCGAAGAGCGGTAAATTCTGCGTTTTTCTGCAGACCATCAACTGTTTTTTTAGCCAAATCAGTGGCCAACATGGCGCGCTGGGCATCCAAGACGACTACCTTGCCTTCCGCCAATGCGCCTACGCTGGTCACCATCAGTGCGCTGGCCAGTAAAATTCGCTTAATAAATGTCACAATACATCCCCTTAATTATCGTAAGTTATGAGTTGATTTATAAATACTGATTTAAAATGTTTGCCCAAGTGTAAAGTTGAAGCTTTTCTCATCGTCATACTCGTTCTTTTGCAAGGCATCCGAAATAGAGAAAGTCATGGGGCCGAAGGTGGAAATCCACGTTAAACCAAGACCGGCAGAAATGCTCAACTTTTTCACATCAAAGTCATAACAGTTTAACTGAGTGGAGGCACAATTGGTGTCAAACACATTGCCGGCATCAATAAAGAATGCTGCTTGGAAAGTACGCTGATCCTCAATAAAAGGCAGAGGGAAAATCACCTCGGCGGTAGTTTCCACCAAGAAGTTCCCACCGAACGATCGGGTTTCTTCGTCAATAACCCCACCGGCTCCTGTGATTAGCTGGCCAGGTCGACAGGTCGTACCAGAGGCGTAACCCAGCGTTGGATCTTCACAGAGTACAGCATAATTACCGTATTCTTCATTGTCATCCACCACACCATCACCGTTAATATCATCCCAAAGCATGGCAGGCATATACGAAGACTCGGCATAAGTGCCTCGAGGGCCTAAGCTGTTACGCTCAAAGCCGCGGACCGACCCAAAACCGCCGGCGTAAAAGTGCTCGAAGAAAGGCAACTCTTCAGTTTTACCGTAAGAGTCGGCCCAGCCAATATTGCCTCGTAAACGCAGGGTTAAATGACGGGTTAAGGGCTGAAAAAATTGGGCGCTGTAGGTTAGCTTATAATATTCGAGGTCACTGCCCGGCAGCGAAAACTCTGCACGTAATTGTTGTGAGCTTCCGCGTGTTGCCAAAATACCGCGGTTTAATGTCGACTTAGCCCAAGAGAAATTGGTCGTGAAGTTATGAAACTCAGTACCGTGCACGTCCAGGAAGCCCGGTTCGCCACGAATACCGTCGATATCATCATCAAAGCTCGTGGGGACAGGCATGGTGTCATAATCCAAAGTCGGGTAATCGCCTGTGGTTTTGCCTTCGATTAGATCCAGCCAGTCACTTTGCGTAATATATTCAGAGCCTGTTGCGTATAGGGGAGTATTGAAAATTTCCCGCACCGAATAACTGTTGGGAATAACTTCTAAGTTACGAAACCCCACATCAAAGCTTAAACGCTCAATTTCGGAAATTGGGTACCCAAATTGCACTGCCCCGCCAAGAATATTGGTACTGTAACCGGCAATATTAATTTGCGCATAGTCGCTCGACTGGTAGTACAGACTAATGCCGCGGCTTACCCCATCCGGAGTAAAGTACGGGTCATTGTAATTGAAGTTATAAGAAGTTTGATAAGCGGAGTGACTGGCTGAGATGCCAACCTGCTTGCCCGTACCAAACCAGTTGTTTTGTTGAATACTCCCAGACAATAGAAGGCCAGACAGGTCTGCATAACCAATCTGCAGCCCCATGCTGCCCGAGGGTTGCTCTTCAACGGTAAAATCGACATCAACTTGGTCGGGCACTCCAGGCACTTCAACCGTATCGACATTCACCTCTTTAAAGAAGCCCAGTCGTTCCAAGCGAACTTTAGAATGTTCAATTTGCGAGGTAGACGCTGCACCACCTTCCATTTGACGCATTTCGCGGCGCAAAACTTCATCTTGCGTGGTGGTATTACCGCGAAAATTAATGCGCCGAACATAGGCACGTTTTTTCGGATCGATAAAAAACGTCACTTTAACGGTTTTATCTTCATCGTTACGCTCAGGTATGCCTTCGACCTCGGCAAAAGTAAAACCTTCATTTCCCAAGCGGTTGGTTATGTATTCCGAGGAGCGAGTCATCAAAGCTTGTGAAAATGTTTGATCCTCACGCATTAAAATCATACGTCGAATCAGTCGCTCATCAATGGCGGGGTCACCGGCTAGATTCACGTCGCTGACGGTGTAAATATCGCCTTCAGTGATATTTAATGTGAGATAAACTTTTGATTTGTCTGGGCTCAAAGAAACTTGGGTGGAATCGAGACTAAAGGCGAGGTAACCACGATCTAAATAATAGGATTCAATGCGCTCAATATCACCGGTTAATTTTTCTTTGTTGTATTTATCATCGCCCATAATCCAAGAGAACCAGCCGGTAGTTTGTAGCTCAAACAAATCCAGTAATTCCTCGGTGGCAAAAGCTTCATTGCCAATAATATTGATCTTTTTGATGCGGGCGGTTTCACCCTCATCTACTTTAACTAAAACTTTAACTTGATTGCGCGGCAAGTCTTCTACTTCCAAGTCCACCGAAGCGCCATAACGACCCTGACCGATATACTCGCGTTCTAGAGCTTGGCTGATCATATTCAAAGTGGCACTTTGATAAATTTGACCTTCTGACAAACCACTGTCGGTCAAACTTTCCATCAATTGATCGGTTTTAATAACCTTGTTGCCCTCAATGAGAATCTCATTAATGGCTGGTCGCTCTTTGACCACCAAGACCAAAACACCCGCATCCTGACCGATTGAAACATCGGTAAATAAGCCGACTTTAAAGAGCTCGCGAATAGCGTTTTGGATATCGACGTCCGTCAGAGTGTCCCCAACGCGGACAGGCAGTGCGCTAAAAACGGTACCGGCGGACACCCGCTGGAGCCCCTCCACCCTAATATCGTTCACCCGGAAAGACTGGGCTTGTACGAGCGTAGAAAAAGCAAGGACAGCGATAAGGCCGATCAATCGTGTAACAACGTGTGTCATATAGTTCTTTCTATTGTTGAATTTCTCATCTGCTTCAACACAGAGTCCAGTAACACAGACGCAACTTACGCCTGTGTGTTTGCAATCATTTCGGAGTTAGAGCCGCATAATATCGTTATAGAGCGCCAACAGAGTCAAACCAATTACCATCACCAGCCCCAACTGATACCCAACTACCTGCACTTTTTCCGATACAGGTTTGCCTTTTACCAGTTCTGCGAGGTAGTACATCAAATGACCACCATCCAACACAGGAATAGGGAGTAAGTTGAAGACACCGAGCATTACACTAAGAGCGGCCAGAAAGCGTAGAAAGCTACGCCAGCCATTTTCAGCCTCAGAACCCGCAACCTTAGCAATGGTGATAGCTCCACTCAAGTTTTTTGTGGAAATCTCTCCAAAAATCAGCTTCTTAACAGACATCAAAACAAAGGCAGAAGTTTCCCAGGTTCGGTCCACAGCGGCAATAAATCCTCCCACCACGGAATATTCCCAGTGTCGGATAAACTCATCGGGCCACTCATAGGGGGCAAATCCCATCCCTACCCGGCCGAACACCTCGCCATTTTCGCTGATTTGCTCAGGCGTCATGGATAAATTCTGTACCTGGCCACCGCGCTCAATGCGTACAGTAAAGGTCTGATCAGGCCTCGCTTTGACATAATCGATCCAGTCTTGGGCGCTGCCAATGGGTGTATTGCCTGCTTGAATTATCTTGTCATCGCTCTGCAATCCAGCGCGTTCGGCGGGCGAGCCTTCCAGCACCTGCCCGGCAATAGCGGGAACTTCCGGGATATACGGCGTTATGCCAAGACCGGCCAGCGGCTGCGGGTCTGCAGCGCCGCGCAGCCAAGCATTTAACTCCACCTCGGACTGGTACTGTAAATCCGATTGTGGGTAGCGAACGGTAAAGCTGAGCTGGCCGCTTTCACCCAACCTGCGCAGCAGTTGCTTTTGCACCTGCTGCCAGGAGGTGGTGGTGACGCCATCCACACTCAGTACTTCCTGGCCCACCTCAAGATTGGCCGCCGCCGCAACCGAGTTCGGGGCTACCTCGCCAATAATGGGCGCCACACCGCGCTCACCACTGACGACTAAAAGCAGCCAAAAAAACAAGACCGCCAATATCAAATTGGCAGCTGGGCCGGCCAGCACTACAGCAATGCGCTGACCAACACTTTTATTATTAAACGCTAGGTGTTTTTCTGACTCGGGCACCGGACCTTCGCGCTCATCCAGCATTTTGACGTAACCGCCCAACGGGATGGCCGAGAAGGCATATTCTGTACCCTGTTTATCGCGGCGACTGAACAGTACCTTGCCAAAGCCCACCGAAAAACGCAGTACTTTTACCCCGCAACGTCTAGCCACGTAAAAATGACCAAACTCATGCACGGTCACCAAAATTAAAATGGCAACGAAAAACCAAAACACCATTTGTACTATATTCACGTCACCCTCATTGTTTGGCGCTAATTTGTTGAATCGCGACCCGAGCACGCTGACGCGCGGACAAATCGGCTTGTTGGACAGCATCTAGGCTGACCGGTTCAGCGCTTTCCACACTATCGAGCACCGCCGCGATCACTTGGGCAATGTCATTAAATTGCAATTGGCTGGCTAAAAAAGCGGCCACGGCTTCTTCATTGGCGGCATTGAGTATGGCCGGACAAGTACCACCACGTTCGGCGGCTTGGCGCGCCAAAGTCATACAGGGGAAACGCTCCTCATCGAGCGCCTCAAAGTCGAGCCTGGCACTGCGCACCAAATCGAGCCGCTCTACTCCCGAGGGTAAGCGCTCGGGCATACCCAGTGCATGAGCAATGGGCGTTCGCATATCCGGGTTGCCCAGCTGTGCCAAGACTGAGCCATCCACATATTCTACCATTGAGTGGATAACGCTCTGCGGATGAATAACCACCTCGACATCCCGTGCGCGGGCATTAAACAGCCAGCAAGCCTCGATAAACTCCAATCCTTTATTCATCATAGTGGCTGAGTCTACTGAGATTTTCGGGCCCATACTCCAATTAGGGTGATTACAGGCCTGCTCGGGGGTGACTTGCGATAGCTGTGACAACGGCAGCTGGCGAAAGGGCCCACCCGAGGCCGTTAGCACGATTTTGCTGACCCCAAGCTCTGCCAGTGCAATTCCTTGAGCTAGAGGACCCGCTAAAGGTAAACACTGAAAAATAGCGTTGTGCTCGCTGTCGATCGGTAATATCTGCGCGCCATGGGTTTTCGCTGCGGCCATAAACAAATGACCGGCCATCACCAACACTTCTTTGTTGGCTAAAAGCACACGCTTTCCGGCCTTTACAGCGGCAAAGGTAGGCAATAGGCCGGCGGCGCCAACAATCGCGGCCATTACCGTATCGACGGACGAATCTTGCGCTACAGCCACCAGCGCCTCGGTGCCGGACAACACTTCCACCTTTGAGCCCGAACGCTGCAACGCTTGGCGCAATTGCTCTGCCGCACTCGGGTCGCTCATCACGGCGCACTGCGGTGTATAAGCCAAACATTGCTCGAGTAGTGGCTGCCAACGTGTAGCTGCGGTAAGGGCAAACACCTCAAATCGCTCCGGATGCCTTGCCAGCACATCTAATGTACTGACACCGATGGAGCCGGTGGAACCAAGAATGGTAACCCTCTGCATAGCTATCCCAGGGTCACATCAACGGCGGTTAAGGCCAAAGCAAACACAGGCACCGCCGCGGTCAGGCTATCCACCCGATCGAGCACTCCACCGTGGCCGGGCAGCAGAGCGCTGCTGTCTTTAATGCCGCGCTCGCGTTTAACCATACTCTCTAACAAATCACCTAGCACTGACACCAGTGAGGTCGGCAGTACCAGCGCTATAATGGCCCACAACGCCTGACCGGTAAAAAACCAAACCAGCAGCGCCAGGCATACATTGGCTGACACTCCACCCAAAAAGCCTTCCCACGTTTTACCCGGACTCACGTTAGGCGCGAGTTTGCGCTGTCCAAAACGGCGGCCAACAAAATAACCACCGATATCGGCTGTAGCCACCACTGCCACAATCATCAGCACGAGCCAGGCGCCCTGCTCTTGCAGGCGCACATAGCTTAATCCGGCCCAAGTGGGCACCAATACAAAAAAGCCCATCACCGCCCGTAGCGCCGGATGTCGCCAAAGCAGAGCGCTGGTGGGATACCCCTGCACCCAGAGCAACGCCAGAGCCCACCAAGTACAGCCAGCTATCAATATTGGACGGTAGTGTAGCTCCGCATCAATAGGGGTAGCCCCCCCCAGCGGCAGCGCTCCCACATAGAGTGCAGCCCCAGCAATAGCAGCGGCTTGAAAGATTACGTACAACGCCCGCTGCCACAAGGCAGTAAAGCCACACAGGTTAGCCCACTCCCAGGCGCTAATCAGCACAATGGTCGCGACAAATGCAGGAAATAACGGTATTGGCAGAAAAAATAAAACACCCAGAAAAACCGCGGCTAGCACTATAGCTGTTATTACACGCTGCTTAAGCATAGGGGCCACCGTGAGATTGGGGCTCACACTGCTCTTGGGTTTTCCCAAAGCGGCGCTGGCGTGAATGAAAATCTTGAGCGGCTTGTTTTAAATGATCTGCATTAAAATCTGGCCACAGCACGGGTGAAAAATGCAGTTCGGCGTAAGCGGCCTGCCACAATACAAAGTTACTGATACGCTGCTCCCCTCCTGTTCGCACCAACAAATCAACCTCAGGCATTTGCGCCAGAGCGGTACTCTGGGCAAAAGTCTGCTCATTAATGTCGGCACTTGTGATTTCTCCTGCTGCAACTCTGTCAGCCAGGCGCGCGGCAGCTTGAACTATATCCCAACGCCCACCGTAATCGGCTGCAATCACCAAGGTTGTTTTGGCCTCAGCCACATCGGTTAATTGCTCCGCTTTGGTGATAGCCGAGTTGAGTGCGGTGCTAAACTGACTTCTATTTCCCACCACACGCAAGCGCACTCCGCGCTTTTTTAAGTCTTTAGCCTCGCGCTTGAGGTACAACTGAAACAACGACATAAGCGCATCCACTTCTCGCTTTGGTCGTTTCCAGTTTTCACTGCTAAAGGCAAAGAGCGTTAGCACATCGACACCCAGCTCTTGGCACGACGACATCACCTCGCGAATACGCTCTACGCCTTCTTTATGGCCGGCAATACCAGAGAGATCTCGCTGCTTGGCCCAGCGATTGTTGCCATCCATAATGATGGCGATATGACGTAACGGACTGCCGGACACAACTCGCTCCTGGGCTGATGAATCTTGCCCCTATTAACAAAAAGCTGCCGAGCGTTATTGTGATAGTGCTGGCAAACTCGAGTGAGAGCCGGGCTGGGCCTGCCCGGCTCTACTGACTGTACTTAAACGGTCATTAGCTCCTGCTCTTTTTGAGCTAGGATTTTATCCACTTCAGCGATGTATTTATCGGTGATTTTTTGCACATCGTCCTGTGCGCGATGATCGTCATCCTCACTGATTTCTTTATCTTTAAGCAGTGCTTTCACATCAGACAATATATCGCGACGAACATTGCGAATGGAAACACGGCCATTTTCGGCCTCGGCGCGAGCCTGCTTAATATAACCTTTGCGCGTCTCTTCGGTCAGAGCGGGCAGCGGCAGGCGGATATTGTCCCCTGAAGTGGATGGGTTTAAACCCAGGTTCGACTTCATAATGGCTTTTTCAATCTCTGGCACCATTTGCTTTTCCCAAGGTTTAACCGATAGGGTTCGAGCATCTTCTACCATAATGTTGGCCACTTGCGACAGCGGCGTATCAGCACCGTAGTAAGGTACAGTCAAACCGTCGAGCAAGCTCGGGTGCGCCCGGCCAGTACGAATCTTATTCAGGTTGTTACCCATAGCCACAACCGCTTTTTGCATTCTATCTTCGGCGTCTTTTTTCAAATCATTCAACATGGGTTACCCCCTCCTCAATCAAGGTGCCTTCGCTACTGCCCACTACAATATTCAGCAGAGCGCCACTTTTATTCATACGAAATACGCGAACTGGCATATCGTGTTCACGACACAGGCAGATCGCTGTTAAATCCATGACCCCCAGCTTATCCTCCAGCACTTTGTCGTAGGTAAGACGATCGTACTTGGTGGCTGTGGGGTCTTTCATTGGGTCGGCACTGTAAACGCCATCCACCTTAGTGGCCTTAAGGACAATATCGGCCTCGACTTCAATACCGCGCAAACAAGCGGCCGAATCGGTGGTAAAGAAAGGGTTGCCGGTACCGGCTGCGAAAATCACCACCTCTCCTGCGTTCAAGCAGCGGATAGCGTGGCGGCGATCATAATGCTCGACAATACCGCTCATGGGGATAGCGGACATAACACGCGAGGAGATATTAGAGCGTTCCAGTGCGTCACGCATGGCTAATGCGTTCATAACCGTCGCCAGCATGCCCATATGGTCGCCAGTCACCCGATCCAAGCCAGCGGCATTGAGCGCCGCCCCGCGAAATAGATTGCCGCCACCAATCACCAAGCCCACCTGCACTCCAATGCCGATCAACTGGCCGACTTCCAGAGCCATTTTATCCAATACTTTGGGGTCGATACCGAACCCCTCTGCGCCCATCAGCTCTTCACCGCTGAGTTTCAGCAATATCCGCTTATACTTTTTTTCACGAGGGTTGGCCATGGGTGCGCTCCTGACGAAGTGGTGACGAAAAACGGAGGGCAGTTTACAACAAAAGGAGGCCGGATGGGTATCCGACCTCCTTTTTAGGGAGCTTTATTCGATGGATCGAACAAAGAAGCCGCCAGGCGGCGAAGATTTGATCAACCTTTAGAGGCAGCTACCTGTGCGGCAACCTCGGCAGCGAAGTCAGTCTCATCCTTCTCAATACCTTCACCCACCTCAAGGCGAGTAAAGCTGGTGACAGTAGCGCCACCCTCTTCAGCCAGCTTGCCAACAGTCACTTCTGGGTTTTTAACAAAAGGCTGCTCCAGCAGGCTGCCTTCTTTCAGGAACTTCTTAATGCGACCGCCCATCATTTTCTCAACGATAGCCTCGGGCTTGCCTTCCATATCAGGCTGAGCCTTAATAATCTCTTTCTCTTTCTCAACGATGTCAGCTGGCATATCTTCTGGTCTTACAACCTGAGGATTAACCGCTACAACGTGCATAGCTACATCACGCGCCAGCTCAGCGTTGCCGCCCTCGAGCTGAACCACAGCCGCCAAACGGTTGTTAGAGTGAACATACGCATCAATCACGCCACCCTCTACCAAGTTAACGCGACGAACATTGATGTTTTCACCAATTTTTTGAACTAGAGTTTCACGAGCAGACTCAAGCTCACCGGCCATCAGAGTGGCGACATCGGTTTGCTTGTCGGCGAACGCTTTTTCAACCACGGTGTTAACGAAAGCCAAAAAGCCTTCATCGCGAGCCACAAAGTCAGTTTCGCTGTTCACTTCAACCAGTACGGCGTAGCTGTTATCGTCGGCCACTTTGGCGCTAACAACACCGTCAGCAGCGGTACGGCCGGCTTTCTTCGAGGCTTTCAAGCCGCTGGCCTTGCGCAGATTTTCAATTGCCAGCTCGATATCGCCATCGGCTTCTTTCAGAGCTTTTTTACACTCCATCATGCCAAGGCTGGTGCGCTCGCGCAGATCTTTAACCATTGAAGCAGAGATAGCTGCCATGTATCTATCCTCTCAAAATATATCTAAATTCGTTTGAAAAAAGGGGTAAACCACCGGTTTACCCCCCTTGAGCACAATCTAACCTGAAAAGATGACAGGTCAGTGGCGCTTACTCAGCGGCGGCTTCGCCGTCAGCTGCGACGTACTCGTCTTTGTTTGGCACGCTTTGCGCCTGTGCAGCGCCTTCGGCGCAAGCATCGGCAATCGCGGTTACATACAGGCGAATAGCGCGAATGGCGTCATCGTTACCTGGGATAACGTAATCAATGCCATCGGGGTTAGAGTTGGTATCAACCACACCGATAACAGGAATACCCAGCTTGTTGGCTTCCTGAACTGCAATACGCTCGTGATCCACGTCGATTACGAACAATGCATCTGGCAGACCAGCCATATCTTTAATACCACCAATGGAGCATTCCAGCTTGGCCATATCGCGGGCGCGCATTAGCGCTTCTTTTTTGGTCAGCTTATCGAAAGTACCGTCTTTCGATTGCGCTTCCAGCTCGCGGTAGCGGCGGATAGAGGCACGAATGGTTTTGAAGTTGGTCAGCATACCACCCAACCAGCGGTGGCTAACAAAAGGCTGACCAGTGCGCTCGGCCTGCTCTTTGA
The DNA here is from genome assembly GCF_030547685.1 of Gilvimarinus sp. 2_MG-2023. GTDB lineage: Bacteria > Pseudomonadota > Gammaproteobacteria > Pseudomonadales > Cellvibrionaceae > Gilvimarinus. Next base: position 19,061 of record NZ_JAUOQM010000048.1, on the reverse strand, counting down.
TGATTTTTTGAGCGGCGCGCTTAGTGCCAACAAACATGATTTTCTTCTTCTGTGACGCCAGCTTCTTGACGTGCTCCAGAGTCTCGTTGAACGCGGGAACAGTGTGCTCGAGGTTGATGATATGAATCTTGTTGCGAGCACCAAAAATGAAACGGTCCATTTTTGGGTTCCAGTAACGAGTTTGGTGACCAAAATGGACACCGGCTTGCAGCATATCGCGCATGCTTACTGTAGGCATAATCTTTTCCTGTCTATCGGGTTAGGCCTCCATACACCCCGCTAACCAACCCCGCAGGGCACCCAGGTTGAACGTGACGGTGTATGTGTGACGTTTAAGTTAACTCTCGCAGGCCATTATCACGGCCAGAATGACGAGAGGCGCGCTTTATACCACAACCATAACTGACAATAAAGCTTTTCATCGCTTTCGCCCTGAATTCACTCGCACCACTGCGGCTCGCAACCCCACCCAGCCTTTGGCCGCCACAGCCAAATAGCGTACAAATCGTCCAATAATCTCCAATGAACAACCTCTCCTACTGTAGTCATAAGCTCGGGTACGTTAAACTAGGGGTTTTTAGACCAAGGGCGCACCACGATTGCGCCGGTAAAGCGAGACACCATGACCGTATCGATTAAAACACCGGAAGATATCGCCAAAATGCGCATCGCCGGCCGCATGGCCGCCGAGGTGCTGGAAATGATTGGGCCCTATGTGCAGCCCGGAGTGAGTACCGCCGAGCTCGACAAGCTCTGCCACGACTACATTGTCGACGAACAAAAAGCAATTCCTGCCTGCTTGGGCTACCGTGGCTTTCCTAAATCCGTATGCACCTCGGTCAATCATGTGATTTGTCACGGCATACCTTCAGAGAAAAAAATCCTTAAAAACGGTGACATTATTAATATCGATGTCACCGTGATTTTTGAGGGCTACCACGGCGACACCAGTAAAATGTACTTTGTCGGCGATGTCGCTCCCCACGCCCAACGTTTGGTAGAGGTAACCCAGGAGTGTTTATATAAAGGTATCGAGCTGGTTAAGCCCGGCTGCCGCCTGGGTGATATTGGCGAAGTCATTCAAAAACACGCCGCCAAAAACTACTACTCGGTAGTACGCGAGTATTGTGGTCACGGCATTGGCACAGTTTTCCACGAAGAACCGCAAATCCTCCACTACGGCAAGGCCGGCACCGGCCTTGAGCTGAAAGAAGGCATGACCTTCACCATCGAGCCCATGATTAACGCCGGTAAAGCCGGCACCAAGCTCAAGCGCGACGGCTGGACTGTCGAAACCAAAGACGGGCGCCTTTCTGCTCAATGGGAACACACCATGGCCGTCACCGCCGATGGCGTTGAAGTTTTAACCGCTCGCACCGAGGAGTCTTTCTAATACATGGCCGCCGACAGCCTGCCCTATTTTACTCGCCCTCTATTCTTTTTTGACCAAACCCGATTCCGGCAGGCGCTCGTAAGTCAGCCGGTAATCGGGGTCTTTAAAGACGCCATTACCGCAGCCAACGCCCAATTTGATGTACGCTTTAAAGAGGGTGAGGATATACGTGCGCTGATTCACGAACGCGCCCTTTTTATAGACTGCATACTTCACTACGTCTGGCATCAATTCGACTGGCCGGAAGGTATAAGCCTAGAGGCGGTCGGCGGCTACGGTCGTTGCGAGTTACACCCGCACTCAGATATAGACTTACTGATACTGCTCAATGAGAGCATCGAAGCCGAGTGCAAAGATAACTTAGAGCAGCTGCTAACCCTTTTGTGGGATATCGGTCTGGAAATTGGCCACAGTGTGCGCACCATTGAACAGTGCCTGCAAATCGCCGCTGAAGACATCACCGTTGGCACCAATTTGATGGAATCGCGCACATTAGTGGGCGATTCAAAAATGCGAGCCACTCTAGAAAAGCTCAGCCAAGAACGCAACCTATGGCCCGCGGATGAATTTTTTAAAGCCAAGTTCGACGAACAAAACGCTCGCCATCAAAAATATAAAAACAGCGAATACAACCTAGAGCCGAATATCAAAAATGCCCCGGGCGGCCTGCGGGACATTCAAATGATCGGCTGGGTTGCCAAGCGCTATTTTGCGGTCAAGACTTTAAAACAGCTCGACGGCAAAGGTTTTTTTACCGAAGAAGAGTTTTCTCTATTACAAAACGGCGAAGAGTTTCTCTGGCGAGTACGCTACGGATTACACATGGTGGCCGGGCGCCCCGAAGAGCGCCTACTGTTTGACCACCAGCGTCAACTCGCCCAGCTTTTCGGCTACAAAGACAACGATGAGAATCTCGCAGTCGAGCAATTCATGCATCACTATTATCGCTTAGTGATGTCGCTGCGCGAACTTAACGATGTGCTTTTGCAATTTTTGTACGAGGCCATTTTGCAAAAAGGGGTGAAAAAAACCGTCACTCCAATCAATGAAAGATTTCAGCGCCGCGATGACTATATTGAAGTCAGCCATATCTATGTGTTTGAAGAATCCCCATCGGCACTGTTAGAAATTTTTGTACTGATGGCGCAAAACCCAAGCATTAGAGGCGTGCGCGCCTCCACTATTCGCCTAATGCGCGAAAACCGCTATCTAATCGACGAGAACTATCGCCTCAAACCCGAAAATCAGCAATTATTTTTGCAGCTGTTTAGCTACCCCGAAGACTTAGTCGAAATTTTAAAACGGATGTCGCGCTACGGCGTACTGGGATTGTACTTGCCCGAATTTGGCCGGGTGACCGGACAAATGCAACACGACTTATTTCATATTTATACAGTCGATGCTCATACCCTGCTACTTGTGCAAAACTTGTGTAATTTTTTGCAACCACAAGCCAAAGAAGATTACCCAGTGGCTTGGCATGTTATGCGCCGTTTACCCAAAGTTGAAACGGTCCTGATGGCCGGACTTTATCACGACATCGGCAAGGGCCGCGGCGGCGATCACTCAGAGTTGGGCGCAGTGGATGCCCGCGAATTTGGCGAGCGCCACAACCTATCGCCACGCGAAACCCGACTGATTAGCTGGCTGGTAGAAAAACATCTACTAATGTCAGCGGTCTCGCAAAAACAAGATATCTCTGACCCGGACGTTATTCATAATTTTGCTCTCATTGTCGGCGATCAGTTACACCTCGACTATCTTTACGCACTCACCGTAGCCGATGTTAACGCCACCAATCCAGATCTATGGAATACTTGGCGCGCCAGCTTAATGCGTACTCTGTATTTAGAAACCAAGCGCGCCTTACGACGCGGCTTAGAAAACCCCATCGACAAACAAGACTGGATTGAAGAAACGCAAGAAGGTGCCATCTCGCGCTTAAGTCGCCACGACATCAGCGCCGAACAATGCCGTTCGGTGTGGGAAGACGTGGACGACGATTACTTCTTACGCGAAAGCATGCTCGATATCGCCTGGCACACCGAAGCGATTCTGATGCAGGAAAATCCAGCCAAACCCTTAATTTTGATTCAGGAAACATCCAGTCGCGAATTGGAAGGCGCCACGCAAATCTTTGTGCGCTGCAAGGGTCGTGACAAGGTTTTTGCCACCATGGCCGCCGCCTTAGATCAATTAAACTTAAGCGTGCAAGATGCGCGAATTTACAGCTCCAAGTCAGGTTTTACCTTGGATACATTTTTCGTCCTCAACCAAGATGGCGAACCCTTGGGTACCGACCCCGCGGTCCTGCAACGACTGCACAAGCACTTGACCACCGAACTGGAGCAAATGGATGAGGCGCCCTCCACCTGTTCGCGCCGAACACCGCGCCGGCTTAAACATTTTACCATGCCCACGCGCACGATCATTCGCAACGACATCGCCAGCGGCTACACCCTGCTGGAAGTCATCAGCCCAGACCGACCTGGTCTGCTGGCCTGCATCAGTGGCGTTTTTATTCAGTTTGATTTGCACCTACAGAACGCCAAGATTGCCACTCTGGGTGAGCGCGTCGAAGATATTTTTTATATCACCGACAATCAAGAGCAGCCACTGGCCGATCCAGAATTATGCCAACGCCTGCAAGAAGAAATTTGTCGCCAGCTGGACGATCGCGTCGACCAAGCGGCGGGCTACTAACCGTATTAGAGCATTCGCAAAACCATGAACACGGATTTACAACAGCTGCACCCCTACCCGTTTGAAAAACTGGCTGAATTAAAAGGCGGCATTACGCCGCCCGCACACTTAGCGCATATCGCACTGTCCATTGGCGAGCCCAAACACGAACCCCCTGAGTTTGTTTTGCAAACCTTCGCTGACAACCTAGGCCGCTTTGCCAATTACCCGGCCACCAAAGGTCTGCCCGAATTGCGCCAGGCCATCAGCCAATGGGCGAACAAGCGCTTTCAATTAAGTTCAGGGCTGTGCGCTGAAACTCAAGTTTTACCCGTTAACGGTACGCGCGAAGCCCTGTTTGCGTTTGCTCAGGCGGTGGTTAACCGCCAGACGGCCAACCCACTGGTAGTCAGCCCCAACCCGTTTTATCAAATCTACGAAGGTGCCGCGCTCTTAGCCGGAGCCAAACCCCACTTTTTAAACTGCACTGCCGACAATCAGTTTATCCCCGACTTTGCCGCCGTGCCGGCCAGTATCTGGCGCGATTGCCAACTGCTTTATGTGTGCACGCCGGGCAACCCCACCGGAGCTGTTATCAGTACCGAGCAATTTCAACAATTAATTGAATTGGCCGATCGCTACGATTTTGTCATCGCCTCCGATGAGTGTTACAGCGAACTCTATCAAGATGAGAATGCTCCGCCGCCGGGCTTGCTGCAAGCGGCCAGCGCCATGGGCCGGCACGATTTTGCCCGCTGCGTGGTGTTTCACAGCTTATCAAAACGCTCCAACCTGCCCGGCCTGCGCTCAGGTTTTGTCGCCGGTGACGCCGACATTCTCAAGAAATTTTTGCAGTACCGCACTTACCACGGCTGCGCCATGTCGGTCCCCAATCAGCTGGCCAGCATTGCGGCCTGGCAAGATGAAAGCCACGTGCTTGCTAACCGCGACGCCTACCGCGCCAAGTTCAAGGCTGTTTTAAAAGAGTTGGGCGGCTGTCTCGATGTAAGCTGCCCCGAAGCGGGCTTTTACCTCTGGCCCAAGCTGCCCATCTCCGGTGAAGCTTTCGCGCAAAAACTCTTCGCCGAACACAATGTCACGGTTCTGCCCGGGGCCTACTTATCCCGCCAAGCCAACGGCCTTAACCCTGGCGAGAACTATGTACGTATGGCACTGGTCGCCACCGAGGCCGAGTGCATTGAAGCGGCGCGCCGTATTCGCACGTGTGTTGAGTCACTGTAGCTGTGAACGAAAGCAAAAACCTCAGCAAACCTGAGCGGGTGCAATACATTCAGCAAACGCTGAATGAGCTCTACCCCGAGACACCGGTACCACTGGATCATTTCGACGCCTACAGCTTGCTGGTGGCCGTACTGCTATCCGCCCAGTGTACCGATGCCCGCGTCAATCAAATTACCCCGGCACTATGGCAACTGGCGGACAACCCCTACGATATGGCTAAGGTGGCGGTAGAGGACATTAAAGCCATTATTCGCCCCTGTGGGTTATCACCGCAAAAATCCAAGGCAATCTCGGTGCTGTCGCAACGGTTGGTCAACGAATTTGACGGTCAGGTGCCGGCCGATATGGCGGCACTGGAAAGCTTGCCCGGCGTCGGCCACAAAACCGCCAGTGTGGTGATGGCGCAAGCATTTGACGTCCCCGCCTTTCCGGTCGACACCCATATTCACCGTCTGGCTCAACGCTGGGGGCTAACCAGCGGTAAAAATGTGGTGCAAACGGAAAAAGATCTAAAGCGGCTCTTCCCACAGGACCACTGGAATAAGCTGCATTTGCAAATCATCTTCTACGGCCGCGAGCACTGCTCTGCGCGCGGTTGCGATGGACGGGTTTGCGGCATTTGCCGCACCTGTTACCCGGCGCGCAAACACCCGAAAAAACTCCACAAGCCTTAACTGCGTCGCTTATTCTTACCGAGCTCGCCCCGTGCTAGAATAGCCGCCGATTTTCCTCGGCACCTAAAGCGAACGAACGCTCTAAGCGTACCGAATACTCTTGTAACCATTGAGGAACCCGCAATGAGCGACGCTATGCTCTACGGCATTAAAAATTGCGATACTGTCAAAAAGGCCCGCCAATGGCTGGAGCAAGCAGGTATAAATTTTCAATTCCACGATATTCGCAGCGATGGGCTCAGTGCCGAGCAAGTGCAAAACTGGCTCGACGCGACCGATACGGCGACGCTGGTTAATAAGCGCTCTACCACCTGGAAGGGTCTGACCGATAGCGAGAAAGAACAAGCGTTAGATGCCGACACGGCCACCGCGCTGCTGCTGGCCAACCCAACTTTAATTAAGCGCCCCGTTTTAACCTTAGGTAACGAGGTGCATGTAGGCTTTAAAGCCCAGCACTACCAAACTCTATTTAATTGATCGATAGGATTTCTCATGACTGATTTATACAGCGTCGGCCTCGGCGTCGGCACCCAAAACAGCAAAGGCGAATGGCTGGAAGTATTTTACCCCGCGCCCCTGCTCAACCCAGATGCCGCTACCGGCAAAGCTATTACCGACACACTTGGTGTTGCCGCTGGCAACCAAGTGGTGGCGATTGACGCCAGCCAAGCACAGTCACTGGCCGACGCTCTCACCAAAGCCGGCAACACCGAACAAGCCGCCGTTGCCGCTAAACTGGCCACCGGTAACCGTCCTTTAGTGGCCACCGTTTTGGCCAACGATGAAGCGCCGGCCAATGTGCCCGAAGGCTTTTTAAAGCTGCACTTAATCTCTCACCGCTTGGTTAAGCCTCACGGCACTAACTTAACCGGTCTGTTTGGCGCACTGAAAAACGTGGCTTGGACCAACCAAGGTGCTATCGACTTAGAAGAGCTGCCCGAGCGCCAACTGCAAGCGCGCCTGAACGGCGAACTGCTGGACGTTGCCTGCGTGGATAAATTCCCCAAGATGACCAACTACGTTGTACCGGCCGGAGTGCGCATCGCCCACACTGCCCGTGTTCGTTTGGGCGCCTACCTAGGCGAAGGCACCACCATCATGCACGAAGGTTTTGTTAACTTTAATGCCGGTACCGCTGGCCCGGGGATGATTGAAGGCCGTATTTCTGCCGGCGTATTTGTCGAGTCTGGTTCAGATCTCGGCGGCGGCAGTTCCACCATGGGTACCCTTTCCGGTGGTGGCAATATTATTATCAGTGTCGGCAAAGAATGCTTGCTCGGTGCCAACGCCGGTACCGGCATTCCTTTGGGCGACCGCTGCACTATTGAGTCAGGCTTGTACATTACCGCCGGCACCAAGGTGACTCTGCTGGACGATAAAGGCGCTACCGTCGATGTTGTAAAAGCGCGCGATCTGGCCAACCAATCCGACTTACTGTTTCGCCGCAACTCGCAAAATGGCTGCATTGAATGTTTGACCAACAAGTCTAAGGTTCAATTGAACGAAGAGCTGCACAAAAACGCTTAAGCGTTTTTTAATCGCAAAAAAAACCGGCCCATTGGCCGGTTTTTTTTGCATATCAAAGATCACTTTGTCGGCAACGATAACTCAAAGTCAAAGCGCTGCGGCTTACTTTGCGTGGCTACGGTGATGACTAGCTCATCCGGCAACTCGGTTAATGTGAGCTTAACCGAAGCATCGCCGAACATTGAATGCAGCTCTGCGCTCTCGGTTACCGACTCGCCCTCTTTCTTGCCCTGCACGGATATCAGCGGCGATAAATTGCCATCGAAAGACAGATAAGCCGCCCCTGCCTCTATTTTACTCACGGTTAGCGTCAAGTCATCGCGCCGCCACTGCTGACCCAATGTAAACGGCACTTGCTCGGTAACGCTTGCCAGCGGTAGGTTAAGCTCAACGTAACCGGACATGGCACCGAGCGAGGCCAACTTTAGCGCCCGCTCACGAAGATCAACACGCGCTTTAACCCAATTTTTCTCGTCGTCTTTTTGATAAACGCCGTTTACCCACATACCACCATCGAGCGCAAACGACAGTGGTGCGCTTAATGGTGTCTCAATATTTGGGGACTCAATAGTTTCATCACTGAGGGGAGCTGCCACCGACTCCACCACTAACCGGCCAGGGCTCAGTAGGCCGGTTAGTGCCAGATTATAATCGACAAACAACTCTGCATTGAATTGAACCCCAAAGTGTTCATTGGCAGAGGCGTCATAAACGGCTAACGTCATGGGGCCGACCGCTTGCTCAAGCACAGGCTTGTTCCAGCGATAACTCACCGCTGGCGGCTCGCCGGAAAAAACGTCCGTCCAGCTCTCCGGCGTCCACTGAATTGGCTCGCGCTGATGACTAAAACCAGAATCTGATTGAAACCCTGGCACCACCTGCTGCAGCGTAAAATCAAAGCGTTGCGGGCGAAGCCCCTTAGCTAAGACGACTTTCACGGCTGCCACCTCACCTTGAAAATCGACATTGGCGGTCTGTCCCGAGCCAAACATAACACCGCCCCACATGGCACCACCACTCGCCAGTGCTTGACCTTGAGCGTTCAAACCCGCGACATGCAATAACCTACCCGGCTCGCCCTGGTAAAGGTAACTCACGGCATTGGGGCCGGCTTGAGTAAAACGCAAACTGAAACCGTCGCGCTCTATCGTTTGACCGGCGAGCGGCTGGTTTAGCGTGATCGTCTCCACCGATGTCACCGCTGGATAATCAATATAGCCTTGCAGCTGACCGATATCATTCACATCCATACTTGCCGGCAAGGTATAACTGGCTTTGCCGCTCACATACCGGCCGCTCAGGCTCTCGCCATCCACATAATGGTTGTAAGTCATAACCTGACCTATCTCGACCGGCTCACGATTATCGGCTTGGCCACACTCTAGCGGCGGCATAATGCTGTCACCGGCACGGTTAATAATATCGGTCAAGACCATATGCGCCGCCACACCACGCGACGCTAAATTAGGTAAGTCATAAGCGCGCGCCTCCAAACCAATGGCGATGGTATTGGCATCGCTCAGCTCAAGCGTCTGCACGCCCAAGGCAAAAGGCCCGGCGTTACTGCTAAATTGAAAAAATGGGTCCGAATAGGCGGGGCTTGACGGCGCCAATGTCGTCGGGGCCGGCGAAGCGGAGCCAAAGACGGGTGGGTTTTCATCCAATTGCTCACTCACCGGAGCGGAATCATCATTGGACGAAATAGCGCCGGCAAACAGCGAGGTAAACCAAGTGGACAACTCGGTGCGCAAATGTTGGTCGAAACGCATAGCGGCCTGCACCCCGGCATCGGTGCGAGAAACGCTCAGGCGATCGTACAGCTTGACGGTTTCTGGGTAATTGATCTCGGCCGAGGCGCGCAGCGTTTGTAACTTTGTAGTTAGCGCCGTGTCGGTTTTTTGAATAAATTCAGAATCGTCGCTTTCGATAACAACCTGCAACTCAACTCCTGGTGGCAAAACAACGGGCTCCACCCCAAAGTACAAACCATCGGCGGGGGCCGCGGCGCGCCCCATACCACCGAGCATCATGCCCGGTAGGCCAGACAATGTATGACCAATGTTTTCCGGAGCAAAAACGGCGGCCGATGCAAGCTGCGAATCGCTCACGGCAAACCAGCGAGCCACCCGGTCACTGGCGGCGGTTTGCTGTGCCATTCGCTCCAGCACCTCGCCCACTTGCTCGACATCCCCCAGCAACACTAGGTTGTCCGAGACAAACGCGCGAACGGGTTCGCCTTTTTCACAATTGGTCTCATCCACGGGGCGAAAAACGACGCCATCGCTCAAGGTTTGATCCACCTCATACCGCTCGGAAAACCACGTTGTCAGACGCGCGGAGTCGAAGCGCCCCGTTGCCAACAAAATACTCGCCGGTTTATCGTTTATTAAATAACCGGCCAGCCAAACAGTATCGACATCCGCTCTGATGTTCAGCCCGGAACGCGCCAGCGAATTCACAACCCCCTCACCCACGGGTAGAGCCTGTAAATCGAATTCATCACCGGACAGGCCCTCTAGAGCATTCAGTCGTTGCACATCCAAACGGGCGATGGCAAAACTCTCATCAGTCACCATGGCCGAACCCAGTGCTTGCTGGCTATCACTGAGCGCGGCAGGTTGCCACAGTGGCCTGGCGTACCAAAGCGCGATCACAATCGCCGCAATAATCAACTGGGCCAAAATACCCAACCCAATATAGAGCCGTTTGCGCGACTTCGGCTGTGCGCGGTTTGGCCCTGCTGCGGCCGCTTCGTGTGCGGACGTGTCGGGCTGCTCCGGCTCTGAAGCTCGATTGTCCTCAGCGGTTGGTGGTTGGGCGACTGCTTGTTGTGAAGTCACCTCCGAGGCCGGCTCTTGCTCGACAATAGCCAAAACCGCTCCGGCTTTGGCAAACGCCCTCTGCCATTTAAGCGCCTCGGCATGGCTGGCCACTCGTTTGAGCGTCACCGACTTGCCGGCAAAGAGCTTGGCCTGAATTTTATCGGCATCGGTTTTCAGCAGTTTGGCCAGCGCCGCGACCACCCGCGCTTGCTTCGCTCCCGATTGCAGCTCCCCATTAAACACAAGTTTAAACATAGACAGACTCTTTTTGTTTTGGTCAGTACGCCCACAAGTACACCGGCGACTTTAGCGGATATTTGATGGTCGATTTGCTTCACTTTTACCCAAAGCGCCTGCGAAAGCAAGCCGCAGCCAAGCAAAGGGCAATCGCCGGCTCACAGCTCTCTACTTGGCGGGCCAAACTCGGTATAATCGCGCTTTTGTTTCACTATCATCGTTTAGGCACAGGTCAGACAGTCCATGGATAAAACCTACCAGCCCCAGGCCATCGAATCCCAGTGGTATCAAACTTGGGAAGAACAAGGCTACTTCAAACCCCAAGGGGGCGAGAAGCCATACAGCATTATGATTCCCCCACCCAATGTCACAGGCAACCTGCACATGGGGCACGGTTTCAATAATGCCGTCATGGATGCCATGGTGCGCTATCACCGTATGCAAGGCGATGACACTCTGTGGCAAATGGGTACCGACCACGCCGGTATTGCCACCCAAATGGTGGTGGAGCGTCAGCTGGCCGCTGAGGGCATCAGCCGTCACGATTTAGGCCGTGAGAAGTTTCTGGAGCGCGTCTGGCAGTGGAAAGAAGAATCCGGCGGCAATATCACCCGCCAGCTGCGCCGCTTGGGCTCATCGCTGGATTGGTCGCGCGAACGCTTCACCATGGACGACGGTTTGTCCGATGCGGTAAAAGAGGCCTTTGTGCGCCTGTACGATGACGGTTTAATTTACCGCGGTAAGCGCCTGGTCAACTGGGACCCAAAACTGCACACCGCCATTTCTGACGTTGAAGTGGAAAACCACGATGAGAAAGGCCACCTGTGGCATCTGCGCTACCCACTGGCCGATGGCGCCACGACGGCAGAAGGCAAAAACTATTTAGTCGTCGCCACCACCCGCCCGGAAACCATGCTAGGCGATACCGCCGTCGCGGTGCACCCGGAAGACGAACGCTACCAAGCGCTGATTGGCAAAGAGATTATTTTGCCGCTGGTGGGCCGACGCATCCCCATTGTGGCGGATGATTATGTCGAGCGCGAATTTGGTACCGGCTGCGTCAAAATCACTCCCGCCCACGACTTTAACGACTACGAAGTGGGCAAGCGCCATAACATGGCTCTGATTAACGTGTTGGATTATTCCGCGCATATTCTGGCCCAGGCGCAAGTCTTTAACATTGACGGTTCACTGCGTAACGACTTGGACACCAGCTTGCCCGAAGCCTACGCCGGCCTCGACCGCTACGCGGCGCGCAAACAAATCGTGGCCGATCTGGATACTCAGGGGCTGTTAGACAAAATCGACGACCACGCCCTAAAAGTCCCGCGCGGTGATCGCTCCGGTGTGGTGATTGAGCCCTGGCTCACCGATCAGTGGTACGTCAGCACCAAACCCTTGGCCGAGCCCGCCATTAAAGCGGTGGAAGACGGCGATATTCAGTTTGTCCCCAAACAGTACGAAAACATGTACTTCTCCTGGATGCGCGACATTCAGGATTGGTGTATCTCTCGTCAACTGTGGTGGGGTCACCGCATTCCCGCCTGGTATGACGACAGCGGCAAGGTTTATGTGGGCCGCGATGAAGCCGAAGTGCGCAGCAAGCACAACCTGGGCGATGAAGTCAGCCTCAAGCAAGACGACGATGTACTCGACACTTGGTTTAGCTCCGGCCTTTGGACTTTCTCTACCCTCGGCTGGCCCGAACAAACCGATTTTTTGAAAAAATTCCACTCTACCGACTTACTGGTCACCGGTTTCGATATTATCTTTTTCTGGGTGGCACGTATGATCATGATGACCATGCACCTGGTAAAAGACGAAAACGGCCAGGGGCAAATCCCGTTTAAAACCGTGTATGTGCACGGACTGGTGCGCGACGCTCAGGGCCAGAAAATGAGTAAGTCCAAGGGCAATGTCCTGGACCCACTGGATATCATCGACGGTATCGATCTGGAAAACTTAGTTGCCAAGCGTACCAAGGGCCTGATGCGCCCGAAAGATGCACCCAAAATCGAAAAGCAAACCCGCAAGGAATTCCCCGACGGTATTGAGTCTTTCGGTACCGATGCCCTGCGCATGACCTTCTGCTCGCTTGCCTCCACCGGGCGCGACATTAAATTCGATATGGGCCGCGTGGAAGGCTACCGCAACTTCTGCAATAAAATGTGGAACGCCACCCGCTTTGTGCTGCAAAACACAGAGGGGGAAGATTGCGGTCAAAACGGTAGTGAAAACTATGAGCTATCGCTCGCGGACCGCTGGATTATCGGCCGTCTGCAACAAGCCGAAGCCAAGATGCGCGACGCACTCGATACCTATCGCCTGGATTTGGCCACCCAAACATTCTACGAGTTTTTCTGGAATGAGTACTGCGATTGGTATCTGGAGCTGTCCAAGCCGGTACTATGGGATGAAAACGCCAGTCACGAACAAAAACGCGGCACCCGCCGCACACTCATTCGTGTACTGGAAACCAGCTTGCGGCTAGCCCACCCTCTGATTCCGTTTATCACCGAGGAGATCTGGCAGCGCATTAAAACTCTGGCCGGGCAAAGTGGCGACACCATCATGCTCGCCCCCTACCCGGTTAGCGACCAGAGCTTAATCGACGAGCAAGCAATCAGCGACATCGAGTGGCTTAAAGGCGTGATCGTCGGAGTGCGCAATATTCGCGGCGAAATGAATATTGCCCCGGGCAAGGCCATACCACTGTTTATGCAGCAAGGCAGCAGCGACGACCAAGCCCGGCTTCAAGCCAACCGCGTATTTTTGCAAAAGCTGGCCAACCTGGAAGAGATCACCTGGCTTAACCCCGGCGATGAAGCCCCTTTGGCGGCCACCGCCCTGGTCGGCAAGCTGGAAATACTAGTGCCCATGGCCGGCCTTATTGATGTCGCTGCCGAAAAGGCGCGGCTTAACAAGGAACTGGAGCGTTTAAACAAAGAGAAAGCGCGGATTGCCGGTAAACTCGGCAATGCCAACTTTGTTGATAAAGCTCCGGCTGCAGTAGTGGACAAGGAAAAAGCCAAGCTGGCTGATTACAGCAACAGTATTGACGCCTTATCAGAGCAACTGAAAGCCATAGAGGCCATCGACGAGTAAACAGCGTCTATGGCCGGCGCTTACTGTGCTCATTACGCCCCACTAAAAAGCCAGGGCCCGCCCTGGCTTTTTTATGTCATATTTTTGTCACACTAAAACTGGCGAAACCATCACGTCTTAATCGCGACATAATTCCATCACGAACTAAGAAGATAAACCAGCTATAACCTCAAGCTATAACAAATTGTTCACTTTTCGCCCGCATCCATAACAAAATAATTAGTTGGGTCTATTTCCAGCATCGTATTTCAGTGGCAAAATGCGCCCATGTTTGAGACGTGCATCACACTTCGACAACAAACAACCAGACCAACCCGCTGCCCAGCGTTTACCAAGCGCGAGGACAGCCATTGAAAATACGGTATAGCGCTATGAAAAAAACATTGTTTACTGCTGCAATCTTTACCCTGGTAACGGCCCCTGCTCTGGCCTGCGAAATGCCACAAAGCAAACCATCCATTCCCGACCCAACAACAGCGGTCACCGCACAGATGGTTAAAGTGAACAACGAAGTAAAAGCCTATGTTCGCGCTACCGAAGAATACCTGTCTTGTGCTCGTCTGAGCTCAAGCGAAGCTCGCAAAACCGAAGATGAGTTACGTAGCTACGCCGACACCTTTAACCAAACCATTCGCGAATTTAAAAAGCTGAACGGTTAATGATACGAGCCTGCGGGCTCCCCCTGTCGTGTTCCTATTTCTGCCCCGCTTTGCGGGGCTTTTTTTACAAAGCGTAAAAGAAGAATAACCTTTCTCGGCGCTCTACAAGTCTAATAAAAAAACAACTTTCTGCTTTCATCCTCAATAAGAAACCACCGCTCATAGCGATCAAAAAAAGTGAGTTTTAGCGGAGCTTCATTCAGGAATTTCGTATTAATAACTGCTTATCGCCCCTAGACACCCAACTACAAGGCCAGTATGACTCTGCGGTATCAGGTGTTGTGGAAGTCGTAACCGGCGCTAGGTTAATAACTGGATCGTGGTAGCTTGGCTTAACGGCGTTTCATGTTGAGCTAGATATTCTGCTACCGAATTTAGCGTTGGGGCGAGTATCTGTACTTGTTGTTACTCGAACAACCGACCAGAAAAAGTCCATGTAGCATAAATAAAAAAAGACGCCCTCATCACTCTTCACTGCGTATTGCCACACATAAAAGATGAGCATATATCAAGAGAATAGACTCAGCCTTCCCCAAATGAGGACTTAACCGGTAAATATCAAACTCTATAATGAAGAGGCAAAAAAAAGCCGGCCCATTAGGGCCGGCAAGTCGGGTGCAATCGTTGATTTTATGGTGCGTCAGGGCCAACATCACTTGCGGTTAAGTAACCTGGCGAACTGATACTTGGCTCACTGGACAGTACACTCACCTCAGACGAGCCGAGCGAACCGCCACCTACTGCCGTGGCAGAACCCGTTGCATAGGCCTGGTTACCGGACCAACTGTTGGATGAGTCATTGGCATAGTTATTAAACAATATACCTTCACTACCGATCACCAGATTATTATCGATGTCGATGTTATAAGGCATGTTGCCATAATTATCACTGCCAATATGGATGCCACCACCTACACTGTTGACGATCGTATTGTCGTAAATAGAATTATTACTAGGCGTTTCGTGACTGTCGGCACCGGTACTGTCTGAGGTGTCACCTGAGTCAATCAGGATCGGCCGACGCCAGCTGACACCGGTTAGGTTTTCCATATAGTTGTCGTAAACCAAATGGCCTTCACCGTAAATCCGAATACCACCGGTTTGATAGTTATCATCATCCCAGTTGGCACTGGCACCTTCACCGTAGAAGTAGTTACCGTACGCTTCGTTGTTTGAACCTAAACGGAATGACAGTGAACCCATTGAATTTTTAAAGGTGTTATAACGGAATTTATTGTTTGAGGTTTTCACCGTTACAATTTCATTCTCACCATCACAATTTTCAAACAGGTTATATTCCACCACATTATTAGTGACCACATCTTGCGAGTCAGCAATACCCATAGCCATTACTTCCCGGTCCGAATCACCGGTTGGTGTGGTACCGTCCGGTACGTATGGATAAATATCTTTAAAGTGATTGCGGAATACATGTAAGTTTTTCGTCATCTGCGGGTCATCAAACTGGGTTTTGATATAGCTGCCCGTTAGCTTGTAACCCTCGGAGGTAAACATTTCATTTTTACCGCGGAACTCGTTGTAACCAATCGAAATGTATTGGCTGGCCTGAGTGGTGACGATGGATGTCTGACTGTTTTTAATCCCATCGTGATCAAACACATTGCGCAACACTTGAATATTGGTCGAATTGACAATTTTCAGGTAGGTGCTTTCTTCATTAGGTCCAAACACAAATCCCTGCAGAATAATATTGCTGCTGTTTGAAATGGTCGCATTGCTAAGCGTCGTTCCACCAATAGAGGCAGCGCGAATCATAACCGGCGCGGTGAAATGCTCATTACTGATCGAGATCTCACCCGAACCAGTCACAATAATTTCGTCGCCCGCTGAGGCACCGGCTAACACATCGGCGACATCATCAGGTGAGGCCGTATAAGTAGTACCACCGCCCTGCCAAGGTGTAGATGAACTCGATGAAGAGCTGTTGTCTACAGAAGAAGAGGAGGAGGAAATACTGCTGCTAGACGATGAGTTCGCGCTAGAGCTAGAAGAAGACGAACTGCTTTGCTGACCACCTTCAGAACTCACACTCATTTCAGTAATGGAGTTCCAATCGTTTGAACTGTTGCCGTAGCCCACGTAGCGAACATAACGAGCATCCGTTTCGCCAACCCCAAAGGATTCTAATGATGTGCTAGAGCCTGAGCTATTGCCACTATACAGCACGGTATTCCAATTCGAGCCGTCTGTACTAGTTTGAATATCAAACGAAGCGCTGCGCTGATCACCCTTGTAGAAAGCGATATTAACACTGCCAACTTGTTGCACAGAGCCCAGATCTAATTGCAGCCACGCACCGCTGCCACTTGCAGACCAGCGCGTCTCCAAATCATCGTCCAAGACATTACTGGCCACGTTACCATCATCGCTACTGGCGGAAGCGTTAAGTGAGCCCGCAGAACTACTGGAGACACTTGATGAGCTGGAAGACGAGCTAGAAGAGCTGCTAATAGCCGAGCTGTTGATATCAACTTCAGTAATGCTGTTCCAGGTGTTCGAGGTGTTGCCGTAGCCGACCAGACGAACATAACTGGCAACCGAGTCGGTCACATCAATATTTTGTTGTTGCGCGGTGCTTACCGGTTGGTCACCGTAATAAACACTCTCCCAACTACTGCCATCGGTTGAGGTTTGAATATCAATGGTTGTGGTGCGTTGGTCACCTTTATAGAAAGCCACATCCAGTGACTCAACATTAACGACCGCACCCAACTCATACTCTATCCATTGGCCATCGCCATTTGCCGACCAACGGGTAGAAAGATCATTATCCAGTGTGTTTTCAGGTGTATTACCATCGTGGTCAGACGCATTAACACTCACCGGGACTGCCGCGAAACTAGCAGCAGAGTGAGTAACGGCCAAGGCCGCCGCGAGCATGGTTAGTTTTCCGGGTATGCGTATTTGCTTATGCATGGGCATATTCTCCTATTATTTTTATATAAATTTGCCATTACGGGACATGTATAAACCCCTAGAGGCCCACCATCCGTATGGCTTAAAGAATGACTGGAAGAAACTGCAAAACGACAAAACCATGACAGGAAATATGGCGTGAATCTGATTTATTCGTTTTTTCTACACAGCTTGTGACGTCCGGGTATAAATTTAGCTGTCACAGTACGTAGTAAAGAGCCAAGCTCACACCTACATGCACTGAGCTTACAAAGCACTCAATTTGCTTATAGATGTCTATGTATTCGGTCCGTTATTGTTATCAACTTTGCTCAAAGAACTCAGGCAAATTTCCACGCCACTCACTAGTTTGAACACTAGTACTTCGCCACTTTGAGCCCTTGCTTAAGTCAGGTACGCATTATTATCGTCTGTCCCGATCAAGCAGGTTTTAGATACTACCGCATTGAATTCCAATATGTATACAATCTGCACAGCCATTATTGTGAACCAATCTGTATAAATGGCACATAGTGAAGAATTTGGCGCATTTGTTAATACTTTATGCCACTAACTACAAAGATAGTGCCATTTATCTTAATTGGTTAACCAATAAATCAACCAATAGGCGTGATAAATCAAAAAAGACCACACCTTAGAGGATGTGCGTAACAACCCCACCCTTTGGCTCAAGCTCGCTTGTGAACAAGATGCTGCTAAATATCAATGCTCGGAATAGACACAAACGGCGCTTATACCTTTAATTTACGGCGTTACGATCACGGAACTGTGCCATCCATAGCGAATCTGAGTACAAAGCGAAGCGACGTGTTACATTAACCGAACGCGAAATTTTATTACTCAACAGGCCCAATTATGTCCGACATTCAAATCGATATCGTTTCCGACATCGCCTGCCCTTGGTGCGCCATAGGTTACGCCCGCCTAGAGAAAGCCATTGAAGAATTAAGCAGCGAACACAACTTCACTCTACACTGGCACGCATTCGAGTTAGACCCCTCACACAATGGCGAGGCCGAGCCCATACTGCCTGCACTGGTAAAAAAGTACGGCGGCACCGAAGACGAAATGCGCACCAATCAAGACCAAATGATAAAAATTGCCAAAGACCTTGGAATTAATTTTGACAAGCTGCAAGAGCGCAGTACATGCAACACCTTTGACGCACACAGGCTGGTGAAATGGGCAGGCAAACAAGGCCAACAAACCGCCATGAAACAAGCGCTGTTTGACGCCTATTTCGGCCGAGCCGAAGACGTCTCTGACCACGACGTACTAACTCGCTGCGCCGCCAGCATAGGGCTCGCGCCAGAAAGCGCTGAACAAGTACTAAACTCAGATCAATACGAACAGGCAGTGCGTAAAGACGAAGCCACCTACCAACAAGCTGGCATTACGGCGGTACCCGCGTTTATCGTAAACAGCAAATATTTAATATCTGGTGCGCAAGAAAGCGCTACCTTTAAGCAAGCACTGCAAGAAATCGGCGCTGAAACCGATTAAACCGGCCCCTAACTCAATAACACCAGACCACTAACGCTATGCCCAAGCCAACACTAGAGCAAGAACAGGCCATACTGGCGCGACTGGACACCTTTAGCCGGTTAACCGACAGTAGCATTCCCATTCCCTTAACTCGCTTTAGGATTGGCCTAGATTCTATTATCGGGTTAGTGCCCGTGATTGGGGATTTAGCCGGTTTACTATTGTCTGGCTACGTATTGCTCGAAGCTCAGCGCGCCCAAGCCAACGGCACTGTCAAATGTAAGCGCCAAACCAACCA
>NZ_JAUOQM010000047.1 GCF_030547685.1 Gilvimarinus sp. 2_MG-2023 | reverse complement strand
TGCTCAGCTCCCACCCGGGCGGCGGCTACAATGACGGCTTAACCAGTACCCAGTTCCCGGCTCGCGAGTCCTTGGGCCGCGCCAATCGCGCCAACATTTTCGAGGGTCGCGACCTGCTCGATGGTGCGCTGGATACAATCGAGTTGGGCGTTGTGCAAGGCGGCACCCGCCTAAGCGCAGAGCAGCTGGCCGAGATTGGCCTGCCCATGCCGCGTGCGGTGCTGTTCCCCATTAACAGCTCTGACATTGCCGATGAGTATGTAGAAATGCTCGAACGCTTTGTGCAAAAGCTGGAAGACTACCCCGAGCTGACCCTGTTGATTGAAGGCCACACCTCCAACACCGGGCCTTTGTCGCTCAATCAGCGCCTGGCTCGCCAGCGCGCCATGGCGGTGTACAACCTACTGACCGACTTGGGCATAGACCGCGGGCGTCTCGGCACCAAAGGTTACGACTGGCAGCGCCCCATTGCCGACAACAATACCCTGGAAGGTCGCGCCTTAAACCGCCGCGCGGAAATCACCCCAGACAAACCGCGTGATGACGCTCCCGCCGGCGAGGGCCAATAAGATGACCCGTACACACACACTTGCGCCTCACACTCTTATACAACGGACTCTAAAGACCATGACCGCAGCACGCCTTAGCTCCCTGTCACTGTTCACCCTGGCCGGTGCGCTGATCAGCGCCCAGACGTTCGCCCAAGTGGTGCCCAACGCCGGTACGTTTATCCGCGAACTGGAAACCGAACCCACCCCCGCGGTTAACAATGCCGGGGCCGAGGTGGAACTGCCCAAGCCTGAGCAGGCGCCGGAAGCGGCCGAAGGTGGCGCCACGGTTGAGGTGAACCGCTTTAGCATTACCGGCAACCAGGCCTTTGACAGCGACACCTTGCTGGGGCTGATTCGCGACCAACAGGGGCGCGACCTCACCCTGGCCCAGCTGCAACAAACCGCGGCGACCATCACCGCCTACTACCGCGAACAGGGCTACTTCTTAGCGCGGGCCTACCTGCCGCAACAAGACGTCAGCGATGGCGCCGTCACCATCGATGTACTCGAAGGCCGTTTGGGCAAAGTGGCCGTCAGCAACGACGCCCACACCCGCGACTTTGTGGTGAAGCGTCCGTTCCGCTCGCTGGCGCCGGATCAAATGCTCACCGCCGACGCGCTGGAAACCCCGCTGTTGCGCTTATCCGACATCCCCGGCATTGCGGTCAACACCACCTTAGTGCCCGGCGAAGAACTCGGCACCAGCGATTTAAACGTTAACGTCAGCCAAGGCCCCTGGGTCAACGGCACCGTGGAGCTGGACAACCACGGCAATGAATCCATCGGTGAATACCGCTTAGGGGCCAGCTTACAAGTGAACAGCCCACTGGGCTTGGGCGACCGCTTTGACCTTCGCGCTCTCGGCTCCGACGAAGAGCAAGTGTTCTTCCGCGCCCAGTACCAACTGCCTGTCGGCCCCTGGGCCACCAACATCGGGGCGGCCTACTCCGACATGGACTACGAACTGGGCGGTAACTTCGAAGACCTTGAGGCCACCGGTAACGCGCAGATTACCACCGTGTTTGCCGACCAGAGCCTGATTCGTACCCGCAACCTCAACCTCAATGTGCAGTTACAGTACGACAGCAAACAGCTCGAAGATAAAATCGACGCCTTTGGCTCCAACAGTGATAAAGAGTCCGAGCTCTACACCCTCACCATCGGCGGTGACTGGCGCGACCAACTGTTGGGCGGCGGTGTCACCCAGTGGTCATTGGCTTATACCCAGGGCGAGCTCACCATCAACAGCTACCTCGACCAAGTGATTGACTCGGTCACCGCGCAAAGCGCTGGCGACTTCGAGCGCTGGACCCCGTCCATCATGCGCTTACAAAACTTAGGGGGTAACTGGAGCCTGCACGCCCAAATTCATGGCCAGTTTGCCGACAAAAACCTCGACTCCTCTGAGAAGTTTAGTCTGGGCGGTGCTTACGGCGTGCGGGCTTACGCCCAGGGCGAAGCCAGTGGTGATGAAGGTTATTTGGCCAACCTGGAGCTGCGCTACAACCTAAACAACCAGTGGCAAGTGTACGGTCTGGTGGATCACGGTGCGGTGGATATCAACCACAGCCCGTGGGAAGCCGATGCCGACAATGACCGCGACCTGACCGGCGCCGGCTTAGGCGCCCGCTACAACAGCGCCAACTGGCACTTCAACGCCAGCCTCGCCGCGCCCATTGACAGTGAAGATACCCTGGGCGATGACGACGATGCGCGCTTATTTGCCAAGGTGGTGTGGAAGTTCTAGGGATGGTGGAACGCGGAGTGTAAAACGTAGAACGCGGAATGCGGAATGCGGAACGTAGAACGTAGAACGTAGAACGTAGAACGTAGAACGTAGAACGTAGAACGTAGAACGTAGAACGTAGAACGTAAAAAAGGGCGAACCTTGTGGTTCGCCCTTTTTAATGTGGACTTAGATCCACAATAATTTTACGTTCGCTTGATTATAAGCAACGCAAAACCGCGACAATATTGTTCCGCATTCCGCATTCCGCATTCCGCATTCCGCATTCCGCATTCCGCATTCCGCATTCCGCATTCCGCATTCCGCATTCCGCATGTCCTTTACCCGTAAATATGTCGTCGACCTTGGCGGCCTCCCTTTTTGTTAAAAGACCATGGGTAAGTTCTAGGGACGAAGAGGGGTTTTATTGCCCTGATCCTAGCTTTATGTTTTTCCTAGCCGGCTTTCGGTGTTAAAGGGTCTATTAAGAGCCGAAGTACCAAAAAAGTGAGTAGCTATTGCTTAAGTTGACTGTTATTTTAACGTTCACCCTTTGATTAACCTCGGAAAATGATATGACTGACGCTCTACAAAAGCACCACGTCGTCGCTTTAGCCCAAGGTAAAAACTAGTGCTCGAACTGCCCCGGGCTTTGCCGCGTGAGTTATATAATTCAGCCTGTATTGAAGATGCCGTCATTCAGGCAGCAATGCAACCTTGGGCGGCAATGGAGTGCATTCAGTTGGGCTCAGGCCGGCAGTTGGTGCAGATGGAAACGCTCAACCTTGGCAAGCTGCAGGTGGTGCGTGAAACCCAGTTGGCGTCTGTGCAAAAGGTGGGGTTTACCCCTCAGGGCTTTTGCACGCTATCTTACTGCACCCCTGCACCCAGCTTTCGTTTCTCAGAGCTGGGTGCAGAGAGTAGCAGCATTTTCTTTATGCCGGAGTGTGCAGAATACGATATCTACGTCCCCGAAGGTATTCAAACTTCTTATATCGGCTTTCATATTGATGAGTTTTTACAGGGAGCGCGGGCATTGGACCCAGTGCAGTGGGAGCGAGGTTTCACATCATTGCAGTCTATCCATAATGGCCAGCAGCCTGCGTTACGATCGGCAATAACTGAGTGGCTACAGAGCACTCAGATGTTCACCGCAGCCACACCTGCACAAAGCGAACAATTTAAGCGGCAGCTGCTACAACAGGTGGTGCACATAGCGACTGCGAAAAGTGTCGACCCGGCCGATCTGTCGTTGGCCGAACGCATTCAGGCGTTTCACACCTGTCGCAAAGCGCGCAATTATATAGAGGAATGTTTCGGCCTCGATATTATCCCGTCCATAAGTGATATCTGTACCGTGGTCGGGGTGTCTGAGCGCAGTTTACAATACGCTTTTCGGTTGTATGTGAACATGTCTCCACTTGCCTACCTGCGCTCATGCCGCCTCAGCCGTGTCAGATCAGCGTTGCGTGCCAGTGACGCGAGCTCTACCACAGTGACAGCAGTGGCTATGCATTTTGGCTTTTTGCACCTCGGCCGCTTTGCACGCGATTATAAACAAGTCTTTGGTGAGCTGCCTTCGCTCACTCTCGAGTCTGAGTTTTAACCGCAGTTAAAAATACCGCTATAACAGCGTCAGGTGGCACTTCAACGCCAGTCTAGCGCCCGTTGGCAGTCAAGATACCCTGGGCGATGACGACGTAGGCGCTTATTTGCCAAGGAGGTGTGGAAGTTCTAGGGAGGGTGGAACGCGGAGTGTAAAACGTAGAACGCGGAATGCGGAACGTAGAACGTATAACGTAAAAAAGGGCGAGCCTTGTGGTTCGCCCTTTTTTAATGTGGACTTAGATCCACAATAATTTTACGTTCGCTTGATTATAAGCAACGCAAAACCGCGTCAATATTGTTCCGCATTCCGCATTCCGCATTCCGCATTCCGCATTCCGCATTCCGCATTCCGCATCGCGTTTACTCACCCACATAATTCGTCAGCCATAAATTCTGATATGGCTGAAGCTGCATGGTTGAGCAAAGGTCATCAATCACTTGTCCGCTGATTAAATCGATCCAGTTTTCGGTGCTGATTAAATTAATGTCGGCCAGGTTAAGTTCTTGTGTCTGATCGCTTAAATTGTAGATGCAGAAGATGCTTTGTGTTCGTTGCATGCTTTGGCGCCAGAAAGCAAAAATTTCGGGCCTTAGGTGCAAGGTGAATTGCGTTGCATTGGGGTGAAAGGCGGGCTGTTTAGCACGAATTTTAATAAGGCGCTGTAGCTCGTTAAAAACTCGCTGGCCAGGGCCGTTGTCTTTACCGAGTCGCTCATTCAGATCGCTTAAGCTCCAGTTACAGCGGTTAATGGAGCGGTTGTGACCGGTGGTTTTTACCTTGTCGTAATCGTTGTGAGTGGCAAACAAGGTGTGAATATAAAATGCCGGAATACCTTCTACCGCCAGCATAATGGATTGCGAGCTGATTAGACGCTCCACTTGCCACTGATCGGTGCCTTTGTATGTACCTTTAAAGGCATCGAACAGGCTGATGTTAGCTTCGTAGGGTTTGCTGTTGCCTTCGGCGTCGGTGCGCGAAGAAATACGGCCGCCGAAGGACTCCAGCGCCGTTAGCATTTGTTTTAATTCGCCGTCATCCAATAGACCTTCTGCCGGGCGCAAACCAATACCATCGTGACTGGCGGTAAAGTTCAGGTAGGTGCAGCCCACAGGGGAGGGCGGCATGCTCATCATCCAGGTTTTTAAGTAGGTGCAATCTCCGGCGAGCAGGGCATGAATAACCAGCGGCGGCAAACTGAAGTTGTAAATCACGTGCGCTTCGTTACTGTTGCCAAAGTAGGTTAGGTTTTCACGATTGGGTACATTGGTTTCGCTGATTAACAGAGCGTGCGCATTTTTGTATTCGGTTAATAGACGAACTAGTTTAATAACGTCGTGAGTCTCGGGCAGGTGAATACAGCGCGTACCGATTTTTTTCCATAGGAACGCCACGGCATCAAGCCGTATCCACTGCGCACCTTCATCCAGATAGAGGCCGATAATACCGAGGTATTCCAATAAAACTTTTTCGTTGCGAAAGTCGACATCGACTTGATCGTGGCTGAAGGTGCACCAGACATGCTTGGTGCCGTCTGCGGTATCCGTTTTGCGCAGCAGTGGGCTGGTGCGAGGTCGTACCACGTCGGATAAATTGTCATTGGGGTCGGCTTCAACAAAGTAACCGCGCCCGGGGTCTTTGCCGTATTGGTAGTTGCGAAACCATAAACTTTGGCTGGATACATGGTTGATGACCAAATCGGCCATCAGTTTAAAATCTTGTGCCAGAGCATTGATGTCGCCCCAGTCGCCCAGTTCCGGGTCGACTTGGGTGTAGTCGATAACGGCAAAACCATCGTCTGATGAAAATGGAAAGAAGGGCAAAATATGCACGGCGGAAAACACGCCTTGCAGGTGATTGTGTAGAAAGTGCTGTAGGGTGTCCAGTGGCTTGTGGCCCGCTTCGCGGATGGAGTTGCCATAGGTAATGAGTAGGCAGTCTTTTTCCGACCAGAGCCGTTCTGGGGCCACTACATCTTTGCTAATTCGCGGCCCTATAGCGGCCAAACATTGTTCGGTTAGCTCATCGGCATTGCAATGGGGGTAGAGGGCTGCGATTAGCACGTGAATTTTTTGTTTGAGCTCTTCCAGTGAAAGGAAGTCTGTGGTCATGGAGTGGCCTCATTACCTAATGAATCGATACTACCTGTTCAGCGCTAGGCTGTAGGACGGGCATAAAAAAGGTGCCCGAAAGATCAAAGGCAAGAGTTGTGCCGCGCAGCCTAGTGCTCACTTAGTTTAGCATTAATGGTTTGTTTGCAGTCGTGTATTACCTCGGCCAGAGGTTTAGAGATATCAATAGGGATAATATCCTGTTCGTTTTCACAGGGCTCGAGGCTATCAAATTGGCTATCTAATAGGCTGGTCGGCATAAAATGATTGCTGCGGGCATTCATTCGGGCACCGATAACGGCTTTTGAGCCCTCAAGGTGTAGAAACAGGGTTTGGAATGGAAGTTGCCTTAATACGTCCCTATGGGCGTGGCGCAGCCCTGAAAACGCTAGGGTGCAGCTTTGCTTTCGTTCGGCGCAATCGGTTAAAAACGCACTAATGTTGTGCACCCAGGGGGCGCGATGCTCATCTGATAGCGCAGTGCCCGCGGCCATAAGGGCTTTGGCTTCATTGCTGTGGAAGTCGTCGGCATCATAAAAATGGTATTGGTAGTGTTGTGCCAAGGCCTGAGCAACGCTGGACTTACCTGAGCCAGAAACACCCATAATGATAATAAGCACCGGTGAGGTGGACGATTCAGGTTTGGTATGAGGCATTAAAGATAACTCGGTCGCATTGATTTGTTTCGAATAAGTCAAATGATAGCGCAAACATCGATTGTTATGCTAGTATTCGTTTAAAAATAGGGAGTAACACTCGTGGTGCGTACCCGCAATTCCTCTACCACTAAAAGAGCAACCTTGGCCGATGTAGCTAAGGTGGCAAATGTGAGCGCTATTACTGTTTCTCGGGTGATTAATCAGCCCGATAAAGTGTCGTCTGATTTGTGCCAACGAGTGCAAGAGGCGATTGATATGCTCGGTTACATTCCCAATCAATCTGCCAGCTCCTTGGCCTCGGCTCGCTCTGGCGTTATTGGTGTTTCTATTCCCTCACTGTCCAATATTGTCTTTAATGATGTGCTGCGCGGTATCTACGATGTGGCCGGCGCCAGCGATTACAAAGTGCTGCTGGTGGATACCCACTACTCGCCACTTGAAGAAGAAAAAATGATTCGAACGCTGTTGAGTCAATCCCCTGAGGCGATGATCATTACCGGTGGCGATCAAACCCGAGCGTGCGAAAGAATGCTCGCCAAAGCGGGATTGCCTGTGGTGCAAATCATGGAAATTTTAAACCAGCCGCTGGATATGAATGTGGGCTTTTCCCACTATCAGGCAGGTTTTGATGTCGCATTGAAGTTGCTTGCCACTGGTTGTCAGCGTTTAGGGTTTATTGGTGCACGAATGGATGCCCGTGTGCAGCAACGTATGGCGGGTTTTAGAGATGCGCTGCAAGAGCGGGGCAAGTTAAATGAAAAGTTTCTAGTGACGACACCTGAGCCATCATCCATTGCATTGGGTGGGGAGTTGTTTCGCAGCTTATTAAGTTTATCGGCGGGGCAGGTCGATGGTATTTTTTGTTGTAATGACGATTTAGCGCTGGGCGCGCTGTTTGAAAGCCAGCGTATGAATATTAAAGTTCCTACCGATATCTCCTTGTGCGGCTTTAATGACTTTGAATCCTCCGCTTTTGTTAACCCGTCGCTGTCCAGCGTGCATGTGCCCCGCTATGAAATGGGAGTGCAGGCGGCTCAAATGATTGTGCAGGTACTTGAAGGTGAGGCCGTGGCGCAAAAGCAAAGGGATATTGGGTTTGAGGTCATATTGCGCCAATCATCTCGACCTATACAGTAGTGAATACTGGTCACTATGAACTCTGACAAATAACGAGCGCCGACACAACGTCAGCGCTCGTTACGATTTAATCCGACCCGATGTACATCTTCAAGTTGTATTCTTTACCTGCCGTGGGCGCTCTTAATCTAAAGTCTGCTTGTGGCTCACCATCGACAATCAGCACTGAAGCGCCTTCCCCTTTTTGATAGTGAACGTGAACGGTGGCGCCTCTAAAGTGCCGGGTGACCTTGGCATTATCCCAGCTAGTCGGTAGTTTTGGTTCGACCAATAAATCGTCATTGTCGCCTTTTAAACCCAATAAACCTTCCACTAATGAGCGGTAGACCCAGCTCACCGTACCGGTATTAAACAATTGGCTGGAGCGCCCGGCGGTACGCGGAAACTGATAGTAGGCCCCACGGTAGTAGTTGGGAATATAGATCGGCATTTGCCCGCGCTGGGCAAAATCGTCCGAGCTTGGGCCGGGAATCATTTGACGCAATAGCTTGTAGGCGCGGTCGGACTCGCCAATGCTGTACAGACTGTAGATGTAAAAAATAGCCGCGTGGTTGTAGACCGAGCCGTTTTCGGCGGACCCCGGATGTTTTTGTGTCACCCGGCCCACATCTTCGCGCATGGCGGTAAACGCCGGGGCCAGCATGGTGACACCGTAGGGGGTTTCAAGTTGCTGCTCTACGGCCTGCAACATTTTTTCGCGCTGCTCAGGCGAGCAGGTGCCGGCCAGTATCGCCCAGCTTTGTGGGTTGAGAAATATACGACCCTCAGAGTCTTGGCTGATGCCGAACACAACATTGTCGTCAGTAATGCCGCGGCCATACCAGTTGCCGTCCCACAGGTGTTTGTTGACCGAAGTGTTAATCTCATCGGCACTGGTGCGAAAATTCTGTGGGTTGTCGATAGAGCTTCGTTCACAGATATCGGCCCATACGTTAAGGGCGTAGGCGGTGGCAATGCTTAACCAGCCGGAAACTCCGCGGCCTTTATAGCCGACCATATTCATCGGGTCGCACCAGTCGCCCTGTGCAATGTAGGACAATCCGCGTTCATCGCGTGAGTCCAACAGCCACTGCATGGCGTTGCTGATGCGCTGTGCTACGCTGAGCGTTTTACCATCAACACCTTTGACCGGCTCATTTAGTAGCGCAAGGTCGCCGGTCTCGTCTAGGTAAGCTTTTAAACAGACGGGTAGCCAAACACAATGATCGGTATGTGGCACTTGGTTAATGTACTTTAGCTCGGCGTCTTCGTGCAGCAAGATACCGTCGGGCATAGCACCGCTCGCTTCCTGCTGGCCTAGCGCATGAGTAAATGCGTGGCGAGCGGTGGCGGGCTTGATATAACTCATGCCCATGTTGTCTTGTAGATAGTTGCGCGTTTGCGGGTCGGTGGTTAAGCGGTTGACGTCGCCGTGATAAAACACCTGTCGTGCCAGCCAGTGATTAACAAAGTTGTTGAGGCCTTCATCGGGCGTTTCAATATGCAGGACACCGCTGCCGCTGGCAATATACTGGCCATAGGCTTGTTTGGTTTGTTGGAATTTTTCGGCGCTTAAATAGCGCTCTTTAATGAGCGCTATTTCGTTCTCATCTTTGGCAGGTCCAAACGCAAAGCGGTAAGTTTCGCATTGATTTTCTGGCAAGGATACGCGGTATTGCAAGGCCGCTAGTGGCGTTTCATAACGCGCGTCGTCGCAAGCTAGAGTATCGGCTTGCAGGGCGTCGGGGTTGTGCAGGCCGCCTTCGCCTTCAAAGGCTTCGCGTTGAGTTTGCCAGGCGACGGGTGGGCGTTCGTGCAGCAAATATGTTTTGTCTTTAAAGTGCTGATTTTTAAAGTAGTCAGGGTACTTTTGATAAGGTGTTACGCAGCTGGCAACAATAGCGCCGAGTGCTGGATCGTATTGGGCACTCTGATTCATCCAGCTCATATAGCCGGGCGTGAAATACGGGTAGAGGCTAAGGTTGCGTGTGCTGGCTCCGGTATTTTTGACACTGAACTGCCACAGCTCTACCGCGTCGTCGACGGGTAAGCTAAGCTCAACATGCACTTCAATGTCGCCGAAGCGTAGCGTCCATTGAATGTCATTTTTTCCGGGTGAGAACGTATAGTCACAACCCTTGGCGCGCACTGGCTCATAGGGGGCCGAGAATATTTCTCCGCTATCCTCATCTTTGAGATAAAAAAAACGACCGGGGTGGTGGGCGTAGTACGGCTGCTCTGGCTGCATAAACGTTTTTGCTTCCAGATTGGGAGCGTAGGCATATTTGGCCGGTTCTGGCTGCATAAACTGGGAGACGGCATAGCCCCGGCAGTTCATTTGAATCATCATCTTTTTATTCCATAAAAAGCCCGAGGCGCGCGGCATCAAGGTGGGGCTTTTAAGATGAAAGTACTGACCATCTTCGGATGGAAATAGCTCTGGTGTAAAAGACATGATTGCCTCGTAGATAAAAAAGAGCGCCCAACCTCGGTTGAGACGCTCAAAGGGAGGATGATTGTGTCGATTGTGACTGCTGGTTGTTAATCTCTTTGAGCTGTCTGTGACAACATTTATATGCGATCGTTTTATTGATGCTTAATCTCAAGCTCGCGCTGTATAACGGTCAACTTGTCGCCGGTTAAGTCGTAAAACATCAGTGCGATAATGGCAATAAAGGCAAAGGCACCAGGGGCCAGTGTTTGCATATACACAATGCCGTCCAGTGACGCATTTGATTGCGCCTGATTGGCTTGGTAACCCAGCGCGGCCAGTACCGATAGCATGAGCGCTGAACCAATGGCGCTGCCTATTTTTTGCGAGAAAGTTGTGGCGGCAAAGGTCATTCCTGTGGCGCGGCGCCCGGTCTTCCATTCGTTATAATCGGCCACGTCGGCGTACATGGCCCAGGTGATAGGGGCTTTTGGCCCCAACGCCAATGAAATCAGCATGCTTAATATAAACATCCAAATAATTTCATTGGGGATGCTGGCACTGTCGAGTGTGCTGCCATCGGCACGAGTTTTAACAACACTGATTGTTTCATTATTTTGTGTGGTTAACGATAAGGTGGCCGATGTTTCGGCTAAATCTACCCGATCTTTGATTATCCAAAAGACTTTTTCGTAGCGCGTCCAGCGGTAGCTGTCGCCGGTTTGATGTTCTTCTGCTAAAAGTTCGTGGGCTTGCAGTTCGGTACGATTGGTTTCGTTGACATCAACCACACCAAGGGCGTTGGGCTTAGGGACAAAAGCAAAAATAATACACAGTACGCTGACAACACCCATTAAAATCATTAACAGTTTTACTTTGTCCATGTATCGGGTAAGGGTGGCGGCGGACATGGCACCAATCATCAACCCTAATACTTGCAGCCCGATATACGCACCAAGCAAATCTGGGCGTTCAACAAAATACTTAAAATAATAAGTGGCGGAGCTGCCACGCAAGGTGAAGGTGGTCATAATCACCATGGCGAGAATAAAAATAATTATCCAGGGCTTGCAGGTGAATAACGTTTTTAAATCTTGCAGTGGTTCGGCGGTTTGTTGTGCCGGCGGGGCAATACGCTCGCGGGTGGTGGCAAATGTAATCACAAATAAAATGGAGGCAATAACCGCATAGATGCTCATGGTTATCTGCCAGCCGATAGGGCTATAGCGATCGCCGCTACCGAAATATTCGGCTAACTCAGGCGTCGCGGCACCTACGATAATGCCGGTAAAGTAGGCAAAGAAAAACCGGGTACTGTTGAGTGTGTTTCTCTCTTGTGGGTCGGCGGTTAGTACGGCCGATAATGAATTGTAGGGCATGTTGAGTACGGTGTAGGTCAACATTAAAATCATATAGGTTGCATAGGCCCATACTAGTTTGCCGCTCTCGCCTAAGTCGGGCGTAGTCATGGTGAGCAACCCGGCGCCCATCATCGGCAGTGTGCCGAACAATAAGTAGGGGCGGAATTTCCCCCAGCGGGTTTTGGTTCTATCGGCAATAGCGCCCATAGCCGGGTCGGTAAAGGCATCCACTATTTTGGTAATGGTTACCATGGTGGCTGCCGCCGCGGCGCTGATACCAAAAATATCGGTATAAAAGAAAATTAAGTACGAGCCAATAATGGCCCAATAGAAGTTAAAGCCGGCATCACCCAGTCCGTAGCCTATACGTTCACGCCAACTGAGTTTGGCCAGTCTCTGGCTGGGAGTTTTGTCTGTCACGATAGTGCCTCTGGTTTCTTATTGGCTTTCGAGAGCTAATTGGCTTCGAAAATGGCAAATGATAGCGCAATCATACTGCTATCTAGAGGTAAAATCCAGTGTCAGAGTTTTGCATTTGTTGGCATTAACCCGCTAAGCACTGCTGGGCTTAGCGGGGTTTGTGGGCTCAGGCAGAATTTTTCAGGGTGATTTGCGATTGTTTTAGCTGGGTGTATTTCTGCCAGGCGTGAACCACGGGGTTGGTGGGGGCATTTTTGCCGTTAATGGCTTTGAGTATTTGCAGGTCGGCAAAATTGGGGTTGAGAACCTCGTCCTGCAGCAATGCATTGATGAGGCAGCCGTGTTTTTTGATTAGGCGAATTTGGGCGCTGGTCAGGCTGGCCGTATCTTTAAGGTCATTGATACCGTAGTAAGGCTGTTTGATAAAGTGTTCACGTGGCAGCATGGGGTGATCTCCTTGGTGTATCTCCTGATGAGCGAAGTGACGGGAGATTTATAGCCAAGTTTTCTGACGCGGGTATTGCGGTTGTGTGACGTTTTTGAGAAATAAGTATGGGGAGTGGCTAAGACGATCGGGCAGCGAAAAAGAGGAGGGGGTGCATTTGCGTAGGCAGTTTCGTGTCTACTGCTATGGGGCGTGTCATTCTCAGGCACAAAAAAACCGGCTTAAGCCGGTTTTTTTCAAGCTCAGCTTCCGCTTAGGAGGCCAGTGCTTTAATTTTGCTATTCAGGCGGCTCTTGTGGCGAGCAGCCTTATTTTTGTGATATACGCCTTTGTCGGCTACACGATCCAGCACTGGAACAGCTGCTGTGTAGGCTTCTTTGGCTTTCTCGGCGTCACCTGCTTCAATGGCGGCATCCACTTTCTTCAAGTAGGTGCGCACCATGGAGCGCAGGCTGGCGTTGTGCTTGCGAGCTTTTTCATTCTGGCGTGCACGTTTTTTGGCTTGAGGTGAATTTGCCACCGTGTTGCTCCTATTAAATCAAAAAAATGTATTACTGAGCGGCTGACGTCAAGACGTAACAGTGCCCGTAAAAGACGCGGCATTTTACCCGTTTAACAAGTATTGTCAACACTTGTTGTGCGTCTTTGTGCATTTAGTTCAGGGTACAGAGCCGGTATCGTAACACAAACTTTTACCCCATCGGGCAGGTCAGTGGCGGTGGCTGTACCGCCGTGAAAGCGGGTAATTAGCTCGACAATATAAAGCCCCAGCCCCAGGTGGGGGGTATCTCCACCTGAGCGGGGTCGGTGCGAGGTGAGTGACTGAAATAACCGTCCTTGCATATTGTTGGGTAGGCGGGGGCCTTGGTTGCAGACTGACAGTGCCAAGAGTACGCCATCTTGCTCAGTGGATTGATAGTTCAGGCCAAGGGTAACCGGGGTGTTGTCGCGGGCGAAGCCTACGGCGTTATCGACCAGTTTATCCAGCATTTGCACTAATAGCTCTGGGGCAACCTTGACCTCATAGGTGCCGGTGCTCGCCGGTTGAATGTCCACCATAAAACGCTGGGCGGGGTAGGCCGATGAGTAAGCTTGGCTGATATCACTTATCAGTTGTTGCAAGTTGACGGTAACGAGCTCTGCACTGGCAATGCTCGCCTCCACCCGGCTGGCCTCGGTCATGGCGCTGATAATAAAGCTTAAGCGCTCACTACCCGCCTGGGCGCGGTGCGTGTATTTGTGAACGTCTTCGCCCTCGCTTTGTTGGAGGTTGTCGAGCGAGCCGGTGACAACCGCCAGAGGGGTTCTCAGCTCGTGGGATAGCTTGCCGGTCAGTGTGCGCAAATAGTGATTGTGATCCTGCAGTTGAGTGAGCACTTCGTAATAGTGTTGTGACAGTTCGGCTATTTCGTCTTGGATGGTGAATTGAGGCCAGTGTGATAGAGACTCAGGTAAGTTTTGCCCCTTGGCTTGGTTGGCGGCGCGGCTAAGCTTGGCGATGCGAGCACTTAAAAAGCTGGCGTAGCCCAGCAGTAGCAGTAGGAGTAAGCCGCCGCCGAGCAGGGATGATGCGAGCAGACGTTTAATACTGTCTTGATCAAGCAATTGCCAGGGCTGTACTCTTTGCTCAATGATGACGCTGCCTAGGTGATGCGACTCCAGTGCCGGCAGGTGGGAGCTAATAAGCGGCACCGCTACGGTGGCTATTAAGGCGTCTTGGTCGCGCGCCCAAAATGCTCGCGGCTCGCGGTTTGGATAAGAGATGTCGGGATGGTTCCAGTGGCCTGAGGCGGTCTCAAATGTCGGGCGTCGGGGCATTTTCATAATCGAGCCGAGCAGGCGCTGAGTGATGCTTGGTGAGGCGTGAGTGTCTGCAAGTTCTCCCGCCTGGCCTCTTTGCCAGTGATGTTTATCGATTAAGCTCAAGCGAGTATTGGGGCGGGTAAACACTTCTAGGGCGCTGTTGAGCGACTGCGCGGGGCGGATCATTTGGCCCACAGCGGGCGGCAGTACACCGGGGTCGGGGCCCGCTGCACTCAATGCATAGGGCGGCAGAGTGCCGGCTGAGCGTTGCGGGTTTGTGGGCGATTGATCTACGGCGGCCAAAGCCATGGCGGTTTGAGTCATGTTTGTGGGCAGCGACAATTCTACCTGGTAGCCAGTGTTCGTTTCGCGCCACAAGCCCTGAATAGCCTCTTGAGTGACAACTTTACCGAGTGCATTGCGATACAGCGCCGTCATCTGCCCCGGTACTTCTGCCCGCAAAATATGTAAGTGTTGATCTTGGGCGCCGGCGTAAAGCAGCAAATGGTCTCCGCTGGCCAAATCTTGGTTGTCAGTGCGGTATAAGGGCTGCTTATCGTGGTGCGGGGCTTCAGCATTGTGAAAGTGCCGTTGCTTGTCGTCTACCTCTATCAATAAATAGGTTCTTTCGCCCGAGGTAAGGCTACGGTATTGGGCTGTTAAGGCAGTCTCGCTGGGTAGGGGCAGCGGTGGTATAGCCAGTTGGTGCCAATCAGCGGCAGAGCCGTCTACGGTGATAGGACTCGGTGTGCTTGGCGTGGTTGTTGATGAGTGGTTAGAGTTATCGGTATGGCTGTAGAGGGTTTTACCCGCTGGACGTTGGGGTGAATCAGCCAGGGCGCTGCGGGTCAGCAGCTCGGTGTCATTGCCCAGTCGGGCGGCTACTGCTTGGGCAATACCGGTTAACTGGTTCAGGTGGCTGGCTTTAGCTTGCTCGTTGAATATACGCAGCGAGTAAAGCGTAAGTCCCGGAGTCAGCAACCCCGCCAGGGCGAGCAGTGCCAGCTGTTGGCGTAATCTCACGTTGCGCTCTGCCAGCGATAGCCCATGCCGTAGGCGGTTTGTATGTGATCGAAGCTTGAGTCGGCGGCGCTGAATTTGCGGCGGATACGTTTGATGTGTGAGGTAATCGTGTTGTCATCCAGTACTACGTTAGCGGCATCCATCAGTTGCTGACGGTTTTTGACATGCCCTGGATGTTTAGCCAAGGCGTACAAAATCCAGAATTCGGTGACGGTTAAGTCAATCGCCGATTCACCCCAGCTGACGCTCATGCGGGACGAGTTAATTAGCAGCTTACCGCGCTCCAGGGTGTCGTCTTGCTGGGTAGGGGCTCGCATGGCATCCACCCTGCGAAACAGCGCATGAATGCGCGCCAGCATATGGGCCTGGCTGATGTCTTTGGTTAAATAATCGTCGGCCCCCAAGCGCAGCCCCGAGATTACATCGAACTCATCATCGCGAGCGGTCAGAAACACGATCGGCAGGTTGGGGGCCAGAGTGCGCAAACTGCGACACAGCTCAAAACCGCCTTCAATATCGTCACCCAGCCCGACATCAATCACCGCCAGGTCGGGCAGCTTAATATCGAACGCCGCTTGAGCCGAGGGGCGATCCAAGTAGTGCTCTACCTGAAAGCCAAGGCGGCTAAAGGCGTCTTTATAGTTGTCAGCGATGGCTTGTTCGTCTTCAACGATTGCGATGGTGCGGGCCATGGATGTATTCCGTGCATTGCGTAACGTAAGGGAATTGCGCATGATGTTATTTTAACGCCCGATGATCAAGCCAAAAAGGAGATGCCCCAGTGGCTAAAGAAAAAAGCTCGCTGTTAGCAAAATTAAAAGAGCGCTGGTTGATGATATTGTTTGGCTTGCCATTTGCCGCTGTGGGCGTGGGCATGTTCTTTTGGGGGGTGGCCGGCACACTGGTTGATAAATGGGCGGTGGAGTCATGGCAACCGGTATCAGCACAGCTGATTCAGGTTGATCTTAAGCGCGGCACCTCCGATGGCTCTATTACGTATAAGGTCACGGCAAGTTATCAATACTCGTTTAATGGGCAGCCGTTTATGGCATCGCGCGTGGGTCTAACCGATGGCTTTGATAACGTGGGTGACTACCACCAGCGGGAATCGAGCCGATTACAGCGGGCGTTAAACCAAGGCCAGTCAGTGCAGGCATGGGTAGACCCCGATCAACCCAGCCAAGCAATTCTTAATCGAGATGTGCGCTGGGGAATGATTGGCTTTAGCATGATCTTTGTGATTGTTTTCGGTGGGGTAGGGGGCGGTATTATTGTTTATTGTCTGTGTGCGCCGACCGATAAAATGCCCAACCAAGGGCGAGAGCTGGGTGATCGCCCTTGGCTTGAACGACGCGATTGGGCCCACAAGGAAATCAAAAGCAATGGGAAAACCAGTCTTTATGTTAGCTGGGGAGTTGCCATTGCGTGGAATGCGATTGCCATACCCGCCGGTATTGGCGGCGTCAATGCGGCCTTAAAAGGCGAGTTGATCGCTTTGGTTGCGCTGTTATTCCCCGCGGTAGGTTTGGGGTTAATCGGTTGGGCCGTCTCGGTCACCTTAAGTTGGCGCCGATTTGGTCCGGCGCCGCTGCAACTTGATCCTTACCCCGGTGCTGTGGGCGGGCATGTAGGGGGCAGTATCGAGGTGCGCTTGCCTTACTCGATTAATCATCGCTTTGATGTGTCATTACAATGCTTGCGCAGTTATATGTCCGGCAGCGGTAAAAACCGTTCGCGCCGCGAATCACTGGTTTGGCAAACTGAGGGGGTCGCTCAAACGCAGGCTAGCGCCACCGGTACTCGGCTGGAAATTCTGTTCGATGTGGACAGTGATTTACCCGTATCGCAAACGCCCAGCCGCAGCTACCATCTGTGGCGTTTGGTGGTTGACTGTGAGTTGCCGGGTGCAGATTTTTCTCGCCAATATGAAATTCCGGTCTTTGCCACCGGCCAAAAGGCAGCAGCTCTTTCGCGTTTAAGTACGGAAAATATACTGGCTCAACAATCGCGAGAAGAAGCCCTTGAGTCGGTGTTAAATGTAGAGCAAATTCCCGGTGGCATTATTTTACATTACCCCGCTTGGCGTCACCCAAGTGGCAAAATGGCATTGATATTAGTTGGGGCGATTTTCGCTGGGGTTGGGTTTATGATTCCAGCCGATGATTTTCCCAGTTGGATTTTTACCTTGATTGGTATCCCAATGCTATTGGCGGGTATCTATTATTTAATGTGCAGTTTGGATGTTCGAATTGATCAAAGCGAACTGGTGACCCGCCGACGTTTACTGGGGGTGAGTTTAGGTAATCGTCACTACCCGCGCAGCAGTATTCAATCCTTGGCACTGAAAGAAAGCTATACCTCCCAATCTGGTAAATCGCACACCACGTTTTACAAAATAATTGCCAAGCGGCACACCGGCAAACCAGTTACTGTAGGATTTAATTTGGCCGGCCGTGATGTGGCCAAGCAAGCCTTAGAATCACTCAGCCTGCTGACTGGGGTAGCGATTGATGAAAATTAGTTTTTTGGTGCTGGTGCTTTCGCTACCTGTTGTAGTGTGTGCTCAGCCGAGTGAGAGCACCGAGCATGAGCTCGTGTTACCCGATGGTTCACAGTACCAAGGCTCTTTGCTTGACGGTTTGCTGTCGGGCGAAGGTGTATTGCAATGGCCAAATGGCGATCGTTATCAGGGTGAATTTAACCTCGGCACTATGACTGGGCGCGGCACGCTAACGTTGGCGAGTGGGGATGTTTTTAGCGGCGAATTTGTCACCGGCCAATTGCAAGGCCAAGGACGGTGGCAAGGCGAAGATGGCTCGCACTATGTCGGTGGCTTTAAGGCCGATGAATTTCACGGCCCTGGGGAGTATCACAGCGCCGAGGGTGATGTCTATCAGGGTGATTTTGTTGCTGGCGAGCTCACGGGCCTGGGTACCTACCAAAGTGCCGATGGTGTGTCCTACGCGGGTGAGTTTAAAGGGTGGCACTACCACGGTGCCGGAGTTTGGCAGGACGACCAACGGCGCTACACCGGAGAGTTGATGGATGGTTACTTCCACGGGTATGGTGAGTTGTATGATTTAACACGTGATGAGGTGGATTATGCTGGGCGTTGGCGTTGGGGCAATCAGTCGCCAGTCGCTGCCGATAAAGCTCAAACACGAGCTGCACGCGTCGCTTTTGAAAAGGCACTGTTTTCGCAAGAAGAACGCCTCAATCAAACCTTACAAGGCGTTCGAGCTTCGGCGCCAGGCGAGGTCGATCTGTACGCACTTTTGTTGGCCGGCGATGGCACCCAAGGGGTGTTTGATGCCGAGGTGCGTACGATTGCCGAGCAACTGCAAAGCCGTTGGCTCGATGCCGAACAAGTCGTGACCTTGAGTAACTTGCCTGAGTCAGTGGATGAGCTGCCACTTGCCACTGCGGGTAATCTTGAGGCGACGGTTGCCAAGCTGAGTCAGGTGATGCAGCCAGAAGAGGATATATTGTTACTTTATATCACAAGCCACGGCTCGCAAGAGCATGAATTTTCTTTAGCCGCGCCGAGCCATGACTTTCTCGACATCACCCCCGAGAGCTTAACTGCAGCACTGGCCCCACTAGCGGCTACACCCAAAGTGCTTATTATATCAGCGTGTTATTCCGGTGGATTTATCGATCAGTTAAAGGCGCCGCAGCATTTGGTACTGACCGCAGCCCGACATGATCGCACCAGTTTTGGCTGTGGCGATGCAGATACTATGACGTACTTTGGTCGCGCTTATTTTTCCAAGGCACTGCCAGAGACGAATAGTTTTGTGAAGGCATTTGCGAAAGCCAAAAGCTATATTAAACAGTGGGAGCAGGATCAGGACGTCGAGCACTCGCAACCGCAAATTTTTGTGGGTGACTCGATAGAGGCAATACTCGAATCTCTGTAAACTGCCGCTAACGTACCACGCTTACGCACTCACCTCTTCTGATAGGGCGTAATAGGGACTAGTCGTGCTTGAAAACGAAGCACACCTAAGAAGGAGACTTGGTGTCGTGATAAGAAAAAACACAGCGCCTGCTGTTCAAATTGGGCGCTGGTTAGTGATATTGATAATGGCGCTAGGGACTTGGGCAAATGCACAGTGCCCCGCGCAGATATTGTCGGAATCCATGTCGGCGGCGGTTAATACTGACAACCTGTCGCTTTTGGTTCTGGAAGACCCGGCACGGGCGTTGACTATTGAACAGGTTATGGCTTTGCCCGATTCACGCTTCGAGCAAGCATCGGGTAACGTGTCGTCTGCGACTCGTGGCGGAGGTTTATGGCTGCGTCTTTGTTTGCAGCCAGATGACGATGCCCCCACCGAGTGGTTACTCACACTTTTACCAGCATATATTGAGCATCTAGAACTGTACCGCCATGGACAGTTGATAACCAACGGCAAAAAACAGGGCTTTGCGTATCCGTTTAGCAACCGAGAGTACGATTACCGTGGGTTTGTGTATCGGCTTAATTTCACACCATCGGCGCTGACCACCTATCATTTGAAGTTGGGGTTTTATGATCAGCAAAGTACCGATGTTATGCTACTTACCCCAGAGAAATTCCAACGTTTTATGGCCATCGAGTATGTGACTTATGGGCTGTATTTGGGAATGGTGTTGTTAGCGGCCTTAATCAACTTTATTTTCTGGTATAGGTTGCGTGATAGAGATTATCTATTATACGCCGTGTCGATGATATTGTTGGGGGCATTTTCATCCATTAGTGGAGGTTATGCCTCGCAGTTTGTTTTTTCCGGCCCTAACATGTCGGTGTCTACCTTAATGGTACTGAGTTCGGCCTTATTTGGCGCAACTTTTATTCTATTTTTACAAGGTACTTTTCGGCTTCGCACCTTTTATCGCTACATTTATTATGTCACCTGGGGTTACATTACGGCATTTTTATTGACGGGTGTGTTCATTGTTGTGGCTGGGTGGCGTTGGTTGTTTATCGCTAGCTCAGTGATAACGAGTACATTTATAGTCGTTTTCTTGTTTGTCAGTTTACATGCATTAATACGGCACCGATCGTTGCGTTTTTACGCGGTGGCATTTTTGCCGTTGCAAGTTGCATTGCTACTGCTCTTCTCTAAGGGTTTAGGTTTGGGTGGCTGGATTCCATTGATTGATCACTTGCCTAATATTGGCGGTTTGATTCATGTGGTGCTACTCAATTTCGCTTTGGCACGCCGCGCCTGGCAAGCAGAACAAGATAAATTCGCTGCGAAAGAAGCTTTATTGCAGCAGGTGACAACTCATAACCTTGAGCTGGAGTCAAAGGTTCAAGCAAGAACACTGGATTTGGGTTGTGCCAATATTGCTTTAACTAAGGAAATTGAGCAAAGGGCGTCCATCGAGGTGAAGCTAAGAGAATCTCTGGCCAACGAAAAATTAGCGTTACAAACGCAAAAAGAATTTGTGGCAATGGTATCGCATGAATTTCGTTCACCCTTAGCGGTCATTGATATGGTTGCGCAAAACCTGCAGATACAACTGAGCCAACGCTTTCCAGAGGTGGTGCCTCGAATACAGCGTATTCGCAATAATACCGAGCGCATGACAATTCTGATGAATAATTGCTTAACTTCAGAGCGATTAGCCACCGATGGGGCGCCCGACATAAAAATACAATCGGTGGATGTATGTCAAATTTTGGAAAGATTATTTGCTTTTAATTTTGGTCGAGGTCGCATTGAGTTGGTGTTGCCTAAAGAGGCAGTTATCAGTGAAATTGACCCAGAATTACTGGCAATCGCATGGGTGAATGTTGTGGAAAATGCGCTTAAATACTCCCCTGAGGATACAAAGATACTGGTGCAGCTGTGCCAGACTGACTCGCAAGTCTACTTGCAGATAAGCGACCGTGGCCCGGGTATTGATCCAAACCTGCAAGATAAAATATTCGACAAATTTTACCGGGCGCCAAATGTACAAACCCAACCAGGCTCTGGTATTGGTTTATATTTGGCAAAAACCATAGTCGAGCAGCACGGGGGAAATGTTACCTTGCTGCCAAGTGAGGGGGCCGAGCTTGGTTGCTGTTTCCAGTTTCAGTGGCCGGTGACGCAGTCACGTTAAATCATCGCCCTAGGGACGATGTCGTGATTTTCTAAGACTTAGTTCGCAATCCGGTGTCGGTCACGAGGTAATGACGAGCCGCAACAGTGTGCGGGTGGGTTGATGTTTAATATAACTAATATCTCGCGCTCTACACCCGATAAAAATAGGAGTTATTATGAAATATTTATGGGCCTCGTTAGCGCTCTATGCCAGTGTACTTTCGCCGCTAAGCTTGGCTGACACGGCCGGCTGGATTCTAATCGACGACTTTGAAGCCCCTAATGCGCTGGTGCACTGGAGCAAGGCCGATACCAAAAATGACACTGAGCCGCGCATCGATAATCCGCAAGTGACCGAGCGCCGTACGGAGGCTGGGCCGGGTGAAGAAAACGCCTATTTGCTTAAAAAACCCGCCGCTGAAGGTATTGTTGGCAACCGCAAAGCACTGACTTATAAGGCACTGCCTCGCGAGGTTAAACTAGGGGAGACTTTTACGTTTTATAGCCGCATTCAGGTTGAGTCTTTTCCCAATAACCATGCATTCGGGGTCAGCAATATGGGCGCCGAGGGCATCGAGAAAAATGACTACAACGCGTTTGAGCCAACGTTGCGCGTAACCGACAAAACCGAATCCTCGGGGTTGGTTAATACCGGCGCCTTGATGGTCAAGGTCGATGGTGGCTATGCCAATGTTATTAATCCCACAACCGGGGCAGAGGCCAAGCCTCTTGAGCCTGGTCTGTGGTATGAAATCTGGTATGTCGTCAATAATGCCCCCAGAGCTTTAGGCGGCCAGCGCTACGATGTGTTTGTCCGAGGCGGGGAGTTTGCTCAGCGAATGCAAGTTTATCGGCAGGCGGATTTTCGCATGCAGCGCGAACAGCCACTGACGCACTTTTTAATGAATTGTAATACAGGGCCCCACCGCGCCCCATATGGCAACGGTGGTTTACTGTATGACGATTTGTATATGAGTCAGGGGGTGAATTTATTAACGCCAAAACTCAACTCTAATTAATGTGTGGGAAATATTGGATGAAGATAGGGGGGCAATGGAGTTTCTATCGTCTGCACCCTAAAATCTGTGTTTAATGAGTTTTATTTTCCACATAATTTTTAAAGCTATTGAGAATGCTTAGCCAGCCTTGCTTTTGCTGCTCCGCGGTGTGATTGTCTTCAGTGTCAAATGTTTGGATGATTTCAACGCTGTTTTTTAAAGCTGTAAATTTAATCTCTACCATACGTTGATCGGCAAGTTGGTAGCGAATTAATTGATGCGGAATGATGGCCGTAAATTCACCCTCAAAATCAAACCCTGCTGTGCCATCTTTGGCCTGCATCCGGTAGTTGAAACGACCGCCTTGCGAAAGATCCAGTTCTGCGCTTGGACAACACCATTCATCAGATGCTGTATTCCAGTGAGTAATATCTTCCGGGGTCACCCAGGCATTCCAAACCGTGCTCAGGGGGGCGTTAACAAGCGTTTCGATTAATATTTTCATACACACTCCTAGTCGTGGTTGTATCGTAAACAGTTAAGGTCTTTGACTACTCAAACTGTTGTCGAATAGGGATTGTGTAAATCGACAGATGTATGAACAAAAAGGGGGGCGAACAATAGGGATTATTTATTCAGATCCAGTAATTGCTAAGAAGCTCCAACGGTCTTAATCGTCGGGATAGAACAGACTAGGTATACATATGATACCGAGGCCGTTCTATTCCACAGGCTAATCTAACCTTAACACTCAGCTCGTACTGTCAGAATTATCACTTTGGCGCTGCCAAGGAATATTACGTGTACGTTCTTCACAGGCAATCTGCCGGTGCAGGGCTGCTTTACCTACTATGTGTGCGCTGACTGGGGCGGTAATAAATAAGAACAGGGCAATTAGCAGCTCGTGAAAACTTAGGCCTGCTTCGGTGGCGGAAAAGAATATGATAGAGCCGATAATCATGCCGCCCACGCCGAGGGTGGTGGCTTTGGTGGGGCCGTGCAGGCGCATAAAAAAATCTTGCAGGCGTGCTAAGCCCAGTGAGCCAATAAGCGCAAACACGCCACCTAATAATAAAAATAGTGAAATAGTAACTTCTAAATAGATATTCATGCTCGCCTCACTCAATGATGTCGCCGCGCAACAGATATTTTGACAGGGCAACCGTACCCACAAAGCCCATAACCGCAATAAGCAGAGCGCCTTCAAAGTAGAGTGTTTTTTGTTCGTGCATACCAAACAACACCAACAAAGCAATGGTATTAATATACATGGTATCCAGTGCCAAAATGCGGTCTGGCAGTGATGGACCTATGCATAGGCGCCATACATTTAATACCAAAGCCAGAGCAACGATAAACATCGTGAGCTGGATTACGTTTTGGAGCATTCGAAAATCTCCTTTAATGGGCGCTCGTAGCGCGACTTAATGTCAGCAATGGTGGCTTCAACATCATCCACGTGTAAACCGTGTACCAACAGGTAACCCTCTTCCATCTGCAGATCGACGGTCACTGTTCCTGGGGTGAGAGAAATGGTATTGGCCAATAGGGTAATGGTGAAGTCTTGTTTTAACTCCAGCGGGATTCGCATAAATGCCGGCTGCAGTTTTTGGCGGGGCCCCATAATTAACACCGCCACTTGCGCGTTGGCGATGACGATATCCCATAGCACCAGCAACAAAAAGCGCAGGGCCAACCAAGGCTTGGCGATAACCATCGATTGCGGCCAGAAGGCTTGAGTGAAATAGGGGATGGCCCAGGCTAAAAAGCCGCCTAATAACCACTGCCCAAGGCCAATACTATTGCTCATGGCTAACCAGAGCCCGAGCATAAATATACTCAATAATTTATGTGGGAAAAGTTTTTTGTAGGTGACACTATTCATGGTGTACCCCCTCGACAGTTTGGTGGCTTAGCACAGCATCAATATAATTGTTGGGGGCCATGATTTGGGCGGCGGTGGCTTGGGTGTAATTTACCACAGGGCTGGCGGCAAAACTCAGCGCTAGAGTGCAAGCAAAAAGTGCCATTACTGCTGCCAATGCCAGGTGGTCTGCTTTATCTGCTTTGGCGGTGCGGTTTTCGGTGCGCCAAAAAATGGTGCTGCCACTGCGGCTTAACGCGGTCACCATAACAATGCTTGAGGCCAGCAGTAAAAACCAAAGCCAGAAGGTTTGCTCATCGCTGACGGCAGAGCGCATCAACATGACCTTGCCGATAAAGCCAGACAGTGGCGGCATACCAATCACGGCCGCCGCGCCAATGAAAAACACAGTCCCCAGCAGCACCGGTTGTTTGAGTCGTGGCCCGGTGATAATACGGTCCGAGGTGGCCCCGCGTTGACGCATAATAATATCGGCCAATAGAAATAAAGCGGCACATACCCAAGTAGAGTGCAGTAAATAGTAGAGTGTGGCGCCCAGGGCGGCAACGCTGTTCAGCGCCACTCCGGCTAACATGGTGCCGACCGATACTACGACTAAATAGGCAATTTGCAATCGCAATTCTCGAGCAGCAAGAGCCCCAGCCGCCCCTAGGGTGAGCGTAATTAACGCTAATGGCCAGAGCCAAGGGCTAGCGACATTAGCGAGCAGGCCTGCTTCGGTGCCGAACACCAAACTGTACATGCGAATAATGGCGTAAATACCGATTTTGGTCATGATGCAAAACATAGCGGCTACAGGAGCCGAGGCCGAGGCATAAGCTCGTGGCAACCAAAAGTACAGCGGTACCATGGCCGCTTTTAAACCAAATACCACCAACAACAACAGCGCAGCGGCGTGCATCAGTGGCGCTTGTTCGGCGCTGGTGTTGGCGACCTTGACTGCCATATCCGCCATGTTCAGGGTGCCGGTTAAGCCGTAGAGTAGGGCAGCGGCAATCAAGAATAAGCTCGATCCAATTAAATTGAGCAGTACATAATGCAACCCTGATTTAATCCGCGCTGCGCCTCCACCGTGTAGTAGCAAGGTGTAGGAGGCAATTAACAGTACCTCAAAGAACACAAACAGGTTGAACAAATCACCGGTTAAAAAGGCTCCGTTCACGCCCATCAACAAAAAGTGCATCACGCTGTGCAAGCTATCGGTGGGTTTGTCATTGCCGCGCGCAGCGTACCAGAGGCTAAAAAAAGCCAAGCTGGCAGTCAGGGCCACCATCAAGGCACTGAGGCGATCGAGCACTAAGACAATACCAAAAGGGGGAGCCCAGTTGCCGAGTGCGTAGACCAGTGTTTGGTCACCGGCGGCAATGCTCAGTAATACCAAAGCCACTGCAAGTTGGGCGCAGACACTGATAAAACTGATGCCGCGTTGAATCCGTGGCGGCCGCCCTGTGCCGAGCAATAATACAATGGCCGTCAGAAGTGGCAACAGTACCGGAGCAATAATCAAATGGTTCACGATTTGATCTCCTCGATACTGTTGCGCCCGTCGACATGATCATTGCCGAGCTCAGCACGCGCTCGCAGGGCGAGCACTAAGACAAAGGCGGTCATGGCAAAGCTGATTACAATGGCCGTTAAAACCAAGGCTTGGGGTAAGGGGTCAGCGTACTGATCGCCC
Source organism: Gilvimarinus sp. 2_MG-2023 (assembly GCF_030547685.1). Classification (GTDB taxonomy): domain Bacteria; phylum Pseudomonadota; class Gammaproteobacteria; order Pseudomonadales; family Cellvibrionaceae; genus Gilvimarinus. Next base: position 101,872 of record NZ_JAUOQM010000047.1, on the reverse strand, counting down.
ACACCAATAATGGTACTGGCGCTAGTGTTTAAGCGCCCGGACATAAAAATAAACAAATTAACCGCATAGGTAAGTAGAGTCAGCCCCAAAATAATGGGGAATGTGCGGCCGCGCAGTAGTAAATAGACGCCGCAACTGGTCAAGATGGCAATGACGGCGGATATTAAAATTTCCACTAATCGTCTCCTTTATTCAGATCGGCACCGCTAAACGCTTTACTGGTCGGTGGGCGGGGCGAATGGCTGGTTTGCGCCAGCTTGCCGAGGTGGGCCAAGATCAACAAGGTAGCCCCCACAACGGTAATATAAACCCCAGTATCGAAGATCATGGCAGAGGCGAGCTCAATCTCCCCGATCAGTGGGATATGGAAGTGGTCAAAGGTCGAGGTTAAGAACGGATAGCCGAAGAACCAGCTACCGACCCCAGTTAAAGTGGCAATTAAAACCCCCGAGACAGCGACGCGACGGTAGCGCCAGCGCAAGCGCTCTTGCATCCAAAGAGTGCCAGAGGCCAAATACTGCAAGATTAAGGCAACGCTGGTCACTAGGCCGGCAATAAAACCACCGCCCGGAGCATTGTGCCCGCGCAGGAAAATAAAAATCGACACCAGAATGGCCAGTGGTAAAAGAATACGCGCCATCACAGACAGTATGGGGGGGTGGGGCTCTTTATCCCAGCGGCGGCCATCGCCATCGGCTTGTGGTAGTGGTAAATGTAAGCCGTTGAGCATGGCATAAATACCCACCGCGGCAATGGCTAAGACGGTAATTTCGCCCAGGGTATCGAAGCCGCGAAAGTCCACCAGAATCACGTTGACCACATTGGCGCCGCCGCCACCGCTGACACTGTTGGCCAAATAAAAGTCAGATAAGGTTTGGTACGGTGTGGTGAGCATCGCAAAGGTCAAAATACCCATGCCCAAACCGGCGGCTGTGGCGAGAATGATATCGCGCCCCACGCGCTTTGCTCCCGATTCGTTGGGTGTGATTTGCGGTAAGAAATACAGAGCTAGCATCAGTAAGACGATGGTAACCACTTCTACCGAAATTTGCGTCAGGGCCAAGTCTGGCGCGGAATATCGCACAAAAATCAGCGATACCACCAATCCCACTACACTTAAGAGCAAGAGTGCGGCAAAACGGTTGTGATGCAATAGCACTGTACCTAATGCACCGACGGTTAGAACAATGGCGGCTAGCAAGCTGACCGGCTCTAATGCGGTGAGTGCGAAGTCTTGCGGCCATGGAATACCCGGTAATAAGGCATAACCGATTGCCACCACGGCGGCGCCGATCAGCAGCGCCATATAACGTTGCAAAGAGTTGTTTTGAATTAAGTCGGTGAGCATCTGTGCCATACGCACCGAGAATTGCACTCTCGATTCGAACATTATTTTTTCATCGTGGCGGTATTTCCGCTCGTAGAACGCAAACAACCCCGAGCGCTGGCGATACATCAGCAAGCCGCCAGCTAAAGCCACAAAGCTCATGATTAAGGGCAAATTTACCCCGTGCCAAATGGCGATGTGATAGTCGGGCATGTCGTGACCTAGCACGGCCAAGCTGGCTGCTTGCAGAAACGGCGCCACCGTCAAGTTGGGTACAATTCCTACCAATAAACACAAGCCCACCAGGATTTCTACCGGCACAATCATATAGCGCGGTGGCTCGTGCGGTGGGTATTTAGGCAAGTCGACAGGCTCACCATTGAAAAATACATCGTGAATAAACCGCACCGAATAGGCGACGGAAAAAATACCGGCTAAGGTGGCAGATAAGGGGAACACCCAGCTGAACATGCCCATGGATTCAATGTGCAGCGCCTCGGAGAAAAACATCTCTTTACTGAGAAAGCCGTTCAGCAAGGGCACCCCAGCCATGGCGAGGGCGGCGACCATGGCGAGTAGAGCGGTGTGCGGCATGTACTTCCACATGCCGTTGATTTTGCGCATATCGCGGGTGCCGGTTTCGTGATCGATAATCCCGGCGGCCATAAACAACGAAGCTTTAAAAGTGGCGTGGTTAATAATATGAAATATCGCCGCCACCACTGCCAAATCGGTGCTAAAGCCAAGCAGCATGGTAATCAGCCCGAGGTGACTAATGGTTGAGTACGCCAACAACCCTTTGAGGTCGTGTTTGAACAGAGCGTTGTAGGCGCCGAATAACAAGGTCGCCATACCGGTGAAGGTCACCAAATAGAACCAGCCATCGGTACCAGCCAGAGCAGGGTGCATCCGCGCCAGTAAAAAGACCCCAGCTTTGACCATGGTGGCCGAATGCAGGTAGGCCGATACCGGGGTAGGGGCGCTCATGGCATGGGGTAGCCAAAATTGAAAAGGGAACTGAGCGGACTTGGTAAAGGCGCCTAGTAGCACCAGCACCAGAATGACTGGGTAACTGGCGTGAGCCTTAATTTGATCGGCAGCGGCAAAGATGGCATCCAGCTCAAAGCTGCCGACAATACGCTCGATCAAAAGGGCGCCGGCCAGCAAACACAACCCGCCGGCACCGGTGACAGTCAGCGCCATACGGGCACCTTTGCGGGCGTCGGACTGGTCGGACCAGTAACCTATTAACAAGAAAGAGACCAGGCTTGTGATCTCCCAAAAGACGATCATCAGCAACAAGTTGCTGGATAATACAATGCCTAACATGGCCATCATAAACAGCTGTAACAGCGCGTAGAGCTTACCCAGAGAGTCGCGTTGAGCGAGGTAATAGCGGGCATAAAGCACCACCAGCAGGCCAATGCCAACAATCAGTAGCGCAAACATCAGGCCTAGACCATCTAAGCGCAAGCTTAAATCCAGCCCAATGGCTGGCAGCCAGGCAATATAAACTTGTTCAATATGACCGGAGAATACTGAGGCTGAACTGCCCAGTAGTATGCCCAGAGCACACAGTGGTCCTATAGCCGCTGAATAGGCACATATTGTGCGCCCAAACCGCTCTGTATAGACGGGCAAAAGTGCCCCTAGCAAGGGAAGTAAAATAATACTTAATAATGTCATGGTGTGTTAACACCCCTGTTGTCGGCTTGTCGCATGCGAAACCGGTGAATACAGTGTGAGCAGTTAACCCCTTGGGAAGGGATTCGTTATCGTCATCCACAGATAGGTCGGCGGGTCTTGATAATAAGGTTGGTAGCGTGAGTCCCTTGCGCCAAGGTGCATCACCAGCGGGGTGTCAGCCAGTTTGCTGCGTCTGCATTGACTATTATGTGTGTCGGGCTGTGCCATTATCTGCAAATCCTTGAATCGGCTCGCTTTTGTGAGCTTAACGCATGGGACTTTATACACAAACTGGCAGCGAAGTGCCAGATGTGAAAGCAACCAGAGAGTGGGTTGCCTATCAATGCAGGTGGGCGGAGCGGCTGGGGGTGATTACTTAATCGACAAGTAGCGCTTATTCTTCTAGTTTGCGAATTACCAACTGTACGCTCCCGACCTTAAAGCCCCATTTTCTCAGGGTTGACTCGTTCATGACGACGTTTTTATCCACCAGCCACATCCAGTCGTCTACATTAACGGCGAGCTTGCTGTCGTTATAGTCGATCATAAGCGTGTATTTCAAGTTTAACGCATTACCTTGAAACTGGCCCTTACCGATGCCTTTCACGTCCCCAGCGGTGGCGTCGAAGCTGCCTTGGTTGGTTGGGGTTAGTGTCCAGTTGCGATACTGAACTTCGCCGTCATCGAATGTAAAACGCTCGGCCAGCGTGCCAATGCCACCCTGCCAACTGGCGTCTATGGTGGCGTCAAAATGCCTTATGGCTTCGCCGGAGCGATTTTTGACCACGCCGTGGGCCACTAGCGGGCCTTGGAAAAACGCTTCGGGTATAAAAGTGGGAGAGCGTTCGGCGTAATCGTTTAGCGTGTGTCCAGCGCACCCCGCGAGCATAAGCAAGGTGAACAATAGGCTGATCGGCTGATAAAAAGACATGGCGAATCCTAAAGTATATCGGTAAAGGTAACGCCGAGCCCGATGGAGCGTGTGCGCGCATTGTAATCAATCAGGCTGGCCCCGTAGCCATTAAAGGCTTTAATATAGCCGCGCACAGTGGAGGTCAGGGGAAACGACCAGCTCAGCTCCCAAGCCCCCTTGTCGGAAAAGGGGCGGCGCGTCATAACGCTGACTATATGATCTTTACGTGCATAAGCGCCGGTCAGTTCATAATTGCCGTAATACTCTTTGATATCTGGATTGTCGTCGTCCTCTAAGTCTTCCGGAATGCGATACCATGGGGATACGTTAAAAGCGAAATTGCCCTTTTCAAAAACGCTGTTTAGCTTGATTCGATTCCAGCTGCGCGACAGATCGCCCGATTGGCCGTTGGATTGGTGGGAAAACACCACCTGATTCATCACATTGCGAAAGCCCAATAGTTCCCAGTCGTTAGCGATGGCTAAAATCAGCTCGGGCTCGTGGTTCGTTTCGCGAAAAGGGCGAGAGACCCCAGTGTTATAGGCCTGCCAAAACGAGCGGTTGGTGTAGGCGACGTACAGATTGCCATTGTTGTGCAGTAAATCCTGAGCGATGAGCACCTTCATGCTGAGTTGAAATTCAATTTCGGTGTGCTGTAAATCGGCGGTTTTCGAATCGACCTCAAGGAAAGGGGTCGTGTTGGGTTGGTCCGTGTAGACGCCGGGCAACACAAAGTTGCGGTTGTGCGGTGTTAATAGAAAGCGGTTTTCGTTGTTGAGCGCCTCAATCGTCATGCGCTTGTGCAATACTTTGGCTTTTTCCGGAACGGCCGGGGTGTCTTCCTCTGTCGATGCAGACTCCAGACAGCGCTGGCGCAGTTCCCCCACCGTGGCCGTATTCTCTGCCGTTGTGGCCAAACCTGCTAAGCATTGGTCTGGGGAATTGGCTGAGGCCCAAGCGCAGGGGCTGAGCAACGCAAGTAAGAAAAGGTGTCTGAGGTCGAATAGCTTCATAGCGCGGGCACTGTAAGAAAAGCGCCATTGTGCCGTACCGTTTGGGCAACCACCAGTGCTATTGTCTAATGCTTGCTTAACTGGGTGCGATACCGCTTTCTAACCACTGGTCCATATCGACATCGTGCCAGTGACTGATCAATTCAATGCCGCTGTCGACGATACTCAAATAGACATCGATAATGTCAGTGGCCAAGTTGTAAATTCGATTACTGTCGGCATTAATGGCCCCCTCGTGCAAAATATCGGTTTCCACCATATTCAGCAAAAACATTAACTTGAGCTCATAACTTTTAAGTTGGCTCAGTAAGCCAATATCCTCATCGAGAATACCCTCTAATCGTTTGATTTGATGGCGTAATTTCTCGTTGTTTACCCTTGTACACTGAATAACATAACGCAGTTTGCTGTTATGGTGTGAATCGAGAAACCCGGCGGCGGCCGCATAGGTGCCTAAGGCTCGGATGCGACCAATTTGTTCCACTACGGCTGGCAATAACCGACTGGTAAAGTGCAGTACTTCTAAGTGTTTAAACCGGCTAGGGTAGCTATTGGTTGTGTTCTTGGGGGCGCTGGACTCACCCAGAGCGTCTTGTATGGGTTGTTCTAGCTCTCGGGACAGGCTGGCCATCATGGCCAAAGATTGCTCAATAAGATGACAATGCAACTCGTAGTTGTCGATTACCGTGTCTTCTTGCCAGTCACGGCTGATGGTTACCCAAGCACTTTTTAAGCTTTGCTGATCTCGATCGCTCAATAAGTTATCACCTGCACTCGCCATGGCCTGTAGTAAAAGAGTTCGTCTTTCCAATTCGGCCTGCAGCTGATGAAACTCTTGATGAAATAAGTTATTGCCACCAAGTAAGCCCATACTCAAGCCGCGATGGCGCTGCGCACCTTTGATGGTTCGATTTAGCTGGCGGATTAAGTTGAGTGCTTCTTGGCGGCGGCGGTAGACCGCGTAATAACGCTGATATAAAGCACTGCTATTGCTTTCTTCTGGTGCGGAGTCCACGTTAATCTGTCCGTTTATTGTGCGTGACTGATGGTTCATCGAGTATGATCCTGCCCCAAGAATGGCAATTTTGGCTTTCTTTGAGGGCTTTTGGTGCACGTTGCCGCGTTTTTCATCTGAATGTTCATGTCTCACTCAGGTTATTTGATTTACTTTAGATTGATTGAGCAATCTGTATGCCAGTATGACATTCGCGGTTTCAGGCGCCAGCGATGTCTAAAACCCGTAAGCTGGCTCCCTACCGCTCAGTAACCCTTCAGGGCTGTGGTCTTTGACAGAGCACGGGCATGGGATGGTGCAATTTAATTGCGCATTTTAGAGGGTTCTTTTATTGCAATTGACTGCCGGTAGGCGGGGAAAAGGGGTATTATTGCCGTCGGTTAATAGTAGTGATGAAGTGCGTTTACGCCAATCATTCAAAAGCTGCCCATCTATCTTTGGTGATAAGGGCTTTCGATAAGGAGCTTTAACAATGCAGACCCCGGGCTTTTTGGGTAGAAATATACGCTGGATAGCGCCTCTACTAATCATTGTGATTAGCATAGCTCTATTGATATTGATGAAAAGTCTGCGGCCGGAGCCTGCTGCCAAGCCCCCAGTAGATAGTACCGTTTTGGTTGAGACGCGTGAAATAGCATTGTCGGCTAAACGTCTTGATATTCAAACTCAGGGCTTGGTGAAAGCTAAATACTCGACTGAATTGGTAGCTCAGGTCAGCGGTGAGATTATCGAGTTATCTCCAGCCTTTGTGCGTGGAGGTCTGGTTCAGCAGGGCGATATACTGGCGCAGATTGACCCCACCAATTATCAAGTTGCCCTAGAAAATGCGCGCGCCGGTCTGGCCAGTGCTGAATCAGCCCTGGAACAGGAGATGGCTCAAGGGGAAGTGGCGCGAGTTGAGTGGGAGGCGGTTAATGATCGTCCCGCGCCGGCGCTGGGGCTTCGTAAGCCTCAATTAGAGCAAGCTCAGGCACGTGTGGTGGCTGCCCAAGCAGACCTGAAAATGGCTCAAAAAAACCTAGACCGAACCTACATTAAAGCCCCCTATGATGCGTTGATTGTCGAACGTTTGGTAAGTCTGGGAAGTTTTTTGAATGTCGGTGCAAAGCTGGGTCAGCTAATGGACGTTAGCAGTGCCGAAATACGGTTGCCAGTGGCAACCACAGATCAGCAGTTTCTCCCCAATGGGGGTGTCGGTGTTGAGGTGACCTTATCGGACAATACTAGCCCCAATCTCGATGGCGCTAAGTGGCAAGCGCGCATTGTGCGCAGTGAGGGGGTGATTGATGAAAATACCCGCATGCACTATTTAGTTGCCGAGGTGAGTGATCCTTATAACCTCCACGATGCACAAGCCCATTTAGAACCGCTAACGTTTGGTCGGTATGTTGTGGCCCAGTTGGCGGGTATTAACCTGCCCAGCGCGGTGGAGATAAATCGCTCCTTGGTGAAAGATGGCAAGGTGGCTGTTTTGAAAAATGGCAAATTGCACTTTAAGCCGGTTACTGTTGTGCGCCATGATCAAGGGCAGAGTGTGATATCGGCGGGCTTGGCTCAGGGAGATCAACTAATTACCACAGCCATTGAGTTTCCAGTACAAGGCATGACATTAAAATTAAGATCCGAAGTGAGTGAGACGCAGTCGGATGACGAGCTTGGTGCGCAAACCAATGCACCCACCACAGCCGAGCAGGGAGACGCCTAATGGAGTCGGCTGCAGATACTCGTAAAGGCGTTATTGCCTGGTTTGCCCGCAACAGCGTAGCGGCAAATTTATTGATGATTGTATTGGTGCTAATGGGGCTGTACAGCGCCATGACCATTCGTAAACAGATGTTTCCACAAATGGAAATTAACTGGATTAATATCAATATCACCTACCGCGGTGCGGCCCCTCAGGATGTTGAGGAGGCCATTACGGTAAAGCTGGAAGAAGCTTTGGCCTCGGTGCAGGGTATTGAACGCTTGATAACTCGCTCCAACCGCGGCAATGCCAGTGCCAGTATCGAGGTAATGGAAGAGTATGATGCGCAAGAAGTACTGGATGAGGTGAATACAGCGGTAGATTCTATTTCCAGTTTTCCCGACGGTATGGAGCGACCGCAAATCAGCCGGGTTAAATATCGCCAAGAGGTTATGTATGTCTCATTGTATGGCGACCTTAATAATTTTGATCTAAAGCGGCTGGGTGAAGAGGTTTATAACGAGTTGCGCGCCTTGCCCGATGTTAGCATCGTTGAGTATTACAGCGGCGCCAACTATGAAATAGCGATTGAAGTCAGTCGCGACAAGCTGCGCGAATATGGGTTTACTTTTCAAGAAGTGGCCCAAGCGGTACGCAACTGGTCTACGAATCAATCGGCTGGCGAAATACGCGCTGAAGATGGATTTATTTCTGTACGGGTAGAGGATCAGGCCTATATAGGCGAAGAGTTTGAACGCTTACCGCTGCGTACTTCCGCCGACGGCAGTAAAATTTTATTGGCCGATGTGGCAGATGTTAACGATGGCTTTGAAGAGGGAATTAACTACACCAAATTAAATGGCCATAATGCAGTTACTTTTTTTGTCGGTGCGACAAAAGATCAAAGTATTACCGATGTCTCCAGCACCGTAAAAGGCTACCTTGCCGAGCGCAACCAAACCTTGCCCGATGGCGTGGAAGTGGCTTCTTGGGTCGATTTTACTTATTACCTTAACGGCCGCTTGAACATGATGCTGAGCAATATGTTTTGGGGTGGTTTGTTGGTGTTTGGCATTCTCGCGTTATTTTTACGCATGAAGCTTGCCATGTGGGTCATGCTGGGGTTGCCAGTAAGTTTTCTCGGAGCTTTGTCTTTCTTACCCTTAAGTTGGATTGATGTCACCATTAATGTGGGTAGTTTATTCGCCTTTATTATGGTGCTCGGTGTGGTGGTGGATGACGCCATTGTTATCGGTGAAAGTGTGCACAGCGAAGTCGAAGAGCGCGGGCAGAGTATTGATAATGTTATTCGCGGCGCTCAACGAGTGGCTACCCCCGCCACCTTTGGAGTGCTAACCACCTGTGCGGCATTTATGCCGATGGTACTGGAGTCCGGCCCCTCTGCGGCGTTTGCCCATGCTATCGGCTATGTCGTGGTCTTGTGTCTGCTCTTTTCCTTGGTGGAATCCAAATTAATATTGCCCGCTCATTTGGCTCATATGAAGCCGGCAAAAGCCAATGACACAAGCCCTATTGCCCGTGTGCAAAATAAAATAAGTTCATTCTTGCAATATTTTGTCGACCACTACTACACACCAGGACTTAAATGGTCGATGCATTATCGCTACATCATTATGGCGATTTTCACCGGTGTGATATTACTGACCGCTGGTATGTTTATGGCGGGCGTTGTGAAGTTTGTGGGTATGCCCAAAGTGCCGCACGATTTTGCCACTGTGAATATTGAAATGAATCCCAGTGTGCCGGAACAGGTCACCATGGAGGCCATGCTATCCATCGAGGCTATGATTAACAAAGTCGAAGGCGAGATTGAAAACGAGTTTAGCCATCCTATGGTGGAAAAGCTCTATGTCTCGATGAAATCCCGTACCACGGCCGAGGTTCAGGCTAAGTTGGTCGATCCGGAAGTCCGTCCTTTGGATACCTTTGATTTGTCGGCCCGCTGGCGTGAGAAGATGCCCCAGATCAGTGGCTTGAAAAGCCTGACGGTGGTAGACAGTGTCCAAATGGCACCGGGCGGCAGTAATGGCGATGTCAGTTTTCGGGTGGTAGGGAAAGATATATCGCAGCTGCGCTTGGCCGCCGCAGACATTCGCCGCGCCATGGGTGAGATTGATGGCGTATATGAAATTCAAGACAGTGAGCAACAAGGCGTTCAAGAGGCTCGGTTTACCTTAAAGCCCGTAGCTTACAGTCTGGGGCTAACCACCTCCGAGGTGGCAACCCAGGCCGCGTTTAGTTTGTACGGTATTGAGGCGCAACGCATTGTTCGCGATGGAGAAGAGATACGCGTTATGGTGCGCTACCCCGAAGGTCAGCGCAACGCGATTGATGCCGTTAACGAGGTATTAATAACCACCAGCACCGGCCACAAAGTGCCATTGCAAGAAGTGGCTGATATTGCATTGGTTGATGGCGTGAATCAAATATACCGTGAAGATGGTAACCGCACGATTACGGTGTGGGCCACTTTGGACTTTGAAAAAGTACAGCCTTTGGCGGTGGCGAACAACTTACGTAAAGGTGTCTTTGGCGATATCGAGCGTCATTACCCCAAGGTCACTTTAGAGGAGTCGGGCAGTTTAAAGGATGAACGCGAAACCGTGTTTAACTTCTTCATTAATATTGCCACCATTTTAATGATGATCTATATATTGCTGGCACTGCCACTGCGCTCCTATATTCAGCCGTTAATGATTATGTCGGTGATTCCCTTTGGCGTTATCGGGGCTATATGGGGGCACATGATAATGGGCTATGATTTCAGCCAGTTGTCGCTGTTTGGTATCTTTGCGACTATAGGCGTGGTGGTAAATGACTCATTGGTATTGGTCGATTACGTCAATAATGCCCGCAAAGGTGGCGACACTTTGCAGGAGGCTGTGGTCAAAGCGGGGCGGCGACGGTTTAGGGCGGTTATCTTAACCTCGATGACGACGTTTATTGGCCTGTTGCCGATTATGTTTGAAAGTTCACTGCAAGCAAAAATTGTGATACCGATGGCCATCTCTTTGGCATTCGGTGTTCTGTTTGCAACGTTTGTGACTCTACTCTTGGTGCCGATACTGTATTTGGTATTACACGACGTTACAGCGGGCGGCCGCAAATTACGCCATTGGTTTTTACCGTACCGGTCGGCCAATCAACAAACATAAGTCAAACGTGTTGCTACTGCTAGCCATAGTGTGAGTTGTAGCGGTAATGGGTGCTTTGCCGATAAGAAATTGTCGGCTTATCCCTTGCTGGCAAGAGCACGAATTGCCATGGCAGCGGCTGATGTTCTGTTTTCGACCCCCATTTTTTTAAATATTTGCTCTAAGTGTTTGTTGACGGTTCTTGGGCTCATCTCAAGGATTTGGCCAATTTCGCGGTTGGTTTTCCCATTGGCTATCCACAATAGTACGTCGGCCTCACGTACGGTGACCTTAAAGCTGGTGCGTAATAAATCGCTGTAGTTTTCGTTGCTGGGTTGATCGGAAAGTCGCAGTAAAAATTCATTCTCCCCAATCTCTGCTAAATATTCGACGCCGACAGTGCCGTCAGCATTGTCGAGTTGCATTTTATGCCCCGCCGAAGGCGAGTGCTCCAACCATGTTTTTAATGTGTTGGAAAGCTGTGCGGGGCTATTTGTGTCTGCCGGTTGAGCTTGCGCTAAGATTTGATAGACCCTGGGGGTTGCCCATAAAGTATCCCCGTTTTTATTGATGGCAAACAGTGTCTGCCCTGCAGCTTCTAGGGCCATTCTGGCGCTTTGGGTCATACGAGCGTTGGCTAGATGAACATGCATTCGTGCGATAAGCTCCGATGCATTAATTGGCTTGGTAATATAATCTACGCCACCAGACTTCAAACCCATAACGACATTCTCAGTGTCGCTAAGACCCGTCATAAAGATAATCGGCACATCCATTAATTTTGGTTGTTCTTTAAGCGCGCGACACGTTTCAAAGCCGTCCATATTGGGCATAATGGCGTCGAGTAGAATAATGTCGGGAGTAATATTCTGAGTGATTGTAATCGCTTGGCTACCTTCCAGGGCGACCAAGACGGTCATGTCTGCTTCTTCTAGGACATCACTGATCATACGAATACTGTCGATGCTGTCATCGACAACTAGGACGACATTTTTTTTATAGGTTTTGTTATTCATTTTCAGTTGCCTTTAACATTGAAATCAGGGATTCAAATTGAAAGTTATTGGCCATTTCTACGGCTTGATCATAAAAAACTCTGCTGCACTTTCCCTGAGCCATTAAGTTGTTTAATAGTTGGATTATGCCTCCTTTATGCCCGATAATGGCTAAATCTTTTATTTTTTCTCGTGTTGCCTCATCCAATAATACTGGGCTGTGCTCAATGACCGTTTCTTGATTTGCCACATTTTGATCGTGAACCGGATGGTATTGCCAGTTCAAATTCAGTTGCTCACCAATGGTCTCTAATAAATTGTGGATGTTGATCGGTTTTACCACATAAGCATTATGATGAGATTTATCTATAGTGTCAGTATGAGTTTCACGTGCATCGGCTGAAACCATAATAATAGGGCAGGTCAGCCCACTGTTACGTAATTGTTCCGCAATTTGCCAGCCATTTAATCCGGGCATGGATATGTCAAGCATGATTAAATCAGGCTGAATGTTATGGGCAGAGTCAACCGCCATAAGTGAGTTATCGACCAGCTCAACTCGAAAACCTAATGGTGTAAGAGCGGCTTCTATAAGCTGCCGATGGGATGCTTCATCGTCAACGACCATAAGGGTCTTACGTGGCTCGGCATAACCAAATATTTGTCGATCTGGCTGTGGTAGTTGGCTCGGTGAGTTTGTGCTGGAAAGCATCAATGCCAGCCTAAACTGAGTGCCTTTGCCGACTGTACTGGTTAGTGACAGATCACCACCCATTATATCCGATAATAGTTTAGAGATGGTGAGTCCAAGGCCGGTACCAGTGACCGAAGAACCCGGCGTTTTCACCCGTTCAAAAGGTTGAAAGATACGCTCTATATTATCCTCAGAAATCCCAACCCCTGTATCGGTAACCGAAAATTCGGCCACTTGGCTGCGATAGCGAATATTAAAGATAATTTCGCCTTTCTGGGTATATTTTACCGCATTGGATAACATGTTAATCAAAATTTGGCGCAATCGTTTTTCATCTGTTTTAACAAATTCTGGCAAGGCTGTCTGTTGAATATAATCAAACTTTAAGCCCTTAGCTTCTGCCTGCAGGCGAAACATGTGCACTAATTGATCAATAAGCTGGGGTAGGCGTACTTGCTCGATATGCAAATCTAATCGACCGGCTTCAATTTTAGAAATATCCAGAAGTCCTTCAATTAAGTCGCCTAAATGTTCACCACTACGGCGGATGACAGAAATTGCATTGCGCCGGTTAGGTGGAATATTAGGGTCTTTTTCTAACAGCTGGGCGTAGCCTAAAACAGCGTTCAGAGGAGATCGAAGCTCATGGCTAATGCCCGCTAAATAACGACTTTTAGCATTATTGGCCGCCTCAGCGGCCTCTTTCGCTCGTTGTAGCTCTCGATCGGTTTGTTCGTGAGCGATGATTTCTTCTGTTAACAATCGGGTTTGCCGTTGTGACTCCTCTTGCGCGACGACACGACTTTCATGCGCGAGTACGGCGAGCCAGATGACAATCCCTGTAATGATGACGAGAAGGAAGAAGACTTTCCAGAGTGTGAGGGCTGTAATAGGGGTAGGAGATTGAAAATAGATTAATGATAATAATAATCCTGAAAACCCATTAATAACGGTCAATAACCCAAAAAAATGCCCAATGCGTGAATTAATAGTGGGTGTTAATGAGGCGGGTAAAAACTTCTGAATAAAATTCTTCGCTTGAATCCAATACCCAGCGCCGGGTTTGCAGTAATCACCGCATCTGGCATCTAAAGAACAACATAACGAGCAGATGTTGCCTGCGTAAGCGGGGCAATAGCTGATATCTTCTTTTTCTAAGTTAAGTTCACAAATACAGCAGATAGCCGTTGATTGGGTATTGTCATAATAATTAACGTCCGTGGCGATAAAGGGTCTTGCTATGTAATATCGACCTTTCGTGATCCAGGCAATCATCGGCGCAGCTATTAATGCCGTGATTAAAGTAATAAAGTGAGCGAGTGCCTTAGCCGTTTCGCCGGCGTTATTGGCGTAACACAGCATGCCTACAATACAAGCGAGCACCATGGCCCCACAGCCCACGGGGTTTATGTCGTATAAGTGGGCTCGTTTGAATTCAATATGCTTAGGGGAGAGCCCTAAGGGTTTGTTGATCGTTAAATCGGCAACTAAAGAGCCAAGCCAGGCGACCGCAACAATCGCATAAAACCCCAGTGTTTGCTCTAATGCCTGGTAGACACCAAGCTCCATTAAGAGCAGAGCAATGCCAACATTGAAGATAAGCCATACCACACGCCCGGGGTGGGAGTGGGTGAGTCTGGAAAAAAAGTTAGACCATGCTATGGAGCCGGCGTAAGCGTTGGTTACATTGATTTTAAGCTGGCAGAGAACAACAAAGACGCCGGCAATACCCAGCGCTACCTGTGGAGATTGGGTGATATAGCCAAAGGCCACCATGTACATTTGAGTCGGGTCAGTAGCATCAATTGAATTAATGCCATGTTTAAGCGCCAGTACGGCTAAAAAAGAGCCCGCGAGCATCTTTATAGTCCCTACGATAATCCAGCCAGGCCCCGCTGCTAGGGTGGCGAACCACCACTTTCGTCGACTTTTCTTATTGTTTTTAGGTTCAGGGATAAAACGAAGAAAATCAACCTGCTCCCCAATTTGAGCGATTAGGGCAAACATAATGGCTGCCGCAGACCCAAACATGACAATATCAAAACCAGCATTGCTCTGTTCTGGGCTGACAAACTGGGTCCAGTCGGAGACAGAGCTGGCGTCGGCATAGATAATAAAGATAAAGGGTAATAGTTGCAGGGTTAGCCAAATCGGCTGTGTCCAAATCTGAAAACGGCTGATAAAGGTTATGCCATAAATAACCAAGGGTATAACCACAACTGCACTGATAAAGTAACCAATGGCAAGGGGGATAGCGAATAATTGGTCTAGCGCCATAGCCATAATGGCGGCTTCTAAAGCAAAAAATATAAAGGTAAAGGACGCGTAAATAAGCGAGGTGATAGTCGACCCGATATAGCCAAAACCGGCTCCACGGGTTAATAGATCAATATCGACACCATACTTAGCCGCATAATAACTGATGGGGATGCCCGATAAGAATATGATCAAGCTGACCGTTAAAATGGCGGCTAGAGCATGTATAAAGCCATAATGCATCGTTGCCGTTGCACCAATAGCTTCTAGCGCCAAAAATGAAATTCCACCTAAGGCGGTAACAGCTACCCGGCTAGCGCTCCAGCGTCTCGCGCTTTTGGCAGTAAAGCGTAGTGCGTAATCCTCTAAGGTTTGGTTTGCGACCCAGCGATTGTAGTTTCTTCGAACCCGAAATATATGTTGTTTTGCTGTCATAGCTCACAGATTGTTATTGCATAAGTCGGGCGAAAACAAAACGCCCCATGTTGGGTCGAGCGCCTAGCGAGGCGCCCCAAATTGGTGCTGTATGCAGTTAAGGAAAAAGATTGAATCCACGTAACATCTACTTCCTTTAGTAGCGTGGTATCCGCTAGTCCTCATCTCCTCAATTCTTGTGCCATAAATCGTTTTTTGGGGAAAAATTTTGCTCAGACCGTACTCGCCTTAAGTTAATGGCTGAATGCGTCAAATGACGTACCTCTATGGTGTGTTTAGCGAATTGGCCAAAAGCCTTGTTTTTCTGACAATAGCAGGGCAGGCATACGATGTCTTAAAAACTGGCAAACCACATCATGAGGAAAGATCATGGCTAACACGATCAATAAACACCCAGCGGGTTCTAGGAGTAAGCTTCCCGGGTTGGTGAAATCATTAATGGGCGCGGCAGCCTTTGCCTCTATGGCGTTGACTGCTCCGGCTTCTTTGGCTGAAGTTAACACAACTGACCTAGCGGTAACTGAAGATACGGTTAAAGTGGGTATTCTTCACTCAGTGACCGGCACCATGGCTATCAGTGAAACAGGTTCTGTGCAAGCAGAAAAGCTGGCTATTGAGCAAATCAATGCCATGGGCGGTGTGTTGGGTCGCAAGATCGAATATGTTCAGGAAGATGGCGCTAGTGACTGGCCAACGTTTGCAGAAAAGTCGCGTAAGCTTTTGCTTAACGACAAAGTAGCTGCAGTTTTCGGTTGCTGGACCTCAGCCTCTCGAAAAGCGGTACTGCCCGTATTTGAGCAATATAACGGTATGCTTTATTACCCAACTTTCTATGAGGGTCTAGAGCAGTCACCTAATGTAATTTATACCGGCCAAGAAGCCACTCAGCAAATTCTTGCAGGTATTGATTGGGTTGTAAAAGAGAAGAAGGCTAAAACCTTCTATCTGTTAGGGTCGGACTACATTTGGCCTCGTACCTCTAACAAAATTGCTCGCAAGCACATCGAGAAACTGGGCTTGAAAGTTGTGGGTGAGGATTACTACCCGCTAGGCCACACGCAGTTCAACTCGATTATCAACAAGTTCAAGTTGAAAAAGCCTGACGTTATCTTTGCTTCAGTAGTGGGTGGATCTAATGTTGCTTTCTATAAGCAATTGAAAGCCGCTGGCATCGACATGACTAAAGAGAAGCCTCTGGTTCTGACCATTTCGGTTACTGAAGATGAAATCTTGGGTATCGGTGGTGAAAACATTGATGGTGCTTATGCGTCAATGAAGTACTTCCAGAGTCTTACCAACGACAACAACCAAGCATTTGTTAAGGCATTTAAAGAGCGTTGGGGTGACGACATCGTAATCGGTGATGTAACTCAAGCGGCTTATTTAGGTCCTTGGTTGTGGAAAGCTGCTGTTGAAGCCGCAGGTTCATTCGATGTGGATAAAGTTCGCGCTGCTTCACCAGGTATTGAGTTGACGACTGCACCAGAAGGTTATGTGAAAGTTCACCCTAACCATCACTTGTGGTCTAAAACCCGAATCGGTAATGCAAAAACTGACGGTCAGTACGAGATTGTGTACGAAACCCCAGAATTGATCGAACCAGATCCATTCCCCGCCGGTTATCAATAAGTAAGTCTGGAGCCCGTATAACGGGCTCCTTTGATTCCTAAGTATTAAAAGTTATTGAAGTTTCCGATTTTCAGCACGAGGATTGAGCGATGTTCGCCGATTATTCCACTTCTGAATTAATGTCAATTTTTGCCATGCAAGGTTTTGCCGGGTTAATACTTTTCTCGGTATTTGTTTTGATGGCATTGGGTTTGGCTATTATCTTTGGCCAAATGGGCGTTATCAATATGGCACACGGCGAGTTTATGATTCTCGGCGCGTATGTTACTTATCTCACATCAAATGTATTTTCTGAATACATGCCAAGCATGTTTGGTTCTTACTTTTTTATTGCCATGATATTGGCCTTTATAGCGGCAGGTGCACTCGGGATGTTTGTCGAGTGGGCACTGATCCGACATTTATACAAGCGCCCACTAGACACCTTGTTGGCTACCTGGGGCTTAAGTTTGATTTTACAGCAAATTTATCGATCGGTATTTGGTGCACGTGAAGTGGGTGTCACCTTGCCAGATTGGTTAATGGGCTCTTTCCAGCTATCGGAAATTGTAGAAGTGCCAATTAATGGTATTTTTGTAATGACTTTGGCTATTGGTATATCCCTTGCGGTTGCCGCCCTAATGTATAAGTCTCGTTGGGGTATTCAAGTTCGATCAGTCGTGCAAAACCGTCCTATGGCAGGTGCTGTAGGTATTAATACCTCAAAAGTAGACCGCCTAACCTTTGGTTTAGGTTGCGGTATTGCAGGTGTTGCCGGTAGTGCATTCACCATGATTGGATCTACTGGGCCAACTTCTGGCCAGCTTTATATTGTTGATACCTTCCTTGTGGTTGTATTCGGTGGTGCAGCGAGCCTATTAGGTACCATTGCTTCTGCTTTCACAATTTCGCAAGCCCAATCGACCATGGAATTCTTTTTAAGTGGTTCTATGGCCAAAGTTCTGACGTTGTTGTTCGTAGTGGTGATTTTGATGCTGCGCCCTCAAGGTTTGTTTTCACTTAAAGTGCGTCGCTAGGAGGAAGGTTCTATGTCATATGCAGGATTTAAAACACTGTTTCCTAAAAGTGACCTGATTGGCTTTGCGGTACTCGCCTTTATATTGGTAGTAGTACTTCCATTGGGTGTGGATATATTTAGATTAAATCTAATCGGTAAATATCTAACCTATGCTTTTGTGGCTGTGGGCTTGGTACTTTGCTGGGGTTCTGGCGGTATCTTAAGTTTGGGTCAAGGTGTTTTCTTTGGCGTGGGTGGTTACGCGATGGCGATGTTCCTAAAGTTGGAAGCATCGTCTCCAGAAAACACGGCCATTCAATCCACGCCTGGTATTCCAGACTTTATGGACTGGAACCAGATTACGGAACTACCTTGGTTTTGGCAGCCGTTCCATAGCCTAACCTTTACCGTGTTAGCCATTATTATTGTGCCTTCGATATTTGCATACATCATCGGTGTGGCGATGTTTAAGCGTCGGGTGGGTGGAGTGTACTTCGCCATTATTACCCAAGCCGTAGCCGCTATCATGACTATTCTGGTAATTGGTCAGCAAGGTTATACCGGTGGCGTTAACGGTATTACTGATTTACGTACATTGCATGGTTGGGATATACGAACCGACGAAGCGAAATATGTATTTTATTTCCTCTGTGTGTTCTTGTTGTTTGTGTGTCTGGCTGTTGCCCAGTTTGTACGTAAAAGTAAGCTAGGTAGGCTCTTGGTGGCAATGCGTGAAATGGAAGATCGGGTTCGCTTCTCTGGTTACGATGTTTCCAATTTCAAAATCTTCGTGTTTTGCCTGGGTTCCGCCTTTGCGGCCATTGGTGGCGCCATGTTTACTCTGCAAGTTGGCTTTATGTCACCGACCTTGGTGGGCATTGTTCCCTCTATTGAGATGGTTATTTTCTGTGCCGTCGGCGGTCGTCTCTCCATACTGGGGGCGGTTTATGGTGCCTTAGTGGTTAACTGGGCCAAGACTA
The DNA here is from genome assembly GCF_030547685.1 of Gilvimarinus sp. 2_MG-2023. Classification (GTDB taxonomy): domain Bacteria; phylum Pseudomonadota; class Gammaproteobacteria; order Pseudomonadales; family Cellvibrionaceae; genus Gilvimarinus. The sequence continues at coordinate 83,093 of NZ_JAUOQM010000047.1, read as the reverse complement.
CTTTGTCAGAGAGCTTTCCCGAGTTGTGGTTGTTTGCCATGGGGGCTTTGTTTATTGCCGTAGTTATGGCATTCCCCAATGGTTTGGCTGGTTTGTACAGTAAATACTGTGAACCATTCATTAAAAAGAAATACAACTCTATTCGTGCTAATCGAAAAGGTGATGTAGTCGCTAAGGGGGCCACTCATGAGCAGCAGTAATACTGATTTTGTACTCGCCGTAGAAGGATTGACAGTCTCATTTGATGGCTTTAAAGCGGTTAATGATCTGAGTTTCTACGTCGATAAGAATGAAATTCGAGTCATCGTGGGGCCGAATGGTGCTGGTAAAACGACAGTTCTGGATTTGATCTGCGGGCGTACCAAATCGACTGAAGGCTCAATAAAATTTCGCAATCGCGAACTCACTAAGATGAAGGAACATCAAATTGTTAGAGCTGGTGTGGGAAGAAAATTCCAAACGCCTTCAATTTATGGTGATTTATCGGTTTTTGAAAATTTAGAGATTTCATTTCCTCGAGGCCGTTCGGTTTTTGGTGCGCTGGTTTTTAAGCGTGACGCCGAAGTATTAAATCGTGTTGATGAAGTGGCCGATATGATCTTTTTGAAAGATCTGCTGCATACCCGGGCCGATCTTCTCAGTCATGGGCAAAAGCAATGGCTTGAAATTGGCATGTTGCTGATCCAAGACCCTGAGCTTCTTATGCTAGATGAGCCTGTTGCAGGTATGTCGGTTGCAGAACGAAGAAAAACGGCAGAGCTGTTGCGACGGATTACTAAAGATCGATCTGTTATCGTTATTGAGCATGATATGCAGTTTGTTGCTGAAATTGCCGATAAGGTCACTGTTTTGCATCAAGGGAAAATTCTGGCGGAAGGTACGGCAGAGGATGTGAAAAAAGACGAAAAAGTGATCGAAGTTTACCTGGGCCATTGAGGAATATATCATGTTAAGTGTTTCTAATTATCACGTCAGCTATGGTCAAAGTGAAATCATACATGGGATGAACTTTGACGTTAAACCCAACGAGATTGTCGCCATTATGGGGCGCAACGGAATGGGTAAAACAACTTTGATGAAATCTTTGATGGGGGTTATTCCGAGTAAGTCAGGTGAAATTACTCTGGGAGGTAAAGATGTCTCCAATATGCAGAGTTACCAGCGTGTAGGCGCAGGGTTTGGCTTCGTTCCTCAAGGGCGAATGATTTTCTCTAGCATGACTGTTAAGGAAAATATTGAAACTGGGCTTACTACAACTAAGGCCCGAACCGTACCTAAAGATCTTTATGATCTATTCCCGGTATTGTTAGAAATGCGTAATCGCCGAGGCGGTAACCTATCCGGTGGTCAGCAACAACAGTTGGCTATTGCCCGTGCCTTAGCAAGTGATCCAAAATTATTATTACTGGATGAGCCCACCGAAGGTATTCAGCCTTCCATTATTCGGGACATGGCCAGAACATTAAAAGAGATTCGCGATCAACGAGGTCTTTCGATTGTTGTGTCAGAGCAGGTGTTAAGTTTTGCTCTTGATATAGCCGACAGAATTCTAGTGATTGAGAAGGGAGAAATTGTTCATGAAGAACTTCGCGAAAATGTAGATGAAGCAAAAATTGCTTCATATTTATCAGTTTAAAATTTCGAGAGGTTAAATATGCGTCACGGTGATATATCGAGCTCCCCAGATACGGTTGGAGTGGCTGTCGTGAATTACAAAATGCCTAGGCTGCACACTAAAGCCGAGGTGCTGGAAAATGCCCGTAAAATCGCCGATATGATTATCGGTATGAAAAAAGGGTTGCCTGGTATGGATTTGGTGGTTTTCCCTGAATACAGCACCATGGGTATTATGTATGACACTGACGAGATGATGGCCACTGCGGCGACTATTCCTGGTGCGGAAACAGAAATATTCTCTGCAGCTTGTCGTGAGGCAAATACGTGGGGAGTGTTTTCACTTACAGGTGAACAACATGAAGAGCACCCCAATAAATCACCTTACAACACCTTAATTCTCATTAACAACAAAGGTGAAATTGTTCAAAAATACCGCAAGTGTATTCCTTGGTGCCCAATTGAAGGTTGGTATCCTGGTGATCGAACTTATGTCACCGAAGGCCCTAAGGGTATGAAAATTAGCCTGATTATTTGTGATGACGGCAACTATCCTGAGATTTGGCGCGACTGCGCAATGCGCGGTGCTGAGCTCATCGTTCGCTGTCAGGGCTATATGTACCCGGCTAAAGAGCAGCAAGTAATGATGTCCAAGTCTATGGCGTGGGCTAATAATTGCTATGTGGCAGTGGCCAATGCCAGCGGTTTTGATGGGGTTTATTCGTATTTTGGACACTCTGCGATTATCGGATTTGATGGCCGAACCTTAGGCGAGTGTGGTGAGGAAGATATGGGCATTCAGTACGCTCAGTTATCTGTATCCCAAATCCGTGATGCTCGAAAAAATGATCAATCTCAAAACCATTTGTTCAAACTATTACATCGCGGATATAACGGTGTTCATGCTTCTGGTGATGGTGATAAAGGTATTGCTGATTGTCCTTTTGAATTTTATCGTTCTTGGGTTATGGATGCGGAAAAAACTCGTGATTCAGTCGAAGCGTTTACCCGCTCCACTGTAGGTGTCGCCGACTGTCCTGTCGCTGACTTACCCGTGGAGGAGAAGTCGAAAACAGTTGACTAAAAGTTAAGTCAGCAGTGATTTAGGCTCAGCACCTTAGTTGTGGTTCGCCATAATGGCGGGCCATGGCTGGTGCCGCGGCGATTGCAGGGCGAACAGAGTGTGGATAGAACGTGGTTTTTATAAACGAAGTGCTCGAGCAAAATCGAAAAAAACTAGAAGCCGACAAAGCGTCGGTTACTCCCAAGGTTAAGGCGGCCGCTACAATCCGCAGTCGGTTTGTTTTTGACCTGGAGCATGCCCATACGCTGTTGAATGAGCGTTTAAAGGGGCAGCCAGAGGTGGTCGAGCAATTGTTAGATGCCTTGGCGTTTATCAAGGTCGATATTGCTGACAGTCAACGCCCTTTGTGGAATGCGTTGTTGCTTGGTCCGACCGGGGTAGGTAAAACGCAGTCAGCGAAATTACTGGCCCAAATTCTGACCGGCAATGAAGATAACCTTTGTCGCATTGATATGAATACATTGTCGCAGTCGCATTACAGTGCGGCTATTACCGGTGCACCGCCCGGTTATGTGGGCAGCAAAGAAGGTGTTAGCTTATTTGATGAAGCGCTGATTGAGGGCGATTTAGCCCGACCCGGGGTGGTGTTATTCGACGAGATTGAAAAGGCTAGCGATGAGGTTCGCATGGCTTTGCTCAGTATATTGGAAGATGGGCATCTTACTTTAACCGGTTCAGGCAAGAGTATTAACTTCCGCAATTGCGTTATTTTAATGACTTCTAACCTGGGGGCGCGCCTGTGGGAGGGTACGCAGATGGGGCGTTTAGGTAAGGCGCTCGGTGTGCAGCGCAGCCGGCAACAACGAGCATTGCAGACGATTACGCAAAGCTTTTCTCCCGAGTTTTACAATCGCATTGACCGGGTCATGATGTTTGACTCGCTTTCGAGCGAAGCGGCGCACGATATCTTGATGCTGGAGCTCAATCAGCTAAATCGGAGGTTGGCGCGGAAAAACTGCAGTCTGATACTGAGCACTGAAGTGTGTAGCCATTTGGTTAAAATGGGCTTTACCGCTCGCTACGGTGCCCGTTCGGTGCGACGCTTGGTGCGAGATAGCATTGAGGTACCCCTGGCACGCTTTCTGGTGGATCATGCTAATGAGTTAAATGAGGCCTCCTTGCTCAACTTAAATGGCGTGTGGGCACAAGGTAAGGTGCAGTTTACCTGCCAAAGCTAATGCGTTAGCTAGCAAAATTTTATTACCGTTTTTCGCCGGTTTCCTTTATGGGGCCGGCTTTTTTATTTGTGTTGATTGGGCTTCGCCGCTGATTGTGGGGCAGGGCGTCAAGTAGCGTGGCTGGTGGCTTGACGACATTGTGTTTATTGTCGTTGAAACCATACACCACGGTGATCGTGTATTGGCCCATACCCTGATCTATTTTGGCTCACTGGCGGCAAGCTCACCTGTTTTGGACCATAGCTCGCAGGGTTAACAACTCTCCATTGGATTTACTCTCAATCTTTCTAAAGCGAAGCCGTGGCCACGGATTGGGTAGCGGCTGGTCTAAGGTGCTAGGTAATTCAATGTTGCTGAGTAATGGCTCTTGCAGTGCCGCTAAGAATGGTCAGCGCCAATTAATACTCATATTTCCTTTCGTACTTTGCTTTGTTGCTACCCTTTTGCTGCTTCCCTTCCCAGTTGCACCGCGTTTGCAAACCTACGTCATTTAACGAATATGCGTAATGTTATAACATTGCAATACTGGCGTTGTATCTGCAGGTAACCCATTAAACATTCATTCTGGAGTTTTAGTATGGCTAGTACAGGTAGCGTCAGCGCTTGGGATGAAGCGCTTTTAACCGCAATGATTCAATACCCCGTTCCGGTAATTAAAGGTCCCGAAGATATTCAAGTTCAGGTGGATCAAATTTGTACGGCTCTGGCATCGACAAAAGCCGGTTACCCTGATCTTGATTTGATCGTATTTCCGGAATATTCCACGCAAGGTTTAAATACGGCTATTTGGACCTATGATGAAATGCTGTTGACCATCGACAGTCCCGAAATTGATCAATTTCGTAAGGCCTGCGTCGACAATGACGTATGGGCCGTTTTCTCCCTAATGGAGAAAAATGAGGATCCGTCTAAGCCGCCCTATAACACCGCTATTATCGTCAATAATGAGGGCGAAATTGCACTGCACTATCGCAAGCTGCAGCCTTGGGTGCCGATTGAGCCATGGTCGCCGGGCAATTACGGCATGCCAGTGTGTGACGGACCTAAAGGTTCCAAGCTCGCCGTTTGTATCTGTCACGATGGTATGTTCCCAGAGCTGGCTCGCGAAGCCGCTTATAAAGGTGCCAATGTTTATATTCGCATTTCCGGTTACTCGACTCAGGTAAACGATCAGTGGATCTGGACTAACCGTACCAATGCTTGGCAAAACCTGATGTACACAATCTCGGTTAACTTGGCCGGTTACGACGGTGTGTTCTACTACTTCGGTGAGGGCACGGTGTGCAACTATGATGGCAATGTTGTGCAGCAAGGTCACAGAAACCCCTGGGAGATTGTGACGGCGGAGCTTTTCCCGAGATTGGTGGACAAGGCTCGGGAAAACTGGGCGCTGGAAAATAACATCTTTAATCTTGGCTGTCGGGCTTACGTAGGCCAGCCGGGCGGCAGCAAAGACAATTATCTGACGTGGGTTAAGGATCTTGCCGAAGGTAAATATAAGCTGCCCTGGGATGACAAAATTAAAGTTCGCGATGGTTGGAAGTACTATCCCGACGGCGTAAAGCTGGGGCCGATGCCAAAATAGGCGCTCGACTTTTCATTTAGTGCCGCATTGGCGACCACCTGCCTACGTTATTTGACGTAGGCGGGTGGTGCTATTAACGAATGGTCGTTCCTTTTGGTTTCATCGATACTGCAGTCGTTATTAAACAGTTCAAGATGATTCCCCAGGAGTTACCGACATGACAGAAACCATTGTAAAAATCGATTTAAGTAAGACGCCCTATGAAAACGATATGATCCACAATCGTTGGCACCCCGATATCCCTATGGTTGCCACGGTTAAGCCTGGCGATGATTTTATTATGGAGTGCTACGACTGGACCGGTGGTCAGATTGAAAACAATGACAGCGCCGACGACGTACGCGATGTTGATTTAACCCAGGTTCACTTTTTATCTGGCCCTGTGGGTGTAGAGGGTGCTGAACCGGGTGACCTTCTGGTGGTTGATATCCTTGACATTGGCGCTTTTAAAGAAAGCCAGTGGGGATTTAATGGTTTTTTCTCTAAACAAAACGGCGGTGGTTTCTTAACCGAACATTTCCCAGAAGCACAAAAATCGGTCTGGGATTTTAATGGTATGTTCACCAAGTCTCGTCATATCCCAGGGGTTGAGTTTGCAGGCCTTATCCACCCAGGTTTGATTGGCTGCCTACCATCGAAAGATATGCTGAATGAATGGAATACCCGGGAAAAAGGGTTGTACGAGACCGAGCCTGATCGTGTTCCTGCATTGGCGACTTTACCTTATGCTGAAACCGCACACATGGGCCGCATGGCACCTGATGAGGCTAAAGAAGCTGCCAACGAAGGGGCGCGTACCGTTCCTCCTCGTGAGCACGGCGGTAACTGTGATATTAAAGACTTATCACGCGGCTCGAAGATCTATTTTCCTGTGTATGTCGATGGCGGCGGTTTGAGCGTCGGCGATTTACACTTTAGTCAAGGCGATGGCGAAATTACCTTCTGTGGTGCTATTGAGATGGCTGGCTGGATTCACCTGCGTGTTAGCCTAGTGAAGCAGGGTATGTCTAAATATGGCATCAAGAACCCGATCTTTAAGCCAAGCCCAATGACTCCGAAATACGATGACTACATTATCTTCGAAGGCATTTCGGTTGATGAATATGGTGAACAGCATTATCTGGATGTTCATGTTGCTTATCGTCAGGCTTGTCTGAATGCAATTGAGTACCTAACTAAGTTCGGTTACAGCAAGGCGCAGAGTTACGCCATTCTCGGTTGTGCGCCGGTGCAGGGACACATTAGTGGTGTGGTGGATATACCGAATGCTTGTGCCACCTTGTGGTTGCCAAATGATATTTTCGCGTTTGATATCAACCCGACAGCTGATGGGCCTACCATTCAGGTAGACAACACCGCTGTGGATATTCCTAAGTCGCCTGATAAGGAGTAACCCATGCCTGTTTATGATTATCGTTGCCAAGAGCATGGCGTGTTTAGCGGCTTAGCTACTATGGAGAAAAGCTCTGAGCCCTCTAATTGCCCTGTGTGTGGTGAGGCTTCGGCTAGGGTGATTATGATGTCACCGGAGCTGTTTAAAATGGCTCCGAGTAACAAAAAAGCCCACGAGCGCAATGAGCAATCAAGGGATGCTCCAGCGTTTTCAACGCCCGAGTCCCGCGCTGAAAAACGCGCTAGGCATAAGCATGAACATGGCAGTGGTTGTGGCTGTGGCTCGGATGCGCCCATTCGCGGTTCCAAGGCCGTTTACATGCCGGATGGTAGCAAGGTGTTTCCGTCAGCCCGGCCTTGGATGATTAGCCACTGACGTCTTTATTCAAGTTTAATCTCTGTTCGTTTGTTTGAGTTTCGGGAGGCATTGCCTCCCTTTTTTTTGCCTCAAGGTATTATGATTATTCGCGCTAACAGTCTTTGAGTCATTTATCTGGCTTTCATGCTTAGCCTTACGGCGCTCTCTAACACGCCACTGAGTTGGGGTTTTTAATGTAATAAAGAATTATCCAGTGATGACGCTGTTCAAAGTTTTGTAGATTGTTCGCAATAGTTGCGACTTCATAAGCTCTTCAATCGAGCTGTCAAAATTAAGCGCAATCATAGGCTTTTTAAGGGGCAGAATTCCCCCTCTTAGGCATACCAATAATAAAGGGCTGCAATCACAAGCCTCAATACTTTATGCAATTGATACCAAACACGGAGCATTCATAGTCAATACTCTATTTCAGGTTAGCCGCACAACCCTAGGCTTTATAAGAAGTGGCAACGGATTTACGAGCCTTTTTTGATTCACCTGTGAGGATGTGGGTGAATAATCTTTGTTCAGCAAGTCGAAAATCGACAGGCTCAAGATGCCTAGTTGCTTTTGCGCAATGTCATAATTTACAGAGGCTCTAGGGTGGAGTAATCGTCAATGAGCAACTCATACTAGTAGTCACCGCCGGTTTCAAATTTGTCAATTGCAGTGCCTCCGCTGATCTTATCTAGATATTCGCCTTCTGCGCCTGAATTGTTACCGCTAACAATTCAGACGGGGGATTATTTAAAAAAGCAAAGCTCGTCTCGAGCCCTGAATTTCTTCATTCGACTATATAAGAAACTCTAAAGGGTGAGCTCCATGGGATTGTTGGTCATAATATTAGATTACATATGTAAACATATATTTACATATATTTATCTGGCTGATGCATCCATGTTGATTTTGGCGACGTAAAATCCGCCACAGTTCAAAAACATCAGAGGTAAGTCCGCATGACAGGTAGTTACAACCTGACGCTTGTATTCGCTTCATACTGCGTGGCGGTCATCGCCGCTTATACAGCCATTTACTTTGGCACACGGCTGTTCACGTTGCAGGGCAGTGCCCGCAAGTTTTGGCTAGGCACCGGTGCTGTTTGTTTAGGGACCGGCATTTGGTCAATGCACTTTGTCGGTATGAGCGCCTACACCATGCCCGGCAATATGACTATGAGTTTCAGCTTACCCTTGACCATTGTTTCATGGTTGCCTGCGGTGGCGGCCTCAGCGCTGGCACTGTTAGTCATTACTCGTGTGAAAATTGCCAAGCGTGGCATTGCCGCCAGCGCGGTTATTATGGGCGCGGGTATTTCGGCTATGCACTACGGCGGTATGTTCGCCATGCGCATGGAGCCCGCCATTGTATATGACACTGTGATCGTGGCAATTTCGGTGCTGATTGCGGTGGTTGCTTCGGGTGCGGCTTTGGTGATCTGCAGGCAGGTAAGGGTTGTGCCAGCCCGTTACGCGCTAGTGGTTAAAGCGGTGGCAGCTTTGGTGATGGGTGCGGCAATATGTGGGATGCACTACACCGGTATGGCGGCGGCTACTTACCCGATGGATGGTGCCATGGCGGCCGATAATCGCCTGAGTGGTGACTGGATGGGTATCCCGACGGCTATTGTGGCTGGTGGGTTTTTGTTGTTGGCTCTGGTGATTGCTTATCAGGATTTCCGCCAAGCGGAACGTGAGCGCCAGCATGATATTAAGCAGGCGAAACAAGTTCACCTCGATGCATTTCATGATCCGGTAACGGGGTTAGGTAATCGTAGTGATATCGAACGTAAGCTGATGGGCTTATTGGCTGGAAGTGAAAAGCAGCGAGCTTTTTCTGTGATATGTGTTGATATTTCCGATTTCAGAGAGCGAGCTGCGGATTTGGGCGATACAGCTACCGATGCCTTTTTACGTGAACTGTCGTCTTTATTGGTTACAGAATGGCAAAATGCGAAAATGGTAGGGCGGTTAACTGCCAGTAGCTTTATTGCCCTTATGCCAGAAATTGACAAATCCCAGGAGGCTAAAGTCGCTCAGCGCTTAAAGATCGCGCTGCAGGGCTCGCGCAAGGTTACCGACTTTGGTACTTTTATGGTGGGACTTAGCCACTACCCGACGTCGGCCACCAACAGCCGCTTATTAATTCGCGAAGCGCAGCGCCCTAAATACAGCCTGCGCTTTCAGGGCTCTTCGTCACCGATTGCACAGCCTGCTTAATGATTGGAGCAAGGTGAGCCTAGAAGTTGGTATGTGCCGAGTAACTGGTTGCTCGGCAGTCCCAATGTAGCGTATTGCGAGATAAAGGGTAGTATTAGGGGCGGCCCATTCGGTTGTTACGAAAACTATCCAATTTATGCCAGAAGGCCCGTGGCCAGTCGCGATGAGCGGAGACTCAACCAGAGCAATCGTGTATACTCCGCGCACATTTTAATCAACGGGTGTACGATTTTGATCTCAAAGCTGTTCAGGAAGGTTGTCGGTAGCGAAAAGGCTCCAGCGGCTAAAACCGAAACCAAAGAAAACTCCGGTAGCCGTGGCGATACTCAGCGCCCCAATAAGCAAGGGGGCAACAAGCGCCGTAAGCCAGCTGCCCCTCAAGCCGGCCATTCGCCTGATAAACAGTCCGCTGACAAGTCGAAACCCAGAGGCGATGGTGACTCCAAACCCAAGACACAGGGCAAGTCCGATCAGAAGCCATCGCAGCGTAAATCGAAGCCCAAACCAAAGCCCAAGCAAAACACCTCTCCCGCAAAACCTTGGGATATTTCGCAGTTTCCGGTGCCGGAAATGGAAGGTAAAACCCGCTTTCACGATTTAAACCTGGAAACTGGGTTGATGCACGCCATTGCCGATGAGGGGTTTGAGTACTGCTCCCCCATTCAGGCCCAATCCTTGCCACACGCGTTGCAGGGCAAAGATGTGGTCGGTAAAGCGCAGACTGGTACGGGTAAAACGGCTGCCTTCCTCACTGCCATTATTGATGATTTGCTCAAGCACGGTCTCGACGACGAGCGCTATGCCGGTGAAGCCCGCGCCCTGATTATTGCCCCAACTCGCGAGCTGGTAATGCAAATTGCCGATGACGCAAAAGGCTTGTGCAAACACACTGATTTGCAAATTCATACCTTAGTCGGTGGAATGGATTACACCAAACAGCAAAATCGTCTGCACAATACCTTGGTGGATATCTTGGTGGCTACCCCGGGCCGCTTGCTCGATTTTTGTCGTAATAAAGATGTGTATCTCGACCAGCTTGAGATTATGGTCATTGATGAAGCCGACCGTATGTTGGATATGGGCTTTATTCCACAAGTTCGACAAATTGTGCGGCAAACGCCGCGTCGCGAAGACCGCCAAACCTTATTTTTCTCGGCTACCTTTACCGATGAAGTACATCGTTTGGTTGATCAGTGGACTGAAAATCCGATTACTATTGAGATCGAGCCCGAAAGCGTTGCCACCGATACGGTTTCCCAGCACGTGTATCTCGCCTCTACCGATGAAAAGTACACTTTGCTTTATAACCTGATTCAAGACGCGGAAGTCGAAAGCATGATTGTTTTTGCCAATCGCCGCGACGAGTGTCGTAAGTTACAAGATCAGTTGCGCCGCCACGGAATTAAGGTAGGCTTGCTGTCCGGTGAAATCGCTCAAAATAAACGTGTTTCTACCTTGAATGCCTTTAAAGATGGCAGCTTGAAAGTATTGGTGGCAACCGATGTGGCCGGCCGGGGTATTCATATTGATGGCATTAGTCATGTGGTGAATTTTACGTTACCTGAAGAACCTGAAGATTACGTACACCGAATCGGTCGTACCGGTCGCGCGGGTAAAACCGGTACCTCCATCAGCTTTGCCTGTGAGGACGACGCTTTTCGCTTAATGCCTATCCAAGATTTGTTGGGTAGTGAGCTTAGGTGTGAACAACCGCCTCAAGAGTTGCTGTTAGAGACCCCTCCGATGGCACCGGCAGAGAAAAAAGAGTACCGTAGCCAGGGGCAAAATAATCGCCGCGGCCCAGGGCGAAGCAGAAGTCGAGGGCCTCGCCGCTCTTAATCGCCCCTCATTTGGCTTGCTTTGTAATTCGATAAGACCGCTGTTTGGCAGTGGTCTTTATTCGTTCTGGAGTGACTGGTCGTTGATCAAATTCCTCGCTTTCATGTGTTTTACGCCCATTACTTAAGCTTTTCTCATTCGCCCTCGACGGGCCCCGTGCGGGCTTGCGGCTTTTCTGATACCTTTGTCTTTTTACTCGCGGTCGCCAGCAGGCTTTAACTATGAGTCCAGTTCCTTCTCAAGCGTCTACCCATCCGTGGTTGCAAGCGCTCGATAACTACCGCGATTGGCGTTTGCTCTATATATTCTTGCTGGGCTGTTCCTCGGGCTTCCCTTTTGTTCTTATCGGTTCGAATTTAAGTGGCTGGTTGACCGATACGGGCATTTCACGCTCACAAGTTGGATTGCTGGGCGCGGTGTTTGTGGTCTACGCCATTAACTTTCTCTGGGCACCTTTGGTTGACCGGGTACGCCTGCCAATCGTCTGTCGACTATTAGGCCATAGACGCGGCTGGATCTTTACCTTGCAAGGGCTTATGTTGTTGGCCACCGTTGGGCTTGCTCAAACTAATCCGGTGGACAATCTTCAACTGTTAGCGGTGTTTGCATTAGTGATCGCCAGTTGTGCCGCTACCCACGATATCGCCATTGATGCCTACCGGATTGAAATCATTGGTAAAGACTCCCGCCGGGTTCCCGCCGCTTCGGCCATGAGTATTATTGGCTGGTGGACCGGCTATTCTCTGCCCGGTTACCTCGCCTTTGCCAATGCCGAGTCTGTTGGCTGGGCAGGGGTTTACTCTTGGATGGCGGTGATTGTTGGGCTGCTTATGCTGTTCACCCTAATCGTGCGCGAGCCCAAGACCGATCGCCAGGCGCTGCTGAATGCGGCTGAGCTGCGCTATGCGGGTATGTTAAATGCACGCGATAATGACAACCCTTGGTCGCGGGCGATGGTTTGGCTCAGTGTGACCATCGTTGAGCCATTTGCCGACTTCTTTCGGCGCAATGGCTGGCAGCTAGCCGCGGCCATTTTATTGTTTGTTTTCTTATTTAAGATCGGTGAGGCATTTTTGGGTCGTATGTCCATTGTGTTCTATCGAGAGGTGGGGTTTAGCAATGAACAGATTGCCAATTACTCAAAATTGGTGGGCTGGGGGCTGACGATTATCTTCACGCTAGTTGGCAGCACCATCAATATTCGTTACGGTATTGTCCGGGGTTTGTTTATTGGCGGTGTCGCCATGGCCGCGAGCAATTTAATGTTCGCTTGGATTGCCTTAGTGGGTCCCAAAGAGTGGCTATTTTTAGCCACCATTGTGGTGGATAATTTCTGTGCGGCCTTCTCAACGGTGGCCTTTGTGTCGCTACTGACCTGGCTAACCGGTAGGGCTTTTTCTGGGGCCCAGTACGCACTTTTGGCTTCGCTTGGGAACCTGGGGCGAACCTCAATGTCTTCGGGCAGTGGCTATTTAGTTGATGCGCTGGGTGGCAACTGGGCGTTCTTTTTTGTTCTGACGGCTCTGATGGTGATTCCCGGTTTAGTGTTGCTTGTTTTTATTGGCCGCAAAATGACTCAAGGCGACTCAAACAGATGATTAAGAGATACCTTATTACCGCGAAAAACAACGCCCTCGGCCTCAAGGCGACGGCGCTGCTCTGCTCCGGCTTCGTTGGGCAAGGCAATACGCCCGCCGGCGGCAACTACCCGGTGCCAAGGGAGCGAGCTGTGCTCCGGCAGTGTTCGTAGCACAGCCCCTGCCCAGCGCGCGGCACCTGGTCGGCCGGCCAAGTGCGCTAATTGGCCGTAGGTCACGACCGAGCCCGCTGGTATAAGCATCAAAGCAGTATAAAGGGCGGTATTAAAATTTGATTCGGGCACGGACTTGCTCCACAACCTATTAAAATGAAAGCCAGTGTAACCGACTATGCAAAACACACGAAGACAACAATGGATAACAAAGCTTGGGCTCGGGGCAGCAATGCTATTGCTCTGCAGTGCGGGCCATGCCGGAATGGTAAAGCTGTACAATGGCGATCAGCTAGAAGGCGACTTTGTCCGTCTCGATGGCGACAAGCTGGTGTGGAGTTCGAAAAACTTTGGTGAAGTGAAAATTTCACGTACTAATATCCAGAATTTAAACACTACTATGCCAATGAAAATCAGTGGCAGTGATACACCTTGCTTAATCGATGGCATGAAGCAAGAGCACTTATTTTACAGCTGTGGAGGTGATCCCCAACAGCGCAGCGCTCCCTTGGCCGCGCTCGATATCATGTTGCCCTTTGAGAGCCATATTGACGGTGAATATACCTTTAATGGCAAGTTCAGTCTGTCGGGCTTTTTTGCTAAAGGTAATGATGTTCGGCGCGATATTAAGGTAAAAACTCAGGCCGAGTATCGCCGCAGTGAATTTCGTCACAATGCGTTACTGGAGTATGCCAGTTACTCGTCAGACCGACAGGCACCGGATGAGGTTTGGTCGGGCCGTTATTCGCTCGATTGGTTTTTCCGCGAGCGTTGGTTCTGGACCAATGACTTAACCTTAGGGGCTGATGAGGCGCGGGCTATCGCTGAATATTATTCACTGGGTAGCGGTACCGGTTATCAGTTTTGGGAAAATACGCAAACGGCCTTCGCGCTGACAGCGGGGTTCACCTATCTGAATGAGCGTTATGAAATTCCAGATGTGCCTGCCGATGACTTTGAGGTTGAAAACGAGCGTGTTGCCACCCGGCTGGGAACGGACTTTCGCTATAAATTACCGCTCGGTATCGCCTTTTTTCACAACAATTCCTTGGTTAGCTCATTGGAGGATGATCAAGATTGGCGCTTAAGCAGCAACACCGGGCTGAGCACGATGATCGCCGGTGAACTCTATTCCGAACTCAAGGTCGACTACAGTGTGGATAACCTGCCTCAGCAGGACACAAAACGTGAAGACACCCGCCTGATGGTCGGGGTCAGTTATGAGTGGTAACTATGCCTTTTTTTCTATTGTTGTTTATTGGTGTTCCCCTGGTAGAAATCGCCCTATTTATACAAGTAGGGGATGAGCTGGGAGTGCTGCCTACCGTGGCTTTGGTGGTGATAACCGCCGTGCTGGGGGTTGGCTTGTTGCGCTGGCAAGGGTTCGAGACCATGACTCGTGCCCGCAGTCGCATGGAGGCGGGTGAGATGCCTGCGCGGGAAATGGCCGAGGGCTTTATGCTGTTGGTGTCTGGGGTGTTGTTAATGACCCCGGGCTTTTTCACCGATACAGTGGGCTTTTTACTGCTGGTGCCTTGGTTGCGTTACGCACTTTTTCAGTGGGTAGCCCCGCGTTTTGTGGTGCGCACTCAGAGCCCGTTTTCCGGCCCCAATGCGGGTAGCCATCAAACGTTTGAAGGTGAGTTTTACCACCCTGACGAACCCGTGCAAGAGAAGCCCCGGCTGGATAAAAAATAGCCAATATCGCGCAACTCTGTCAAAAAGTTCGCTTTTAGGCAAAATATCAAATTTTTTTGCCTTCCTGCCATTGAAAAGCCTAGGTTCATCCCCAATTTGTTCAGCAGACCGGTTGTCTGGGGTGGGCCATATTAAATGATCTCGCCCGCGGATAACCTTGAGTATTTTTGCCACTGCCCTATGGGGTGGTGGCAGAATCCCGACCTTCGGGTTTTTCAACAATGTGCTAAGCATTTTAAATTTTGCTAGTGGGAGATGACAGTCCATGAAAATTCGTCCGTTACACGATCGCGTTGTGGTACGCCGCAAGGAAGAAGAGGAAAAAACTGCAGGCGGTATCGTACTGCCAGGTTCGGCCAAGGAAAAACCAAACCAAGGTGAAGTTGTTGCCGTAGGCAATGGCCGCGTGCTCGACAATGGTGAGGTTCGCGCGGTAGACGTGCAAGTGGGTGACACGATTGTATTTGGTAAATACGCAGGCAGCGACACCATCGAAATCGAAGGTGAAGAGCTGGTTATCCTGAGCGAAACCGACATTAAAGCGGTATTGGCGTAATACCCCAACCCCAATTGAGTAACTGAAAGAAATACTGGAAGGATTAGAACTATGTCTGCGAAAGAAGTGAAATTTGGCGATAGCGCCCGTCAGCGCATGGTAGCCGGTGTAAATATCCTGGCTGATGCCGTTAAAGCCACCTTAGGGCCCAAGGGCCGCAATGTGGTACTGGAAAAATCTTTTGGCGCGCCTACCGTGACCAAAGATGGTGTGTCTGTGGCTAAAGAAATTAGCCTGGAAGACAAGTTTGAGAACATGGGCGCGCAAATGGTGAAAGAGGTTGCCTCCAAAGCCTCTGACGACGCCGGTGACGGCACTACCACTGCGACCGTATTAGCCCAAGCCATTGTCAACGAAGGCCTGAAGTCTGTTGCCGCCGGCATGAACCCTATGGATCTGAAGCGCGGTATCGATAAAGCTGTAACCGCTGCTGTAGAACATATTAAATCTATTGCTCAGCCTTGTGATACACCCAAAGCGATTGCTCAGGTAGGCACTATCTCAGCGAACAGTGACTCACACATCGGTGACATCATTGCCGACGCTATGGCGAAAGTGGGTAAAGAAGGTGTTATTACTGTTGAGGAAGGCACCAGCCTTGAGAACGAGCTGGATGTGGTAGAAGGCATGCAGTTCGATCGCGGTTACCTATCGCCTTACTTTATTACTAACCAAGATAACATGATGGTTGAACAGGACGATCCGTTCATCCTGTTGGTTGATAAGAAAATCTCCAATATTCGCGAGCTGCTGCCAACGCTGGAAGCCGTTGCCAAAGCCGGTAAGCCTCTGGTGATTGTGGCCGAAGATGTTGAGGGCGAAGCCCTGGCGACTCTGGTTGTGAACAACATGCGCGGCATCGTTAAAGTGTCTGCTTGTAAAGCGCCTGGTTTCGGCGATCGCCGTAAAGCCATGTTGCAAGACATCGCCGTATTGACCGGTGGTACCGTGATCAGCGAAGAGGTAGGCTTGGATCTGGAGAACATCACTCTGGAGCACCTGGGTACTGCTAAGCGCGTGACCATGAGCAAAGAGAACACCACCATCGTTGATGGTGCGGGTGTGGCCGCTGAAATCGAATCTCGTGTTGCGCAAATTCGCACTCAAATCGAAGAAACCTCTTCTGATTACGATCGCGAAAAACTGCAAGAGCGTGTGGCGAAATTGGCCGGCGGTGTTGCGGTGATTAAAGTGGGCGCTGCCACTGAAATGGAAATGAAAGAGAAAAAAGCACGCGTTGAAGATGCCTTACACGCAACCCGTGCCGCGGTAGAAGAGGGCGTTGTCCCTGGTGGTGGTACCGCACTGTTGCGCGCCGTTGCCGCGATTGCGGAGTTAACTGGCGACAACGAAGAGCAAGATGCCGGTATCGGTATTGCGCGTCGCGCCATGGAGGCACCACTGCGTCAAATCGTAGCCAACGCTGGTGAAGAAGCCTCTGTGGTTGCCGAAGCTGTGCGCAAAGGTGAAGGCAACTTCGGCTTTAACGCAGCCTCTGGCGAATACGGCGACATGCTGGAGATGGGTATTCTGGATCCGGCCAAAGTAACCCGCACCGCGCTGCAAGCGGCAGGTTCGGTTGCCGGTCTGATGATCACTACCGAGGCAATGGTGGCAGATAAGCCAGAAGATAAAGGCGCACCGGCCGCACCGGATATGGGCGGCATGGGCGGAATGGGTGGCATGGGCGGCATGATGTAAGCCCAGCCACTTAAAAAGGCACCTACCTCGGTAGGTGCCTTTGTTTTATCCAGGGGTGAATCTATTGCATAGTGTTCACCGCCTACAGGCGCTATACTTTAGCGCTCCAGATAAAAAGTATCGGCGGTGATGTGCCGTTGATGACAATAGTATCCTGCCCGGGCCGGTGTCTGGCTTGGCTAAAAATAGGGTACTGCGACACCAAGTACATCGATAAAGTACTGTGATTAAGCATCTGATTTAAGTCCCGTGATCTTAAGGAGAACTAAATATGGCTTTTGAATTACCTGCGCTGCCTTACGCAAAAGACGCTCTGGCTCCTCACATCTCAGAAGAGACCATCGAGTTTCACTATGGCAAGCACCACAAAACTTACGTTGATAAATTAAACGCTGCGGTACCTGGTACCGAGTTTGAAGGTAAAACTCTGGAAGAAGTGGTAAAAACCTCCTCTGGTGGTGTGTTCAACAACGCCGCCCAAATCTGGAACCACACTTTCTACTGGAACTGCCTGAGCCCCAACGGCGGTGGCGCCGCCACTGGTGATGTGGCGGCTGCTATCGACGCCGCATTCGGCTCTTTTGACAAGTTCAAAGAAGAGTTTACCGCCTCTGCCATTGGCAACTTTGGTTCTGGTTGGACTTGGTTGGTGAAAAAAGCCGACGGTTCGGTTGCCATCGTAAACACTGGTAACGCTGAAACCCCGTTGACTGATGATTCCGTTACGCCACTTCTGACTGTGGATGTATGGGAGCACGCCTACTACATCGATTACCGCAACGCTCGTCCTAAGTACATGGATGCGTTCTGGGCACTGGTTAATTGGGAGTTTGTTAACCAGAACTTCGCTTAAGTCTACTTAGCTAAGTTGCAAAAACGCCGGGCATTGCCCGGCGTTTTTGTATCTGCCTTGCTAGCGGCCTGCAACCAAACCCTTAACCTCTTTCTAAGCTGTGCACATCCCTTCTTTTTTGTGGTCATACCTGTTATAACCAGTGCCCAGAGAGAAATGATTTGAAAAGGTAGTTTATGGAACGCAAAGAACCCACGTTGTCCGGCATTGTTGCCGAGCGGGATGATCATCACGAGCTGGCGCCGGGTGGGGCCTCCCGGACGCATGCCGAGACTGAGCCACAAGTTATTCGCGAGAGCTCCGGGCCGGGTGTGGTGGCGGTCTTGGCGTTGCTGTTGGCCTTCGCCGGAATCGGTGGCGGCGGATACTTGGCGTATTTGTTGACCGAGTCGCAAAAAAGTTTAGTAGCAGCGGAAAATCGAATAACCGATCTGGAAGCTCGTCTGGATTTAAATTCAGATCAATCCAGCGAAACCGTCGATGCCATACGCGATAAACTGGATTGGGCAGATTCTGAGATCCGTAAGCTCTGGGGTGTTTCGCACGATAAAAATCGCAAGCAAATTCAGGCCAATAAAGAAGCCATAGCAGCAAACAAGCGCAGCGTGAGTGGTGCTGAAAAAGACGCCGCCAGTGCCAGAGCGGCGTCCGCAAGTCTCAAGCGCGATCTTGAAGGCAAGCTGGCGGGTCTAGAAAGCCAATTGGCCGATGCACAAAAAGCCATGCAAACCCTATCTTCCAGTGCCGACCAGATTGAAAGCCTCAGCATCGACGTGCAGCGCGTCACCCAACAAATGCCGGGCTTGCGTGGCTTGGCGACACGTGTCAAAACCAACGAAGAGGCCATTAACGCCATCGATGCTTACCGCCGCAGCATCAACCGCGATATTTTGCAGCTGAAGCAGCAGCTCGGTGGATCGGCGGGCCAATAGTGAGAGTGTGGCGGGCAAAGCTCGCCGCATTGGTGTAAAATTCGCGGCAAAATCCAAAGACTCAGAGATTTTGCTATGACCACCGTGATTAAAGAAGCCGATTTTATCGAGAGCGTCGCCGACGCCTTGCAGTTTATTTCTTACTACCATCCCGTTGATTTTATTCAGGCAGTGAATGAAGCCTATGAGCGCGAGGCCAATCCGGCCGCCAAAGACGCCATGGCTCAAATTTTGATCAACTCTCGCATGTGCGCCATGGGGCATCGCCCAATTTGCCAAGATACCGGCATCGTCACGGTCTTTGTCACCGTGGGAATGGATGTGCAGTGGGATACTACCCAGAGCTTGACCGATATGGTCAACGAGGGTGTACGCCGCGCCTACAACAATCCAGATAACGTACTGCGCGCATCCATTTTGGAAGACCCCGATGGAGCCCGCAAAAACACCGGCGATAACACCCCTGCGGTCATTCACTACAACATCGTGCCCGGCAGTGAGGTGGATGTGCATGTGGCTGCGAAAGGCGGCGGTAGTGAGGCGAAAACCAAGTTTGCCATGCTCAACCCGTCGGATTCGGTCGTGGATTGGGTGCTGGAGATGGTGCCTAAAATGGGAGCGGGCTGGTGCCCACCCGGTATGCTGGGTATTGGTATTGGCGGCACGGCAGAAAAGGCTATGTTGCTGGCTAAAGAGGCGCTGCTGGAACCTGTCGATATTCAAGACCTGCAGCAAAAAGGCGCGGATAATCGCAGCGAAGAGTTGCGCTTGGAACTGTTCGATAAGGTGAATCGCTTAGGGATCGGGGCTCAGGGTTTGGGCGGTTTAACCACGGTGCTGGATGTTAAGGTTAAGGATTATCCTACCCACGCGGCCAACAAAGCTGTGGCGATTATTCCTAACTGCGCCGCGACTCGTCACGCTCATTTCACCTTGACCGGTCAAGGCCCTGCGCTACAAACGCCCCCTTCGCTGGAAGATTGGCCGGAGATTAGCTGGGAAGTATCGGATACCGTGCGTCGGGTGAACCTCGATAGCGTAACTGCCGACGACGTCAAAGAGTGGCAACCCGGAGATACGATACTATTGTCAGGCAAAATGTTGACCGGTCGCGATGCCGCCCACAAAAAAATGATCGATTTATTGGCCAAGGGCGAAGAGCTCCCAGTCGATATGACCGGCCGCTTTATCTATTACGTGGGCCCGGTAGACCCGGTGCGCGATGAAGTGGTGGGGCCTGCAGGGCCGACCACAGCAACCCGCATGGATAAATTCACCCGCACTATGCTGGAAGAAACCGGCCTGCTGGGAATGATTGGTAAAGCCGAGCGCGGCCCTATCGCTATTGAAGCGATACGAGACAATCAGTCGGTTTACTTGATGGCTGTGGGCGGTGCGGCTTACTTGGTCGCTCAAGCGATTAAATCCGCGAAAGTGCTGGGTTTCCCGGAGTTGGGGATGGAAGCCATTTACGAGTTTGATGTGAAAGACATGCCTGTGACCGTCGCTGTAGATAGCAAAGGCGAGTCCGTGCATAAAACCGGCCCCGAGATTTGGCGGGCCAAAATTGAAGAGGGCGTGGTAACAGTCGCTTAACAGCGATTTAACGGTGTTAAATAACACCTCACGCTTACCCGGAGGTGAACTATGACACAACTACGAGAGCAATCCTGTGAGGCGTGTCGAGCCGATGCGCCTAAATTGAATGCTGCACAAATTAGCGCACTCATGGCGGAAGTGCCTGGGTGGCAAGTTATTGAGCCGGGCGGTATAGCTCAGTTGATGCGTGAGTTTTCATTCGCCAACTTTGCTCAAGCGCTGGCCTTTACTCAGCAAGTAGGGGAGTTGGCCGATTCGTTTGACCATCACCCGGTACTGATAACCGAGTGGGGTAAGGTGACGATTTACTGGTGGAGTCATAAAATTCGTGGTCTACATAAAAACGATTTTATTATGGCGGCTAAAACCAGTGCTTTGTTCATGCCCGGTTCAGATTAACGCTGTATTGTTTCAGTAGCTGAGTCGGCCAGCTAGAATACAATTTGTTACAGCTTGAGACGCATTAATTCAGTACATTCAGCTCCACTTATTTCTCGGTGGACTGTTGTACTGTTATGTACAGTTTTTAAGGAAACGAATGCGAAAAGTTATATTTCATTACCATTTTTTTAAAAATGCCGGCACGTCGCTGGATTCTGAATTTAAAAAGAATATCAGCAAAAAGCAGTGGGTAACGCAAGAGTTTCCCGGAGCGATAGAGTCGAACCGAGCCCAGGTCGCCGATTGGGTGACGCGGGAAAAAAATGCCATTGTGTTTTCATCGCATACAGCGCATCTTCCCGTGCCCAAAATCGAAGGTGTACAGTGTTTACCTGTGCTCTTTATTCGCCACCCGGTGGATCGTATTGCCTCTATTTATACTTTTGAGCGCAAGCAGGGTACGGATAATTTTGGTGCTGTTTTGGCTCGCAATACTTCCTTGGCCGGCTATATTGAATGCCGCCTTGCGCTCGTTCGTGACCGCTTGTGCCGCGACTTTCACGCCCACCGTTTGTGTTTGAATTATCACCCCATAGAGGGGGATGAACAGGTGCGTGCTCACAAGGCTTTAGCGGAGCTGCCTTTTGTGGGTGTGGTGGACCGCTTTGATGAGTCGATGGAAAAGCTTGAGTCGTGGTTGCGAACTGAAGGATTTGCCATGCAGCTAAAAGCCGTTCGCAAAAACGTCTCTCGCAACCTTGATGAGTCGCTGGACGAGCGATTGGCCCAAATTAAGTCAGAGATCGGTGCAAAATTGTATCGGCAGCTGCTGGATGCGAATGCGGAAGATATGGAACTGTACCGGCGTGCCTGCGAAAAGCTCTGAAGGTTAAATATGCTGGCCCCGTAGCGGGCCGGCACATTCTAAGGTTATTTAGGTGAGGCGGTAGCGCTCACTGATGTCATCAGGGCTATCGATAGGCTCCATCAGGTTGCGGATAATGCCGTCCTTGATGCTATAACACCAACCATGAATGGTTAACTCTTGTCCTCGTAGCCAAGCATTTTGCACGATATTGTTGTGCGATACATTGGCCACCTGTTGCATAACATTCAGCTCGACTAAGCGCTCTAGGCGCTGTTCTTCGTCGTCAATGTGCTCCAGTTCTTCTTGGTTGTTGTAGTACACATCGCGGATGTTGCGAATCCAATAGTCGACAATGCCAACTTGCTGATTATCCATTGCCGCTTTCACGCCGCCACAACCATAGTGACCGGTAACCATAATGTGTTTCACCTTGAGCACCTCCACCGCGAACTGCATGACCGACAGGCAGCTTAAGTCGGTGTGAATCACTAAGTTGGCGATATTGCGGTGCACAAAGACATCGCCCGGTAACAGGCCGACAATTTGGTTGGCGGGTACCCGGCTGTCTGAGCAGCCAATCCAAAGGTACTCCGGTGTTTGTTGTTCGGACAGCTTAGTAAAAAAATCCGGGTCCTCGGCCTTAATATTCTCGGCCCACTCGGCGTTTTTCTCAAATAGATGGTCTAGTTTGCTCATTACTCCCCCCATTCAGTTCGCCCGCCAGTATATGCCAAGGTGCTAGAGATGGTACAGTAATACGTATGTTTACCAACAAAGGATGTGCGGGCAGTGCAAACTTTTTATTGGCACGATTATGAAACCTGGGGAGAGGTTCCGGCGGTTGACCGTCCCAGTCAATTCGCCGGGGTTCGAACGGATGCGCAACTCAATCCCATTGGTGAGCCGCTAATGGTTTACTGCCGCCCGCCAGAAGATCTGTTGCCCAAGCCAATGGCTTGTTTGGTGACAGGGTTGTCGCCTTTCAAGGCGCAGCAAGAGGGGTTGAGTGAGCGTGATTTCGTCGCTCGTATTCATCAGGAGCTCTCAGCTCCCGGTACATGCGGTGTAGGGTACAATTCCATTCGCTTCGATGATGAAGTGACCCGTTTCAGTTTTTACCGCAATTTTTACGATCCCTATGAGCGCGAGTGGAAGTCGGGTAATTCCCGCTGGGACATTATTGATGTCGTTCGTATGACCCGCGCCCTGCGACCAGAGGGGATTGAGTGGCCCAACTACGATGATGGTAAACCCTGTTTTAAGCTCGAGGCACTCACCGCAGCCAATGGGCTAGAGCACGGCGCTGCCCACGATGCGCTGAGTGATGTCTACGCGACTATTGCTTTGGCGCGCTTGATCAAGCAGCGCCAGCCCAAGTTGTTTGAGTTTGCCTATAAGCTGCGCAATAAACAGTTTGTTTCCCGGCAGTTGGATATCGATGCGCTCAAGCCCGTGCTGCATATTTCCTCCATGTTTTCCTCAGAGCAGGGCAACTGCGCCCTAATGGTTCCGCTGGCTTACCATCCTAAAAACAAAAACAGCGTGATTGCGTTTAACCTGAGTCAGTCGCCGCGGACGCTGTTAAACGAGCCCGCGTCAGTGTTGGTCGAGCGCTTGTTTGTCGCCACGGCCGATCTGCCCCAGGGGCAAGAGCGTTTAGCGCTGAAAGAGATTCATCTCAATAAATCGCCTATGGTGTTGCCGGTTGCCATGCTGGATGAGGCCACTGAGCAACGTTTGGGGCTAGATCGGGCCGAGTGTGAGCGCCACTGGCAACAGCTTTGTAGTTTGAGCTTGGTGGAGATGACGGCGCTGCGCGCCAAATTGGCTGAGCTATATCAGCTGAGTGAATTTACCCCTCGCACTGATGTAGACGCCATGCTTTACGACGGTTTTTTGGATGATCACGATCGGGCGCTGGCCCGTAAAATTCGCGCTGGCGACAGCGCCAGCATGGCCAGCGGCCAGTTTGATTTTCACGATAAACGCTTGCCCGAGCTTTTTTGGCGCTACCGCGCGCGCAATTTCCCCGACTCCTTGTCTGCCGACGAGGCTCAGCGTTGGCGTCAGTTTTGTCTGCTGCGCTTAACCGACCCCGCGGCGGGTGCCGGCATTGTTCAGGCCGATTTCGAGGCCGAGCTGACTCGGTTGGCAGCGCAAGATGAACGATTCAAACCATTACTGGCCGAATTGTCGAGCTGGGCCCAGCAGCGGCTGCTTGAGGCTGGCGGTCAGGTATAAATGCGGTAAGCGGTCGGTGTATTTTAGGTAGGCTAGTCCTTACTCGATAATGCATAGGGGCTGCTCGGGTTATCCACAGAGCGAAGCGGCTAATGTTAAGCCAGAGTTAAGTGTGTAATTTGGTGACGTTACGGTGGGAATTGTGCGCGTTTGGCTGTACAATTCCCCGCGCTTATGGAACGCCTACCCATTGCCCATAGTAAAGTAATTGTGATTGGGTGCCCGGGCGCGAAAAAGAATTCTTATCAATTAGGAGCAGAGTATGTCATCCATCAACAAAGTTGTACTGGCCTATTCCGGTGGTCTGGATACCTCGGTGATCGTTAAATGGCTGCAGGAAACTTACAACTGTGAAGTGGTGACATTTACTGCCGATATTGGTCAGGGTGAGGAAGTAGAGCCCGCCCGCGCTAAGGCCGAAGCCTTGGGTGTTAAAGAAATTTATATCGACGATCTGCGCGAAGAGTTTGTCCGCGATTTTGTCTTCCCCATGTTCCGCGCTAACGCCATCTACGAAGGCGAGTACTTACTGGGTACATCCATTGCTCGCCCGCTGATCTCTAAGCGCCTGATCGAGATTGCCAACGAAACGGGAGCTGATGCAATATCCCACGGCGCAACCGGTAAAGGTAATGATCAGGTGCGTTTTGAGTTGGGTGCCTATGCCTTAAAACCGGGTATTCAGGTGATTGCCCCTTGGCGCGAATGGGATTTAACCTCGCGTGAAACCCTGATGGCTTATTGTGAAGAGCACAATATTCCGGTGGATTTCTCTTCTGGTAAGAAAAAATCACCCTATTCGATGGATGCCAACCTGCTGCACATTTCTTACGAAGGCGGTGTGTTGGAGGAGCCTTGGGCCGAAGCGGAAGAAGAGATGTGGCGCTGGAGTGTTTCTCCTGAAGCTGCACCTGATAAGCCGACTTATATTGATCTTACCTTTGACAAGGGCGATATTGTCGCCATCGATGGTGAGCGCCTAAGCCCCGCACAAGTGTTGGCCAAACTCAATCAATTAGGTGGCGATAACGGCATCGGTCGTCTGGATATTGTAGAAAACCGCTATGTGGGTATGAAGTCTCGCGGTTGCTACGAAACCCCCGGCGGCAGCATTATTATGAAAGCACACCGCGCCATTGAGTCCATTACTCTGGATCGTGAAGTCGCTCACCTAAAAGACAGTTTGATGCCCAAGTATGCCGAGTTGGTTTACAACGGTTACTGGTGGAGTCCTGAACGCAAAATGCTGCAAACTGTGATTGATGAGTCTCAAGAGCATGTCAATGGCGATGTGCGCTTAAAGCTGTATAAAGGCGGTATTCACGTTGTGGGTCGTCGCTCAGAAGACAGCTTATTCGATGAAAAAGTCGCCACATTCGAAGACGATGCCGGCGCTTACGATCAAAAAGATGCCGAAGGCTTTATCAAGCTGAACGCTCTGCGTATGCGAATTGCCGCCAACAAAGGCCGCAAACTGCTGTAACGATTGCCCTAACTTGTTTAGGGTGTTATCAACTGCCAGATTTTCTCCGCTCGCTAGGGCGCTGATGTCGTAATGCTGGTGACTGTACTATAGTTGATGAAAATCAAATCTTATCAGTCCTAGGTGTTGGATAATCGCACCTAGGGCGGGTAGCGCTCTGTGCGCCACTTCAAATAACAATATTCATACAATTTGTGTTTTGCCAAAGAGAGTAGGGAAGGTCCTATGAGTAGTAACCTTGTTGCGGCGGGAGATCACCCGGTGTATGACTACAAAGTCGTTCGCCAGTTCGCAATTATGACCATTGTTTGGGGTATTGTTGGTATGGGTGTCGGTGTACTGATTGCCGCCCAGCTAGTTTGGCCCCAGTTAAATGACATTTTTCAGCCGTATACCCATTTTGGCCGCTTGCGTCCATTACATACCAATGCCGTTATATTTGCTTTTGGCGGTTGTGCCTTATTTGGTACTTCGTACTATGTGGTACAGCGCACCTGTCAGGCAAAACTGTGGGGGGGGTGGTTAGTGCCCTTTACGTTTTGGGGCTGGCAATTGGTGATTGTATTGGCGGCTATTACCCTACCGCTAGGGTATACCACCACTAAAGAGTACGCTGAGCTCGAGTGGCCTATCGATATATTGATCGCTATTGTTTGGGTGTCCTACGCGCTGGTGTTTTTTGGCACGATTGTCAAGCGTAAAACCTCACACATTTATGTGGCCAACTGGTTTTATGGCGGTTTTATTTTGACCGTGGCCGTGCTGCACATCGTCAATAGTGCCGCCATTCCTATTTCCTGGATGAAGTCATATTCGGCCTACGCCGGCGCCGCCGATGCTATGGTGCAGTGGTGGTATGGGCACAATGCCGTGGGTTTCTTTCTGACCGCAGGTTTCCTTGGCATGATGTACTACTTTGTACCCAAGCAGGCCGACCGTCCGGTTTACTCTTATCAGTTATCTATTGTCCACTTCTGGGCGCTTATCTCTATTTATATCTGGGCCGGCGCGCACCATTTGCACTACTCAGCGCTGCCAGATTGGGCTCAGAGTTTAGGCATGGTGATGTCTTTGATTCTGTTGGCACCGTCTTGGGGCGGTATGATCAACGGTATTATGACACTGTCTGGCGCCTGGCATAAGCTGCGCACCGACCCGACTCTGCGTTTTTTAGTGGTCTCACTGTCGTTCTACGGGATGTCGACCTTTGAAGGCCCGATGATGTCGATCAAAACTGTTAACGCTTTGAGTCACAACACCGATTGGACCATCGGCCATGTGCATGCCGGCGCTTTAGGCTGGGTAGCGATGATTTCCATTGGCGCTATCTATCACTTGCTGCCAATCTTGTTTGGTCGCAAAGAAATGTACAGCGTTAAGTGGATCAATATCCACTTTTGGTTGGCGACCATTGGTACTGTATTGTACATCGCCTCCATGTGGGTCAATGGCATTATGCAAGGCTTGATGTGGCGTGCCTTTAACGATGATGGCACCTTGACCTACAGCTTTGTCGAAGCAGTTCAAGCCAGCTATCCAGGTTATTTTGTACGCTTTTTGGGTGGTGTATTCTTCTTGTCCGGTATGGTGCTGATGGCTTATAACGCCTATCGCACAGCGCAAACACCCGACTCGGTGGATGCCAAAGCCGACGCTAAACCACAGACGGTATAAGGGAGAAGACGCATGAAAGGTCACGATATCGTCGAAAAAAACATCGGTTTAATGACCGTGTTGGTGATTGTCGCCATTAGTTTTGGCGGCCTGGTAGAAATTGTCCCGCAATTTTTCTTAAAAGAAACCACCGAACCGATCGCCGGATTAAAGCCCTTAGGTCCACTGGAACTGGAAGGGCGCGACATCTACATACGCGAAGGCTGCCATGTCTGTCATACGCAAATGGTGCGTCCACTGCGAGCGGAAGTCGAGCGCTACGGCCACTATTCGGTAGCCGGTGAAAGTGTGTATGAACATCCATTTTTATGGGGTTCAAAGCGCACCGGGCCAGATTTGGCACGTGTAGGCGGACGCTACTCCGATGACTGGCACAAAGTTCATTTGTTTAATCCACGGATTGTTGTGCCCGAATCCAATATGCCTTCCTTTCCATGGCTCTATGATCAGACCTTGGATGGCAAACTCACCGAGGCCAAAATGCGCGGTTTGCGCAAAGTTGGTGTTCCCTATACCGATGAAGATATCGAAGGGGCAGGAGAGCAGGTTAAAGGTGTGACGGAAATGGATGCGGTAGTCGCTTATCTGCAGCAGCTTGGTACGCTTTTGCAGGAGAAGCGTTAGCATGGATAAAGGGATGTTGGGGGCCATTAGCACGGTACTGATGGCCATCGCTTTCGCCGGTGTTTGCTGGTGGGCGTTTGCCCCAAAACGGCGTAAGCGTTTCGATGATGCTGCGAACTTACCCTTTGCTGATGAAGGCGATGACGTCACTAACAACGATGACAATGAAGTAGATGAAACCGATTCATCGACCGATGATGTAGCTAGGCGGGATTGATTATGAGTACTTTTTGGAGCCTTTGGATTATCGGCCTAACCCTGACCAATTTAGTGTTGGTGTTATGGGTTTTGTTGGCCAATCGCAAGGTAGCTGTGCGAGATGATGAAACGCCGGAGAATCGAACCACCGGTCATGTGTATGACGGCATTGAAGAATACGACAATCCGTTGCCGCGCTGGTGGTTTAAAATGTTTATCGCCACTTTTATCTTTGCCGGTGTCTACCTAATGATTTATCCGGGTTTAGGTAGCTTTAAAGGCTTCTACCCCGGTGGCTGGACCCAAGAGTTAGAGCTGAAAAGACATCAGCAAAAAGCTGATGCACGCTACGCCGAGCAATTTGGTAAATACAATGCCATGCCGATTGAAACGCTAGCGCAAGATCAAGACGCTATGAAAATGGGTTTGCGTCTTTTTGCCAATAACTGCGCCGTGTGTCATGGCGCCGATGGCGGTGGTAATCATGGCTTCCCCAACTTGACTGATAACGATTGGATTTGGGGCGGTAGCCCAGAGAAAATTAAAGAAACCATCGTACAGGGGCGTAAAGCCGCAATGCCACCCTGGGCTGCGATCTTGGGTGATGAAGGTATTGCACAAACTACTGAGTATGTTCTGAGTTTATCTGGGCGTGAGCACGATGAACAAATGGCTCTCGTTGGTGCTGAGCACTTTAAGCGCAATTGCGTTGCTTGCCACGGAGCAGATGCTACCGGCAATCCAATGTTAGGTGCACCTAATCTGACCGATGATATTTGGCTGTACAGTGGTGAGCCCAGCGGTATTCGCCAGACTTTACGCGAAGGTCGTAACGGCGTTATGCCCGCACAACAAGAGTTGTTAAAAGAAAGTCGCATCCATCTATTGGCGGCTTATGTATACAGCTTGTCGCTGCCCTATGAGGATCAAGACTAAAAGCGTAGTGGCCGATTGATTATGCCATTAGTCCGGAAAATTTTGCGACACAGTCGCAGAATTTTCCGGAGATTTGACCCCGATCGTTCGAGGAGTCTGTGTGAATCAAGATACCCCCCGCAATACCCCCAGTGATGAGTCTTCCGATGACAGTGGTATTCGTTACGTTAATTTGTACGAAGCGGAAGACAAAATCTACACTCGTCGTATAACTGGTTTTTACCAAAAGCTCCGCCGTTATACAGGCCTACCGTTGATTGCCGGTTTTATCCTTCTGCCGTGGTTAATGATCGATAGCCGACCGGCCATTCTCTTTGATTTGCCCGAACGAAAATTCCATGTCTTGTGGACAACTTTTTGGCCGCACGATGGCATGTATTTGGCCTGGTTGCTGATTATCAGTGCATTTTTATTGTTCACGGTAACGGTCTTGGTGGGGCGGGTTTGGTGCGGATTTACTTGCCCGCAAACAGTCTGGACGCAAATGTTCATTTTTGTCGAGTACTTTTGCCAAGGGGATCGCAACAAACGGATAAAATTGGATGCTGCGCCTTGGTCGCTTGAAAAGGTGTTGAAAAAGGGAGCGACCTTTGGCCTTTGGTTTCTCATCGCATTGATAACGGCCCTTACTTTTATTGGGTATTTCGTTCCTATTCGCGAGTTAATTGTTGGGTTGGTCACCTTGGATGCACACCCAGCGGCCGCTTTTTGGGTGTTTTTCTTTACCGCAGCAACGTTTATTAATGCCGGTTTTTTGCGTGAACAGGTGTGCAAATATATGTGCCCTTACGCTCGATTTCAGGCAGTTATGTACGATACGGATACGCTCACGGTATTTTACAATTATGTGCGCGGTGAGAAACGAGGCCCTCGCAAGCCTGGGGATGATTATAAAGCCCAAGGGTTGGGGGACTGCATTGATTGCTCGTGGTGCGTACAGGTTTGCCCAGTGGATATCGATATCCGAGAAGGTATGCAGTCTGAATGTATTGATTGCGGGTTATGTGTCGATGCCTGTAACACCGTGATGGATAAAATGGATTATCCTCGCGGCTTGATCAGCTTTACCACAGAAGATGCCGTGGAAAACGGTAAAACCCATGTATTACGGCCACGTTTTATTGGTTATCTTTTGGTGCTGTTGGTGATGGTCAGCGTATTTGTGTACAACATTTCTACCCGCACGCCACTGGGAATGGAATTACTGCGTGACCGCGGGGTAAGAATGTACCGCATCAGTGGTAAGGACGTACAAAACGTTTATACCTTAAAAATTAATAACATGGATGGTCAGGCGCATCGTTATGCTGTCGAAGTGAGCGGGGATTACCCTTTCCGGGTACAGGGTTACAAGGCGTTAGAAGTCGAATCTGGCGAGGTCTTCACCTTTCCTATGCGAGTGGCCGTTGAGCGCAAAGCACTACAAGATGTAGAAACGCAAATAACGCTAACGGTCACCTCTCTAGATGATCAAAACTTAACTACCCAGCACACCACCAGCTTTATTGGGCCACCTTTAAGAGAGTATTGATGTCAAACGATGTGAAAGAAGGACAACCCTGGTATAAAGAACCTTGGGCTTGGTTTGTACTTACGCCATTAATCGTGGTGGTGATAGTGACGCTTTCTTTTGTCACTGTCGCTGTAAAAATGGCTGATGATACGGTTATCGATAATTATTACAAAGAAGGGCGAATGATTAATCAGTCTCTCGCCCAAGATAAGCGCGCGGCCAACTGGCAATTAAGTGTTGATATTGTTTGGCAAAGTAACAATGAACAGCTACAGCTGGTGTTGCATTCACCGATGATTCCACACCCAGAAGCACTGGTCTTGTGGCTTGATCATCCGGTGGATGAAACTCAAGACTTATCCGTAACAGCCACCAAAACAGGTGCCAACCAGTATACCGCCAGCGTTCCCAATAGTGATCAGCACTGGTACTTAACATTGGTGCCGGTTGGTGAACAAAATCGCAACGAAGCGCCATGGCGCCTTAAAGGTGAGATGAATTTTACGCGCGATCAGCGCTGGACATTTAGCCCTTCGGTTACGGCGTCATCTTCAGCCGCACAGCCGTAATTTTGTGCACTCGAATAAGCGCGGAATGAGTAAGCGGCGTTATGCCTGAAGCCAGTACAGTAACCCCAAACGATTGTTACCACTGCGGTTTACCGTTGCCTCGCCTTGAGCATTACCCCGTGGAGATAGATGGGGTAGAGCGATTAATGTGCTGCCCAGGCTGCCAGGCGGTGGCTACGGCTATTGCCGATGGCGGCCTCAGTCGATTTTACCAATATCGCCAGGCCAGCAGCCAAAAGCCTACGGATCAATCGACCAGTTCAGACTACCAAATTTATAACGACCCCGATGTTCAATCTGAGTTTGTGTTGCCACTTTCTCGTCAGCAAAACCAAGCCAATTTACTGTTACAGGGTATTACCTGCGCTGCGTGCACCTGGCTGATTGAAAAACATTTACTGGCCATTGATGGCGTGGAGTCGGTGCGGATTAATGTCACCAGTTTTAGGGCGCAAATAGTTTTTGAGCCAGATGTGGTAGAACTGAGCGATATTATGCAGCAGCTGGCTTTAATCGGTTATCAGCCGCACCCGGCTACCGATGAAGCGCAAGTGAAACTGGAACAGCGTGAAAACCGCCTCGCCTTAATGCGTTTAGGCGTGGCCGGCTTTGGCATGATGCAGGCCGGCATGGTCGCAGTGGGGCTGTATACCGGTGCAGCTGATCAGTGGCAAATCGTATTGCGCTGGTTAAGCTTGTTGTTATCTACTCCCGTGGTTTTATTCAGTGCACAGCCTTTTTTTCGCGCAGCTTGGCGCAGCTTGCGCGCGGGGCAATTGGTGATGGATGTTCCGGTATCATTAGCGATAATCCTTGGGTTTGGAGCCAGCCTTTGGGCCACCGTAACCAAACAGGGCGATGTCTATTTTGAATCCATCGCCATGTTTGTTTTTTTATTATTGGTGGGGCGCTATTTAGAAATGCGCTCGCGGGCACGCAGTCGTATCGGACGCAGCAATGTGGCGCAGTTGATCCCCGCTGTGGCTACTCGCTGGCAAGAGGGGGCGTGGGTACAAGTTGCGGTGCGTCAGATTAGTTGTGGTGACAGGGTTCGTATAGATGCCGGACAAAATATTTGCGCCGATGGGGTCGTACTCAGTGGCAGCACCAGCGTCAATGAGGCGTTTATCACCGGCGAATCGACCCCAGTGGCTAAGGCGGCTGGGTCGACAGTAATCGCTGGTAGCGAAAATATAGACTCACCTATTGAAATAACAGTGGAATCAGTGGGCAGTGGCACTCGATTGTCTGCGGTGGAGCGCCTGATCCAACAGGCCGAGGCGGATAAACCTCAGCAACTGGCTTTGGCCGACCGGGTGGCGCGCTATTTTGTCGCTGGGGTGTTGTTGGTTTGTCTGGCGGTGTTTGCGGTTTGGTCTTGGCTCGATAGCAGCCGAGCGCTCTGGGTGGCGCTATCGGTATTGGTTGTTACTTGCCCCTGCGCCTTAGCTTTAGCCATGCCCACTGCGTTAACCACCGCCACCGAGGCCTTGCGCAAGCGGGGCGTTTTGATTACTCGCGGTCATGTGTTGGAAACCCTGCCCCATATCGACCGGGTGTTGCTCGATAAAACCGGCACTCTGACCACCGGGCGAATGTCCTTGGATCAGCTTGAAGTGGTACGACAGGGCGAAAATAAAGAGTATTTGTTAGCGGTAATAGCCGCACTGGAAGAGGGGAGTCGTCACCCGATTGCCAATGCTTTTAATACGTGGCGTCACCAGCTGAAAGCCACTGATATTCAGCAGCATTTGGGCGCAGGTGTGGAAGGGGTAATAGACGGCAAGCACTACCGATTTGGCCGTTTTGATTTTGCCGCCGTAAGCGGTGCGCAGCCAACCTCCACACAGGGGCTGCAGTTGTCATTAAGTGACGAGGTGGGGCAGCTGGCCAAGGTAACGCTAAATGATCCAATTCGTGATGAAGCGTCAACACTGTTGCATCGCCTTTCGAGCCTCGATTTACAGACCGAATTGCTCAGTGGCGATGCCCCGGCCAACGTTGAACGGGTAGCGACACAGCTGAACATAAACACCTACCGCAGCAGCGCCACGCCGGAGGACAAATTGTCGCATTTAGCCACTTGCCAAGACCGAGGTGATACAGTGGCCATGATTGGTGACGGCATAAATGATGTGCCAGTATTGGCAAAGGCGGACGTGTCCTTTGCTATGGCGCAAGCCTCAGAGCTAGCGGCCACCCACGCCGATGTGTTGCTGTTGGCTGATAGTCTTGATCCGATCAGTGATACCTTTGAAAAAGCGGCTCAAACTCGAAAAGTGATTCGGCAAAATCTGACGTTGTCATTGTTGTACAATGCCATAGCGTTGCCCTTAGCCGCTTGTGGTCTAGTCACCCCTTGGGCGGCCGCCATTGGTATGACGGCAAGCTCTTTGATTGTTGTGCTCAACGCTATGCGATTAGCGCGCTGGTCCTAATAGCGCTGCATTGTTTGAATCACAGGTAACCGTCTGAAACACAGGTGTTAGTGTGAATAGTCTGTTTTTTCTTATCCCTATTGCTTTAGTTTTTGTCGCCATCGCGATTCGCGTGTTGCTCTGGGCGATTCAATCGGGTCAGTACGACAATCTTGATACCGAAGCTCACCGAATCCTGTTCGATGATGATCGTAAGCCCGCCGTTAAAAAGTCAGCCACTGACAACAACAAGACACCTAAGTGATCTTCATGCCTACGGACTTTGCCAGTTTTTTGGTTGCCCTCAGCCTGGGCTTTTTTAGCAGCAGTCACTGTCTGGCCATGTGTGGTGGCATTATGGGCGCGCTTACCATGGCCATCGAAAAGGCCTCAGCCACTAAACGCTTGCGAATTATTCTCGCCTACAATCTGGGGCGTATCGCAAGTTATTGCCTTATGGGTGCTCTGGCGGGGTTGTTTGCTGAGGGGCTAATTGCTATGGGGGCTGGCCCAGCCCTGCGATTATTGGCGGCCGTTTTACTGGTGGCAATGGCGTTGTATATAACCGATCTTTGGCGCGGGTTAACCCGTTTGGAGCGAGCAGGTCAGTGGCTTTGGCGTTGGGTGCAACCTTTCGGTAAACGTTTTATGCCTGTGCGCAGTGTGCCGGCGGCGCTGGCATTAGGTGGCTTGTGGGGTTGGTTGCCCTGTGGTTTGGTATACACCGCGCTCAGTTATGCCTTGACCCAGCCGGGACCGGGCTCGGGCGCTCTGTTTATGTTGGGCTTTGGTTTGGGCACTTTGCCGGCCGTAGCTTTGGCGGCTACCCTAGCTGAGCCTGTACTGCGCGCTATTCGCTCGCGCTGGGTGCGCGGAGGCGCAGCCTTGCTATTATTGCTTTTTGCAGCCTGGACGGTTTACGGCACTCTGGGTGGCGATCATGCGCACCACCAACACCAGCATAGTACTGAAGAATCGGGCCCTGAGCACACCTCATCCAGTGAGCAGGCCTCGTCTGCCAGCTCGCACGAGCCTCACTCACATCACCACCATCACTAAGCCTATAAAGTTCCTGCCGAAGACAGAGATTTTACATTTTTATATGGCGCGGATGTTTCACCGTGTTAATCTTGAATTTCTGGGCCCCGGTGAGTAATTGGGAAGTAATTGGTTGGGAGTAATGCTAGGCCGTTCGCTGGCTGCTATGCATGGAATTTATGCGCTGTACATTGACACTTGCGCCGCTGGTGCGCCTCATCTTTGGCATATTGCTTTGTCTACCCATGGCCCAGGCTGGCGCACAGGAGGAGAGCTGTTATAACGTCGATTTCGCCAGTCGAGCCATGGATCGCTTTAAAGGCGGCAGCCGCCTCGATACCACCGATATCGAAGCGTTAAAGGGTCGGATCATCCGCAGTATTCGCTATAAGCGGGTAGGGGTGTTCGATGAAAACGACCCGGATGAAAATAAGAGTATTTATCGATTTCTGAACAACCTGCATATTAATACCAAAGAGTATGTTGTCTCCAGCCAGATATTGTTCGCCGAAGGCGACACCCTAGACCCCGATGTGATTCAGGAAAGCGAGCGTTTATTGCGTCGCCGTGAATATTTAACTGGTGCGTTTATCCTGCCAGAGCGGGTGTGTCAGGGAACGGTGGATTTGGTGGTGGTGACCCGCGATAGTTGGTCGTTAGAGATAGACGCCTCTTTTAGTCACAGCGGGGGCGACGCGACCACTGGTATCGGCATCAGTGATGACAATATCATGGGCAGCGGTACCAGCTTTTCGATTGGCTACGATCAAGAAGCCGATCGCACCGGTGTTCGCTATTCATTGCAGACCGATCATATATTGAGCTCGCGTTGGTCAACACAATTATCTTATTCCGATAACTCCGATGGCAAAAACGCTATTGTG
Source organism: Gilvimarinus sp. 2_MG-2023 (assembly GCF_030547685.1). Taxonomy (GTDB): domain Bacteria; phylum Pseudomonadota; class Gammaproteobacteria; order Pseudomonadales; family Cellvibrionaceae; genus Gilvimarinus. Next base: position 47,912 of record NZ_JAUOQM010000047.1, on the reverse strand, counting down.
CAGTTGGAGCGTCCATTTTTTTCGCGCCATACGCCTTGGTCTGCTGGCATTCTCTACAGTGACGTCACCGAGGCCGAGATTATTCGCTCTAAAGGCGATGAGGTAAACAGTTATCAGCACGAGCGTGGCCTGCAACAGGTGTTTTATGGCCACTCGATTTTCACGACGAAACGCTCAACACAGCGACTGCTGGTCGGTTATAGCATCGAAGAAGATCATTTTTTCCCTAATAAAGACACCACCGATTTGGGTATCCCCGAAGACCGGAAAGCGAGTTATCCCTGGCTGGAATATCAGTACTTAGAAGATCGCTACGCGGTTTATCGTAATTTAAATCAAATACAGCGCACCGAAGATGTCCCTCTCGGTATCACATTTGGTTTCCGTATGGGCTATGGCGAGGCTGAACCCGGTCGCCACGGCGATGTGGTGCGTTATTTAGGTAATTATCAGCATATCTTTAGTGTCGACGATGCTCACCTATTGCGAGTGTATCTAGGGGTGAATGGGCGTGACCATATGAACAGCGAAGATTACGACAGTTCGGTCTGGTCCAGTGAAGTCTCCTATAATTATATGCAGAGCTCCAAAAACCGCTGGTACACCAGTATATCTTACGATGTTGGGCAAGACTTGGCGCAGCATGAAGAGCTGACCTTGGGCGGCATAGAGGGCATGCGTGGTTACCCCACCTCTTTTCAGCGCGGTAAAAAGCGAATGCTGGCAACCCTGGAGCGTCGCTATTACTCCGACTGGCACTGGTTTAATTTAATACGGGTGGGCGCGGTGGCATTTTTGGAGGCGGGAAAGGCTTGGGAAGGACCGGATAATAACAATAACCATATGCTGGCTAATTTTGGTCTAGGGCTTAGATTGAGCTCCAGTAAAGTACGGGTGGGCAATGTTGTTCATCTCGATATCGCCACCCCAATCACAGAAAGAGACGGCATCGACGATTATCAGATATTGATAAAAGCTAAACGCCACTTTTAATGGTGACGTGATAAAACTGGTTTACCAGTGTGACCACAGCCTTTCTCATACGGGCTATCTATTGATAACCCAGTTGGCGGTGGTAGGCTTCCAGATCAGCCAAGTCTTGCGCTAAAACCGCGCGTTCGCGCTCCGAATAAATAATACTTTGCGCCAGTTCGGCGGCTTCTTGTTCATTATTCTTGATGGAGTTTAACAACTGTTGACGCTCGGTCGGTGTGCGTGCGCGATGCACCAGTTGCTCCTCAAGCACAGCATTATCATTCAGTAGACTATCGATGGTGTTGTTGTAGTCGGCAATCAATTGATTCAAGTTCTGCAGGGATTGTTGCAGACGGTAGAGATCGCGACCGTGCTGATAGGCACTGACAAAGTCTTGAGCATCTTTGTTTTGGCAGACATTTTTGTATTGTCCTCCGGCCAGCCCGACGGCGTAGCCATTGGCCGCAGCGCAGTAGGATTGATAGCCTTCATTTAGACCGGCCCGGTAATGGGTTAAATTAGGCACAACACCCACTTTGGCGCAAGCCTCTCGGTGCGATCCAATACGGCTGACCTCGTAGCCACGGGAGCCATCTTCCAGTCCAATCAAGTGCCAGTCTGCGTTTAGACACTCGTCTTTACTGAGGGTTGAGCAGGCTGTCATGGCCAATAGGGTACTGGTCAATAGTGTAAGGCGGGGTATGGATGACATAGAGTGGCTTCCCATTTGAAGTGATTTTTAAAATGCCAACAATGACTTTTCCGTGTTTCAGGTCGTTAAAATACCATAACTGGGCGAGTGAGGCAGAATTTGGCAGTTTTGCCCATATTGGCGACAACACCAGATAAACCTCTGACTAAAGGCAGTATCATGAGAATGCTAGGTTTTCATAAGTTTACGTAGCGCGACAGTGGTTTTCACTCGACGGAGTATTCTGTCTGTGTGGTTAATAATTTCTTAGGAGAAAAAATGATGACTAAATTACTGCCTACATTAATGATTGCCGGTGCCTTGACCATAAGTTCATTGGCCTCTGCCCAGCCCGGTCCACGCGGTGGCGAAGGTGAGTTATTGCTGCGCGAGCGCGTAATCGAAAAATTAGAACTCAGTGATGAGCAGGTGAGTCAGATCCAGTTATTGACGGAGAATTTTAAGTCCGCCTATCCACGCGACGATTCTGCCCGTGAGCAACATCGCGAACAAATGCAAGCGCTAATGCAAGCGGAAACTTTTGATCCGGTAGTCGCTCAAACTCTGATTGATGCAAAAGATGAACGCGAGCTGGCCATGATGCAGCTGCGCTTTGACCTCGGTAAGGTACTGTCCGAAGAGCAGCGTGAAGAAGTAAAAGCAATGCAGGAGAAGATGAAAGATCGTGGTAAAGGTGGGCGTGACAAGCGTGAGCGAGGTGATCGCAGTCACTGAAAACGCGCGTTAAACACACTTATAAAAAAGCCCTCGCTGAATTATTCTGCGGGGGCTTTTTTTATGGCACCGGTTAATACTACGTTAAGCCCGCCCTCAGGAGACTTGCTGGCGCATATATCAATGCCTTGAGCAGCTGCTGCCGCTTGAGTGATGGCCAGACCCAGACCAAAGTTTCCATCGTGAGCTCGGGCCGAGTCGGCTCGGTAAAAAGGCTCGAATAGGTGTTCTATTTGGGCCTCATCAACTCCGGGGCCGTTATCGGCAATGACGAGAGTCCAGTGCTCGGTGTTACTATCCAGCTCTACCCAAACTTTTTCTGAGTAGCGGCTGGCATTGCCCAATAAATTATCCAAAATGCGTTGCATTAGATGTGGCTTACACTGGGCGAATAGTGCTTTTCGGGGCTCGTATACAATAGTGGTATCCGGCATTTGGAAGCGCCAGTCTTCAACGCTGGTGGATACTATATTCGTTAGGTTAACGGCCGCAGACTGCTCCTGGTAGATCGAGCCTTCCAGCCGGGCAAGGGTTAACACCTGTTCAATTAAATGGTCGAGTGTATCGCACTCTTTTTCAATGCGTTGCACATAAGTGCTCTGTACTTGTTCAGACAATATACCGGCAGCCAGCTTTAACCGAGTTAAGGGCGAGCGCAACTCATGGGAAACATCGGCAACCAGTCTCTGCTGACTGTCCATCGACGCCTGCAACTTGGTCGCCATGTTATTAAACTCACGCGCCAGCTGGCCAAACTCCCCCCTGCCTTCGCTTACCCGAGTGTCGAGTTTGCCGTTGCCAAATTGTCTGACGGCCTGAGCCAGTGTTTTTACCGGGCGGCTCAACCAGCGCGCCAGTACTAGCGACAGTATCAGTACCAGTACAGCGGAAATGGCCAGACGCCATTGCGAGTTGCTTTGCAGCTGCGCTCTCCAGGCGGGTATGTGCTCGGGCGGCATAGCCCAAAAAGCCCGGTAGTCCCGCTCCAGAGTCGAGATTGTAAAGGGGCCAATGATTTTGTGACCCGGGCGCAATTCCATAACTTGAACCTGATTGGACTCAAATAGAGGGGCAAGTCGCCAGTGGCCGCGTTGGGTGCGCAGTGGAGCGCCTGTTTGCGGGTCGATAATAATCAGATTGCGACTGAGATGGCTGCGCAATAGGCGGTCTATAGGGCGAATGTCGCTCTTGGCAAAACGTTCACTGATGTGTTCGAGTTTTTTGAGGTCCTGGGCGGAGGGAGGGCTAGGCTCGGTGTTGTGATCTAGATAGCGAGTAAGATAAAAATTAGCGACGATTAACAAAGTAAACGACAGCCAAAACCATAAAAATAAACGGCCGGTAAAACCGGCGATGCCGAGTTTCATGATGCGTGGTGGACCAATAATTGATAACCACTACCGCGAATGGTTTTGATGCTTTCGATAGGATTAATATCGGCCAGTTTTTTTCGAATATGGGAGACATGAATATCAATATGTCGATCGTATGGATGTAGCTTGCGCCCGAATGCCTGCTCACAAATAGCGTTTTTGTCCACCACTTCACCAGCGTTACCGTAAAGTACATTCAGTACACGAAACTCGGCTGCAGTGAGGTCGACGGCGGTGTTGTAAAATTCCGCCTGCATACTGCCTGCGTGCAAAACTAACGCCCCGGTCGGTTCTTGTGCGGGACTAATACGCCTAAGAATAGCCTGAATTCGGGCGACTAATTCTCGATGAGAAAAAGGTTTTGCCAAATAGTCATCAGCGCCGAGCTCAAGGCCGAGAACCCGGTCGATTTCATCCCCGCGAGCGGTAAGCATTAATACCGGTACTCGCGACTTGGAGCGCAATTGCCGCAGAACATCAAAACCGTTTAATTCCGGCAGCATAACATCTAGCAATACCATATCGGGCTGCAAGTTTAGGGCGGCCTCAAGCCCACTGGTGCCGGTATGGCGACAGCTAACCTCGTGCTCATGGGCATTTAAATATTCACTGAGCATGGCGCACAGGTCTTGGTCGTCATCAATTATCAGTAATCGGCTCATAGGGCAATTATTGCGGGCTAGGGGGGCAGTCGCACGGTGATTTACGTTATTTTACGGGAGACGGCGGCCGTGAGGCCGCCGAGAAAGTGAAGAATTAAGCGGCGTCTTCTTCTTTTTGCAGGTGTACATCCATTTGAGGGAAAGGGATGCTGATGCCATTTTCGTCAAAGGCAAGTTTGATGTTCTCAGTTAAATCAAACTTCACGCCCCAGTAATCGGCGCTGTTGACCCACGGGCGAACCACGAAGTTAACACTGGAGTCAGCCAATTCACTGACTGCAATTTGTGGCGCAGGATCGGCCAGTACACGCTCGTCGGCTTTGACAACACTGTCCATGATCTCTTTGGCTTTTTTGATGTCGTCGCCGTAACCAATACCAAATACTAAGTCTACGCGGCGCGTAGGCAAGGCAGAGTAATTGGTAATGTTGCCCGAGTAGATAGCTCCATTAGGTACCACAATCTCTTTATTGTCAGGGCTGTTTAGCGTAGTGGTGAAGATGCCAATGGTTTTAACCACACCTGCTGTACCACCTGCCTCAATGTAATCGCCTGCCGTAAAGGGGCGAAATACCAATAGCAAGAAGCCCGCAGCAAAGTTTTGCAGTGAGCCCTGCAAAGCCAAACCAATCGCCAAACCGGCAGCACCAATAAGAGCAATCAGAGAGGTGGTATCTACACCTAGCTGATCAAGAGCCGCAATGATGACGACGATCAGCAGCAGTGCGTTGGCAATTGCCTGGATAAACTCAACCAAGATATTGTCGAGGTTAGTGCGGCGCAGGAGCTTGCCAATAACACCTACCAGAATTTTTACTACAATTTTACCGATGATGAAGATCAGCAGTGCGGTGACTAAGCTGATCCCCCAAGGAATGACATGAGTTTGAACAAACTCATTCATATCATCTTGGCCGAAGTTGAACATTTTGCATCCCTCTATAGAAGTAATATGGCCACCGGGTGGTGGCAGCGTGAATCGTGTGTGTAGACACACTCTCAATAGATGATTATTGACGCTATCTGAGGCAAGCGCAAGCACTTATACCTCAGAGTGAGTCTAGAATAGAATTGTGAGTTAAGCGATTTTGCCCGTGGTGCGAACGCGCTTGCTGCCTTTTACCGGCTTTTCTTTCTTCGCTGCGGCACGGGCTTGTAAATGGCTATCTACGCCATTTTTGAGAGCGATTAAAAATCCGGTAATAATAAATGCACCTGGCGGCAAGATAGCGACCAAAAAGCCCGGGTAGTCGGTAAATAGGGTTAGTTGCCAACTGCGAGCACTCTCGCCAAACAATAATTGCATGTTGGCAAACAACGTGCCCGAGCCCAAGATCTCCCGAATTGCACCGAGTGTGACAAGTACTAGCATAAAGCCCAGGCCCATCATTAAGCCGTCCCAGGCGGCGGGCAGCACCGGATTTTTACTGGCAAAGGCATCGGCCCGACCTAAAATAGCGCAGTTGGTGACGATCAGCGGAATAAAAATACCGAGTATCGTGTAAAGCTCGTAGGTGAATGCCTGCATGACCAGTTCGATACAGGTGGTTAATGAGGCAATAATCATCACAAATGCGGGCAATCGAACCGCGTCGCTCACGGTTTTACGAATCAGTGACACAGCAATATTAGAACTAACCAGAACCAACATGGTCGCTAATCCCAGTCCGAGGGCGTTGACCACCGAGCCGGATACTGCCAACAGTGGACAGAGCCCCAGCAGTTGTACCAGTGCTGGGTTATTACTCCATAAACCTTTTTCGCTGATTTCTTGCCACTGGTTATTGTCCGCCATGTTTCTCTCCTGCTTCGGCTGGAAGTTCAAACAAAAGCGCGCGCTGGGCGTCCACTTGTTGTAAAACGCGTTTCACCTGTGCGGTGACGGCGCGCGGGGTAATGGTGGCACCGGTAAATTGGTCGAACACACCGCCGTCTTTTTTCACCGCCCATTGCTGCACGCTAGGATCGTTGAGGCTTTTGCCGTTAAAGCCGTAAACCCAATCACTTTTGGCGGTATCGACCTTATCGCCGAGGCCGGGGGTTTCTTTGTGAGACAGTGCGCGCACGCCTGCGACCGAGCCGTCGCGATTTACCCCGACGATTATTCGTATATCACCGCTGTAACCATCGGGGGCGACGGCGGGCACAATCACCGCAATAACCTGGCCGTCTTTGCGGGCGCGGTGAATAGCCTCGGGCGTATCCAACCCCAGCGCCGCCAGCATAGAAGGGGGCGTAGGGAGGGTGTCGCTCAATAAATCGTTGTCGACCCGCTCGGCCAGTACCAGTTCGTACAGTGCTTTCTCGGCGGCCTGCCGCTCAGCCTCAGCGATACGATCGCGGGTATTCACGTTGGTTAACGCCAAGATGCCTGCGGTGACCAGTGCAAATAAGCCCAGCAACAGAGAATTTTTACTGATAGATGCGCCTAGCATTATTGATCCACCTTGCGAGTAGCCCGCTCACTTTTTTTATGCCCGTAAGTGCGTGGCAACGTGTAATAGTCAATAAAAGGCGCGGCAAAATTCATTAGCAGTACTGCAAAGGCAATGCCGTCTGGGTAGTTACCCCAAATACGGATCACGTAGATCAACACACCAATCGCAGCCCCGTAGATTAATCGTCCACGTGTGCTGACCGCCGAGCTGACCGGGTCGGTGACAATAAAGAAAGCTCCGAGCATAGTGGCGCCGGAAAATAAATGGAACAGCACGGAACCGCCGCTGGTGGAGCTGCCGCCGTCGTAAAATAAAAAGGCCATTATCGATAAGCTGGCCAACATCGCCACGGGGGCGTGCCAGGTGAAAATGCGCCGATAAAGCAGGTAAGCGCCACCGACTAAAAAGGCGAGGTTGGCCCATTCCCAGCCGGCACCGACAAATTGCCCCGCGCTTAAAACAGGGTCTTGTAAATACAGGTCGTTCAGCATTAAGCCGCTATTTTGTTTAACCGTATCCAAAGGTGTGGCGGCGGTATAACCATCAATGCTCGTGCCCAACCAAATCTGTTGCAGCGCTTGCACCACACCGGGCGTTTGACCGCCAATGTCTAGTGGTGCCGCCCACTGGCTCATGTGTAGGGGAAAGGAAATCAGCAGGACAACATAAGCCACCATGGCGGGGTTAAATGGGTTGAAGCCCATACCACCGTACAGCTGTTTGGCGAGCACAATGGCCACGCCACTGCCGAGCACTACCAGCCACCAGGGGCAGTAGGGCGGTAAGGCAAGGCCTAATAGAACGCCGGTGACCAGAGCACTGCAGTCGCGCAGGTAAAACCAAACGGGGCGACCGCGCAGTTTCATTACCGCCGCTTCAAAGCCCATGGCGGTAATACTGGCGAGCAGAACATTGTGCAGGCTACCCACGCCAAAAAAGTAAGTCAGTACGGCGAGGCCGGGCAGAGTTGCAAGCACGACGGTGCGCATAACCGCGCCAGTGCCGAGCGCGCGGTGTGTATGAGGTGAAGATATGCGCAAAAGAGCCATTGCAGTGTCCGTCGTTGAATTAAGTCAGCTCGGCCAGTTGATCGCGGGCCGTTGCGAGCTTTTCTTCTAACTTGCTGACGCCAGTTCTAAAGGCGTCGATATTGTCATCGTTTTCTTGCTCGGCTTTTTCCAGCCGCGCCTGAGCTTTTTCCAGCCGCGCTTGCAGTGAGTCGACTTGATTGCGCAGCTTATCCGAAGCGCTCATGGTGGCCATAGCGGCAGCTTTAGCTTTGGCTTTTTCGATGGCCAGGCTGGCAGCATCTGAGGTGGCCGGATCTTGCGGTGTTTCCTCTGCCACCGTTGACAGCGTTGCCTCGGCCAACTCTTTTTGGGTGCTGGCGATTTTTTCCTTTAAACGCTCGACACCCTGCTGCAAGGCTTCGGCCTTGTCGGAGTCTTCTTGCTTGGCACCGGCGGCTTTTTGTTCGGCTTTTTCCAGACGCTTGTATAGTGACTCGAGCGATGAGCGCAGTTTTTCTTCTGGCGACATGGCAAGTTTGGCTTTAGCCCGCTCGATGGCTGCCTGCGCAACATCCGGTGTGGCGTTGGCAGGTGTTGCTGGCGCTGCTGCAGCTGGCGTTAACTCAGCCAACTCATTCTGCGCTGCACTCAACTTATCTTTAAGTTTGTCGACCCCTTGCTGCAAAGCTTCAACCATATCGGGCTTGTTGTCTTTCGCCTCAATCACTTTTTGTTCGGCTTTTTGTAGGCGTTTTTGCAGGGATTCGACGCTGTTGCGCAGCTTCTCTTCCGGGCTCATGGTCTGCTTGGCTTTGGCCCGTTCGATCGCAGCCGCAACCGGATCATTCGCCTCTGTTGAGCTCGCCTGACGGTTGTTTTCTCCTTGAGAGGCAATAAAGGCGTCCAGCTTCTTTTGTGCATCGCTGACTTTTAATTGTGCCTGCTTGATACTCGCGGCTTGTTTTTCAGCTTGTTCGTCGGTGGCCTCTTCAGCCAATGGTTGCTCGGCTTTTTTCAAGCGCTCATGCGCCGAGGCGAGCAGGCGCTCAAGCTTGGCGCGCTGCTTGTCGGTATCTTGTGTCGATACCGCTGCCGGTTTGGGCTCGGCCGGAGTATTGGCCTTCTGTTCGGCCAGTTTTTTCTTGGCCTCTTCGGCGGCCTTTTTGCGGGCTAGACGCTTGGCTTCTTTTTCCGCCTCCTCTTTGGCGATACGGTCCTGACGGAATTCAAAGCGCCGGCGCGAGCGGTCTGATTTTTCTTTGTCGATGCGGTGCTGACGAATCTCGCCTTTGGCAGCGCGGTAGTACTGCACCAGCGGAATATGGCTGGGGCAGACATAAGAGCAGGCGCCGCATTCAATGCAGTCAAATAAGTTGTGAGTCTCCAACTTTTCCAGGTCTTCCGCCTGGGCGTACCAAAACAACTGCTGCGGCAGCAATTCTACCGGGCAAGCCTCGGCGCACATACCGCAGCGAATACAGGCCATGGCAGGCTCGGGCGGTGGCAGTTCTTTTTTGCTGGGCGCCAATAAACAGTTGGTGGTTTTTACCACGGGTACGGATAAATCCGGCAAGCTAAAGCCCATCATCGGGCCGCCCATCACTAGGCGCGAGGCTTTCTTGTGTTGGTAGCCGTGCTGCTCCAGCACAAAGTTTACCGGGGTGCCAAACAGCACCTCGATATTGCGCTGGGTTTGTAAGGCCTCGCCCACGACGGTGGTGATGCGTTTCACCAGTGGTTCACCGAATCGCACCGCGCGGTAAATGGCGGCGGTGGTACCAACGTTTTGGCAAACCACGCCAATGGCCGCGGGAATTTGCCCCGCGGGCACCTCGCGCCCGGTGAGAATTTGAATCAGCTGTTTTTCGCCCCCGGATGGGTACTTGGTGGGAAAACTCACCACTTGTATTGCACTGCCTTCGGCGGCTTTGCGCAGAGCGGCAATGGCCTCGGGCTTGTTGTCTTCAACACCTATCACCACGCGCTCGGGTTGGTTGAGCAGCTGGGCCAAGATTTGAGTGCCCGCGATGACCTCTTGGGCACGCTCGCGCATCAACACATCATCGGCGGTGATGTAGGGCTCACACTCAGTGCCGTTAATAATGAGGGTGTCAATCGGGTGATTAGCACGCGGATTCAGTTTAACGGCCGCAGGAAAACCCGCACCGCCCAAACCGGCAATACCCGATTCGCGAATGCGTGCGAGTAAGTCATCCTTATTGCGTTCGGCGTAATCCTCCCAGGGAGACAAAGGTGTCCAGTCGTCTTTGCCGTCGGTATCCAAAATGATACATAGGTCGGTCATGCCGGAGGGGTGGGGCACGGTGTGCTCCACAATGGCGGCAATACGGCCCGAGGTGGGGGCGTGAACATTAGCACTGAACACACCGTCTGCCTCAGCGATCACTTGTCCGCCCAATACCTGATCGCCAACCTCGACAATGGGTTTAGCGGGCGCGCCAATGTGCTGACTGACCGGCAGAATTAACTGAGGGGCAATGGCCAGCGGGCCGAGGGGCTCGAGCAAGGATTGCGTTTTGTTTTCCGGCGGGTGTACTCCGCCGGGAATGTCCCACACTTTAATTAATTCCATCACGCCGCTTCGCCGGAGTTTTGTTCAGAGCCGCGACCTTGGTCGGTAGCAATTAGATTGTCGGCTTGTTCGTGGCTGGCTGCAGGCAGCTCCCAACGCCACTCTTTAATACTGGTTGCCAGTGGAATCATATCAATGCAGTCCACCGGGCAGGGCTCAACACAGAGGTCGCAGCCGGTACATTCATCGGCAATAACCGTGTGCATTTGCTTGGCCGCGCCTAAGATTGCGTCCATTGGGCAAGCCTGAATACATTTGGTGCAGCCAATGCACTCGTCTTCGCGAATCACCGCGACGGTGGCCACGTCCGCTTCTTCGCCGTGCTCTTCGTCCAGTGTCGGGGCTTCTACATCCAGCAGGTCGGCCAACTCATTGATAGTGGTTTGGCCGCCGGGTGGGCACTTATTGATTGAGTCGCCATTGGCGATGGCCTGCGCGTAGGGGCGGCAACCAGGGTAGCCGCACTGGCCGCACTGAGTTTGCGGTAATAGGTTGTCGATTTGCTCGACAATCGGGTCGCCCTCCACTTTAAAGCGGACAGCGGCGAATCCCAGCAGTGCGCCGAATAGCAGTGCCAAACCGATCAGAGCGATCAGTGCGGCGGCAATAGGGTGTTGAGCAATGGTTTCCAACATAATTGTTTCGTTACACCAAACCGCCAAAGCCCATAAACGCCAGAGACATCAGGCCGGCGGTAATCATGCCGATAGCAGCTCCTTTAAAAGGCGTAGGCACATCGGCTACAGCCAGGCGTTCGCGCATGGCCGAAAATAAAATCAGAACTAACGAAAACCCGAGCGCGGCACCGAAGCCAAAAATGGTGGATTCGACAAAGCTGTGGGCTTTTTGGGTGTTTTGCAAAGCCACGCCCAATACGGCGCAGTTGGTGGTAATCAGTGGCAAAAATACCCCCAGTACCCGGTACAGAAGAGGGCTGGTTTTTTCGATAAACATCTTCGCCAACTGCACCACCACGGCAATCACCAGAATAAAACTGATGGTGCGCATATACTCGAGGCCCAGCGGCTGCAATACCCAGGTGGCCACGAGATAGCTGCAAATCGAGGCCAAAGTCAGCACAAAAGTGGTGGCACTGGCCATACCAATAGCCGTCTCAAGCTTATTGGAGACGCCCATAAACGGGCACAGGCCCAAAAACTGAACCAGTACAAAGTTGTTCACTAATATTGTGCTGAGCAAGATAACCGCTAAATCGGTCATGCTGTTCACCTCGAAGTCAGTCCGCAGGGACTATAGCGCTAAGAGCGCATTATCCCGGATGCACCCGGCGCGGTTCAATATAAAAACGAATCTCATTTAGGTTGTTTGGGTATATGCTTATAAAAAGCAGAACGCGGTACGCGCAACGCAATCAATCCTCCTGCATTTTGCCTTCCGCGTTTTACGCTCTTACATCACCCTCTGCCCTGGTAGTGCGCCGCTGTCGGGCTCTAGCAGGTATATCTCTTTGTCGCCTGGGCCGGCGGCTAAGACCATCCCTTCGGATAAGCCGAATTTCATTTTGCGCGGTTTTAGGTTGGCGACCATCACTGTTAGGCGGCCTTCCAGCGCTTCTGGTTGATAGGCCGATTTAATGCCCGAGAATACATTGCGGGTTTCGCCGCCGATATCCAGGGTTAATTGCAGGAGCTTATCCGCCCCTTCGACGTGGCTGGCTTGAACAATTTTAGCGACCCGCAGGTCGACTTTGGCAAAGTCGCCAAATTCAATTTCTTCGCACAGTGGCTCGTCGGCCAGTGGGCCGGTGGCCTTGGGGGCCGCCTCTTCTTTGCTCGCCTCAATCATGGCGTCTACCTTGTCTTTTTCAATGCGCTGGAGCAGCGGCTTAAATTTATTGATCTCGCCACCGCGGTAGGCGATGCCCTCGGCCCAGCTCAGAGTCTCGCCCAAGAAAGCTTCGGCGCGCTCGGCCAGTTGCGGTGCCACGGGCTTTAAGAAAATCATAATGGCGCGGAACATATTGACGCCCAGGGAGCAGACCTCGACCACTTCTTGCTCGCGGCCTTCTTCTTTAGCCATTTTCCATGGCTCGGCGGCGGCGATATATTCGTTGGCGGCATCGGCCAGCGCCATAATATCGCGCATGGCTTTACTGAAATTGCGCTGCTCGTAGTGCTCGGCAATCACCGCTTCGGCGTCGATAAAGCGCTGCCACAGCTCGGCGTCCACCGGCTCGGCGCTCATGTTGCCACCGGCTTTGGCGATAAATTTAGCGGTGCGGCTGGCAATATTGACCACCTTGCCCACCAAGTCGGAGTTTACCCGGGCGATAAAATCGTCCAGATTTAAATCGAGGTCATCCACCGCGCTGGTGAGCTTGGCGGCAAAGTAATAGCGCAGGTACTCGGGGTCCAGATGCTGCAAGTAGGTTTGCCCGTTAATAAAGGTGCCGCGCGATTTCGACATTTTTTTGCCATTGACGGTGACAAAGCCGTGCACATTAACTTTAGTCGGTGTGCGCAGCTCAGCTGAATGCAGCATGGCAGGCCAGAACAGAGCGTGAAAGTTGACAATATCCTTGCCGATAAAGTGGTGTACTTCGCACTCGCTGTCCGGGCGCCAGAACTCTTGCCAATCAAAACCGTTTTGATCGGCAAAGTTTTTCAAGCTGGCGATATAGCCGATAGGGGCGTCCAGCCAAACGTAGAAATATTTGCCCGGGTGGCCTGGGATTTCAAAACCGAAGTAGGGCGCATCGCGGGAGATGTCCCACTCTTGTAAGTCGGCGTCCAGCCACTCGGCCACTTTGTTGGCCACTTCATCTTGCAGGTGACCGGCGCGAGTCCACTGTTTCAGGAAGCCGGCAAACTCTGGCAACTTAAAGAAAAAGTGCTCGGACTCTTTCGGCACTGGTGTGGCACCAGTCAAAACAGAGACGGGGTTGATCAGCTCCATCGGGCTGTAGGTTGCGCCGCAAGCCTCGCAGTTATCGCCGTACTGGTCCTCGGTTTTACACTTGGGGCAGCTACCCTTGATATAGCGATCCGCCAAAAACAGTTGTTTTTCTGGGTCGAACGCCTGAGTAATAGAACGGCGCGCAATATGCCCTTTGGCTTCCAAACGCTTATAAATCATTTCCGACAACTCGCGATTCTCAGGCGAGTGGGTGGTGTAAAAGTTGTCGTGCCTGACGCCAAAGCCTTCGGCCACCGCTTTGTGGACGGCGTGCATATTGTCGATATGCTGTTCGGGGCTAATGCCTTGCTCTTCCGCCTTGAGGGTGATGGCGGTGCCGTGGGCATCGTCGGCGCAAAAGTAGTAGCACTCATGACCGCGAAGGTTTTGAAACCTGACCCAGATGTCGGTTTGGATTTGCTCCATAATATGGCCCAGATGCAGCTCACCATTGGCGTAGGGCAGCGCGCTGGTTACCATGATCTTGCGGCGTGTGCTCTGTGTGGTCATATCTCGACGTTTACTCTCGTTAGTAGCTAAAGCTCGCTGCGTGTGGGCCGCGTAGTCCGTAGCAAATAGTCCGTGGTCATGAGCCTCGCCATCCATAGACGGCGGGGGCAAAAATGGAGCGGCACTATACCATTTTCGCGCCCTTTTTGCGCGGTAATTCAGGGGTTTACGAGGTCTGTGGTTGGATTTTGCAACTGTGCCCCCACCAATAGGCCACTGTTATTGATTAGCGCGCTTGTCAGATCACTTGCTAGAGGGTTCCAACGTCATGATTGATCAAACCGAAATTGCCCGAGTCCTCGGCGCTTTAGCCGATCCATACAATGGCACTAGCCTTGAAAGCCTAGGGGCGATTCAGTCGCTGTCCATCGAGGGGGGCAAGGTTCAGGTGAGCCTTGCGCTGGGGTATCCCGCAGCAACCGACGAGCGCCTTGCCGAGCAAGTCCAGCAGGCGCTTATGGCGCTGGATGGGGTGGAGGCGGTAGATCTCGATTTAAGTTGGACTGTCACCGCGCACCCCGCCGCCAACAGCGCACAGGCCGTGCCTGGGGTTAAAAATATTATTGCAGTTGCCTCGGGCAAGGGCGGGGTAGGGAAATCCACCACCGCCGCTAACCTAGCCTTGGCACTGGCGGCCGAGGGCGCTCGGGTAGGGGTGCTAGATGCCGACATCTACGGCCCCAGCCAGCCGCAAATGCTGGGTGTGGGCCAACGCCGCCCGCAAATTGTCGGTGAGGGTAAATCGCAGCAAATGGTGCCGATAGAAGCTCACGGTTTGCAGACAATCTCGATGGGGTATCTGGTTACCGAGCAAACCCCGATGGTTTGGCGAGGGCCTATGGTAAGCGGCGCGCTGAAACAGCTACTGGGCCAAACCTGCTGGGACGATGTCGACTACTTAATCATCGATATGCCACCCGGCACTGGCGATATCGCCTTAACCCTGTCGCAAAGTGTGCCGGTAACCGGCGCTGTGATTGTCACCACCCCACAGGATATTGCTCTGCTCGATGCCGTTAAAGGCATCGAAATGTTTCGCAAAGTGAATGTGCCAGTGCTGGGCGTAGTCGAAAACATGGCCACTCATGTGTGCAGTAATTGCGGTCATGAAGAGGCTATATTTGGTGCCGGTGGTGGCGATCGTATCGCCCAAGACTACAACACCGAGCTACTGGGCGCGCTGCCGTTATCACTTGCTGTGCGCGAACAGGCCGATAGCGGCACGCCCTCGGTCGCCGCTGAGCCCCACGGCGAAGCCGCACAAGCCTACCGTGCCATCGCCTTAAAAATGGCCGCCAATCTGTGGCGAGAAAACACCCAAGCCGCCCCCGGGCCTATATTTGAGACGGTTGGTGACTGACCGTTAGTTGCAGTAACTTTTCAGTAAAGCCGTGCCTTTGGGGTGCGGCTTTTTTGTCTATGGGGGCACTGTTTTTTAGGTTGGTTTTTAGCGACAAACGAGCTTAAGTCGAGAGACAACATGCTATTATTCGAGCTCTGTAACATATTTTAAAGGACTAATTATGAAAGCACCGCTGTTAACCTCCTGTGCTAGCTTTACGGCAATATTACTCAGTGCTTGCGGGGGGAGTGGTACCGATCCTTGTGGCGGGAGTTTGCCACCTCCATCTGAATACACCGTGAACGATTACCAAGTGTCGGTCATACAGCACGCGGAACCTATTACCGCCAATACCTATGACTATGGTGAGCCCGTGAACGGTGAGCCGGTATCCTGGAGCCAGCTTGGTGTTGTGTTGACGGCAGACGTTCAGCACTATCAGGTGCAGGCTGCGCCAACTCGCTGGAGCTTGTGGCCACTTGCGCTAGCCTGTAGTCCTGCCCCGTCGCAGCCGGCACAAACCGTCGTGTCTATTTCGGTTGTAAGCGATAATGCCTACACCGACGATTATCCTGCGGGATCGGACTTGTCGGGCATCGTGGCTCCATATGGCATGCTCGTTTGGGTGGATGCCGAAGACCTTAACGATTATTTTGTACAACAACCCGGTGCGCCAGAGCGGCTCTCGCTGTTTTTCACCGAGCCGCCTCAGTATGCTCGGCACACATTTACCATTACCGTCGAACTGGATGACGGTAGTCGTTTTGTATTAGACAGCCCCGACGTTGAAATGCAGTTTGGCTCGGTGTCCGCGTCGGTCTTGCCGCAGTGACCGATTGAATTCAAGACTGTTAAAACAGAGGCTAGGCTGGGCCAAATGGTTGAGTGCGACAAAGCAGCGCGGGAGACGGTTGAATGGGGAAATCAGCTGAGCGTGTAGGGTGCTCCCAATATAGGCCAAAAACCGCTATCATACGCGCCGCAATTACATCGTAATCTAAGGGGTCACAATGAGTATCAAATCCGATAAGTGGATGCGCCGCATGGCTGCCGAGCAAGGCATGATCGAGCCGTTTGAGCCAGGTCAGGTACGCCACGGGGCCGATCAGCAGCGTATAATCTCCTACGGCACCTCAAGTTACGGCTATGATGTGCGTTGTGCGGATGAGTTTAAGATCTTCACTAACGTGTATTCATCGGTAGTAGACCCTAAAAACTTTGATGAAAACAGCTTTGTCGATGTTAAAAGTGATGTCTGCGTGATTCCCCCCAACTCCTTTGCGCTGGCGCGCACTGTCGAGTATTTCCGTATCCCGCGCTCTGTATTGACGGTGTGCTTGGGTAAGTCCACTTACGCCCGCTGCGGCATTATTGTTAATGTCACGCCACTGGAGCCCGAGTGGGAAGGTCATGTGACGCTGGAATTTAGCAATACCACACCATTACCGGCTAAAATTTACGCCAACGAAGGCGTGGCGCAGATGCTGTTTTTTGAATCGGATGAGGTGTGTGACACCAGTTACAAAGACCGCGGCGGGAAGTATCAGGGCCAGCGCGGGGTAACCTTGCCGAAAACCTAATCTCTTCGGCTGAATGGTCGCGCATTAAAAAGCCCTTAACCCTGCACAGGGTTAAGGGCTTTTTTGGTATTCGGCTTGTGTGTAAGCCTAAGTGCATTACGCCTTGGTAATACGGTTGAACTCGGCAAAATACGTGGGGAAAGTTTTCGAGGTGCATTTGGGGTCATTGATTACAATATCCACATCCCCAAAGCTTGCCAGCGAAAAGCACATCGCCATGCGGTGATCGTTGTAGGTATCAATGGCCGCTGAAGTTAGACTTGTGGGCGGCTCAATGTAAATATAATCCTCACCTTCCTCAACCCTCGCGCCAACTTTGCGTAACTCAGTCGCCATAGCCGCTAAGCGGTCGGTTTCTTTAACTCGCCAGTTGTAGATGTTGCGAATACGAGTCGGGCCTTTGGCAAACAGAGCCGTGGTGGCAATGGTCATGGCCGCATCGGGGATGTGGTTCAAGTCCACGTCCACACCGTTCAGCTCGCTGCCGGCTTCCACTTCGATCCACATATCGGCGTAGGTGACTTTGGCCCCCATCTGTTGTAGTACATCGGCAAATTTAGCGTCGCCCTGAATACTAGCGCTGCCAGTGCCGTGTACTTTTACCGGCCCGCCGCCAATGGCTGCGGCGGCTAAAAAGTAAGAGGCAGAAGACGCATCGCCCTCCACCATAATCTCACCCGGTGATTGGTAGGTTTGTTGGCCTTGAATTTCGAACGATTGGTAGTCGTTATTGGTCACCTGCACCCCGAACTTGGCCATGGTGTCCAGTGTAATATCAATATAAGGCTTGGAGACCAGTTCGCCATCCACCTTGATGCAGGTAGTGCTTTGCAGCAGAGGTGCAATCATAAGTAAGGCGGTGAGGTACTGGCTGGATATATTGCCTTTAATACTGACTTCGCCACCGTTGAGTGGTTTACCTTGCAGGGTCAGGGGCGGGAAGCCATCGTCTTTAAGATAAGTAACCTCGGCGCCCAGCTGACGTAAGGCATCGATTAAGTCGCCGATAGGGCGCTCGTACATACGCGGTTCACCGGTAATGGTGAAAGTGCCTTCGCTAATCGCCAGTGCGGCGGTCAGGGGGCGAACTGCGGTACCTGCGTTACCCAAAAACAGCTCAACGGATTGACCCGCTTGAAAAACGCCTGCCAGTCCCGTCAAGCGACAAGTTTTTTTGTCTTCTGACAGAGTGTAATCGACGCCCAGTGCCTTGAGTGCGGTCAGCATATGGCTGACATCGTCACTGTCCAACAAGTTGGTAATAGTGGTTTCGCCTTGTGCCAGCGCTGCCAATAGGAGGATGCGATTAGACAAACTTTTCGAACCGGGCAGGGTGACTTCACCCCGGGCAGAGCGAATGGGCTTTAGCGTCAGTGTTTCCATGAAATAGAGCTCACAACGGGAAAAGGCGGCATTTTACCCAAAGCGAGCGGCTAACGCCATGGGAAGGTCCCGGTTAGGCGCTGGGGGGGCTTGTTTAATAGAATGGTGATGTGTTTGCACGGCTGGATTCGAAAGCGGTCACCTCCATGGTCTATACTGGTGAGAAATCGTTGCGCTAAGAACGCTCAACGCTCTTTTACGGGTTTGCTGCGTTCCTCTCTTGCTGTTCACATACCGCTGGCGGGTGCTCGCTATCGTCTGACATGACCCGCACGGTCACGTTCTCTACTGCCCCAAGGTTTAACGACGGGCAACTCTCCGGTTGGCATTGTCAGCTTTTTACAATAACTACACAGGGAAACCCATGACTAAATTGAAACAAGCCTTATTAATGCTTTTGGGTGGTGTAACAGCGGGTGCTGTTCACGGCGAGACACAGCTGTCTGCTGGTGTTTGGGGTACCTATCAATATTTGCCTGACGATAAAGCCAATAGCAACAGCGGCGGCGAGTTTACCGGCGAAGCGTTGATTCTCTACCTGGACGGTCACGCTGAAAGCGAAGGGCGCTGGCTTTATTCCGCGGAGTTTCGGGTGGGCCCCGGCAGCTTTACCGACACGGCTAATAATTCAACCGGTGATCAATACACCTTACACAAAGCCTGGGTCGGCTGGCAGTTTAATGACAGCAATACCTTGCGGGTCGGTAAATCTCAGGTTCCTTTTGGCTGGAAGACGAGTAATTTTTGGCCGGGAGATATTCTGTTGGCAGGCTATGGTGATCAGATGGATGTCGGGTTAAAGCTTAGCGGTGAACACGCAAAACTCGGTTATGACCTTGCCTACTACCACGCCGATGATTGGGGTGATAGCAGTACCGATACCGTCGATGATAATGGCCATTGGGGCAGCTCTGTCACCTATCGCAAGGTGCAGACTCTGGTTGGCAATGCCACGTGGGAGGTCGCGACTGATCATAAGTTGGGTGTGTCGGTGCAAAGTGGTGGTTTGCAAGACTTGAGTGGCAACCCGGACCGGCCGGTTTCGGGCGATCATCAGGCCGCGGTACTCTACTATGAGGGCTCGGTGGGAAATTTTTTCTCCAAAGCTTCTTGGATCACGCAGGAGCGCGACTTGCCTGATGAGTACGGTGTGCAAACTGGCCTGCAAACAAACGTTAAGAATCAGCGTTTTGCCGCTGAGGTTGGCTACAACAGTGGGCCCTGGTCGTTCTATTTGGATGCATCAGCTGCTCGGCCTCAAACCACCGGCAACAATGCCGATGACGTGGTCGCGGTCGCACCCGGCATGAGTTATAACTACGGCCCCGGCTGGATTTATCTTGAATACTTAAATCAGGATGGTTACGTTGATCGCAATGGCTGGGTCGGAGAAGGGGACTTTGAGGCTGTTTACTTATCGCTCGATTTTTACCTATAACACGGAGATAACATGAGTGACGCTAACGCAAACAATCAGGAGCAAGGCTCAAAAATTAATATCAAGGTAAACCCGCCGGTGTTTTTCGGTGCCGGTGGTTTGTGTCTGCTGTTTGTCTTGTACGCCGTTATTTGGCCCGCTCATGCCGAGGTGGTTTTTTCGGCAATGCAGGGCTGGGTGGTTCATTCGGCCGGCTGGTTTTATGTGCTGGCAGTTGCGCTGTTCTTTATTTTTGTGGTGGTGCTGGCGCTATCGGATTATGGGCGCATTAAACTAGGCCCCGATCACAGCGAGCCGGATTACAGTTATTTTTCGTGGTTCGCGATGCTGTTCTCGGCCGGTATGGGCATTGGTTTAATGTTTTTCGGTGTGGCAGAGCCAGTAATGCACACCATGACGCCTCCTGTGGGGGATCCCGCCACGGCAGATGCCGCGCGCGAGGCCATGAAAATTACATTTTTTCACTGGGGCGTTCACGCTTGGGCCATTTACGCGGTGGTGGCGCTATCGCTCGCTTACTTTGCATTTCGTCACAATTTGCCTTTAACCATTCGCTCGGCGTTCTACCCGCTTATTGGTGAACGTATTTACGGCCCCATTGGGCATGCGGTGGATATTTTTGCGGTATTGGGGACTTTGTTCGGGGTAGCTACTTCGCTCGGGCTGGGGGTGATGCAAGTTAATGCGGGCCTTAATTATCTATTTGATGTCGAAATAAGTACCGGAGTGCAAATTGCACTGATTGCCGGTATTACCCTGTTGGCAACGGTGTCTGTTGTGCTGGGTTTAGATGGCGGTATACGCCGGGTGTCAGAGCTTAACCTTTTTCTCGCCGTGGCGTTATTGCTGTTTGTGTTGATTGCCGGGCCAACTGTGCATTTATTGCAAACCTACGTACAAAATGTTGGTTATTATCTGTCGGGATTGGTGGAAACGACTTTTAACCTTTATGCCTACGAACCCACCGGTTGGATCGGCGGTTGGACGCTGTTTTATTGGGGGTGGTGGATTGCCTGGTCGCCTTTTGTAGGGATGTTTATCGCGCGGGTGTCACGCGGACGCAGTATTCGCGAATTTGTCGTCGGTGTCTTGATGGTGCCGGTGGGTTTTACTTTTATGTGGATGACTTTTTTTGGTAATACTGCGGTTAATATGATTTTGGAGCAGGGTATCACTCAGCTTGCCGACGCGGTAGCGGCGGATTCCTCAGTAGCCTTGTTTCAATTTTTTGAATATCTACCCATGACGACCATTGCCTCGTTAGTGGCAACTGTATTGGTCATTACCTTTTTTGTGACCTCGTCGGATTCGGGCTCGCTGGTTGTCGATATGTTGACCTCGGGGGGTACGGAAGAAGATACGCCGGTTTGGCAGAGAATTTTTTGGTCGGTGTCTGAAGGCGTTATTGCCGCGTCACTATTGGTTGCCGGCGGGCTGGCTGCCTTGCAAACAGCAACCATTGCCAGTGCACTGCCATTTACCGTGGTGATGCTACTGATGTGTTGGGGCCTATTTAAGGCGCTCAGGCTGGAAATCGTTAAAAGAGTCAGTTTACGCGATGCCATGCTGGCGCCGCGGGTGGCAAAAAATCCGGTAACTTGGCAGAACCGTTTGGCGCGAATTGTTCACCAGCCCAAGCGTGACGATGTCCTTACTTTTTTACAGGGAGCAGTTCATAGCGCCCTGCGTAAAGTGGCCGATGAGCTCCATAGTCAAGGCTTGATGGCGAAAGTGGAGCAAGACGAACAAGACCGATTGTGGCTTGAGGTTAATCACGGCGAAGAGACCGATTTTTTCTATTCCGTACACGTTCGGCCTTATACGCCCCCCACTTTTGTGATGCGCGACACCAGTAAAAAACGTGGTGAAACGCTGCGCTATTATCGCGCCGAGGTCTATTTAAAAGAAGGCGGTCAGGATTACGATGTGATGGGTTGGAGTGAGGAACAAGTGATTGCCGATGTACTTGACCAGTACGAAAAGCACATGCATTTTTTAAACGCGGTGCGTTAACTAGGGGTTGATTGGCTTTGCCTGAGTTATTGTTAATTGTCATTATTACTTGGGCATCGGGTGCCAGCGCACTAGTTGGTGCCTTTTTGGCTTGCTTTGAGTCCAGTCGTGAAACTGAGCGTAAGCAAGAGTTGCTACACGGTATCACCGCCTTTGGTGGTGGTGCCTTATTGGCGGCGGTGGCTTTTTCTTTAGCCCCGCACGCGATGAAGACGTTGAGTTTGGTTAGTTTGTCTTTAACGTTTCTTGCTGGCGGTTTGGTTTTTTGTGTTATCGATGCGTTTTTAGCAAAGCGCAAAGGTAGTATCGCCCAGTTCCTGGCAATGATGATGGACTATTTGCCGGAGGCTATGTCACTGGGAGCCGTATTTAGTCAAAACCGTAAAATGGGCTGGTTGTTGGCGGGCTTTATTGGCCTGCAAAATTTGCCAGAGGGTTTTAATGCGTTTCGCGAAATGCGCAGTAATCACCTGGCGGGCAAAAAAATTCTTTGGGCTATTTTTATCGCCACCGTGTTCGGGCCAATTGCAGCGTGGTTAGGCTATACTTGGTTGCAAGAGCAAGAAGTACTCACTGCAGCCATTATGAGTTTCGCTTCTGGCGGTATTCTATACCTTATTTTTCAGGATATCGCACCACAGGCAGTAATGCGCACGCACTGGATGCCACCTTTGGGCGCGGTGTTGGGGTTTATGTTGGGTATGTTGGGAAGCGCGCTGATGGGTTAGTCGCTCGGGCTTAACACATTAAAAGGCGTATACTAGGGCGAACTTATTCACACTTGAATGATAAGGAACCTGTATGCGCTTGGCATTAGTCGGCTTGGGGGATATTGCACAAAAAGCATATTTGCCGGCCGTTATTCAGCACCTACCCGTAACTCCGGTGTTGTGCACCCGTAACCACTCAACATTACACCAGTTAGCGGAACGTTACCGAATCAGCGAGTGCTATACTGACTTTGCAGAACTGCTACGCAGTCGGCCCGATGCCGTTATGATTCACTCCAGCACAGAAAGTCATTACGCATTGGCTCAGGCTGCTCTTGCGGCGGGCATCCCCACTTTTGTCGACAAGCCTCTGAGCTACCGACTGGAGGAGGCCGAGCATCTTATTGCATTGGCGCAAGCCGAAGATACGCCGCTGTTTTGTGGCTTTAACCGTCGTTACGCACCGCTTTACCAAAAAGCTCTAGCCGTACCTTCCGTGAGCATTGTGTATCAAAAACATCGGCATAATCTGGCGGATGAGGCACGGCATTACGTGTACGATGATTTTATCCATGTCTTAGATTTTGTTCGCTTCTGTTCGGCTAAATCGGTGCAAAATATTCAGGTTCACGCCTGCCATCGAGCGGGGCGACTGGCTAACGTAACAGTGGCTTGGCAACACTCCGGCACCTCGTGTATCGCCAGTATGAATCGGATCAGTGGTCAAACCCGAGAGCGACTGGAATGCAGTGGTGACAATATTAGCTGGCAGGTGGATAACTTAAGCCAAGGGTTGCAGATGGAAAATAATCAAGCCTCGCCCATAGGCTTTGGAGATTGGCAGGAAACCCTGTACAAAAGAGGGTTTTACACGATGCTCGAGGCGTTTATGCAACAAGTTAAGTCCGGCCGGGCAGATCGTGAGTATTTACAGGGTGTTTTGCACACTCACCGATTATGCGAGGAAGTTTTACAGCAAATTCGACCTGAGTAGTCAATACTAGATATTGGTAGCGCGCGCGTGCACTCGCGCAGCAGTGCCCGCCAATATCTGTACAGGAAACGATTATGCGACCAGCAGGCCTAGGCTTCACCTTAATTGAGTTAGTGGTGGTCATCACCATTGTCGGAATTTTGGCCGCCATTGCGGTGCCCAGATTTATTCAACTGCAAGGAGACGCGCGCAGGGCAGTGCTGGAAGGGGTGCAGGGGTCAATGATTGGCGCGGCCAACTTGCTTTATGCGCGCTGTGTGATTGAAGGCAGCGAACAGGCAGCGAGTACAATCTGTGGTAACGGCAATGGCAGTCATATCGACGTGGCTTATGGTTATCCTGTAGCCGCAGCCATTGAAAGCCTGCTCAATATTCAAAGCGATGACCTGGCCGAGAAGGCGACAACGAATGATGGTGTGATCGGTTACGATATCGACGATGACGGTGCTATTGATGCAAACTGCCGGGTAACCTATAGCGCTGCCGGTGGTATCAATGCCGCTCCCAGTGTGGTGGTTAATGCTGCTAACTGTTGAGTCGAAGTGGCTGGTTAAAAAATATCGAAGTGCTAACTGCGTGGTGGCGGGCCAGCGTTGTAAACTATTGAGATTATATCGACTCACATAAAGTATGAGTTAACTTAATTGTGCGATAGACAATGTCATTTATATTTGTCTAGACTGGGAAAAATACTATTTTCCAGGATTGTACAATGATGTTTATTTCGCGCTTTTGGCTGTCTTTTATTGCTGTCGCCAGTATCGCCGGTTACGTTCAGGCTCACAGTGGCGCCGAACATACCCACGGCGAATCATCGCCAGCCAATGGGCTTGTGATTGATCATTCTTTGCCAGTGGTGCCCTGGACTCACTTACAGCTCAACAATCATCCCGATGCCTTTCAATTTGCGGTGGTGACAGATCGCACCGGTGGGCTTCGCCCCGGGGTGTTTTCCCAGGCGGTAGACAAGCTCAATTTGCTGCAGCCGGAATTCGTCGTCAGTGTGGGCGATTTAATTGAAGGCTATACCGAGGATCGCGCGCAGCTGGCGGCGGAGTGGAATGCGTTTGACAATATGGTTGAGCGTCTCGACATGCCGTTTTTTTATCTGGCAGGTAATCACGATTACACCAATGATGTCATGGCTGATGTGTGGCGCGAACGCTATGGCAAAAGTTACTACCATTTTGTCTATCGCGATGTGTTGTTCGTTATGCTCAACTCCAATGATGGTGGCTCGACGCACAGCTTTTCCGATGAGCAGGTGCAGTGGTTGAAACAAACGTTGCAAGACAACCCAGAGCCCAAATGGACTTTAGTGTTTACCCATGCCCCCATGTGGGATAGAGACGAGCAGGACCGGTGGGGTGAGATTGAAGCCGTGTTAGACGAGCGTCCTTTTACCGTATTTGCCGGGCATCATCATCGCTATGTCAAAGAGCAGCGCCACGGCCGCAACTATTTTACCTTGGCCACAACCGGCGGTATCAGTAGCATGCGCGGCACGCGCTTTGGCGAATTTGATCATGTGGTGTGGATCACCATGAGTGACGATGGCCCCATTATCGCCAATTTAATGTTGGATGGTATTTTGGATGAAGACGTGCGCACCGCTCATATGCGTGGGTTACAACATAATATGATTGATCGCGGTCGGTTATCGGTGCCGGCTCTATTGCACCGAGGTGATTTTAAGCAAGGCACAGCGGCTTTGCGTCTGACCAACGATGCGGATATTCCCTACACTTTAACGGCTGATATTTTGGGCCGCTCAGGTTTTGCCTTTACGGGGCTCTCGCCGCAAAACATCACGGTGCCGCCTAACGAGGTGCGTCATATTGAGCTGCCGGTAAGCGCTGTGCAGCTGGCGCAGGACAATAGCAATGCCCTGGATATTCGCTGGCAACTTGAATATGACCATCATGGTGAACAAGTTAGCTATAGCGGCGAGCGCACACTGGCGATTAGCCGCGAATACCCGATTAACCCACTGAAAGATCTGACCCTGGATGGCTCGCTCAGCGAGTGGCGCAATGCAGCATTTTTCTCATCGTTAAAACCGCACAATACTGATTCACTCGTGAGCCCGGCGGATGCGGACTTCTCTTGGTCGCTCGGACAGAGTGACCAACATTTAGTCATCGCGCTCGATGTGAAAGACGACGAAATTGTTCGGTTCGAGAGCGATCAACACCGCGGACAAGACAAGCTGTTAATCTCTCTCGATGCCCGCCCTAAATCGCGCCGTTTGTTAAAGCCTACCTACGATAACCGCGTGCCCGGAGATCGCCAAATTATCTTGCAGCCGCCCGCACCCGGTCACCGCGCCAAGCTTATTGGCAAGCCCGAATTGTCAGATACGGTTTGGCAAAAAGTCCGTACGACCGAGGGCGGTTACAGCGCTGAGATAGCCATTCCATTTGCTCTGTTAAATCAAGACCACGGCAGTCGTTGGGATGGGGTGCGAATCAATATTCAAATGCACGATGTCGACGCCGATGGACACACAAATATGCTTCAATGGCTGCCCGCTTGGGGGGGTGACGAAGCCCATGCCGGAGCTGGCAGCTTTTACCGCGACCCCCCTCACTGATACGCAACAGCGCTTATTGGCAATCAATCGCGTGCGGCACCATGGGCAGCTATTCACTGAGTTAGCGCCCAAGGATTGCCGCACTCGATTGTTGGCTCAATTGACAAACGCCTCCTATCCCCTTACATTGCGCGCCACGATATAGGTGCCTGCTGCCTGGCGTTGCCAGAGTTGAGTAGGGTAAACGGGAAGACCGGACAATCCGGCGCTGCCCCCGCAACGGTGATCAAGCCACGCTTGTAAGCCCGATACCGGCCTGTATCCGAACCGTGATGGAGCGGAGGGCTACCATCTGGCAATACGCACGTCTATCGGCCAAGCGCCAAGCGCCGCATTGCTATTCCTCCCTCGATCCCAAGTCCAATTTGCTTAGGGGTTGAACCTTGAAAAAAACCATTTTAACGGCCGCCATTTTGGCCGCTTCCGGGGCGACAGCTGCCCAAACATCCGACAATAGTGCTGATATTCACGCCTTACTACCCAGCCTGGAAACCATGGTGGTGATTAGCTCGCGTCAAGAGCAACCAATGCGCGAAGTAGCCACTTCGATCGCCGTATTGGACGAGAGTCAAATTAAAGCGCGCGGTTTTACCGCTCTGGCCGATGCACTGCGCGCCATGCCGTCGGTTTCCATTACCAATACCGGAGGGATGGGAAGTCCTACCTCCATTCGGGTTCGCGGTGAGTCCGGCTACCGCACCATGGTGCGAATCGATGGGGTGGATGTAACCGACCCAACCGGACCGCAAGCCAGCGCTCAGCTGCAACATATTATGAGTGCCGATGTGGCACGGGTAGAATTGTTGCGCGGCCCACAGGGGCTTATGTACGGCGCCGATGCCGGTGGTGTACTCAATGTCGCAACCACTTCCGCGCAAGAGGATATGCAGATAAAAGTCTCTGCCGAGGGCGGTAGTTACGACAGCCAGCGCTACAATGCCAGTGTCGGTGGTCAAGGTGAGACATTAGATTATTTTATCGGTGCCTCTTATGTGGACACCGATGGCTTTAGCGCCAGTACTAACGATGAAATTCTGTTAGATAACGACGGCTACGAGAACACCACGCTGCACGCCCGAGTGGGTTGGGATATCAGTCAAGCGCTGCGTGTAGAGGCTGTTGTGCGCGACACCGATGCGACCAATGAATTCGATCGCTGTAGCTGGCCCTATCAGGACGATTGTGTGGGCGATTTCGAGCAAACTAATACAAGAGTTAGTGCTACGTACCAAACCGATCGTTTCAGCAACGAGCTGGCTTATTCCAATACCGATGTCGCGCGAATCAATCACGCCGAAGGTGTGGTTTCTTACGATACACAAGGCGAAATCGAAAAGCTGGAGTGGTTGGGTAGTGCCAAGCTTAATGAAGCGCACACCCTGGCCTATGGCCTTGAGCAGCGCGAAGACACCGTGCTGGAATTAAACCGAGACCAATGGGGCGCATTTGCCGAGTATCAGGGCAAGTTTGCCAACAATGTGTACTTAACCGCCGGGGTACGGCGCGACGATAGCGATGACTTTGGCGACTACGATACCTATCGCATTAGCGGTGCCTACGTGTTGGATCTCGCTGCCGGTTCACTAAAATTTAAAACCAGTTATGGCACCGGCTTTAGAGCGCCGAGTTTGTTTGAAATTGACTATAATCGCCAGCAAAGCAACCCTGACTTAGTGCCGCTTACCCCAGAGGAAAGTGCAGGCTGGGATGCTGGTGTTGAGTACTACGCCAATAGCGGTTTGCACCTGGAAGTGGTGTATTTTGATCAAACCATCGAGCGTGAAATTGAATGGAACGGTGGTTACGTGCAAAGCGTGGGCGAAAGCACCTCACAAGGGGTTGAAGTCGCATTGGATTTCCCTTTGGCTGACTGGGCGGTCGTCAATGCGAACTATACCTATACCGACGCCAAAACCGCCGAGGGTTCTGTGCGCGCACGCCAGCCCGAAAATATGGCCAACGTGGGACTGACACTACAGCCACTACAAGGGCTGACTGCATCGTTCAATCTGCGCAACGCCGAGGGCACGCAAGATCGCTTTGGCAATCCCATTGCCAGCTACCAAGTATTGGATGCCAGCATTCGCTATGCGGTAAGTGCCGGTTTGAGTGTGTATGTGCGCGGCGAGAATATTACCGATCAAGACTATGTTGAGGTGCCCGATTATCGCACCGCCGGTGCCTCGGCGTATGCGGGTGTCGAGGTCAGCTTTTAAACGAAAAATATAACTGTTAGGAATCACCATGACCGAAGAGCAGAGCAAAAACGAACGTCATAAAAAAGCCATGGAAAAACAAAAAGCCAAGGTCGATGCCCGCATCGAGCAGGCCGATACCGAGCGCGGTGTGGCTATTTTGTTGACGGGCAACGGCAAAGGAAAGTCCAGCTCGGCTTTCGGTATGGTAATGCGCGCGCTGGGCTATGGTCACAAGGTGGGTGTGGTCCAGTTTATTAAAGGCGCGCAGCTTTCGGGCGAAGAATTGTATGTGAAAAACCAGTGCCCACAAGTCTTTTTATATCAAATGGGCACCGGCTTTACCTGGAATACGCAAGATCGCAGTGGCGATATTCGCGAGGCGGAAAACACCTGGCGAGAAGCCGAGAAATTGTTAAACGACGAGTCGGTTGATCTGGTCATACTGGATGAGCTGACCTACATGATTGCCTACAAGTATCTGGACGAAGCGCGGATACTGACGGCAATCAAAAACCGGCCGCGCGAACAGAGCGTGGTGGTTACCGGCCGCGGTGGCGGCAGCGCCCTGCAAGAGCTGGTCGACACGGTGTCGGAAGTTAAAGATATTAAACACGCGTTTAAAGCCGGTATTAAAGCGCGTCAGGGCGTCGATTACTGATGTCCGCCAGATGCTGACCATGGGGCCCTCGTCATGACATGCTTGATGGTGCAGGGTACAACCTCCGACGCTGGCAAGAGCACTTTGGTGGCAGGTTTGGCACGCCTGTTAAAACGGCGCGGGGTCAATGTTGCGCCTTTTAAACCGCAAAATATGGCGCTTAACAGTGCCGTTACCGAAGGCGGTGGTGAAATTGGCCGTGCTCAAGCGTTGCAAGCCATTGCCGCCGGCGTGGCGGCGCATACCGATATGAACCCCGTCTTGCTAAAACCATCCTCTGATGTCGGGGCTCAGGTTATTATTCACGGCCAGGCCATCGGCAATATGCAAGCGTTGGATTATCACGCCTACAAAAGTACTGCGCGCGAAGCGGTGCTGGAGTCTTTTGCGCGCCTGCAAAGTCAGCATCAGTGTGTCTTGGTTGAAGGCGCGGGCAGCCCGGCCGAGGTTAACTTGCGCGAGAACGACATTGCCAATATGGGTTTTGCCGAAGCGGCTGATTGCCCGGTGATCATCATCGCCGATATCGATAAAGGTGGTGTCTTCGCGCATTTGGTGGGAACGCTGGAATTACTGTCGCCCAGCGAACGGGCGCGTGTGCAAGGGTTTGTGATTAACCGTTTTCGCGGTGATATCGCCCTGTTGCAGTCCGGTCTCGACTGGCTCGAAAACTACACCGGCAAACCGGTGCTGGGCGTCGTACCGTATTTGCACGATTTGTATTTAGATGCGGAAGACGCCATCCATTCGCAACAACAAAATCAATCGGCGCTATTAAATGTGGTGGTGCCGGTACTGCCCCGCATTAGTAACCATACCGATTTCGATGCTTTACGATTGCACCCGCAGGTCAACTTACAATATGTCAGTGTTAGTGAGGCATTGCCGCCATGTGATTTGGTTATTCTGCCCGGCAGCAAAAACGTGCGCGCAGACATGCAAGCGCTGTTCGAACAGAACTGGCAAACTAAGTTACAACGCCATCTGCGCTACGGGGGCAAGCTGTTGGGTATCTGTGGCGGTTTGCAAATGTTGGGTAAGACGATTAACGACCCCGAGGGTGTAGAAGATACACCTGGGCAGGTTGAAGGCTTGGGCTTTTTAGAGTTCACCACTGTATTGCAATCTGAAAAAATACTGAAAAATGTACGTGGCCAATTTACCTTGGCCGGCGCAAGCGCAGCGTACACAGGCTATGAAATTCATTGTGGAGTTTCTATGGGCGCCGCATTAGCGCAAGGCCCTTTCACAGTTGAGGATGCCGCCTTGGGCTCCGATATAGCCACTCGCCACGAGGGTGCACTGAGTGCCGACGGTCAAATATTAGCGACCTATATTCACGGCTTGTTTGATCACCCGCAAGCTTTGCAGCAACTTCTGTTATGGGCCGGGGATACGTCTTGTGAGTGGCGCGCATTCGATTTGGCCGCACACCGGCATACACAATTAGAGCGCCTGGCTGATACCTTAGAGGTGCATCTTAATGAGCAGTGGCTGGCGCAGTTGGGAGAAAACGAAGATGTCTGATCCTCGAAAACGGCGCCGGCATATCACCTGGATTGTATTGAATCTGCTGTTCGGTACCAGCTTTATAGCGGCTATCGCCTTGGGCTCGGTGGCACTGTCAGTTACCGATATTACCTCCGCGCTTCTCGGTCTGGATCGCACCGGATTCGCCCGCGATATTGTGCTGAATATCCGCTTACCACGCGCTATTTTAGCGGCCACGGTAGGGGCTGTATTGGCCGTGTGTGGCACCTATTTACAAGGTATGTTTCGCAACCCATTGGCCGACCCGTCGCTCATTGGCGTGACCGCTGGTGCCTCGGTTGGTGCTAGTGTGGCGATTATTTTGGGCG
The DNA here is from genome assembly GCF_030547685.1 of Gilvimarinus sp. 2_MG-2023. Lineage (GTDB taxonomy): Bacteria > Pseudomonadota > Gammaproteobacteria > Pseudomonadales > Cellvibrionaceae > Gilvimarinus. Next base: position 17,241 of record NZ_JAUOQM010000047.1, on the reverse strand, counting down.
GCGGTGCTATTGCCGGTGGGCTGTCACTGGTATCTCTGGGCGCTTTTGTCGGAGGCTTGGTATCGGTGTGGTTGGTCTATCGAGTGGCCACCGGGGTGAACGGGACCTCGGTCGCTACCATGTTATTAATGGGTATTGCCGTGAGCGCACTGGCAGCCAGCATGACGGGGTTAATGGATTATTTAGCGGACAACGAAAGTTTGCGCCGCATGAGCTTGTGGCGCATGGGCGGACTGGACGGCGCCAATGGCTCGCGCGCATTGGTTATGCTGTTTATTCTGGCGCTTATGTTGGTGGCTATGTCGCGTACCAGTCACGCATTAAATACATTACTGCTGGGCGAGTCGCAAGCGCGGCACTTGGGCGTTCATGTCGGGCGTTTAAAAAACCAATTGATTGTCTGGGTTGCGTTGGGTGTGGGCGTCTCTGTGGCCGTGGCCGGTAGTATTGGATTTGTGGGGCTGGTGGTGCCGCATATGTTACGTCTGTGCGTGGGGCCTGATCACCGTACGCTGGTGCCTATGTCGGCACTGGGTGGGGCCAGTTTACTTCTGCTGGCCGATACATTGGCTCGGGTTGTATTGTCTCCAACTGAGTTGCCGGTCGGCTTGGTAACGGCGTTAATTGGTGCACCGTTTTTTGTGTTTTTACTGTTGCGCCACCGGGAGTTAATTCGATGAGCCTGCTTCGAATAACAAACCTCAGTGTGGAAATTAACCACAAGCCATTGTTGCAGCCTTTAAGTCTAACCGTAACCGCAGGCGAGGTCGTCTCTATTATTGGCCCCAATGGTGCGGGAAAAACCACTTTTTTGCGTGCAATTAGCGGCGATATTGCGGCGACGAGTGGCAGTGTTTATCTGGAGCAAACACCGCTGCAGCAAATTGCTCCGCGTACGAGAGCACGTCAAATGGCGGTACTGTCTCAACATAATGCGTTAGAGTTTGCGTTTACCGGGTTTGAGGTTGTCGCCATGTCGCGCAGCCCTCACAGTACCGGTTCGGTGTTGGACTTAGAAATTTGTCACGCTGCTATGGCGGCAATGGATGTGACTCATCTTGCCGAGCGTTTGTACCCCACCTTATCCGGTGGTGAACAACAGCGCCTGCATCTGGCGCGAGTACTGGCGCAAATATGGCGCGAAGAGGACGCCGGCCAACGTTTGCTCTTACTGGATGAGCCGGTTACCAGTCTCGACCTCGGCCATCAACATCAGCTTATGGCTGCCATACGCCGCTTTGCCGCTACCGGGGTTAGCGTGCTGATGACCGTGCATGACATTACTCTCGCCGCAGCATACAGCGATCGTATTCTGGTGCTGAATAACGGTCACAATGTCGCCTGCGGAGCCCCGCAAATGGTGTTAACTCAAGCCTTGGTGGAGGAGGTGTTTGCCATGCCGGTGTATATACTGCCGCATCCGCAAACCGGGGCTCCCATTGTGGTGGGCAAGACTGCGTCAGAAGAGCCCCCATGCGATTAATTTTAGGTGGCGCGCGCAGCGGTAAAAGTCGCTTCGCCGAGCAATCGATAATGGCGCAGGTGCAAGAGCCTTCAAATCTCTATTATGTGGCCACCGCCGCCGCTGGCGACAAAGAAATGCAAGCGCGTATTACCCAGCATCAGCAAGATCGTGGCCCGAGTTGGCACACACGGGAAGTGTCCACGGCGTTGGCGGCCACTTTATCTGGCATCGGCGATACCAATAATCAAGTACTGGTGGACTGCCTAACCCTTTGGATCAGTAATTGTTTACACGCTGGATGTTGGCCACAAGAGCGGGATTTACTCTTGCAAGAAATCGACAGGCAGCTTGCCCAAGGGCGCAGTCCGAATTGGACCTTTGTTAGCAACGAAGTGGGCTCTGGCATTGTACCGTTGGGGCAATTGTCGCGTGATTTTGTCGATGCCAGTGGCTGGTTGCACCAAGCTCTGGCCGAGCGCTGCCAACAGGTCACTTTGGTAGTGGCGGGTCTGCCATTAAGTTTAAAGGGTGAGTTATGAACACCGATTGGCTCCATCAGGCCGCGCAAACCATTGATGCACAAAGCACCCAAGCGGCGCTGAAGCGTCAGGCTTGCCTTACCAAGCCGCCCGGTTCCCTAGGGCAATTGGAATCTTTAGCGGTGCGCTTTGCCGGTATGCAGGGCCGAGCGATTGCCCGCATGGAGCAGATAACCTTGCGCGTATTTGCCGCCGACCACGGTGTGGCGGCGCAAGGAGTATCGGCGTTTCCACAGTCGGTTACCGCGCAAATGGTGGAAAATTTTTGTCAGGGTGGGGCGGCTATTTGCGTGTTGGCGCAATCGCTGGGGGCCGATTTTAAAGTGGTTAACTTAGGTTGCGTGCGCGAAATTAACGACCGAGTCGGTTTGGTCAATACGCCTATTGCACCGGCCACACAAGATTTTAGTCAAACCTGCGCCATGAGCGATAGCCAATTGGCCACCGCGCTTAGTGCCGGTCGCGGGCAAGTGGTGTGCGATGCCGATCTTTTTATTGGTGGGGAAATGGGCATTGGCAACACCACGGCGGCCAGTGCGTTATTGGCGGCGCTGTTTGAATTGCCCAGTGAATCGATTGTCGGGCGCGGCACCGGGGTGGACGATGCCGCCTTACAGAAAAAATGCGAGCTTATCGATCGTGCTCTTGCCTTACACTCAGGCAAATGCAACGACCCGTTAGCGTTACTCGGGGCTCTGGGCGGGTTCGAAATCGCCGCCTTAGTCGGTGCCTACATTCGTTGTGCACAGATCGGTGTACCTGTCTTGGTCGATGGGTTTATTACCACCGCCGCCGCTGCTGTGGCACTGAATATTAACCCCAGTATTCAACCTTGGCTGGTGTATTCACATCTATCTAACGAGTCTGGCCATCAAACCGTATTGGCTACACTCGATGCGACACCGATTTTATCGCTCGATATGCGCTTGGGTGAAGGTAGCGGCGCGGCACTGGCCGCCGGTGTTATTCGCCAGGCATTGTTGCTGCACGCTTCTATGGCAACTTTTGCCGAGGCGGGTGTTGCTGGTGCAGATTGACCTCTTAAGGCACGGTGCCTGTAACGGTGGGCATATTTTCCGCGGCTCTATCGATGTGCCGCTGAGCGAGCAGGGCTGGCAGCAAATGTCCACAGGCTTGCAGAGCCTGCAAGGGCCCTGGCAATCAATTATTAGCTCGCCATCGATTCGCTGCCAAAATTTCGCCCGCACTGTCGCAGAGGCACATGGGTGCGAGCTAACGTTGGATGAACAATTGCGAGAAATACATTTTGGCGATTGGGAGGGGCAACCGGTTGAGCAGGTGTGGCGCGAACAAGAGAGTTTGTGTCTGGCTTGGTCGCGTGCGCCTGACCAAGTAACACCGCCTAACGGCGAGCCCTACAGCGCATTTAAAGCGCGGGTGTTAACGGCCATTGCCAGACTCAGCGATACCTATGGTGCGAGTGATAAGGTGTTAATAGTGACCCACGGCGGGGTGATTAAAAGTTTACTGAATGTCGCACGCGGAGAAGCGCCTGCCGACATGATGCAACTTAATATCGATTATGGTTTTAGTGCATCGCTCTGTATGAACGGGCCTGAATTTAACCGCGAGAGTGTTCGTATTATCGCCCCTGAGGAAGAAAGCTATGTCTATCGTGCCTAAGCTTGCCCCCTGGTTGCAGGCATTTTTGTATGCTGTGGTTTTTTTAACGCGCTTGCCGGTTGCCCGTTGGTTGCAAAAACCCGATGCACAAGTTATCGCGCGTGCTGTGTATTTTTACCCACTGGTAGGTGTGCTCTTAGGGGTTCTTCTCGTGTTGTTTGCCTATGCCATTGCGGGTTTGGGTGTGTGGTTGGCCGCAGCGCTGACCATTGCGGCATGGGTTGTGTTGACCGGCGCACTGCATCTGGATGGCTTGGCCGATTGCATGGACGCCTACTACGCCGGCCATAAAATTATCGACCCTACCCAAAAGCGCGAGCGTATTTTGCAAGTGATGCACGATCCAGCCTGCGGCGCGGTGGCGTTGGTAGCGTTAGTGCTACTACTGTTAACCAAGGTCGTTGCCCTGGCCAGCTTATGGCAGCAGGGCACTTCATTGGCCCTATTGCTGGTGGTGCCGTTTCTGGCACGAGTGACGATTTTACCTTTTATGGCCCTGGCCGATTACGCCCGGGACTCAAACCAATCCAGCCCTGCAACCGAACCCGGCACTGGCATCTTGTGGTTGGTGGCTCTTTGTTATCTGGCGCCGATGGTGATGGGCTTTTCTGTGTTCACCAGTTTCGTATTGCTCGGCGCGCTGGCGGCGCTACTGATTTATTGGTGGCGCTTTTGGTTTACCCAAATAGGCGGTTACACCGGAGATTGTTTGGGCGCGTTAGTCGAGTTAAGCGAACTGTTGTTATTAATATTGCTGGTGGCGATTTTTTAATGCCGAGCCTTCGCGCAATCAGTGAACTAATGAACGGTGGCTTGTTGCTCTGTTTGTGTGTACTGGCCGGTTTGCTGCTCGATCGTTTACTGGGCGAGCCTAAATATGGTCATCCATTAGTGGGGTTTGGCCGTATTGCCACGTGGTTGGAGACCCGCCTCAATCAACCGATTAATTCCAGAGTCAGTTCTAGACTTAACGCCACTATCGCTGTCAAAGCGCTTGGTTTATTGGCGTTTTTGTTGGCCACCGTGCCGTGGTTATTGCTTGCCAGTTGGTTGTGGTGGGGCTTGGATTTACACTGGCTGTGGCGCTGTCTGATCGGCAGTGTTGCGGTGTACTTAGCGGTGGGCTGGCAATCGTTGGAGTTGCACGTGCAGGCGATAGTCACTGCGTTAGAGCGAGGTCAATTGCCGCAAGCGCAGAAGGCCACCGGCCTGATTGTCAGTCGCGACTGCGAGTCCCTCAGCGAAGAGGGCGTCGTGCGCGCAGCGACAGAATCACTGCTGGAAAATACTTCCGATGCGGTTATTGCGCCTTTATTTTGGTTTGCCGTGGCCGGTGTGCCGGGCATTGTTTTATATCGTTTGAGCAATACGCTCGATGCCATGTGGGGTTATCGCAATTCCCGATTTGTTCACTTCGGTTGGGCCGCTGCTCGTTTTGACGATGGTTTGAATTTTATTCCCGCGCGCATAAGTGCTTTAGCATTAATAGTAGGCGCGCTTTCTTTGCGCGGCTTTGCTGTGTGGCGTCAATGTGCCTGCTACTGGTCGAGCCCTAACGCCGGGCCGGTGCTGGCCGCAGGTGCGGGCAGTTTAGGTATTGTGCTCGGTGGCGGCGCTTCGTATCACGGCGTGTGGCAAAATAAACCGGCAACGCCGGGCAACGCGGCCACACTTAACGATCTGCCAAGGGCGATCGTATTAACTCGCCGGGCGGTTATTATCAGCGCGCTTGCGTTATTGTTGGCGAGCTTATTATGGCGCGGGTGTTGCTCATGAGAACTCAGGCCGAAGACTCTACAGATGCAAGCCTAGAGCCGAAGCAAGCCATTCAGACACCGCGCCACGGTGGTGATTTGGCATACGCCACCAACCGCTTCGGCCAGCCTCGCGACGGTTGGCAGGACCTTTCTACCGGTATCAGCCCCTGGCCCTATCCCTTGCCGGCACTGCCGCCCCAGTATTGGCACCATTTGCCTACGGATAATCGCGACCTCTTGGCCGCAGCAGCGCGTTACTATGGTATCGCGGCACAATTTATAACGCCGCTACCCGGCAGTCAGGTGGCCATTGCTCAATTGCCTGAATTATTTCAACCCGCCGTGGTGGCAGTGCCTGCACTCGGCTATTCAGAACACCACATACAGTGGTGTCGGGTGGGGCACAAGGTGCGTCTGTACTCTACCCTGGATGAGTGTGAACACTGGATACTGACCGGTCAGGTAAATCATGTGGTGGTGATTAACCCTAACAACCCCAGCGGTGAATCAGTTCCGGCGCAACGATTGCAAAATTGGGCCGAGTGGCTCAGCGGTGCACTGGTGGTGGACGAAGCTTTTACCGACTGCGATACCCTCCACACGATGGTGCCGTTTGTTACCTCGCAGACTAACGTCTGGGTACTGCGCTCCCTGGGAAAATTTTTTGGCTTGGCCGGAGCCAGGCTCGGTTTTTTAATCGGTGCCCAGCCGGAGAAAATTCAGCGCGCACTGGACCCCTGGGCCGTGAGTGGGCCCGCGCTTTGGGCCGGCGCTCAAGCCCTGCAAGATAGCCAATGGCAAGACGCTCAGCGTCTGCGAATTAAACACAACAGTGAGAGACTGTACACACTGCTGCGCCAGACGTTACCCGGTGCGATTACGTTGCACAATGGCGGCCTGTTTGTCACCTTATGCACAACGGATGCTCAGGCAAAAGTGATTTTGCGGGCATTGTACGAGCATCTGGCAAAGGCGGGGATCTTTACTCGCTGGGGGTATGAGTCGGACGATGCGCTGCCGGCCTGGTTGCGGCTCGGCCTACCCGCGGATGACGGTGCGCGCTTGCAGTTGGCTTTAGAGTGTTTTATTTAAGCGAAACACCAAATTGCAAAAATACAATGAGCTGGCAACCGCCAGAATTACAAAGTGGAGAGTGATAAATAATATGCTAAACATTAGCGCAAAAAAAACCTGTGCACTTTGGTTTGTGCTCATGCTATTACCTGTTAAAGCCCTCGGCCAAACCCCTGAGGCGTCGCCGGAAAATACAGAGAACAGCATCAGTGTGCAAGATGCGCGCGGGCAATGGGTGACACTCGAGCGCCCGGCGCAGCGCGTGGTGGCTCTGGCGCCGCATATTGTGGAAAACGTTTACGCCGCCGGCGGCGGTGACAAGCTAGTGGCGGCGGTCAGTCACAGTGATTATCCCGCCGAGGCAAGCGAGTTGCTCCAGGTGGGCAGTTACAAAGTGGTCAATTACGAACAGATTTTGGCGTTAAAACCGGATTTGGTGATTAGCTGGGCGTCGGGTAATGGTGAGGCCGTGGCGGCGCAGTTAGAGCGTTTGGGCGTTACCGTGTATGTCGATGAGCTGCGCAGCTTGCAAGATATTGCCCGCGAGGTACGCGTTTTAGGTGAGCTATTGGGTACTCGCGAGCAGGCCAACAAGACGGTGGATCAATGGCAAGAACGTTTGGCGCAACTTGAACAAAACTACCGCGCCACCGAGCCGGTTAGCGTGTTGTACCAAGTGTGGAACGACCCACTACAAACCCTTAATGGCGAACACCTAGTCAGCGATGTTATTCGTTTGTGTGGTGGTCGCAACGCTTTTGCCGATGCGGTTTCTATTGCCCCCAAAATTAATATCGAGTCGGTGATTGCACGCGATCCGCAAGCGATTGTAGCCAGTGGCATGGGCGAGGAAAGGCCCGAGTGGTTGGACGAGTGGCGGTTTTACCCGACGTTGCAGTCGGTACAAAATAAACACTTATTTTTTGTGCCGCCCGATATTATTCAGCGCCACACTCTGCGCATACTCGACGGCGCTGAACTTATGTGTCGGCACCTGCAAACGGTGCGGCAACCCGGCTAACGCATTGACTGAATGTTATTAGGCCGTTTGCGGCCGGCAGACCCAAACGGCCAATGCAATCACAGCGCCGCCTATTAGTAAGCGCGGCCAGTCGGCACTCTGTTGCCAAAACAATATATTGACCAAAATACCGGCGGGTATTAGCAAGTTGTTCATACTTGCCAGCTGACCAGTATTAACACGTTTGCTGGCCATGGCCCAGGCCAAATAGCCAAAGCCCGAGGCGCCTAAACCGAGCCAAATCAATACCAGCCATTCGGTAAGGTTATTGGGCACTTTTTGCCAGTCGGCAAACAATACACTGCCCAAGCCCGACACCAAGGTCGCGCCCAAAAAGAAACAGGCGAAGGTTTGTACTTGCAGTTTGGCGTCGGCAATGGGCAGCCTTCGGTAGGCCACCTGGCCCAATGCAAAACATAAATTGGCCGCTTGAATCAGGCAAAATCCGGTAATGGCATCGGCGCTGATATTTTGATAACGAATAATAAGCGCACCCATTACTGCCAGAGCCGAGCCCAACCACCAGCGCATTGGCAAATGGCGTTTGCCCAGTAGAACCTCATCGATTAAGGTAATCCAAAGCGGGGTGAAAATGGTAAACAAGAGCACTTCGGCTACGCTCAGGTAGGAAAAAGCGTGATAGAGAAACTGATAGGTCACGCCGACCTGTACCGCACCTATAAAGGTCAATGCCAAAAGTTGCTTGCCGGGAAGTTGGTGCGGCTTAAAAAATGGTAGCAGCACTAAAAAAGCCAAGAACACGCGAATAAACACCGCTAGGTAACTGTCCACCTGGCCGCTTAAATAGACACCAATTAGCGAAAAACTAAACGCCCAAATAAGAGTGACGATACACAGCACCACAATGGGCGATGGTCGAAAACGGATTATCATACTTGGTAGGCCTGCGCATAAAAGCGGGTAGTTTACCACGGGAGCACTATGCACCAGTCTATTGTTGGTTATCACCAAGACGAAGAAAACCACTGGGTCGCAGAACTGGCCTGTGGTCACAACCAGCATGTGCGCCATAAACCGCCCTGGGTAGTGCGGCACTGGGTGACCACCGAAATGGGGCGAGCGGCCATGTTGGGCACTCAGCTCGACTGTAAATTGTGCGATCAGGCTGTATTGCGTTAAGTTGCTTGCCTCATGAAATTGGCGGCAGTATTCTTTATTTTATGTTGTCTTGCTTATACGGTTTTATCTATGTCTAACGTTGTCCCGTTTAAACGGCCTAGCCCCAAACAAAAGCACAAAGGGAAAACGCTCTGCCGCAGCGGTTTTCATAAGTGGGAAGTGGTGACCGGCCAACAGTTTGATGTGAAGCAGGGCAAGCTTGTAACTCGCTATCAGTGCAAGCGTTGCGGTAAAGAAAAGGTAGAGGCACACTAGGTCGCTAGGGTGGATGCCATTGTGATTGTGTTATGAGTCAGTGGCAATACGGTTGGCTTTAGTCTTTGTAGGCTCTGAAACATTCAAGTTGTTTGAACTATTCCTTTGGTGAGTACGACTTACGTTCGATACTTATTTACTAGGGGAATAGCATGAAATCAACTTGTACAATTGCGCTCGGAGTGATGCTCGTCACGCTAACCGTGAGTACACAGGCTGCCCGCTTTGAAGGCTGGGGGATCAGTATGATGGATCAGCGGGCTGTCTCACCGGAGCCGGTGATGAAAGTCGTATCCAGTAACGGCCAGAGTTACGATCAGGTGGATAATTCACCGCTGAACTTTGTGATGCAGGCCAAAGGTCGGTGTGAGAATTTGCACTGGGTGAAGTGGGGACGACTTCAGGTACAGAATAAGACCTCCAATAAGATTCACTATAGTAAGGAGGTGATCTCCAGCGCCAACATAAATCAAAAGACGTGGTCGAACTCCTGGAAAACAGTGAGTCTCACCTTTAATCCCGATACAGTCTTAAAGCAACAAGCGGCAGAAGCTTGCAATCAGGAGTTGAATAAGCGTATACAGCAAGGTGGCAACAAACTGACGATTATGAAACAGGGTTTCTCGGTACTCATGCATAAAACCGTAAGCCAGTTCAATTTTACCTGCCGAGGTCCTTCGCCGTTAGCCAATCATCCGAAAAGCGTCAATGATAGTCACCCTGTCCGTGTGAGCTGTGGGTCCTTTACACCAAAAACGGCTGTGATCAATCCAGCAACCATGCCCAAGTTTGCTCTTAAGGGCGTAGATATATCCATGAATAAAACTAATTACCAAGGGGTGTGTCCGGCCGAACTGCCAGTAAAGGCGGTTGTGACTGCAAACCCCATGGGGGGTAAATTTCAGTACCGTTTTATTAAAAATGGACAACCTGAACACCATTGGAAGGAATATACACTAGCCAAAAATCAAACGCAGGCACATCTCAATCACAGCTTAAGTATTAAGCAAGAGTCGGCACAATCAAACACTAGTTTAAACAAAAAGATACAGCAACCCGGCCAGTCACAGGTGAATCAACCACTGCAACAAGTACCGTTGCGCTCAGTGAGTATTGAGGTCAAGAGGCCTGGTCAACAACTGTCTGATATTCAGCAGTTTCAGGCTACCTGCGCAGAGCCGAAGATGGTTCAAGCGACTTATAACCCGAGCACGCAATTGCCCGATCTCGCTTCACGGGTGGGATTTACCTTGGGTACGGTATCGGCACCTTGGGGCGGACACATTAAGGTCGCTGCGAACGATGCAGTTGAGAGCAGTATGCGTGGTTGCAAGTTTCGTTTTAAATACGATGTAATAAATATAGGAAGTGCCGATAGCGCACCTTCAGTTCAGCGCTTGAGTGGAGGCGGAGCCTTGCATACTGCCTCTAATTTTACAGTTTCCAAAGGTAGCTCGCGTAATGTTAGCGGTCATGTCCTGTTGAAGCCTGGCCAACATGTGTTGGTTGCCAGCTTAGACCATACAAAGCAGATATCTGAAATCAAAGAAAATAATAATCTGTATCGTGTGCGTGTGACCGTCGACCAAAATTGTAGCGGTGCCGCTGAGAGTGGGATGCTGAGACAGCACACACAAACGACAGCGTTTGCGCTCTAGTGATAGGTTCAGCCGATTAATCAAAAAGGGTGCAGGGCACCCTTTTTGATTGGCTAATATAGATGGGTTTGATTTAGGTGCTGTAGTGCCAGTTGCCGTGCACATACGGCAATTTTTTGTTGTAAGTCTTCGGTCAATGATCTGGCGACCTATTAGGTGGGGGCATACGCTGAGGTAGAGTTCCCGGAGTATACGAACGAGACTTTAAGCTCGTGTTTGCTTTTACCGGTTGAAGTGTTGAGTGGCGGTGGCAATGTAGGTGTGTAGTGAACGGTGAGATATGGAACAAAAATAAGGGACAGTGGCCGCGCTGCGACCACTGTTTAGCGCAATTAGTGCTCGTGACCACCGGCACCGTGGGCGTGGCCGTGCTCTTGCTCTTCAGAGGTCGCTTCGCGCACATCGGTGATTTCCACATCAAAGGTCAGGTCTACGCCCGCCAGTGGGTGGTTGGCATCAACGGTAACATTGTCGCCGTCGACGGCGGCGATGCTAACAACCTGAGTGCCTTGTTCAGTTTGGGCGTGGAACTCCATGCCGACTTCGATTTTCTCAACGCCGGTGAACATGCTAGCGGGGAGCTCTTGCATCATTTCGTCGTTGCGCTCGCCGTAGGCTTCAGCCGCTGGAACGTCTACTTTTAACTTGTCGCCAACTTGCTTGCCAACCAGTTCTTTTTCCAAACCTGGAATGATGTTGCTTGCACCATGCAGGTAAGCCAGAGGCTCGCGGCCGTCAGAAGAATCAAGTACCTTGCCTTCTTTGTCGGTGAGCGTGTAGTGAAAACTGGCAACGCAGTTGTCGGAAATATTCATAATGTGTGCCTTTGCTGGGTGAATGTCTGTTGAATTAGAGTGAGCGTATCACTCAAAGGCCGAAATTGTTTCACCGTCAACTTCGGATTCGTGAATGTAAATGGTGTAGACCTTGCTCCCTTCTTCCTGCTGCATTCTTACCAGAAGATAGTCGTACTTGGGAGCCATCCAAGCGTAAGTGATGCGATCGTCGTCTTCGCGAGATCGTTTGATTTTTACAGTGTCTACTTTGCCGAGCGGAGTTTCAAGGGTTTCCTCGGCCACAACCTCGAATTGGTAGTGCTTAAGGCGGCCGCCATCGGCAATATCGTAGGCCAGATTCTCGGTTTTTCCTGCAATCAGGTCATGTTGCAGCTGAATTTGAAAGCTGAGTTTATCCAGTACCCCTGGTTCTATAGTCATTTTCCAAGGTTTGTCTTGAACATTATTGGTGACTTTGCCTGTCTCCCAGTCAAAATCCAGTTTGGCGCTGCGGTCGCGGCCCAGCCCCGAGCGCTCATAGGTGTAACTCGTGGGGCGCAATCGTTCGGGCGTGGGCCAATCAAAATGGCTGATTTCTTCGATACTGGCTACGAATGAATCGGCAAAAAAGCGCAACTTATGGCCAGAATCAGTCGGGGTCAGCTCGTGGGTAACGGTGATACCAATGCCGTAAGCACGGGCCCGATAGATATTTTTAAACTGTTTGGGCGGTGTCGCTTGGTTTGCAGTTTCGGTGTCAGGCTGCTCTTGTTCTGGGGCGTTAGCGGTCACCGCGACGGGCAATAGGCTCAGGCCCAGAACAAAAAGTGTGGGTATCAGTCGCATAGCATCCCTATTTAAACGTTATTGGTCCTTACTTGGTACCCGCTTGCGGGCAAAGGTTCACCCTTAAGTACAGCGGCATTGTTGTGCATGCGAAGTGTGCCCTCAGCAAACCACTTAACCGCCATGGGGTAAATAACGTGTTCTTGGGCTTGCACACGGCTCGCCAGAGTACTGGCATCATCTTCTTTTAATACGGGAACGACGGCTTGAATGGCAGCCGGTCCACCGTCGAGCTCGGCGGTCACAAAGTGAACCGTTACCCCGTGTTCACTGTCGCCCGCATCCAGGGCGCGCTGGTGAGTGTTCAAACCTTGGTATTTAGGCAGTAGGGACGGGTGAATGTTTAACATGCGCCCCAGATAATGCTGAGCAAAATCAGGGGTGAGAATGCGCATAAAGCCTGCCAGTACCACCAGCTGTGGCTCAAAACCGTCGATGCGTTGCGCCAGGGCGCTGTCAAAGGCTTCGCGGCTGGCAAAGCCTTTGTGATCCAGGGTGATGGCCTCAATACCGGCATTAGTCGCGCGCTCCAAACCTTTGACGCCCGGGCGGTTACTGATAACTGCGGCAATCTCGATGGGCAGCTCGCCTGCTTTTTGTCCGTCTATCAACGCTTGCAAGTTGCTGCCGCTGCCGGAAATGAGCACCACGACACGCAAGGGTGACGCCGAACTCATAGGCTAAGACCTTGCAGCTCGACTTGTTCTTCACCGTCGCTGGCCTCACTGATCACACCGACCTTTAAGGCGGTTTCACCGGCGTTGGTCAACAGGGTAATGGCTTCATCGGCGCGCTCAGCTGGCACGGCTAGAATCATGCCTACACCACAGTTAAAGGTGCGGTACATTTCGGTAGGCTCGACGTTACCAGCCTTTTGCAGCCACTGAAACACCGGTGGCAGTTGCCACGCCGTAGTGTCAATCACTGCTTTGGCGTTATCGGGTAATACGCGGGGTATATTTTCCAGTAGCCCGCCGCCGGTAATGTGTGACAGGGCGTGCACCGGCAGAGTTTTGATTAATTCCAGCAAGGGCTTAACGTAAATGCGGGTAGGGGCCATAAGCGCTTCGGCCAGGGTAACACCGCCGCAATCTTGTTGTAGGTCGGCGTTGGATACTTCGATGATTTTACGGATCAGTGAGTAGCCGTTGGAGTGCGGGCCGTTAGAGGTCAGGCCAATCAGCACATCGCCTGTGGCCACTTTGCTGCCGTCGATAATTTCGCTTTTTTCCACCACGCCGACACAAAAACCGGCCAGGTCGTAATCTTCGCCTTCGTACATGCCGGGCATTTCGGCGGTTTCCCCACCGACTAGCGCGCAGCCAGACTGTGCGCAGCCCTCGCCAATACCGGTGACCACATCGGCGGCCACATCCACATTGAGCTTGCCCGTGGCGTAGTAGTCGAGGAAAAACAGCGGCTCGGCCCCGGCCACGATCAGGTCGTTGACGCACATGCCAACCAGGTCGATACCAATAGTGTCGTGTTTACCCAGATCCATCGCTAAGCGAAGTTTGGTGCCGACACCGTCGGTGCCAGAGACCAGTACCGGCTGGCGATAGCCTTCGGGCAGTTCACACAGAGCGCCAAAGCCGCCGAGGCCCGCCATAACTTCTGGCCGGCGGGTGCGCTTGGCCACACCTTTGATACGTTCAACTAAGTCATTACCCGCGTCGATATCGACACCGGCATCTTTGTAACTGAGGGAGGTAGGGGTGTTTTCGCTCATGCGTTGACAGATTCCGTACTGGGCCCGGTCGCAGGTTCGGGCGGGTTGATCTCAAAGGCGCGTATTCTACCGGAAAAGTGCGGCAATTACTTCCGTTAATACGCCGAGATTCAACGGCACTTATAAGAGTGGGTACCCGAGTGGTCTAGGCGGTTATTTCTATCACTCTCAGCCGTCACACAAGCGTCTTGGGCAAGGCGCGCGAGCGCAGGTTGGGTGGTCCAATTCAAGTGAGCGAACTAGTGTCGTGTCTGCGGCCTCTCCCCGAGGCAAGTGATAAATGCCAGCCCTGCTGCCGCCCGGTCATTAAAGATGCCAAGGGCTGTTGCAGAGTGTCCTGGCGCAGTACGCGAGCATGGGCAGGTAGCGTCATTGAGCCTGTGAGTGCCCGCCGGCGCCCGAATGGAAAAAATATTCGGTTTGGGCAGTCAAAAATCAGTTCAATCGGTTGGCAGGTTGTTGCAGGCTTCAGGGCACTAAGCAAGTTGTACCACTGAGGTTGGGTAAAATGGCTATTGGCCGCTTCACAGATAATCATCACTGGCCGGGCTTGGGTGTATAAAATGGCTTGCAGTTGCCCGGCTATATCTCTGGGGCAGAGTGGTTCGATGCGGTAATTGTCCACTCTGGGCAGTAATCGCTGCTTGCAGGCCGCCCGTTCTGGCCGGTCTAACTCCCACCACTGAAAGCGTGGCCACTCGGCTTGTTGGCTCAAGCGATGAAACCGTGTGTTCAACCCGGCCTCAAGGGCAATAAAGGTTGCGCTCGGGTGGCGCCGGATAAACTCTAGGCAGCGCTGGTCGTACCAAAGGCTGCGGGTAATTTGCGTTTTCTGGGCGCGCACTCGGTGAGTGCTTGTCGGCAGGCGCTCCCACAGCTCGCGCGCCGCCTTATCGTAAAGTCGCAACTCGGGCCACAGGTGGTCGGCCATGGCATGGCTGTACAGGGCGGAGGTGAAGTCGGCGGGAAGCTTAGTTTGGGTTATTGTGTTTTGCATAGCGAATGGCCAAAGAAACGGCGTAACCGGTAATGTATTCATAAGGATTGCCAATGCAAGGCAACACCTCGCTGTTTTGCATGGAGTTGAGCGTCTCGGTGGTGACTTTGCGAGCTAGTGGCACCGAGCCAAAGCGCTGGGTTAGATACTTCTGTAATTTGGGTTCGTAATGTCGCAATTGCACAGCTAGAGCATCCATGGGTCAGTCGCGCCTTGGTGGTAAGAGAAAACAACATTAACGCAAATGATAATTATTATCGAATAGGTTTTAATAATTAAGCTGGGCAGATTGATTGTTTTACGCAAGACAACTTCGGCGCGGTGGTTCTCAATTCGGCCAAACGCGGCCGAGTCGGAACAGGAAAGGGCGCAAAGGCAATATTTGCCTGTTACAATGCGCCACTTTCATCATTTTGGATGTCGACACACTGTGACACTGTACCCCCGATTTTTGACACTGGCCTTACTGACCTTTCTTATCGTTGCGCCCGCTGGCGCCGATCAAACCGTTGAATTGTATCGCGCGCAAGAGCTGGTTAAATCGCAATCAGCCGCGCAGCGTGCGGCGGCCGCCAAGCACGCCTTAGAGCGGGTGGTGGTACGAGTTTCGGGCTCCTTAGAAAGTTTGCAATCACCGGCTATTAAAGCGGCATTAACCAACGCGCAAGAGTACGTTTATGAGTACAGCTACGCCGCCAGTGATGAAACCCTAGAGTCGATCAGTGGTGAGAGCATCCCCGCTTCGGCGTTAAACCTTAAGTTCTCCGCCGCACTGATCGAACAGCTATTGCGCGAAGCCGGGCTGCCTTACTGGCCGGCCAACCGTCCTAATGTGTTGATCTGGGCTGTTGCCAATGAGGGCGATGGACTGCAGCTGGTTACCGATCCCGACGCTTGGCAGCAGGTGCGTGAGCAAGCACAGTTGCGTGGGCTACCGGTGACCTCACCGGTGTTTGACTTGGAAGATCACCTGGCTATGTCAGAACAAACGCTTTGGCAGCTCGATAGCAGCCAAATTCGCCAAGCCTCTGAGCGCTATAGCGCTGATGCCATTATCGCCCTACGTTACAGTGAATTGTCCGATGGCCGCTACCGGGGTAATTGGCAATTGCTGCACGGCGAAGGTGATGTCATGTTTGATGGGCAAGCCGATGCCCCTGGCGATTTATTGCAGCAAGCAGTGGATACCATCGCCGATCGTTTTGCCAATATTTACGCTATTCGCCCCAGCGAAAGTGGCTCAGCAAGTATTGCCATGTTTATTGCCAACGCCAACAGTTTTGCCGATTTTAAACGAATTGAATCTTATTTAAATTCACTCGCGGTGGTGCGGCGGGTAGAAATGCATCAAGTCTCCTCTCAGGGGCTTACGCTTAAATTATTTACCGATGGTGATGTAACTCAATTGGAAAACACCTTGGCGCTGAAAAAAATGTTATTGCCTGTCAGCGGCACCAGTCTTAGCGGCAATCGCTACCAAGTGCGCGGTTCATTGTTAAGACCTTTGCGTTATCGTTTACAACAATCGCTTACCCAAGGGGGGGAGCAATGAGTAGTGCTCCGCAACAATTATCCCTGGGAGTTAGCCTTAAAGACGACTCCACCTTTGCCAACTTTTTTGCGCCTGAGCACTCGGTAAATCGGCAAATCGTCGACTGTTTAAAAAAACAAGTCGACGGCGGCGGTGAGCAGTTTGTCTACTTGTGGGGTAGCTCTGGGGCCGGCCTGACACACTTATTACAGGCGAGTTGTCACTACGCCGAGTCGCGCCAGTTAAATGTTCAGTACTTGCCGTTAAGCGATGTGATGGGCTTTGCCCCGGAAGCACTGCTCGAAGGGCTAGAGCATATGGACTTAGTGTGCCTGGATGGCCTGGACGATATTGCCGGGCTAGCCAATTGGGAGTTGGCTTTGTTTAACCTGTATAACGCTCTGCGCGATTCGGGTAAATTGTTGTTAGTGGCCGCCACGCAAAACCCGCGCACCTTGGGCGTGCAGCTGGCCGACTTGCAATCGCGCTTTCAGTGGGGAGTAGTGTACGCGGTCGACACCCTAAACGACGAAGAAAAAATGCTAGCGCTGAGTAAACGCGCCAAAGAACGGGGGCTAGAGTTATCGGAAGAGGTGGCCAGCTATATCGTGCAACGCGTACCGCGCGATATGAATCAATTGTTTTGCTGTCTGCACAAACTCGACCACGCCTCACTGGCCGAACAACGCAAACTGACCATTCCGTTTGTTAAAAAGACGTTGGGTGTTTAGAGTTGGGGTGGAACGCGGAAAGTATAGCGCGGAACGTGGAACGCTGAAGGCAGAACGTGGAACGCAGAACGCAGAACG
>NZ_JAUOQM010000046.1:3503-4366 GCF_030547685.1 Gilvimarinus sp. 2_MG-2023 | reverse complement strand
GTTGCCGCGCTGCTGATCGGACAGAGTATTGACGATTTGATCGTACTTGCGAATCAGCGTGCGTCGGGTCACCTCGGTGGGGTGAGCCGTTAACACCAGCTCGATGCGCAGCTCACGAATGACATCGGTCAGCTTTTCCCGCCCGTAAGTTTGCGAAAAGTTGAGCAACATGGCTTTTAAACCATCCTCAGGTTCAGCCTCAGCACTGGCGCTGTATTCTTGGTCGGCCATATTGGCTAGGTTTAAGAATTGATTAAAGGCCCGCACGATAGGAAGGATTTCCTCGTCGTTCAGCTCGCCCAACAACTCCACCAGAGCACTGGAGTCATCATTTTCGCTCTGGTTGATACTCTTGCCCAACTGGCGGATCTGTTCGATCCTGCTAAAACGCTCTTCGCCCTCGTGGTCGCGAATGGTCTCGCCCAGTAATTCCCCTAGTAAGCGGACGTTTTCCCGCAGGGTTTCGGGTAACTGTTGCATCAACATTCTCCGTAGTTAAAAAGGCTATTTTAGTGGAATTTTCCAATCCGCGTCAGCGGCCTTATTCCAAAAGTATTCATTATCCACATTCGCTGTGGATAACTTTGTGCACGGGCTTTGCGTAACCTCCGCCAGACCCCGCGAACACTGGCCTGAACCAAACTGTGCGATTCGCATCCAGTGCAAAAGTCACACAAAATCAGCACCTTAAAACGCTTCATTTCGATCAGGGAATAGACGACAGCGCTCGCCAATTGTGCACTTGCAACCGTGGTTGACCACCGCGTTCATCATGCCAAGGCCAGCGGTGAACCAAAATAGGTCGAGTTATGCACAACTCACACACTGTGGAAAACCTCTACCGGTTCAGCTTAGGCCCGCAC
>NZ_JAUOQM010000046.1:2272-3353 GCF_030547685.1 Gilvimarinus sp. 2_MG-2023 | reverse complement strand
GTAGGAAACGTCAGCACCTGCTCAATACTCGTGGCGCCCAATATATGCATTAATAAACGGTCCACCCCCAAGGCGACACCGGCACAAGCTGGTAAGCCCGCCTCCATGGCCGCCAGCAAACGTTCGTCAGCCCGGACATCGGGCAAACCCAGTGCTTGGCGCTTCGCGCGATCGGCGGCAAAGCGCTGAGTTAATTCATGGGCGTCGGTCAACTCCCAGTACCCATTGGCAAGCTCCATCCCATTGAGAAAAGCTTCAAAGCGCCGCGCTACCGGTTGTCCTGTTTCATCAGGCACAATTCGAGCCAGTGCCGCCTGAGAGGCGGGATAATCGTAAATAAATGTAAGCCCGGGCGGCAGGCGCGGCTCAAGAACGTGCGTAATCAATAAATCCAACCAGTCGTCTCTACTCAGGCCCGTGCCATTAATCTCAATAAAACGGCTGGCTACAGTTGCCAACTCGGAGACCGTTGCTAAATGCGGATTCAGTTCAAGCTCATCAATAAACCACTGTTGGTAACTGCTATAGTTTATCGCCACATCGGGCATGGCCAAGGCAACGACCTCGGCCACCTCACCCATCAAAGCGCGGTCATCCATGCCCAGGCGGTACCATTCCAGCAGGGTAAATTCACTGTTGTGCCGTGTGCTGTTTTCCCCGTCGCGAAAAGCTTTACCGAGCGAGTAAACGCAACGAGGCACGGCCGCCAGCAAGCGTTTTAACGCGTACTCTGGCGAGCTTTGCAGATAAGCGCACTGGTCATTGCGCCGGGCGATGATGGGTTGAATAAAGGGGTCGGTAACAAAGCGCGCGCTCAATAAAGGCACTTCGACTTCAAGCACATTGCGGGTAGCGAAGAACAGGCGAACTTGCTGGTAGAGATGCGCCCGCGCCTCAAGGGCGTCGGGCGTAGCGGTAGGAGCGTAATCATCACTCATCGAGTAATCAGTCTTTGGTCGCGCGCCCCAAATATTCGCCTGTACGGGTATCCACACGTACCACATCACCTTCATTCATAAACAGCGGAACTTTGATCACAGCCCCGGTACTTAACGTCGCAGGCTTGGTGCCACCTTGAGCC
>NZ_JAUOQM010000046.1:527-2116 GCF_030547685.1 Gilvimarinus sp. 2_MG-2023 | reverse complement strand
TATCGCCTTTCAAACCGGGATCGGTCTCGGTCACTTCCAGCTCAACGTGATTGGGCGGGGTAACCACCAGCGGCGCGTTGTTAAACAGAGTGACCACGCACTTATCTTGCTCGCGCAACCATTTAACCGCGTCTGCCACAGCCTTTTCGTCGGCGGCAAACTGGTCGAAATTGTCAGGGTCCATAAAGTGCCAAAATTCGCCGTCGTTATAGAGATACTCCATATCGCGGTCCATCACATCGGCACTTTCCAAGCTTTCGTTGGAACGGAAAGTACGATCCCATACACGACCGGTGGTCAGGTTACGCAACTTCACGCGGTTAAACGCCTGCCCTTTACCCGGCTTTACTAGCTCATTTTCAACAATGTTACATGGATCGCCGTCCAGCATTACTTTCAGCCCGGTACGGAAATCACTGATAGAATAGGTCGCCATAACCCCTCTCGTATTTATTTAGCAAAAATGTAAAGGCGCCAATGATACATCGAACCGCCCCCACATGGCACACCGAAAGCTGGCAAGAGGCGCTGAAAAACCTAATTCGCACCCCTGAGGCGCTATTTGAGCTGCTGAAACTGGACCCGAAAGACTTACCCGCCGCGCACTTAGCCGGCCAAAAGTTTGCTCTGCGAGTACCGCGCAGCTTTGTTGCCCGCATGGAGGTAGGCAACCCCAATGACCCTCTGCTGCGCCAAGTTTTACCCTTGGGTGATGAGTTATTGGCCGAGCCCGGTTACAGCCAAGACCCGCTGGGTGAAGTTGCGGCCAACCCCCACCCGGGGCTTATTCACAAATACCAAAGCCGAGTGCTGCTGGTGGTGACCGGCAGCTGCGCGATTAATTGCCGCTACTGTTTTCGCCGTCACTTCCCGTATGAAGATAACCGCCCCAACCGCAACACATGGCGCAAAGCACTGGACTATATTGCCCGCGAGCCCTCCATTAACGAGGTCATCTTCAGCGGCGGCGACCCACTCAACGCACCGGACAACACTCTCGCCTGGCTAACCGCACAAATTGCTGAGATTCCTCACATTACTCGTTTGCGGGTACACACTCGCTTGCCTATCGTGGTGCCTTCACGCATTACCAGTGAATGCCTGCAGTGGCTGGCCAGCGATCGGTTTAACAATGTTCTGGTGATTCACGCCAACCATGCCAACGAGATTAACCACGAGGTCGCCACAACCCTGGGCCAACTGCAACAGGCCGGCGTCACCCTGCTCAATCAAACCGTGCTTTTGCGCGGCGTGAACGATTCGGTTGAGACGCTCAAAGCACTCAGTGAGCGTTTATTCCAATGCGGGGTACTGCCCTATTATTTGCATACCCTAGATAAAGTTCAGGGCGCGGCCCATTTTGATGTGCCACTGCCCAAGGCCCGCGCGCTACATAAGGCGTTACGCGAGAGTGTATCGGGCTACTTAGTCCCCAAATTGGTGCAAGAGATTGCCGGCGAACCCAGCAAAACACCTGTTTTTTAAAATGCAGTCGCAAGCTTATCCAAGCCCCTATATGGGTTATTTTTAGGTTGGCTGAGGCACTTGTTACAACATCTATTGCCAGCGAGGGCGACACAGTGCATGGT
>NZ_JAUOQM010000046.1:0-326 GCF_030547685.1 Gilvimarinus sp. 2_MG-2023 | reverse complement strand
CGCTATATTCCTATTATCAAAGCAACGATAAGCCATAGATGATGACAAACGAGCCCTCTCAACAAGCACTGCTAAAGCGTTTGAGACTGCCTGAGCCAAATCTAAAACAACTCAGCTTTTGCAAGAGCCCGACCGTCAAAAGCATAGAACAGTGGGTAGACTCCCTCCCCCTGACTCGCACCAGTTTTATCAGTGCGGTGCTTTACTCTGCCTTGCCCGAACTGGCGCGTTTAAAAACCGATGGCGAAAACCATTTTAACCTGCTGGAAGTCGTCCGACCGGTGGTGTTTGGTTGCATCTCTGGCCTGTCGAAAGGTTTTTTGAAC
>NZ_JAUOQM010000005.1:15569-136312 GCF_030547685.1 Gilvimarinus sp. 2_MG-2023 | reverse complement strand
ATCGTTATCTGATTTATTTATTTGTATATTGGGGCCTTTCCGTCCTCGGCCGGACTACAGCTAATACGGAATCAGCCAGCCATTGAATGGTATCGATACCAACCGATTATCACAACCTTTTTAAAGTTATGATTGGCCCCCTTTGATCGGGAGTATTCTATTTTCACGCATCGTTCGTTAGAGGGGGTCGTTAACGATAACTGCGAAAGTTCCTGTAAAACCAGTAACTTAAGTGGATGATTTCGTTTGTTTCGGAGTTGCTCTTTATTGTTTTATGTTTGGCTGTTAGTTATTTATATAATAAAAAAATATAAAGGCCCGAGTGAAAGTTCAAGGGAGATGGTGGTGGAGCTAACAAAATGCCTTGCACAGGCCTCCCATCGGCTTGAAAATAGCAGCCGGCGCTACCAGCCGGGACTCACGAGGACGCTAACCTATGCCTTCAAAGAAGAAGCCTATTAACCCGCCTAAAGACAAAAAAACTAAATCATCCAAGCCCTCACGCAAACAGTCGGTGACTCTGCACGATGTCGCCGCCAAAGCCGGTGTGGGCTCGATGACGGTGTCGCGAGTGGTGAATGGCTCTACCTCGGTGAGCCCAGAAATGCGCGAGCGGGTAGAAAAAGTTATACGGGAGTTAAATTATGTCCCTAACTTAGCGGCTCGGGCTGCTCGTAGTGGACAGCAGCGAATTGGCATCATTTTTAGCAACCCCAAGTCCTCTAATCTCGGGGAATTTTTAATGGGGGCTTTCGCGGCCAGTGGTCAGCGGGGTTGTCAGCTGTTGATTGAGCCGCTTTTGGCTCACTCTGAACCGATTGATGCACTAAAAAAGCTGATTGAACTGGGGGTAGAGGGGGTCATCCTCCCGCCTCCGATCTGCGATTCGCTGGAGGCGCAACAGTTGGCGGCTCAAAAAGATGTACTGCCACTTAGTTTTGCTTCGGGCAGTCCTCGCCTGCATTCGCCGGCTGTGTTGATCGACGATTTCTCTGGTGCTCGTGCCATGACGCATCACCTGATCAGTCTAGGGCATAAGAAAATCGCTTTCGTCAAAGGCGACCCTGCTCACTCGCCCGCCGAAAACCGGTTACATGGTTATCTGGCCGCTATGGCCGAAGCGGTTATCGAGGTGCCTGATCAGTGGATGCCGGAAGGTGATTTTAGTTACCGCTGTGGGCTTGAAGTGGGGAAGCGTCTTTTACAGCTCCCCGTCTCAATACGGCCGACGGCAATTTTTGCCTGTAATGACGAAATGGCTACTGGGTTAATTGCAGTCGCTCATGGTTTAGGGTTGAAGGTACCAGAAGATGTCAGTATCGCTGGCTTCGATGATACCGCCCTGGCGTCGGCTGTCTGGCCTCAGTTAACCACCATTCATCAGCCTATTGCGGAAATGGCTGAAACCGCCGTGACCATGCTTGCGGACATTCTTGCCGCTGGCCCCGGCGCCTCAAAGTATGATGGTGTGGTTAAGCACTATGTGGCCCCGTACAAACTGATAGCGCGAGGCTCTACCGGCCCGGTTGCAAAATAACATCGCAACTCTCCATGACTGACTCGTTGAGCTGAATAAATAACGCTTGCAAGTTATATTTGGTATCGATACCATTTAGCTTGAGCGAAGGCTTAAGCCTTTGAGGTTATTTAGCAGTGGAGCAAAGCAGTGATTCGCATAGGGGTAGATTTTGGCGGTACAAAAATTGAGGTGGCCGCTATTGATGATTCGGGGGAGTTTTGCTCCCGCCTGAGGGCGCCCACCCCGGATACCTACGAGGAGGCGATTGCCACAATTTCCCGACTGGTGACGGAAACCGAGCAAACCTTAAAGCTTCGCCAGCGCGCCAGTGTGGGTATTGGCACCCCGGGCTCGGTCTGTCGAGTGACCGGCAAATTGCGCAATTCAAATCGCCAGTACCTTAATGGCAGCCCACTCACCCGGGATCTCGAAGCCGCTTTGCAGCGCCCTATACGAATCGCCAACGACGCCAACTGCTTCGCGCTATCGGAAGCTTATGATGGTGCGGCAGGTGGAAAGCAGATTGTGTGTGGGTTGATATTGGGTACCGGCTGCGGCGGAGGGCTGGTTATCGGTGGTCAGTTAATAGAAGGTGCTAATGGTATTGCGGCTGAGTGGGGGCATAATCCGTTGCCTTGGGCAGACTTAACCGAAAACAATGGCCCCGCCTGCTATTGTGGCAGAAAGGGGTGTTTGGAACAGTGGATTTCCGGAACCGCGCTTACTCGGTGTTTTAGTGCTCGCACGGGTAAGCAGGAGTCGGCAAAAACGATTGCGCAGTTGGCGCAAGAGGGTGATACCGCCGCTATCTACGAAATATCCGCTCTTATTAATCGCGTCGGGCGTGCCATTGCTTCTTTGTGCAATGTGGTCGACCCTGACGTGGTGGTCATTGGTGGCGGTCTTTCGAATATTCCGATGCTTTATAAAGAGCTGCCGTCGGTCATTGAGCAGTATGTGTTTAATGACACATGGCGAGGTAGTGTGTTGCCGCCGCGTTGGGGTGACTCATCTGGGGTGAGAGGGGCCGCCCGTTTGTGGGCGACCCCGTAACGGGGCGCTCGCAGATTTAGCGAGCCAGCCAGCCGCCATCGACAGCGATGGTGTAACCGTGAACATAATCTGACGCCTCGGAGGCTAGAAAGACCACAGGCCCTTTTAGATCTTCCGGTAGTCCCCAGCGCTCGGCGGGGATGCGCCCCAAAATTTCCGTACTGCGCTGTTTGTCTTCTCGAAGTGCCTTGGTGTTGGATGTCGCCATGTAGCCAGGTGCAATTGCGTTTACATTCACACCCGCCTTGGCCCACTCGTTGGCCAGCGCTTTTGTCAGCCCCATAATCGCACTTTTTGAAGCCGTGTAGGCTGGCACTCGTATGCCCCCCTGGAACGACAGCATGGAGGCAATATTGATAATCTTCCCGCCGCTGTTCTGCTTTTGAAATTGTTGGGCGGCGGCCTGACTTAAGAAAAATACCGTGCGCAGATTAACGTTTAAAACGTCATCCCAGTCTTGTTCGCTAAACTCAATGGCGTCAGAGCGACGAATGGTGCCGGCGTTATTGACCAAAATATCGAGCTTGCCGAATGCTGATACGGCTGTCTCAACGGCAGTGGCAATGGCGTCGGTTTTGCGCAGGTCCGCGTGCACATTTTCAAAGCCGCGGCCCAGTGCCTGAATTTGCTCACGGGTTTCGGTGGGTTCACTGAAGTTGAGCCCAACGATATCGCAGCCCGCCTCGGCGAGCGCGACAGCCATCGCTTGGCCCAAACCGGTATTGCAGCCGGTGACTAAGGCAACTTTGCCGTGCAAGTTAAAATTATCTAAAATCATAAATACCTCCGTTCAGTCGTGGCGAGCCGCCCCCAATAGTGGGAGGTGTACTAACTCACCACGAATTAATTGTTAATGGCGCCAGCCCCAACAAGTGGACCGGTACTTTTTCGGGCTAACAAATCAACACCAATCGAAACGCGTTGAGCTGGGCGATCGGGGAATACCACTCGATCTTGCAGCTGACGGATAGCGGCTCGCCCCACCTCTTGACGATCAATTTGCATTGAGGTCAGTGAGGGCGAAGCATGTTCGCCAACCGATAAACCATCAAAGCCCATCACCGATACGTCTTCGGGTACGCTAAGACCGTTGGCCTGCAGTGCTTGTATAGTGCCCAGCGCTACGATGTCGTTGACGCAGAAAAAAGCGGTCGGGCGTTCATCTACACTGTTCAAATAATTCGTAACAATTTCCCGCGCGCGGATGCTGATGGCCTCTGGAGAGCCCAAATCAAGAAGATGGCTCTGTGGGTCGAACGTTATTCCCGCTTCTTCAATGGCATTGCGGAAACCATCCACCCGTCGACGAAATGACTCGCGGTAGGGGTGTGTAACATGAACGATGTTGCGATGACCCAAGTCGAGTAGGTAACGTGTCGCGCGCCAGCCCCCTAGGTGATAATCGGGTGAAACGCTAGGCAGTCGCATGTGTCGGTCCATGCCGTTAACGATGACCGTGGGGCGTCCGAGGGCATGAACTGCATCCACCACGGCGGGCTCGTCAATGCCCACTAAAAAAACCGCCTGAGGTGGGCCGGCGGGAAACAGAGTGTCGGGATGCGCCGCGCCTTCGGGCGAGCCGGTTACCGAAACGCTGACATTAATACCGGCTGCCTGCCCCTCGCGTACGATGCTATGAATGATCTCACCGTAGAAGCTGTCATTAGTGACATACCGGTCCAGCGTTACGATGGCCGCGGAGGTTAGTTTCTCCTCTGCGAGCCGCCCGCCTCGCCCGCGATAGCCCAACTCCCGAGCGATACGTAAAACCCGCTCCCGAGTTTCCGTGCTGACGCCTTTACGGTTATTCAGCACTTTGGAGACGGCCGCCACGGACACTCCGGCCTCGTCGGCCAGATCTCGTAGGGTGGGCTCGGTGTTTACATCAGATGTCACTTTTGTCACTCCTCGGTTACAGTTAACCGATTACTATGCACCGTTCATTGGTGAGAAACAACGCGCGCTTGATGAGTCGATCACCAAAAAAATTGCCGGTGTCCTAACGAGCGCATTAAGGCTTCCATAAAGTAATAGTCACCATAGGGCAGCATGGCGTCGTCTCGACCTGCCGGTACAAAAGCGGCGCCGTGAGCCAGAAGACCCTCAGCCCCCGGCGTGCGGGTGAGATCGCAGGTCTCAAGTAGACCATCGAGTAATCGGTCGGCGTGGGAGCGCCACTTCTCAGACTCATCGCTGTGCGTAAGATCGGCCAAAAGATACATGCCCGCCGCCATCACAGCCCCTGCGGAGCTGTCTACCGGGTGGGTGCCATCGGCTGGCAGGGCAAAATCCCAAACGGGCACTGAGGTTTCTCCCATTAACTCAATGGCTTTATCGGCAACGGCGCGGGCGCAATCCAAAGATTCGGGCTCACCCGTAGCCGCGTAGCAATTGGCAAAGCCGTGAATTAACCAGGATTGACCGCGAGCCCAACAGGAGTCGTCGGCGTACCCTTGGTGGGTTTCGCCGCGCAGTGGTCTTCCAGTCGAGGGATCAAATAAGAACGTGTGAAAACTGGTTGAGTCTTCTCGCACAAGGTGGCGGCGGGTCGTTTGTGCGTGCAGCATCGCCACTTCCCGAAAATCTGCAATACCGGTTTCTCGGTGTGCCCAGTGCAGCAGAGCCAGGTTTTGCATGGTATCGGCAATCATTCGCCCATTGGCGAAGACGGCTTGATCTGGGTCGTGCGGCCCTACGGGCGTCCACGCTTGGAGATAGCCTCCTTCTTCGCGAAAGCGGCTCAGCAGTGCTCGGGCCGCTTCCAGGCCCATGTTGCGTGCCGTTTCGTCGCCAGTCATTTGCCAGTCGGCAACCGAGTGGAGGGAGAACAGAAAGCCGATGTCGTGATCGCGAGATCGACGATCTTCTAATACCGCGCGAAACTGGGGACGGCGTAATTGCGCCGCTTCGCGCAGTGCGGGGTCACCGGTCACTTGATAGGCGAGCCAAAGCTGCCCTGAGTAGAACCCCATGACCCAGTCGTAGCCCTGACAGTAAGACCAGCGATTGCCTTCTTTGCCAATTTTGGGGTTGCGCGCTCCGGCCAGTACGCGGGATTCGTTCAGCCGGTCAACACAGCGCATCAGCGCTTCCCGGTGGGCGAGGGTCGGCGCGGGGTCGTCCTTCCGGGCGAAATAGGATGCTTTTTGAACCTGCATGACACTTTACCTTAGTAAAAATTAACGAAAACATTGTGCTTTAGAGAAAAAGTTTCGTCAATATCTATTTTTTCGTTGATATTTCTTGTTATATTTGCCACCATCAAAATCATAGGTCGTATCACAGGGGTAAGCCCCAGGAGGTTGAATAATGCGCTTTGGTTCTGTCGCGTTTAGTTTGCTGACCCTGTTCATCCTCTCGGGCGCTGCGCCGTCGTGGGCTGAAACCTACCGCATCGCCACCAGTGTCCAGAAAGATGGAACCGCCGGTCGCCTTATAGAGGAGGCCGCTCTGAACATAGAGCAACGCACCGATGGGCGCGTGCGTTTTAAAATTTTTCACAACGGTCTGCTGGGAGATCAGCTGCAGTATCTGCAGCAGGTTCAGCGTGGCGTTATCGACGCCGGATTGGTTAATAGCGCGGCTCTGGAAAGCGTGATTCCCGAATTCGGGGTGGTCAATATGCCCTACCTCTTCCGTTCGGCAGATGAGTACCGGGCTGTGATGAGCAGCCCACTGGTGCACGAGACATTGTTTGCCTCGGCTACCCGCCACCACTTTGCGCCGCTGGCGTTCCTTAGCAGTGATTTTCGCAGTATTTACACGACCGTGCCGGTGCGGGACATTAATGACCTAAAGGGATTGAAGTTGCGCAGCATTCCCAGCAAAACCTATGTAGAGATGCTGCAGCGTTTCGGCGCCACGCCTGTGTTGATGCCATTCGGGGAGCTTTACTCGGGCTTACAGCAAGGGGTAGTGGACGGTGCTGAGGGTGGGCTGGCTGGCCTGTATCAAGCAAAGTTTGGCGAGGTTGCCAAGTATGTTTTGGTGACCGAGCAAACACGTTTGACCGATTTTGTGGTCACAAGTCTACAGTTTCCCCAAAAAATGGCGCCAGAGGATTGGGCGATTGTTGAAGAAGAATTTCGCCACGTCAGTCTTAAGTCGGTTGATTTCGCCGAAGCCAATGAGGCGGAGACGGTGGCCCTCGCCAAGGAAGAGATGGGCGTTCATTTTATTCAGGTGGATAAGGCACCATTTATCAAAGCCGTTCAGCCCATGTACCGCGAAACGCTTCAAGACCCTAAGCAAGGCGTGATTTTGGAAGCAATCTTTCGTGCCGCCGGCCGCGATATACCCCAATAAACGATCATTGCGAGTGAGCCACCCATGACCACACCACAACCTGCAATCGGCACTGGCCGAACATTCACCGCTCTGATCAGTAAAGGGCTGGGGTACAGTCTCGCCGCTTTGTTGGCCTTAATGTCTCTGGCAATTTTTTATCAGGTGCTGTCCCGTTATTTTTTTAATGCTCCGAGTATGCTGACGCAGGAGTTTTTACGCTACGCATTAATTTGGTTAGGGTTGCTGGGCGGTGGTTATTGTTTCCTTCTCGGTCGGCACTTGAACCTGCCGCTGTTGATGGATGTCCTTCCCCGCAGGGGTGAGCACTTTGTCCAAGCACTGAACCATTACCTGACACTGACCTTTGGGCTCATACTTGTCTGGGGCGGTTACGACTCTTTCTTCTTTAACGCCCTGATGCGGACGCCGATGTTGCAAGTGCCGGTGGGGACTTTGCAATTGGTGTTGGTGTTGGCGGGGTTGATAACGGCCTATTCTCAGCTGCGCAGCTTGGCCCTAATGTGGAAACAGCCGGAAACTACGTCCTTACTGCTGGTGTTGCCGTTTGTGTTGCTCAGCGTCATCGTTGCCACCGTTTGGGCGATAGCCGATGCGGGCCTCTTCCAGCAATGGGGGGCGAATAATCCTGCACTAAGTTCCTTGGTGGTGATGTTCGGGACTTTTTTTGTTTTCTTAATTATTGGCAGCCCTATTGCGGTGGGGCTCGCCTTCTCGGGCATACTGACGCTGTTTTTGCACGTTAATCCGGCTACGGTGATGCCCACTATCGGCGAAACTATATTCAGTGGGCTAGACAGCTTTGGTTTTCTGGCGTTGCCCTTTTTTGTTCTTGCGGGCAACTTGATGAATGAAACCGGATTGGCTCGGCGTCTTATCGATTTGGCCATGATGTTAGGGCAGCGCATACCCGGCAGTTTGTGGCAGGCCAACATCCTGTCCAATATGTTGTTCGGTACCTTGTCGGGTTCTGGTATCGCGGCCGCGTCAGCCATTGGCGGAATTACCAGCCCGGTCGCGCGCGAGAAGGGCTACGATATGCCCATGACTACCGCTATTAATGCGGCGTCCGCCCCGGCCGGAATGTTGATTCCTCCCTCCGGCGCGCTGATCGTTTACTCTATCATCACCGGCGGTAGCGCCTCTATTATCGCGCTTTTTGTCGCCGGCTATTTGCCCGGCCTGATCATGAGTGGCTGCGTTATGTTGGTCGCTTTGTGGTATGCCAAGCGCAAGGGCTACGCTGCGGAAAGCCATCGTTACGGACGAAGTGAAGTTGGGCGGATTATTCTGCGGGCGATCCCTAGTTTGCTGATGGTGGTGTTGGTTATTGGCGGTATTCTGGGTGGCGCTTTCACTGCCATCGAAGGGTCGGGCGTCGCTGTGCTTTACAGTTTTATTTTGGCATTGCTGTATCGTACTCTGAGCGTGAAGTCGTTAATGAAGGTGCTGCTCGATACGGCGGTGGTCTCAGGCGTTATTTTATTCCTCATTGCCTGCTCGGGGTTGATGAGCTGGACCATGA
This sequence comes from Gilvimarinus sp. 2_MG-2023, assembly GCF_030547685.1. Taxonomy (GTDB): domain Bacteria; phylum Pseudomonadota; class Gammaproteobacteria; order Pseudomonadales; family Cellvibrionaceae; genus Gilvimarinus. The sequence continues at coordinate 127,910 of NZ_JAUOQM010000005.1, read as the reverse complement.
CGTTTACGTCGATTCCGGAAACGATTGGCCATCTACTCACGCTGGTCAGTGATAATAAGTACATTATTCTTTTGATGATTAATGCGATTTTGCTGATTGTCGGCGTATTTATGGATATGTCTCCGGCAATGCTGATTTTCACCCCGATTTTCTTCCCGGTGGTCACAGAGCTAGGTGTGGATCCCATCCATTTTGGCATTATCATTGTGTACAACCTTGCGCTGGGGTTAGTGACTCCGCCGGTCGGTACCGTTTTGTTTGTTTCCTGCAGTATTACCGGTGAAAAAATCACTCGAATTATTTCGCCACTGCTACCTATCTTTGCCATGCAGGTTGTCGGCCTGTTGTTGGTTACCTTTTATCCCCCCATCAGTCTCGCTTTGCCTAGACTGCTGGGTTTCTAAATTAGCAATCGTCCATAGAAAGTGCCCAGTTTGGGCCTAATGACATAGGAGAAGTAAGATGAAAATTGCGTTGATGAACGAATTTAGTCAAGCAGAGAAAAACCCAACCATTCTTAACGAGCTTGAGTATGTGGGGAGCAACGGCGGTCACACCGTTTTTAATGTGGGCATGGATGGTCCGGATGACCACCGTTTGACCTATATCCACCTGGGGATTATGGCGAGTCTCTTGTTAAATTCTAAAGCTGTAGACTTTGTTATCAGTGGTTGCGGAACTGGGCAGGGCTCGTTGATGTCACTCAATGCTTATCCGGGTGTGACTTGTGGTTATTGTATTGATCCTTCGGACGCTTACCTGTTTGCGCAAATCAATAATGGTAATGCCTTAGCTTTGCCTTTCGCGAAAGGTTTTGGCTGGGGTGCCGAGCTGAACATGCGCTATATCTTCGAAAAAGCCTTTGAGTCCGAGCGTGGTCAAGGTTATCCGCCCGAGCGTAAAGCCTCACAGGTTGAGAATGCGGGGATTCTTAATAACATTAAAGAGTGGGTGGCTAAGGATTTTGTAGAAGCGCTCAAGAGTATTGATCCGGCTTTGGTAAAAACAGCGGTATCGGGTAAGCGTTTTCAGGAATGCTTTTTTGAGCACAGCCAGGATGAAACCTTGAATGCATTTGTACGAGAGGTGTTAGAAGCCTAGCGAATCATCACAGGCGGCACTGTTGTGTCGCCTGTGATTTGTTAATTGTTTGAGCCTTTACCTCTCAGAGGTATAGTCAAGCTGGATTGTGCAAGACTACAGTGCGATACAGTTGCCGCTTCGGGTCCACATTCTTTGCGACTTACCGGTCACTCCTAAGGCGATACTCTCGAAAAAATGATATTAAAAATAGAAGATTTTATTGCGTCTTTTAGTTTTATTTCGACGCCTTTATAGATATTTTTATAGTTGCTCAAATCAAGTGCGATGCATCAAAGAATATCCAGCTCATCCCACAGTGCGTCAATCTTTTCCTTAACGGCCGGATCCATTACGATGGGTTCACCCCATTCGCGGTCGGTTTCGCCGGGCCATTTGTTGGTGGCATCCATACCCATTTTGGAACCCAGCCCGGAAACGGGGGAGGCAAAGTCGAGGTAATCGATCGGCGTATTTTCTACCAGTGTGGTGTCGCGCGCAGGATCCATGCGGGTGGTGATGGCCCAAATCACATCTTGCCAGTCGCGGGCGTTGACGTCGTCGTCGGTGACGATCACAAATTTGGTGTACATGAATTGTCGCAGGAATGACCAGACGCCCATCATGACGCGCTTGGCGTGGCCGGGGTACTGTTTTTTCATGGTAACCACGGCCATGCGGTACGAACAGCCCTCGGGCGGTAAGTAGAAATCGACAATTTCCGGAAACTGTTTTTGCAGCAGCGGGATAAACACTTCGTTCAGGGCCAGGCCGAGTACGGCGGGTTCATCCGGTGGGCGGCCGGTGTAGGTGCTGTGGTAAATTGGGTCGCGCCGGTGAGTGATACGGGTGACGGTGAATACTGGGAAGTTATCCACCTCATTGTAGTAACCAGTGTGATCGCCGTAGGGGCCCTCGGGTGCCATGTCGTCGGGGGCAATGTGGCCCTCTAATATAAACTCGGCCGAGGCGGGCACTTGCAGTTCGTTATCACCAGCCTTGATCACTTCCGTTTTATCGCCGCGCAAAAGTCCGGCGAAGGCGTATTCGCTTAACGTGTCGGGTACGGGGGTGACTGCGCCTAAAATGGTGGCCGGATCGGCGCCTAAGGCCACCGCTACGGGAAAAGGTTGGCCCGGATTTGTTTGCTGCCATTCACGAAAATCCAAGGCGCCGCCGCGGTGACTTAACCAGCGCATAATCAAACGATTTTTACCGATTTTCTGCATGCGGTATATGCCGAGGTTTTGTCGCTCTTTGTGCGGCCCGCGAGTGATAACCAAAGGCCAGGTAATGAGTGGTGCGGCATCCCCCGGCCAGCAGGTTTGGATAGGGAGTCGGTCAAGGTCAACGGCGTCGCCTTCTAATACCACCTCTTGGCAAGGCGCTTTTTTTAATACCTTAGGTGCCATATTTAAAACTTGCTTAAAAATGGGCAATTTTTGCCATGCGTCTTTTAAGCCTTTGGGTGGCTCGGGTTCTTTTAAAAATGCCAGCAGTTTACCGATCTCGCGCAACTCGGTTACCGACTCTTCGCCCATGCCCAGAGCGACGCGCTCGGGGGTGCCGAATAAATTACCCAGTACGGGGATGTCGTAGCCTTTGGGGTTTTCAAACAACAGGGCGGGGCCACCGGCACGCAGAGTGCGATCACAGATTTCGGTCATTTCCAGATTGGGGTCAATCTCGGCGCTGATGCGCTTTAGTTGGCCACGTGCTTCGAGCTGTTGAATAAAATCGCGAAGGTCGCTGTACTTCATGGTAAATCCGGATGCGGGTTACGGGTTATGAAAAGTATAACGAAAAACGGGGAACATTTTACGTTCCCCGTTTTTCGTCAACCATTCACCGATTTATTACTTTCTCTTCATAGAGAGGAAGAACTCATCGTTGGTTTTAAAGTCTTTGAGCTTGTCGACCAAAAACTCAGTAGCCGAGACGTCTTCCATGTCGTTCAGCAGGCGGCGCAGAATCCACACGCGCTGTAGCTCATCGTCTTTCATTAGTAGGTCTTCGCGACGGGTGCCAGAGCGGCGGACGTTAATGGCCGGATAGATGCGTTTCTCGGCGATCTTGCGGTCCAGGTGCAACTCCAGGTTACCGGTACCTTTAAACTCTTCGTAGATGACTTCATCCATCTTCGAGCCGGTATCGACCAATGCGGTGGCGATAATAGACAAGCTGCCGCCCTCTTCAATGTTGCGCGCGGCACCAAAGAAGCGTTTGGGGCGCTCCAGAGCGTGAGCGTCGACACCACCGGTGAGTACTTTACCGGAGGAGGGGATGACGGTGTTGTAGGCACGGGCTAAGCGGGTGATGGAGTCGAGCAGAATAATAACGTCTTTTTTGTGTTCAACCAGACGCTTGGCGCGCTCAATGACCATGTCGGCCACTTGTACGTGGCGGGCCGGTGGCTCATCGAAGGTTGAAGCTACCACCTCACCGCGCACCGAACGCTGCATTTCGGTTACCTCTTCCGGGCGCTCGTCGATAAGCAAAACAATCATGTGACACTCGGGATTGTTGCGAGTGATCGCCTGAGCGATGTTCTGCATCATAATGGTTTTACCCGCCTTGGGCGGTGCGACAATCAAGCCGCGCTGACCTTTACCGATAGGAGAGATTAAGTCGATGATGCGACCGGTCAAATCTTCGGTAGAGCCATTACCAGCTTCGAGCTGTAGACGTTGATCAGGGAAGAGCGGGGTGAGGTTTTCAAACAGAATTTTGTTGCGGGAGCTTTCGGGCTTGTCAAAGTTAATCTGATTAACCTTGAGCAAAGCGAAATAACGCTCGCCTTCTTTAGGGGGGCGAATCTTGCCCGCAATGGTATCACCGGTGCGCAGGTTAAAGCGTCGAATTTGGCTGGGTGATACGTAGATGTCGTCGGGGCCCGCTAGGTATGAACTGTCTGCCGAGCGCAGGAAGCCGAAACCGTCCTGAAGGATTTCTAATACCCCGTCGCCGTAGATGTCTTCACCGCTTTTGGCGTGACGTTTAAGGATATTAAAGATAATGTCTTGCTTGCGAGAGCGAGCGAGGTTTTCTTGACCCGTTTCGCGAGCGATATCAATCAGTTCTTCAATGGGTTTCTTTTTTAGATCGGTTAGATTCATACAGTTGGACTTGGTTGTGAATGAATAAGTTGCAGGAATTTGCGGCCCAGCAGGCTAAGTGACAGATACCATCGGTTTAAGGATTTAGGCACCATCGGTAAAGCCGGCGCGTATATTGTTGTTTTGCGACGCAAACTTCAATTAAATTTCTATTACAGTGCTCAGGTTTGATACTCCTAGCTTGCGAATACCCACAGATTTAAACTCTGGAAAGTAAAGAAGGTAGCAGGGAGTCTTAATTTTGCCCAAATCTGGCGGGTTGGTGGCGCTGATACCGGGCTGAACTAATGAGAGCTGTAACAAGTGATTCGGAGTATAGCGGCAAATTTCAAAAAGTGCAAAGCCCTGAAAAATTATCTGGAATGATTAACGCCGCGGTTTCACGGCGTTAATAATGGGTAGTGTATCGCTGAGCTGTTAAAGCACAGATTCGATAAACTCAACCAGTTGCGGGCGTGACAAAGCGCCCACTTTGGTTGATTCAACACTGCCGCCTTTGAAAATGATCAGTGTGGGAATACCGCGAATACCAAACTTGGCCGGAGTCTCCTTGTTGGCATCGACATCCATTTTGGCAATTTTAATCTTGCCTGCGTATTGATCCACCAGTTCGTCGAGCACGGGGGCGATCATTTTACAAGGGCCACACCAAGCAGCCCAGAAATCGACCAATACCGGTAAGTCGGACTGTAGTACGTCGGCATCAAAGGAATCGTCGGTAACGTGAACAATAGCGTCGTTACTCATAATCAAAAAGTCTCCAAACCCACTATTGGGTAATTAGTGTTCAGTGCATTGTCATTGGGAATGCACCTGATATGGGGGCTGAGAACAAAAATTAAAGCCCTCTGTCCGCCTGAGCTGGGTAAATAATAAGGATAGTCCCGCTTGCGTTCAAGCGAGCGCTCGCTATGACGGTGATTGTGAGCAGCTATTTTACGCGAAATTCAGCCTTTGGGGGCGAATCAACGCTCGGCAATGCGGTTGTCGACATTGATGCCGGGTGTTAAGCCAAGTTTGTCCAGGGCATTGGTTAGGTCATCCAAAGTGATCGGTTTGCACAAAAAATGATCCATGCCGCAGGCAAATACGGCCTCGCGGTGCTCTTGCAGGGCGTGGGCGGTGAGCGCGACAATGGTTGTGGCGGTTAGATTATTGCGCTTTTCGTAATCGCGAATGGCTTCGGTGGCCTCAAAACCATCCATTTCCGGCATTTCACAATCCATCAATATAAGATCGTAACCGCCCTCACTGGTGCGAAGCGCCTCCAGGGCTTGGCGACCATTCTCCGTCATCATAGGTTCGATGGATAATTTACCCAGCAGGCCCTTGATGACCATGCGGTTAACGGCGTTGTCTTCGGCGACCAGCACTTTTAAATGCGTCAGCGAGTTGTGTTTACGGATGGGATCGGTTTGATTGCGCTCCCCTGTGGCCAGTGTGACCCCCTGAGTTGTGCATAAAGCGGCGTAAAGCTTCTTTTCAATGATAGGTTTGCGGAGAATATTGGCGATCGCCAAACGCTCCAATGCGCCAGTGGCCAGTGCTTCATCTGAACCACTAAGTAAAATAATGGGCAGTTGCTCGGCGGTTTGCTCGCGCCGAATTCGCTCGGCGAGCTGTAGGCCAGATAAAATAGGCAGCTGCTGGGATAGCAAGGCAATATCAAAGTGCGAGCCTGCCTCGAGTGTTTCCAGAGTCTCACTGGCACTGCTGAGGCTCACAAGCTCAATGCCCCAATGGCTGCAGTAGTGAGATATCAGCGTGCGTATGGCTTGGTTGGGTTCGGTTAGTAGCAGGCGCTTACCTGCCAGTGCTTGATGTGCCTCGGGTATGTTGGCAACGCTATTAGACGGCGCAAAGCAGGCGGTAAACCAGAAAGTGGAGCCCATACCTTTGCGACTGAATACGCCGATCTCCCCGTGCATTAACTCCGTAAGGCTTTTGCAAATAGCTAGCCCCAGCCCCGTGCCGCCGTAGTGGCGGGTGGTGGAACTATCGGCTTGGTTAAAGGCGTCGAACAGAGTGTCTTGTACGGTTTTACGGATACCAATACCGGTGTCGCTGACACTGACTTTGATTTTGGGAGCAATGTCGGTACTGTCCTCTTCCAGCGCCACATCGACCGAGATTACCCCTTCGCTGGTAAATTTGAATGCGTTACCCACCAAATTAGTAATGATCTGTCGCAACCGGGTGGGGTCGCCGCGCAGTTTGGTGGGTATTTCGGGAGCAATATAGCAATACAGTTCTAGGCTGCGCTTGTTGGCCGTGGCCCCAAACAATTGAATGCAATCCTCCACCAGCGAGCGAATATCGAACTCTGCGGTTTCCAGCTCCATTTTGCCCGCTTCAATTTTGGAGTAATCGAGAATATCGTTAATGATGTCGAGCAGAGTTTCACCGCTGCGGTGGATTACCTCTAAATAGTGTTTTTGGTTATCGTCCAGACGTGTGTCGCGTAGCATTTCCACCATACCAATCACCCCATTCATAGGAGTGCGGATCTCGTGGCTCATGGTGGCCAGGAACTGACTTTTGGCACGGTTGGCATCTTCGGCGATCAGTTTTTGCCTGCGCGATTCTATTTTCTCTTCTTTTTCTGATAATAAAGCCAGCTCCATAGAGCGGCGACGCTCAATATCGTCGAGCAGTGTCTCACGCATGTGGTTGATGGCGTTGGTGACATTGTCCAGTTCATCCGGGGCTTGGTCAGTCTTAATGCGATTCAGTGTTAAGGGAGTGGACAATTTTTTAAGATTGAGCTGGTTAGCGTATTGGGCAATGGTGACCATATGACGGGTCAGCATTGTGTGGATTAGCCATAAAATCAGCAGTGAAATAATCAGTGTTTTACCGCCTTGAATGGCAGCAATAAAGAAGGCGCGTTCAAACAGTTTATCGTAAATACTGGTCAGGTTGGCAGTGACCGTGAGCGTGCCGAGGTGCTGGGCGCTGGTGCTGGCATCTTGATAGATTAGCTCGTACTGCTTGATCAGGTAACGGTTGGGGTTGCTCTTTATGGTGCTGTTGTTAATGTTGGGATGAGCGGCGGTCAGAGTTTGGGGTTGATTGTTCCAATCGTGCCAGTCGACTTGTACCTGCACCACGTCGGCCACTTCTAAAACACCGTCTACCTGGATTTGCAGTTGCTCTTGATCGAAGCCCCACAGGCTTTTGGTGATGCTGGCCAGAGTGCTAACTCTAACTTGGTCGAGGCGCTTCTCCAGCGAAGAGACGTCATCGTTAAAGCTGGCGTAGAGCTGAAAAATAATGGCGATCAGGGTAATTAGGGAGCTGCATATAATAATCAGCCCGAGCAAACGGGTGGCGATTGGGTTCTCGCGGGCGTATTTAAAAAAGGACAGCATGTAAGTGGTGTCACATCCGAATGGTCTGCTTTTAGTAATTGTAGCAGTGAACGCAGGAAAGTCAGATGTTTAGGTCCGATTCTTTTGCAAAGGGCGATGGTGGCGAAACTTGTCGCGCTGTTAAGGCCAAGGTTTAATTGTCGCTTAGGTGTAGGCACCTAAGACATCGTTGAGAAATCGCATGCCGAGCTCAGTGGTGCCGATACGTAAATGGCGCGGGTGTACTAAGCCTTTATCGACTAACCCTTGCCAGTGCGGTTCGAGTGCTTGTGAGGGGAGGCCGGTGCGGGCCGGGAATAGCTCGGGAGCGCAGCCCTCGTTTAACCGCAAGGTGTTGAGTAAAAACTCTAGCGGTAGAGCCGTGGGGTCAATGGCCTCGCGGCCGGCAACAAATGGGTTGCTATAGCGCCCCGGGCCTTGTTGTGCCGATAAGTAAGCCTCGGGCTGACGAGTCTTCCACTGGCGGAACACATGGCCCGGGTTGGGCTGGGTGATTTTACCGTGGGCCCCGGCACCAATACCCAAATAGTCGCCAAACTGCCAGTAATTGAGGTTGTGTTGGGCGCGTGCGCCACGGGCGTAGGCCGATACTTCGTAACGCTTAAAACCGGCCTGTTCAAGCCTGGCGTGACCCTCATCCTGAATGTCAGCCAGGGTGTCTTCAATCGGTAGTGTGGGAGGCTGACTGTAAAACACGGTGTTGGGTTCGATGGTGAGCTGGTACCAGCTTAGGTGCTCGGGCTCAAGCGATAGCGCGGTGTTTAAGTCGTCCATCGCCGCACTCAAGCTTTGGCCCGGCAGGCCGTGCATTAAATCGAGATTGAGGTTATCGAAGCCGGCCCGGCGTGCGGTGTCCGCTGCTCTGAGGGCCGAATGGCTGTCGTGAATGCGCCCCAGTGCTTGCAGTTGTTCGTCTTGAAAGCTTTGAATGCCGATGGACAGGCGGTTGACGCCCGCGGCGCGAAAGCCTGTGAACTTGTCTTGTTCAAAGGTGCCCGGGTTGGCTTCCAGAGTAATTTCTATGTCGTCGCTAAAACCGAGAGTGCGTTCGGCGTGGTCGAGTATCTGACCGATCGCGCCGGCGGAAAATAAGCTGGGGGTACCGCCGCCGAAAAAGATACTGGTGAGCTTGCGCCCTTGGGCCAGCTCGGCATCGGCGAGTAAGTCCTGCGCTAGGGCTTGGACATAGTCCCGCTCGGGCAGCGTCGTGTCACTTTGGTGGGAGTTGAAATCGCAGTAGGGGCATTTGCGAACACACCAGGGAATATGAATATACAGAGACAGCGGTGGAAGCGTGAGCACAGAGGTTAAGTACCAGGTTAAGACATTGCGCCGCTATTATCGCATGTGTGAGATAAAAAAACGGGCCCATTTGGGCCCGAGGTAAGGAGAATAAAACGAGCAGTGGTCATTAGAAGCTTAGCTGCACACTCACCCAAAAGTTGCGGCCGGCATCTTTAACGTTGTAGTTATCGGTAAAGACCACTTCACTGACCGCACCGCGACCCGTGGCCAAGGTATAGACACCGTCGTTGTCCAGGTCGACATATTCGGTGGTGTAAGAGGTGAAGTCTTCATCTAGCAAGTTATTAACACGGCCAAAGACGGTGATGTTGTCGGTCACTTCATAGGTAATGCCTAGGTGCAGCAACGCGTAATTTTTATAGTACAACGGCTTGTCGAGCACGCTGTCCCAACTGCGGTAGCGGTCTGAGCGGAACTCTCCCTGTAGCATCATGCTGAGATTGGGCAAAATGGTCCAGTTGATAGAGGCATTGGCCATGTGCTCGGCGGTGTTGGTCAGCGGCTGACCTTCCTCAGGGCCGCTGGTCTGTTCGCTGTCGGTCCAGGTGTAGTTGGCATTCAGCGACCAGCTGTCGCTCAGAATATAGCGCCCGGCGATTTCTACGCCCTGAATATCCACTTGGTCGATATTAATTTTTTGACTGTAGGTGTCGTAACCGAGACTGTCGTAGGCACCCAGATTGACACAGGGGCGTTGGCCGCCGGTGGTCTCACAGCTGTAAATGGTATCGCCACTGGCAATTTTGTCGTCAAAGCGAGTGTTGAAATAGGTGGCATTAAAGTTGTGACCATCATTGCCGGTCCAGTAGATGGCAATTTCGCTGTTGACGCTGGTTTCTGGCTCCAGGTCTGGGTTGCCGGCAAACGGCGAGGTGCCCTGGCCGCCAAAGCCGGTGATGCCGTCGTACAGATCCGTAGTTTGCGGCGTTTTATAACCGGTGGCCACACCGCCTTTAACGGTCCAGTTGTTGTTAATGGTGTACACCCCGTACAGGCGCGGCGATACCTGACTGCCGAACACATCGTGTTCGTCGTAGCGCACGCCGGCGGTGATGGTGAATGGAGTGGCTAGAGTCCAGCTGTCCTCTACAAACAGAGAGTACATTTCTTGTTTTTGAATGCCGCCGGGGTTATTGGTTTCTAAACCGAATACGCCATCTTCCAGCTCGCCGTCAATGACCTGGCCGCCGAGCACAAATTTGTGGCTGCCGGCAGCTTCAAAGGGTATGTCGACGCGGGCATCGAGTGTGTACTGGCGGCTCTCCAGTGGGCGGTCGGGGCGCGGCAGGAAGGTGGTCTCGGCCAGATTGCGGCGCTCCTCTTCGCTCATGCCGGCATATTCGCCGGTGCCATCGTACATCTCTTGTAAGTGCAAGCGCTCTTCCACACTCAGTGGCAGGGTGCGACCGTCGTTGGCAGTGTCGACGTAAGACAGTGACAGGCTGCTGGTGCCGAAGCTCCAGTCGGCGTCGTGGCTCAAGGACCACCAGGCGCGGTTAAACTCTTGATCAGCGGCGTAACCGGCACGAGGGTTTACCTGTCCGCCACTGGTTTGCCACAGTGCTGCGATATTGTCTTTGGTGCCCAGTGGGTAAGACAGTTCACCGGTGTCCGGGTTGGTAAACGGTGTGTTGTCGTAAACCTGCTCGGAGTAGTCGTAAGCAAGACGCAGAGTGTGGTCGCGGTTTGGTGTCAAAGTTAAGGTGGCGCCGTATTCCTGACTTTCGCTGTCGACTGTGCGTCCGCCGCTGCCAAATCCGAGGCTGCGATAATGCGTTGTGCCATTGGGGTCGACGGCAGGCTCAAACTCAGGCGATGAGGCTTCGGTATCGTACAGACTGCCGCGCACACCAAGGGCGAGCGTGTCAGCAATCAGTGGTCCGGCCACGAAAAAATCCGCTTGGGTGGCATTGCCGAAGTCGCTGTTTTGCTGAATATTACCGGCTAGGTTAACGGTGCCGAACCAGTGGTCGATATCTTTTTTGGTGATGATGTTGATGACACCACCGAGCGCGTCGGCGCCGTACAGGGTGGAGGCCGGGCCGCGAATCACTTCAATTTGTTCGATGGCTTCCGCCGGAGGCATATGGCCAAACGCGTTGCCGCCAAAGTTGTTGGGGTAGATGTCGCCGTGGTTGTTTTGGCGTTTGCCGTCAATCAAATACAGGGTGTATTCGCCGGTTAAGCCACGCATACTGACGCTGCCCTGGCCGGTTTTGTCGCGCGTCGTGCCGATATCAATACCTTCTTGGTATTTGAGCATATCCAGTAAGTTAACGTGGGGGCGGGTGAGAATTTCGGTTTGATCGATTACCGAGATACTGGCTGGCGCATCCACAAGCTTTTGTTCAAAGCCCGAGGCGGTTATCACCATTTCTTCTACTTTTTGATTGTTGTGTTCGGCGTTGGCGGCCATTGTGGCTAATAACGCTGTGGTGCTGGCCGCTCCAATCAGTAGTTTATGGTGTAGCGCGGTACCTTGTGACATATCCTGTCCCCCAATTGGTGTGATAATGAAGGTGAGAATTATTCACATTTACGGATGATAATGCAAGAGAAATCTATTCGCCGCTTGCTAATGTACGTAAATTCAGTGGTGGGTGGGTCTTTTAGGGCGCGCCGGACTTGGATATAGAAGGAGAAGCTAAGCTTTGGGTTCTTATTGCGTTGATTTCTTGGAGGGGCGATAAATCCCATCAGGCCCAACTAAGTGTTGTGCCTGATGGGGCGATGTTTAGGGAGTTACGGACGAGGGTCGTCCAAGACCCAGCGTACATTATCCACTTGCAAGGTGACGCCGCCTTGCTCGCCGGCCGGCAAAATAGCGAAGGGAGTATTGACTGAGGTTAGGTCTAGCCCGCCTGTGACAAAGTCTGCCACCGGAATAACAACCGTTTCCCAATCAGCACTGCTGTCTAGGCTTATCGGGCGGTCACCAGAGGTGCAAGGGTGAACGCAGTCGGCCTTGACGATCAGCTCAGTGGTTTGCGGGCTGTAAATATCAAACACTAGGTAGCCGTTGTTAAAAGCGCTGACATCGCGCACGGTGCCCGGCTCGGTTTGGATAAACATCAGGCCGTTGCCCCCGGCTTCGGTGAACTCGCCCTGAAATACTTGGCCGCGAGCGACGTCATCCGCATCAATAATGCTGATCTGTACATGGGAACCGCTGGCGCTCCACTGGCCGATATTGCCCCAAGCCATGTCCACGGCATCAATAAAGATATCAAAATCTTCGGTGAGTGCCAGCGGTGGCTCCACCGGTTTAACGTCGCAGTTGGTGGCTCCACCCAAACAGGTAAGGCGGATGTTTTTCAGTTGCACATGAGCGGTGCCGTCGATCGGCTCAATGACAAACGGGTTGGTGATATGCGTGTAATCTACCGTCGGGCCCCACCATTCGCCATCGTTGGCCTTAAGGGACCAAAGGCGTACAGCAACCTCGGACCACTCGGCGGCTGCACCGACATCGGCGGGTATCTCAATTTCGTGAAAGCTAAGATCGGGCCAGCCGCTGTCGAGTTTAATACGCAGCTTGGTGCCGGGCTCAATATCCAAAACTCGTAAATCAAAACGTAGCTCACCCAGATTTTTAGCACGGCTGTGTAGGTTGTCGCCAAAGTTAAGACCCGTCTCGGAGGTTAAAAAAGCCGCTGCAGGCAGGGCAAAAAAGTCCAAGTCCCATACGGTTTCACCATCGGGGCCCGTGGCACTGGGCATTGAAGTGATAGTGCTGGCGTCCTCGGGGTAAATGCCGGGGGTAAGGCCAGAGGATACCTCACCTGCATCACCTTCTAGGGTGAGTGTTTGAACGCCGTCTTGATAGAAATACAGTTCATCGCGGCTGTCGGCGGGTGGTACGTGGCCGCTGATTGACTGTGGCGCTTCGCCAATGGTGGCGCAGCCTCGGCCAGTGACCGGATCGGCCGAACATTGGTAAACACGAACATAGTCAACTTCCATCGTTTGTGGAAAGCTAGTGCTTCCGTCCGGGTAGGGAAGCCAATCGGCGGCCCCAATGGCGAGATTTAAAATCATATGAAAAGGTTGGTCAAACGGTTGAGCACCGGAGGAAACTCGATAACCCGCTTCTTGCCCCGCCCAATGGTAGTTAAACCAGTTGCCGCTATTGGTGGCGAAATGTACGTCGTCCACATACCAGCGTATTTCACCTTCTTCCCATTCAACCGCATAGGTGTGGAATTCATCCCAGATGTTGGTCGGTGGTATATGGGGCGCACCGCTGTTCTGGTTCCAGGGCCATGAGAAACCGTAGTGCAATGTGCCGTGCACGGTGTTTGGGTCTGAGTCGTGGTCGGTGGTGCCGGGAGCAAAGGCTTCGAAAATATCGATCTCGCCACTTTGTGGCCAGCCGCCGTAGGCTTGGTCGGTAGGTAGCATCCAAATTGCGGGCCACATACCGCGTCCCATGGGCATACGCGCGTGGATTTCCATGCGGCCGTATTGCCAGTCGGCTTTGCTCAGCGTGCGTAAGCGAGCAGACGAGTAGTCTTTACACGCGGAGGTATCGTTAGGGTCATAGGCAGGGTCTTCCTGACTGACAGAAGGGCCGCAAATTTGACTGGGCTCTTCGCGCGCTTCGATAATTAAGTGACCGTCTTGTAGGTAGCTGTTCGCGGGATCGTCGGTATAACACTGGCCCTCATTATTACCACCGCCCCAACAGTTGACCTCGTGTTCCCACTTTGCAGAATCAATACTGACACCTTCAAATTCATCCTGCCAGACCAGATCCCAGCTCGATTCACTGCTAGTCGATGACGAGGAGTGGCTGGAAATAGAGCTGAATGCGACAGAACTGTTGGAACTTGTCGAACTTGATGAGCTTGAAGAACTCTCGGAGCTTGAGGATTCTTCGGAACTAGAAGAGCTCTCAGAACTAGAAGAACTAGAAGATTCCTCGGAGCTGCTGGATTCTGATGATTCAGAGCTTGCAGAGCTAACAGCGACTACTGAACTTGCCGAAGCCTCGCTGGAAGCTGCCTCGGAGCTGGCAATACTCGATTGCACGGAAGAGGCAGCCGCAGAGCTTTGTGAGCTCTGAGCGGGGGATGAGCTGGAAGAAGCCTCGGAGCTGATCGCCGCATCACTGGACGCGACGCTAGAGGCCTCGGAGCTGGCGAGGCTTGATTGCTCGGATGAAACTGCAGAGCTCTGTGTGCTAGACGTTGACGATGAGTTGTTGTTCTCAGTGCCGTCGCTAGTACCACCACAGGCGGATAAGGCAAGCGCTAAGGCACTCACCAGTAAGGGTAAGCCAAAATTCGATGACATGTTGACCTCGTTATTATTGTTTATAGAGGGAGCTGCTCAATAAAAAGCGCAGCCGCAAATTGCGATTGCCGATACCTTTAATGTAACGGTCTGGGCACGAGGGTAGTGTGTCTGGCGGTACGAGATCAGTCGTCCCAGTTTACTGGAGCTTTTGAAGGTGGGCGGAGTGTCTTGTTAGCGAGCAATAAATGACCATTCCCACTTTTATAGTGGGGCTGATACCAAAATAAAACCCCTGCCGGGGGTTAGTGGAATATAAAAGAGGGGTGTTGGGTTATTGTGTGAGTTGCGCCAATAGAAGTTTTAGCGCCGCCGCCCGGTGGCTGATTTTGCCTTTTTCGTCTTTCGATAATTCGGCTGCAGCACATTTGTGAGTCGGCACATAAAACAAAGGGTCGTAGCCAAAACCGCCATCACCCGCTGGTGCCGACAGGATTCGGCCCTCCCAGCTGCCTTGGCAAATAATGGGGGTGGGGTCTTCGGCGTGGCGCATATACACCAACACACACTGATACCGTGCCGTGCGGTCTTGCTCGGCGACGTTTTCCAGCTCGCACAGGAGCTGTTCATTGTTGCTGGCATTGCTGGCGCCGATTCCTGCGAAGCGGGCAGAATAGATACCGGGGCGGCCATTGAGGGCGTCCACCTCTATGCCTGAGTCGTCCGCAAGAGCCGGCAGGCCGGTTGCGCGGCAGGCATTGCGAGCCTTTAAAATGGCATTTTCCACAAAGCTTAAGCCGGTTTCATCTGCATCACTTACGTTGTAATCCGACTGCGGCTTGACGGCAAAACCGACACCGGCTAACAATTGATTAAACTCTTTCAGTTTGCCCGGATTGGAGCTGGCAAGAACGATAGTCTGCATAATTATTGACTGTCCTTAACGTAGAGCGTGCGAGAAAACTTGAGTGGTAATGGCTGCTCGCTACCCTCGGGGGTAACGTCAATGGCGAAATTAAAGACCTCTTCGTTCGTGTGTCGCAACGGGGCAATAAAATAGGTCGCCTTGCCCTCGTTAATGGTTTGGAATTTGAGTGTTTGCATTCGTTGAATCAGGTTAGTGGCTGTGCCCGTTACCTGTGCGGGCAGGCCTAAGTGAGAGGCATCTCCGTCGGTTTTGGTAACGCTAATATTGATCAGTACCTGATTGTCGGCACGGCTGATTTGATAAATATTGGCAACATCGACCGGCACAAACGCACTGTTAAACACACTGAAATGGACGGTGTGATCTTGAAAAACTTTACTGCGTTCGCTCTGCTCAATAACCCGCGCGTCAGGGATTTCGCGTGGCGCTGCGATGGTTGTAGAAGTCCATAACATCGAAAGTAAAGTGGTTAAGACTATAAAAAAATTGGCCAGTAACTGCATAGGTTGTCGCCTATTTTGCAAGGTGGTAAATGGCTGTCTCGCCGAAAAAATTAGGCGCTAAGTCGCCCAGCATTTGGGCCGACTGTTCGTTGACTACCCGGCGGTGCAAGACGCTGATGTGTTTTTCGCGGCACAGAATTTCGAAATCGGTAAAAGTGCAAAAGTGAATGTTCGGGGTGTCGTACCACTCGTAGGGCAGCAAATCTGATACAGGCATGCGTCCGCGAACCGCCAAGTGGAAGCGCGCCTTCCAGTGGCCGAAGTTGGGGAAGGTAATAATGCACTCTTTGCCCACTCGCAGCATTTCATCCAGCACGATATGGGGGTAGCGCATGGTTTGCAGTGCTTGGGTCATCACTACAGTGTCAAAACTGTTGTCTTCGAAGTTACTCAGGCCGCGGTCGAGATTTTGATTGATCACATTAACGCCGCGGCTGATGCAGGTCTGAATCTGAGCCGGGTCAATTTCTAAACCGTAGCCCGAAACCTGCTTGCTGTCGGCCAGCAGCTTTAACAAGGTGCCATCACCACAAGCGAGATCCAGCACCCGGCTTTTCTCGCCTATCCAGTTTTGCAATTGATTAAAATCAAATCGCATAATTACTCCGTTTCGATTCTGGCAAGGTAGCGGCTGAAGGCTTCACGGTAGTGCTCATTGGGGAGCAAAAAGGCGTCGTGGCCGTAGGGCGACTCAACTTCGGTGTAGCTGACATTTTTTTGTGCGTCGATTAGGGCGTCGACAATTTCGCGTGAGCGTTCAACCGGGAACCGCCAGTCGGTACTGAACGAAGCCACGTAAAAGTCGCACTGGGCGCGGCGAAAAGCGACGCTGGCATCGTCGCCGTATTCGCGTGCTAAATCGAAGTAATCCAGCGCGCGGGTCATAAGAATATAGGTGTTGGCGTCAAAGTTTTTAGAAAATGTGTCGCCCTGATAGCGCAAGTAACTCTCGACCTGAAATTCCACTAAATCTTCCAGCCCCTGATCGAAACTGCCAGTGCGCAACTCGCGGCCAAACTTTTCACCCATCACATCGTCCGACAAATAGGTGATGTGGCCAATCATGCGGGCGATAGCTAAGCCGTTTTTGGGGTAGGTGTCATGGCTTTGATAATCGCCGTGATAAAATTCCGGGTCTTTTAATATGGCCTGACGGGCGGTTTCATTAAAGGCAATATTTTGCGCACTTAATTTCATGGCCGAGGCGATCACGATACAGTGGCGCAAACGATCGGGGTACTCCAGTGCCCAGCGCATGGCTTGCATGCCGCCCAAGCTGCCGCCAATCACAGCCGCCCACTGATCAATACCCAGCGAGTCGGCAAGCCGGGCCTGGGAGTGAACCCAATCGCGTACCCGCAGTTTAGGGAAGTCCGCCCCCCAAGGGCTGCCAGTGGCCGGGTTAATACTGCGCGGGCCAGTGGAACCGCTACAGCCGCCGAGGTTATTAAGCGACACGACGAAAAACTTATCGGTATCGATCGGCTTGCCCGGGCCAATATAGCCATCCCACCAGCCGGGTTTGCGATCTCCCTCGCTGTGAAAACCCGCTGCGTGATGATC
This sequence comes from Gilvimarinus sp. 2_MG-2023, assembly GCF_030547685.1. GTDB lineage: Bacteria > Pseudomonadota > Gammaproteobacteria > Pseudomonadales > Cellvibrionaceae > Gilvimarinus. Next base: position 110,809 of record NZ_JAUOQM010000005.1, on the reverse strand, counting down.
TCCTGAGAGTGCATGGCAAATCAGTACGGCGTTCGACTTGTTGGCGTTAAGGCTGCCGTAGGTTTCTACCACGAGCTCGTAAGTCTCTAGAGTACGGCCGCTGGCAAGGCGCAGCGGTTCATCGAACTGCACGGTAAACGGGGTTACCAAGCCAACGGAATCTGGAGCGGAGCTTTGGGTCATTGATGTCTCTTGATCATCACCGGATAAGGCGGCAAAAGCGCAAGTCTAAAGTCGCGCTTGCCTGCCTGCAAGTGTCGGGCCTCATTTAGCCCGTAAAGCGGGGTTAGATTAGGCTTGTTTTCGAGCCGCCTGTAAAGATACCACTTTGGCCTCTGGGGTGGGTTTGGCAGCGGGGGCTCGGGTGACTTCTAAGAACAGGGGCTTCAAGTCGCCGCGCGCGGTGGCCAAAGCGTGCAGGCCTTGCTCTAGCGATTGGATCTGTTCGTGGTGCGAGCGAGTTTGCGAGCGCATTTCACCCAAGCGCATCATGTGGTGTTCCAACAGTTTTTTCTGGTGTTGGTTGTGATGGGTTAGTGGTGTTAACGCATCTTGCAGCCAATCGTTAATATCGCGGCGCAAATCACTGAATAGGTTGTTGACCTCTTTAACCAGTGTACCCAAAAAGCGGCTGATCAGAGTGTTCTTGGTGGCCAGGACGCTGTTGAGTGAGCGGCGTAAACGGTCGGCATTGTTTTCCAGATTACGGAGACGGCGACGGTGGCTGGTGATATTGAGCTTATGGCTGTGGGCCATGGCTGCGGCCTCTGTGCCGTGCTCTGGGCGGTCGTAAATACTGGCCAGTACTTTGTTGGCCCGCTCGATTTCACGCACTAAGTGATTAACGCTGGTATCGACGTTGTCGAAAAAATCGCCAATGGCTTGCGATAGGCCCACCGTGGTCCAGCTTTGCATCATACGTTCTTGAGTCTCTTCGCTTAACCCTTGAACTTTGCTTTGGGTTACTGGTGCCATTAAGGCGGTGCGCTGGTTATTGAGCAAGCGTTGGCTGGTTTTTAGTGACAGCGATTGTTTATGGAAGCGGTGGTGCGCGTTGCGAATTTTGTCTCGCTGACGGGTCAGTTCGTCGATAGCATCCTGATCGGTGGCTTGTTGTAACGCATGCAGTTCGCTCTCGCTCTCATCAATGCGGCGAGTAAGGCTATTGTATGTATTGACGATCATCTCGTGGCTGTTGCTGACTAGTCGGTGACTGATGATCTGCTGCTGCGAACGCAGGATGCACTCGGCCAAGCGCTGTTCCAACTGCGGGAAATTACTTTGCAAAAGATCGGCACGACGATTTTTGACTTTGGCCAGCAGTGCTTTTTTGGCAGAAATGGGCAGGATATATTCCGGCGCCAGCTCCAACAGCTTGGCCGTTTGCAAGCGCACGCGTTCTATATTGGCGGCTACTTCTGCCTCGGGCGTGAGTTCATCCCAGAGTGTATCGATTTTGTTGAGTAGCCCCAGCACAGCGGTGCAGCGGTCATCGCGCAAGCCGGAAATATGGTCGCGCCAAATGGTCATATCGCTGGCGCTAACGCCGCTATCGGCCGCCATTAAAAACAAAATTGCCTGGGCCTCGGGCAAGGTTTTTAAGGTTAATTCCGGCTCGTTGCCCAGCGCGTTCAGCCCCGGTGTGTCGACAATACGCAGGCCTTCTCGCAACAGGGGGTGGTCGAAGTTAATTAAGGCGTGACGCCAGGTGGGGACCTGCACCAGACCGGTTTGTTCATCGACTTCCAACTCGCTAGCGCTGAAGCCGAACTTAATGGCCTCTTTGCGGGTCACCATTTTACTGGCGGAAACCTGGCCGATTGCCTCGGTGACCGACTGGAAGTTGTCCGGGTCAAAACTAATGGTAAACCAGTTCTGCGGAATGCGCTTAAAGCTTTGCATGCTGGTGGCGCTGCGGCGGGTTTCGATCGGCAATAGGCGCACACAGTTTTTGGGTTGTTTGGCGTCCCAGAAGATCTCGGTGGGGCACATGGTGGTGCGCCCGGGCTGGGAGGGCAGAAAGCGACCGTTGTTTTGGTTGTACAACAGGGCGTTAATCAGTTCGGTTTTACCGCGTGAAAACTCGCCCACGCAGGCGATCGTGAATTGATCGCCGCCGAGTAGCTTGCGGGCTTTGTGCAGGTAGTTTAAGGCATCTGAGGTGACCAGCTGGTGTTTTTCACTCCAGTGGCAAAAGCCTTGTAGGCGTTTGTCGAGAGCTTGCTTCCAGGCGCTGTACTGCGCCATTTGCCGATGTAATGCCTTAATGTCCATGTTATTAGTGTTTTCCCGTGGTTTCGCCCAAACGTGACCGTGTTCGCTATTAAAGCGCAAATTGCCCCTGTCAGCCAGTTTTTAGCCTAAATGACAGGACTGGCGGGACAATTTGCGGGATTATCGGTCTATTATGGTGGCGTTAAAACCCCAGCAATAGACCTCTCACGCCCAGAAGGCCGGCCAGTGCCGGAATCAAAAACTGGTTAAACAGATTGAGAATCAAAAAGAAAAAGATCGGTGAGATATCAATCGGCCCCATGGCGGGGATGATTTTGCGCAGCGGTGCCATGGCCGGCTCCACCAGTTGGCGCACTAATAAAAGCGCCGGATTCTGGCTAAAGGGCGCGATCCAGCTGGCGACGATATAGACGATCATGCCAACAAAGTAGATTTGCACCAGCATTTTTAAAATGCCAATTAGCCCCATAGGGATGACCACCAGTGGGTTAAGCAAACCCTGGCCAGCCACTAAGTAAATTAACTGCCCAGCAACCCACTGCAGCAACATGGCTAACACTAAAGATGCCATGTCGATGCCGTAAATGCCGGGAATAACCCGGCGCAATGGCAGTAATAATGGGTTGGTAGCCTTACCGATGCCCTGAGAAATTGGGTTGTAGAAGTCGGCGCGTGTCAACTGCAGCAAAAAGCGCAGTAGTACAATTAGCATGTACAGCGACCCCAGAGTTTGAATTAGGTAGACCAGCATTTCCTGCATGGTGTTCATTGTCTCTCCTCAGTAATTGGGCACGGTTTAAGTGATATTGGGGCAAAATCTTATTTTGCCAGCTCATCGGATAGGCTTTGTGAGCGTTTGGCGCAGTCGTTCATGGCTGTATCAACCAGTGCGGATAAATGGCCCGTCTCAAACGCATTTATGGCCCGCTCGGTAGTGCCTCCGGGCGACATGACTCGTCGTTTTAACTCACCCACCGGCACATCAGCACGGCCGGCCAAAGTGGCGGCCCCCAATGCCGTTTGTAGGGTGAGTTGGCGCGCTGTTTCAGGGCTGAGACCGAGCTTTTCGCCGGCGTCGATCATCGCCTCCATAAACAAGAAGTAATAGGCCGGGCCCGAGCCCGAAACAGCGGTGACGGCGTGCATTTGAGCTTCATCTTCTACCCACACACACAGCCCAGTGGCATTGGCGATTTGTTCGGCAAAGGCTAAGTCGTCGCGGTTGGCCTTGGCATTAGCGAACAGGCCACTGGCGCCGACGCCAACCTGAGAGGGGGTGTTGGGCATGCTGCGCACAATGGCGAAATCACCGTCCAGCCAACGCCCGAGGGTGGCGGTATCAATGCCAGCCGCGACCGACATGATGAGTTGTTGATCCAGCGCGCCACGCAGGGATGCACAGGTCGCTTGCAGCATTTGCGGTTTAACCGCGAGCACGATTACATCGGCCCACTGGCAGGTGCTGAGGTTGTCAGTAGAGGTGTGAATCCCCAGTTGCGCGGCGGCTCGCTCGGCGCTTTCGGCGCTGCGAGTGGTGGCGCGGATAGACTCGGATGGGTATTTCTGTGCCAGTAAGCCTTTGATAATAGCGCCGGCCATATTGCCGGCGCCGATAAATGCTATGTTTTTAATCATTAGGTATAACCTATTTGTGCGGGGGGGTGGTTGGGGGTGTCGCGCGCGGGCCAAAAATATCGGTGCCGATACGGACCATTGTGGTGCCCGCGCTAACGGCGGCCTCTAGGTCGGCGGACATTCCCATCGATAAACTGTCTAGTGGCCCCTTGCCGGTTGGGGCTTCGGAGCTGGTCTCATTCAGCGCTACCAGCAATTGATGCATGCGGATAAAGCTTTCCCGCTGTTTGTGAGCATCTGACTGGGGGGCGGGAATCGCCATAAGGCCGCGCAAGTGAATATTGGGCAGAGCGTTCACCTCGCGGGCGAGGGCAGGCAGTTGTTCGGGCGTCACACCGGATTTGCTGTCTTCACCGTCTATATTAACCTGCAGACAGATATTCAAAGCTGGCATAGTGACCGGGCGCTGTTCGCTGAGGCGCTTGGCGATTTTGAGTCGATCGACACTGTGCACCCAAGCAAAGTGCTCGGCAATGGCGCGGGTTTTGTTGGATTGTATGGGGCCGATAAAATGCCATTCGATATCGGGTAAGTCCGCCAGTGCCTGTTGTTTGTCTAGCGCCTCCTGTAGATAATTTTCGCCAAATCGGCGCTGGCCGGCTTGGTAGGCTTGGCGTAAACACTCGGCCGGTTGTGTTTTACTGACCGCGATCAGGGCAATATCCGCATCGCTGCGATGGGCTTGCAGAGCGGCTTGTGTTAATCGAGCGGTGACATTGGCGAGCTTCTCGTCTATCTTGTGCATTTGGTTCCCGACATTTGCCCGCGCTTGGCATATCATAATAATGTGCGCAGCATTAACAACAATTGAACAATATTAAGGGTTTAGCTGTATGGATATCACGGAGCTCCTCGCCTTCAGCGCCAAACAAGGCGCCTCAGATTTGCACCTCTCGGCCGGCTTGCCGCCCATGATTCGTGTCGATGGGGACGTGCGGCGGATTAACCTGCCCCCCATGGATCACAAGCAGGTGCATAGTTTGATCTACGAGATCATGAATGACAAGCAACGCAAAGACTTTGAGGAGTTTCTGGAAACGGACTTTTCATTCGAAGTGCCAGGCGTCGCCCGCTTTCGGGTAAACGCTTTTAATCAAAACCGCGGTGCCGGCGCAGTATTCCGTACCATTCCTTCCAAGGTGCTCACCATGGAAGAGTTGGGTATGGGGCAAGTGTTTCGCGACGTCAGTTCGGTGCCGCGCGGCTTGGTTTTGGTGACCGGACCTACCGGTTCTGGTAAGTCCACCACCCTGGCGGCGATGATGGATTACATCAATGACAACAAATACGAACATATTTTGACCATTGAGGATCCGATCGAATTTGTTCACGAGTCAAAAAAATGCTTGGTCAACCAACGTGAGGTGCACCGCGACACCCACGGCTTTAGTGAAGCCTTGCGCTCGGCGTTGCGTGAGGATCCGGATATTATTCTGGTGGGTGAGCTGCGTGACTTAGAAACCATTCGGTTGGCGCTCACAGCGGCCGAGACGGGCCACTTGGTGTTTGGCACCTTGCACACCACCAGCGCGGCTAAAACCATCGACCGGGTAGTGGATGTATTCCCTGCCAATGAAAAGGCCATGGTGCGTTCCATGTTGTCGGAATCACTGCAGGCGGTGATCTCGCAAACGCTGATGAAGAAAAATGGCGGCGGTCGGGTTGCGGCTCATGAAATTATGCGTGGCACCCCAGCTATTCGTAACTTGATCCGTGAGGATAAAGTGGCGCAGATGTACTCGGCTATTCAAACCGGGGCATCGGTCGGTATGCAGACCATGGATCAATGTTTGGAAGACATGGTGGCGCGCCGTATTATTTCCCGCGAGGCGGCTAAAGAAAAAGCCAAGATGCCGGAAAATTTCTAAGAACGCAGGAAGCTCAAGCGTTGTGCAAGGTACACCGCCAGCGCTTAAGTCGTTGAGAAAACATAAAATATTTGGGTTCCTATTATGGATTTCGATCGATTATTACAATTGATGGTGGATAAGAACGCATCGGACTTATTTGTGACCGCTGGTGTGCCGCCATCTATCAAGCTGCACGGTAAAGTGGTGCCGGCCACCGCAACGCCGCTGGCGCCGGAAAAAGCGCGCGAGCTGGTGCTGTCAGTCATGAACGAAAAGCAGCGCAAAGAATTTCTAGAATTTAAAGAGCTTAACTTTGCCATTAGTGCCCGCGGTATTGGTCGTTTCCGGGCCAGTGCTTTTTATCAGCGCAATTTGGCAGGTATGGTGTTGCGTCGCATTGAAACGCAGATTCCTAAGATTGATGATTTAAATTTGCCTGAGGTTATTAAAGAGCTGGCCATGACCAAGCGCGGGTTGGTCATGTTTGTGGGGGCAACCGGTACCGGTAAGTCCACCTCGCTGGCGTCGATGATTGGCCATCGCAATCGCAACTCCAAAGGGCATATTATTTCAATCGAGGACCCCATTGAATTTATCCACCAGCACGAGGGTTGTATTATTACCCAGCGCGAGGTGGGAATTGATACGGACTCGTTTGAGGTGGCACTGAAAAACACCCTGCGTCAGGCGCCGGATGTGATTTTGATTGGTGAGGTCCGCTCGCGCGAAACCATGGAGCACGCCATCGCTTTTGCCGAGACTGGTCACTTGTGCCTGTGTACTTTGCACGCCAACAATGCCAACCAGGCGCTGGACCGTATTATTCACTTCTTCCCGGCCGACCGTCACCGTCAATTGTGGATGGACTTGTCGCTTAACTTGCGCGGTATTGTGGCCCAGCAGCTGATTCCAACGCCGGATGGCAAGGGCCGCCGGGCCTGTTTGGAAGTGCTGCTCAATACACCCTTGATGTCGGATTTGATTCGCAAAGGTGAGGTGGGCGAACTAAAAGAATTGATGAAAAAATCCACCGAGCTGGGCATGCAAACCTTTGATCAGGCGTTGTACAGCCTATACGACGGCGGTGAAATTACCTACGAAGACGCCTTGGCGCACGCCGACTCACCCAACGACCTGCGTTTGATGATCAAACTCGGTTCAGAAACGGATGCCACCTACTTATCCAACGCGGCCGATAGTTTATCCATGGAGGAAGAAGATAGCGGGCGTGGGGGGCGGATGTTTTAAGGGGGCTTCGCCCTTAGCGGAACGCAGTACGCAGAAGGCCAAAGGGTGCCCCTTTAAAGGGGCGCCCTTTGGTTTGACGATCAGCGGTAAGTTTCTTGGCTCGTTACAAGAAGCATTAATACAACTGCATTCTGCATTCAGTGTTCAGTGTTCAGTGTTCTCGCCCAGCCACGTCTCCAATATAATCCTCGCCGCGATGGCGTCTACCGGGTCGCTGCGAAAGTGGGTGGAGCCGCCTGCGGCGAGGTGTTCTTCTTTGGCGGCCACGCTGGAGAGCCGCTCATCAACCATTTCTACCCGGTGGCCGAAGCGGCCGTGAATACGATTGGCGAATTTGCGTGCGCGCGGGCAAAAATCATTTTCCGTATCGTCCATATTCAGCGGCAAGCCCACCAGTACTAAATCCGGTTGCCATTCATCGAGCAGTTGTTTGATCTCATCCCAGTTGGGGATGCCATCGCGGGCCCGCAGTTCGGTTAGGGCGGAGGCGTTGCCGGTGGCGGTTTGACCTACGGCCACACCGATACTGCGCAGACCATAATCGAAGGCCATAAGACTGATATTGTCTGCCATTAGGCGTGACCGACGCTATTGGAAATCAGGTTAAGGTCAATGCCCAGATCGCGAGCGGCGGCAGACCAACGTTGTTCGGCGGGGGTGTGGAATAAAATTTGATCATCTGCGGGCACGGTCAGCCAGGCGTTTTCGGCAATCTCTTGCTCTAGTTGGCCCTGCTCCCAGCCCGCGTAACCCAGCGCCACGATATAGTGCTCGGGCCCTTCACCGCGACTCATGGATTCGAGAATATCTTTTGAGGCGGTCAGGGCGATTTGGGGTGAAATGGACGTGGTGGATTGCCAGCGCTGTTGTTCTAAATTGGGGTGCAGTACAAACCCGCGCTCAGCGCCGACTGGGCCGCCGGCCAGAGCAGTACTCTGGGCGGATGTGTCGTCACAGGATAGGCCTAATTGTTGATAAATTTCCGCCAAGGTAATGTCCATTGGCAGATTGATAACCAAGCCCATAGCGCCATCGTCGGAGTGCTCACAAATGTAAGTCACACTGTGAATAAAGTTGGGGTCTTCCATGCCGGGCATGGCAATCAAAAATTGATTGCGCAGGGAGCCTAGCTCGAAGCTTGAGGTGTTGGGGGTGTTGCTTGATGTTGTATTCGTCATGGCGTGAATATGGGGGCTGTGGGTTGGAAACTCAAGGGATATCTAGGCCCGGGCGGCGGCGAGAAAAGAGCCGGTCGCTTATTAGTCGGAGGTTGCAGCCGTCGATAGGCCATTGATCTCAAAGCTCCAGGTGCGGATGATTTGCAGCTGGTCAAACTTTTCGCGCACGCTGGCAGGAATGGGATCAAAGGGCGCGGCCAGTCGAATGATTTGTAAGGCGGCCTGGTCGAGCATGCTTACGCCAGAAGACTCAGATAACTCTAAATCGCGAATCGTGCCATTGGCGTTTAGCGTGACAGTCATGCGCAGCTTGCCGGTGATGCCCTGACTGAGGGCCTGCTGGGGATAATTGGCGTTGCCCACCTGTTCAACCTTGCGGCCCCACTCCAATAAATAGGCGGCCTCGGGGGCGGTTTTGGTGGCTACCGAGGTGAGTCGACGTACGCGAGGGCGCTTGGCGTACTCTTGGCGCTGACGATCCAGCTTGGCTTGCAAGCTGGCGATTTCGGGGGTAATCATCGGTTGCTCTTCGGGCAGCCCTTCGCGCGCCTGTTCTTGTTGCTCGCTGATATCATCATTGTGTTTTTGTACGTTGCGAGAAGACTCACCCTGAGTGGTGATGACTTGGGTGAGCTGATCGGCGGTTTGATCGGCGGCCTGTACTTGCGCCATGGGATTGATGTCATTCACCGTGGGGGCGGCAAAATCGGCCTGCTGATCGGTCGTAAGTTGCTCGTTAGCCAGCTCGGTGCCACTGGCCTCCTGGTTGTGCTGAGCGAGAAAGTTGGCGTCTTCCGGGGCGATTTCGGTGCTGTGGGTGGCCAGTGTAATTTCCAGCGTGGGGGCCGCATCGCTCGGTTTGGGGATGGTAAAGCTGAGACCAAAAATCAGCATGGCATGTGCAATAACCGCAATAAAAACGGTAAAGCTCAGCCGATCCGCTGATTTAACACTGGTGTCGATGCCAACCGCAACCTGGGCTTGACTGCTCATGTGTGCGGGATCGCTTTAAGGCTGTTTTCAATCGACTGGATTAACTTCTCGCCAATGCCTGTGTCGTAGGCCTGGTCGATCTCGCGAGCACAAGTGGGGCTAGTGACATTAATTTCGGTTAGGTAGTCACCGATCACGTCTAGGCCAACAAAATACAGGCCGCGCTCTACTAAGGAGTCTTTGACTTGATCGACTATCCAGTAATCACGTTCGGTTAAAGGCTGTGCCACGCCGCGCCCGCCTGCAGCAAGATTGCCGCGGGTTTCGCCTTCGGCGGGGATGCGCGCCAAGGCGTAGGGGATGGCCTCGCCATTTACCACTAGTATGCGTTTATCGCCGTTGCTGATCTCGGGAATAAACTTTTGCGCCATGGTTAGGTGCTGGCCGTGATTGGTCAGTGTTTCTAAGATAACGCCGACATTGGGATCATCACCTTTACAGCGGAAGATACTGCTGCCGCCCATGCCGTCTAGAGGTTTGAAAATGACGTCACCATGCTCGCGATGAAAGGCTTTTAGCTGCTGCATTTGCGCGCTGACAATCATCGGTGGGCAGCATTGAGGAAATTGGGTGGCAAACATTTTTTCGTTGCAGTCGCGCAGGCTTCGTGGGTTGTTGACCACCAGCGCCCCTTGTCTTTGGGCAGCCTCAAGCAAATACGTGCTATAGATATAATCAGTGTCAAAGGGCGGGTCTTTACGCATCAAAATGGCGTCTAATTCACCCAGTGGGCGATCGGCTACTGGGCCTAGTTTGTACCAGCAATCGCCGTTGTCGAACACTTCGATCGGGCACATGCTGGCCCGGGCTTGCTCTTGAGACTGATAGAGATCGGTGATCTCCATGTAGTAGAGTTTGTGGCCGCGCGCTTGAGCGGCCAACATCAGGGCGAGGGTAGTGTCTTTGTAGTAGGCAATATTTGCGATGGGGTCCATCACAATGCCGATCGATAAGCTCATGGTGTTAATCCGGCTGGTTCAGTCCGTAGATGGTCAGGCAGTCGTAAGTTATCCCCTTGGCGATGGTTGCGCAAGTCCTGTTTCATCATAATTGTGTGGAATATCAAAACGCTTAAAAAGTTAATTTACGTATATATTCAGGCGGTTATAGATTAACCCTACAAACTATGTTAAAAGTTGAGCATAGAATAAAACAATAGAATTTATTGCGGCCGGCTTAAATGCGTATTAAGGTGACAGGCGTGAACCAGATCGCATTTTGGGCCTCAACGATACTAACCAGCGTAAAGGTCAGCAGGTATGGACGTGAGTTTGGAAAGTCTAAAAATAATGGTCATCGACGATAGCAAAACGATTCGTCGAACCGCGGAAACATTGTTAAAAAAAGCCGGGTGCACCGTGATTACGGCCACCGATGGTTTTGATGCATTGGCAAAAATAGCCGATACGCGTCCGGATATTATCTTTGTGGATATTATGATGCCTCGTCTTGACGGTTATCAAACCTGCGCGTTGATTAAAAACAATACCGAATTTAAATCTACCCCAGTGATTATGCTGTCCAGTAAGGACGGTCTATTCGATAAGGCCAAGGGTCGCATCGTGGGGTCGGATCAATATTTAACGAAACCGTTTAGTAAAAGCGAATTGCTAGGTGCCATTGAAGAGCACGTAAAGCAAGCACAGGCTTCGTAATTATTAACCAATAACAACTTCTCTTTTTGATACCTCGGGGACGCTATGGCTAGAGTATTAATAATCGACGACTCGCCGACTGAGACGTATAAATTAACCACCATGTTGGAAAAAAGTGGGCACGCTGTCTTGACTGCACCCAATGGCGAAGAGGGTGTGGCCTTGGCCAAAAAAGAACTACCCGATTTGGTATTGATGGATATCGTGATGCCGGGCTTAAATGGGTTTCAGGCTACACGCCAGCTGACCAAAGCGCCGGAAACTGCTGATATTCCTGTGATTATTGTTACTACCAAGGATCAACAAACTGATCGTGTGTGGGGCATGCGCCAGGGGGCTCGCGCCTATTTGGCTAAGCCAATCACGACAGATGTGTTGATGGATGCCATTAGCGAAGTGATGGCATAAGTGGAATGAATCCGCACCGGATTAAAAACAATAACGGATCATAACTATGGCAGAAGCATCGAGCGCTTTTCATGCTCTGGCTCAGTTAGCGAATCAAAGTCGGCAGGCCGCACAGGGATTGCCGGCGCAGATTGATGCTCGCGAACAATGGAGTGGAATTGGTTTTTCACTGTTAGGCAGTTACTTTATTGCCTCAATGGATGAAGTCTCTGAAATGCTAGAGGTACCGCATTACACCCACTTGCCGGGTGTCCAGCCTTGGGTGCGGGGTGTTGCTAATGTGCGCGGTCGTTTACTCCCACTGTTTGATCTCGCCGCCTTTTGCGGCGGTCGGTTAGTGGGGGGGCGTAAGCGGCGCAGGGTGCTAGTTCTGGAGACAGAAACTCTGTACAGCGGCCTCATTGTTGACCAAGTCTTTGGTATGCAGCATTTCCCTGTGGATGAGTTCCAACAAAAAAGTGGCGATATCGTAGATCCTATTCGCCCTTATGTGCAGGGCAGTTATATCGGTGAACAGCAGCAATGGAATGTGTTTTTGTTGTCTGAGTTAGCCCAAGATCAAAGATTTATCAGTGCGGCGCGCGACTAGCGTGCATTAAAACGAATATCAATGGATAAAGAAGAGTGGGCCTTTAGTGTCAGCTCTTTCTCAATTTACGAACAACAAGCTAAAAAAGTCGGTCGGGAGTGAGTCAATGAAAACTGAGTCCAGAACTATCGCTGCGACGATCAAGGGTAATCCTGTGATTGTTTTTGCCGGCGTCTTGCTGGTGGTGTTTTTGATCGCAGCGGCGGTCGTATTCACCATCGTACAGCGCAATGCAGATAACGATCAGCGCTATCTTCAACAGGCGGCCGAGCTTCGTGCTCAGGCGTTCCGGTTAACAGGTCTAACGCGGGACGCCACCGCGGGTGATGAGGAGGCCTTTGGAGAGCTTTCTCAGGTTGTTAGCACGATGGATGCTACCTGGGCCAGTTTGCGAGATGGCAGCGCCGAGCTGCGTTCGGTGCTCACCGCTGAGTTTGATGATTTTGGTGGGGTTTGGAAAGAGCTGAAAGGCCAAGCCTCGATTATTCTGGACAACCAAGAAAACATTGTTTTCATTAATGAAAAAGGTCGCGAGCTAAACGCCAATCTGCCGACCCTGCAGGCACAGCATAATATTATTGCTGAAATTCTGCTGGAAACGGATGCTCCAGCCGAGCAGCTATCGCAAGCGCGCATGCAGTCATGGCGAGCCGAGCGTATCGGGCGCAACGTTGACAAAATGCTTCGTGGTGGTGACGAAAGCGATGTTTCGAAAGTGGCGGATCAGTTTAACCGCGACGCCAATATATACCAGCGAGTACTGAACGCCATGCAAAGTGGCGATGACATGATGGGTATTTCTCAGGTAACGGATCCCGACGCCCGTGCCAGCCTAGAAGAAGTATCCACTTTGTTTGATGGCATCAGTGGTTCGATTCAAACAATATTTGATGGTGCTCAGCCGCTGTTTGCTGTGCGCTTAGCTGAAGAAATCATTCTCGATCAAACCCCTGCTTTGCTGCAGGCATTGAGTGAAATCAGTGACACCATTACGGCGCAGGAAACCGAGCGTCCAATCAATGAAAACGTGATGGTAGTGCTGGTGGCTGCGGCTATTCTGGCTCTTGGTGTTATCGGCTTCTTGTTGTATCAAGGTACGCGTAAACGTCTTGCGGTGACCGCCGAAGCCAATGAGCGTAACCAAACAGCAATTTTGCGATTACTTGATGAGTTGGCCGACTTGGCCGATGGTGACTTAACTACGACCGCTACGGTAACCGAGGATTTCACCGGTGCGATTGCTGACTCGATTAACTACACCATTGACCAGCTGCGGATCTTGGTGGCGCGCATTAACGAAACGGCCGTAAACGTATCGGCTGCAGCGCAAGAAACCCAGCAAACTGCCCTACATTTAGCCGAGGCATCTGAGCACCAAGCGCAAGAGATTGCCGGGGCATCGGCTGCGGTTAATGAAATGGCAGTTACCATTGATCAGGTATCGGCCAACGCCTCTGAATCTGCCGCGGTGGCAGAGCGAGCGGTATCCATCGCCAGCAATGGCGCCAAGGTGGTACAAAACACCATCAATGGTATGGATACAATTCGCGAACAGATTCAAGATACCTCGAAGCGTATTAAACGACTGGGTGAGTCATCTCAGGAGATTGGAGATATCGTATCTTTGATTAACGACATCGCCGACCAAACCAACATTCTGGCACTTAACGCTGCGATTCAGGCCTCGATGGCCGGTGATGCAGGCCGTGGTTTCGCGGTGGTTGCGGATGAGGTGCAGCGCCTTGCGGAACGTTCGGCTGCTGCGACTAAACAGATTGAAGCGCTGGTTAAAACCATTCAGAACGATACCAATGAAGCGGTTATCTCGATGGAACAAACCACCTCTGAGGTGGTGCGCGGTGCGCGTTTGGCACAAGACGCCGGTGTGGCACTGGAAGAAATTGAAAACGTATCCACCAGCTTGGCGGAATTGATTCAAAACATCTCCAACGCCGCCCGTCAACAGGCATCGTCGGCCGGTCATATCTCGAATACGATGAATGTTATTCAAGAGATTACAACTCAAACATCCGCGGGTACCAGTGCAACGGCACAGTCGATTGGTAATCTTGCTGCCATGGCCATGGATCTACGTGAATCGGTAGCCGGTTTCAAACTACCGGAAGAAGATTCCGGAGAAATGGACTTGTCTAGCTTTGGGCAAACGCCTGCCATCGGTACTGATGTAACTCCAGAAGCAGAGATTGAGCTTGATGATGTCGTCGACCTGGATGATAACGACGTGGTCGATTTGAACGACGAAGTGGAAATCGACATTGACGGTGACGACGATGATGACTTGGATATTACTGGCAGCAGGAAAACGGTGTAACTGACAGCTTCGGCGCAGTCAGTTAGGCAGGCTATACGATGGGCTGGTCTTTACGCACCATTGCAGATCTAAGCGACGCTGAGTTTGGTCAGTGGGCGACGTTGCTGGAAGAGAGAGCGGGTATTCATCTTTCTTTTCCGCAAAAGTCGCTCCTGCAATCTCAACTATCCATTCGCATGCGCGAATTGGGTTACGACAGCTATGCCGAATATTATTCTCTGGTGACCGATGGCTTACAGGGCCGTTTAGAATGGTCTATTTTAATCGATCGGATAGCGGTTAAAGAAACCAGTTTTTTTCGTCATCGTGCCTCTTTTGAATTCGTTAGACGCCTACTGCAAGACAAAATCAATAATCAACAACTAACTGAAAGCTTCGATGTATGGAGTGTTGGCTGCTCTACCGGTGAAGAGCCTTACTCGCTGGCTATGGTCATTAATGACTGCTTTGAGCTGGCTCAGCTTGAACCCTACTACGGCGTTACCGCTCTCGATATCAGCTCTACTGCACTGGCTAAAGGGCGACTCGGGCGCTACTTGCCCCGATCATTGGAAAACATGACGGGAGAAGAGTCCAAGCGTTATTGCACTTTGTGTAGTGATGGCAGCTATGAAGTGGTTCGTAAGCTGCGTGACCGTGTATGTTTAACTCACGGTAATGTATTACAAATTCAGGATATGCCAGCGGTGCAAATGGACGTTATATTTTGCCAAAACCTGCTAGTGTATTTTCGTCGCTGGTTGCGACGCGATATTTTGAATTCGCTGGTGGATCGTTTAAAGCCCGGCGGCGCATTGATCATTGGTGTTGGTGAAGTGGTGGAGTGGGATCACCCTCGGTTGCAACGCGTTGCCAACGAAGAAGTTCAGGCCTATGTCCGTCACCAGTAAAAAAACAACGAGGAAGGCGTTAGATGGCAGATAATCGCAACTTCGCGGCCCTAGATTGGGTAATTAACGAAATTGCCGAAACGCTTACCCAAGCAAGGCAGTCGCTGGAGTCCTATGTGCAGGATACCAACGATAAGTCACGCTTGCGCTTTTGTCTGACGCACATTCATCAAGTGCGCGGCAGTTTGCAAATGGTCGAGTTCCACGGCGCCGCTATGCTGGCCGAAGAAATGGAACAATTAACCCAGGCCATGATTGGCGACAGTATTGATAATCCTGGTGAAGGCGCTGAAGTTTTAATGCGCGCCATATTGCAATTTCCTATTTATTTAGATCAGGTTAAATCTTCGCGCCGCGACAACCCACTGGTTGTTTTGCCTTTGTTAAATGATTTGCGCACCGTGCGCGGCGAGTCATTGCTGTCCGACACCAATTTATTTATGCCAGATCTGTCGCCGGCGAAGAAAGTCAGCGGTGAACCACTCGATCTGTTAAAAGATAACGCCCAGTTTAAGGCGACTGTACTGAAATTACGACAAATGTATCAGTACGCTGCGGCAGGTTTTATTAAGTCCGTGAATGCCGATGAAAACCTAGCGTATTTGCAAAAAGTTTTTCAGCGTTTATATCGATTGACCTCGGGTACCGCGCGTCAAAGTCTCTGGCAGATAGCGGTGGCTTTAGCTGAAGCGTTGGAAATGGATGCCGTCGAGTCGAGTGTGTCTATTAAAAATCTTCTACGGCGCCTGGATCGTGAAATAAAAGTTTTGGCTGTGCATGGCACAAAAGCTTTACAAGTGGCCAGCGACGATGAGCTGCTGAAAAACTTACTTTACTACGTGGCTCGCTCAGGTAAGCATGCCCCGGGATTCGCCAGTGGCTCCTTTCTTAAACAGGTCTATGAGCAGTATCAGTTAGAGTCAGCCCTGCTAGAAGGCAAGGAGGAGGCCAGTGGTGACAGTTCTCTGTCTAGCCCCGATCCTGAAGCCATGCGTTCGGTGGTCACTGCATTAAAGGTTGAACTGGACGGTGTTAAAAAAGCATTAGATTTGTGTCTGTCGGGTGCTGACAAACAAAAACCACTGAGCGATGCAGTTGCTATTATTAGGCGTGTAGCCGATACCATGGCGGTGTTGGGTATTGGTGATTTGCGTCGATCCATTCTTGATCAAGGCGCTGCATTAGAACTTGCGGTTGAAGGGCAGACAGAGCTGACTTCAGATCAACTAATGGCCGTTGCGGGTCAAATCATCGACATTGAAGGTGAGCTAGATGTGCTCGCCGCCAATGCGGGCAAAAGCCCCGATAAAGTCGTTAAAGACCAGGCAGGTATTACACTTTCCGATGCCAAAGCCTCCGTTATGCGTGAGTCGCGCAATGGCTTAGAGCATGCGAAAGACGCTATCGTTGAATATATTGCTTCGCAGTGGAATCGAGAACATCTTGTTAAAGTGCCACAAATGCTGCGCGATATTCGCGGCAGCTTAGAAATTGTACCGCTGCCTCGGCCCGGTCGTATTCTCAGTGCTTGTGCGCGTTATATTGAAGAGCAGTTATTGCAAAAAGAGCTGACGCCTGAATGGACAACTCTGGATACACTGGCCGATGCGATCACCAGTGTGGAATATTATTTAGAACGGCTCAGCGGTGAAAGCAGCGAAGAAGAAAATGATCTGCTGTTATTAGTGGCTGAAGAGAGTGTGGCGGAGCTGGGTTACGCGGTTACTAAGTTTTCCGGATCTACATCGGCAGACGACAAGGCCGAATCGGACGAACACGAGTCAGTTATTTCCAGTGATGAGCACGAGTTGCAGCAAGCCTATGCTTCTGTGGTTGATGCGGATAGTGCATCGCCCGATGATGTCGATTTAGAAATCGATACCGACTCAGAAGTGGAAGTTGGCTCTGATGGTTCACTTGAGTCTGAGCTGGACAACAATGAAACGTTAATCGAAAGCGAAGAGGAATCTGCACCTCCAGTGGTTCAGGTTGAGGAAGCTGCGCCTGACGAAGACGAAGTTGATGACGAAATTCTCGAAATATTTATTGAAGAAGCCGGTGAAGTTACCGAGGCAATTACCGAGTATTTTCCTCGCTGGGCGCAAGACTTTGAAGATGGTAATTCATTAACAGAATTTCGCCGCGCGTTCCATACGCTTAAAGGTAGTGGGCGCATGGTTGGCGCCCATGATTTAGGTGAGTTGGCTTGGGCTGTGGAGAATATGCTCAATCGTGTTATCGATGGCACAATCAACCCCGGCACGGACCACGTCACTTTCATTGAAAATGTGCGCCTCAAGCTGCCTGGCTTGATTGACGCCTTTGCCCAGAAGCAACCTACGCCAGAGCCCGATGTGATCAGTCGCATGCGAGAGCAGGGTGAGCAGCTCTCTCGTGGGGAGACTCCGTTTGATTTAATTCCCCTTGCGTCGACTGAGTCGGGTCAGGCCTCTGAAGCGCCAATCACTGACGATAATGTAAGTAATCAAATAGAAGAGGATCAAGAAGAACCCTCAACTATTGACCCTGCCGATGATGACGCACAGTTGTGGGACATTTTTAGTAGCGAAGCGCTCACACATCTGCACCTTGTACAAGAATATATCGATCGTATGGAAGCGGCCCGCCCCTTATTTGAGCCACCCAGCGATGACATGCAAAGAGCACTGCACACGTTAAAAGGCAGTGCGCATATGGCCGATATTACGCCAATTGCCGAGTTAGCAACGCCGCTGGAAAAATTTGTCAAAGAATTGCGCAGCTATCAAATTAATATCAATGACGATATTTTACAGCTACTGCGCGACGGTGTTAGCTATACCCATGAGGCGCTTGAAGAGCTCAATCACGGCACCAGTGTTGTTATTCCCAAGCTAGATCAATATCTGGCACGTGTCGCTGAACTTAGGGAAATATACGTCGCGCCTTTGGCAAAAATGCAAGAGGGCGATGCTAACGGTAAGCGACAAGTCGACCCTGAACTATTGGCAATCTTTATGGCAGAGGAGATGAATGTCCTTCTCGATGCCGATGAATTATTGAATGCTTGGCAGCAACAGCCAGAACCCGTTGACCAGCTGTCGCCTGTTATCGACGAGTTGAAAAATTTAACCCGCGGGGCTGCACATGCCAACTTGCCCCCTATGGCGAGCTTGGGCGATAAACTGTATCAGGTGTACCTGCGCATTATTAATGGCGAGCTACAGTGCCAAGTTGATTTGTGTGCAGACTTGATTCGAATGCACACCGCCCTGCTGGATATGGTCGACGCGGTTGCTGCAGGGCAAAACCTGACGCCAATACCACCGGCCATAGACGCGGCGCTGGCTCAATGGCTTGACGGAGCTTCACCTGGCGCTAGTCTGTTAGCCGAAGCCGAAGCCGAAGCCGAAGCCAGTATTAGTGAAGAAGAAATTGAACTCTCTGCTATTCCCGCCCCCGATGTGGAAGAAGTTAACTTAGGTGAACTCGACTTAGAGGGCTCAGATAATGTTGAATCTTTGCCCGTTGCGGGCATTGATTCAGATATTGAAGCTGAGCTAGATATAGAAATTGAGCTTAGTTCGGAATCAGAGTCAGAACCAGAAGTAGAGTCGGCGCTGGAAGTAGAGTCAGAGCCGGAAGTAGAATCAGAGCCGGAAGTAGAATCAGCAGAGTTAAATGTCAGTGAAGAAACTGAAGCACCTGTTGAACAAATTGATGATAGCGCCTTTGCTGAAGATGTTGAGGTGGAAGACGAACTCGATGAAGAAATTTTAGAGATTTTCATGGAGGAGGCCGACGAACTCAACGAAGATATTGAGCGCTCGTTGCACGACTGGCAAGAAGACTGGAACAATCAAGATTGTGTCGAAGAGCTTAAGCGTAGCTTGCACACCCTTAAAGGTGGCGCTCGACTGGCGGGTTTAACGGAGTTGGGTGATCTTACCCATGAGTTCGAAAGTAAAATCATCGAACTTAATATCGCCGATATGAACGAAACCATCCATAAGCAGTTGGTCAGTTATCAAGATCGTATCCACCATGGTGTGCAGGTGGTTCGAGCAAAATTGAATGGTGAGACTGCCCCTACAGCGCCAAATTCCGTTGGCTCTGCAGCACCAGTTGAAGAGTCGGCGGGTGTAGACCAGCAGCCGTCAGCGACAATACCGGGTCCAGCTGAAACTGAAACAGGGGAGCAGGGAAAAATATTGCCGTTTGCCCCCAAGCCGAAACAAAAGCCACAAGCATCAGGCCCTGGCGGCGGCTCGGGACAGGTCGCAACCACCGGTGCGCAGGCACAGCATCTAGCGGCCAAGCGAAGTGGTCCACAAGAGGTTGTAAAAGTATCGGCAGAATTGTTGGAAGAGCTGGTTAACCTAGCCGGTGAAACATCGATTGCTCGTTCGCGTGTAGAAGAGCAGGTAGGTGATGTCGGTACGGCTTTGGATGAAATGGACTCGACCATTGAGCGTCTGCAAGAGCAGTTGCGCCGTTTGGATATTGAAACCGAAGCACAAATATTGTTCCGCCAAGAGCAGTTAGCTCAGCACGAAGATTTTGATCCGCTGGAAATGGACCGTTACTCGGCCCTACAGCAATTGTCGCGATCGCTGGTGGAGTCGGCCTCCGATTTGTTGGATTTGCGTATGACGCTGGCCGACAAAACTCGGGACACCGAAACTCTATTGC
Organism: Gilvimarinus sp. 2_MG-2023; assembly: GCF_030547685.1. GTDB lineage: Bacteria > Pseudomonadota > Gammaproteobacteria > Pseudomonadales > Cellvibrionaceae > Gilvimarinus. The sequence goes on along the minus strand of NZ_JAUOQM010000005.1, from coordinate 91,125 downwards.
TGCAACAGTCGCGTATTAATACCGACTTGCAGGAAGGGCTAATGCGTTCGCGTATGGTGCCCTTTACACGTCTAGTACCTCGCTTGCGCCGGATTGTACGGCAGGCGGCCACTGATTTGGGTAAAGATGTCAGTTTTGAACTCGACAACGTTGAAGGTGAGCTAGACCGGTCGGTGCTAGAGCGCATGATTGCACCGCTGGAGCACATGCTGCGTAACGCCGTTGACCACGGTATTGAAACCAAAGAAGAGCGCGAACAGGCCGGTAAAAATGAAGCCGGCCGAATATCGCTTAATCTGTCTCGCGAAGGCGGTGATGTGGTCTTGCGTCTGACCGATGATGGTCGGGGTATTAACCTTGAGCGTGTGCGGGCCAAAGCCATTGAGCGCGGTCTGATGAGCGATGATGCTCAGCTGTCCGATCAGGACATTATGCAGTTTATTTTGCATGCCGGTTTCAGTACGGCCGATAAGGTTACCCAGATTTCCGGTCGCGGTGTGGGCATGGACGTAGTGCACTCCGAGATTAAGCAGCTAGGTGGCGCTATGTTTATCGCCTCACGCTGGGGTGAGGGCACCGAATTTACCGTTCGCTTGCCATTTACCGTATCGGTGAACCGCGCTCTGATGGTGCAAATCGGCGACGATTACTACGCGATTCCACTCAATACCATTGAAGGTATTGTGCGGGTTAGCCCGTTTGAATTAGAGCATTACTACCAAGATGAATCGGCCCGCTTCGAGTACGCCGGCGAGCAATATTTGGTGCGTTATTTGGGTGCCTTACTAGACAGTGAGGCACTGCCGAAGCTGGACAGTCAATCGCTACCGCTGCCCGTTGTGTTGGTGCGCAGTGCAGAAAATACCGTTGCACTACAAGTTGACCGCCTTATGGGTAGCCGCGAAATTGTGGTAAAAACCTTGGGTGCTCAGTTCAGTGCGGTGAGTGGTGTTTCAGGCGCGACCGTAATGGGGGATGGCTCGGTGGTTGTGATCCTCGATCTGCACGCGCTGATTCGTGAGCAACTTGCTCTCGGCTTGGCTGAATCCACGTTGCTTGAGCCGTTTGCTATTAAAGAGGTAGCGCAAGAAGACGACGTAGAAAAAACCGTTATGGTGGTGGATGACTCTGTAACCGTACGTAAAGTTACCGGGCGCTTCTTGGAGCGTGAAGGTTACAATGTAATCACCGCCAAAGACGGTGCCGAAGCCATATTACTGCTGCAGGACCATATTCCTGATGTCATGCTGCTGGATATTGAAATGCCGCGTATGGATGGTTTTGAGGTCGCAAAAAACATTCGCACCAGCTCGCGATTAAAACATTTGCCCATTATTATGATTACCTCACGTACCGGTGACAAACATCGGGAGCGAGCACTGGGCTTAGGGGTGAACCGCTATATGGGTAAGCCCTACCAAGAAGATATCCTGCTGACCAATATCAAAGAATTGGTTGATGGAAGTGAGGACGAATAGATGAGCGCACCGCTGCGACTGGGAGTATTGGTCGATAGCGAAGCGAAATTATCCCTGTTGAAAACCGCCGTGGGTCAGACAGGGCAAAAAATTGAATATTGCGCCTTGGTGCCGTCAGTGGATGACGATAAGCAAACCGAAGTACCCATACTGTCACTGGATGATTTAGATCGTATCAGTGGCTTGGATGCTTGGCTGGTGGACATTATTCACGCCGAAGACGATGCCGGATATGTACCCGGCGCGCCTATTTTAAACGCATTATTGTCGGCTTCGCAGCCGGTGATACTGAATGACAGCAGTGAACTTGGATCAACGCCGGCCGATCGCCTAGCGTGGATTAGGAAAATTAAGTCGCGCCTGCAGCGGCTGATTGGCGAGGTTAACCTGCAACATCAACAAGCCGCGCCAGAGGTCTGGATACTGGCAGCCTCCACCGGAGGGCCGGCAGCGGTGTGCAATTTTTTGCAGGCCTTAGAGCCTAATCTAGGTTTGGGTTTTCTTTATGTTCAGCACATTAATGAGGGCTATTCGCCCACATTAATGAACATGGTGAGTCGCGCTGGAGAGTATCCTGCTGTGATGGGAGAACAGGGTTCGGTCATTCAGGCCAATACCGTTACCTTGGTTGACCCTATGCAACGAGTAGAGGTGCAAGAAAATAGTACGTTGATTTTGCACGATGAGCCATGGGGTGGCTGTTACCAGCCCTCGATTGATCAGCTGGCAGCAAATTTAGCCCGTTCCCACCGCAACCGCTGTGGCATGATTGTGTTTTCAGGGATGGGAGAAGACGGCTCGGCTAGCTGCCGGTTTATCAAGCAGCAAGGTGGCGCGGTTTGGGCTCAAGCGCTGGATGATTGCGTGGTTGATTCCATGCCCACCGCGGCCATCGCAACAGATTGCGTTGAATTTAGTGCAAAACCGAATGAGCTCGCTCAGGCGCTGGCTCAACGTTTGCACAAGCAAGAACCATTTACTGAGGAACCGTTCGCTCATGAGAGCTCAGCAATACATCGAATCTGATTCACATCAGGAAATCGCGAGCTTGTTGATCCCTATTGTCGACAAGTTACTGCTGATGCCCAACGTAACCGTGGCAGAAATTGTGCCGGTCGCGCAAATTTTACCCGTGGCCAATAGCCCCGAATGGTTGCTGGGCGATTTCCCTTGGCGCGAGCGCAATATACCGCTAATGTCCTATGAGTTACTCAATGGCCACGCTAAACCAACGATTAACTCGCGCTCGCGTATCGCCGTACTCAACACATCAGGCGAAGATGAAGATCTTGGCTTTATCGCCATTTTAACTCAGGGGTTACCTCGTTTGGCGCGGGTTACACCCGATGAAATCGCAGAAACCAAAGACGCGCCTCACGACACATACGACGATATGGCCGTGAGCTGGTCGGGTGAGTTGGCTGCTATTCCATCGATTGTTCGCATGGAGCAGGCCTATCTGAAGGCACGCCATAATTTCTAACACAGTATGAATAGCAGGAAATGTATGCAACCCAAAGGGTTAGTTGTTTGGTTGATACTGGCACTGCTTGCCAGTGCTTGTGGTGCAGAGCGGGATGAACCGTTCGATCCAGGGGTAACAGATGATGACGACGAAACGGTAGAAAGCATTAGTGTGCGCCGTGTTATCAGTGACGAGCAACCCTTACTGGCTATTGATGGCCAAAAGCAATTGTTAGTGTTGCGCGATGAAGACAATTACTTTTTGTTTCTCGATCGCTACACCGATCAAGCACTGGCTTTCGATCCTGACTTTGATGAAGGGCAAGTTGTACTCATCGACATGGGTGATCGCGACGATAATAATTGTGACTACGCCCTTGAGTTACAGTCGGTGTCGGCGCAGGTAATCGATGACGATGCCGCGCAGGTTAATGTCGACTATGCGCCGCTTAGTGTAGATACCTCCGAGGTCTGTCCCGAGGAAGACGCGTTAAGCATTCGCCCGTTCTACTTTTACTTTGTGGAAACTCGCAGTGAGTTAGTGATTCACGAAACCGTTGATGACTGATCAGCCACAGCTCAATTTTGTAAGTCGCCCCAGAGATACTGCAGTATAGAGATTGCGGAGAGTGGGGCGGTCTCGGTACGCAAAACCCTAGGACCCAAGGTTAATGCTGTAAAGCCTGCCCCTTGAGCTGCAGTAATTTCTATATCGCTTAAGCCACCCTCGGGGCCCACCAGTAAGGCTGCCGATGAGGGGGGCGAATCACCAACGGCTAAACTCTGGTTGTCGCGATGGTGCAGTACATATTTGTGATCCCCTGCGGCTAACGGCAGGTAATCAGTCAGCGTTGTAAGCTCGGCTAATTCGGGGGGGTGATTGCGCTGGCATTGCTCACAGGCACTGATGGTGATTTGGCGCCAGTGCTGCCACTTTTTAGCGAGCCTGTCGCCTTTCAGTTTTACCTCAGTACGCTCGGTTAGTAGCGGTACGATACGTTTGACACCCAGTTCAGTGGCTTTTTGTAATACCGTGTCGAAGCGCTCCCCTCGAGACAGCCCAATCGCCAGTTCAATCCCCAGAGGCGATTCACGATCGCCGGGTAAAAATTCACCGAGAGCGATAGTCACACATTTTTTACCTACCTGACCCAAAGTGCCCCGATATGCACCGCCCTGGCCGTTAAACAGTTCCAGCTCTCGCCCTTCGCTCATACGCAATACGCGGCTGATGTAGTGAGCTGTGTCACCCCCGAGTTCGAGAGTTGTGTCAGGGGTTAAGGGTTGCTCGGTATAAATTCTGGGTATACGCATACTGTAACCTGTACCAGAAAGGAGTAAGCTGGGTTTGGCCGCTGAGATACCAACAAGGAGGCTATAGTAATGATTGTATCGGGTTTACAGCACATGATTTACCCATCGAGAGTGCTTTATCACTTGTATTGCTTGCCTTGAGATTGTTAATGGTCAGCGGATCATAACCCTAAAATTTTGAATGCGTATTTTAACCCAAATAGCGACCCTTGCGAGTTTAAGCTGGGAACTTGAGGGATGGATATGAGCCAAAAAACTCGTCACAGGAGCGGAGTATGCGACAATTTGCATTATTTGGGCTGTTGTTATCATTGGGGATGAATGCCCTCGCCGAAAGTTGCCCAGAGCACTTGGGCGGAGAGTATCGCAAGCTTCATGCTTCCGAGTCAGTGAATTTATGTGACGTTATCAATAAAAAGCCCGCTCTAGTGGTGAATACCGCCAGTCACTGTGGTTATACCAAACAGTTTTCGGGGCTCGAAGCGCTGCATCAAAAATACCAAGCTGAGGGGTTGGTGGTGATCGGTTTTGCCAGTAACGCGTTTAAGCAGGCAGCAAAATCGGAAGCCGAAGCGGCCGACATCTGTTATACCAATTACGGGGTGAGTTTTACCATGCTGGCGCCCACCGAGGTGACCGGCACTGAGGCCAATGCGTTATTTCGCTGGTTGGCCGAGCAAACCGTAGCGCCTAGCTGGAATTTCAATAAATACCTAATCAACCCAAAAACGGGTGCGGTGAAGCACTTCGACAGTCGAACGGCGCCTAATAGCGAGGCGCTGACCAAAGCAATAGAAGCGGCGCTATAACAAGCCGATTATTCTTGTTCCAGAGAAATATCCCAGTGGCCGTCACTGTCCTGATGCAAATGTATCAAGATGGGTTGGCAGCAGACGTGGCAATCTTCGGTGTAAGAGTGGTCGGCCCCAGCTGATGTATCAATTAATAATGTCAGCTGGGCGTCGCAAAAAGGGCAGTGCGCGGAATGTTCTAATAAACCATTCATCGCTGGTATCCGTTATAAAACCTTAGAAGCGATAGTCTAAGGAGGTAGTAATGGTGGTGAAGCGCTGGTCCTGCACGTGGATTAAGCTTCGATATTCAAAATTTAAGTTTATTTTGGGCGCTATTTTAAAGCCTGCACCAAGCCCCCAAGAGAAATCATCTTCTGAAATAGTGGCCGTGGCGCCATTGCCCACAACGGTGTATTCCAAGTCGGTGTAGCCGAGAAGTGCGTAAAAACTACCGGTTTGGTTTACGGCCTCGGCGCGGTAGTAAACACTCATCGAGTTATCGATATCCATTTTTACTGTACTGGGTACATCCGCTTCTAGCCTTAGCTCTTCATTGCCCAGCCCTTCACTGTAACGAACTTCACCGCCCAGCCAAGCATTGTGTTTGTAGCCGCCAAAGATCTCTGCAGTCCACAGGTTGGCTTTGTGAAACGAAGGACTGTCGTCGACATTCACCGCTGAGGCGCCAACCCCGGCAAAAAAACCTCGATTGCTATCGGCTAAAGCAGAGCCACAAAACAATAATGCAGTGGGTAAAACTAGAGCAGAAATCATTTGGGACAGTTTCATAATCGTTTAACCTTGACGTTAAAAGATCCAGGCAATCAATAGCCAGATCACAATAAAGAAGGAGAAGAATCCTCCCAGTATAAATTGCAGCTCACCGATCAGACCATCACCTGAACTAATGGCAAATACAACCAGCAGCGCCATGGTGACGAAAAATGAAATAACAGCGGCATCTTTAAGACCTACACCAGCACTAAAAATGCCGTCGGTCGCTTCCCCTAGCAAAGGTAGCGCCAGTACAGTGGCAGCCAGGGCGAGCAAGCCTACAACGACGAGGGCGACTAATGTCGCCCGTGCTTGAGTCTTGTCTTTGTCGTCGCTGCTCACGGTGGCGCCTCGTTAGTCGTTGGCTTTAATAATATCGCGCACGGTATTCGGATCGGGCAGTCCTTTGGCGACAATTTCTGGTGAGTCACCTGCGGTATACAGCTCGATAGTGCCAGTACCAAAAACGCGATTCCAGAAGGACTGTTTGACCTTAACCGTGCGAATACTCTTGATATTGAGCTCGGAGCGCTCTTTGCTGAGCAGGCCCTGCTCAAACAAAACGTCTTCGTCGGTAACAACCAGACGCGATGATTTGTTTTTTAAGTGCCACACCAGAAAAATGATGAAGCCGATGCCTACTAAGCAAAGAATTAAAGTCGCAATAAACCCTAGAGGGTTGTTTTTGAACATTACCGGGTTGGCTGCGTAAAGCTCTTTCATGTAGTTAGCCTAGCTCGTGAGTTTTAATCCAACAATGCCCACGAGTATAAGGGCAATACTACCTAGGCGCAAAGCACCGAGCTGCTCGCCGAACAAGAAATACCCCGTAATAACCGTCCCCATCGCGCCAAACCCCATCCAAACCGTATACGCAGTACTTAGGGGCAGTTGGCGCAGGGCCAGAGCCAGCAACGCTAAGCTGCCCACGACGGCAATAAGAGTGAACAAGGTAGGCCACAGGCGGGTAAAGCCATCGGTATATTTGAGCCCGGTCGCCCAAGCAATTTCCAGCAAGCCGGCAAAAAACAGTAATATCCAGGACATAATGGAGCAATCTCGAGGTGGGGCCGTCCCCTTATGCAGGTAGCCTGTGGGTCGTCCCACAGGGCGCTGTTGGCTAAGTCGGGTTGCCCCGCAGCCGACAGCGGTCGGTATCAAGCTATAGCATCGACTAATCTAAGGTTGATATAGTTAAACTTCAATAGGGAAAAGAGACTTTAAGTCATTATGTTAGAAGCCGTGTGGATTGCCTTTGCGTTTAGCTTGGGGTTGTTAGTGCGGGCAGTGGGCTTGCCGCCACTGGTGGGATACCTTGCCGCAGGCTTTGCTATCAGTGGGCTGGAGTATTATACCACTTTGCCGGAACACGGTGATGAGGTGATCTCACACTTGGCGCACTTAGGTGTGTTGCTGTTGCTGTTTACGGTCGGCCTTAAATTGCGCGTACGCAACCTGGTTCAGCCGGAGGTCATTGGCGGTGGTTTACTGCATTTTGTCGCCTCGGTAGCGCTATTAACCCCCGGTATCTATCTTCTGCTCGATATTACTGCGTACGAGGCGCTGCTGCTCGGGGTGGCGCTGTCGTTCTCCAGTACCGTACTGGCGGCTAAGGTGCTGGACAGTAAGCGCGAGCTGCGGGCCTTCCACGGCCGAGTGGCTATTGGTATTTTGGTAATACAAGATTTGTTGGCGCTGCTGGTGATCAGTGTGGCCGGGGGCACCTCTCCTTCGGTGTGGGCGCTATTGGTGTTTGCGCTGCCGCTGGTCCGCCCCCTGTTGTTTAAGTTACTGGATGTTTGCGGTCACGATGAGCTGATGGTGCTCCTTGGCTTGTTGTTAGCTCTGGTTATTGGCGGCTTGGGTTTTGAGGCGCTGGGGTTAAGCTCCGAATTGGGTGCGCTGGCGTTTGGGGTTTTGTTAGCCAAGCACAAGCGTGCCACCGAGCTGTCCAACTCCCTGTGGAGCATCAAAGAGGTCTTTTTGGTCGGCTTCTTTTTACAAATTGGCATGAGTGGCTTGCCCGGAATGGATGCGCTAATACTGGCCGGAGCAGCCACCTTGGCCTTGCCTTTGAAAGGCCTGTTGTTTTTTGTGCTACTGATCGTGTTTAAACTGCGCGCTCGCAGTGCTTTTCTGACATCGCTGGCGCTCACCAATTACAGTGAGTTTGGTCTGATTGTGGCGGCGATTATTTTGCCCCAATGGCTGGTGCCCTTAGCACTGACGGTTGCTGTATCGTTTGTGGTATCAGCGCCGTTAAATCGTATTGCCCACCCATTTTACGAACGCTTAGCCAATAAGTTGTTGGGTTTTGAGCGCAACCTACATCACCCAGATCAGCAACCCATCTCCCTCGGCGAGGCTGAGGTGCTGATCTTTGGTATGGGGCGCACGGGAACGGCGGCGTATGAACAGCTTAAAGACAAGGTGCCGGGCTTAATTGCGTTGGACTCCGATCCAGGTAAGGTCGATCGGCACCGGCGTGAAGGGCGCTCGGTGTTATTTGCCGATGCCGAGGACCAAGTCTTTTGGCAGGGGTTGAAAATGGACAGTGTGCGTGCGGTCATCCTTAGTATGAGCGATATCGAGGCTAAAATGATTGCGGTCAAACAGTTGCGCCAGCGCGGCTTTACCGGCTTTATTGCCTCGCATACTCTGTTTCAGGACGAAGCCGATAAAATTAACGCCGCCGGCGCCGATGAAACCTATTTAACCATGTCGGAAGCTGGTGTCGGCTTGGCTGAGCATGTGCAAGAGGAAGTGTACTCGCGTTCATTGGCAGACGGTTAATCCACAGTAAGGAGTGCTTATGAAAGTTACCGAATTTATGTCGTCGAAGGTGGTCGTGGTCGAGATGGATGACACCCTGAAAACGGTACAGCACTTGTTTGATAAAACGACTTTTCATCATCTGTTGGTGGTGGACAAACAGCAATTGGTCGGCGTTATATCCGATCGTGACCTGCTGCGGGCGTTGAGCCCGAATATTGGCACTGCGGCAGAAACAACCAAAGACTTGGCGAGCTTAAACAAAAAAGCCCATCAAATTATGACGCGCAATCCAGCCACCTTGACGCCCGACGCAGGCCTACCCGAAGCGGTGCAAGTGTTTAACGAGCAATCGGTATCGTGCATCCCCATTATCGATGATGAAAGGCATGTGAAGGGTATTGTCTCTTGGCGCGATATTATGCGGACCTTGGGCGCAGCCTATGCCAAAGCCCGAGCGAAAACCTAAAGCCATTCAAAGCAACAGAGATTAATATGCAAGCTATTGGATTTACTGCAGATAAAACACTGCGCTATCTCAACTGTGAAAAACCTGTGGCAAGGGGCCAAGACATACTGGTGCGAGTAAAAGCCGTTGGTATTAATCCGGTGGACGAAAAAATCCGTAGCCGTGTTACACCGGCGTCGGGCGAGCAGCAAATATTGGGTTGGGATGCCGCTGGTATAGTGGAAGCTATTGGCGACCAAGTACAGGACTTTCAGCCGGGTGATGAGGTTTGGTACGCCGGTGCTATCAACCGGCCCGGCTGTTTTAGTCAGTGGCACTTGGTGGATCAACGTATCGTTTCTCATAAACCGCAAAGTTTAACGTTTAACGCGGCTGCGGCCATGCCTTTAACCTCGATAACCGCATGGGAATTACTGTTTGACCGCTTTGGCGCAAGCAGCGATAGTGAGGGCTATTTATTGGTGATCGGTGGTGCTGGCGGCGTGGGCTCCATGTTAATTCAACTGGCGAAAAAGCTCACTGGTCTTAAAGTGATTGCCACCGCATCGCGCCCTGAAAGCTGTGCATGGGTTGAGCGTATGGGGGCCGATATAATCGTGGATCACAGCCAGCCTCTTGATGTCGAGTTAAAAAAGCTAGGCATCGGTGCCGTGCCTTTGGTGGCATCCTTAACCCATACCGAACAACATTTGCCAAGCATTGTTGAGCTTATCGCCCCTCAAGGTAAGCTCGGTGTCATTGACGATCCATCGGCGCTGGATATCATGCCCTTTAAGCGCAAGTGTGTATCGGTACACTGGGAGTTTATGTTTACCCGGTCACTGTTTAATACGTCCGATATTAAACAGCAGAAGAAAATCTTGCATCAGGTGGCAGCGGCTGTGGATAACGGTCTGCTGCAAAGCACTTTGGCACAAGATTTGGGCCCTATGACGCCGGAGGTTGTTACCCAAGCGTTGAGTGAAGTGGCGAGTGGGCGAATGTTAGGTAAGCTGGTTATGGCGGGTATTGAGATTGAGTGATCAGCCTGCGGTTTAACTTAAAGGATACGCCAAAAAGATAAAATGGCCGATATTAACCGTGGCATGAGTTATCACCGCCATGGCAAAACGGCGAGTGTAGGTAAACACCGCGCAATATAAGCTGCCGGCTAACACATAGAGGGCAAAGTAAGGGTGATCGGGCGGTAGGTGTGCTAATGCAAAAAAGATCACGCTAACGATGGCTGCTACGCCAATAGCCAGGCGGCCATCGCCCCATAACTGAGTCAATTGTTGTTGTAACTGTAAGCGAAAAAACGCCTCTTCGGCGAGTACTGTAATACCGATATTAATCAGTAAGAACCACACAATACCTGCGGGCAGCTTGACTTGCCAAGCTACGCCTAAGATGTAAGCCGCCGCTAAAATTATAATCGCCGCCAGTAGCGCCAGCACAAGGCTTAAGCTGAGGCTTTTAGCGCGGCCGGTCACGGGCCATAGCCAGGTGATTACCAGGATTCCTGCTAATCCTTTGCCCAAGTTTGCGTACAGCGTAAAATCTAAGCTGATAAAGTGATAGAGCAGCGGATAATGAAAACCTTCTGGTCGGTAGAGCGCAATAAAAAATCCGAGAGCCAGGCCGAATAGCCACAGCCCCACTTTGCCCGGCCTATGCCAGCGATAGTCTGGCGATGGGTGCCAGGCCGTTAAGGCAAACAGGCAGGTATTAAAGACAAACAGCATTGCCAGTATAGCCAGGGGCAAGGCATCGCAAAGGTAAGCAAATAGCGCCGCCGCAAGTAGGGCAGCGCTAAGGTTGGGGCGGGTTAGCAGTGGGTGGGGCATATGCATTCCTTGCGGTACTGCAATAATTTATACCGTGCGCTGGTAAATTAAATCCCACACGCCGTGGCCCAGCTTTTCGCCGCGCACTTCAAACTTGGTGATCGGGCGGTAGTCGGGGCGCCCGCTAAAACCGCCGGCGCTTTCGGTGTTGGCGTAACCATCGGCGGCCTCCATCACCTCTTGCATATGCTCAGCATAGTTTTCCCAGTCAGTGGCCAAATGCAGAACACCGCCAACGGCTAATTTTTGTCGAATTTTTTGCACAAACTCTGGCTGCACAATACGCCGCTTATTGTGCTTCTTTTTATGCCAGGGGTCGGGGAAATAAATTTGTACGCGGGCTAAACTGTTGTCGGCAATACAGTCGTCCATCACATCCGTGGCATCGGCCATATACACTTTAAGGTTTTTTACCTCTGCCAGGCCCGCGGTCTGAATTAGACGGCCGACACCCGGGGGGTGAACTTCAATGCCGATAAAATCTTTGTCGGGCTCGTTTTGGGCCATCTCTAGAAGAGAGGCGCCCATGCCGAAGCCAATTTCCAGCACCAGTGGTGCCTCCCGGCCAAACGATTGCTCGGTATTTAAGGGGCCTTCGAACAGGCTGGCACCGTATTGAGGCCAATAGGTTTCAAAGGCTCTTTTTTGGCCGTCGGTCATGCGGCCGGCGCGGATGACAAAGCTGCGAATGGATTTTTTTTTGTATTCGGGGCGAAATTCTTCGGTCATGGTGTGGGTTACTTAAGGTGTTTAAAAGCGGCGATAAACAGGCAAATCCAGCCCAGCATAAAGCACAGGCCGCCAATGGGAGTTATGGGCCCCAGCCAGCGGGCGCCAGTGAGTGCTAAAGCGTAGAGACTGCCACTGAACAGCAGTGTACCTAGTATAAACAGCCCGGCGCTGGCCGTGAGCCAATTGCCCGGTGTTAGTTTAACTAAAATAGCCAACGCTAACAGCGCCAACGCATGGTACATCTGATACTCAACGCCGGTCTGAAAGGCTGATAGTAAGTTGTCCGCAAGCTTATGTTTGAGCCCGTGTGCAGCGAATGCACCGAGGGCGACAGCGATTAAGCCGAAGGCGGCAGCGGTGGCGAGTATCAGCTGTGGCATGGTGGGTTATCTTTAGGTTAAAACAAAAAAGCCGCGCAGGGCGCGGCCTTCCGGTGACAGTGGGCGGGGTTTAGGCAGCCGCTTCCATCATGGTTTTTACTTTTTTCATGGCGTTTTTTTCCAGCTGGCGAATGCGCTCAGCGGATACGCCATACTCGGCGGCCAGATCATGCAAGGTGGATTTACCATCGCTCAGCCAGCGGCGTTGCAAAATGGTACGACTGCGATCATCCAGCTGAGCCATAGCGTTTTCAAGCCCATTGACGTTGGTCGCTTCCCAGTCGGCCGCTTCTAATTGCACTGCCGGATCTTGGCGCTTGTCTTCTAGGTAGTGGGCTGGGGCCACAAAGTGGCTGTCTTCGTCTTCGTTTTCCGGTGCGTCGAAAGCCGCGTCGTAAGAAGACAGGCGGCTTTCCATTTCGCGTACATGCTTAACTTCAACGTTTAAGTCTTCGGCCACGGCCTTAGCTTCATCGTTGGTTAGCCACGCTAAGCGCTTCTTCGCACCGCGTAGGTTAAAGAACAATTTGCGCTGGGCCTTGGTGGTGGCCACTTTGACAATGCGCCAGTTCTTTAGAATAAATTCGTGTATTTCGGCTTTAATCCAGTGCACGGCAAAAGAAACTAAGCGCACGCCTTTTTCTGGGTTGAAGCGTTTTACCGCTTTCATAAGGCCGACATTACCCTCTTGGATTAAATCACCCAAGGGTAGGCCGTAACCGTTGTAGGAACGGGCAATGTGCACAACAAAGCGCAGATGGGCCATAATTAGGCGCCGCGCCGCGTCGACATTGTCGTTGTAGTAAAGGTCTTCAGCGAGGTTTTTCTCTTCCTCTTGGGATAAGACGGAAAAACCGCTGACAGCCTGCACATAGGCGTTGAGGTTCGCCCCTGGCGATAGATTCCCCAATGGCTGTAGGCTAGTGCCCATACTCGTAAACTCCCGAAATTTAACCTTAAGTTGTCCCCAAACCGTTCGATCTGGGGTCGTTTAGTCTAGCATTACTACTTGGAGACTGCCAATAACCAAAAGTTCCCATCTTTTGGTAGTCTTTTCAAGGGCTTAGTACATCTTTACCCAGTTGAGTGGGTGCGGGGGATAAAACCGGCTGTTTACTCTGGTTTTATGGCGCGTAAATGACGCCCCACTGCCAACCAGGCGCCAGCGAGGCCTACTAAGCCGGCCAATAGCACCAACTGTAAGCTGGTGTAAAAGTTAAGCCCCTGCAGGTGAAACTCACTGTGATAAAGGTTGGCAAGTTTTGCCACCGGTACCGACAGCCATCCCAAGCCTAAGGCCAATAAAATCAGCGCAATCACTCCGCCGCCTAAACCGTACCAGAGTCCGGTGTACAAAAACGGGCGGCGCACGTAGGCATCGGTTCCGCCGACAAGCTTCACTACCACGATTTCATCGCGGCGATTTTCAATCGCCAAACGAATGGTGTTGCCAATGACCAGCAATAGACCTAGCACCAAGAGCAACGCTAGAAAGAATACGCCACGCGAGGCGAGATCGATCAATTGCTGCAGCCGTTGTACCCACATCATGTCCAGTTTGGCTTCATCGCTCAGGGCGTGATCGTTAAGTGATGCCAGCAGTTGCTCCAGTGCGGCCCCTTGGCTGGCCTCTGCCCGCGGCTGCACCAGAAGAACCGGGGGCAGAGGGTTTTCCTCTAGATCATTTAAAACCTCACCGAGCCCAGAATGCTGGCGAAACTCGGCCAGGGCATCAGAGGGGCTGATGTAGTCTACCTGCTCAATACCCGCCTGTTGGCTCAACTCCGTGCGCCAACGCTCTATGGCCTCGGGGGCCGTCTGGCGCTTGATAAACACGGAGATTTGGCTGGAGTCCTGCCAGTTGTAGCCCAATGCCTGTACGTTTTGCAGCGCTACATACAAGGTGGCGGGTAGAGCAGTGGCAATGGCGACCACCAGCCAGGTCAGCAAGCTTTGCAGGGGGGAGCGGGTTAGCCGGATAAGGCTTTCAATGGCGCAGGTGCTGTGGTGTGCCTGCCAGGCTTCTAGCCGGTCGCGCCACTGGGTTTTACTGTGAATGGCGCCCTTGGGGCGAGCGGGTACTTGGTTGGGGCGGGCCATTATACGCCCCCGCCGGAGACGACCCGGCCCTGCTCTAGATGCAGTACTCGCCGGTTCATGCGTTCGATGAGGTCGATGTCATGGGTGGCGATTACCAGCGTCATCCCCAGCTCGTTAAACTGGCGGAACAAATTCATAATCTCGGCCGACAACTCGGGGTCGAGGTTGCCGGTGGGCTCATCGGCCAGTACCAATGCGGGTTTGTTGACCACCGCGCGGGCGATACCAACGCGCTGCTGTTCCCCGCCGGATAGCGTTATGGGGTTTTGTCGCTCTTTGTGTAGAAGTCCGACTTTGTCCAGAGCGGCCCGCACCCTGCGGCCAATGTCGGCGTTTTGAAAGCCCGCCACCTGCAGGGGCAAGGCGATATTGTCGAATACACTGCGATCGAACAACAATTGATGGTTCTGAAACACGACGCCGATATCGCGCCGGTAGTGGGCAATCTGTTTGGCGCGGATACGCTCAGTGTTGCGCCCGCCCACCACGACTTGGCCGCTGGTGGGGCGTTCCATCAACATAATGAGCTTCATCAGGGTACTTTTACCGGCGCCGGAGTGGCCGGTTAAAAATACCATTTCGCCGCGCTCAATATGAAAGTCCACCCGGCTTAAGGCGTCTTGCCCGGTAGCGTAGCGCTTGCTGACTCCGCTGAATTGAATCACCGGTTAAACAGGGCCTCAACAAAGGGTTTGGCGGCGAAGGGTTGCAGGTCGTCAATACTTTCACCCACGCCAATAAAGCGCACCGGCAAATTAAATTGCTTAGTTAGGGCAAAAATGACTCCGCCCTTGGCGGTGCCGTCGAGCTTGGTTAAGACTAAACCGCTGACGCCCGCGGCCTCGGTAAAGTGCTTGGCTTGGCTGACGGCGTTTTGGCCTGTGCCGGCATCCAGTACCAGTAGGGTTTCGTGCGGGGCACTGTCATCGAGCTTGCCCATCACGCGACGCACCTTGGACAACTCTTCCATTAGGTGGTCTTTATTGTGCAGACGGCCGGCGGTATCGGCGATGACGACATCCGTGCCGCGCGATTTAGCCGCTTGTACCGCATCGAAAATAACCGAGGCGCTGTCAGCGCCCGTGTGCTGGGCAATAACGGGTACCGCATTGCGCTCGCCCCACACTTGTAGCTGCTCCACCGCGGCGGCGCGGAAGGTATCCCCCGCGGCCAGCATCACCGACTTGCCCTCGTTTTGCAGGCGTTTGGCCAGCTTGCCGATGGTGGTGGTTTTCCCCACCCCATTGACGCCGACAATTAAAATCACAAACGGCGAGTGACTGGTATCGATACTCAGTGGTGCCTCAGCCGGGGCGAGTAGCTCGCCCAGCGCTTCTTGCAGGGCGGTGAACAGCGCTTGTGGGTCAGATAATTGCTTGCGCGCTACCCGGTCGGTGAGATCGGCAATGATGGACTCGGTCGCCTCCATGCCCACATCGGCCACCAACAGCTGGGATTCAATATCCTCCAGCAGCTCGTCGTCGATTTCTTTTTTACCCAAAAATAGATTGCCGAGGCCCTCAGAAAACTGCCCGCTGGTGCGCGACAAACCGCGTTTAATACGACCGAAAAACCCCTCTTTGGCGGGTTTTTCCGGTGGCTCGGAAGCCTGAGTGGCAGGCTCTGGAGCGCTGGACTCTTGTGTGTTGGGCTCAGGCTTTTGGCTGATGTCGGTTTGGGGCTCTTCAGGAGCGCCTTTTTTAAAGCGTTTGAAAAACATGGGTGCAGGTAACCCTTATGGAGAATCAACAAAGGCGCTATCCTACCACTTCTCAGGAGTAGGGAGAGACCGTTGTGTCCAAATCGCGGGCAAGAGCAAAAAAAACCATCGTAAAGCCGCAAGTTTTGCGCATTATTGGCGGTCGTCACCGCGGCCGCAAGCTACCCGTGGCCGATGTAGACGGGCTGCGCCCCACTGGGGATCGCATTCGCGAAACACTATTTAATTGGTTGGCGCCTTGGTTGCCGGGTTCGCGCTGCCTGGATTTATTCGCCGGTACCGGCGCGTTGGGGCTGGAGTCGCTCTCGCGCGGGGCCAGTTTGGTGGAGTTGTGGGAACAGCACCCCGCGGCGGCCAAAGCCATCGCCGAGTCTTTGCAGCTATTGCAGGCGCCCGAGGCACACTTGCGCCGAGGCGACACCTTGGTCGCGCTGGCCCAAGCACCTAAAGAGCCCTTCGATGTGGTGTTTCTCGACCCACCCTTTGCCGCCGATTTGTGGCAAAGCTGCATTGACGCGTTAGCCCCTTGGCTGGCGTCAGAGGCTTGGGTGTACATTGAATCTCCGCTTGAGGCGCGTTATCAGGTGCCAGTTAATTGGCAAGTGCACCGGCAAAAGCAGGCGGGCCGGGTCTGCTATGCTTTGTTTCGGGTGCTATAAGACTGAATAACCACCCGGCGAGTGGTCGGGCTGGTAACGCGCTGATGATTTTTGTAGTATCCGCCCCTTAAAACCCCAATTGAGAATAATGCTATGCGCAAGGTCGTCTACCCGGGCACGTTTGACCCGATCACCAATGGCCACAAAGATCTGGTAGAGCGCGCTTGCCGCCTGTTTGATCATGTCGTCGTCGCTGTGGCAGCCAGTACCCGAAAGCAACCTTTGTTTGATCTGGAAGCTCGGGTGGCGCTGGCGCAAGAGACGCTGGCGCACTTGGATAATGTCGAGGTGTGTGGTTTTGATAACTTGTTGGTGGAGTTCGTTAACGACCAGGGTGCCCATGGCGTATTGCGGGGTTTGCGTGCGGTGTCGGATTTTGAATACGAATTTCAGCTGGCCAATATGAATCGGGCCCTAGACCCGGAAATGGAAAGTTTATTTTTAACTCCGGCGGAGCACCTCTCTTATATCTCCTCATCCATTGTGCGCGAAATCGCCGCGCTAGGCGGTGATGTCAGTAAATTTGTCACGCCCGAGGTTGAACTGGCTCTTAAATCTAAGTTCCAAGAGCGCCGCTAGCCTTGAAGGGGTGTTTGGTGGACGCGCGGGTTTGAATTGCAGTTGAGGGCGTTGTTGGGCATTATGCTGCCCTCGTTTAAAAGCGCTGTTTTGAAAAAGCCGTAGGTCTAATGTCACACAATCTAACATATCAATCACAACGTTTGAGCCACTGGGTGCAGCGAGACGCGATTCCCGTTTGGCTCGAGCGCGGTATTCACCCTGAGCTGGGTGCCAGTGTAGAGCGTTTGACCGCACACGGGCAGGCCGATACTCAAGCGGATGTACGGGTGCGAGTTCAGGCCCGCCAAGCATTCTTTTTTACCGCCTGTGAAGCCTTGGGGTGGTGTGCTGACGGTGCAGCAATCGGTGCGGGTATGTTGAAGTTTGTCGAGACGTGCCAAGTCGAGCCAAGTGTTGGTGGAGGCTTCCCTCGCTTGCTCAGTCCCGAGTTTAAAGTCTGCGATTTCGATCAAGACTTGTACGATCACGCCTTTTTTTTGCTCGCCTACGCTTGGCAATACCGTGTAACAAAAGACGCCTCGGTGCTAGCGAAGGCTGATGCATTAATGCAGTACCTAGATCGAGCTTTTGCCTCACCTTACGGCGGTTGGAGTGAAGGCAATTACGTTTATAAGTGGCGCCGGCAAAATCCCCATATGCATTTGTTCGAAGCTTTTATGGCGCTGTATGAAGCCAGTGGCGATCGGCAATGGTTGCTGCGTGCAGGGCATATATTCGATTTGTTCGAGCGTTTTTTTTTCTGTGCCAAGCAAGGTGTATTGCAAGAGTACTTTTTCTCGGATTGGCGGCTGGCCAGCGGGGCTGATGGCCAAATTATCGAGCCTGGTCATATGTTTGAGTGGGTGTGGTTGTTGGACTGGTATCAGCGCTTATCTGGCCGCGATCTAGGCAACTACTTACAGATATTGTATCGGCGTGCCTATGAGCTGGGCTACCAAAGTGATAGTGGCTTAGTGTGCGATTCTGTCACCGCTGCAGGTGGCATTTTACAGCAGACTAAGCGTTGTTGGGGGCTGACAGAGATGATAAAAGCTTGCCTAGTTATGGCCGAGCATGGTGATCCAGAGGCAGAAGCATTGGCCGCAGTCGGTATTGAGTCACTTTTCACCTATTATTTGTGTGGCATAACTCCCGGCACTTATGTGGATCAACGCGGCGCGGACGATGAAATCGTAGTCGATACCGCACCGGCCAGTACGCTTTATCATTTAATGGTTTTGATCCAGCATCTGCAAGCGTTCCTGGCCGGTCGCGAAGCCAAATAATCACCGCCAATTGACAGTGGATTAGGAATTGTTGGCGGGAACCGTGGTGCTTTTACGAATCACAAATTCCGCCGGTAATACATTTTCTTGTTGTACCAGCTCTTGCCCGTCGAGCAGGCGCAACAGTATATCCATCGCCAAGCGGCCCATTTCATCTGCCGGTTGAGTCACCGTAGTTAAGCTCGGGTCGCAATAGCGCGCATAGCTAATATCATCAAACCCAGTTACCGAAATATCTTCCGGCACTTTTAGCCCTTGCGCTTTAAAGGTTTGGACCGCCCCAATTGCCATTTCATCATTCATACAAAACACCGCTGTTGGCAGTGGCGTCATGTGGCAAAACTGCTTGGCGCTGTTGAGACCCGACCAAGCGGTGTAATCCCCCTCGGCAAGTAATGCGTGGTCGTGCTCTATACCAGCGACCGCTAGCGCTTCATAAAAACCCGCTAAGCGGTCTTTAGTGTGAGGGTTTGTGCTAGGGCCGGAAATAACCCCAATTCGGCGGTGACCGAGGGAAATTAAATACTCCACCACAGAGCGCGCTGCGCCGCGGTTGTCGATTCGCACTCGCGGTCCGGAGCTGGCTTCGCAGTCAGACACTTTGACATAAGGTATGTCCTCGCCAATGGCGAGAGGTGAGCTTGGGTTATCGGGATGCAATTGAATAACGCCATCGGCCATACGCGTTTCTACCCGCTGCACATAGGCTTTCTCTCGCTCGGGCAGGCCGTGGGTGTTGCCCAACAAAACCGCATAGCCTTTTTGTTGGGCGCGCTCTTCGATTGCCCGCACAATTTGCGCTGAAAACGGGTTGGTGATGTTGGGTACTAAAACCACTATGGTATGGCTTTTCGCTGAACGAAAGCTGCGTGCCAGCATATTCGGCCGGTAGCCCACCCGCTCAATGGCCGCATGCACTTTGTCCAACCGAGCCTGCGACACTTTATGGGGGTCACTAAGCGCACGCGAAACCGTCGCGACGGAAACCCCAGCTTCTTTGGCTACATCTCGAATGTTGGACACGGCAGGCTCGTTTGGTTTTTTGTTGGTGTGGTGGGATATTAGCATACTGGTGGGAGTGGGTTGGCCTTGGTGGCTCTTAGGTTATACGCCGGGCCTCAACCATCTGGCTTTCTCGGCAACATATTATCGCTGGGATGAAAATAAGATTTCGACTTTTGGAGTAGGTGCTTTTTACTGCAAAAGGTAACCAAGTCGCTCATGCGCAAAATCCAGGCTAGCTTGTGGGCGTTTTCAGTGCATTAACCTTCTTTATACAAGCTGACCCACTAAAATAAACCTGAGCTTGCCTCACTTTAGTGGGTACATTAGGTCAGGCATCTGGAGGTGAAAGTGCTGAACTATACAAACCCATGTAAAGCATGGGAATATTCAAGAGAGTTTAACGTTCGGACGGTAAAAATGAGCTGCTGTACGACTGTGAACTTGCCCCATTTTAGTAACATCACCTAGATGATGTTCGTTTGATTTTTGTGACAGGCTGTAAGGGACGTTATGAATCCGGTTGATATTGGCAAGGCCTACGATCAAATCACGCACTTATGGCAGAGTGAGAAGTTTAATCTTTTAAATGGTATAGAACCTCACAAGAAGGCTGTTTCTTTTGTTAAAACCACCGGTACGGCGTTGGATATTGGGTGTGGCTGTACGGGCAGATTTATCGATTTGTTATTGGCTGAAGGCTTTACCCCAGAAGGGGTGGATATATCTGCAAAGAAAATTTCTCTGGCCCAAAAGAAGCATCCAGAACTTACCTTTTACCATAAAGATATTTGTACGTGGGCTATACCTCGAAAATACGATTTTATTACAGCGTGGGATAGTCTTTGGCATATTCCATTGAATGAGCAGAGACGTGTTCTTACCAAAATCGTCGAGAGTTTAAACAAAGGCGGGGTGTTTATCTTCTCTTTCGGAGGAACGGACGAGCCTGATGATCACACGGACAGTTTTATGGGCCCGGAGGTCTACTATTCAACCTTGGGCACGAGCGGCTTCTTATCTGTATTAATGGAGCTTGGGTGCATATGCAAGCATCTTGAATTTGATCAACACCCAGAATTTCATGCATACATTATCGTACAAAAAGCCTAAAAGGCGTACGTTGATAAGGGTAAAAACGAAGGTATTTATCTTTTAGGTGTTTGTCTTCAGTTCCATAACCTAGATATTTTGAGCCGCCCTATAATAGTGGTGAAAGCCTCGATTCCCAGCTTTTAATACGTTTTCACCAGTCGTCCAAGTATTGTTCGACCATCCTGTTTACTCCTGCTGGAGCTTCCATTTTATCTCCCGATTCGTTTTGGCCTGAGCCGTCGTGGCCCTGAATAAGGACTGAAATGTCAGTGGTTTGAGCGCTCCATATCTTCCTCGGTGGCCTTCTTTGTGGGTGTTCAAGCATGTTCTTCATGCCTATTGATCTTCCTTTGTCGATTTATATATACAATTATTTGGCTGAAAAATGGCCTTGACTTTAACTCCCAAGCTGTTAATTTGTCTGATAAATCGATTTAGTAGAACGTTTTAGTAAATCGGTTTATAGGGTTGCCATGGATGAAAGCCAATTATTTATATAAAAACCAATACGGCACCACGCCGTAAAAGGGGAGTTTATGAAAATTAAATTAAATAAAATCAATAAGGTACTGCAAAGCCATAGATCCCAAACCTTGATTTGTAGTACGGCTTTAGTTGCTGTTTTAACAGCGCCAACTGCAATCGCTCAAGAGAGCCAAAGCTCGCAAGCAGACGGTAAGATTGAAGAGGTTGTGGTTACCGGGATGCGAAGCTCGTTAACCAATGCGCTCGCCGAAAAGCGCGAGTCGAATAATTTAGTTGAGGTGATTCAAGCGGTTGATATCGGTAAATTACCCGATCAGAATTTAGCCGAGGTGCTGGAAAATGTTTCCGGTATCCAGATTACCCGAACCGCCGGTGTGGGTACCGGTGTTCAAATACGTGGCACCAATGCTAACCGAACCGAGATTAACGGCGTATCGACTGTGGGCTCGGGGGCCGGGCGAAGCGGCATCAGTTTTGATGATGTGTCAGCCAGTATTATTTCAGCGGTTGAGGTCACAAAAGCGCCCGATGCAAAAACGATTGAAGGCTCTGTTGGTGGCACTATAAATTTAAGAACCATTCGCCCGCTTGAGCTAAATGAAACTCTGGCGGCGGTTAGAATTCAAGGGGAGTCAAGCAGCCTCTCTGATGATGGGATGACGCCACGTTTCTCTGGTACCTATGGCGACAACTGGGAGACAAGTGCTGGTAACTTTGGTGTTGTGATTAGTGGTAGCTATGCTGAGCAAGATGTTACTGCATTCCGACCGCGCGTAGACCGGGATCATGTTGTCACCTCCGATGGCGGCACCGCCAATGCGCAAGATTTCGATTTTCTTGGCATACAATTCTTAAATCAAGATTACGATAATTTCGAATATGAAACCGTAAATTTTTCCGGCTCACTTGAGTGGGAACCCAATGATGATATGCGTTTGTATTTTGACAGTATCGTCAATGATCAAGAGCGATACTCAGAAAGTGTCGCCGTGCAAGCGTCGGGCGTCAGTGATCTGATTGGCGTGTCGGTGCCTAGTGAATTCGAAACTGTAGACTTTGGCTCTTTAGGTGGTCAAGACCTTGGCAGTATTCAGGCGGCAATCAAGGGTGTTATTCCTGTTGAAGACGGAGGGGCCGATCCGAACTTACGTTTTGCCGGAGATACCATCTCGCGTGTTACTAAGAGTGAAATTTTTAGGCTCGGCGGTGATTGGAGTGGTGAAAACTTAAAGACCACCGTAGAGTTGTCATCCTCGAGATCGGAGTCGACCAAACCTCAAATTAACACAACGCTTAACTTCATAAATCCTAATGCAGCGGTTAATTCATCCAATGAAAACGGAACTCCGTTTGTGTATGATTTAACAGGTGGATCCTTGGCTTTTGACATTGCATTCGATGAGGCTAATGCTCCCAGCGCTGAAGATATGATGAACCCGGCTAA
The DNA here is from genome assembly GCF_030547685.1 of Gilvimarinus sp. 2_MG-2023. GTDB lineage: Bacteria > Pseudomonadota > Gammaproteobacteria > Pseudomonadales > Cellvibrionaceae > Gilvimarinus. The sequence continues at coordinate 68,769 of NZ_JAUOQM010000005.1, read as the reverse complement.
CTATATGCTGCGTTCGGTAGACACCGCGCGGGATCTCACCGAAAACACAGAAGATGCGTTCCGTACCGATTTCGAATACAATCTTGACTGGTCTGTATTCACCACGCTGGATTTTGGCTATCGCTACAGTAAAGCCACCAGTATGACGGATCAGATCCGTGCTAACGTCAGCTTGCGCAACTACGACGACAGCCCAACAGGCGATCTTTTCGCTGAGTTGCTTACCGCCGGCCCTGATAACTTTGGCGATGCTGACGGGCGGGATTTGTTTGTACAAGACTTCCTTATGATCAACCCAGATATGATCGCTGCCGATCAGGATAACGTGTTGAGTTTGCTCAATGATGCCGTAACCGCTCATGGCGGCTCAATACCAGTTACCGCACCAACCTCGGAAGTCGATGCCTTCTTTGATATCGAAGAAACTACCAACGCACTTTACGCACAGGCCAATTTTTCTACTAACTATATTCGCGGTAATATCGGTCTGCGTTATCTGGAAACGGAAGTTGCCTCAACCGGAAACTCGACCACAACCGATGGTGATGGAAATCCGACGGTTTCACTCGTTACGACTGTTCGCGATTACGACTTCTTGCTGCCCAGACTTAACATTGTGGCTGACCTGACTGATGAAATCGTGCTGCGGGCGGGTTGGGGTAAAGACATCCGTCGTCCGGACTTTAACGACCTCTCAACTTCAGTGACTTACCCGCTGAGCCCTAACACTTCTGTGGCGGTGGGAAATCCGGGGCTGACTCCAGAAGAGGTTACCTCGTTCGATATTTCTGCTGAATGGTACTTTGCTGAAGCAAGTGTATTAAGCATCGGCTACTTCCATAAAACCCGTAAAGATTTGCATGTAGGTCAGCAAAATAACCCCTACGAAGATCCAGAAACTGGTTACCGGGATATTGTCGGGCCTGAGTGTGAAGAGGGGGGGATCTGGAATCCTATCGCGGATATCAACGTATTTGGCCCTGTAGGTGTCGGTGTATGTGTGCCATGGGCCACTACTATCAACGACACTGGTGAGACAACTCAGGAAGGGGTTGAGTTGGCAATACAGTACGACCTGGCAGGATTTGAGGATCAGCTTGGTTGGGCGTCAGGGTTCGGTATATTGGCAAACTACACCTTTCAGGAATTTTCTGGCGGCGAGGCTGTTGATACAGCGACAAGCCGTGCCAGCGCAATCTTTGCAGCATCAACGGGCAACGATGATATAGACGTTTCCGCAAAACAGCAATTGATAGACCTGTCTGAGAATGCCTATAACTTTACGCTCTACTATGAAAAATACGGGCTGTCGGCTCGTATGCGTTATACCTGGCGTGAAGCATATCGCTCAGAGGACTTCGGTAGCACCTTTAACTACCCGTGGGGCTTTCCGGTAGTACAAGAAGACCGCGGTCAGCTTAATGCTAGCGTGAGTTACGATGTAACTGACCAGCTCAATATAGGTATTGAAGCGGTCAATTTAACGGAGTCTAAAGTGGAGCAGTCTTGTGTTAATGAAGGCGCATTGTTGTGCTTCCAAGGTCTTACTGATCGTCGTGTGACCGTTGGTGCTAGTTATCGTTGGTAGGCCTTTAGTGTTACTGCGTTAATGTTTTAAATGATCAATGCAGACGCTTAGGTTGTGTACAAATCTTATTGAATGTTCGTGGACACTATGCCGTATCCAGTACGGCATAGTGTCTTTGAGCCACTTATTATAAATTTGGCTCCAAAGCTGTCTGCTATTACTCACAATGTGTTCGGGAACTATAGAGTATGAAAATTTTTAAAGTACTGTTGAGTGCGGTGATATTTGTTTCGCTTGCCGTTGATGCTAAAGAACAAAAACATTATAGCCTCACCGATGCTGACGTGACGGTTGTCCGTGGTGTTATTACCGCCTCTACGTTGACCGATCAAGCCGGTGAAAATTATCGGCCAAATATTGTTATTGCCGGTACACTGGATGACCAGAAAATCACTGGGATTGGCGATAGAGTTTTTCAAGCTAAAGGTTTAGCCAGTGTGAAGCTCCCTGCAGAGTTAACCTCTATTGGCAACTTTGCCTTTCAGAATAATCGTTTAACCGAGGTGGATTTGCCCGATAGTCTTACCACTATCGGAGAGGGAGCATTTGAGTTTAACGGCATAACCCATGTGGATTTTCCCGCGGGAATTACCCGTATTGCTGATTGGGCTTTTGCCACGAATAGTGTTGTTGAAGTGACTTGGCCGGATGGACTAACCGCTGTAGGCGATAGTGCTTTTCGCGACAACAGTTTGATTGTCGTTGATCTACCGGCGGGGGCGACTTCTATTGGCGAGTTTTCTTTTCAGAATAACCGTATTATCCAGGTTAATTTTCCCGCTGGGCTGACAACCATTGAGCACAGTGCGTTTAATGTGAACTTTCTCACCCACGTAGACTTGCCGGCCGGCCTTAAAGTTATTGAGGATAGTGCTTTTCGCGATAATCGCTTAACCAGTATCGAATTGCCGGAGGGGTTAGAGTCTATTGGCTATAAATCCTTTCTCGCCAATCGCTTAACTCAGGTGGAATTGCCTGCAAGTCTTAATTATATTGGCGAAGAGGTTTTCAAAATTAACGAAGGATTTGAAGGGTTTACTCTGCCTGAATCTACAATTGATGGCTCTGAAGTGAAATGGCAAGAAGGTAGTGGTGTTGTGGTACAGGGCGGCTATTTTGTTAAACCTGAGGATTTTGAAAAAAGCTATACCGTAATCGTGAAAGAATAATCAGGTTAAAGGCGGTTTTATGGGGCGGCGATATAGTCTATTTTAACGCCGCTGTTTGTTAAAGATTGTATAACGCTGTCTTTATAAGCCGAGCCGCCTTTATCTGTCTGAATCACAAATCTGTAATCAGTGTCGTTGTTTAATAATCGCGCTATCTCGGTAGACAACGCCTCGATACTCAATGATTCCTTGTGTATTGAAGTAAATACTTCGTCGCTATTATTGATGGCAATCATTACCAGCTCTGGCTTATCGCCAGAGGTGTATAAGGTGGTGTCTTTATCGCATGCGCTGAGTACCGGCGCGAGCAATACCCAAAGTGTTAGAAATCTAACGTGTCTGCTACGCATTAATAAATTTTATGTGTTCGTTAAGGCGCCAAAAAATACAAACCTGTATTATTGACCCAAAGACAAGCATCAGCCAGTCAAAGGAGCTTGCAGAGATTGATAGAGCTTGGCTCAATACTCCAATGATGACGCCAAAGGCTAAAGAGATGACAAATGCTTTGACCGAGATAGGAAGTGCTAGGGCCGTCATTCTTGCTATATAATCAGTACCATCGTCACCTTTATTAGAATGGTAAGTAAAACTTACCCCAAAAATAAGAATTCCGATCATTACAATCGCTTCAATCAAAACCGCCATTAGGCTAGCGTGAGGTGTCAATGCAGTGAGATAAATGGCAATTGTCACAAATATTGAAGCTGCTAAGTAGTATTTACGCCATTCGTTTTGATTGACATTATGGTTTTTAATGTCTTTAGAGAGAGCGGCAGTTTTCCAGATGTACATAATCATTCCTTATTTTAATTATTCTAGAGTTGTCGACTGTGTAAGTTCTAGCAAGCTTCTGCTACCGATTTTCCTGATTATTATGAAAATAATGACATTGATTCATCTGTGTGGCAAGTTGTTAGCGAGCCAGGTCAAATTATAAGCATTGTCAAATTATGGGTAGCGTTAACCCCGAAAAATGTAACTAATTATGCTCGGCAGTTGCAAAAAGATCTAATACTTACCGCAGGTCAATATCTTATTTTGTTGCAATAAAAACTAATGCTGCAATCGCCATTGCCCAGCCCGCTAATGCCGCGACTTTCCAAACACGCTCCGGGTGTCTTTCAATTAAGGGCTTGTGCTTGGCGGTCAGCCAGTTAGGGTTGGGGCGTTTGATATCACGCAACCATTCAGAAAGTGCTTCGTAGCGCTGCGCGGGTTGTATATAAAGAGATTTTTCCAAAGCTCGGTCTAGCCAGACAGGAACAAGGGGGTTAAATTGTAGGGCGGACCGGTAAGTAAGCTTTTGAAATTGTACTAACGACATGGCTTTGCCGTAGGCGTCACCATAAGGGTGTTTTCCGGTTAGCATTTCATAGACTAAAACAGCGAGAGAGAACTGATCCGAGCGCGGGCCGGTGAGGCCACCGTAACGGTACTCGGGCGCGGAATAATCCAGTGTCCCCAGCACCTTGTCGGCGGCAATGGGTGAGGCCATCTCTTCAATGCCGGCAACCCAGCAAGAACCAAAATCAATCAAGCAGGCTCCCCAGCGTCCCATAACAATATTGTCGGGTTTTAAATCTTGATGCAGGGTGTCTTTACGGTGCAGGGCACGCACGCCGGTAACCAGTTGTTCGGCAAGCTCAATGGCATCGGCCACGGCGAAAGGCGCCCGCTGGTGAATCAGCTCCCCGAGGGTGGGGCCGGGAATATATTCGGTTAAATAATACAGGCAGGTGCGTGTTTGGCTGGGCTCGACTACTCGCACTACTTGGCGGTTGTTGAGTCGTGAGCCAATCCAGGACTCGCGCACAAAGCGCTCAATAAACGCGGCATCGTCTTGATAATTGGGAGACGGGGTTTTCATTACTAATAAAGTGCCATCGGCCCGCTTTACTAAGTAAACCTGGCTGCGCTCAGATTCGTGCAGAATTTTTTCCACCGTTAAGCCGTCAAGACTTTGGCCAACGTCCAGTATCGGGGGGAAGGGCAGGCGCGATAAAACAGTAATAGCGTCACTTTCACTGGGCCTGCCCACGTCATCGATTCGTGCTGCCTGTACACTGATATTATCTTGTGAACCATTGGCAAACGCTGTGTCGTGCAGGGCTTGAACAAGGGTGTCGAGGTTAGGTGTCTGCTCGATATGCTGCGCCAAGTCGCGCGCACTGATGACATCGTGCAGTCCATCGGTACTGAGCAGGTAGATGTCGCCGCGCTCAATCTCGTGAGATTGCATATCCACTTCCAGGGATAAATCAGCTCCCAGTGCGCGCGTTAAGTAAGTAGTGCTGTGGTCAACACGCTGACTGTGGTCCCGTGTTAGTTGCTCTAAGCTGCCGTGGCGGTATCGGTAAATGCGGCTGTCACCGATGTGAAAGGTGAACATCTTATCGCCTTTTATAATCAGCAGCGACAGCGTGGTTAGATGGCCTTCTTGTCGAACACTGTTCTGGCTTTGGCTCCAAAGGTATCGATTGAGCGATTGAATCACACGATTGGCCGACTGTCCGGTACGCCAGGTGTCGGGGGTGGCGTAGTAGTCGGCCAAAAAACCTGTGATCGCGGTTTGACTGGCTTGCTTGGCTGATTGGGAGCTGCTCACCCCGTCGGCAATGGCCAGAGCGATGCCTTTAGTTGCTAACGCGGCGCCCTCGGGGAAACGAGCCCCGACGGTATCTTGATTTTCATCTTTGCGGCCAGCCGCACTGATTTGAGCAAAGCTGACTGCCAGAGAGGACTGTAAATGTTCCATAGGCGCGCTATTAGAATTATCGTTGCCTGTCATCATAGCGCGTCCCCAAGCCAGCGCAAACGCGCCGGCATTATGGTTTTTAATATTAGGTAAGTTCGATCTGAGTGATTGAACCATCATCGTTGACTTCGTGCATGTGCCCGGCCGGCTCTTCTAAAAACTGCACGATCAGAAAAATAATCAGCGCCGAGCCGCCAATGACCATAAAGAAGGTACTGGCATCGACAAAGCTGTAAACCGTTAAAAATGTTACGGCACCCACATTGCCAAATGCGCCAGCCATACCGGCAATTTGCCCGGTCATGCGTCGCTTCACCAGTGGTACCATGGCAAATACGGCGCCTTCACCGGCTTGTACAAAGAACGAGCAAAACATGACTGCTGCAACCGCCAGGGGAATCGGCCAGCTACCGCTGACTTGTGACAAAGTGAAGTAACCAATAGTAAGGCCGATAATAAAAATCGACATGGATAGTCGACGGCCAAATTTATCGCTGATGTAGCCACCACCAGGGCGAGCCACTAAGTTCATAAAGGCGTAAGCGGCGCCCAAGGCCCCTGCTGCTGCCAGTGACATACCCTCAAAGGTCTCTAAGAAAAAGGCGGGCAGCATTGATACGACCGCCAGCTCAGAGCCGAAAGTCACAAAATAAGCCCAGTCTAAAATGGCCACTTGCTTAAATTTGTACTTGTCGTGCTCGGCTACCGCGCCACCTTGCAACAACTCTTTATTGACCTTGTAAATCTGGCTGAACTGATAGCCGCACAGCACCGCTAATAATAAGTACATAACATAAGTCATGGTTTGACTCAGTAAGCCGACCCCTGCGGGGGACAACTTCCAGGCCAGAACGGCTAAGATAATATACATCGGCAGGTTCATGGCCAGATAAAAATAGAAGTCTTGTTTGCTGGTAACTTCCAGGCCGCCGGTTTTCTTGGGCTTAAAGTAGGTTGAGCCTTTGGGGGTGTTGCGCGCTCGCAAATAAAAGACCACTGAGTAGGCCAATGCCATTAAGCCGGTACAGGCAATCGCATAGCGCCAGCCATCTTCGCCACCAAACATTAGCGCTACCGTAGGCAGTGTGAAAGCTGCTGCTGCGGAGCCGAAATTACCCCAGCCACCGTAAACGCCTTCGGCTAAGCCGACATTGCGCGCAGGGAACCACTCCCCAACCAGTCGAATGCCAATAACAAAGCCGGCGCCGACAAAGCCTAGCAAAAAACGGAACAGGGCCAATTGTTCGTAACTTTGAGCACTGGCGAAGGCCAGGCACATAAGACCACCGGCCGCGAGCAATAGAGTGTACACAATACGCGGGCCGAATTTATCGACCAGTATGCCGATAATTATCCGGGCGGGAATGGTTAACGCCACATTGAGTATCAATAATGCCTTCCATTGAGCTATGCTCATATCGAAGGCTTCCATTATCAATGGTTTCAACGGCGCATGGGAAAACCAAACGACAAAGGTGAGAAAAAAGGCAAACCACGTAAGGTGTAAAAGCCTGATATTGGCCTTGGTAAGATCGACTAAATTTAACTTTTGTGAGTTCATTGCGCGAAATCCATCGGGTAAATTGGGCAAACTGTCATTGCGGTGATGTGTGTCCGCACATGGCAAAACAGCTATAGAGCAATGGTTGTGCCAGCTCACAATGCTGCGCATTGGTGCGCCGCGTTGAGCTTATGCTGTGCGGCCGGTCAAGGTGAGTGTTATATAATGGTGCTTGTGTTGGTGGTGTTTGGTGGCCTTGTTGCATATTGGGGCGCGCTTAGGGGGTCATGGCTGGTGCAAAAAACACGCAGGTGCACGGAACTGGTTCACGGGGGTTTATTGAATTCTATGGTCGAGCGCGGAGAAGTGTGTGACAGATAACCAAAAATTTACTGAGATCCGCTCCTTGCTTGGGCTCGCGACTAATCAGCGAGCACCTGTAACGGTCTCTGCCTTACACAGTGTCGATCATGACTTTTATCAAGCTGAAGATATCTGGCCCGCCTATCAGGCCTTACCCTATGGGAGCAATGCGGGTTTAGCTGGGCTGTACGCCACGTGGTTGGCCAAGGCCTTGGCTGACAACCTTTTAGTACCAGAAGATCTGCAGTCATATAAAGAGCAGTTACTGAACCGTATCCTTACTTACGTGGTGAGCGATGAATCGTTGCAACTAACAGTACTGCACGGTAACCGCCGCGCCCTCGATCAGTGCTTCTTTCATTTGCAAACTTGGTACAACGGCTTAGGGGCCAGCGGTAGAAAATTTGTCGAGCGTGTCGAGTTATTGTGTGGGGCTATGCAGTCTGACACCAGTGTTTGGGCCCAAGCGCTTGAAGACTTCAATAAACTTGGTGACCGCGAGTTGGATAAGGCAGCAATGTTAGCCGAGCGCATGCAAGTTTCAGAGTTAGGTCGTATTCGGGCTGCCACGGCGCAACAAAAAGTGACCGATATTTACAATCACGTGGTTGCCCGACGGATGCTGCCAGAGTCAGCACTGGTGTTTATCGAAGAGGTCATTTTACCAAGCTTGCAGTTCGCTTTGATAAACGGCGATGATCACGATTCTGAGCGAAATTTTTGGGAGCGTTCGTTGCGCTTACTGGTCTGGGCACTGAACCCAGAAAAGTCAGAGGAGGATCGGCAAGCATTCTTTCAAAAAGGTCCAGCGTTACTATCGCAATTAGAAACGGCCAAAGCCAATCAAGTATGCACACCTGATGTTTACCAAAGCCATCTGGATGATTTGTCGACTCAGGTGATTACGCTGCTGAAAGGCCAGACCATAGATACGGTGGAGGCCGCTAAAAAACAAGAGTCAGAAGATGCAGAATCCCTGAAACAGTTGCAAACTGGAGCGGCGCAGCATCAGTTTGCCAGTGGGGATTGGATTGAATTTAATGATGGTCAGCAGCGCTTGCGTTGTCAGTTCTTAATGCAAGCGCCGGGCACAGACAAATTATTATTTGTGAACCGTAACGGTCATAAAGTGTTGCAAAAGTCAGTGGCAGAGATTGCCGCTTGCTTTGATGCTGGTATCGCCCATGAAATACCCCACCTGCCGGTTTTGTCGGCAGCGCTAACGGCAGTCAATGCCAGAATGGGTCAGTTGCAACAACAACTTGAAGCCCGCGCTCAGGTCAAACAACTTGAGCGGCAAAGGCTGGAGCGTAAAGCACTTGAGATTAAGCAGGCCAAGGCAAAAGTGCAGGCAGAGCGCAAGGTCGCTGAAGCCAAAGCGCGCGCTGAGGCGGAGCGCTTAGCGCAGGAGAAAATTGAACGCGAACGACAAGAGCGCGAACAGCAAGAAGCGGAACAGCGCGAAGCTAAAGAACAGGCCATGCGCGACCTGATCGATCAGCTCACCCTGGGTACCTGGGCCGATTTACCTACAGAAGCTGGTAAAACCGTGCGTTGTAAATTGGCGGTAAGCTTGCGCTCAACGGGTAAGTATATATTTGTCGACCGGGTGGGGACTAAGGTGGCCGAGTTGAAATACGACGAGCTGCTTGAGTTTTTACTGCAGGGCAAGGCTGTTTTTTATCAGCCGGAGCAAGGGTTTGAAAATCGGTTGGAGAATATTGTGCGTGGCTTAAGGCGCACTGAATAACAATGATAAAGGATAGATAGCAAATGTCTCACGCCACAACGTCGCCAGATCAACGTCAAGAATATCGGTTAAATGCCTCCGAAACCGTCTACCTTGAGCTGGAAGCTGGCCAAGATAATGAGCCGGCTAAAATTGTGATTAGCCGCTCTACCGACTTGTCCGCTAATGGCTTGCAGGTGGAGTTAGATCGTCCCTTGCCAGCAGGTCATATCTACCCGTTGTGTATACAGCTGCAAAACCCAGAGGTGCGTTTTGTCTTGACCGGTGAGGTTAAGTGGTGTCGTTCGGCGGTTGGCCGGTATCAGGTGGGGATTGCGTTATTCGAGTCGGATAATACCGCCATTCAGGCCTGGAAAGAGGAGGTCGCTCGGCGTTTAGCGGCGCAATAATAGCCAACCATTACCAGAAAGGGTTCTCGGTATCGTTAACGCTGTTTTAAGCCTGTACATTTAGCCGAAGGCCTCTTAAGCTCCTCTACTAATAGATGCCCAGAAGGCACTAATAATTAAAAACGACTAAGCCCGAGGTGATAAACGTGGCGATACCCTCTTCTCATAAGCTCTCTCTCTTGGAAAAAAGCGGTTACGCCATGGGCGACGCCGCGGCTAACCTAGTCTGGCGCGGTGCTCTGGCCTATTTGGCTGTGTTTTATACCGATACCTTAGGTATTTCTGCGGCCGCAGCGGCCATACTCTTGCTGATTGTACGCGTCTCTGATGGTATCACCGATATCGTGATGGGCATGATCGCCGATCGCACTCAGTCTAAGCACGGCAAGTTTCGCCCATGGGTTTTGTGGTCAGCCCCGGTGCTGGGCTTGTTTATGGTGTTGTCATTCACCGCGCCGGATGTCAGCTTAGAAATGAAGTTGGTATGGGCTTATTTCACCTATATAGGTTTAACCCTCGCTTACACTGTTAATAACGTACCTTATTCGGCCCTTATGGGCGTGATGACACCGAGCCATGAAGAGCGCAGCGTACTTTCTGGTTACCGTTTTGCGGGGGCATTTTTAGGCGGTGTATTAGTTATGGGCTTTACCCCAGATTTAGTCGCTTTTTTTGGTCAGGGTGATGAGGCTAAAGGTTATCAGCAAACGATGTATGTATTTGCGGCGCTCTTGGTGCTGTTGTGTTTAATGACTTTTTTTACTACCAAAGAGCGGGTGCAGCCGACAAAGACCAGTGGCTCGCTGGGCCAAGAACTTAAGGATTTATTGGGCAACCTGCCGTTTATTGTGGTGCCGCTGTTGTCGATCTCCCTGTTCTTTTACTACCGCAATCTATACTCAGGTTTGTTTTTTGCCGTGGTTATGGCGTTCACTTGGTTCGCTGTGCAAAAACTGATTAGAAAACCAGAAAGTGAAACCACCCCATCGCAACGCGACCTGATCGATTTGTTAACCAATAAACCTTGGTTAATGATTCTCGGGCTTGGCTTTTTAACCATGCTGTTTAATGGCATTAAATATGGGGTGATTGCCTATTACTTCAAACACTTTATTCACGATCCAACCCTGACCGGTCGCTACTTTATAGCCCTGTTGATTACTTCTATTATCGCGGCGCTAGTCTGTGGTTACTTTTCGCGTCTAGTGGGGAAAAAAGCCTTATTTATTGCCTCTTTGTTGATCAGTGGTGTGTTGACCGGTTGTATCTCTTTTTTAGGGGCGGGGGATGTGAAAATCTTATTTATACTCGGTTGTGCCGCCGAATTTTTTGCCGCATTTATGCCGGTACTGGTTTTCAGTATGCTGGGCGATGCTGCCGATTACTCTGAGTGGAAGCACGGCCGACGCGCCACGGGCTTGTTCTATTCGGCGGGCACTTTTATTCAGAAAACCGGCGGCGGCTTTGCCGGGGCTTTGGTGTTAGTGGTGCTGGGTTCGTACGGTTATGTCGGCACCGACCCCAGCACCATCGCGCAAACCACCGATGGCATGATTTTGCTAATGAGTTGGATTCCGGCCGTCTTTGCTTTTATCGCTGTCTTATTGCTGATTGTTTACCCGCTCAGCTCTGAGCGCATGAGTGAAATTGAAGCCGATTTGGAAGCGAGAAGGGCACAAGTCGCTTAACGCTAAAGATAAATCCACGTCTATTCAAAAGGGCTGACTATTCAGCCCTTTTTCGTTTCTGCACAATATGTTGATACCGTTAAAGACTAAAGCGTGCTGAGTTTTATTAGAGATGCTCTTAAGCTTTTGATTTGTTTTAAATGTAAATCCATTCAATAGCTTGAACAGAATTCCTCCGAATCAGGAAATGGGGCATTGGATTTTAACTAATTCCTCGAATGATATTTGAGAAATATGTGTCCTAGCTTCCCCTATGTTGATTGGGAAAGTATTTTTTTAATAAGTCCTTCTCCATCATCCGTGACAGCCCCGCTTTAGATTTTCCCGTAGCAAAGTCATAGGTGTCCTCTTCTTGCTCATAAAAATCCACGAGTAAATCCCGAAATGTTTCCGCAATAGGACGTGTTTGGTAGCCTGCATTAACGGCTTTTTGCGTTGAAATAGCAAAGGTTCCACGGTCCTTTTGCCGGGGTGCCCACATGGGTATATCAACGTACGGGCGGAATTTTTCTTTCGCCAAGTGCTCATGGGGGATCCAGATTAGTTCACTCGGTTTGGCGCTTAAGGCTTTTAGGCCATATAAATAGGCATCGAAGCGTTCGGTGGTAAAGGTGTTAAAGGCGCCTTTTAATTTATCCTCAATTGCCAAGGCGATAAACCGAGCCATGTCTTTCATGTCGATAAACTGAGTTGTGTCAGCGCCGTCACCGGGAGCCGCAATAATTCCTCCTTGCTGTAAGCGTACAGGCCAGTAGCGTTGATTGTCAGATACATGTGTCATGCGCGCCCCACTAATAGAGTGAGGACGCAAGATACAGCCGTGGGGGAGAGAGCTCACCATTTTATCCGCGATGCGTTTAGCTGCATCGTAGTCAATCATCGTGTAGTTACTAGGCATGGTGTCATCGGGTAGCGGGAAAGATTCGGTGATACCGGCTCGCTCTTGCAGTGCTTGATAAGGGTAAACCGCCATACTGGAGATGTAGATATATTGCTCACAACGTTTTGCCAGTAGCTTTAGAGTGTCACGCACGCATAGAGGGCTCTCATTCCAGGTATCGATGATGACATCCCAGCGGCGTTTGCCTGCTAAGGCCGCCAGCCCTTTACCTCGATGTTGGTAGCGATCTCCTCGTAGCTTTTCAACCTTGGGGAAGAGCTGAGGGTTGGTTTGGCCCCGGTTGAATAAGGTGATGTTATGCCCTTGAGCAAGGAGTTTCTCAACGATGGCTGGACCGGTATAACGGGTTCCGCCAAGAATGAGTATTTCTTTTTGTTCTCCTTTGAGCAGCTTAGTTCCGAGGCTATGGGGTGCCATGGCGACAGTACTTAATAGGCCTGTTGTTCTTATAAAGTCACGTCGATTCATGCGAGTCTCCTGTTTTCTAGTAGCTGCAATGTAGTCTTTCATAGGATTAAATACTTGTTAATCTCATGGTAAAAATCTGACCAAAACTTGACATCGTCACTTATATATTCAATTTTCTCCAAAAAAGACGAGCTAAAGAGGGCTAGATTAGATATGAGATGCACAGAGACTGCTTTTTGTTATTATGCTTCTGGTCAACACATCGGGGCTGCGTTTTGAATTACCAATTTTCGACAATTATCTTTAAACCCAATGCATTAGTGCTTGTGCGAGGAGATCAGAGTGTAGATATCGATAAGCAAACAGCGACTTTGTTACTTTTGCTTATCGAAAATGCCAATATCCCCGTCAGTCGACACAGCATGGTAGAGACGATTTGGCAGGGTAAAGTAGTCAGTGACGCGGCTATTTCCAGTGCCATTCGCCGTTTGCGCAAAGCGCTTGCTGAATTGGACTCTGAGCAGACCTTTGTGAAGACTATCCCCAAGGTTGGTTATCAATGGCAGCTTGGGGTCTGTGAAGCTATCCAAAGTGAAGATGCTGAGACATCAGAGCACCTAGTAGCGGAGCGCTTAGCTCCAATAAACGCAGTGACTCGTCTTCGACTAATATTATCAGGCTCTGTTTTGGCAGCTGTACTATTGTTGCTCGTGTATTGGCAAGCTGACAAACGGCCTGTGGAAGTCAAAGCTGTCCCACCGGCTTTCACACAAGCCTGGCATCTGTGGGTGCAAAAGAGAGAAGAGCTTTTACCTAAATCGGTCGACTACCTAGAACAAGCCCTACAGAAAGACCCTGATTTTTTTGAGGCACACAATATGCTGGCTCACATATACTCTTTTAAAATGAGTCGTCATATGGGCCTATCTGATGATGAAATTGTTCAGCGAGCACAAAGGCATATCCAAGCTGCCGAGAAACTTGCCCCTGGCAACATCAACTCTCGCATTGCTCGCGCCATGTTGAACTTATTTTATTTACGTAATTTAAGTGAGGTAGATGTTTACTTAAACTGGGCGGAAGAACAAAACAACTGCAGTGCGCTTTGCCACTTTCTCGCTGCACATGCAAGTTATGTATTGAAGAAAACTGATCGTATGATATTTCACGCCGAAAAGGCCTACGCTATTCAGCCCGATCATGTTCTTTACATATGGGAGCGCGCTTGGGCACAGTTTATGGCAGGTAACTATGAGCAAGCGCTTGTGCGGACTCAGGAAGCCGAGCATTTTATTTCTCGTACCAGTCACATTATCCGAGCCATGATTGCTCAAGCCCAAGGCTCAAATGAGCTATCTCTTACCCATTGGATACGTTACTACCAAAATAAGAAAAAATTAACAAAAGCACAAGCGCAGGATTTACAAGGAAAGTTTGTCACTCAATCCAATTCGACTATTGCTCTTGAATTAATGAGCTTAGTGGGGGATATCCCTCCTGATCAAAAAATTAATTTGTATTTAATTGCGAAGGAAAAGGAAAAAGCTTTGGCGACAATTTTGAACACCAAGGGGCGCCAGGATATGACGTATATACTCGGTGCCGAGATGAGCCCTATTTTTACCAATGCTTATAATAACAAGGAGCTGAAAAAAATTGGTGAACATTTGTGGGGACAGTGATATCAATATACCTTGTTGTGCTGCAAGGATGAAAATTACAATGGCATATTCCCAGAAACGACAGAAATGGGGGCACTCACAAACTGAACAATGCCACAGCTCTAAACCAAAGTAAAAGTCCGGGCTGCGAATACGTTTGGTGGCCATGGCGTTAGTGTGGCAACAGGCTGTCGGTGGCGAGCCTGACATGGGGTAAAAGTCTGTGTTAGGCTAGGGTCACTAAGTATCACCTGTGTCTGTCAGGTGCGTAATAATCATATATAAAACAATAACGTACAATTATTATGAATACTCAAAGCATCACCCGCTGGGTGGGGGTCGCGGCACTTGCGGCGGCAACTTTACTCTTTCTCTATGTCACGCTCTTTGATTCCTTTGCCAATGGATTGCCAGTGGTGATTGCGGCTTTATTCATGGCAATTGCCTGTAGTGTCCTTGGTGTCTTGCGCCAAGGGGCTTATACCTTATGGATTCTTACCGCGGTAACCGCTTCGATGTATTTTCCGGAGTTGTTTCGGCAAGTTGGCAGTTTTGACCTGAAACAACTCATTGTGCCCTTGTTACAGGCGATTATGTTTGGCATGGGTACGGCCATGAGTGTCAAAGACTTTGCCGGTGTGGTGAAAACCCCGCAGGCCGTAGGAATTGGCCTGTTGTGCCAGTTAACGATTATGCCGGTTATTGGCTTTTCTTTGGCTTACACATTTAATTTTCCGCCGGAAATTGCCGCCGGGGTGATATTGGTTGGCTGTGCGCCCAGTGGTTTGGCCTCCAATGTGATGGCTTATATTTCTAAATCGAACTTAGCACTTTCCGTAACTTTAACCGCTGTGGCTACAGTATTGTCGCCGTTTACCACGCCATTCTTAATGAAGGCGTTTGCCGGTGAATATATCGAAATAGACGCTTGGGCCATGATGTGGACGATCACCAAAATCGTCATTCTGCCGATTATTGCAGGCTTGGTGTTTAACCACTTTTTACACGGCCGAGCTCAGTGGCTGGATAAAGCCATGCCGCTGGTGTCTATGGCGGCTATCGCGTTGATTATTGTGGTCATTACGGCGGCGGGGCGCGATGCGCTCTTACAAATTGGTTTGTTGTTGATTCTCGCCGCCTTTATTCACAATGTGTTGGGATACATGATTGGTTACGGCTGCGCCCGCTCGCTTAAAATGGATGAACAGTCTTGTCGCTCAATCGCCTTTGAGGTCGGTATGCAGAATACCGGTTTGGCCTCGGGCATAGCCAGCGAAATGGGTCGGGTGGCAACTCTGGGCTTGGCGCCGTCAGTATTTGGCCCGCTTATGAACATTACCGGTTCGGCCCTGGCTTCGTGGTGGAAAGGTAAGCCGCCGCAACATCAAACTGAATAACGAGTGGCGCAAGGGCTTAATCTGTACTTTGATTACCTGTTGAGGTAGGCCAACGGGCAAAGTCGGCCGCAGCTCAAGCGGCATTAGGGTAATTAGTGTGAGGTGCTGACAGTCAGTTAAGGTCCCTCTTGTGTGGAAATTCCCGCCATAATATTATACGTACTCATACTTACTTAAGGAAAGAGTGCTATGCAGTGCGTTCGTTTTGGCTTTCTTGTTATTTTGTCGGGCTTGTTAAGTGCTTGTGGTGGTTCTTCTTCTGATGAGGGGAGCGGTGCTATTAGCAGCTCGACATCCTCATCCAGTAGTTCAACCTCCATATCATCCAGCGTGAGCTCATCAAGCTCTAGTATCGATTCATCCAGCTCCTCGTCGGTGCAGAGTTCGCCAAGTAGCTCTAGTGTCGATTCATCCAGTTCCTCATCAGCACAGAGCTCACAAAGCAGCTCGAGTTCGGAGCCTAGTTTACTGACGGGCGTCTTTATCGACAGCGCTGTCGCAAATCTGGATTACCAAACTGCATCTACCTCGGGGCAAACCAGCCCCAATGGTGAATTTCAATATGCGGCAGGAGAGTCGGTAACTTTTTCTATTGGTGATTTGCAATTGCCTGTTGTGGTCGGTGGGTCTGTTATTACCCCGATGGACCTAGTGGGCACAGCCGACCCGCGCGATAAGCAAGTATTAAATATTGTACGCCTGCTGTTAACCCTGGATAAAGACGGGGATTCTGACAATGGCATTGAGATTGCCGATGAGGCTAAAACGGTAGCTACTCAGGTAGATTTTACTCTGTCGGCTAATGCATTTGCTTCGTCTGCGGCTGTCGTGAACTTGATAGCTAATGCAGGGCAAGATTCAACGGTAAATGAGTTGGTGAGTGTTGATGATGCTCAAGCTCATTTTGCCCAATCATTGCAATTGAACGGCACCGAGAATTATGTATTACAGGGGACTGAAACGATTGTTGCCTCTGGGGCTGAGCCTACGTACTACGGTGTTTCAGGCATTATTACCCTAGCGTCGGATGGCAATTGTTATTTGTCGGCTAGCGAAGGGTACCGCGCTGCGTGTACTTATGATGCTACTAGTGGGGAATTGATTACCGACTTTGCCACGGTGACAGGAACTCTGGGGGCAAATAGTCTCACCATTATTGCTAAGCCCAATATGGCCGGTGGTGAATCTGTGTCCGCGTTTTTTCATGCTTCAGAGGAGGCGACTGTTAACGTGAGTGCGGGAACTTATAGCATATCGGGCCAAGAGCTGATTGCACAAAATGATAGTAATCCTCAGGGTCCGGATGTTACAAACCTGGCCGGAACTTTCACCATTAATGCTGATGGCAGTTGCGAGATTAGCCACAATGAGGGTGATATTAGCTGTCAGCTTGAGGGAAGTGAAATACAGGGTACGGGGGATGCGGCCGGTAAAGTTATGGGAACGGCTACCGAGTCAGAGCTGACAATTGTGTACCACTCGCCAGGTGATGAATTGGTATATGGTTACCTGATCGGTTCACGCTAGCAGGCAGAATAGTACCAATTTACCAATACTTAAAAAGGGTCGGAAAATCCGGCCCTTTTTAATGCCTCACACAGCGGTTAGTGCGCCCACTCTTTTTCCAGTAAGGTGGCTTTATCGCCATCGAGCTTGATTTCATTTTTGTGGGTTTTCTCGCCCTCTACAAAGTAAAATTCATACACAATCACACCGTCCATCTGTTTGCTTTCGATAATGCGCTGCGGGGTTTGCTCGGCAAAGTGTTGTGCGTAAACTGCCTGAACCGGCTCTGGACATTCAGCCAGTGTTAAGTCGCGTTGAATTTCCACCACCTGCCACAGGCCCTGTTCATTGAGGAGCATATCGAACTCTATTTCGGCACCCGCCGCGGTGACACCTTCCAGGTCTAAGTATTGATTGCCGTGCTTGGATTCTTTTTCCGCCTCTTTAAGGACAAATCCCGGCGCCAGTTTCTGTATCTCTTCTAGCGCCTGGGCGGGTACGGACTCGCCGGTGATTTCTTGTTTTTGGTAGAGATCGGAGCCGACGTCGGACTGGCCGGCTACGGCGGAGCCGCCAATGCCAATGGCAGCGCTAAACAATAGGGGGGTGATAGCATTTTTCATAGTGATACCCTGTGGTCGGGAGTGAAATTAACGATTGTTTTGATCCGTTTAGCTGTCAGCGGGCTCAGCAGGCGGTAGGGGCCGCCGGTTGTTTTAATTGTTTTAGTCGCCCCGAGAGTTTGCCTTGGCCTGTACGGTTTGTAAACACGCCTCGCCTGGGGCGGTCGCGACGGCTTGGCAAATAAGAGTCGAGGCGGGTAAAGCCATCACAAGATGGAAGCTTGGCGGCGTATCAGGTAAAATGTTGCGCTCTATGGCCCACCTCGGCGAGTGCACACTCAAAGTAGATTAAACAATGGCAAAAGTAAGATTAGTCGATGTGGCGGCTCACGCCGGCGTCTCAAAAAGTACGGTATCTCAGTTTCTCAGCGGCCGATTTGACTATATGTCGAAAGACACTAAGGCGCGTATTGAGGCGTCTGTCGCCGCTTTGAACTATGTGCCCAATGCCATCGCCCGCAGCTTAAAGACCAACACTACCAAAACCATCGGTTTAGTCGTTCGCGATGTTACGGGTTTCTACACCAGTCGCACCATTCGCGGTATCGACGATTTCTGTAAAAACAGCCAGTACAATGTGCTTATTTACAGCACCGATTTTGACCCCAAAAAAGAAGCCGAGGCCCTGCAGAACCTGAGCCAAATCAACGTCGACGGTATTGTTATTGCTCCCTCCGGGGCAAACACAGCGTTGATCGATAAGCTGCTGGGGCAGGGGCTGCCCATTGTCCAATTCCAGTTAGAGCAAGATGGTACCGAAAAATACATTATTTTGTCGGATTACAAAAAAGCCGCTTTTGAGGCCACAGAATACTTGCTCAATCTGGGGCACCGCAAAATTTGCTTTGTGACCCAAGAGTTCGAGGCGATGAAGTCCCGCCGCGATCGCTATCAGGGTTACTGCGAGGCCCTTGAGGCCCAGGGTGTAGCCTACTCAAAAGACTTGATTTTGCACTGGCAAAGAGAAACCGGCTTTTCACGGTCGCCGGTGGATTTGTTGCGCTCCGAGGTGGCTCCTACCGCTTTTTTCTCACAGCATTTGGCCATTACCATCGAGCTGTTAGAGGTGTTTAATCGGCACAATATTGCCATTGGCCAAGATGTGTCACTGCTGGGGTTTGATGATATCCCCATGGTGGAATTCTTTAAAACCCCAGTGACCGTTATCAAGCAAGAGCCCTACGATATTGGCCAAGAGGCGGCTAAGTTACTGCTGACTCTAATTAATCAAAAAGAGACTCCCGCGCAACGTATTACCACCCCTTGTACCTTGGTGCCACGCGACTCCTGTCGCAAGCTCAATTAATCGAGGCAATAACGGCCGAGCCCTGAGCGATCAGGCTTACCCGTATTCGCTCCAGTCACTTTTCGGTGGTTGGGCGTAAACCTTCAAAACGCCCACCTTCCTAATAGCGCTGGGTAACAACCAGCCTTATAGCCTGAGTACGCAAGTGGCTTTTTCAGCCACTTGCTGGTCTACACTCAATTGGGGCGAGGGCTGGTGCGCACCCAAAAAATCATTTATTGACTGAGTTCACGGTTTGACATTCGCTGAGAATATGATAAATTATTAACTAAACCGATTTAGTAAAACGTTTTACTCGATATGGTAAGGCGTCTTTAGGACTGTATATTTATGAAAATTGACAACATTGAAGTGTTCGTTAGCTGCCCGGGAAGAAACTTCGTAACCGTCAAGGTAACCACCGACGACGGCGTTACCGGATTGGGCGATGCCACCGTGAATGGCCGCGAGCAAGCGGTGGTGGCGATGCTGCAAGAGCATGTTATTCCCTGCCTGATCGGTCGCGATGCGCACGGTATCGAGGACATTTGGCAGTATCTCTACAGGGGCGTTTACTGGCGCAAAGGCCCGATTAATATGGCGGCGATAGCGGCCATTGATATGGCCTTGTGGGACATCAAAGGCAAGGTGGCCGGCCTGCCGGTCTATCAATTGCTGGGCGGCAAAAGCCGTAAGGCGGTAGGTTTGTATGCCCACGCCAACGGCGAAACCATTGAGCAGACCCTGGCCAATGCCGAACAGCACGTTCGCAACGGCTTTGGTGCGGTGCGATTGCAATCAGCAGTGCCCGGACTGGATGTAACCTATGGCGTGTTGGGCGATAAAAAAGACTACTTTGAGCTGCAGGGCAACCGCCCGCTGCCGCCGGAGGAGTCGTGGTCGACGCCCAAGTATATGGAGATGATCGTCGAGCTGTTTGCCGAGGCGCGCCGCCGCTTGGGCAACCAAGTGCAGTTGCTGCACGATGTGCACAGTCGCTTAACGCCAATTGAGTCGGCCCGTTTAGGTAAATTGCTGGAACCATACAACCTTATGTTTATGGAAGACGCCAGCATTGCCGAAAATCAAGACAACTATAAAGTGATTCGCCAGCACACCACAACGCCGCTGGCCATCGGTGAAACTTACAACACCATTTGGGACTGCAAAGATTTAATTCAAAATCAATTGATCGATTATATCCGCGTGGCTGCCACCCACGCCGGCGGCATTACCGCGCTGCGCCGGATTACTGATTTTGCCAGCCTCTACAATGTAAAACTGGCTCCACACGGCGCGCCCGATTTGTCACCCGTGTGTTTTGCCGCGCATATGCATTTGGATGTGTGGGCACCTAATTTTGGTGTGCAGGAATTTGTCGGTTTGGGCAACGAACAGTTGCAACAAGTGTTTCAGCACAACCATCAGGTACACGATGGTATGGCCCACGTCAGTGATGCGCCGGGCCTGGGGGTTGAGTTAAACGAGGAGGCCGCGCTCGCGCTGCCGTACAAACGCTCGTATTTACCAGTGAGTCGTCTGGAAGACGGCACCATGTGGAATTGGTAACACTCAATCAAGTTATAAACGAAATCAGATAGGTGGAAAGATGGCTAAAACAGTAAAAGTTCTCGTAATGGGCACCGGCTTTGCCGGACAGGGGCATACCGATGCGTTTCGCGCAGTGGGTGCCGAAGTGGTCGGTATGGTGGGTAGAACACCGGAAGTAGTGCGTGAAGTGGCAGAAAAAATGGGGATTCCTTACGCCGGAACCGACTGGCAAAAAGCTCTGAATGAGTGCCAGCCGGATTTGGTTTCGATTGCGACCCCCGGCGGCGCTCACTACGAGCCGATCAAGCAGGCGATTGAGCACGGCTGCCACGTGTTTTGCGACAAGCCCCTAACCGATACCGGTGACAGCGCCATCGAACTGTACAAGCTGGCCGAGGCAAAAGGTGTAAAAACCGCCTTTGCCGCCAGCTTCCGCTACATGCCAGACATTATGCACGCCAAACGTTTGGTGGCCGAGGGTGTTATTGGTGAGCCGGTCGAGGTTGAGTGTATTTCACATTTTAATCTGGAGCGCGAAATCCCCTTTGGTTGGTCGCACCGTGCAGAGCAAGGTGGTGGTCGCCTCAATAATAACTTCACCCATAAATTGTCTATTGTAACTTCTGTTATCGGCGAAAAGATCACCGATATTATTGGTGAAGTACGCGATGATATGGGTAAGGCGCCTATCGTTGAAGGTGTTCGCAACTTTAAAACACGCCGCGATTTTATTCCCAAAGATATTAACGATCCTAACCTGAAATGGGGTGAGAGCAACGTCGAGTGGACTTACACTGTGCTCGCCAAATTGGAAAGCCCGCACGCCAGCAAGCCGGTATCCGTTCTGTTTAAACACGGCGGCCTGAACCCGCGTTTCCATGAAGACCATATTGTTTTTTACGGTACCAAAGGCGCTATTTACATCAAAGGCCATTACGGTAGCGGCCCACTGTATTTGTGGGGGCAAGGGCAAGAGTGGCAGCAACTGCCACTGCCACAAGATATTGTCGACGATATGCCTAAGGTCGAAGGCGATACCGAGCGCAACTGGCAGTATTTAGCGCGCGAGCTGGTAAAAGATATTCAGGGCGAGCAAGTGCCGCCGTATCAAACCTTCAAAGAAGGCAGCCAGTATCAACAGCTGATTGACCTTATCCGCAAAAATAATAATTGGACAGATGTAACGCATCTGCAATAAAGGTTCTTTTTATGGTTATTGACTATATCGTCATCGCCGGTTACTTCATTCTGGTTCTGGCTGTTGGTTTCTCCTTTACCAAAATGGCAAAGCACTCCACCAGCGATTACTTTCGCGGTGGCGGTCGCATGCTTTGGTGGATGGTGGGCTCGACAGCGTTTATGGCGCAGTTCTCGGCCTGGACTTTTACCGGTGGTGCGGGCAAAGCATTCTCCGATGGCTTTGCCATCTGTCTGGTCTTTTTTGCCAACACGGTCGCTTACTTTTGTGGCTGGGCTTTCTTTAGTCATCGCTTTCGCCAAATGCGGGTGGACACACCATCGCAGGCCATCAAGCGGCGCTTTGGCGACCAGAATGAGACCTTTTTTTCCTGGGCGTTGATTTTGTTCAGCTTTATTAACGCGGGTGTTTGGCTTAACGCATTAGGCGTGTTTGCCAGTGCGGTGTTTGAAGCCGATATTGCCGTGACCATTATCGCCACCGGGCTTGTTGTGCTGTTTATTTCAGTGCTCTCGGGCTCTTGGGGTGTGGTCGCTTCTGACTTTGTGCAGACTTTGATTGTGGCTGTGGTGTCCGTTGCCTGCGCCGTGGTCGCCTTGGTTAAAGTGGGCGGGCCGGTGGAGTTGGTCAGTAATTTTCCCGGCGGTTTTATAATGGGGCCGGATATGAACTACGGCTTGATTTTGGTGGGTACGTTCGTCTTCTTTCTCGCCAAGCAACTAATTACCATTATGAACATGCACGATTCATTTCGGTTTTTGAATGCGAAAGACTCTGACAATGCGCGCAAGGCTTCATTGCTTGCCATGGTCTTGATGGGGGTGGGTAGTATCATCTGGTTTATTCCTCCCTGGGCATCCGCCATTCTCTATCCGGATGCTGCCACAGCTTACACCCAGCTTGGGGATAAAGCCGAAGACGCGGTTTACTTAGTGTTTACCCGCAACGCAATGCCGGTGGGTACCGTGGGCCTTCTTATGGCCGGTTTGTTTGCCGCTTCTATGTCGTCAATGGATTCGGCACTCAATAAAAATGCGGGTATTTTTGTGCGCAGCATCTATCAGCCATTTATCAAGCGTCGCGGTCGCGAGACCGATGACAAAAAGCTGATGAACGTCAGTCGATTGGTAAGCCTTATTAACGGCATATTGGTTATTGTTGTGGCGCTTTACTTTAAATCGCTGAAAGAATTGAGCTTGTTTGAGTTGATGATGTCGGTATCAACCATGATTCAAGTGCCGTTAATGATTCCTTTGTTGTTGGGGTTGATTATTCGCAAAACTCCGCAGTGGGCACCTTGGGCTACCGTCGCATTGGGTATGGGCGTGTCCTGGTTTGTGGCGAAAGTTTTTACCGCGCATGTTTTCGCCGATATGGTGGGAATGCCAGCGATCACGGATCGCGAAGCGGTAGACATTAACTTGATGATCACCCTGGCCGGCCACATCGTAATTACGGCGGGCTTCTTCTGCCTCACGACGTTGTTTTATCGCGCAGACAAAGATAAGTGCAAGGTGGAAACCGATAAGTTTTTTGCCGACCTGTCAACGCCGGTAACCTCGGAAGAAGGGCAGGACAACTACGATCGTCAGCAGCGTTTAAAACTCGGCTTAATGATAAAAATCATGGGTGGCGGCATGCTGCTGCTAACGCTGATACCCAACCCAATGTGGGGGCGTGTAATGTTTGTTGCCTGCGCATTTATTATTTTTGCAATGGGGGCAATGCTGCAAAAAAGTGCCAGTACACCGCCGAACAAATCCAGTTCTGCTGCGGCCTAAGGGCCCGGGAGAAGGTGCCTTGAGCAGGCTCATTCTATGTCATGAGTCTGCTCCTTTTTATTCTCTGCGATGGCAGGTCTTTGGCCATCGCCTCAACCCCTTTACCTTAAGACTCGGTGGACAGGCATTGCTGTGAAAGGCTCCGGTGATTACCTAAAGCAAAATGGCTCTTTAGCCTGGCCTTTGGCCTTTAATGCGCTTTTGATCCAGTCCATGCTGATGATCGACACTCTGTTGGTGGCGCCGCTAGGAGAGTTGTCGGTTGCAGCAATGGGTATTGCGACCACCATTATTACTTTTGTTTTAGGGGTGGAAATTGCCATCGGCAACGGCATTCAAATGCTGGTGGGAAAGGCCTACGGTTCGGGCAAAAAAGACGATTTAAAAGTTGCGTTCTGGGCCGGGCTTTTGATCAATAGTCTTACCGCCCTGTTTTTTTTCCTTCTGTTAGTGTTGGCAAGTAAAGATCTGGTTAACTTAATTACAAACGATACCTTGTTAGCGCAAGCGACACTCCGTTATTTAGAGGTGGCGCAGTATGTCGTTCTGATTACCGCCTATACCCAGACGTGCACAGCTTTCTATAACGGAGTGGGGAATTCCAGAATACCCCTGGCGGGCTTTTTATTGGAAATTCCGCTCAATGTTGCCCTGAGTTACAGTCTTATTCACGGTGTGGCCGGGTTTGCCGGTATTGGATTGGCGGGGGCCGCTTGGGGGAGTTTGCTGGCAATTGTGGTGCGTGGCCTCTTTTTAACGGTGACTTTTCGCCGAGCGACCTTTAGTTTGCGTTATCCAGCAGGGCGCCCCTTTGCGTTAGAGTTAAAGCCACAATTTGATGTGATTTACCCCATCGCGGCTAACTTTATCATTCTTTCGGTTGGCGCGACCGTTTACCAATTATTATTCGCTCAGCTATCGGTTTACTCTTTTGCTGCCATCACCTTGATTTTCCCCTGGCTGCGGGCCGGCACTCAATTTGCCAATGCCTGGGCACAAGCGTCAGCTATTACTATTAGTCAGGCGTTAGGAAAGCGTCATATCGCTGCGGTACGAGATTTTATCCCGGCCTCGACCAGAGTGGGTATGGGATTGTCAGTCGTTGTGGCGTGCTTGTTTGTAGTATTAAGTCAGTGTTTGGGGCTGATTTATCCCGATGTAGCACCGCAAACACAGCGCGCGTTAATGTTGATCGCGCCGCTTTATATTGTGCTACCTATCGTGCGCGCTTACAACACGTTAGCGGGCAACATGCTGCGGGCACTGGGGCAAAGTTCACGCGTTTTAAAAATTCATTTTTACACCCAATGGGTGCTGGCTTTACCGCTCTGTGCTTTTCTTATTGTGGTGCTTGATGCATCTGTATTTTGGGCTTTCGCCATAATTCCACTGGAAGAAATATTCAAACTATTACCGTTTTATCATTATAAAAAACACTCTGCGTTGCACCTTCGTAATGCGCCGCTAAGTGACCTTTAAACTATGCCAAGAGGATGAATAATGACAGTGTACAGAATGATAAAAACCACGCTGACTCTGCTAGTCGTGTCTGTATCGATTGCCGGTTGTGCCAATCAATCGGGCCAGGCGAGTGTCAGTCTGACGCATGGTGTGGATGAGTCGGCCGGCGGCCTTCCCGCCTATATCGTCAGTATTCGCAATGCGACTTTTTATCTGGAGAAAACCGGTGGTGGTTTATCCAGTATGGTGGATAAAGACGGTATAGACTGGTTGGGCTTTCACGATGAAAAAGGCTCGGGTTGGCAGGGGGAATATCGTGGTTTTCCTAATGCAGTTCATAAGCAAGCAGGCAGTTACTTTCATGCCATGAATGCAGGCACTGACCCATCGACCTCTCAAGTGGAGATCAATACCGATCAACATGTACGCATTGTATTTACCTCAGACAATGGTAAATGGCAAGGACAGTGGGACTTTTACCCCGATCGTTGTGATTTCACTATGAGTCAGGTTAGCCTCGGCCACCGGTATTGGGTTCAGTACGAGGGTGTGCCCGGCGGTAGTATGGATGATAGTGACTTTTGGTTTAATTCGGCTAGTCGCAATAAGCACCCGATCAATGACGCTTATATTGGAGATCTTCCGGCACCGGAGTGGTACGCTTTTGGCGATGCGAAGCAGCCGCGTATGTTGTATCTCGTACACCACGAAGACGACGAGCACCCCGATGATTACGTCAGTCGACCCTATATGACAGTGCTCGGTTTTGGTCGCCACGAAAAGAGTAAATTTTTAACCACCCCGCAAACCTTTTCCCTCGGTTTTGTTGAGTCGGTGGACTATGGTGAAGTAGAAGCTTCAGTTAAACGTACCTTATCGCAATAACTTCTTCTCAGGGCGATTCTCGTCTCTTTCCGACAGGCATGTCTTAGACATGCCTGTCGGTTTTTTTCATGCTCTTATCGCTAGACGAAGTATTATTGCGCGGTGCCGTATCAGCCGTCTTCGCGTATACCAACTCCCGCGAGTTCAGGACTGAATTTGGATCGTGAGTGTGACTTTCAGGTAGGTGAAACCTTACCAAACTGATCGATAGCACCATATAACGTAATAGGTTCGTACCGATTACCAGTGTCGGCAGATTGTAGCGCGTTAAAGCGAACCAGCTCTCTGACTTACGGCCCAAAAAAGGTGTCTTGTGACGGTTTAACAATTGTATTGTGGATAAATACGACAGTTGGCGCGATACACCGCCTAGCTATAATAAGAAAATGTTACTTAAGTCCAGATTTGGCTAAAGTGTGAACTGCGTCACATTATTTATGTGTATTCGGACGCAAAAACAGAAAATATTCAAATTTTAATAATGTTAAATAACCGCTGCCCCCTTTTGTATATTCTTTAAATGAATATGCGTGTTTGGTAGCCGTGAATATTTGTTTCTATTGGTATCGTTAACGGGAACACTCCGCCCTCTTTTGGAGCGGTCTCTTGAAATATCAACATTGCTTTTCGTAAGATGCCCGTCGACTTCGCACATATTGATTTTACAGTCTCAAAATTAGGCGAAAAGTAAACTCATAAGGAAAAGGATTCCTACCCCGAGTGAAGTGCTTACCCCCGAGTAGTGATAAGCGTTCTAAGTAGTCTCGATGATAAAAGCCTAACTGATACCTTCGGTATGGCGAATGTCTTCGACGTGCTCACAGCTGTAACGATCCTACCTATAGGAGTAAGACTCCAATGCGTGCCCACGCTTTAGGTATTGAGCTAAACCAATAAAATAAGAGAAAAGTGTTAGCTATGAAACTCAATAAATTGATGATACTCATCCCCCTGGCCCTATCTGGCAGCTTTGCCAATGCGGCCACTTTTGTTATGGAAAAGTACGGCACCGGCTATTCCATTGATGGCAACGGCGGCGCCCAAGAGGGGCAGCAGCTGTACTTGTGGGGTACCAACCTCAACAATGCCAACCAACAGTGGGTTCAACTTGACCGTGGCAACGGTTATTACTCCTACAAAAAGCAAAACACGAATCTATGTTGGGATGCCGGTAGCGGCGGTTCGCGCCGACAAGCGGTCACTCTAGAAACGTGTAATGACGGCGATTACAACCAGCAGTTCTCTAAGGTGAAAATTTATTCCGGCACTGAAATTTATCGCTTTGAGAAGCGCAACGCCTCGGGCTTTTCGTTAGATGGGGCCGGTGGTGCGGCAAATCGTCAGTCTATTTACCTGTGGAACTCCAGTGACACCAACATCAATCAGCAGTGGGAATTGCACCGTGTGGATGATGGCAGCAGTGATGGTGGTGGCTCCAGCAGCGGCAAACTTGATGTAGATACGGCGTTTGACGATGGCAGCAGTCACTCCAGCTACCCTGCCTCTAAGGCGGTGGATGGCAATACGGCCTGGGCCTCTCGTTGGGCAGCATCCGGGTCGCCGGTTAACTTAACGGTTCAGCTGGAAGAAACCAGT
Organism: Gilvimarinus sp. 2_MG-2023; assembly: GCF_030547685.1. GTDB lineage: Bacteria > Pseudomonadota > Gammaproteobacteria > Pseudomonadales > Cellvibrionaceae > Gilvimarinus. Next base: position 41,310 of record NZ_JAUOQM010000005.1, on the reverse strand, counting down.
GAAGTGACCGAGGTCGGTATTGCCTGGGGGCGTGGAGATTCGCGCGCTTACACCTTTGAGATCTACGCGCGCCCCGGCACCAGTGGTTCCTGGACCAAGGTGTACGACGATGTCAGCACGGGCTCGACAGCCGGTATTGAAGTCTTCGATATTACCGATATTGATGCACAACAAATTCGTGTAAAAACCTTTGAAAATACCGCGGGCACTAGCTGGACTAATATTACCGAGGTTGAAGTGTATGGCAGCGGCGGCTCCGGTGGTGGTGATAACGGTGGCGGCGACAACGGCGGCGGTGACAATGGTGGCGGTACTCCTCCATCTGGCTCGGCCGATATTCCATCGGATTTGATGGATAACTGTAACCAGTGGAAAATTACCTACCCTGACGGCGTAGAAGATAAAACTCTTTGTGGTGAAGACAACAATGAGTACTTCTATGTAAATAATGCGGGTAACGGCATAGTGTTTTATGCCCCGGTACGCGACGGGAATGGATCAACGCCTAACTCTGATTATATTCGCTCAGAGTTGCGCGAGCGCGAGTCAGATGGCGGTTCAGATATTTACTGGACCACCTCGGGTACACACGTGGTTTATGTGAAACAGGCTATTACTCACTTGCCAATCGTGAAAAGTCATTTGGTTGCCACTCAAATTCACGGTAACAAAGATGATGGTATCGATGACGCTATGGTGTTGCGTTTAGAAGACGACCACCTGTTCTTGAGCTTTAACGGTGGGAAGTTGCGTAGCGATGTAACCATTACCAATAACTATAGCCTAGGCACCGTCCACGAGGTTATTTTTGAAGTGGTCAATGGCAAGCACTACGCGTACTACAGTGAAGATGGCAACCTAGAAAGTGCTTATAACTCAGGTAATGCCAGCCAGTACTTAGTGCGCGATGGTTCTAACGACTACGTGATGGACCGGAGCTACGATGATGCCTACTTTAAAATCGGTAACTACACTCAAAGTAATGCCGAAAAAGAAGGCAGTGAAACCGGTAAGTCGAACAACTATGGTGAAGTGGTTGTTTATGACTACTGGGTAGAACACTGATAGCTCTCCCCTTAACTCCCGCCCATTAAGGGCGGGAGCTTTTCTTCGTCGCTCTTGATGTTCAGTCATTTTGAGCGACACTATTATTTAAAAATTCATACCCACAACCGTGATAAAGCTCCTGCTTGCAGTGAAGTGTTGCCCCCTTGTGCGCAGCTACTTAGCTTTAGTCACGTTTGACTAATAATAAAGGTATTACTGTAATGAAAATTCAAAAATTTTTACTGGCCTCTACCTTGGCGCTCATGGGCTCTATGGCCCATGGGGCCACCTTTGTGATGGAGAAAGTTGACACTGGCTATGCCATTGACGGTAATGGCGGCTCTCAAGTTGGCCAACAATTGTACCTATGGGCGACTAATCTTAATAACGTCAATCAACAGTGGGTCCAGCTCGACCGCGGTGATGGCTATTACGCCTACAAAAAACAAAATACGAACTTATGTTGGGATGCCGGCAGTGGCGCATCGCGCCGTCAAGCGGTCACTCTGCAAACCTGTGACAGCAATGATTATGATCAGCACTTCGCCAAAGTGAAAGTGTATTCTGGCAGCGAAATTTACCGCTTTGCAAAGCGCAATGCTTCGGGCTTCTCTCTCGATGGCAACGGTGGGGCGGCCGATCGGCAGTCCATTTATCTGTGGAATTCCAACAGCGGCAATATCAACCAGCAGTGGGAATTGCATCGTGTGGATGATGGCGGCAGTGATGGCGATAGCGGTGGCACCAGCGGCGGTAAACTTGCCATAGATACGGCGTTTGACGATGGCAGCAGTCACTCCAGCTATCCCGCCTCTAAAGCAGTGGATGGTAATACGGCCTGGGCCTCTCGTTGGGCGGCATCCGGATCGCCGGTTAATTTAACGGTTCAGTTGGAAGAAACCAGCGAAGTGACCGAGGTCGGTATTGCTTGGGGGCGTGGAGATTCGCGCGCTTATACCTTTGAGATTTACGCACGCCCTGGCACCAGTGGCTCTTGGACCAAGGTGTACGATGACGTTAGCACGGGCTCGACAGCCGGTATTGAAGTCTTTGATATCACCGATATCGATGCACAACAAATTCGGGTAAAAACCTTTGATAATACTGCGGGCACTAGCTGGACCAATATCACCGAAGTTGAGGTGTATGGCAGCGGCGGTTCCGGTGGAGGAGATAACGGCGGCGGTGATAACGGTAGTGGCTCTGGTTCAGACATTCCCAGCAACATCACTAACGGAAGTATCTTTGATCTCGAAGGGGATGATCCGAACCCGCTGGTAAACTCATCGACTCTGCGGTTTTTACCATTAGAGGCTCGTTATACCTCGCCTAATGGTAACGGCTGGCGCCATGAGTATAAAGTCAAAAGCAGCTTGCGTGTTGCCATGACCGATACTTACGAGGTGTTCGAGGCCGATGTTAAAGTGGATATGTCCGATGCGGGTAAAACCATTGTCGCGCAGCACCATGCCAGCGATACCGGCACCATTATGAAACTGTATGTATCGGATTCGTCCGAGTCTGGCTTCGATGACAGTGTTGCAGGCAACGGTATTTTTGATGTCTATGTGCGTCTGCGTAACACCAGCGGCAACGAAGAGAAATACGCGCTGGGCACAATCCGCAGTGGCGATACTTTCGATTTGCGCGTAGTGAACGATTATGGCTATGTCACGGTTTATGGCATGGGTAATAGTTTTGGTATTCCGGTAGAAGACGACTCCGAGTCTTACTTTAAGTTTGGTAACTACCTGCAGTCGCAAGATACCTATAGTATGGAAAACTGCGGTGAATCCGGCGATTCTGGCTCATTTGCCGATTGCTTTAATGACCTAGGGATTACCGAGTCAACCGTTACCATGACGAATGTAACCTATACGCGTATTACCGACTAAGAACTAACCGTTTAATTCGTTGTGTGACATAAAGCCGTGGGGAATTTCCCACGGCTTTTTTGTTGCGAGTTAAGTTATGTAATAACTACTGGAGTCTTGATTGTCTGTTACATACGGTTGATGGCCGCTATAAAATTTAACCCTTCGGTGTAAAAATTAAATACTTAACATCGTCGTAACCAAAGCGAAATATTTACGAACTACTCTTTTCTCGCCCTTAAGGAAAAGACCTTTCATACGGATTCACCCCAAACTTTGATTGATCAGCATGCCGTTATTGGCCCCTTGCTGACGCTATAGTTATGTCAATAAATCGCCTTTGCATACAGATTGATCGATATTGGTTGATGAAATAAAAATGGATTTGTTAATTAATTAATCTAGGAAATAATGTAATGAAACCATATTTTTTACAGTCTGCCTTAGCAGTAGGGGTGAGTGTATTAGTAGGTTGCGGTGGCGATTCAGGCACTTCCACTCCCGATGTGGAAGCACCAGTGGTAGAAGCGCCTGCTCCGGTCGACCCTACGACGATTAATATTTTACCTTATGTGCAAAACCCGACCACCAACTCAATCAGTGTGATTTGGTTTGGTAGTGCAGCCGAGTCGGCTACGGTTGAGGTTGAAGGCGTTGGCTCGTTTGAATCGGAAATACAAGCGACGGATGCTATAAGCTACGGCACCTCTGAGGTTGACTATATTCACGGCGATTCAAACTATGGTGGCATACATACGGATGTTGCCGAAGGAGAGGCACCGCAGGCTTTGTATAAGCACTATGTTCAGGTGGATGGACTTGAGCCCGGAGCATCTTATAGCTACACCGTACTTCAGCCCGGTGCTGATGAATTTACCTCGAGCTTTAAAACAGCGCCAACTAAAGAGAGCCGCGAAGCGATTCGTTTTGTGACCATGTCGGACATGGAAACCGAGCCGGAGTCGACCGAAAAAACCGTACGCTGGACGGCCAGTGCTCTGGCACTCGGCGGCGAAAAATTAGGAACCGATCCTGATACCTACACTCGTCAGTACCCTGTCGATCAAACCACGGGCTATAAGGCTAACTTGGCGTATGCTGAGCTAAGAAGCCCCGACTTTTGGGTGATTGCCGGTGATTTGGTGGAAAAAGGTGGTCGTCAGTTAGATTGGGATGAGTTTTGGCGTCACAGTGCGGGCGAGTGGGGCACTTTAGCCTCGACTACGCCGATCTTCCCCGCCCTTGGCAATCACGAAAACTATTGGCACCCCGAGCACCCAGGTTATAACGCTGAAGCATCAATGCTTTCATACGACAAGTGGGATACCTATTGGGACTTGCCGACGAATCAGGCCAGTGATGATCGTTATGAAAAACGTTACTACCGTGTTGATTACGGCCCGGTCACTTTAATCACTCTGGATTCTTCTAATGGTAACGACGCTGACCCCAGTCAAGATACCAACTTGTTTATTGATGGCGCAGCCTCACGCGTGCCGGACTTTAACCGCGGTACTGAGCAGTGGAACTGGGCCTTGAGTGAATTGGCCGATGCACAGGCACAGGGTCAGGTCATTTTTGTACAGTATCACCACAGCGCCTTTGGTACTGGTGTTCACAGCATGCCTTCGGGCTCGGCCGGTATTGCCAATGGTGAGGACAGTCAGTCTGGTATGCCAATGCGTATTTATCACGAATTGTTCCAGCGCTATGGTGTAACTGCGGTACTGTCCGGGCACGATGAATTGCTTGAGTACGTTAATATCGATGGTGTGAGTTACTGGGACGTGGGCTTTGCCGGCGACGGTTTGCGCGGTCCGGGTTACCCACCAACCACCGATTATGTGCCTTTCGACCTGCTGCCTTCAGATGCGCAAGCAACACACTGGAGCGCGCACGGCGATGCCCCTGAAGTGTGGGACGGTAATAAGTTAGTGTCAGGCGGCAAGCACTATGGGTTTCTTGAGGTGGAAGTACGCCCCTCAGGCGATTACAACTACGAAGTTGTTATGACTCCGCGCTTTGTGTTTCCGGTTATGGATGACGCGGGTATGGCGACGGGCGAATTCGATCATCGCCAGTACAACAAAGTGGTTCGAGTTTTGGTTGAACGCTAGTGTTAGCGGGCAGGCTTGCGTCGGCCTGCTGAAAAGAACAATGCAGTAAGTTTTTTAATCGTCTGCTCGCGGTCATTGTGTGACGGCTGAACAGAGTACCTCGCTTTTGGCCTTAATCTACTTTGGTGGGTTAAGGCTTTTTTTTTGCACAAAAAAATTAGTCCGCACCGGCGAGTGAAAATTTTCGCCGCCAGTCTTGGTGTTGCGTGGCAGTGCTAGCGCTCATGGCTCAACAGCATGGTCTAGCAGAGTCTTGAGCAAGACAGGTATGGATGATGGCCAATTGCAAGAGCAGGTGAGTGGTTGACGTTTAGAGGTAGGGCTTGCCGTAATCTGCCAAACTGGTTTTTGGGTTGCTTACAGTCGGCGTTTTAATCGCAGCGCTGCAACACCTGCGAGTAAAATGCCACTTGCCAGTGCAGCACTGGGGATTGCGGCAATGAGCCAGGGCCAGTGCAGGTTTAACGGCCAATAAAGGCCCCATTGGCTCTGAGCAAAACCGGTGAGGCCGCGCTCCAGGGTAATGGTTAAGGCGACGCCGGTAAAAAGACCAAGCGTGACTAACAGCGCTGTTTCTAAGCCCAATAACGTGAAAATGTAGCGCCGCGATGCGCCCAAAGTTTGCAGTAATCTAAATTCACTCATGCGTTTATCCAGATGCGTCAGCAAAGTGCTGAGCACGCCGATGGTCGCAACCAACGCCGTGAGTACCCCCAGCCCTAACAGTGCGGCCTCGATCCAGTCGAGCATTGACCACAACTGGGTAATGGCAACACCGGGTAAAATTGCCTGGCTGGGTTCGATTTTACTTTGATTAATAGCGCGTTGAACCTGAAAAGTGCGAACTTTGTTCGTGAGGGTTAAGTAAAACGCGGCGATGCTATCCGGCTGTAGAGCAGGGCTTTCGCCAATAGCCAACTGTTCGGGCAGTTGAGCAAGTTGAGCCGGCGGCCAGTGAATAGCTTCAAGACCTTCCAGGCTTACCTGGAGGGTTTTATCGATTGGTGTACCCGTCGCCGCAAGCACACCTGCGATGCGAAAACGGCGAGCGTCGTGGTGTTGAAAGCTGTGATTACCGAGGCCGTGGCTAAGTATCAATTCATCGCCTATGTGGTAACCCAGTTGCTGTGCCACCTCGTGGCCCAAAGTCACTTCAAACACCTGCTTGAAGGCGTGACCTTGAGCAAAGACTTCGCGTTCCGAGATGGCGCCGATATGAGAAAATAATTGTGAGTTGGTGCCAATAACCCGGTAGCCTTTGTGGCTGTCGCCCAACATAAGCGGCACCGCCCGCTTGACGTTTGAGTCTTGCTGCCAGCGAGTAAAGGTTGCATAGCTTAACTCACGACTGGGGGCGCCCACTTGAAACGCGGAAAATAACAACAAATTAATGTCCCCGGTGGGAGCGCCAACGATTAAATCAATGCCTTGCACGCTGCGTCCAAACGCAGACTGTGTGCCACGGTATAGGGTATCAACGGTGAGCAGGGCAATTGCGCTCAGCGTGATCATGGCAATGCAAACCCAAGCGCTAAAGCGCCGGCTAATCAAACTTTGTAGGGCGAGGCGAAAGATCATAGTGATTGACTCAGATCACACAGCGCTATGTGTTGGTCGAACTCTCTGCTAAGGCGCCGGTCGTGGCTGGCAAGTATCAAGGTGCATTGGCGCTCTCGCACCAACTCAAACAGCAGAGTCATAAAGTCCTGGCTATTGTTGTCGTCCAGAGCAGAGGTGGGTTCGTCGGCCAATAGCAGGGGCGGGTCATTGATTAACGCCCGGGCAATGGCGACGCGCTGGCGCTGTCCCACGCTGAGTGCGCAGGCTTTTTTGTGCAAAATATCGGCGGGCAGATTTAGCCTTTGCAGTAATTGGTGAGCCTTTTGCTCTAACTCGGGTTGTTTGTTTTTGCCAAAGTGCGCGGCCAGCAAAATATTATCCAAACAGCTTAAATAATCGAGCAAATTTAAGTCTTGGAAAATAATACCCAGTTGCCGGGCGCGCCACGGTGCCGTCTGCGCCGTACGGCGTTTGTGCAGCGGTTCTCCCAATACCTTGAGTTGGCCAGATTGTACAGGCTGCAACCCCGCTAGCACACTCAGCAGTGTGGACTTACCTGCCCCGGAGGGCGCCTGTAAAAACACCGCTTGCCCGGCCAAAACCTGCCAGCTGGGTAGGTGCCAGTGGGGGCCGTGATTGTGGCCATAGGTAATGGCATTAACATCTATTGCAGCTGAGCTGGGCATAAAAGGATTTGGGTCGCCGGTAAATAATAGGTTATGTTATAACGTGTATTTCGTGACAAGCAAGGGTGTTGAATGAAAACGGTAGTGAATTGTGCGTTGTTACTGATGTGCCTATTGAGTACGGCCAGTTGGGCGCGCGATTATCAAACGATAGAGTGGCCCGATCTTATGCCGGAGGAGGATTTACAGGCGTTGCTTAATCGCCCAGAGTGGATCGATGAGGTACCCGAGGGGGGCGACATCGACACTATGCCGCCGACTGGTGAGGGCTTTGCCGGCTTGCCGGAAGATGACCCTTATAATCAAGCTTTAAAGTCCGCTAAAACCATCCCCGTGTTCGACAACAAAGACGTTCGTATTCCGGGGTTTGTGGTGCCCTTGGTGTTTGACGATGAGCAGCGCATTACCGAATTTTTACTGGTTCCGTTTTTTGGCGCCTGTATCCATTTACCACCACCGCCGCCTAATCAGGTGATTTACGCCACCTATGAGCAGGGTATCGTGCTGGATGCGCTTTACGATCCGTTTTGGGTGTCGGGCAAGCTGACAATCGAGCTGGTTGAGACAGATCTCTCTCAGGCGGCCTACCAGATAACAGTGGATGATATGGAAATTTACAGCGACGGCGCAGTAGGCGGTTAATTGAAGGGTGGGGTGATTAATCAATACGAACGAGCAAATACACAGCCATGAAAAAAAGCGATAAGAAAAAAGAAAATGCGATTATTGCTGCGCTCACTCAGGCGTGTGAAATTGCTAAAGACCGTGGCGATGGGTTCGAGTGGTTAACGCACTTTGTGAACTATGATCGATTCCCCCAATCGCTGTTGGTCGTGTGTGTTTATGATACCAACGAGAAATTAGCTCGAGCCGATCAAGCGGCTATTTGTGCGTTAATTCAACAACACCTCGAATCCATCGACATTCGGGTTGCGTCTATACAACGCCAGGTAAAGTTTGATAGCGAAGAGAATTGTGAGATAGCTAACAATGGCAATTGGGATGAGCGTTTAAGACGTGTCAGCGCCTAACGTTGCGACTGCCACACGCCTTATAAAAATTTGTAAGCGTTAGTCGGTAGCGCTTGGTTTATTGGGCTAAAAACTCACTGAGTATTCGGGCGACTTCTGCCGGCTGCTCTTCGGTGATCCAGTGCGCGGACTCTACCCACTCAATGCGGGCGTTGGGAAGCGTGTCGCTTAGTTTTTCAGCGTATACTGGCTTTTGAAAGCTGTCGTGCTTGCCCCACAGAACCAGAGTCTTATGCTGGATATTAGCTAAGTCATCCGCGATGGCGAGGGTGTACTCCGGGTTTAATCGGCGAATATTGCGGAAAAAAGCCGCTTTACCAGTCTCCCCTTGCCATGGCGCCACTATCATATCCGCGAGCGCCTCTGTGGCGTTGTCCGTATTGTGCATTCCTTGAGGTAAAAAGTCCCGGAGCATTTTTTCGAGCTCCTCGGGGCTCATATCGTTTTCAGCTTCAGGCTTTTGCAAGGGTTCAAATTCAGGAATAGGCCAAGAGTCAAAGCACACCGCATCGGCCAAGACTAAGCGGTTGATTCGCTCCGGGTGGCGAGTGGCGAGTATTTGCGCCACACCACCGCCAATATCGTGCGCAACCAAATCAGCGCTACGGATTCCCAGCGCATCCATTAACCTTAAGAGAACATCACTTTGCGCGGCGATAGAGACATTTGAATCGAGCGGTTTATCCGAGCGGCCGTAGTTCAGCATATCTGGCACAATAACGCGATGTGACTGCGCTAGCGTTGGAACAATATTGCGCCAAAGTAAACCTGAGGTAGGAATGCCGTGCAATAAAATAACAACAGGCCCTTCGCCCTGATCCATGTAAGCGATTCGATGCCCATCGATACGTGCATAATAGTATTCAGAATTTTCATGGTTCATAATACAACTCCTGATAGAAAGTTTTCTAAATGTCTTTACGGATTAAATTCTGTCTGTAAATGACTGATAATAAATACCGTTCGGGCCTTGCCTTGATTAGTTGAGCATAATCAGCCCGCCGGCTATCATAAATAAGTTCTCGGTAAGAGAAACAAACCCCAAGGGAACATTGCTACCGCCGCCTACACACGCACATTTAAGGTCGCGTTTGTCGACATACACTGCTTTAAAAACGGATACAGCTCCGATAGAGCCAATAAAGATTGAGATGGGTGACACTAGCAGGGGCGAGAGCGAGGCAATCATACCTAAGCCCGCATAGGCTTCTAAAAAAGGGTAAGCATAGCCGTAACGAAGATGTCGCTGCGCCAGTAAATCATAAGTGATAAATGAATTAGTGAAGCTGTATAGATCTTGCAGTTTCTGTATCGCTAGTATCAACATCGATACAGCAATAAATAACATCAATGTGCGCACCGATATTACATTCCCAGCCGATCCCCACTGCCATGCCAGGGCAGCTAACAACGCTGTTGCAAAAATCGCTATAACAGGCTTATAAGAGGTGCCCACATTATCGATGGGGTCTTTGCCAAAATATTTACGCAGCTCCTGGTATCCACCTATTCGGCGACTCTCAATAAACGTTTGTGGCGTCGTGTCCACATTGTGCTCGCGCTTAAAGTCGTCAGCTTGATCTCGGGTGGTGAGCTTTTTGTCATCAATGGCGAAGCCCTGCCGTTTCAGTAAATCCTTAGATCTCAGCCCAAATGGGCAAAGATGCTCGTCAGTTGCCATTCGATATAAAACAGCTTTGTTGCCCATCGTGTCCTCCTTACAGTTTTAAAATATATGCCAAATATGTTGTTGCCTTTTACAAGGGCAAGGGTTGTGCCAGTGCAGGGTGGTTACTTATGTCGAGTTACTGCTCAGTCTAGGTATGCATAATGCTTGAGATATAGTGAATTCTAAGCAAAGCGAGGAAGTACTATGAGCCATCAATTTAGCAAAGGTGATCATGTGCAGTGGAACTCAGAGGCGGGGGTTGTCAGTGGAGTGATTACTTGCGTTCACACCCGGGACTTTACTTATAAAGGGCACACACGTCGGGCCTCGACTGATGAGCCGCAATACGAAATAGCCAGCGATAAAACCGATCATGTGGCGGCGCACAAAGAGTCGACGTTAAGAAAAATATCTTAGATAGGGTTGTATTTTTTTATACGGTGCGACTGAATTTTCTACAGAGTTTTGCAAAGTTTACCTGATAAGCACGGTCGTTGATGAGGCTGATAAAAACGACATTCCCTGTTTGGCCCCGCCAGCCGTGGTTATTCGTTGGGTAAATCAATACTGGCATGCAAGCTGCAAATGTACATATTGAGCAACGAGTAATCGTTTGGCATCAACCACTAGGAGGATTTGTTATGAATAGTGATCAGTTTGAAGGTAACTGGCATAAAATCAAAGGCGGCGCCCAAGAGAAATGGGGCGAACTGACCAACGATGACATGGACCGCGTAGATGGTAACCGCGAAAAGCTTGAAGGTGAAATTCAAGCTAAATATGGCAAGTCCAAGGAAGAAGCCAAAAAAGAAGTGAATGACTTTATCGACAGTCTATAAATAGACTGTTCGGTAGATCCAACACCCGGGCGGTAACAACCGTTCGGGTGTTTTTTTTGTGATAGTCGATAGGATTGAGCTAAGAAGTTGATATTTTCAGTTTTATGGACGTTCCGATTTGAATAATTATCGTAAATAAAATTTACCCGACTCCTTAGAGAAAGCAATATCGTCAGTATTGAAAGCTTTGCCAATTAAGTCGCTATTTTGTAATTCTTCTGGTGTTTTACATTCAATGTTTCCTTGGCCATCTAGCAGCCAGATATGATCGGCTAATTGAAGTGATAACTCGAGATCATGACTGGATAGTATAATAGTTGCATTGTGCTTAGTGGCGTATTCCTTTAAAAGCAACATACTGGCAACGCGTCCGGGAAGATCTAAAAATGCGGTGATTTCATCCAGCAGCATGACGTTAGGTGCCTGAGCAATAGCCCTTGCAATCATAACTCGCTGCTTTTCTCCATCGCTTAAGTCGTCCAACTGACGACTGGAAAAATCTTGCGCCTGTGTTTGTTGTAGAGCGCTGTGGACTTGATGCCAATCTTCAGAGCTGAGTTGTCCGCTCCAGCCCGTATGGGGTTGTCTTCCCATGCTTACGGCATCTTCGACGGTAAGTCCAATGCCGAATTGTCGCTCGGTCAGTACCACGGCAATTTGTCGGGCTCGTTCGCGAGGGTCCATAAGGTGAACGTTGTGCTCGTTCATCAGGACGCTGCCCTTAAGCGGCTTTTGTAGCCCTGCCAATGTACGCAGTAGGGTGGACTTGCCGGTACCGTTACGGCCAAGAAGACAAATTAAGCCACCCGTTGAGTGTAAGTTCAGGTTCGCTAACACGATTTTTCGGTTTTCGGGGTAGCCGATACTCACATCGTCAAGCTTTATCATGACTGTCTCTTTGTTACCGATGAAAAGACCAGTAAAAAAATAACTACAGGTGCGCCAATCATACCGAGTACAGCATTGAGGTGAAGAAAATGCATTTCCCAGGGTAGGTGTACTACAAGATCGGCTGTTAGGGCTAGGGCGGCCCCTGCTAGCGCGGATAACGGTAGCAGCGGCAGTATTTGCGCTGAGCGGGAAATAGCTCTGGCTAAGTGCGGTACGATAAGGCCAAGAAACGTAATAGGCCCGCAGTAGGCTGTGACAGGTGCGACTAATAATACAACGGCTAGTAGGGTAAGGCGTTGTAAGCGAACAACGTCTGTGCCAAGACTGCGTGCGTATGTTTCCCCTAGCAACAAAGAGGTTAGAGCTTTTCCGTTGGCCAATGCGAAAATCAATCCGATGGCGATAGGAACAGACATCATGCCAATGCCTTCAAACGTTGCGGCTGCAAAGGTGCCATCGGCCCAGCCGGAATAGACTTTACCGCCGATACGGTTGGCAAAGTGAATGATCACACTCACCAGGCCTTGAACCGAGAACCCCAACATTAGGCCCACGACTAATAAAGAAATAGTCCCTATCCGGCGTGACAAAGCCATCATGCCTAGCGCGGACAATAGAACGCCTAAACCTGCTGAAATGGTGAGGCTTATGCCGTCAAACACCTGAATAAATCCAATGGCAGTGGGGCCCACAAATCCGGCTGCGGCCGTCGCTAGGGCAACCCCCAGTTGTCCACCTGCTGTTAGACCAAGCGACCAAGCGTCGGCCATAGGGTTGCGAAATAAAGTTTGCATCAAAACACCGGCTACGCCCAGAGCTGCACCGGCTGTGATGGCCATCAATACACGCGGAAGTCGAATGTCGGCAACAATATGATCGAGCATAGGATTGCTTGATTCGCTGAACAAAGCCTTGGTAACGTCTGAAAAATCAACAACTACTTGTCCCACACTTAATGAGCATATTGTGAGTGCTAGTAGGGTAATAAAGAGAGTTAAAGCACCGATTAAAATTCGTGAACGATTACTCATAAAGATCAGTGTCTGGACGAATATAGTTGAAAGATTTATCAGTTCTAAGCTCGGGATGTAACATATGAACCAAGTCTTTTAAGATTAAATCCGGTCTTATAATGGCGCGTTCGTAGTAATCGAATGCATCGGCATTAGGTTTATTCATGCCGTCTACTGCGAATACGCAATGGTCACGAAACGCTTGAAATTGTTGTAACGTTTTTTCATCTCGAAACGGTTGGGAGTGGCTATCGCGCATAATGGCACACTCGGCGTGAGCGGCTTTTAATATTAACGATTCTGTGCTCAGTTTTTGAAACACATCTCGCCTTAAATCGTCGGGCTCTTCTAGTAAATTTTTACCATTAGCGTCACGCAATAATGTCGCTTCTGCATTGCGCACGGTAGCCATCCAGCGACCGCTGCCGCTGTACCATGCAGAAAACATAGTAGTAGGTGAGAATGCAGCCGCTTGTTTTTTCAGTGCTTGAACTTTTTGCTCGATACTGTCGACATAGGCTTTCGCCTCGCTGTTTTTACCTGTCAGCAAACCCACTAAACGTATATATTCAACCTTCCCCATGTAATGAGGTTCGGAGTCGATAAATAAAGGTAATACTGGAACGCCGAGATCACGAATACGATCTAGCTGGCGGCTGTGACTTAAGTCGCCCATGGCCATTAGTAAAACATCAGGTTCAGATCCGAGCAGTGCATCAAGTGTCGGTGGCATGTGCCAGCCATATCCAATTTTTGCGAGCTCGCCATTAAGCGCACGTTGGCGAATGGCATCGTTATAAGACTTTGCCCCGCCTACGGCGACTAATGTCTGATCAGAGTCGAGTGCAGTCAGCATGGCCTCGAAAGGGGCGAGATTAACCGCTATGCGATTAACGGGGGTGCGAATAACTTCTGCGCCTTGGAAAGGGCCTTCAAGTGCTGGCACCTGGCTACTGTGTGGTACCAACAGTACGCGTGCCGCTTGCTCTGGCCCGTTAGCCTCTCCCCCCCAGGAGGCAATACTCGCTTTTAGGTCGACTACCCAGAAGTCTCCCTGCCATGTAGCGTTAAAAGTACTGGCATAGTTAAGCTCCAATGCTGTCCAGCTTTCTTGGACGTTATTGTCTATTGGCGCGTTTTTTTTCGCTTCGGGGGAACGGTCGCAGGCGGCTACGATAGCCGCCAGAGACAACAGAAGGCTTTTAAGAATCCTTACCACTTAAACTCCAGGCTCGCGCGTACTTCGCGTTCTGTGCCGGGCATGGCATAAGTGGGCGCCGTTCGGTCACCAAAATAATAGTAGTACTCTTCATCCAGTACGTTGAGAGCGCTCAGGGTGATAGTGGCGTTTTTCCACCACGATGGATAAATACTTGCCCCCAATGTTAATAAATCGTACTGCCCACCACTTACACGGTTGTCTTGAGTGATTTGGTAGTCATCGTAAAATTCGTAAATAGCTCTAATTTCCAACCACGACGTTACCTGATGGTCGTATGACACATAGAGGCTGTTCTCGGCTACGCCTACCGGTGTAGTGCCAGATAAATCGATTTCTGTACCGTAGCTATTTATCAGGTACTCATCCCACTCGGGGTTAATATGACTGGCCGATATTGCAATGCGTGCGTCTTGAGTGAGCAAGTAGGCGAAAGAGAGTTCTATCCCCTGGCTGTCATAGCGCTGCCCATAAGTGATCAAATTTGAGGGCTGCGAGTAATCATTCTCGGCAGCAGGGTTGGGAATAGTGGAGCGGCGGTCTTTTTGGTATGTTTGAAAAATCGCCATTTCCAGCTGCAGCCGATCGTTTAAGGTTAGTGTTTTCCAGCCCAGCTCAAAACTATCGATGGTGGTGGGTTTATTTTCTGGGCGAGCGTAATTTGCAGGATTCCACTCAAAAACAGGCCCAAAATTAGAGTTAAAACCACGACCGTAAGAGAAATAGATATCCCCAATGCCACTTTCCCAAGAGAGTGCAACGCGTGGTGATAAAGCGTCGGTATCGCCACTGAGCTCGCCACTGGCACTGGAACCTTCAACGGGCTTAAAGGAAGCGTCTCGCTCAAATGCGTCGTAGCGAAGGCCGAGGGTAAGGTCTAACGACTGAGTGAGGGCAATTTCATCTTGAACAAATATGCCCCAGGCACTGTTGTCTATTTCGTTATCGCTGAAAGGTAAGTCGACTACAAAACAAGGGTGATCACGATTGAGTATTTCACCGGTGGAGTAGTCGATCTCGATCAAGAAAAAGTTATAACCACACGTAGCTGTAAATCCGTGCTGGCCTGACCATTTATCCAAAGCGGTAGAGTTGGATTGGTCTGCACTAAAGCCGGCTACTAAGTTATGACGACCACTGCGCCAATTAAAGCTGCTATCAAAGACGGCGGCATCTTGAGTTTTTTCAGCACTAAAGCCGTTAATGGCGTAGGCATTTTGCTCTGGCGAAAATCCATAGGCGTCATAAAAATTAAAACTACTATCGCGCTCGGTACGTCTTAGTTGAAGGGAGCTGGTGAAGGATAGATTGTCGTTAAATGTATGCTCAAGCTTAAGGCTGCCGACCCATAACTGATGATCATTGTGGGGTTCATTAAATCCTAGAAATGCGGTGCGGCCGCCTGCGACAGGTATAACATTGCCATCGTTATCCAATGGTAATCCATTAGGGGCTTGTTTATCTGTGTCATAATAATTTACGTAAGCGGTTAAATCGGTGTTTTCACCCATTGGGACATGCAGCTTGCCGAATAGATTGATTTTGCTGTAACCACCTTGCTCGCGCCAACCGTCGTACTCCTCGACCGTGCCATTGAGTAGCAATCCCATGCCGTTATCTAATCGGTGTGAAATCGAGCCTTGGCCACGGGCATAGCCATTACTGCCAGCGCTAAGTGACAGTGTCGACTCATCTTCGTCGGGAGACTTGGTAATGTAGTTGGCTAAGCCATACACAGCACCGCGACCATACAGGGTCGAGCCGGGCCCTTTAACAACTTCGATACGATCGACGACGCTGTATGGGATTTGGTCCAGAGGAGCTTCCTCAAGAACTCCGACATAGGGAATGCCGTCAACGAGTGCGAGGTAACCATCAGTCCCTGGTGAGCCACGAAACGAAACGAAAGGGAATAAGTCTCCCCCGCCTTCTCCGCGACGAAACGATATACCCGGTACACCTCGAAACTCATCGGTGCCGAAGGTGAAGCCATTTTCTTCTAGCGACTCCATATTTTGAACACTGATCGACATGGGGACATCTTGCACGTTTTCTTCTGTGCGTGTGGCCGAAACAATGACCGTTTCTATATTAGCGTGTGTCTCTGGAGGGGTGTCGGCAAAACCACTCAGGGGTGTCAGTGCCAATAAGGCAAGGGTTGATAGGCAGTATTTGGTGGCAGTGTTGTTCACGTTAATCCCCAGTAATCATTGTTCTGAATTGAATATATCGTTATGTTATAACATTGCAAGTTGTTTCACAAATACACTGCCGCCAGCGATAAAATGATCTGCTCACCATTAGCGGTTCTTTTGGTTTCGGTTGCAGTATTGTGGGGCAAAGTGTTTAAGATCAGCGATAGAGTTGCGGTTCCGCGGTCCAGTTATGGTGCTGTGTTGGTGCAGGTGAACGATGAATCTTTAGATTGGGACGGGGGGATTGTGTACGGCTTCTCCTATAAACATATCTGCCACTCAGAGGCGCCGTCAGCGTAGGTTTATAAGCTCATCGAAGTGTTGGTGCTCGATCAAAAATGGTGAGGGGGCGCCGAGCGGTTGGCTCTACCTCTCGGGTTACGTGGATTTACATGCCGCAGCATTTTTTGTATTTTTTGCCATTGCCGCAAGGGCAGGGGTCATTGCGGCCCACCTTGGCTTCGGTGCGTTTGATCGGCTCGGCCGGTGCACAACAGCTGGCGTTGCTGCAGCAAGAGTCGAGTTCTTCTTCGAATTCATTGCTTGAGGGCTGATTTGAGGTCATGGGCGAAAATCTCTGTTGATGCGAAATATGTGTTGTGTCGATACTGACGGTGTTGCGCGCGCGTCAGCTTCCATGGTGTTCGGCCTTAACCGAGTCACCTAGGGTTCAATCGCAGCGCTCTAGTGTGGATTTTAACCTTTGCGTTGCCGCTTCGCAAAACATTCAGAGTTTGGCGTTAAGCCGTCTGGCGGCTTCTTTGGCGAAGTAGGTCATAATGCCATTGGCGCCGGCGCGTTTAATACACAGTAGCGATTCCAGAATTACCGCGTCGGTGACAATGCCCTGCTCGATGGCAAACTTATGCATGCTGTATTCGCCGCTGACTTGGTACACAAAGGTGGGGACGGAAAACGCTTGTTTTATTCGGTTGACGATATCCAAATAAGGCAACCCGGGTTTGACCATCACCATATCGGCGCCCTCGGCCAAGTCCAAAGCAATTTCGTGCAGTGCCTCATCACTGTTGGCGGGGTCCATTTGATAATTGAGTTTATGGTTTTTCCCCAAGTGAGAGGCGGAGCCCACGGCATCGCGAAAAGGGCCGTAATAGGCGGAGGCGTATTTGGCTGCGTAGGCTAGAATCTGACAATTGATAAATCCCGCATCGTCCAGCGCTTTACGTATCGCGCCTACGCGCCCGTCCATCATGTCGGATGGAGCAATTACGTCAGCACCTGCGGCGCTATTAACCTTGGCCTGCTGACACAGAGCGGCAATGGTTGTGTCGTTCAATACATAATCGTTGGCGTCAATAATGCCGTCTTGGCCGTGTGTTGTATAAGGGTCCAGTGCGCCGTCGCAAATCACACCCATTGCGGGGAATTCTTTTTTTATCGCTCGCACGGTGCGGGGTATTAACCCTCTGCAGTTCCAGGCTTCGGAGCCGTCAGTTGTTTTGAGGGAGGTATCTATGCAGGGGAATAAAGCTATGGCGGGTATGCCTAGCTCTAAAAGCTCCGCCACCTCCTTCAGTAGCAGATCAATCGACAGCCGCTCTACACCGGGCATGCTGGAAATGCTTTGGCGCTGATGGTGGCCATCGACCACAAACATCGGACAAATCAAATCGCTAGAGCTCAGTTCATTTTCGCGCACTAAGCGTCTGGAAAACTCGCTAAAGCGATTGCGACGCATACGAGTCGTTGGGTATTGCCGATAAACAACATGAGGGTGCATGGCTATTAGCTCGTGGAGTCAAGAGAATCTGTGGGATAGCTGATGTCTACCTTCTCCATTAGGCTGAGGCCAATATTTCGGTCGTAGTACGCCGCTTCATTAATAAAAGCGC
Source organism: Gilvimarinus sp. 2_MG-2023 (assembly GCF_030547685.1). Classification (GTDB taxonomy): domain Bacteria; phylum Pseudomonadota; class Gammaproteobacteria; order Pseudomonadales; family Cellvibrionaceae; genus Gilvimarinus. Next base: position 23,316 of record NZ_JAUOQM010000005.1, on the reverse strand, counting down.
CATAAACCGTGTCAACGCCCTGATACACAATGGTTTCACCTGTCAAAGTTATAAAGAGGGGATCGCCGGGGTCTATTGGCTGATAGTCTTGCCCCTGTAAGACTGGATGAATCATGCCGGTTATCTCGCCTTGATCGTTGGTTGGAAAAGGAATTTTCTCGATAAATCGGTAGCCGGTCATGGCTTTTGGTACCTCTGGCGGCGCCTCTACATTGTAAAGTTCTAGGTAGTCTAAGGCGTGCATGACCGCTGTGCGAGTGTCGGCGTACACCTGATAATTCAGTAACCCCTGCGAGATTGGCCCCACCTCAATGACCAGGCCACCAAAGCGGCCCATCGAGCGCAAAAAGTTGTCCTCCAGGCGGTCAGTCGGGCTGTAGAACAAGTTGGCATTTGGCATTTTTTGCTTGATATAAAATGCCATGCCTATCACCAGCGGGTGGTTGGAATTAAAGACCAACGACATGCCCATATTGGCCGTAGTGGTGTGCATGTCGATAACAAAATCGACTCTCGGGCCTTCCTTGGGCCCCAGCAAGGTGTTTAAGGCTTTGGCCCGCTGTTGCTCGCAACCTGCGAGCTGCGGATCAGCAAGATCAGCGATATTGAATTGTCGATTTAGATCTTGATCGACGTAGCGCCTGACCTCTTGAGTGGCAGCGGGGTTGGCTATATGCAGCTCTGGTGTAAAGCTACTGCGTGCAACTTCTTGCGGTTGTGACTGCCAGTGCTTGATAAGGTAGACACCGGTAAGCTCATTGCCATGGGTTCCGCCGGTGATGGCTACTGTGTTAATCGTTTTGTTCATAATGCACCTTTAGTCTACTTTTCGTTGTCGTATCTAGAGCTATGTGACTTACAATGTCCTCGGTATCTGCGATGAGTGGTGGTGTAAAATTGGGCTGGGTTTATTTAGGTTTAACACGTAGCTAAAGCGGGCTTCAAAGTTAAGCACTTCTCCGTCGACGGCAAAGCGCCAGTTATAGATGCCGCCCAGGGCAAAAATCTGGTTGGACAAATCTTGCGTTGTGAGTGTTTTCTCATGCAGGGCAATGCTCAGCTCGGGCCGTTTTGCCAACTGTTCAAAATAATCGCGCAGCTTTTCGGGTGTGTTTCGCACTCGATTGGAAAAGGTTGGAATTAATACCGCATCGGTGTCGTACAGTTGCAGCAAGGCTGCTACATCGGCACTGTTAACCGCCTGCATCCATTGCTCTAAAATTAATCGTGGGTCTGTTTGCATTGTCGTGTCCTATGGCAAACTGGCGCAGCGGGTGTTGGTTTTGCTCCGGTCAGCGCAGCTGGGTAAACAGATTTTAAGTTAGGGTTGCATCCAAAAACTGAAGTTTTTTTCCCTGTGGTGTGCCGTTTAACGCCTCGTCTCGCATTGCCAATGTGCCGCGTATTACGGTGTGGATTGGCCAGCCCGTCACCTGCATACCATCGTAAGGCGTCCAGCCACTGATGCTGGCAATCCATTCGTTGCTAATAACGCGCTTGGCGTTTAGGTCGACCAGGGTTAAATCGCAGTCGTAGCCGAGTGCGATACGGCCTTTGCCTTCAATACCAAAAATCCGTGCGGGCCCAGCGCTGGTTAAGTCCACCAAGCGCTGCAAGCTCAGCCGACCGGCGTTGACGTGGTTGAGCATGGTGGGTAGCAAGGTTTGCACGCCGGTCATACCGCTCGGGCATTGAGGATAGGGCTTGGCTTTTTCCTCGCGGGTGTGGGGCGCGTGGTCACTGCCAATAACATCCACCACACCATCGCGAATGGCTTGCCAAAGGGCTTGCTGGTGATGCTGTTCGCGCACCGGTGGATTCATTTGTGCAAAGCTGCCGAGACGCTCGTAGCATTCAGGCGCATGCATGTTTAAATGATGCGGTGTCACCTCGACGCTGACGCGGCGTTTATGCTGTGCCAAAAAAGCCATTTCTTCGGCGGTGGTGACATGCAGCACATGCAACCGGCGATCGGTTTCGGCAGCGATACCGACGATGCGACGCGTGGCCTTAAACGCGCTTTCCACATCGCGCCAATGCGGATGAATGCGCACATTGCCGCTCGCTTCGGCCAAGGCTTTGCGCTCAGTTAGCCGCGCTTCGTCTTCGGCGTGTACAGCTAAGCGACGTTTACCGTTGCGCAAAATGCGGCGTAGCACCTCGTCTTCATCTGCTAGTAAATCGCCAAACGAGCTGCCCATAAACACTTTAACGCCAGCGCAGCCGGGCAAGTTTTCGAGTGTGTGTAAATGGTCTGCATTGGTGGCCGAGCCGCCAATGTAAAACGCGTAGTCGCACCAGGCGCGGCCATCGGCCGAGTCTAGCTTGGCTTTTAAGTCCGACTCCCACAGTGTTAGCGGGTTGGTGTTGGGCATTTCAAATACCGCTGTTACCCCGCCCAATACCGCGCCGCGGGTTCCGGCTTGTAAATCCTCTTTATGCGTTAAGCCGGGCTCGCGAAAATGCACCTGACTGTCGATCACCCCAGGCAACACATGCAGGCCGGTGGCATCGAGTGTGTCGTCTGCGCTCCACAGGTTGGCTAAATTCCCCAAGGCAACAATACGACCCTCAATACAGGCGAGGTCAATGCGCGCAGCACCGTTGGGTGTCATCAGAGTTCCGCCTAGCACCAACAAGTCGGCGTGGTGTGCGGCAAGCTTTTGTTGTGAAGCGGCTGAATTACTCACTCTGTTTTGCCTTGCAGGCGCGTGTGCAAACTCTGAATCATGGCGGCGCGAGCATCCTCGTCGGGCGCTTTGGCTTCGCCGCGCAAGAGCTCTAATGCTTGCTCAATTGGCAACTCCCCGAGATTGTCGCCACCTCTGTTGCGTACCGCAACCGTGCCGGCGTCGCGTTCGCGCGAGCCGGCCACCAACAAAAATGGTACACGCGCGAGCGTTTGTTCGCGAATTTTGTAGCCTATTTTTTCGTTGCGAGTATCGGCCTCGGCGCGCAATCCTTCAGCGCGCAGCAGCTGTGCCAAATCGTTGGCGTAGCTGGCGTGATCATCGGTGATCGACAGTACCGCCACTTGTAACGGTGCCAGCCACGTGGGCAGCTTGCCGGCAAAGTGCTCGATAAGAATGCCGGTAAATCGCTCCAGCGAACCGAACAGAGCGCGGTGCAGTAACACCGGCCGTTTGCGTTCGCCGTCTTCGGCGACATATTCAATACCGAAACGCTCGGGCAAGTTCATGTCGACCTGTAGGGTGCCGCACTGCCAGTCACGGCCAATGGCATCGCGCAATACAAATTCCAGTTTGGGACCATAGAAAGCCCCTTCGCCCGGATTGATTTGATAATCCAGATTCATATCTTGCAGTGATTTAACCAGCGCGCCTTCAAGCAGATCCCAGCTGGCATCATCACCCATGCGATTTTCCGGCCGGGTAGACAGTTTGAGGCGAATGTCGTCAAAACCAAACTGGCGATAAATATCCAGCACTAAGCTGACAATTTCGCGGCACTCGGCATCCATTTGTTGCGGTGTGCAATAAATATGGGCGTCGTCCTGGGTAAAGTGACGTACGCGCATTAAGCCGTGCAGCGAGCCCGACGGTTCGTAACGGTGAACCTTGCCAAATTCGGCCATGCGGATGGGCAGGTCGCGATAACTTTTAAGTCCGTGGCGGTACAGTAAAACACTGCCGGGGCAGCTCATGGGCTTGAGCGCCAAGACGCGTCCGTCTTCGGTTTCGGTGGTAAACATATTGTCGCGGTAGTTTTGCCAGTGGCCGGAAATTTCCCAAAGGCTTCGGTCCATGACATCGGGCGAGTTAACCTCGGTATAGCCCGCGTCTTGTTGGCGCCGACGCATATAGGCGATGAGCTCCTGCAGCAACGTCCAGCCATGGGGGTGCCAGAATACCGCGCCGGGTGCGTCGTCGTGAAAATGAAATAAATCCAGTTCGCGCCCCAATTTTCGATGGTCGCGTTTTTCAGCTTCTTCCAATCGTTGCAGATAGGCCTTGAGGGATTTTTTGTCGGGCCAAGCCGTACCGTAGATACGCTGCAGTTGTTCGTTGTTGGCATCACCGCGCCAGTAGGCGCCGGACAGTTTAGTAAGCTTGAAGTGTTTGAGAAAACGCGTGTTGGGCACGTGTGGGCCACGGCACATATCCACATATTCTTGATGGAAATACATGCCCATTTGCTGCGCTTCAGGCATGTCTTCTATCAGGCGCAATTTGTATGACTCATCGCGCTCGGTAAAGGTGTTGATGACTTGCTCGCGCGGTAATACCCGTTTAATAACGTCGTAGTCCGTGGCCATTAACTCGCGCATACGCGTTTCGATGGCACTGAGGTCGTCGGTGGTAAACGGCCGCTCATAGGCAATGTCGTAGTAAAAGCCGTTGTCTATGACCGGGCCAATAACCATCTTGGCATCGGGGTAGAGTTGCTTAACCGCATGGCCGATCAAATGAGCGCAGGAGTGGCGAATAATCTCCACACCCTCATCATCTTTGGGCGTAATGATCTGCAGCGATGCATCCCGATTAATGGGGTCGCAGGCATCCACAAGTGTGCCGTTTACTTTGCCGGCCAGTGTGTTTTTGGCAAGCCCCGGACCAATAGCGGCGGCGACTTCCAGTGCCGAAGTTCCACTGGGAAATGCTCGCTCGGTGCCATCTGGCAGGGTAACGGTAATGGACTGTTGATCACGGTTAGTAGCAAGTTCTGTCATAGTGGTTAAGTCTGTTGTCAAAGTGGTTGTGATAATGTCGTGTGTAAGCTGCGCGGCTTCAGTGAGCTGCCATAGGGCTGGGACTGTATTGTGTGGCGAAAACATAACGCCCCGTTGTAAACGCCGAATGAAATCTAAACTTCATACGCTGTTGTGCCGAACTGAGAGGTTTTAAACCGGCTGCAGCTCAGTTTTTTCCTGTTCGAACCACTGCAATGTGTGCCGGTGCTGCTCGTTACCGTACAGCCGTATAAACTGTTCGGTGGTGTGGTCATTGGGGTTGTTCAGCGATTTAATACGCTGCTCAATGTAGTTTGCGGTTAAGGGTATTTGGCAGATCTCGGTAATACAGTGACGCCATTGTGCGTAGGTTTGAGGTACGATTGAGTCAGTCATATTGAATCCGGTCAGCGGGTAAATTAGAGGGGGCGAAGTTCGCTCTCGGTTTAATGGCCTAAGCTAGCTGGTTGCTGCAGCTCTTGTCTTGGCTGTGTGTTACTGGCTGTAGGTCATAGCTCAAATATTCTCTCAGTAATAGGGCTAAACTTAGTATCGATAACCACAGCATTGTGCGCGTGTAAGCTTTCTTGATGTTCGACTTTAAACCAGTAGTCCTGCACCCAGTCACAGTGTTCAAGCATGGCTTTTAATTTTCGCGCCGCGTCTTCGCAGAACATCAGATTCTCGGCATTGAGTCGGGCAAAATCTTGCTCGTCACGGCGTTTCACCATGGTTTGAACCGGCGTGGCTAGAGTGGCTTCGGTTTGACTGATCAGCGACTTTAATGAAGGCCATTGGTCGTCGCGCAATGATAGGTTCAGATAGGCGTAAGAGCGCTGGCTATGTGGTGTGGCGACACTGGTGGCTTGCACCCAGCTCAATAAATCTTGTTTGTTAATCTGGCCGTCGACGAACTGAGTATCGATAGCTTCGGCCAGTAACTGCCGCGACAGGGCTGCGGAGCAAGGGCAAGTGCTGGAATAAGGAACGGTTAACGCCAGCTTGTAACTGTTTTTACCGTTGTGATGCTCACCGGAAATACGAACTTCATAGGACTGAAAGCCGGATTCATCGCTCAGCAGTGAACTCTTTGCCAGACAAAAATCAAAGCTCAATTCGATTTTCGCGCTTTTGCTAATTTCTCCCTGGGAAGACACGATCTCGTGCAATAAAGAATCGAGTTGCGCTTTGTCGCAGAAGTTGTTTTCTAGTTGGTTAAGGCGCCGGTGCAAACGCGACATATGTATGCCCTTAGCGCTTGGATCGTCCAGGCTGACATAAATATTAGCCTTTGCGGTGACTTGTTGCTGGCCACCATTTTCGCTGGCAAGCGTTAAGGGAACCGCAATCGCTTCCATACCCACCCAGCGCAAACTGTTAGTGGCTGAATGTGTGCGGGTGTTGGCAATATCGGGCAGCTGTTTATTTTGTTGCATGACTTGTTAACTTTTCGGTTTATGAGGTTAGACGGTAACCACTTATGTGGTTAGTTGCTCGGCGGTACCCGTTACCTGAACGAGCCGCTCTTGATTGTCGACCTTTAAGTAAAAGCACGACTGGCGACCGGTATGACAGGCTGCACCGCGCTGCTCTACTTGGCAAAGAATGGCGTCGCCGTCGCAGTCGAATGACATGCTAATCAGCTGCTGGATGTGGCCACTGGTTTCGCCTTTACACCAAAGTTGTTCGCGGCTGCGTGACCAATAGGTCATTCGCTGATGGGTTATGGTGTGTTCTAGTGCGGAGCGATTCATCCATGCGAACATTAATACCTGGCCGCTCGTGGCATCTTGAGTGATCACAGGAATCAAGCCTTGGGAGTCAAACGCGAGCTGATCGATAACCTCATCCAGAGGCAGGGGCGGGTGCCCCTTTTCTAGCGCAAGAAAATAAGGTCTTATCATGATACTTCTGCTTGTTTCTGGCTTGGACAAGGGCACGCTTTTTCTTTGTGAACGCGGCACAGGCGAAAGTTCATTGCATGGCCTAAGGCAACACACACAGCCCCGGCTAAGGTTAATGCTTTTTCACCGGCTTCGCCGATACGCGCTGCACCTAATGCAACGGCCATTACCAGAAGGACCAGGCCGAGAGTGCCCAGCAGTAGTACGTGTATACGGCGATGTTGTTTGCAGCCGAGGGTAAGAGCGAAGAGGCTGCTGGGAATGACCGCCGCGACCATCCAGACATGAAATGTTTCGTGATCCAACTGTAAGGCGGCTAAGCTTGGCAGTAATACCAATAGCAACGGCAATGTCAGGCAGTGTATGGCGCATGCCAGAGATAAGCCAATGGCCAGTTTGTCGGTAAGAGCTTGCGCGGTTTTCATGAATGGTAAATCCTGTTAGTCATCTTAATGTTGAGCGAGAGGGTGGTTCGTTAGGCGTTATGCGGTTTGCAGTCGTTGCATAGACAATTCATTTCCAATTGTGGTGTTGACAGAGTAAAGCCGGCATCCGCCACATTGGTTTTAAGGTTTGTTATAGTGTCGGCCTTTATGCGAATTTCGCGTACTTTATGGCATTTTCGGCAGATCAAAAATTGCGGTGTGTCATGTTCGTGTTCACAGTTAATATGAGCGCAGGCCACATATTTGTTGGCGATGTTGAGCCTGTGTGCTAAATGTTCCTCTTCTAAAAATTCCAAAATTCGATAGATCGACATGGCTGAAAAGCTATCGCCATAATGCTGCTTGCAAAAATCAATCAGCTCGTAGGCCGACATGGCTTTGCCCGACTCGATCAGCCCCGATAAAACTTGCTTTCTTTTGGCGGTCAAGCGACTGCCGCGAGATTGGCAGTGCAACTCGGCCTGCTGGATAATACTTTCGGTGCGGTTCATTGTTATTATTTGAAGTCTATCTTTGGGTTTTCGGAGGTTAGCGTTGCGCTTCCCTGTGTGGCTTGTTTAATCCACATAAGCTCAATGCGCTCAGTGGCGGGGAAATGTAAAAGCCAGGTAGCCTTCGCGCTGCTTGGCAAAGCATTTTTTTTACAGCGATACTCTTGGCGAGCCACAACGTCTGTGTGATGCTCACCGTGTTCGTGTTCGTGTTCG
>NZ_JAUOQM010000005.1:11094-15398 GCF_030547685.1 Gilvimarinus sp. 2_MG-2023 | reverse complement strand
GTGTTCGTGTTCGTGTTCGTCGCTTGCGTTCGGTTTTAACGCGGATATGTCCAGCTCGGTGTCCAACAAAGAGCATTCTCCACCAGAAAATGTCAGTAATTTTTCTGGTTGATGCAGTATCTTGGTGGCTTTTTTGACGGCGCTAACCTCACGCTCGCTCTGTGCCTGGTGCTCAAAGCCGACTAGGTTGGCCGCCGGAGATATTATCTCAACCGCGATGCTCTCATCGGCCATGGCGATTGTCATATGGGCCACGCCATGGGTGTGTGCCGCCAGGCTTTCAGCGCTGGATAATGGCGCAAGCAATAAGTAAGTACAGAACAGCACAAAACTGCAAAGGCGTAGTGTTCGGGCGGATTTTTGTGGGTGTGCAAGGGTTTTCATGTCATCGCATCCATCGTTAAAAATAAGCGGCGTTCGTCTGCTTGCAAAGGCGGGGAGCGGTGGACAATACCGTTGCCCTGATTACCGGGCCAGAGTTCGCCTTTTAAAATCGCAATATCACCGCTATGCAAGGTTTCAATTGCTTCAGCGCCAGGGTAAAGCCCGCTTGACTCATCGGGCTTGCCTTGTGCACCCAGGCCAAGGCGCGTGCGATTTAGGTTGGCGTTATCAATCCACTCGGTGGCTTTACCCAAATAAGTCGTAATCAGGCGGCAGCCAAGTTTATCGACGTGAAAACGCGGGCAGGTGGCCTTATCGGCGGTGCATAAACGCAGGCCGATGGCCTCAGCGTCCAGCAGGCAAGTTAGCATATCGGCAATTAAGCTGACGTCGTCAATAAATGCCTGACGGTGTGGGTGCTCGGGCAAACGTTCAGCCAGTGCTTGCGCCATCGCTTGGGCGCTGGCGGATAAGCGCACTTCGGTGTTGTGCGGATAATGCGACAATAAAAAAGCACTGTATTGCTCAACAGGTTCGGGCAGTTGTCGCTGCCAGATGCTCAGGTTGGTGCCGTTATTGTATAAGCTCGTTAAGACCTCTGGCGTATCGCCTACGCATAAACGGGGCTGGTCGGGTACTGAGGCTTGCAGCGCGGATGTCATTGGGCGTTGCTCCAGCTGGGGAAGGGATCATCCAGTGTTTGCCAGTGGCTTTTGCCTGCCAGCAGCTCGTCGTCACTCAGTAAACACGCATTCAAGTCTTCGGTAATAGCGGTTTGATTCAGCCCCTGTCCAATAAACACTAATTCTTGGCGCATGTCGCCAAAAGGCTCCTGCCACTTACCGCGAATAAACATTAAGGTTTCTTCGTCGCTCGGCCAGTGTTGTTTAGGTACGGCGTGCCAAAACATGCCGGCACCGCCATGGCGTGCAATGCCGCCTGCCTGGCTCCACTGTCCGGCAAATTCGGGGCGCGAGGCGAGCCAAAAGTAACCCTTAGAGCGAATCAGTTTGCCTTGTCTGGCAGGGTTTTGAATAAAGCGAAAGAACTTTCCGGGGTGAAACGGGCGGCGTGCTTGATAGACAAAACTGGTGATGCCGTACTCTTCGGTTTCCGGTGTGTGTTCGCCGCGCATTTCTTTTAACCATAAAGGCGATTGTTGTGCGCGGGAAAAATCGAACAGGCCGGTGCCGAGCACTTTGTTGAGTGGCACTTCCCCGTTTTGGATGGGCACCAGTTGCGCGTCGTGATTCAATCCGCGCAATAAACCGGTTAGAGCTTGTAAGTGCTCGTCATCGACCAAATCGGTTTTGCTGATTAAAATGATATCGGCAAATTCGACTTGCTCTACCAGTAAGTCAGTCACACTGCGCTCGTCTTCATCCCCCAGGCTTTCATCGGTGTCTGACAGATCTTTGGCCGCTTGGTACTCCGCCATAAAATTAACCGCATCGACCACGGTGACCATGGTGTCCAGTTGAGCGATATCAGATAGGCTAGTGCCGTCTTCATCGGCAAACGTAAAGGTCTCGGCCACCGGTAAGGGCTCGGAAATGCCGGTGGACTCAATCAATAAGTAGTCGAATTTACCGGATTCGGCCAGCGCGCGAACTTCCAGTAATAGGTCTTCGCGCAAGGTGCAGCAAATACAGCCGTTGCTCATTTCTACCAATTTTTCTTCACTGCGATTTAAGGAGACATCATTTTTAACCGCGTCGGCGTCGATATTGACCTCACTCATATCGTTCACAATAACCGCTACCCGGCGATTGTCACGATTGTGCAGAATATGATTCAACACCGTGGTTTTTCCGGCTCCCAAAAAACCAGATAGTACTGTGACGGGTAATTTTGCCGCTTTAGTTTGCATAAAATTTCTCTTTTTGTTCACTAATCACTTTAATATCAGTGCCGAACTCTGCGGTCGGTCTTATTAACAAACGCTCAATGCCAATGGGCTCGCCTGTTTCCTGACAGTAGCCGTACTCACCGGTTTGCAGGCGGCGCAGGGAACTGTCGATTTTGCGTAGCAGGCGGTATTCCCGGTCGGCCAGTCTGAGTTTTATGGCCATATCGTCTTCCAGTTGAGCTCGGTCCGCCTCGTCGTTACATTCGGGTGGGTGGGCCAGTTGTTGCTTAATCGTTTCGATATGTTCCTGAGTCTGTTGTTTTAGGTTTAATAAATAATTTTTAAAAAAATCTTGTTGGGCGTCATTCATGTAATCGGCCGCTGGCGCCTGGCGCAGCTGCTGTTCGGTTAACATGCGGCGCCCTCATTCAGGGCAGTGCGGCGGCAGTGAAAACGGTTGCTGAGGTGGCCACCTATTAATAGCAGGCCTCCACCAATGGAGAGCGCGGCCTCGGCCTCGTGGGGTGCCATCATGGCGGCGGCCAATAGCAGTAGACCGGTAAAACCGGCGACACTGGGCAGCCAGCGCTGATGACGCTTCCAACCGCTGGGCAGGCTGGTGAGTGCCAGCAGGGCGATGGGGGCAAAAAGTGCGACATGCACCCACTCGGAGGCAAATAGGCTGCCGATCAAACCCAGCCCGCTCATGGATAGCAAAATCGGGGTGGCGATACAGTGAATAAGGCATAGCCCTGAGCACAGGGCGGCGGTTTCGTCTTTCATGATCTTACGCTTCAATTGGAATGTTATAACATAACAATACGGCAGGTCATTGAATCGGTCAATAGGCAGATGATTCGTGTCGACTGGCCGATGTCGTGACCAATGTGTTTAAAGCGAGATTGCGAGGGAGGGGGTGTCTTGCCAATAGGCCTACCGTTTAATGAAGGCGGGGCGGCCACGGGTGATCCTTTCGGGCCGGCGCATTGCGATAGTCCGGCCCACACTCTGGAGGTCAGTTATTCAATTAAGCACTCGCGCATTTGCGCCCCAAGCTTGGCCCAGTCCAGCGGTTGATGGTGAATAATCTCTAGCCGGCTGTCTTCGCATTCATCTAGCTCCAGCATTTTCACAACGCCGTCGGCCAGGTTGAGGGCAATAATACCTTGGTCGGTAATCAGTACCGCTTTAAGTCGGTCGCAGCCGAGACCGTTAATCCAGCTGAAAGTTGGAGTAAGGGAAAATACTTGAGCCGGGTGTATCGCCCAGCCGCAACTGAAATAGCCTTGGCCTTGATTGTGTTTCTCAGTAATGGGCTGCTCTTCGCTTGGAGTCGCAAGCGTTGCTGCGGGGTAGTCACCGCCATGATGATGGGCGTGACTGGGCAGTGGGATATGTTGGTTGTAAGGCAAATTGAGCCAGTGCGCAGACAGCTTGCCCTGTTCAGCTTGGGTGACCGGGCGCTCGTCTAACTGCCAAGTCTTGAGCTGTTTGTTCATGGCCTGTAAATCGCTCTCGCTTGCCAAATCGGTTTTGCTGGCGACGATCACATCCGCGACGTCGAGCTGTTGGCGAAATATCTCGTTGCTTACGTGGCGCTCGCTGGAAAAATGCCTGGGGTCGATCAGTGTCAAACAGGCCTTGAGTTCAAGTACGCCCTGAAAACTATTCAGAAGCGTTTGAATGACCTCCAATGGGTGGCCCAGCCCCGTGGGTTCAATCAGCAGGCGGTCAAACTTTTGCGTGCGCAACAATTGCGTTAACCCCACCTGCATGGGCAACCCTGCCGTGCAACACATACAGCCGCCGGGGATTTCTTTGACCATGGTGCCGTCTTCTCGCAGCAGAGCACCGTCTATGCCTACCTCGCCAAATTCGTTCACCAAAACAGCCCAATTTTCCTGTTCGGGCTTGTGGGCCAATAAATGCTTGATCACCGTTGTTTTGCCGACACCGAGAAAGCCGGTGATGATGTTGGTGGGTATAGAAGAGGTCATGGAGATCCTGTTGGTTACGGGGTTGTTGGGTAAAGCGCATAGAGCATAGTGCTTAACGCAGAACGCAGAACGCA
>NZ_JAUOQM010000005.1:0-10759 GCF_030547685.1 Gilvimarinus sp. 2_MG-2023 | reverse complement strand
ATTCAGCATTCAGCATTCATTTTACCCGCAAAACGTTATATTGTTGCAAATCCCAAGTGTTATGTTATAACATTTTGCAATTAGGGGTAGGGCGTATTGCTTTGCCCGCGGGAAATGATTCGCCATTGGGGGTGTATGTGTTGAAACGGTCTTTGTTGACCCTGGGTTGCTTGGTGCTGCCTGCCTGGGCCAGTGCCGATACTATTCGGGGTGTGGTGCTTGATGAAGTTGGTCAGCCGATTAGTGGCGCAACGGTGCAGGTGGTAGGAACGCGTACCAGTACGCAGACCAATAGTACCGGGGAATTTGCTCTGGAAGAATTGTCCAGTGATGACGTAGAGCTGCATGTACGCGCTCCGCGTTTTATGCACAAAAACGCGCATGTTCACGGTGGAGATACATCGCTCACCATCACACTGGATGAGACTGTGATGGAGGTGATCGACGTTACCGGTTTGCCTTGGCATGTTTCGCAATTAGAGTCGGCGACCCCAGTGACAGTGTTAAGTGGCGAGTCGCTGCGCGATCAGCAAGCGGCCACTCTAGGCGACACCTTGGGTAAGCAAATTGGGGTTCACTCCAGTTATTACGGCCCGGTAGCCAGTACACCCATTATTCGTGGTTTATCTGGGCCGCGCGTATTAGTGGCGCAAAATGGGTTGGATGTTGGCGACGTGTCGCGCTCTGGCCCCGATCACGCGGTTACTGGCGAGGCGACAACCGCCCGCCAGGTTGAAATTCTGCGTGGACCGGCCACCTTGTTTTACGGCAACGGTGCCATAGGTGGTGTTGTCAATGTGGTGGATGATCGTATTCCGCAAGACCTTGACACCTTTGGTCAGTTCCAACTGGAATACAACGGTGCCAACAGTGAGCCGGTCGTGCAAGGTAGCGCCAATGTCGCTGCCGGTGACTTTGCGTTTCATGTCGATGGTTTTTGGCGCGATGCGGATGATCTGGAGGTGCCTGAGTTTGCAGAGGCGAACCCCGATGCCGATGCAGCCTATGGCGTATTAGAAAATTCCGCCTACGACAGCCAGGGCGCCACCATTGGCGGCAGCTATATCAGTGACAGTGGTTTTACCGGCATCAGTGTGGGCCGCCTGGAGCGCACTTACGGTATTCCCGGCCACAGTCATGACGGTATTTCAGTGCAGGCGGACTTGGAGCAGGATCGTGTGCAATTGGTTAGCGAATACAGCTTTGATCACTCGCTGGTGTCCGAGGCGCGTTTTCGCTACGGTTATACCGATTATCAGCACCAGGAAGTTGAGGGTGATGCTATAGGCACCATTTTCTCAACCGAGTTACACGAAGCGCGTTTAGATTTATATCACCAGCCCTTAGCAGAGTGGCGCGGTGCCTTCAGTTTGCACGGTAAGCGCGAAGAGAGTTGGGCCAGAGGTGAAGAAGCCTTTGCGCCACCAGCGACGACCGAGTCTATCGCCGCGGCTGTGATGGAAGAGAGACACTTTGGGGACTGGTTACTGCAAATTGGCGGTCGTCTAGAGTTAATCCAAATTGACGCCACGGATGTTTTGCTTGACGGCGAAGGTGAGCGCGGTGTTTACCGCTCGGACCATGAGTTTACGCCTTACAGTGTGTCGGTCGGAACCGTTTGGGATTTTGCCGAAGGTTATAACCTCGGCCTGTCGGTATCGCATTCGCAGCGCGCCCCCTCTACCGCCGAATCTTTATCGTTTGGTCCGCATATCGGCGCCGGGACCTACGAGGTCGGTGCACTGTTTGACATCCTGGCTAACGATGAAGGCGACTGGGTTGTTAACTTCTCCGAGCAGCCACTGGAGCTGGAAACGGCTAATAACATCGATATTTCATTGCGAAAATTCTCTGGCAATATCGGTTTTGTAGTGGGCGCTTTTTATAATCAGATCGATAACTTCTACTACGAGCGAGCCACTGGTTTGTTCGAAGAAAGTGGCCACGATCATGACCACGCCGAAGACGAGCATGACCATGCGGAAGATGAACATGATCACGCTGAGGATGAACACGAGGGCGAAGATGAACTCTTGCCGGTGTATCAATTCACCTCGGCCGATACTGAGCTTTATGGTCTAGAAGGGGAGGTGCACTGGCAGGTGGCAGATCCCTTAATCTTGCGTCTGTCGGCCGATTACATTCGCGCCACCTTGCGTGACGGCGGTAACTTACCGCGCATTCCACCCATGCGACTTGGTTTACAGGCGGAATATGCAAGCGGATCTTGGCTAATGAGTGCCAGTGCCACCCATTATTTCAAAGCGGATGAAACCGCTGAGCTCGAAACCAGCACCGATGCCTACACCTGGCTCGATGTTGAGGTGAGCTACACCTTGCCGGTGTTGGATGGGGCCAAATTATTCTTGCGTGGCGACAACTTACTTAACGAAACCGCTCGCGTTCACTCGTCATTTATTAAAGATATTGCGCCACGCGCAGCGCGTTCGGCATCGGCCGGCATTCGCGTAAGCTTTTAAGGAGATTGGAAATGTTATTTGAAAAAAATGTAAAGCCACTGTCGGCCGCTATTTTGGCGCTATTGCTGAGCGCCTGCGGCGGCAGCGAAACTAATATCTATGCGCAAGACGTGGCAGAGCCCGGTCACGAAGATCACGATCACGAAGAAGATGAACACGATCATGAAGAAGATGAGCATGATCACGAGGATGAAGTCAGTGATGCGCGTTTACTGTTGATAGAGGCAGGCACCGATACGGTTCATGTTTTTGAGGCGGGCGATGGCGATGAGGTGACCGAGCTCACCTTGCCTGCGTCTATTGGTTACGCCTACCCCGTACCGGGTTATCGCTATGCGGCATTTATTCACCGCGACGATAACTGGGTCAGCTTTGTCGACGGTGGTGTGTGGGAGGAAGACCACGGTGATCACGATCACCCCTACGCTGAGGCCCCAGCCATTTTGGATTTCCATCTGGATGGCGTAAAACCAACTCACTACACCTTTGATGAAGAACAGGTCGCGGTATTTTACGATGGCAACGGCGACACCAGTGATGTTGCAGGCGTGGCCACTTTCGATGCCCACACCGTGGCGGATAATGGCCTTGCCAACACCTTGAGCTTTGCCACCCATATGCACGGTGCGGCACAGGTGCGTGGCGAGCATCTCTACACCACTGAGCGCGATGCCGATGCAGCCTCAACTCTGCCGGATCGGGTGAGCGTCTACCACTTGCACGATACCAAGTACGAACTGGAAGCCATCTTTGATGAGCCGTGTCCAGCCCTGCACGGCAGTGCGCAAAACGAAGACCATGTATTCTTTGCCTGTGGTGACGGTGTGCTGGTGATTGAAGAGCACGATGGTTTTGAGGTGGCAAAAATCACCCACGGTGACGTGTTGGCCGCCGATGTCCGAGTGGGCAGCCTGCGTGCACACGAAGAGGTTCACGATGTTATTGGCATCGCCTCGGGCTCTTTGGTCTTGGTTGATCCGCACGAGGCAACTTTGCAGTCACTGGCTTGGCAGTCAGACGTTGCAGTGGTCGCTAGCGATTTTGTTGCCGATGGTGAGTTTTTCGCCGCACTGTTAGCCGATGGTAATTTGGTGGTGCTGGATACGGCCGACTGGTCTGTCCACGGTGAATTGGCCGTAACCGATGCATCTGTTTTGGCAGAGGGGCAAAGCTTGAGCTTTATCGCCGAGCCCGATGGCCACCATATTTATGTGTTAAACCCCGGTGAGTCAGAAGTGATTCCGGTCGATGTCGAAGCACTTGAGCTCGATGCGCACTGGGAATTAGATTTTGTGCCTGCAGGCGGTGTTTGGGTCGGCTATGGTGAAGAAGACCACGACCACGACCACTGAGTTTTATTCTTAGTCAGGGTGTATTAATTTCACCCTATTGGTTTGGCGCCCTTTGTATTATGCTAATGTAATGCACTGGGTGCCTTGCTAGGTTACCCCATCCGTGTAGTTACATCATCTAGGGGGCCTCAAGCCATATGGAGCATTCGCAAGACAAACAGTTAACGCTTGCGGCATGCTTGTCGGATTTACAGCTCTGGGTTGCAGCACGCGATCCACTTAGCGTCGAACTGCAAGCGCAGCTTCTGGCGACTCCTCGACTGTCCCTTGATCACTTCCACCAGCAAGCCCCAGGGGCAGACCCCATTTGGTTGGTCGGCTTATGGCTGGCGCGTGGCATCGGCGATAATCTTCGTTGTGACTTGGAGTTGGCCGAACGCCTTCAGCGAGTGCAGCGTATCTTAATTGAGTTGATTGCAGAGGATGCAGCCTTTAGTCATGTGAGCGAAAAACGCTGGTTTATCGCCTGGGATACCTTCTTTTTTCATCTGCATAGTTGGTACCCGGGGCTGGGTAGTGCGGCGAATAAATTTCTGGCCCAATGTGATCACACCTTGCAAATGCTCAGCGGTCAAGACCCTGCCGTTTGTCTTCAGGCCATCGAGGATTTCAATCAGCAGGCTGATCGCGACTTGGAGCGCGCGGGGCGCGTAGCGGCGCGCATTCGTGATACTGAACTCGGCCAATTAAAGGTCCAAAAAGCTAAGCGGCAAGTAGACGAGACACTGAACCAATGGTTGGCTGGCAGCCGCTTGCCCGATAGCGTATTCACCTATATTCGCCACACCATGGGGCCGGCCTTACAATTTTATTTGATTAATGATCGCCATCAAGAGTGGGAACTTTGGTGCGATTTATTGCAGTCACTTTGTAAGATGTTTGAGCCCAATAAGTCAGCTGAGGAGCAAGTGCAACTGCACCGCCAGGCTCCTGCACTGGGCGCACGATTGCAATCAACAAAACCTCCTGAAACCTGTGAGCTACAAACTTACCACCACTTTATGAGCGATGTGCTAGACGGAGTGGATCAACTGTTGGCGGGGGCGTTGCCGGATGCTGACATCGCACCGCCCATGGCGAGGGAAAACCCCGCCGCGCGTTTGCGCTCTCACCGCCGAGACCAGGAGCAGCACCGGCTAAACTGTGGCGATTGGTTGCGTTTTACCAATGCCAATGAAGGGGATGTACGCTGTCAGTATTTATTGCAATCGCCGGTGAGTGATGAGCTGATTTTCGTCAATCGCTTAGGACATAAAGTGGTGCAAATGTCCGTCGGCAGTTTCCTTGAGGCTTTAGATCGGCGCGATGCCGAACCCATGGCCAATATTAAAGTCTTTAGCACTGCCATGAACAAAGCTGTAGCTCGGCTGGAGTACTGCCATGCCGAGGCCAAGGTGAAATGGCAACAGCAAGAAAAAATAAAACAGCAGCGCGAAGCGCAACTGGCCCGTGAGCGCGCCGAACGTGAACGCGCCAAGGCCGCTCGGCAGCAGGCCAATAAGGCCGCACGCGAGCAGGCACTGGCAGAAGAGAAGGCCCGTCTACATCGTTTAAAAGTAGAGCGTGAACAGGCCGAGCTTGAGGCTCGCCAAGCCCTGCAGGCGCAGCGTGAACAAGCCGCGGCAGCTCGCATTGAAACACTGGTAACAGGCATGTCGGCCGATATTACCGACAGCGACAATCATACCGAGCGCTGTACCTTGGCTATGATTATTCCTTCTACGGGGAAATATATATTCTTCGATCAGTACCAGCGCAAAGTCAATGAGTGGCGGCGCGAAGAGTTAATGCAGCAGATCATGGCCGGCAATATTGACTTTTACGATGCCGAGCCCGGTTTTGACAGTCGCCTGGAGCAAATAGTCTTCGGCCAAAAGCGCACACAGGCGTAACAACTTTCTCGATTGTATTTTTCTTGCGCAAGATCTGCTTTTTAGCGGCAAATGTCGGTATTATATTCACCAAGCGCTTGGTTAATGGGTCATTAAACAGATCAATAACTAAAGAGTCTCTGCAAGCCCCGAAGGGTGCGGCCCAAACGTCCACCCGCTGTGTTGCCCTTCTTGCCAAGGACTATGGCCATTACCTGCGAAGAGCACCTTGCGCAGTGAACGTTTGGGCTCGCGCAGAGACAACGGAAGGCTTTATCAGGGACTCCCTAATAACAAAAAACGTATGAGTAAGGCACACTTATGAATGCTTACGAACATTCCGCGCAAATAGCTCGTGTTTGCGAACTGTTGGAAAACGGTAAAGCCAAAGCCGCATTAAAGCGACTAAGCCCCCTGTATAAAGCCGATGAAGACAACCTTGAGGTGGTTTACCTTGTACTGGATGCCTTGGCTGAGCTGGAACTTCACGATCAAACCCAAACGGTCATTTTGCGAGCTATTAAGCGTCAGCCGCAAGAGGCAGAGCTTTGGGGGCGTTTGGTGCACTTTTATCTCGACCAAAAAGACAGCGAGCAAGCTTTAAAGGTGCTGAACAAAGCCAGCGCTGCTTTGCCAGAGCACTATGAGTTATCGCGCTTGAAAGCGTTTGTGTACTCCCGCCAGGGCAATCGCGAAGCTATGCATGATCAGCTCGAAGTGTTAATAGCCGCACACCCAGAGCACACTCACGACTTATTAATTGAGCGCGCTGAATTATATCGTACGCTTGCGCTGGAGCCCAAAAACGGTGAGGCCCAAGTCAAAGACGCACTCGGTTTTTCGGCGCTTGCGGTGGTACCTTTGCAAAAAGCGGCGGCAGATATAACTCGGGCTATAAATCATCAGGTTGACGATTGGCATTTGTATTTTAAGCGCGCAGGTTTTCATAAGCTATTGCTCGATTTTGATGCCGCCATTGTCGATTATGATCAAGCGTTGCGACACCTTGATACCGAAGGTGAAGATTTTCGTGAATTTTTAATCCAGGAACGCGACGGCTGTTTAAACGGTGGCCGCAATGGGCGCGAAGCTTTTGCCAATTCGCTGCGCGAAGGCATGCCCTCAGCGGATAACGGCGAGTTGAGCATGGTTGATTACATGAGCAATAACCTGATGGATACTCTGGCCGATCAGTACACCGACAACAACGGCAACATAGTGGAGTTACTCGAGACGGTCAGTGATGACCCCGACGAAGCGCTGGCCCTCAGTGTGGCGCAAGACATTATTAAGCAGGCACGCGAGCCCAACTCCGATTATCAGCCAGTCGATGCCTGTGAATTTCCCCGCTCCGAGCGCGCCTTTTGCGATAAAGTCGAAAAAGCACTGACGGCGCAAGGTTTTACCTCGCTGGGGGATTTTGAGCCGGTCGGTGCTCGCCCCATGCTGGGCAAGCGCGCGCTGGTGCGTATTTTTCTCTCGGAGGATTCCTCTATTTGCGCGGCAGCTGCGCGTTTTTCGCCGTTAAAGCCGGCGCTATGGGTGTGGCTGATTATGGTGTTGTTGCGCCAGTGGAAACCGCATCATTTTGTTCAGTTGGAAAGCGTCACCACCGCGGGACACTTCCTGATAACCAGTAATAGCGGTTCCGTCAGCCCTTTTACCGATTTGCCACGCAATATAGACGCGCTCAATATGGCGCCTAACACCAAACTTCCAGAGTTGGTTGCCGCGCATCAGGAGCGGTTGCAGACCGAACAGGCCGACTGGGTGGATTATCAAAATCTAGATGGCGTGTTGGATTACCAAGAAACGCTGCGCTTAGCGAAAAACGCCCATCGGGAAAGCATTGGCTTTGTGACAGAAGATGAGCTTAACTCCCTTTTGGGGAAGCAGTACGATAAATTTGCAGAACCTGTGCGCAAATATTTACGCTTACTGACCCACCGTTAATGACAGCCACTAATATGCCGGAGCAAGGTCATGGATTTGGAAAAAATTGAAAAGCTGAACGAACTAAAAGAAAAAGGCATGATTACCCAGCAAGAGTATGACGAAGCTAAGGCCAAGGCGCTCGGTGGCGGCGCCAGTGCTGCTCCAACGATGGATATGGATAATCGCACTTACAGCATGCTGATGCATTTTGCTCAGTTGTGCGGTTATTTGCTCCCTATGTGTGGTTGGGTTGCGCCGCTGGTGTTGTGGCTTATTCGCCGGGACGATCCGTACATTAATGAGCAAGGTAAGGTAGTTTTTAACTGGATTATCAGCTCATTTATCTATCATATAATCTGTTTTATGCTGTGGTTTGTGGTGATTGGTATCTTTATGACCGTGATACTGGCCGTGATATCAATTATCTTTGCCGTTATCGGGGCGGTTCGCGCCAAAGACGGCGTTATTCAGAACTACCCTATGAGCATCTCGTTTTTCGCTGTTAACCCCAATATCGATGAATAATGCGCCTCGCTGTTTTTAATGCCAAAGGTTACGACCGTCTTTATCTTGATCACTTCGCCGATTGGCAGCTGACCTTCTTTGACGCGCACCTAAACGAACAGAGTGCGCCCCTGGCTGCAGGTTTTGATGCGGTCTGTTGTTTTGTTAACGATGTCGTCAATGTGGCGGTATTGGAGCAATTGTCTGAGCGGGGGGTAGGGTTAGTCGCCATGCGTTGCGCCGGGTTTAACAATGTTGATATCGCCGCTGCCCGGCGCCTCGGTATTGCTGTGTGTCGCGTGCCAGAATACTCGCCTTACGCGGTTGCCGAGCACGCCGCGGCGCTGGTGCTGGACCTTAATCGCCATATTCGCCGGGCTTACGCGCGAGTGCGCGAACAGGACTACTCGTTGGATGGTCTGCTCGGCTTTGATTTGCATGGCAAAACCGCAGGCATTATTGGCGGTGGTAAAATCGGCCAGGCGTTTGCCCGCATTATGAATGGCTTTGGTTGTCGTACGCTGGTGTATGATCCGGCGCCAAGCGCCGCCATGGCAGTGCTGGCAGAGGCTGTGAGTATCGAGCGCTTGTGGGCCGAGTCGGATATCGTGTCTCTGCACTGCCCCTTACTTGAAGCCACCCATCATCTGGTCAATGCCGACACCCTAGCGCAGATGAAGCCGGGGGTGATGCTAATCAATACCAGTCGCGGCGGCCTGATTGATACCCGTGCGGTTATCGCCGCACTGAAAAGCGGCCGCATAGGCTACTTGGGGCTCGATGTCTACGAAGAGGAGGCGGACCTGTTTTTTAATGATCTGTCCGACGGGATTTTACAAGACGATGTATTTGCCCGCCTGCTTACCTTCCCCAACGTGGTGATTACCGGCCATCAAGCATTTTTTACCCGCGAGGCGCTGGCAGAAATTGCCCGTGTGACGCGGCAAAACTTGCAAGCTTATGCGCGCGGTGATTGCAGCGGTAGTGGATTTATCGTTGGCTGTTAGCCTCTTAACTTAGTCGCCGTTTGGCGTGTCCATATGGCTCGACGTAATAGATGCACAAGGCTGGTCGATTGGTGTACAATCGCGCCTTTCCTTTTTCCACCCTTACTCATTAACCCGGCAGTGCCGGCGCGCTGCCCGTTAGTTTAGGAATTGCCCATGTTTGATAAAGACCAAACAATCGCCTCGTTTGACCCGGAAGTTTGGGCCTCAATCGAAAATGAAAGCCGTCGTCAGGAAGAGCACATCGAACTGATTGCCTCGGAAAACTACACCAGCCCCATGGTCATGGCGGCGCAGGGCACCAAGCTTACCAACAAGTACGCCGAAGGCTACCCGGGTAAGCGTTACTACGGCGGTTGTGAGTATGTCGATAAGAGTGAACAGCTGGCTATTGAGCGCGCCTGCGAGCTGTTCGGTGCCGATTACGCCAACGTACAGCCGCACTCGGGCTCACAGGCCAACGGTGCAGTGTACCAAGCGCTGTGCAAGCCCGGCGATACCATTTTGGGTATGAGCCTGGACGCCGGTGGCCACCTGACCCACGGGGCCAAGCCTAACTTCTCCGGCAAAACCTACAATGCCGTACAGTACGGCCTGAACCCAGACACCGGTCTGGTGGATATGGACGAGGTTGAAAGCCTTGCGCTAGAGCACAAGCCCACCATGATTGTGGCTGGCTTTTCGGCCTATTCACAGGTGATGGACTGGGCAAGATTTCGTGAAATCGCCGATAAAGTAGGTGCTTACTTACTGGTTGATATGGCTCACGTGGCAGGTTTAGTCGCTGCGGGTGTTTACCCCAACCCTGTACCACACGCTCACGTGGTAACCTCCACCACCCATAAAACCCTGCGCGGTCCTCGCGGCGGTATTATTCTGGCCAAAGCCGATGAGGCAATCGAAAAGAAACTCAACTCTGCGGTATTCCCCGGTGGTCAGGGTGGTCCTTTGATGCACGTGATTGCCGCTAAGGCCATCAGCTTTAAAGAAGCCATGAGTGACGACTATAAAACCTATCAGCAGCAAGTGGTGAAAAACGCCAAGGCCATGGCCAAGGTGTTTTTGGAGCGCGGCCTCGATGTGGTCTCCGGCGGTACTGAAAACCACCTGATGCTAGTGAGCCTGATTGGCAAAGAGTACTCGGGCAAAGACGCCGATGCCGCATTGGGCGAAGCGAATATCACCGTTAACAAAAACGCCGTACCCAACGACCCTCGCTCACCGTTTGTGACCTCTGGCCTGCGTGTTGGCACCCCAGCCATCACCACTCGCGGCTTTGGCGAGAGCGAGTGTACCGACCTGGCGCACTGGATGTGTGACGTGCTGGACGGTCTGGAAAAAGGCGACGCCTCAGAAGCCATCGCCACCGTGAAACAGAAAGTGTTGGACGTTTGTGCCAAGTTTCCGGTTTATGGCTGATGTACGCTGCGCGCGTCTGAGGTCGGAAGTCTGACGTCGGACGCGGTGGGGTGGAACGCATAACGCGGAATGCGGAATGCGGAATGCTATAGAAGGGCGGCTCCTTACCGGGGTCGCCCTTTTTATTGTCACGGTGTATGAAGATGAATGGCGACAATGCTTGACACCGCTAGGCGCCAGCGCAACACAAT
>NZ_JAUOQM010000001.1:978-2353 GCF_030547685.1 Gilvimarinus sp. 2_MG-2023 | reverse complement strand
GGCCTCAGACCTCAGACCTCAGACCTCAGACCTCAGACCTCAGACCTCAGACCTCAGACCTCCGCCATTTTATTTAAAGTGCCTTCTTCAACGCCTCTACTTTATCGGTTTTTTCCCAGGTGAATTCCGGCAGTTCGCGGCCGAAGTGGCCGTAGGCGGCGGTGGCGCGGTAAATGGGGCGCTTGAGGTCGAGCATGGCGATCAGGCCTTTGGGGCGCAGGTCGAAGTGTTCGCGAACCAGGTTTTCAATCTCGTGGTCGGCCAGCTTGCCGGTGCCGAAGGTGTTGATCGAAATCGAGGTGGGCTCGGCCACACCAATGGCGTAAGACACCTGAATTTCGCAGCGGTCGGCCAGGCCGGCGGCGACGATATTCTTGGCGACATAGCGGCCGGCGTAGGCCGCCGAGCGGTCAACCTTGGAGGGGTCTTTACCCGAGAAGGCGCCGCCGCCGTGGCGGGCCATGCCGCCGTAGGTGTCGACAATAATCTTGCGGCCGGTCAGGCCGCAGTCGCCTACCGGGCCGCCGATAATAAATTGGCCGGTGGGGTTAATGTGATACAAAGTGTCGTCGTGCAACCATTCGGCGGGCAGTACCGGCTTAATGATTTCTTCGCGTACCGCCTCTTGCAAATCTTTTAGAGCAATGCCCGGATCGTGCTGAGTCGAGAGTACCACCGCATCAATGGCAACCGGCTGGCCGTTTTCGTAGCGCAAGGTTACCTGGCTTTTGGCGTCGGGGCGCAGCCAGTCGAGCTTGCCGTTTTTGCGCAACTCGGCCTGTTTTTCTACCAAGCGGTGCGAGTAGTAAATGGGGGCTGGCATAAGTACGTCGGTTTCGTTGGAGGCGTAACCAAACATCAGGCCCTGATCGCCGGCACCTTGATCTTTTTGCTCGGCTTCATCCACGCCCACGGCAATGTCGGCCGATTGTTTACCAATGGCGTTGAGCACGGCGCAGGAGGCGCCATCAAACCCAACATCGGAGCTGTTATAGCCAATGTCGAGAATGACCTGACGAATTAAATCTTCCAGATCGACATAGGTCGAGGTGCGAACCTCGCCGGCAACCACGGCCATGCCGGTTTTTACCAGAGTTTCTACCGCGACGCGGGCTTCCGGGTCATCGGTCAGAATGGCGTCCAGTACGGCGTCGGAAATCTGATCGGCCAGTTTGTCTGGGTGACCTTCCGAGACCGACTCGGAAGTAAAAAGGGCGTATTCGGCCATAGTCGATTGGCTCCTGTTCATTAAAATCGAAAAATTAAACTCGTTTAAAAAATTGTCGCAGCTGCACCTGAAAGCCATTGCGCAGGGCAATGTACATGCTTTGGCCGTCTTCCAGGCCGGCGTCCTCCGCCCACTGGGTAAGGTCGG
>NZ_JAUOQM010000001.1:0-941 GCF_030547685.1 Gilvimarinus sp. 2_MG-2023 | reverse complement strand
GGGCTCAAAGCCCTGCCACAGGTCGCCGCAATTTTCCCGCGCCCAGTCCTGTTCGTGGCGGCACAGCTCGGTGACGATCAGGGCGCCGCCCGGTGTCAGCGCGGCGCTCAGGTCTTTAAAAATATCCGCCGGCGATGGTGTGTGGTGTAGCACCATATTCATCACAATGCCGTCGGCCAGTACCCGGTGTTGTGCCAAACTGCTGGTATCGCCGTGAATAAACTCCACGTTGCTCAGCCGGGCTTGGGTGGCCGCCTCGCGCGAGTGCTCCAACATGGCATCGGCGCTGTCGAGCGCTACTACATGGGAGAAGCGTTTGGCCAGCGCTGGCAAAAACTCGCCCTGGCCGGGGCCGACTTCCAGCGCCAGGTGCCGGCTTTTAAAAGGGGTGTTACTTAACAATTGCGCAACCTGCTCACCGTACACTGGGTAACTGGCAATAAGGTCTTGTTGGGCGCGAAATTTGTGCGCGTTATCGGCGAAAAACTGCTTGGAGGCCTGGGCGCGCTCGTCGCCGATAGCGCGGCACTGGGCGTCGATGGCCGGCTCGGTCGCCAGTTGGTCCACACTGTGGAACAGGGCCTGCTGCAAATCGGCCAGTGGATGGTCCGGTAAAACCATCGTGCGCCGATAGTAAATTGAGTTGCCCTCGCGGCGCGAGGTGGTGAGCCCGGCGGCGGTTAGCAGCTTTAAATGGTGGCTCATGCCGGATTGGCGCACATCAAAAATACGGGCCAGTTCGGAGACGCCGTAAGAGTTCTGCGCCAAAATGGCTAGAATTTGCAAGCGCAGCGGGTCGCCCGCCGCTTTCAGTAAGCTGGCGAGAGTGTCGCTGGCCGAGGTGTCGGTCTCGGCGGCGGGAGTGTCGTTGGCTGCCGGAGCAGTGGCTGATTGAGTCATGGCCGCTATACTAGACTAAAACCAAACCTATATCAAAATAT